>DATKAP010000149.1:0-226331 GCA_035577905.1 Binatia bacterium
AAAACACTAAGGGCGGCCATTGCTGGCCGCCCTCATTGCGGATTGTCACTTGCGAAGCGGTGTTAGACGCTCTTGACGTTCTCTGCCTGCCAGCCCTTGGGGCCTTTGACCACGTCAAACTGCACTTGCTGACCTTCCTGGAGGCTGCGGAAGCCGCTGGCCTGAATGGCGGAGAAATGCACGAAGACATCCTCACCGTTCTGGCGGCTGATAAAACCGTAGCCCTTGGCGTCGTTAAACCACTTCACTGTTCCTGTTTCCATGTGTTGCTTGTTCCTTTGTTCTTGATGTAGCGCTGAAACTTTCGGGATTCTTCTGCAGGCAGGTCACACGCTAGGTTAAGCGGAGATGCTTGTACTGCGAAGGAACTCTAAAGTCAAACGCATCTCTATTGTACGTTAGAGTGCACCGAAAAGGCTACAGAATTCGTGAGATGTATCGTCTAATACATTGATTGTGAAAGACTTATGGTATCTTTACGGATTTCCGGTCAAGCTCCTCTGTGACCCCGGCGGTGGAGTCTGACAGCCCGGCACTGAGTTGCGGCTCTGGTTGGGACGGAGCGGACATGCATTGGTTTGCCACCTTTGGAGGAAATGGTCATCATACTTACTGCATGCGATCCAGGATTGTTCTTGTCTCAGTCGTGTTGTGCGCAACGGCGTCGTGGGCGGGGATTGTGGAATCGGTCCGCTACGCGCTGGCCCAGAACAACTTTTCCGCCGCCGAGGCCCAACTCAACTCCTACCGCGGCCAGCGCGGGACCGACGCGGAATATGTCGAGGCATATTCGTGGCTGGGACGTGCGGCGCTCGATCAGGGGCAATACGATCAGGCGGCCGCCTATGCGAAAGAGACGAAGACCTTGGCGGTTGAGCAATTGAAGGTGCGTCCTCTCGACGCCGAACCGCACTTGCCTTTGGCACTGGGTGCTGCGCTGGAGGTGCAGTCGCAGGTACTGGCGGCGCGCGGGCAGAAGGCGCAGGCCATCGCTCTGCTGCAATCGGCCCTGCGAACTTACGGGAACACCTCAATTCACGACCGCATTCAGAAAAACCTGAACCTGCTGTCGTTTCAGGGGAGGATCGCGCCGACGTTGAAGTCGGACGAGTTCCTGGGTGCACCGCTGCCGGGTTCGGCCTCGCTAAAAGGTTCTCCGGTCCTGCTGTTTTTCTGGGCGCATTGGTGCGGGGACTGCAAGGCTGAGGCGCCGATCATCACGCAGTTGCGGTCGGAGTATGCGGCGAAGGGGCTGAAGGTGATTGGGCCTACCCGCTACTACGGGTACACGGCGCAGATCGAGCATGCGCGGCCCAGCGATGAGTTGCAGTATATCGATGCGGTGCGGCATCGGTTCTACCCGGGCTTGCTTGATATGCCGGTGCCGATCAGCAAGTACAACTTCGAAATGTATGGAGCTTCAACTACGCCTACGCTGGTGCTCCTTGACCGGGCAGGCAAGGTGGCCTGGTACCACCCGGGGGCCGTGCCGTACGGCGAGTTGCGTGGCGAAATCGAGAAGATCGTCGCCAGATAGCTGCGCGACTTGTGATTTATTGCCGCGCTCTTTACGCTGTTGTGCCTCGAGCGAGGGCTTGTGAACTCCATATCCTTGAACATCTGGAGCAGTTATTTCTCTACCGTTGCGGAAGCTGGTGCAACCCTCACCGGCCTGCTGTTTGTCGCAGTATCGATCAATTTGTCCCGCATCCTTGTGACGCCTGGGTTGACAGGACGTGTAGCCGAGTCTTTGGTCCAGCTCTTCGGCGTTGTGGCCATTGCCACCACGTATCTGGTCCCGGGATTACATCTGCGGACGCTCGGCGTCCTCCTTCTAGGGATCACGTCGATTGTGTGGGCAATGCAGGTGTATACGCAGGCCAGATATGTCGCGGCGCGGATGGGAAATCCGCGTCACTGGATTCTTGCGAGGATCATGCAAACACAAGTATCCTGCATTCCTTTTTTCGTGTCTGGAGTTCTCTTTCTGGTTGGATCTTCAGTGGCCCCTTATTGGTCTGCAGTTGGGCTCATGCTCTCTCTGGCAGCAGGGATCGCCAGCGCCTGGGTCTTGCTGATTGAGATTCTGCGGTGAAGGCGTGCACGCGAGGAGTACGACTAGCCCGCCTCAACTTTCCGTTCTTCCAGGACTTCCCGGAGCCGTCCAGTCTTGACGTCGTAGACAAATCCCCGCACCGGGATGTGTTTCGGGATCCACGGGTGTGACTTCACACGCTGGATCTGCTGACGCACGTTTTCATCGAGATCATCGAAGGCGTAAAAATGGGCGGGTTCCGCGGCGACCGTACCCATTTTCTCAGCTAATTTCGACCGCAGATCGTATTCTTTCACCTTCAGCAGGCCGCAATCAGTGTGGTTGATGATGATGAATTCCTGCGTGTCGAGCAGGTGGTGGGAGACGATCAACGAACGGATCGCGTCATCGGTGGCGATGCCGCCGGCGTTGCGGATCATGTGCGCGTCACCCGGGCGGAGTCCGAGGCAGTGCTCGAAGAGAATGCGGGAATCCATACAGGCCAGGACGGCAACGTGGCGGCGCGGGCGGACGGAAAGGTCTCCCAGGTTGAAACTCCGGGCGAAGATTTCGTTGGCGGCTAAGAGTTCGTCGGCTACGGACAATGTTTTACTCCGTCGTTAGTCGTTGGCCTTTGGTCGTTAGCGAAAGGCCAATCGATCTGGCCAACGGCCAACGACAAACGAGCAACGACGTTTTAACCAACCAGTTTACAATCGGCGCGTGAATCTGGATGACACGATTGTCGCGATCGCAACTCCGCCTGGGAGAGGGGGAATCGGCGTGGTGCGGATCGCAGGGCCGGATGCACTCAGGATAACCAGGCCGATGTTGCGGTTGCGGCTTAAGTTGGAGCCGGGTAGGGCCGTGTTCGGGGAGCTGGTTGAAGCCCGTGCATCCCAGGTAGAAGCCCCGCCGCCTCGGGCAAGTTCGGCGTGCGTCAACTCGCTTCGCTCGGGGGCGGACGAGGCGTCCGCGTCTAAGCAATCTCAGCGGATCGATGAGATTGTGGTCACTTACTTCGCCAAGCCGTATTCCTACACTACCGACGATGTGGTCGAGATTTCGGCTCATGGGTCGCCGGTTGTGTTGCAGAACATTGTGGAGCTGTGTGTGGCGGCGGGGGCGCGGCTGGCGGAGCCTGGGGAATTCACGATGCGGGCGTTTCTCAATGGGCGCATCGATCTGACCCAGGCCGAGGCAGTACGTGACCTGATCGAGTCACAGACTCTATATCAGGCGAAAGTAGCGGCACAGCAGCTCGATGGCGCACTCTCGCGGCGGCTGCAGCCCATCAAGCAGAAGCTGGTGGAGCTCATCGCGCTGCTTGAGGCGGGGATTGACTTTGCGGAGGACGATGTTTCCGTTCTCCCCGATGCGAGGATTCTCGAACACCTGGCTGACGTTCGTGCGCCGCTTGAGCAGCTCAGCGTCAGCTTTGCTTACGGAAAAATCGTGCATGAAGGCTTGATGCTTGCCATTGTCGGCAGGCCGAATGTGGGGAAGTCTTCGTTGTTCAACCGATTAGTCGAGCGGGAACGCGCCATCGTGACGGCGACTCCCGGCACCACAAGAGATCTGGTTACCGAGACGGTCGCAATCGGCGGTATTCCGGTGCGACTCGTCGATACTGCCGGCATTCGCAAGGCGCTGGACGAGGCGGAGTCCATCGGAATTCAAAAGTCCATGGAGGCGCTGGCCGATGGAGACCTGGTTCTGGTGGTTTTCGATGCCTCAGCGGAGCGGACAATGGAAGATGAGGAACTGCTTGCGCAGGCGGTTCAAAGGCCAATGATCGTGGTCGAGAACAAGAGTGATTTGGGAAGGCACGATCACAGTGTATCCGCAAAAATCCCCACTTCTGGCAAGCCCGGCCAGAAGTGGGCCACCCCACATGTTTTCACTTCGGCAGTAACCGGCGAGGGATTGGCTGAATTGCGTGCCGAGATCTTGAAGCACATCTGCGGCGACACGGGCGCTCAGGAGACGGGGTTTCTGACTAACATCCGGCATGCGGGGTTGATCCAGGACTCGCTAACAGCACTCGGAGCAGCTCAAACAGCGGTTACCGACAAAGTCCCTCACGAGATGCTTCTGCTTGATCTCTATAACGCGCTGCGACCGCTTGATGCGATCACGGGCGCGACAACCACCGACGACATTCTGAATTTGATCTTCAGCAGGTTTTGCATTGGCAAGTAGTAGTAAGCTTCTCGATATGACGAACCTTCGTCCGCTCGTCGCCGCAGGGGTGCTCCTTGCGGCCTGTATCCCCGCGCTGTCGGCGCAGAGTTCGACGCCCAAACCGAAAAGCCCAGTTACGCGCCAACCTTTCACCTTGCGGCTCAAGGTCGACAAAGAGCACTATTCCGACATTCACTATGAGCGTCAGCCGTACGTTCGGGAGAACGAGGTGTACTTGTTCTCCGGCGACAAATTCGGAGTAACCCTCGTCGTGAAGGATGGTCGTGTGACGGAAATCCGCTACCAACCTGATGCGGCGAAAGCTGACGTCTGGTTTGGCTTCGAGCAGCCTAAAGAATTGCAGGACGGTCTTGGGATGGCCCTCACCATCGACAACAAGATGAAGCGGGGAGTAAGTATGGAAGGGCTCATGAGCATTCCCGGCAAGAAGGATGTATTCAAGACCACCATCCTTCCCGTCAAGGCAGGAAAGAGCGGACTTGAGTCGTGGCCGCATCCGATCTCGCAACTGGTGCTGGGAAATCTGCAACTCACAACGGATGGCGCTGACCCATCGAAGAAGTGATCTCTCTTTTATTTCGATAGTGCCGCCAGAGTCGCGCGAAATAGCGTGTCGAACGAGACACCTTTGCCGTGTTTCACGCTGGACTCCAGCGCCTTCTCGGCGGTGGCACGTTGATATCCCAGATTCACGAGCGCGGAGAGAACATCTTCTTCCATCGCGCTCATGGGTGCGGCCGCGGCGACTGTCAGCGGGGTTGCTTCCGGAAGTTTGTCGCGCAATTCCAGCACCATGCGCTCGGCCGTCTTCTTGCCAATGCCCGGAATTCGCGTGAGCCGGGCGAGGTCGTTGCCGCGAATCGCTCCCACCATTTCGTCGGCTACCATGCCGCTCAGGATCGTGATCGCCAACTTCGGTCCGATGCCGCTGACCGTGATCAGCTTTTCGAACAGAACTTTCTCTGCTGGGCGCAGAAATCCGTAAAGCGCGATGGCATCTTCCCGCACGTGCGTGTGGATGTGGAGGGCGACCTCCGCACCAACACCCGGAAGGTCGGAAAAAGTGGGCACACTGATCGTCACGTCATAGCCGACGCCGGCAGTCTCAACAACCGCTTGATTGGGATGTTTGGCCAGCAGCTTTCCGCGCAAGTGGGCAATCATGAGCACCCCATTGTAGCGACTCTGCCGCGGAAGATGATGAGTTTACGAGCCAGGTCTTCGGATCCCCGAGGTCAATGAGTCAAGAACCAAAGAGCAAACCACGCCTTGACACGCCACTTTAATTAGAACAAAATTGACACTGTCATGAATGACATATTACTTCTCGCCTTGTTGCTTGGTGGCCCCAAGTACGGGTACCAACTCAAGCGAGAGGCCGGGTGGATGATCGGGCAGCCGGCCCTGCACAACAACATTGTTTATCCCACGCTGCGGAAGTTCTTGCAGGAAGGCTGGGTCAGCAAGAAATCGGTTCCAGGAGAACGCGGGCAGACGCGTCAGCAGTATGCGCTTACAGCGGAGGGCCGCCGAACGCTGATGGAACGGCTTAACCAGTTCACAGACGCCGATGCCGCCTCGGAGGAGGCGTTTCGGATGCGGCTGGGGCTGCTGGAGTACCTCAAGCCCGAAGCGTCCGAATTGCTGTTCGCCAGCCGCGAGAAGTACCTGCAGCACCGAGAAGAAGGTCTCGAATCGCTGCAGGGCAAGATGGATCTAGGGAAGTTCGGGGGTGAGATTGTTCGCTACATTCGCAAGCAGATCGAGATGGAACAGGATTGGCTCCGGCACTTGCGCCGAATGGCAAGGGCTGCCTCGAGAAGCTGAGGACGAAAAGTATGAAGTCACTCACACTGTCGCAAATCGCGTTAATTCCCTGGTATCTATTCGCTGCCTATTGGGCGATTACATGGCTGCGCGTGAAGCGCACCAAAACGCGGGAGAAATCGCTGGACCGGTTGGTCACGTTGGTCCTGGTGGTCCTTGCCTTTAGCCTGCTGTTTGGCCGGTGGCTGCGAACCGGGCCGCTGGCATCGCGCTTTGTGTCCCGAGAGGTGTGGATGGCTTATCTCGGCATCGGATTGAGTTTTGCAGGAACGGCGATTTCGGTCTGGGCGCGGTATTGCCTCGGCGTGTACTGGAGCGCGCGGGTGACCCTAAAAGAGGGGCATGAACTCATCCGCACTGGGCCCTATGCTTTTGTGCGGCACCCGATCTACGCAGGAATGTTGGTGGCGACCATCGGAACGGCGCTGGTCTTGGGCGAATGGCGCGGGTTGCTGGCGATTGTTCTGCTGGTGGCAGCGCACTCGCGCAAAGCGATGCGAGAGGAGTCGATGCTGACTCGTGAGTTCGGAGAGGAATATGCCACCTACAGGCAGAGTACGGGATTTTTGCTACCGCGATTTTGGCGCAGGTCGGGGATGGACACTACCCCTGGCCGGACTTAGAATCCTCACCGGCCGTAAGGGGCCTGCGATGGACTGGGGAGTTCAATCTCGACGGCTATGGATCTCTATAGTTCTAGCGGGATCAGGTCTCGCTCATGCCCAACAAGCGTTCGACCTCGAGGGGCGGAGCGCTTCTCCCCTGGCACAAGACTCCGGAAAAGTAGTGGTGCTAGTCTTTCTCCGGCGCGACTGTCCGGTCTCCGCTCGCTACGCCCCTTCGATTCAGCAGATCAGCAAGCGCTATGCCAATGCCGCGAAGTTCTTTCTGGTGTATCCCGATAAGAACGACAACGCACAAGATATTCGCAAGTCGGTACAAGAATACGGATATCGCTTGCCGGTGCTGCGCGATCCAGAACACGCGCTGGTAAGGCTCAGCCGCGTGCAGATCACTCCGGAAGTCGCGGTGTTCGACCACGACCGCCATCTGGTATACGACGGCCGCATTGATGATTGGTACATCGACCTGGGGCGCGCGCGCCCCGCGCCGACAACGCACGAACTCGACGACGCAATCCGCGCCGCCTTAGCGGGCAAAACCCTTCCACGCGCGGAAGTTCGCGGCGTGGGTTGCTATATTTCGGATTTGGAGTGATCCTGGTGAGAAGCACGTCGGCGCGGATACTTCTGCTGGCGGGGGCGGTTTCCGCGCTTGGAGTGTCGGCCGTCAGGCCTGCTTCTCTTGGCGCGCCGCAAGAGTGGAATTCCAGCCAATCAGTCACTTTCAATCGTGAGATCGCGCCTATCATTTTTCATTCCTGTTCTACTTGCCATCATCCCGGTGAGGCCGCGCCCTTCTCGCTTTTGACTTATGCAGACGTCAAGAAGCATGCTCGCCAAATTGTTTACGCCACGCGAGCTAGAGTGATGCCTCCATGGCTCCCGGAACCGCAAGAACTGCAGTTCGCCGATGAATTGCGACTGAGCGAGTCCGAAATCGGCCTGATTTCTCGGTGGGTCGAACAGGGTGCGGTAGAAGGGAATCCGTCCGATCTTCCTCCACAGCCGAAGTTCGTCGAAGGCTGGCGCCTCGGAAATCCCGACCTGATCCTGACCGCCAGCAAGCCTTTCGTGCTTCCGCCAAGCGGGACAGATACCTACTGGAATTTCATTTTTCCGGTGCCCATTCAAGAAACGAAGTGGGTGAAAGCCGTGGAAATCCGCCCCGGCGACAAACGTTACGTGCATCACGCCAACATTCTTGTCGATCGCTCAGGGGATTCGCGATCGCGCGAAAGCGACCCCGGTGCCGGCTTTGGAGGGATGGAAATCCGCATCGAATCGCAAGTGTTCGATCCGGACAGCCATCTTCTGTTCTGGAAACCCGGATCGGTTCCATACGTTGAGCCCGAGGGGATGGAACTGCGCCTGGACAAGGGGACAGATCTGATTCTCAATACGCACTTGCAGCCTTCAGGCAAGCAGGAGGCGATACAACCGAGCATTGGGCTCTATTTCGGATCGCGTCCGGCTACGAAGTTCCCGATGCTGCTGCAGCTTGAAAACGACCTAAAGCTCGACATTCCGGCGGGCGAAAGGAGTTTTCAGGTTAGCGATGACTTTACCCTTCCGGTTGATGTGGACCTGATGGCGATCTATCCGCACGCACACTATCTGGGCAGAGACCTTCAGGCCTATGCGACGCTTCCCGGTGGTAGGAAAGAGACGCTCATCTACATTCCCCGATGGAATTTGAATTGGCAAGCGGTGTATCGCTATGTCAAACCTGTGCAGCTGCCTGCGGGAACGAACATCAGCCTGCGCTATAGCTATGACAATTCCGACCAGAATCCGATGAATCCGAATCACCCGCCCATGCGAGTCCGCGGGGGGAATCGTTCGAGCGACGAGATGTGTCACCTCTGGCTCCAGGTTCTGCCGGTGAATTTCGATCCGGCAAAAGGGGATCCCCGGCTGGCTTTGCAAGAGGCATTGGCCCGCCACAATGTGGAAAAGAATCCAGGTGATTTCGAAGCACATTACAACCTGGCTTCCATGCTGCAAGCCAGGGACGATCTGGACGGAGCGATTCGCGAATACCGCGAGGCGGTGAATTTGCGCCCTGACGACGCGACTGGAAACAACGCTTTGGGCGCGGCTCTTGTGGCACAGGGGAATCACGCCCAAGGTGCCGAGTTCCTCCAAAAAGCGATCGCGGAGCGATCGGATTACTTTGATGCGAACTACAATCTGGCACTTGCCCTCAGCGGGCAGAACGACTTCGCTGGGGCGGCAAGGCAATTTCAGATCGCCTTGCACCTGAGGCCGGACGACGCGGGTGCAGAAGCGAATCTTGGCGCGGCGTTAGCACAAATGGGGCGATATCCCGAGGCAAGAAAGCATCTCGAGCGGGCCTTGGAAATTGATCCGGAACAGCCGCTTGCCAGGGAGAATTTGCAATTGTTGAAGCAGGAGATGTCCGGGCATCCCAACTGACGGTTGAAATCCATGCTCTCGACTAAGGGAAAACCCGCGGCGTAGAGGGTATGGGAGCCCGCTGAGCGAGCGCGACTTGTGCTCTAATTCTCACTATGAGGGTGCGATTTGCGGTACGTCGGTTCGCAAGCTGCTTGGGGCTAATGCTCATTTGTTTGTCAGCAGGTTTCGCAGCCCAATCGACTCCACCAGCGCAAAAAGAAGCGTCCTCCGATTCTGATTTCGCGAGCGCGCGGAAGCTGATGCAACAGGGCAAGATCGATGAGTCGATCGCTCAGCTTCAGAGCATAGAGGCCCGCGATCCGAGCACCAACGGTCTCGCATTCGAGCTGGGCACGGCGTACTACAAAAAAGCCGACTACCCGAAAGCAGTTGAGTACCTCAGGAAGGCGACAGCTGCGGACCCTTCAAACAACGAAGCTACACAACTCTTGGGTCTGTCGCATTACCTGATGGGACACCCAGCGGACGCCATTCCCCTCCTCGAGAAGGTGCAGGGATGGTATCCGCGGGCGAACGTCGACGCGGCCTACATCCTGGGTATCTGCTACATCCAGATGAAGAACTACGACCAGGCGCGCAAGTCGTTCGGCAAGATGTTCGATGTTCCGCCTGATTCTGCGGCGGCGTATCTCTTCACTGCGCGAATGTTGTTGCGGCAGGAGTACGATCCGATCGCGGAGGAGTATGCGCAAAAGGCGGCCACGCTCGATCCCAAGTTGCCCCTGGCCCACTTTCTTCTGGGAGAGCTTTATACCTACAAATCACGAGTGCCGGAGGCCATTGCGGAGTTTCAGAAAGAGCTGGCAATCAATCCGGCTAATGCGGCTGCCTACTACAAGCTGGCTGATGCGTATTCCCGCGTGCAGAAATATGACGAGGCGGAGCGGCTTCTGCAACGCTCCATCTGGCTCGATGCCACGACCACCGGGCCGTACATTCTGATGGGAAAAGTGCTCGAAAAGAAGGGCGAGTTCGATCTGGCGGTGCGCGCATTACAAAGGGCGGCAGCGATGGATCCAAATAATGCGACGACGCATCACCTGTTGGGGCAGGCTTACCGTGACATGGGAAGAAAAGACGAGGCGGAGAACGAACTCAAGATCGCGGAAGAGCTGCGGACCCAGAGCAAGAACTAAAGCGCGGCGGCCTGCTCGCGGCGGCGCGCTTGGATTTCAATGTAGACATTCACCAGCGAGACCGCAGCCGGAGTTACCCCGGGAATACGAGACGCCTGACCAATGGTCCGCGGGCGGACCTTCGACAACTTCTCCTGCATTTCGCGCGACAAGCCGCTGACCGACTTGTAATCGAACCACTCAGGGATCGCGTGCTGCTCGGCTTTCTTCAGGCGCTCCATGGCGCGCTGCTGCTGCTGCAGGTAGCCTTCGTACTTGATCTCGGTTTCTACTGACTTCAATTCGTTGCGGACTTCTGAAGAAAGGCTCACCACAGAGGGCACAGGAGACACAGAGCAATTCCGTATAAAGAACTCTGGGGCCAGGTTGTTCAGGATTGGAGCCAGTTGGTCGACCGCCACCTCGGGGCGCTTTAGCAACTGCGCCAGCGTTTGGCCCAGCGCCGAGGAAAAGCCCGGCGAGCTTTGCTCGGCCGGACAGCCGGGGGCCGTCGCCACATCAGCGTCGGCAACATTCGGTTGGAGCAACTTCAACATTTCTGGTACCAGCCGCGATGACTCCATCTGTTTCTTCATCTGGCTGAGTCGTTCCTGCTTCGCTTGGAAGTTGGCCCAAGCATCGTCCGAGATCAGTCCTACGCGCCGCCCGTGGGGTGTCAGGCGACGGTCGGCGTTGTCGATGCGCAGGTGCAGGCGGAACTCGGCGCGCGATGTGAACATGCGGTAAGGCTCGTTCGTGCCCTTGGAAATCAGGTCGTCGATCAGGATGGCCGTGTAAGCTTCGGTGCGGTCCAGTATCAGTGGCGGCTCCTGCTTGACCTGCAGTGCCGCGTTGATGCCGGCCATCAGTCCCTGGCACGCTGCCTCTTCATAGCCGGACGTACCGTTAATCTGGCCGGCGAGAAACAATCCAGCAACCTTGCGAGTTTCGAGCGTGCGCTCCAGTTCCGTCGGGTCGATCGAGTCATACTCAATGGCGTAGCCGGGGCGGAGCATCTCAGCTTTCTCGAGCCCCGGGATCGACTTGAGGATCGCGAGCTGCACTTCCACGGGCAGCGACGTGCTCATTCCGTTGACGTAAATCTCGTAAGTATTCCGGCCCTCCGGCTCCAGGAAAAGCTGGTGCATTTCCTTGTCGGGAAACTTGACGATCTTATCCTCGATCGAAGGGCAGTATCGCGGGCCAATCGATTGAATCTGGCCACTGTACATGGGAGAACGGTGAACATTTTCGCGGATGATGCGATGCGTCTCAGCCGTGGTCCAGGCGATGTAGCAGGGAACCTGCGAATCGTGGTGGGCTACCCGTCTGGTGCGGAAGCTGAAGGGAGTGGGATCTTCGTCGCCGGGTTGCGCCGGAAACTTCGACCAATCGATAGTGCGTCCGTCGAGGCGCGGAGGAGTGCCGGTCTTGAGGCGGCATCCGCGTAGTCCAAGCCTCTTCAGAGCTTCACCCAGCAGCACGGCAGGTGGCTCCCCTGAGCGCCCGGCAGGGTATTGCTGCTCGCCACAGTGAATCAGGCCGTTGAGGAATGTCCCAGTCGTGATGATGACGGTCTTCGCGGCGACCGTGCGTCCGTCACGCAGTCGAATGCCGAGGACACGGCGGGGATTCACCTCAAAGGCGTCGTTGGTCGCTGGTCGTTGGTCGTTCGCAGAAGGACCGGGTTCTCGGTTTTCGATTAACGACGGACGACTATCGACCAACGACGGTTCGACTATTAGATCTGCGACTTCTGCCTGCTTGATCTTGAGATTCAGTTGTGACTCGAGCACCTCGCGCATTTTCAGGCGGTAAGCCTGCTTGTCGCATTGTGCGCGCGGGGACCATACCGCCGGGCCTCGAGATGTGTTGAGCAGCCGGAATTGAATTCCTACCGCATCGGTCACTTCGCCCATGATGCCACCGAGGGCGTCCACCTCGCGGACAAGATGCCCTTTGGCGATTCCACCGACGGCCGGGTTGCACGACATCTGTGCGATCAAGTCGAGATTGAGCGTGTAGAGCGCGGTCTTCAGGCCCATGCGTGCGGCGGCCATCGCGGCCTCGCACCCTGCATGGCCCGCGCCCACAACGACAACGTCGAAATGTTCGGTAAAAGGCATTCGGAAACGGAGTGTAAAACTTCGACCGGAAAACGAGTCGGTCGAATTAGCTTCGCACAACTTTGAAACGCCACGACTTCTGGCGGTCGGATTGTCTCTGCGACCTCGGCGCAATTTCTCTGAGAATTCTGCGTTTCAAGGCTCTAACCGCCGAGAGCGCCGGGAAAGCCCGCCGAGAGCGCTGAGCTTGTGACCCCGGTTCGCGCTTTCGCGCTCTTTCTTTCATTCTAGCAATTTGGAAAACACGGTGATTCCGATCACTTGCGGGATCACTTCTACGTCCGTATATTGGCCTGTCCCACCTTAGGAGCTTTATGAATACCACCGAATTCTTCCAGGAACTAGATACCCGTGTCTCCAAATATGACCTGCTCTGCCATCCGTTCTACAAGGCTTGGTCTGCGGGACGACTAACGCGTGAAGATCTGCGCGCTTACGCGCAGGACTACTATCATCACGTCGAGGCGTTTCCCTCTTATCTGGCTGCTCTGGGATTGCGGTTGGAGGAAGGGGAACTCCGGCACGCTGTGCTCGCGAACATGTGCGACGAGAAAGGTGTTGAGGGCAGCAAAGGCGGCAATGGCATCCCGCATTCCGACCTGTGGCTGGATTTCGCCGAAGGCATGGGATCGTCCCGCAACCTGGAGTGGCATAGCCCTGTACCGGAGATCCGGCAGTTGATCCGCTACTTCCATCGTCTCGCAAGCCAGGGACTTCCCGAGGAAGCTTTGGCGGCCTTTTATGCCTATGAGTCGCAGGTCCCCCGGGTTGCGGTCGAGAAGGAACGCGGGCTGCGCGAGATGTATGGTGCCGACGACAAAACATGCGGATATTTTTCTCTGCACGCTGAGGCTGATGTGCACCACGCCCGCGTCTGGCGGAACCTGCTCGAAAAGCGAATTACCAACCACCCCGAAGCTGCGGATGCGGCGCTGGACGCGGCCGAAAACGCTGCCCGCATGCTCTGGCAGGCGCTCGATGGGATTGATGCACGGCGGACAGCGCTGGCGATTGCATAGGCTTTGATGCATTTGAATTCGAGCCAATGATTCCGTTGAGTCATTGGCTCTTTAGTTTTCGGAGAGCGACGCTTGGCGAAACAAATTCCTTTGGGAACGCGAGGAGAGGCTGCCGAGACGGTTGAGTTCAAGCACACCCTTACCTCGCACCATCCCGAGTTACCTCCTGTATATTCCACGCCCGACATGATTCGTCTGATGGAGACCGCGGCTTTTCATGCCCTTCAGCCGTACTGCGAAGGGGACGAGATCACGGTGGGGACATCGATCAATGTCGAGCATCGGGCCGCCAGCCGCGTTGGGGCTCAGATCAAAGCGGAAGCTGTGCTGGAGGCGTTCGATGGACGTTTCTATACCCTACGCGTCACCGCCCTCGACGACGTGCAGGAGATTGGCCGCGGGACCGTGGGCCGGGCAGTAGTGAGCGTCGGGAAGTTCCTGGAAAGGATGAAGAGGACGGGGCGCTGAACGCATCCAATGCGACGTATGCCGAATTCCCAACAAAAGAAGAAAGCGGAAGCGTTTCTGGCGATGCACACGGGGGAGGATCCTGTGTTGCTCGCCAATGTTTGGGACGTCGCCGGTGCCCGGATCGTGGAAGGCGCTGGCCTGCCAGCGATCGCGACCACCAGTGCTGGCATTGCATTTGCCCAAGGATATCCCGACGGTCAGAAGATCCCTGCCGCCGAGATGATCGCCGCAATTGCGCGCATCGCGGACGCGGTGAAAGTCCCTGTAACCGCCGACGTCGAAGCGGGCTATGGCCACAGGCCGGAGGACGCAGGCCAGACAGCTGCCAGTGTGATTGAAGCTGGTGCAGTCGGAATGAATTTCGAGGATGCGACCGGCGATGCCAGCCATCCATTGACAGATTTGTCTTTGCAATTGGAGAGAATTCGTGCCATCCGCGAGACGGCGGCGAAGTTCGCGATAGCCCTGGTGCTGAATGCGCGCACAGATGTCTACCTTCTGCAGGTGGGGGAGGCTGCAAAGCGTTACGATGAGGCGATACGGCGGCTCGCTGCTTTTCGAGACGCAGGCGCAGACTGCGTGTTCGTTCCCGGAATTCGGGACACGGAAAGCATCAAGCGGATCGTTGCTGATCTGAAGTGTCCAGTGAATATTCTTGCCGTACCCGGTTCGCCTTCCGTCTCAGAGTTGGCACAGATGGGAGTGAAGCGTATTAGCCTTGGTTCTGGCCCCATGCGGGCAGCGATGGGACTGCTGCGCCGAGTGGTGGATGAGCTAAGGACGGCTGGTACGTACGATCAAATGGCAAGTGCGCCGTCGCACGCGGAAATGAATGAACTCATGAATGCGGGCCGTGAGCGGAAACTGAGAAACTGAGAACGACCTTCCACATCGGCGTCATCTCCGACACCCACGGGCTGCTTCGTCCCGAGGCGCTGGCGGCATTGCAAGGATCCAAACACATCGTTCATGCCGGTGACGTGGGGGCCCCCGATATTCTGGATGAACTCCGCGCGATTGCGCCGGTGACGGCCGTATGTGGCAACATCGACAAAGGTCCGTGGGCGCGCAGGCTACCCGAGTCGGAGGTGTTGGAAGTTGGGGAGATTTCGATCTACGTCTTGCACGATCTCGCACAGCTTGATCTGAAGCCCGAGGTTGCCGGTTTTCGCGCCGTGATTTACGGACACAGCCACATTCCCAAAGATGAGACGCGCGGCGGCGTACTGTATTTCAATCCGGGCAGCGCAGGACCCAGGCGATTCAAACTACCTGTCTGCGTAGGGAGATTGGTTGTGGATGGGCCCAATATTCGCGGAGAGATCATCCTGATTTCCGCTTGACGATTTCAGGTTTTCACTCTGATTCGGAACCCCTAGATGATCTAGCCCTCGATCGGGTCCCGCATTCGCTGCAAGGTTAGAATTGTCCATTCATGTCGCTCGAATTCTCGATCACCAGAACGAACGGGAAGGCTCGCACTGGGCGCGCTCTTACGCCACACGCCGAGATTGAAACGCCTGTCTTCATGCCGGTGGGCACCGTTGCGTCCGTTAAGGGAGTTTCGCAGGAACTGCTGGAAGAACTCGGGGCGCAGATCATCCTCGGCAATACGTATCACCTGTACTTGCGGCCCGGTGTTGAGACTGTGCGGAAGATGGGCGGGTTGCACGGGTTCATGTCGTGGCGGCGGGCGATTCTGACGGACTCCGGCGGGTTCCAGGTCTTCAGCTTGAACGAGTTGCGCAAGGTGACAGAGGAAGGAGTCACGTTCCGCTCACATCTCGACGGCTCGACGCATTTCTTCAGCCCCGAGAGCGCGATGGAAGCACAGATCGGGCTCGGCGCCGACATCATCATGGTGTTCGACGAATGTACCGAGTATCCCGCGGATCAGGCGCGCATGCGCGCATCCATGGAGATGACAGCGCGGTGGGCAGCGCGGAGTAAGAAGTATTTTGAGGATAATAAGCACGAGGTGCCTTGGGCCTGTGTAGGGGCGGACGCCTTCGTCCGGCCCGCGGAGCAAAGCTCCGCATCCAATCTGTCGGCGGGAGAAAAGGCCTCGGAACCACTGGATGCTGCCGAAGACTCGGGGCTTCGCCCCTCGGGACGGACGAAGGCGTCCGTCCCTACACATGCGGCGCAGACTCAATCCCTGTTTGGGATCGTGCAGGGTGGCATGGATCGGGCTCTCCGCAAGGAGTCCGCTGAGCGGACAATCGAGATCGGTTTCCCTGGGTACGCGATCGGAGGGCTAAGCGTAGGCGAGCCTCGGGAACTGACCCGCGAAATCGTGGAATCGACTTTGGAGCATCTTCCCAAGGACAAACCGCGGTATCTCATGGGCGTGGGAACAGCTGAAGAGATTGTCGAGTACGCCAATCTAGGTGTCGACATGATGGATTGCGTGCTGCCCACACGGGCGGCACGGCACGGGCTCCTGTTCACTTCCGAGGGGAAGGTTTCCATCAAGCAGGCGCGCTACGCCCAGGACCCCGCTCCGCTCGACCCTAATTGCCCGTGCAAGGTTTGCCGGCGGTACTCCCGGGCCTACCTGCGGCATCTCTATGCATCCAATGAAGTGTTGGCGCAAGTCCTGAACACGATTCACAACTTGAGCTTCTACCTTGACACCATGCGGCGCGTACGGCATTCTATTTCACTTGGGGAAGAGTACCGCTTTCTTTCTAGTGCTGGTCTCGACCGGAAGCCTTGAACTCTAAGGAAAGACCTCCCCGGATCCAAGCCTGAGGCCGAGGAACCCGGCCGAAGTTGATCCAAACCCCATTGGTGAAACAGAGATTCGCGACGCTAGTGGGCGCACGCGGTGTGTCCTGTACATGCACTTCGACTCGATGATGCCGTTATCGTTGATCCTGCAAGCAGGTGGCGGAGGAGCATTTGGTGGCATGGTGCTGTTCCTGCCCCTGCTGCTTCTCATTGTCTACATGTTCTATTCCCAGCAGCGCCGCCAGAAAAAATGGCAGGGCATGCTGGAGCAGCTCAAGACCGGGGATAAGGTAACCACGAGCGGCGGGCTGCGCGGAACGGTGATGGCGCTCAAGGATGACTCGGTCCATCTCCGCGTTCCACCGAACAACCTTGTCCTGGAAGTCACGAAGGCCTCGGTAGTGCAAGTGAGCACGACCGAGGAAGAAGTGAAAACGAAATAGTGGCCACCAGCCACTGACCACTGATTTTTATGAACAAGAATCTTCTCTGGAGATTGGTATTCATCGTCGGCACGATGCTATTTTTCCTTTTCGGAATGTTCGGAATTCCGAAAGGATTGGGCAAAGACGCGCTGCTAGGCGCGCTGACAGACCACATTCATCTGGGCCTCGATCTGAAGGGTGGAACGCATCTCATTCTGCAGGTGCAAGTCAACGACGCGGTTAACGTCGATGCTCAGAATGCGATCGAAGTGCTGAAGGAGCAGCTCCGCAACCACAAGATCGACTACACCGACATCCCACAGCCCGATCCCCAGAATAATCCAGATCACCTTGTCATCAGGGGTGTACCGGCCGGTGCGCGCAGCGATCTTCGCAACATCGTGCAGGAACGCCTGCCGGAGTACGACGTTACCAGCGGCGCCAGCGACAGCTGGAATCTGGCGATGAAGCCTTCGAACCTGTCAGACCTGAAGAGTCGGGCAGTGACGCAGGCGATCGAGACGATCCGCAACCGCATCGACGCGCTCGGCGTCAGCGAGCCGACGATCCAGGAGCACGGGCTGGGGCAGTACCAGATTCTGGTGCAATTGCCCGGCGTGGATGACCCGGAACGGGTGAAAGAAATCATGCAAAACACGGCCATGCTTGAGATCAAGCAGGTCGTTGGCGGACCGTATCCCAGCCAGGTTGCAGCGCTGCAGGCGAACAATGGCATCATTCCCGCAGATCAACTGCTGCTCCCTGGTAACACGTTGGGCGGTAGGGCTGAGGGTGAACAATGGTTCCTGGTTTCACGGGTATCAGCCATTAGCGGCAAAGATTTAAGGCATGCCGATCCGAGTTCCGATCAGAATGGCCAGCCGGACGTGAACTTCCAGCTGACTCGTGAGGGCGGTCAGCGCTTCTTCAACTTCACATCTGCACACGTAAAGGACAGCCTCGGGGTTGTGCTTGACGGCAAGGTGAGAGAAGTCGCGACCATCGACGAACCCATCCGTGACCAGGTCCAGATTCGCGGACACATGGATGCGCAGGCGGCCAAGGATCTGTCCATGATCCTCAACTCCGGAGCACTACCGGCTAGCATTCGTTACCTAGAAGAGCGCACTGTGGGGCCCTCCCTGGGCGCCGATTCGATCCGATCTGGCGTCACCGCAGCCGTGATCGGCATGGTCGCAGTGCTGATCTTCATGCTGATCTACTATCGGGGCGCTGGGATCAATGCGGACGTCGCGCTGCTGTTGAACCTGATCATCCTGCTCGGGTTCTTGGGGTGGTCGACGATCGCCGGGGTGAACGTGGCACTTACCCTGCCCGGAATTGCAGGAGTGATCCTCACAGTCGGCATGGGCGTGGATTCAAATGTGCTGATTTTTGAGCGCATCCGCGAGGAATTGCGGAATGGCAAGACGCCTCCCTCAGCCGTAGATCAGGGCTTCAGCCATGCCTGGATCACGATTGTGGACACTCACGTGACCACGATTGTTTCGGCGGCAATTTTGTTCATCTTCGGCACAGGGCCGGTGAAGGGGTTTGCGACCACACTGACGTTTGGTCTGCTGGCCAACCTGTTTACGGCTGTATTCGTCTCACGCGTGATTTTTGATTGGGTGCTCAGCCGCAAGCAGCGTGGAGAATCGCTGAGCATTTAGGAGCATTCGCGGTGGGAGGGCCAAATGCCCTCAGTACGATTCGCAAAGATAAGGGGCTAGCAACAAGTGGAGTTCTTTCGCGACGTTAATATCGATTTCTTAGGCAAGAAATGGTACTTCCTTGCTTTCTCGCTGATCTTCAGCGTGGCCGGTGTGATCTCCATGGGAGTTCGATGGGCGAGAACCGGAACGCCGCTTCCATGGGGTGTTGATTTTCGAGGCGGCACGCTGGTTTATGTGAAGTTCTCCCATACGCCAGATCTGGGCGCGATTCGCTCAGTCATGGATCGAGCCGGATTGAAAGATCCAAAAATCCAGCCCTACGACGTGCCATCTCTCAATGAAGTCCTCATCGATCTAGGACTGCGCGAAACCAGCGGGCAAGGAGCCATCGATCAGGGCAAGAATAAGATCGTGGAGACGCTTGAGACCAACCCTTCGCCTGGCAAACAGGATCTGAACAACGCTGCTCTGCTTACCATTAAGAACTTCCTGATGGATAAAGACCCGATGCACCTGGGTACGGACGCCGATGTGAAATACACGGCGCAGGCACAGGCAATTGCGGATTTTCGTGACAAGGTACATAGCGGCCTCCTCAGTTCGTTTGATCTGCTCAAAGGAGCGCCCGGGGTGGATCCAGCCGCCGCGGCTTCGATTCCAGAGGGGTTCTTTCTTTCAGACTTTCATGTCCAAAATGTTGAGATCGTAGGACCGCAAGTCGGTGGCCAGTTGCGTACCCAGGCCGGTCTAGCCACGCTTTACTCCCTTTTGGGGATGCTGGTCTACCTTGGATTTAGGTTCGAGTGGATCTATGGGATTGCCGCGGTGGTCACTGTGTTTCACGATACCCTGATCACTGTAGGCGTGTTTTCCCTGACGAATACAGACATTTCACTGACCGTGATTGCCGCTCTCCTTACCCTGATTGGTTACTCCAATAACGACACAATCGTGGTATTCGATCGCATCCGGGAAAACATTAAACTGATGCGTCGGGAGAAGCTTTCGGAGATCGTCAACCGGAGCATTAACCAGACCCTTAGCAGAACCATCTTGACAGCGGGCTTAACCTTTCTTACTGTACTTGCTCTCTTCTTGTTTGGCGGCGAGGTGCTTCGTGGATTTAGCCTCGCGCTGGTCATTGGCATTTTGATCGGGACTTATTCGTCGATCGCGATTGCCGCTCCGATCCTGGTCGCTTACCAGGACTGGCGGATGGAAAAAGGTAAACGCCCAGTCGGCATGCCGGTGGCCAAGGCTAGGTAACTTACCGGATGGCATCTTTGGAATCATTGGGTTACGCCTTGTTAGGTAAGCGTTTACAAGGTTTTGCTCGACGCGTCCTCGGTCGAAGCCAGGCTTGCGGGATGCGGATTCTAGATTCTGGGAGCAAAGGAGAAGCAGTCGGTGTCTAAGTATCCGTAGGGGTCTGACCAAGTTTGGGGAGAGTTTCTATGTTTGAAGACAGCCTTATCGAGTCAGGCGGCAAACTGAAGACGAAGCGGGGATGGACCTCGCTCATCTCATTCGCGCTGCAGGTAGTGATCGTCGGTGTCATGGTGTTGATTCCGTTGATCTTCACTGAAGCGCTGCCGAAGACACAGTTAATGACATTCCTGGTGGCTCCGCCACCTCCACCACCTCCACCACCGCCCGCCGCAGCACCGGTCAAAATCGTAAAGCAGATCCAGACCGACATCGTTAATGGCCAGCTGCGCACTCCGACCAAGATTCCACAAAAGGTCCAGATGATTAAGGAAGACGAAGCACCGCCGCCGGTGATGGCGACCACGGGCGTAGTTGGTGGAGTTCCGGGTGGAGTTCCGGGCGGATCGATGGGCGGCGTGCTAGGTAGCATTGCCAGCGCGGGCGCGGTCACAGCTATGCCGAAGATCGCCACGCCGCAGCGCGTGCGCGTGTCGTCTGGCGTACAATCCGGACTGTTGGTTCGCAAGGTACAGCCGACATATCCACCGCTCGCGCGTCAGGCGCGTATTCAGGGCACAGTTGTCCTGCAGGCGCAGATCAGCAAGACTGGCGACATTGAGAACCTTCAGCTGGTCAGCGGACACCCGATGCTCGCACCGGCTGCCATTGAAGCCGTGAAGCAGTGGAAGTACAAGCCGTACCTGTTGAACGGCGAACCTGTGGAGGTCGAAACGACTGTGCAGGTGAATTTCTCGCTCGCTGGCGGCTAAATCGCCAGTCGGGTGAGTTTCTGGTTTTTGTGGGAATTTGTGTGCTTCAGCCCTCCCCTCCCGCCGAATTGAGGTGGCTGGGAAGGGCTTTTCCGAGAGCCCGGACCTCCAGCCTGCTACTTCTATCGCTGCGATAACCGGGCGCGTGGCGCGAGCCGCGCATCCGCCGGTCAAGAATCCAAGCCAGCGGTTGGAACAGTTAAGAGCATCAAAGGGTCCAATAGAGTAGGAAGTTTTCCGAGGAGGGAAAAGCAACTCATGTTAGAACTTCACGTAGGAGCAGCCGTTCTCAGTCACGTTCACACCGCAGCCGCCTGGATTGTCCAGGAAGGCGGCGGTGCCATGGCGACCGATCCCCTTGGCCTGTGGAAGGCGATGGGATGGGTTGCCCGTACGGTCGTCATTATCTTGTTCATCATGTCCGGGTGGTCGATTGGCGTGATGATCGATCGCTGGATGGCGTACAGTGCAGCCCGCAAGCAATCTCGCGCCTTTGCCCCTGCCGTGGCGGGTGCACTACGCGATGGGCGCATTGACGAAGCGATCAAAGTGGCAGAGCGTAACAAGAAGAGTCACCTGGCCAAGGTGGTTACTGCCGGCCTGATGGAGTTCAAGGCTCACCAGGACAGCCCGGGAGCAATCCCTGGTGAAACCATCGAAGCATCGAAGCGCGCCTTGGAACGCACCGAAGCTATCGTTCATGCCGAACTGAAGCGCGGATTGGGCGGTCTAGCCACCATCGGCTCGACGGCTCCGTTCGTCGGACTTTTCGGAACGGTGATGGGCATTCTGAACGCCTTCATCGGCATCAACAACTCGAAGGCAACCGGTCTGGCGGCAGTCGCCGGAGGTATCGCGGAAGCGCTGGTCACGACGGCCATCGGGCTGCTCGTCGCCATCCCGGCCGTCATGATGTTCAACTATCTGACCGGCCGCGTCGAAGCCTTCGACGTCGAGATGGATAACTCATCGAGCGAATTGATCGACTACTTCCTCAAGAAGCGCGGCGAAGTTCGTCGATAACGCTCGGGATTGACTTCCGCAATGAGTTGCTTGTCCGGCGCTGGAGCGATCCGGCGCCGGACGTTCCCAACTTACGTGCGCTGGTTCTCGAAAGCCGCAGCGGGAGCACGGGAGATTTTAGACTATGGCGTTAGCAAAGAGAGACGAAGGATCAAAGGTCAGTTCAGAAATCAACGTCACGCCCATGGTAGACGTGATGCTGGTGCTGCTGATCATCTTCATGGTGGTCACGCCCATGTTGCAGAAAGGCATCAGCGTGGACATGGCCAAGGTGAACAACCCGGAGCAGATGCCGGACGCTGATAAAGAAGATGCACTACTGGTTTCCGTAACGCGCGACGGCAAAGTCTATTTCGGTAGCGAACAGACAACCATCGACAATCTGACGACCAAGGTCAAGGACCGCCTCGCGAACAAAATGGACAAACGCGTGTACGTGAAGGCAGATATGCGTGCCCGTTTCGGAAGTGTGGTGCAGGTCGTGGATTCGGTTCGTGCGGCTGGCGTTGACGATCTGGGGCTGCTGACCGACCAGAAGAAAACCAATACACCCCCGCCCGCACCTGCGCAGGCTGGGCAATAGAGGAGAGCTTCTATGGGTATGAATGTTGGCACGAAGGGTGGGCAGAACGCGAACATCAACGTGACGCCGCTCATCGACGTGCTTCTTGTGTTGCTGATCATCTTCATGGTGATCTCACCGGTGACCCCGAAAGGTCTGGATGCGCTGGTTCCGCAGCCACCGCCGCCGAATGCGCCCAAGAACAACACGCCTGACCGTACTGTCGTCGTGCAGTTGATCGACCGAGGCCCGGGACAGGACCCCGGAGTAAAGATCAACAACGAAGATGCGACTTGGGATAACCTGCAGGGGCGGCTCACCGACATCTACAAACAGCGCGCGGAGAAGGTGATGTTCGTGAAGGGAGACGATGCGATTCCCTTTGCCAATGTCGCAAACGTGATCGATCTCGCTCACGCCGCGGGCGTGGACAAGGTCGGCCTGATCACCGCGAAGATCGAAGCGGGCGGCTAAACCGCTCGCGATTACGGCCTGGAGTTGTACGATTCCTACTCGGCCCTCGGCACGGAGGCGAATTGGCTCCGTGCTGAGCAGGGGCCGCTTGTCAAACCGCTGTCTCTAGGCCTAGGATGCTGTGGCGAGGGAGACTAATACCGCAATGAATACATATCTACGATCACTGACGCTGGCGGCAGTAGCGCTGGCGCTCTTCACTGCCATGGGATGCGACAAGCTGAAAGCTCGCGACCAACTGAACAAGGGAGTGAAGGCATACAAAGACAACCACTACGAGCAGGCGATCACTCATTTCCAGAACGCTGTCAATCTGGATCCTTCTCTGATCAACGCGCGAATGTACTTGGCGACAGCGTATGTCTCCCAATATGTTCCAGGCATAGACTCACCAGACAATCTGCAGACGGCGCAAAGTGCTATCGACGAGTACCAGAAGGTGATCGATGCGAATCCATCGCGCGAGCAGAAGGTTAACAGCGCCAAGGGTATCGCCTACTTGTATCTCAACGAGAAAAAGTGGGACCAGGCAAAGAAGTACTACCGGATGGCGTCGGATCTCGACCCGAACGACGCCGAACCCTATTATTCGATCGGAGTCATCGATTGGTCGCAAAGCTATCAGCCGCGCATGGAAGAACGCGCCAAGCTGGGCATGAAGCCGGATGAGCACCTCAGCGCGAAGAACAAGGACCAGAAGAAGCTTTGCGAAGAGCTGAAGGAGAAGAATAGCGCCGTCATTCAGGAGGGCATTGATAGCCTGGATAAGGCGGTCAAGCTTCGCGAAGACTATGACGACGCCATGGCTTACATGAACCTGATGTACCGTGAGCGCGGCGACCTCGAGTGTGATGACGAAGCTGCTCGCGCCGCGGATCTGAAGACGGCCGATCAATGGGTCGACAAAGCCATGCAGGCGAAGCAGGCCCGAGCTGCAAAAGCCGCTGCTGCCCAAGGTGGTCAGATCACTTTAGATCAGCCTAAATAATTCTGCATCGTCTCACAGATCAGCCTCCTGCCTACAGGCGGGGGGCTTTTTCCTTTATCGCAGCATCACTTGCTGTAGAGTCGGACTTCCACTTTCTTGAAGTGCCACCGTTGTATTTTCGGCAATGCTTCTGGAAGGACCTGGGACATCATTTGGGTAGTTGGATCGGGTCTTTCTGCAGGGCCATTGTTCATCAGCATGAGCCACACGCGCGAGTAATGCGGTGCGGCGTCCCGGATGAATTCCAGTGCGGGCTTACCAGTGAAGTCACGGTAGTCGAGTCCTGATTCGTGGCGCGGGAACAAGATCTCGGGGCCGAGCGGTGTTGTGAAATCCGGGCTCGCGGTGTTTCTCCCCGCCCGCAGAGAGCGAAAGAACTCGTAGGGCACTCGCGTCTCCGCGATGTGAAAGAGGATGGCGTCCCCCGGTTCGCTGTGATCGAGGATGAACGCAGTGGCCGCCCCCGACGCATCCCGCTCATTGTCGAGGTCGTGGCCGTACACGAATGCGGTCCCTTGCAAACCGAGGAGCAGGACCAGTACAAGCATCGGAGAAAGTAACCACCGGTTGAGCTTCGCCAAGCCTCTCGCTGCAAGTATCAGGAGCGCTGGCAGGCAAAAGATCATATAACGTGGCAGGAAAACTGGGCGAGCGAGCGAAAGCAAGACAGTGAGCATTACCGGAAAGAGCAGCCAGACGAGCAGGAACTGACATCGCCAGACTTCCCAGGTCTCACCGCCCGACCATAACGATTGTCGCACTGGCAAAATGGCGGCGATGCATGCGGCCCCGAGGATCACGGGAAGAACCCAGGTTTCGCCTCCAGAGAGGTGTTGGAGGAACTCAGCCAGATCACGGATCCCGGGCCGCTGAATCCATCGGATGGGCCCGGCTCCTGTCTTGGTCACGAAAATCAGCAAGGGCAAGACGGCCACACCAATCATGCTCCATGTGCGGCGCATGACAGGTTGCGACGCTTTCCCCGCAGGCCACGACCTTGTTCGTGACAGCACAATCCAGTGCGCAGCAATAAGGAGCAGCGCATAAAGGTGGGAATAAACCGCGAGCACGGCGGTTCCGATATAGACCCATCTACGCGGGACATGGGAATTTGAAGTCGCAAATTGCGGCCTCAACTCTTCGCACATCGCCTGCAGCCAGCTGATGAGACACCCGGAGGAGAGTGTGGCTAACAGCAGGAAAAGGGCGTAGCTGCGCGCCTCCTGAGCGTAGCGAATGCTATAGGCATTCACAGCTAGTAGGGCCGTGGCGATCAGAGCGACTCGACGGTCGTATAGTAGTTTGGCAAGCCAATAGATCGCTGGGAGCGTCACGACCGAAATGACGATGGACAGGCTCCGAATGAAGAACGGCCTTTGGCCGAACTGCAGCCAGCCTCGCAGCAGGATGTAATACATTGACATATTGGCTTCACGCCACCACATCAAGTGCAGGAAGTTCCGCCAACTGATGCGTGCTAGTTCGACGCTGAAGCACTCATCAAACCAGAACGATTTGCAGGCAGCACAGTGAAAACGCAGGACAGCGCAGGTACCGAGAGTGAGTGACAGAGTGAGCCATTGCAGCCAATCCATGGTGCGGGATTGCAAGGGACGAGTACTCGCGGTTTCGTTAACGGCAATGGGCTGCATGTGTGATATTCGCTGTCGATCATACTATCCGGAGAGAAGTAGCAATGCGGGGTAAGAACCTTGTGGTAATTGGGATGCGTCACGTCGTCACGAGTGCCCGTCCGGTACAATGTTCGGTTTGATCGCATGAACCGGATACCCGCTGGCAAAAGGAATTGATGTTCAAGAAGATTCTCATCGCGAATCGTGGCGAAATTGCGGTGCGCGTCATCCGCGCGTGTCATGAAATGGGGATCGCTGCCATCGCGGTTTATTCAGATGTTGATCGCGCATCGCTCCACGTCCGAAAAGCGGATGAGGCGTACCCCATCGGCCCGGCGGCAGCAGCCGAATCGTATCTGGACTTGAAGAAAATCCTAAGAGTTGCCGAGCGATCTGGCGCTGACGCGATTCATCCCGGCTACGGATTTCTTTCCGAAAACGCGAAGTTTGCGCGGGCTTGCGCCGACGCGGGCGTGAAGTTCATCGGTCCCACTGCGACTGCGATGGAAGCGATGGGTTCCAAGACGCGAGCCCGGCAGGCGATGGAAAGCGCAGGCCTTCCAGTTGTTCCCGGAACATCACGGGGACTCGATACCTTCGAAGAGGCCGAGCAAGTCGCTGCACGCATAGGCTATCCGGTCATGCTCAAAGCTGCGGCTGGCGGAGGCGGGAAGGGCATGCGCCTGGTGCATGCTCCGGCAGAGCTCAGTTCTGCGTTGCAGTCGGCCCGTAGCGAGGCGGAACGGGCCTTTGGCGACGGTGAAGTCTACATCGAAAAAGCGATCATCAATCCTCGCCATATCGAAATGCAGATCCTGGCCGACGAGCATGGCAACACGGTGTATATGGGGGAGCGCGAGTGTTCACTGCAGCGACGCCACCAAAAGGTGGTAGAAGAAGCTCCTTCGCCCATCGTTGATGCCGAAATGCGACGCCGTATGGGTGAGGTCGCGGTGCGGGTGGCGCAAGCCGCCGGATATACCAACGCCGGAACCGTTGAATTCCTCGTCGACCAGCAGAAAGACTTCTACTTCCTCGAAATGAATACGCGCTTGCAGGTAGAACATCCAGTCACCGAGTTGGTCACTGGACTCGATCTGGTGCATCTGCAGATCCGGATCGCCAATGGCGAGCCACTGCCCTTTCGGCAGGAAGACGTCCAGATCCGGGGACACGCGATTGAATGTCGCATCTATGCTGAGGATCCCGACAACAACTACTTCCCCAGCCCCGGCAAGATTACGCTGCTCTTGCTCCCATCCGGCCCGGGAATTCGCCGCGACAGCGGAATGTATGAGGGGTGGACCGTTCCGATGGACTACGATCCTCTACTGGCTAAGCTGATCGGCTACGGAACCGACCGCGATCAGGCAATCGGGCGACTGATACGCGCTTTGAACGAGTACTTCGTCGGCGGCATCAAGACGAACATCTCGCTGTTCCGCCGCATCTTCAGCAATCCGGAGTTTCGCGCGGCGAAGATCGATACCGGCTTTCTAGACCGTCTGTTGAAGGAAAAGGATCGCTTTGGAGATACATGTCCAGATTCGCCGACCGTAGAAGTCGCTGTGATCGCCGCTGGTATGTTTGCCCTGCTCGGATCGGCGGCTGCGAGCGCGGGCGAACGGGTTGTCAATGGGGCGACGAGTAACGCGGCTCAAGTTTCGAAGTGGAAGGCGGTTGCTCAGCGCGAGTCGTTGCGGTGACCTCAGGAAACCGAGAACTGAAACTTGGCGACGGGAAACTGTCCATGACTTACGAAGTTCTCATCGACGGCAGGAGCTATCGACTCGATCTCAACCAGGTCGAAGGCCGCTGGTCTTGCCAGTTGGACAGGCGCGAGGTCGAGGTCGATGCAGTGCTCGCCCGCCCGAATGTGCTTTCTCTTCGCCTGGGAAACAAGGCATATGAAGTGAAATGCGAGAGAGTAGGTGCCGATGTGCACATTTGGGTGGGCAGCGAGCGCTTTGCTGCGGAAGTTCGCGATCCGCGATCGCTGCGGGCTCGCACTCCCGCTGCCGACGATCACGGTCCCAGGAAGCTGACCGCACCCATGCCGGGGAAAGTGGTCCGCGTTCTTCTTGATCAGGGAAGCGTGGTTGAAGCCGGTGCCGGCGTGCTCGTTGTCGAAGCGATGAAGATGCAGAACGAAGTGAAGTCGCCCAAGAAGGGAACAATTCAGAAGATCCTGGTGAGCGAGGGAGCGGCGGTTAGTGCCGGCGACGTTCTCGCGATTGTCGAATAATCGGCGACTGGGTACCTGGGAATCGCACTGGGTGAACAAACCGGCTACTTGCTACTTTTCCATCCCGTTGTTGTCCAGAACCTTCTTCGCGTAATAGTTTTCCACCTTCGCCGAATTCCGCAAAACTTCATAGTATGCAGCTTTCAGCAGCTGATCCCGCCGGTCATGCAGTTGAGAGCGGATCGCCTGCTGCACTCGTGGATCGGAAAGATCCCGCTGGCCTGCAGGTTCTTTTGCTACGAGCTTCACGATACGGAATCCTACGCCCTGTCTGGTGGGTACGGTGATGATCGGGCTGTACTGGCCGGGTTTGAGCTTCATGACCGTGTCCCGGGTAGACGGATCTGTCCCTTTCAGGCCAGACTCAGGCACGGTGCCGAGGTCACCGCCATTACCAGCAGTTTCGGGGTCTTCTGAGTACTTCATTGCCAGGGTCGCGAAGTCATCTCCACTGTCCAGACGGTTTTCAATCATCTGGATCTTTTTTCGGGCATCCCCTTCGTTCTGGGCCTTGTCGTTCTGGTTTTGAACCTGGGGGTTCGGTGCCGGGGTCACCATGATCTGGGCGAGATGAAATTGCGGCTCGATCAAGTTGAATTCAGCTTTGTGCGCGTTGTAGTAGTTGGTAATGTCCTGATCGGTGATGTTGATCTTGGAAGAGACTTCCTTGTTAATTACTTTGTCGACCGTGATCGAGCGCCGTATGTCGCGTTTAAAGTCGGCGACGGTTATCTTACGTTCCTGCATGCGCTTTTCGAATTCTTCCTGGGTGAACGGGGCCTTGATGTCGTTGAATTTCTTATCGACTTCATCGTCGGTAGCGAGCAAGCCCAGCTTTTCGGCGCGGCGCATCAGGATCTCGTCGTCGATCATCTGCCGCAGAATATTAAGCCGCAGGGCAGTGGCTTGTTCCCCGGTGGGTGACTGTTGCGCCGAAGCTACCTGATTGTCGTAGTACTTATCGACGTCGCTGCGGAAGATTTTGCGCCCATCCACGGTGGCCATGACGTCACCGCCAACCTTCGAACTGCAGGCGCTCGCGAATGCAAGCAGGACAATGACGAATAGCCCAGCCGCTACCTGGGCGAGGGATGATTTTCTTTTCAACACGATTTCTCCGTTCGGAAACGCACGCACAGCTTTACCCGGATCAAGGCTGCCCCCTCATTAAACCGGCTATTCTACTTGGATGCGGGCGTCGGGGACGAGGGGGTATGTAGGGGGACCGGTTGACCCGCATCACGCAGGGCCGCGTCCAGTGCTGCTCGAACCTCATCAATGGGGACTGCACCATCGATCTTCTGGCCGTTAATAAACAGAGTGGGCGTCGCGTTGACTCCAAGGGAATCGGCTTCCTTCATCGAAGCTCGCACGGCGTCCTCATTCTGGGCCTTCAGGCAGGACTGCAACTTCGCCAAGTCGACGTTATGCCTCTGTCCCTGCAACAAGGCCATTTTGTCGACAGCGTCCAACCTGCCGGCGGGATTTCTCTCGTTATCGACGACCTGTTTGTTGGCATGAATGTAATCGGCGAAATCCCAATACGCATCTGCATTCTGCGCCGCCAGACACCCCGCATTCACTGCGGCGTGAATCGCCCAGGGATGAATCTCGGCCAGCGGGTAGTCTTTGTAAAAAAACGTGACCCGGTCACCGTAATCCTTCAGAATCTCAGGGAATAGCGTCTGATGCATCCGCGAGCAGAATGGGCACTCAAAGTCGTCGAAATTGACGACCACAACTTTCGCCCCTTTTGCGCCCCGCCAAGGGCGTCCATTCAAATCGATCTTGCTCATGAGGTCCGCGTAGGCGTCTTTGCTCAGGTCGAACTTCGTGACCCGCAGCATCGTATTGCGGTCCCTTGAGAGTAGGAAGGTATAGTCCTTCTGCTTGCCTTCCTGGTCAAGCTTTACCGAGACGCTGTCATAGCCCGGAACTTCGCTGGCGGAAGTGATCGCTCCCACCGTCACCTTGACCTCGGGCGGCAGGCTGTAAAACGCGCGCACCTGGTGCTCGATCTTTCGCGACAAGTCAGGAGGCGCAGTCTGTGCGACACAACCCAGGCAAATCAAGATCAAGAGAAACAGGGAACGACGAAAGATAATCAACAGGAGCCGCCTGAAATGCATTCGTTATCAACTGATTATCTCACATAGGCACAACGCAACCGCTCGATCAGAGCAACTTGAAGCAATACCCAAAGGTGCGCAAAGACGAGCGTCAGCGCGACTTTGGATTGAGCAGATGCTCGGCGGGCAACAGAGCATTCATTGATCCCGAGCGGAAGCCCTCGAGATCGAGGGTGACAAACTTGAATCCCAGTTGCTTGAAGATCGCAGTGAACTGAGCTGCCATGTCAGGGCTCAAGGCTCGCTCCAGCTCTTCCCGAGAAATCTCGATCCGAACGATATCTCCATGATGCCGCACCCGAAACTGGCGAAATCCGAGGCGGCGGAGAGCGTCTTCTCCCCGCTCCACCACGTCTAGTGCTTCGCGCGTTACGGGACGGCCGTACTCGATTCGTGAAGAAAGGCATGCCGAAGCCGGCTTGTCCCAGATCCGGAGTCCCGCCGAGCGTGCTAAGTCCCGAATGTCCTGCTTGGTCAGACCTGCATTCAACAGGGGAGCCGCAACATGGTGCAGCTTGGCAGCCTGTTGGCCCGGTCGAAAGTCTGCCTGGTCGTCAAGATTTACTCCGTACGCAATGGTGTCAAAGCCCTTATCAGCCCGCAGCTTCTCCATCACGGTAAACAACTCGTCCTTACACTGAAAACATCGTTGCCCGTCGTTGCGTGAATACTCGGGACGGTCAAGTTCGGCGGTGGATATCACCTCCACCGGAATCCCCTGCTCCTCGGCGAAAGCGATGGCGTCGGCAAGATGAGTGCGCGCAAGGCTGGCGGAGTCCGCGATAACGGCCAGCATATCCTGGTCAAGGACGCGATGTGCAGCCCAGGCAAGATAGGCAGAGTCAATTCCCCCCGAGTACGCGACCAGGACGCGTCCTAACCCCCGTAGATCGACCTCTAGACGGCGAGCTTTGGCGTTCGTGCTGTCCAGGGACTCCATGTCACTATCGTACCAGCCGAACACACTACCGAGTCTAGTAAAGACGCTCCTGGCGTCTGAGGTTGCCAAACGATGCGATATTCGCGAGACTGAAAGTGAACCGGAACAGATTCTCGTTGCGCACGTTGGCAATCGCATATCGGCGGTATTCCAGTGTGACACCACAACAGTCCCAGTTGTATGTGGTTTGGGCAGTGGCGAATTGCAGGTGTCCGGTCTCAGCATCAACCCCGAAACTGGTCGCGGCACTAAAGCCGTGTCTCGCCAATCCTCCGTACCCAAGGGCGATGCGAAACTGCTGGAAGTTGCAAGTAATCTGCTTAGTACCCTCCATAGAGCCGCATTGGCCCTCAGTCACGCTTGGAGGCGTGGTCTGCGGAATCTGCAGAAACGCATCCCCGGCACCAAACGTAAACTGCCCCGCGTTGTAGTTGAGCAGCAGCGTGCTGGCATTTATGCGCCGCAATTGGAAATCGTAATCGAGGTCCCATTCCGTGTCAGTGTGCGTGCCGGTTGCGACTCGCAGGCGCGAAACGATAGGTGAAAGGTGCCGAGGTTCAGTCAGAAAGGCAATACCAGTCAGTTCCTCAGTTGTAGCCAGAACATTGCGCTGTCCTGTGATCAAAGCTCCCCCGAAGGTGGGATCCAGGAAATACTTTTGCGCAAGCTCCCAACTTACAACCTCCTTCACATCGGGCGCCGCGATGCAGCGCTGGCTGTCTGCTGACCGGGAGCGTTCCCAAGGTACGGTCTGTTCTGGAGCGGCCGCACCCACTGCCAACCCGGTCATCGAGGTCTCGCACTCTTGAACGGACGATGGGTGACGCTTGGAGTATAGCCGCGTCACCAGTCCGTACTGGACTTCGTGTGTGTCGCTGAGGATGTCGCGCTCATCGAAATGAAGCACATTCGCGAAGTCGTTTACGCCGGTTACGTAGCGGTACACAATGCGCGGCTCAATCACATGTTTCCATTTGCGTCCAAAGAGCTCCCGATCGAAAATCCGTTCCAGCGCAGGTGGGCGCAGTTCGACGGTACCCTCTAGCGCCTCGCGGTTGGTTCCCTTGTCTTCAGTGATTCCGTTCACAAAACGCTCGGAGTAATAAGTTTCATGCAACGAGAGAGCTGGCCTAAGATCCCAGCCTCGCCATTGAAGAGGGAGGGAGAGTTCCGGGCTCACGTCGAAGCGCGCCAACAGATTGCTGGTGTGGAATCCGGGTTCGCTCCGCGAAAGGCCCCCGGCTGAGGCAGATAATGTCCAGAAAAAGGGCGAGCGGCCTAATGGATGTTCCACACTGGAGAAATCCACACTAGGGGTATGAAGGATGCGAATGGAGTTGAATGCCGGCGGATTGGAGAGATTTCCGTCCGCATCCGTTGTTTGGAAGAAGTTCTGATAGCGTTCTACCATCGCGCCTAGAGAGAACCCTTTGTAGTCCTTGGAGAGAAAGAGCTGGGACTTTACCTCGGAGTTGATCGCCTGTGAGAAGACCTCGTTGAAGGCCAGTCGAAAAAGAAACGAACTGAGGTAATCGATGTTGGAAACAGACCGGAAGCCATGGAAGTTCCCATCGCCGGTCAATCGAACTTCCTGCCCACCTTCGCGCAAGATCTGCGGCCCTGTGCTGGTGTTGGTTTCAATGCCGCGATCCACTACGCCGAAGTAATTCAGATCCACGTACGATGTGTCGCTGGGGCGGGCGCGGAACTCTCCCCGCTGCGACGATCCTCTCTTCGAGAAGTACTCCCCGCCGATCGTGCCATCCATACTGCGATTGATGGCCCAGTAAAAGGAATCTCCCACCACATTGCCCTTTGACGAGGATCGGCCCGCCGTGGGCACAAGAAACCCGGAATGCCGTGCTTCCCGAGCCACTGGATGGGTAGCGTATGGGAAGTAGAAAATAGGGAATCCATGCAGCAAGAACTCGCTGTGATAAATGCTGGCGTTGCCTCCCGCGTCGACTACAACCCTGCGGGCCCGAAACTTCCACTTCGGATTCGGCAACTCGCAGGTGGTGATGGTGCCGTCGTAAACGACATAATGCTCAGGGCTGGTCTTCTCCACCACCTTGCCCACAAAGGCGAAAGGAGCGGTCGACGTGAGAATCGTACGGCTGCCTGTAAACTTCAATCCTGTCGTCGCAGTGACGTCATAAAACCGCCCGGTCTCAGCCGTCACATTGTAGATTCCATGGCTCGCCCTGATATGGTCATCGTTTGGGCCGCCGTCAATCCTGAAATGCCCGTTGGCTGTGGCCTCTCCGGTGTCTGAGTTATAGGTCAGTTCATCGGCCTTCAGGACGTAGGTTCGGTAATGAATTTCGGCGTGGCCGTGGAGTTTGTAGACATTTCCGACCTTTTCCTGATTATCGGCGCAGATGGTGGCGGATTCAGGATCCTGCAGCGCGGCTTGGGCAGCGCATGGGCTATTCGTCGAAACTCCTGCATTTTCCTCTTGGCTCCGCGTCGTGGTCGCTGTCTCTTGATCCGCTTCGGATGGCAACTGTCTGGTTACTAGGGATGAGGCGGGAATCTGATGACAAAGAAACAGCACCGTGATAAGGAATCTAGTGCGCAGAGTCATCGGAAGAAGATCAACGGAAGACCATCATCAGATTGTAGAGTGTGTTTTCCTTTGCTGATTGTGGCATCGTGAACTTAGCACGCCACGGTCTGTATCGAAAAGTGACGACGAAGGCTAGGATTGTGGTTGGTCCCCTCCCGGTTGCTCGTGAGCAGTCACTCACAGGGCCATGTTTTCATGATTTGTGAGAAGTGCGGCGAAGTCTGTCACTGTCCTATGGAGCCCCCTCCCAGCCCGCCACCAACGGCGAGTTCCCCGAATGCGCCTGACGTGACCGTTCTCGGTGAATCTGCGCAACCCGAGGACGTGGAAGCCTGGCGCGATGAGATCTCGGCGCGTCTCCATCGATATCGTTCACGACGCAAGGCCCCGCCGCCGCGATATCCCTCACTCCGATTACCCTTCGGGCCTGGCGCTCCGGCACTCAAGGCTCCGGTTTTCGAAGACTCGACCTCGCCGGTAACTGAAGCCGTGCCAGTACAGGTAATCGTGGCTCCGGTCGAGGACGAGACTTCGATGCCCCCTTCGGAACCATCGGTGCAAAGCGCCTCGCTGCCGACAGTACAAGCCACGGGGGCCAAAATCATTGAATTCCCCAGGTTCGCGTGGGGACCGCCGCCTCCCCCGCCGGACCAACTAGCAGAACCGGTGATCGACCGCCCGCGGATTTTGGAAGTTCCTGAACTAGAGCCTCCACCTCCCGCGCTTGGGGGGATCACCATTGAACCGGCGCGCTCCCAGGAACCCGAGAAGCGGCTGGGAATTGATACTCCTCTGCAGAGCGCTCCCATCGGGCGCCGGATACTCGCTTCGCTGATCGATGGTGTCATCATCGCCGCGGCATCGAGCCTCTTCGGATTTATCTTCTGGAAAGTCGTGCTGCTTCGTCCCCCGCAGGTTCAGATGCTTAGTCTGGCAGCTGCCATTCCTTGCCTGTTTTGGGCCTCGTATCAGTATCTGCTCATTGTTTACGCCGGCACCACTCCCGGCTTGCACATCGTCGGACTCCACTTGAGCCGCTTTGATGGCACTCCCGCGAGGAGATCTTTGCGCCGCTGGCGGGTGCTGGCTTCCTACCTATCGGCGGCCTCGCTCGGAATGGGGTACGCCTGGATATTTCTTGATGAAGACGGACTCTGTTGGCACGACCGCATCACGCACACATTCCTGGGCCCTCGGAAGCGGCACGCCAAGAGCTGATGTGTTCAGGATTAGCTCTGCGACCTCGGCGAATACTCTGCGGTCTCCGCGGTTAAGTCTTCCAACCACGGAAATACGTCGAGAAAAAACCGCGCTCGCGGATTCTAGCGCCCCCATCGCTGCTCTGATAGTCTTACGTGCACCATGCGCCTTTGCAGCTTGCTATTCCTCCTGATCGCATCATCAAGCCTTGCCCAAGAACTCAAGCCGGTAGCCGAACGTCTGGCAGCACAAAATGCGCTCTTCGACGAACAGTATGAGACTGATCTCAGGAATTTTCCTGAACGCGCAACTGCTTACGGCGACTATCGCTACAATGACAAGCTCACGAACCACTCCCTGGCGGCAGTCCAGCAGCGCCATCAGACAGACTTGGACTTCCTGACCCGGTTGAAAGCCATCCCTACTGCCGGTTTTTCGGATCAGGATCAGCTCTCTCACGATTTGCTGATCCGCGCCCTGGAGATCCGTGTAGCCGATTTCGACTTGAAAGAGTACGAGATGCCGATCAACCAGCAATCTGGCATCCACACCAACCTGGCGGATCTGCCTCTGGCCATGCCTTTCGACTCGGTCAAGCACTACGAGGACTACATTTCGCGTCTGCACCAGATTCCTCGCGCCCTCGACCAGAACATCGAAGTCCTTCGCGCCGGCATGAAAGACAAGCTGATGCCTGTTCGTTTCCTGGCAGAGAAGATTCCGGATCAATGCGAAGGCATCATCAAAGCTGACCCATTTCTGAAGCCAACCCAAAAATATCCAGCCGAAATTTCTGTCGAAGATCAAAAGCGCCTGACAGGAATGATCACGCAGGCCATTAATACCGACGTTCTTCCGGCGTACAGGAAGTTCGCCGAGTTTGTCCGGACGGAATACGCGCCGCAAGGGCGAACAACGCTTTCAATTACGTCTTTGGCGGACGGCCCGAAGCGCTACGAACACGACATATACGCCCGGACAACGACCCACATGTCGCCGGACGAAATCCACCACCTCGGCTTGCGGGAAATCGATCGCATTCAGGCCGAAATGACAGCCATCGCCAAGAAGGAGGGCTTTGCCGACTTGGCGTCGTTTCGAGCTTCATTGAAAACAAATCCCAAGTACATTCCAACTTCGGCCGATCAGATCCTCGATGACTACCGGCGCTACATCACCCAAATGCAGTCGAAGCTGCCCGACCTGTTTACCCTGCTTCCCAAATCGCCAGTTACGGTGGAGGCCATTCCGGAATTCCAGGCTGCTGCCGCGACTCACTATGTAACCGGAACACCCGATGGCAAGCGGCCAGGACGCGTAGTGGTCGCAACCTCGGATTTTGCCCATCGGTCGCTGATCGATGATGAGGCTATCGCCTACCACGAGGGGGTGCCTGGCCATCACATGCAGCTTTCGATCCAGCAGCAGCTCGAGGGCTTGCCGAAGTTTCGGCAGCACGGATTGGGTTTCAATGCCTATGTCGAAGGCTGGGCGCTCTACGCCGAGCAACTCGGGAAAGAAGTGGGCTTCTACCAGGATCCGGTTTCTGATTACGGTCGTCTCTCTTCCGAGTTATTCCGCGCCGTGCGCCTGGTGGTCGACACCGGCATCCATGCCAAAGGCTGGAACCGCGATCAGGTCGTCGAGTTTTTCCGCAAGTCGGGTGCTGTTGACGAGCCCACCATACAGTCCGAAACCGACCGGTATATTTCCTGGCCGGCTCAGGCCCTCAGTTACAAGCTCGGTCAACTCAAGTTCCGGGAGCTGCGTGAGCGGGCGCAAAGGGAATTGGGGCCGAAGTTTGATCTGCGCAAGTTTCACGATGAAATGCTGAACGGCGGAACCCTGCCCCTGGACATGCTGGAGGCCCGCACGGAGAAATGGATCGCGGAGCAGAAAGGTAAGTAGCTCCCTACAAGTATTTTGGAATTCGTCATGGCGGCGTTGCGATTGTTTTTAGTCACTGAATCACTCAATCCCAATTTGAATTCCAAACACTTAACCGCAAAATCAAGAGGTGCAGCGCGGGGCGCCGGCGGCCTGTGCTATCTTCTAGGTTACTTTTAACGCCGATTCTCTGATCGTTTCGAAGCATGGCAACATCCTCCGAAGGAACAAGACCAGCCGTCAAAGTCTTCGTCGCCACCACGGTGATGTTGGCTTTCATATCCTTCTGGCGGGCGGCCGCAATTGTCCTGGCCGATCTCGCCTCCTCGGCCTACTACGTCGGCGGGGATGTGGAAAACGTGCTGGGGAAAAGCGCGCCCTGGTTTGTCTTGGCCGTGATGCTGTTCAGCTATGCGGTCTGCGCGCTGTATATCGAATCGAGCAGCATGTTCGTCCGCGGAGGCGTCTACCGAGTAGTGAAAGAAGCCATGGGCGGGACGCTGGCCAAGTTTTCTGTCTCGGCCCTGCTCTTTGATTACGTGCTGACTGGCCCGATCAGCGCGGTTTCGGCGGGTCTGTATCTCGCGGGCTTCATCAAGGAAATCGGCGACTACAGCCACGTCCAATTGCAGTTCAATGCGAATTACTTCGCAGCGGGTTTTGCCGCCCTGATTGTTCTGTATTTCTGGTGGAAAAATACCGAGGGGCTACACGAATCCAGCGGGCGCGCGCTGCAGATCATGATTGTCACGACTGTGATGGTGATAATCCTGATCGCGTGGTGCCTGATTACTCTGCTCCACCATCCCGCCCCATTGCCGCCAAGTCCCGCGCAAGCACCCTTCCCACAGAACAAGGAAACGCTGGGCTGGCTTTCGGGCACGGTGTTTGCCAAGCTGACCGCGGTACTGCTGTTTGTTGGCTTTGGGCACTCTGTGCTTGCTATGAGTGGTATGGAGACCCTGGCCCAGGTTAACCGTGAAATCGAGCACCCGAAGCTGAAGAACCTAAAAAGGGCTTCGGTGGTCATTTTTCTTTACAGTCTCTTTTTCACCGGCCTGATCTCGTTTTTTGCCAGCATGTTGATTCCCGACGACGTGAGACCGCACTATTTTTCCAACCTGATCGGGGGCATCACGATTTACTTGTGGGGGCCGACGCCGCTAAAGCTGCTTTTTCACGGTTTTGTAGTGCTGGTGGGCGTGCTGATCCTGGCGGGGGCGCAGAACACCTCCATTATTGGCGCGAATGGGGTGTTGAACCGCGTTGCCGAAGACGGTGTCTTGACGCAGTGGTTCCAGAAACCGCACCACCGTTTTGGGACCAGCTATCGCATCATCAACCTGATCGTGATTCTGCAGTTGCTGACCGTCATCGGAAGCGAAGGGGATGTCTACAAGTTGGCCGCACTATACGCCTTCGGCGTGATCTGGAGCTTCACCATGAAAGCGCTCTCCGTGGTGGTGCTGCGCTTTACCGAGCCAGGCCGCCGCGAGTGGAAAGTGCCCGGGAATTTTCACATTGGAAAAACCGAGATCCCGGTCGGTCTGCTTCTGATTGCTGCTGTTTTGTTCTTTACCGCCATCGTCAATCTGTTCACGAAATATGAGGCTACTATCGCCGGAGTGATTTTCAGTGCGGCGTTCTTTACGATCTTCACCATCTCCGAGCACCACGTGGCTAAAGAACGCCACGGCAAGCCCGAGCAACTCGATCAGTTCCGCGTCTACGGCAACCAGGAACTCGGTAGCGGGGCCATGGGAGTGCGGCCGGGCAACGTACTCGTTGCGGTCCGTGATCCGCGAAATCTCTATTACCTGCGCCACATTCTGAGCCATACGAATACGAGCAAGCAAGACGTCGTGGTGATGAGCGCGCGCCTCTACCATCGCGAACACAGCTTCAGCGGCAGCACGGTGTTTGAAGCAACCCAGGTTTTTGACCACTACGAACAGGAGTTGTTCACGGCTGCGGTCGCCGTCGCGGAAAAGGAAGGCAAGCCAATTTCACTGCTTGTCGTTCCTGCGACCGATGTGTTCGAGGCAATCATGGTCACGGCGCAGCGGCTCGACTCCAGCCGGGTGATCTGCGGACTCTCCAACAAGCTGACCTCCGACGAGCAGGCCAAGCTCACCGGCGACGCCTGGGAGCGGTTGCCGGAACCCCGTCCGCGGCTGACTATGGAGGTCTGTGCTCCCGATGGGAGCGTTCGCGAGTATTCTCTCGGTCCGCATACTCCGCGCATGCGCCCGCAGGACGTTGAGCTCATGCATAAGCTGTGGCTCGATATCACCAAAGATCCCAAGTTCGCGGGGGCACATCATTACCACATCGTGGCTCTGGCTCTGGAAGAATTGAAGCGCGAGCTCAGCACCGAGCAGCGGGTCCAGCTCCTCGAGAAGCTCCACGAGGAAATGATCCGTCCCAACCCTCAGTAAGTGCGAATCTGCGAGCAAGGTAGCGCCGGGCATCCTCTGATGCGCCAAATACAGAAAGCCCCGGCAAACCTCGCCGGGGCGTTTCTTAGCGAAACTCCAGGGAACCTACGCCGGCTTCTCGCTTTTGTTTCCTCCGCAGCATCCCGTGCATTCTTTCCCGGACTTCCGATCGCAGCAGGAAGCGGCCTTGTCCTTTTCCTTCCCGCAGCAGTCTTTGCAGCAAGAGGCTGCCGTTTTGTCGTCCTTCATGCAAGACTTGGCATCCTTGCCGCCGCAGCAGGACTTCTCGTCCTTACCGTTACAGCATGACGCCATGTCTTTTCCGCCATGGTTATGCATGCAGGCTGCATGCCCGCCTTTCGCGTCGGACATTTTTTCACAACATGCACACTTCGCCTTTTCCGACGCCGTGCTTTGCTGCGCTGTGGTGGGAGTGCTCTGGGTTGCGGTTTGCGCCCAGGAAACAACGGTAAGGGCAAGGATAAGAGCCAGCATTTTCGACTTCATAAATTCTCCTTCTGAAATGAACTTGTCTGGGGCCTGAGCCCGGACCTGAATCAGGCAGACACTTTGTCTGCAAAAAAGAAGTGTGCTTGGGAAATAAACTCAGATCCGCAGAATGGTGCCACGTTCCAAGGGGGACAGAAGACAGCAGACCAAAGAAGACTCAACGACGCGGCGGTAATCAGGGGAGGCTCTCTCCACCGAACTTGCGATGGCCCGCTCCGCCGCGGGACGTGTGATGGTGCTTTGAACGGGAATATTCGAAGGACTGGCGGGCTTTTGCTTGAGGCAGCATGGATGCTGCGGACTGCACGGCATTGCCGGGAGACTTACGACAACGGAGAGAACGGGTGCCCTGCGCACACCGGGCCGTGGGCAGCAGGAATGATTCTGAGCAGGCGACGCATCGCGGTGTCGCAGGTGCATCGTACCAGCCGCAACAGATCCCAACGCCACCGGGACGCTCATCCAGCCAAGCGTCAATAACAGGAAAGCCGCGATGGATCTCTGAATCATCCTCCCTGATCCTGACGCTAGCGAATGAGCCCGTCTGTGACCAGAATCACAGGTGCGAGTACTCTGTGGTGCACCCGCCAAGCGAGGAGGCGTGGCGATGTGGGCTAACGAGAACCTAGTTAGCCCTTGCTTTTTCGCCTTCTGTTCGCCAATAATGGCGCATGGCTATCACACGCAGGCAGCGCGAAGTGTATGACTTCATCTCGCGTTTCGTCACCGAGCACGGCTATTCGCCCTCCTTTGAGGAAATTGGGCAGGGGATGAAGCTGAACTCTCTGGCAACGGTCCACAAACACATCTCGAATCTGGAAAAAAAGGGATTGCTCACGCGCGACTATAACCGTAGCCGCTCGATCGATCTGTTGCCGCCCAAGGGTAAACTCAAGCAGTCCATGAGCGTGAATACCGGCGTTGTCCTACCGCTTCTTGGCCGCATCGCCGCCGGTCAACCGATCGAGGCCATTCAGAGCAACGAGACCATTTCCCTTGCTGATTTTGTGCGCTCAAAAGAAGTGTTCGTGTTAGAAGTGCGTGGTGACTCCATGCAGGATGAAGCCATCCTCGATGGCGACTATGTTCTTGTGGAGAAAGCGAAAACGGCCCACAACGGGGATATCGTTGTCGCGCTGGTCGAATCGAGCGACGCCACCCTGAAGCGTTTCTACCGGGAAGGGAACAACATCCGGCTGCAGCCTTCGAATGTGAACATGAAGCCCATCATCGTACCTGCGGCTTCAGTCGATGTGCAGGGCAGGGTGATTGGTGTGCTGCGGAAGTACTGATTCGCTCACTCTCGTGAGATGACTCTCAACTCTCAGAAACAAAAGCGCCCGGCTTATTGCCGGGCGTAATTGGCTCATTCTAACCCTTGCCTTGGATGTCTTACCCGATGTGCTTATTTAGCGCTTGCGCGATCACATCCTTCGGACGATAACCCACAAGCTGTTCCACGACCTGCCCGCCCTTGAATACGAGCAAAGTCGGAATGCCGGTTACCTTGTACCGCATCGGCGTCGCTTGATTAGAGTCGACATCCATCTTGCCGATCTTGATCTTGTCCTTATACTCGGTAGCCAATTCCTCGACGATGGGCGCGATCGCACGGCACGGGCCGCACCATGTCGCCCAAAAGTCCACCAGAACGGGCTTATCCGATTTCAGTACATCCTGGTCGAAGTTCGCATCGGTCACTTCGACAATTCCATTGCCTGCCATTTTTTCCTTCTCCTCGTTGTAACGTCGCGCGGTCGGCGGACGCTCCATCGGAAGGCGTTGCCGGTTTGCGATCGGTATGAGTGCGTCCCGTCACCGGAGCGAACCCTCTATCGTACCACTGCAATTGGATGACCGTGGAGAGAGAAAAGTCGCAAGCCGGTCGGCACTGTAAGCCCAGGAATAGAGATCAAAGAACTCATTTGTCCTCAGTGATTTGTAGTCCCGGGAGGCACGTCGAGCGATTTGATATAGCTAACCAGTTGCCAGCGCTGCGGCTCCGGCAGACGAGACCATACAGGCATCCCCTTCCGTACCACCCCATTGGTCAGCAACCAGAACAGGGCTCCCGGTGAGGCCTCTTGCACTTCCTCCGCGCGTAGGCTTGGCCCTTTCTTCCCGCCGTCGGCACTTGCGCCATGGCACTCGGCACAATGCCGCTCGAACAGCTTCGCTCCGCCCGCAACCGCCTCCGGATCCGATTCGAGTGGATTCGGCCGCGCCGCTGCCTTGACCGGAGCTCTGGCGAGTTCCGCATAGACCGACTTGTCGAACTTCGGCATCGAGGAGTCGCCGGACTGCGCGCCGGCGATACCAACGGTCAAGGCCACGATCCCGAACAACATTGCCGCACTGGTAATCGGGAATCGCATTATCGGCCTCCTCGGAACCAACCGGCAAGCATGGATCCGAACCCCGAAAACTCGCGCGAAAGGCCCCAGCGTAGCAGGAACTGATGGCTGTTGTCGTTCAGCCCAAAACCTGGAGAGAGCCGCAATGTCCAGCTGGAAGGCAGATTCCAGGCCAAAACGGGTGCCAGATAATGCGAGGTTTCGTGCAAACCGAAGCTGTAGCGATCTCCTAGCCCTCCATACATTTCAACACCCGCAACAAAGTTCTCAGGGCAGAAACTGCATCTTTGGGCTGAAGCTTTCAGGGCCAGCGGCCGGCTGACGCCCGCTGCATAGCCAAACTCCCACGGTTCGCCTCCGGTCAGCGGCTTGGTGGCAAGCGGGTTCAGCGCGAAGTTCCAGCCGTTGTGCGTGCTCGAGAGTAGCAGCTTTAACTCAAGCTCGTGATTGTGCCCCTCACGCAAAATCGCGTTGGGCACCGCATGATCGGCCTCGATGTCGTGACCTTCGATCTCTTTCATGATCTTATCTGCCTCGCTGATCTGCTCGTACTCAGCATAGAGCACCGGATTAATCACATGCTCGCTCTTCAACAGGCGAAAGCGATTTTCTATCCGGAATCCGGTGAAGATCGTGCCGTCGTCAAAGGTAGTCTGCCCGTCGAGGTACAGCTCAGTCGTCCACCATGCTGTCGTCCCGTATTCGAACTCTAACCAGTACGCATTGAAGTCGTTGCCCCCGCGCTGGGTTGCGAAGTTGGAGAAGTACTCAACCTCCAAGCTGCCCGGTTCTTCCAGGTAATGGTCATAAGTGACGAAATAAGGGCTCTCTTGAGCAAGGCTCTCGACAGCTGAGACGGCAAGAAGAAAGGTTAAGAAGATTGCGGTCCGGCCAACGGAATTCACGATGAGACGGGAAGAGGAAGTTCGGCGCAAGAAGGATCCGGTCGGTGTTGCGAGAGATAGGTGCAAGGGAGATTAAGAGTCCTTTCTTTACAAACTATTTGCGACCGAGTCGCATTAAGTGTGTCAAACTGCCCTGCGATGCGTCATGGTGGATCGGTCCTAGTTGCAACTGAGTCGCAACTAGAAGTACAATAACCATACTGCCGGAACGCTGGCAGACCGTCAAGATAGCAGCACAAATTCCGTCGCACACTGATTGCAACCAGTTGCGACAACCACAAGGACCACGAATGCCCTTGCCTCAAACTGAAATGCCGGGCAGGCTGCAAGCCCATTTTGCCGAGCGCGGTATCCGCATGACCCAGCAACGCCGCGCCATCCTGAGCGTGATGGAGACGGCAAGCAAACATCTCGATGCCAGCCAGATTCTCCGCAAGGCCCAGAAACTTGATCCGAGCGTCGACCGCAGCACGGTTTATCGAACGCTTCGCTTGCTGAAACGGCAGGGCCTGATCGACGAACTCGACCTGATGCACATCAACGGCGAAGGTCACTACTACGAGCGCAAACTGGAACGAGATCATATCCACATGGCTTGCCTTCGTTGCGGCAAGATCACGGAATTTGTGAGCGATCAGTTTGAGAAGCTTAAGCAACAGGTTGAAAAAGATTGCCGCTTCCGGGTACTCGTCTCCCGGCTGGAGATCGGCGGCTATTGTGCCGCCTGTCGCGGAGCGCAATAAGCCAGAGGGAAGTCTATGGAGATCCGCCTTCTGAATGCCGACGACGCGGGCGAATGGCTGCGCCTGCGGCTCGAGGCATTGCAAACTGATCCGGCGGCTTTCAGCGCATCGCTTGAAGAGTATGAGTTGCTCAGCCTCGAGGAGGTGAAAAGGAGGTTATGGTCGACCGCGGACGCGTTTGTTACGGGCGCCTTCGAGCAAAACAGGCTTGTTGGCGTGGCCGGCTTTTATCGCGAACAGGGGATAAAGTCGCGTCACAAAGGGCGCGTTTGGGGTGTGTATGTGACCGCTTCGAAGCGTGGCCAGGGTGTGGGACGTCGGATTATGCTTGCGCTGCTCGAACATGCTGCGGCAATTCCCGGAATTCAGCAGGTATTGCTTTCAGTTACCAGCACACAGCTGGCTGCCCTCGCGCTCTATCGCTCACTTGGATTCGAAGAATTTGGTACCGAGCCACGGGCCCTGAATCTCGCCGGTCGATTCATTGACGAGTGCCACATGATTCTGCTGGATGAACCGTATCGCCAGCTGGGGATGCCCGATTTCTAAAGGAAAAAGCGCCCTCGACGTTAGTCCAGGACGCCTCGGCAGCCCTCCCCCAGAACTGCCAAACCACGATTGGATAGTAGGATCGCCCCCAGTCTGTGTAAACGTCACTTTGGTAATGGCAATAGCCCTAAGCTATGAAGGATTAGCGGAGATCGAGTTGGGCAAGGACAGTCAGTCTACTGCTTATCCCAGGTTTGTCCTGCATCAGCCGTCGTCCAGATCTCCGCGGAGGAAGTGACGATGCGGCCATGCTGCGTGTCTCCGAATTGCAAACTTAATATATCCCCGGTAAGTGCAACTCCACGCCACGAGGGCAGAATTCGAACCCAGTGAGCCCCCGAATCCGTCGAATGGTACAGGTTGCCCTCTGATCCTCCAGCCCAGACATCTGGTCCGTTGGCGGAAACCGCGCGGAAGACGAACGACTTTGCGTTCAGGTCCGCCTTTTGCTTTTGTAGTGCGGCGTTCGTCCGAGACGATTTCATCGCCAGTGACCGGCTCACGCCCTCGGAATCACGCGCGCCGCTGTTCACGTCTACGTCTTGCCATGTCTTCCCTTGATCGAACGACTGCTGCAAACCGCCTGACGAGGTGATAGACCACCGCGCTGATTCCGGCACCAGAGAAGCTGATGCAGAGAAGTTACTGCTACTGCTCGCCGAAACGTCGTATGCCGCAGCCGACTGCGTTTTCGGAGCGTTCGCGGTTGGTGGCTCCGCGTCTTTAGCTCGTGCTATTTCGCTTCCAGCGCTGCCTCCCGGTAAGGGAGGTGGAGCAGCAGACCGTCCCTGCACGGCCAGGGTGTCGAGCCTCTGAGCCTGCTTGTCCGGAAGCACAGGTGCACCTGTCGCCGGCGCGGCTTTCGGAGCTGGAGACGATTGTGCCGAAACCAAGAGCCCGTTTGGTCCCTGCTCGTTTGCGGCTAGACGAGCAGCAGGTGCGGGAGCCTGCGACTGCACGACCATCCGTTGATTCGCCGCATTCGCAGTCAGGTTGGTGTTTTGCTGCCACTGGGTTGGTGGCATCGGGCCGTGAGGCAAAGCCTGCCCACGGTAACCTGCGAGGCCGCCTGCTCCCCCTGCCTTCTTGTCGCCCGGGGAGGCTTGTAGTTTTGCAGCCGTCTCCGCTCGATCAAACTCGTTCTCAGCTTCAGCAGTAGTCTGCGGCTTCGACTCGGCTTCAGCCAACTTCGTCGCAGGGATGCTGAATTGCTCCCGTGCTGGTGCCGCTTCAGAAGCCGTCGGCATGACTACCGTTTGATTCCCGGCTGCCTTCGCACTTTCGCTTGTCCGCGCCGATGACAACACGGCGACAGGTACAAAGGCCTTGCGATTGTAGCGAAGAACTCCGAAGGTCCCGACAACAATCAGACCAGCGGCGACCAAACCCCACCGAAGTTGAGGCCAGCTAAGCCATCCTCGCCGTATCGGCCGGATCACTGCCGCGACGGGTTCTTGTGCCGGTTGAGCCAGAGCGAGCACCTCCCGGCAGTCGGCACAGCGCGCCAGATGCTGCAGAACCTCATTTCGTTCCCGATCGGCCAGCAAGTCCTCGGAGAACGCGGTCAGCACATTCGGATCCGGATGATCCACGGCAATTGCCGCCGCCTTCAGGCGCTCTTTTACGATTTTGGGTACGTTCGCCATCACGTAAGCAATCCGGGCCAGCCTCACCCGATATTCGCGGGCACAGGTTAGCAGCAGCCGGTGCCCGGTTTCACCTAACCTTCGCCCTCTGGAACTCTAGCCTCCACTCTCTTCTCTGAGAACGGAACAGACGGCGTTTCTTGCGTCAAACTGCGCCGAATATCCACTTGCAAGTCACGTACATCGACGTCGAGCGCCTCTTCCGCCTGTCGCCTCGACATGCCGCCCTTCGTCAACGCGGCCAGAATCTGCTTCCGCAATGATTTGGCCAGCTTATCCAGCTTGCGGCTGATAGTCGACTCATGCACGCCGAGCATCCGTGCGATCTCGGCCAGTGTCCGGCCATCCAGATAATACGCACTTAGCACCGTTCGGTCTTCTGCCGGAAGGTCTGCGAGAGCCTGATCCGTCGCACGGCTCAACCGGTCATCGGCTATGGTCACGGGTGCCTGCTCAGGTGCTCGGAACTGGACGCCTTCCTCGGACTCCTCCTCCAGGCTTACGAGTCGCTTGGTGCGCCGGTACCGATTTACGTATTCCTGTGCAAGAACGGTCCGCAGCCAGCCTTCCAGGGATCCGCGTCCCGTATAGGAGGCCAGCTTGGAAACGCGTCGGCCATCGCGTGTGGTCGTGCCGTAAAGGTCGGCATAGAGTGTATCGGCCAGTTCGTGCGCGGCCGAGTCCTCTCGTGCGATGCGCAGCGCGGCCAGATAGAGTCTCTCTCTATATCGGGTGAGGAACAGCTCCCAGGCAGAGTTCTCGCCCGCTGCGCAAGCCCGGGCGAGCGCCAACTCATCCACGCGCAGGTTTAGAAAGAAACTTCGAGCTTCGGCTTCGGTGGCGGCGCCGTACTTGGTCCCGACTTCACAGAGAATTGCGGAGAAGGATTCGCGGGAAAGGCCAACTCGTTCGCAGCCGGCCTTGGCGTGCAGTTCTGCCAGCATTTGGTCGACAACGGACTCCACAGCCGACTTGGAGTTCGACGAACTCATGGCGCCACTAAGGATTTAGACACCTTTCGTGCCAGTGTTCGACCAACCGATTTGCCCCTAAAACGCTGCCCTCGACTTCTTGCACTCCTCGCACGGGCAGACTTCGCGTAGAAACTTCCACGAATAGATACCCAGGTCGTGGTTATCATTCCAGGCGAACTTGATGGCATACTTCCCCACGCCCTCAGCCGAAAGCGGCTTGGCGGTGGGCTTGAAGATCAGCAAAGCCCCAGCTGGCACAGTTGCCGGGTCACCCGGGCGACGGCCACTCTTCCCCCGTTCTTCTTCGCACATGGCGCAAGGACATGCATCTCGCAGGAAGACAAAGCCGTAATGCGAGACATGCCCGTCTCCCCATTCAATGTCCATCCCCGCCCCGGTAGTGAGATGCACCTTAACGGATTTGGGATCGGTGGTGGCGGTAGGGGTCTGCAACGGCGACTGCATGGGATAAGTATCGCATAGGGAGGAAGCAGTTCGGCCCCGGGCTTCAGGCTGAACGCACGATTGTGTCGCCATTGCCGAATTGTCGCAACATCCTGTAAAATCTAGCTTTGCCCTACAAGATCTGAACTTTCTGGGAGCAGTCGAATGGCACAACAATGTGATATCTGCGGCAAGAAGCCGCAAGCGGGCAACCGCATCAGCCATGCACACAACGTCACTAAGCGGCGCTGGAACATTAACCTGCGTCCGGTGCACGCCAAGGTGAATGGCCAGGGAAAGCGCATCCGCGTGTGCACCTCCTGCCTGCGTAGCGGTAAAGTCGTGAAAGCCTAAGAGCCGAATTTCCACCGCCCAAGCTGATCGCGAAAAATCGCCGATACTAGGGATCAGTTTGTGTAGCGGCGAACGCCTTCGTCCGCCGCGCGAGCGAAGCGAGCGTGTATTAAGTTCATAGCCGACCGGCGAAGGTCGCGGTTCTATGGCGTCTGCGGCCCGCGTGTTTCGTTCGCTGGTGCTGGCGTCACTGCGAGTAACTGTACGTCGAAGATCAGCGTGGCATTCGGTGGAACGATATTCTTGTATCCTTGTTCACCGTAGGCGAGCTCCGGCGGGATGCGCAGTTGCCGCTTTCCTCCAACTTTCATTCCGGCCACGCCTTCATCCCATCCTTTGATAACGCTGCCTTGACCCAGGGTGAAGCTATAAGGCTGTTGTGCGTCCACCGAACTGTCGAACTTCTTGCCCGACGTGAACCACCCGGTGTAGTGCACCCTCACCTTGTCTCCGCTCCTCGCCTCTTCGCCCGAGCCAACCTTGATGTCCCAATACTGTAGCCCGGATTCAGTCTTCACACCATCGCCCGCGACCTTGGTAGGAACGTTGGTGTTCGGCGGACGCCCTTGCGGGGCCTTGTGCGTGGACGTTTGTGCACCCACGGGAAGAGCGATCGCGAGAAGAAAACCACGGAGGATTGCGGCTCTCATGAGTCTACTCCAGGGCAATGACATCGATTTCCACCAGCACGTCTTTGGGTAGGCGTGAGACCTCGACTGTCGACCGCGCTGGCGGGGCAGAGCTGAAATATTTGCCGTAGACCTCATTCATCGCGGCGAAGTCGTTCATGCTCTTCAAAAACACGCCGCAACGGACCACCTTCCCAAGGCCGCTTCCGGCCGCTTCCAGGATTTCGGAAAGGTTGCGCAACACGCGATCGGTCTGCGCTGCGACATCGCCGGTGATAACCTGCTGCGTGGCCGGGTCAATGGCGACTTGTCCGGATACGAAAACAAGTCCTTTGGCTTTAACGGCCTGCGAGTAAGGCCCGATGGCTTGCGGAGCGTCTTTAGTGGAAACGATTTCGCGCATGAAATTCAGTTGTCAGTGCCCAGCTGCCAGTAAGAACAAGACCACAGAGCGCACAGAGTAACACAGCGAACGACATTCAGCTCTTAGGCTTGCCTGAGGTCAGACTACTGAGCACCGCCATTGACCTGCGTTTCAGATCTTCTGCAACCTCTGTACTTCATGCACCCCAGGGATTTTGCGTAATCCGACGATAATCGCCTCGAGATGCTTCAGGTCTGAAATATCGAGCACAACTTCCACGCTGGCCTGACTGTTTGCGGTTTGCGCCGCGATGTTCCGGATATTGCTCTTCGCATCCCCAATTACCCCGGTGATGCTCTTCAGCATTCCAAACCGATCATCGCAGAAAACGGTAAGCTTCACCGGATACGCGGTTGGGGCGCTCTCATCGCGCGCCCATTCGACTTCAATCTTCCGCTCCGGTTCGTAGAGAAGATTTGTCACGTTCGGGCAATTCACCGAATGCACCGCGACGCCCTTCCCGCGCGTGATGTAGCCGACAATGCCTTCACCGCGGATCGGATTGCAACATCGGGCACGGTACACGAGCATGTCTCCCTGGCCACGCACGGTAATCGCATTGTGGTCGCCGAAGACACGCCGGACTACACTAGTGAGACCTCCCGGCTGGGACGTGAGTCCTTCGGATTCGATATCGCCGACAATGGATGGAGTAGCTCCCGCCGGCAGAAGCCGCGCCAGCACCTGGCGTGCCGAGTATTTCCCATACCCAATCCCGGCCATCAGGTCGTCAGCCTTGCCCAGGCCGTAGCCGGACGCGACCTTCACCAGATCCTCATCCTTGATCTCCTTCAACGCGATCCGGTATTTCCGCGCTTCTTTCTCGATCAGCTTCCGCCCAATTTCAATCGCGCGCTCCCGCTGATGCAGATTCAGCCAGTGCTTGATCTTGTTGCGCGATCGCGAGGACTTAACCAGCCCAAGCCAATCCCGGCTCGGTTTGTGACCCGGCTGCGTGAGGATCTCAACGATATCCCCTGAGTGCAGCTTATGGCGTAACGGCACCATGCGCCCATTCACCTTCGCGCCGATGCACGTGTGCCCGACCTCCGTGTGAATCGAGTAAGCGAAATCGATTGGCGTGGCATCCCGCGGGAGCACCACGACTTTGCCCTTCGGCGTGAAGGTGTAAACCTCTTCGGGGTAGAGGTCGACCTTCAGAGTCGACAGGAATTCATTCGGATCGCTGACATCCCGCTGCCACTCGACCACCTGCCGCAACCACGCCAGGCGCTGCTCATCCTGCGCCGACACCGGACCGTCCTTGTATTTCCAGTGCGCCGCGATGCCTTCCTCGGCCATCTTGTGCATCTCTTCGGTGCGAATCTGGATCTCAAACGGCGTTCCGTCCTCTGTGATCACCGAAGTGTGCAGCGACTGATAAAAATTCGGCCGGGGCATCGCGATGAAATCCTTGATTCGCCCCGGCACCGGCCGCCACAAGTTATGGATGATGCCTAGCACTGCGTAACAATCCTGCAGCGAACGCGTGATCACCCGCATGGCATACAAGTCATAGACCTGGTCGACTGAGATCCGCTGCCGCTGCAGCTTCTTGTGAATGCTGAAAAGCCGCTTGATGCGGCTCTCGACGCGGGCCTGGATTCCGGCCTCTTTCAACTTGTCGGTGATGATCCCCTGGGTCTTTGCAAGAAAAGTCTCGCCCTGCTTCCGACGCGCCTCGACCGCCTCCCCCACTTGCTCATAACCCACCGGATCGAGGAATCGGAACCCAAGATCTTCCAGTTCACCGCGAATTTTGCCCATGCCGAGCCGGTGCGCAATCGGAGCATAGATTTCTAGGGTCTCTTCGGCGATCTTGTGTTGACGCTCCGGTGGAAGGTGCTCCAGCGTCCGCATATTGTGCAAGCGGTCTGCCAGTTTGATCAGCACCACGCGAATGTCGTCGACCATGGCGAGCATCATCTTGCGAAGATTCTCGGCCTGTTGCTCCTCCCGCGTGGCGAAGTCGATCTTGCTGATCTTGGTGACGCCCTCGACAATGTGCGCGACCTGCTCGCCAAATTCCTTGCGGATGTCGTCAACCGTGACTGAAGTGTCTTCGACCGAATCGTGCAGTAGACCCGCAGCGACGGCCACAGGGTCCATTTTCATTTCAGCCAGGACAAGGGCGACTTCCAGGGGATGAACGAGGTAGGGCTCTCCCGAAGCCCGCGTCTGCCCGTCGTGGTGCTTAAGAGAGTAGTCGTAGGCTTTCTTGACAATGGTCAGATCGTCTTGCGGACGACTCTCCTGCATGCGCTTCATCAAGTCACGAAACTTGGTGAGCGTTAGGGCCGTCGTCGCGATCTGTTGTCGCAAGCTCGCCATGATGGATTGTACCCGCCGTGGAAGAGGGCTCCGCAGAAGACGGCTGGGACACTGCTACGATTATAAGGCGCTTGCCCGGCAGGGGCGAGCGCGGGGGCACGAGCAGGGAGATTCAAAAATCCAGCGCGATTTTTCCATTCAGGAAATTCAGCTTGTTCATCCCACAGAAACAACACCTGTAACTTACTTACTCTGCTACAGTCTTTCCGGTGGTGGATCTCTCGATGTTGCGCGTATTAGTGAGCGGTTCCTCGGGATTGGTTGGCTCGGCGCTGGTCGCGTCTTTGAAGAGCGTGGGCGCCAGGGTTACTCGTCTAGCGCGTCCTGCCACCGTCCGCAGTACGAGCGATGAAGAGCGCGTCCCATGGGATCCATCGCAGCCCATTTTACCCGAGGCCGTTTCCGGCTTCGACGCTGTGATCCATCTGGCTGGCGAGAGCCTCGTAGGTCGCTGGACAGTCAACAAGAAGAGCAGGCTTCGCGAGAGCCGCATTCCAGCGACAGCCAACCTGGCGAGAGCATTGGCGCAAGCAAAAGCCAAACCTCAGATTTTTCTCTCGGCCTCAGCGATCGGGTACTACGGCAATCGCGGTGACGAAGCTTTGACTGAAGACAGCAGTCCCGGCACAGGTTTCACCGCGGACCTCGCGCGGGAATGGGAACAGGCAAGTTGGTCGGCCGCCCAAGCCGGTATTCGCACCGTGCAGATGCGGACGGGTGTCGTCTTGGCCACCAGCGGCGGCGCCCTATCCAAAATGCTGCCTGCATTTAAACTTGGTTTAGGAGGCAAGCTGGGTGACGGGCGTCAATGGATCAGTTGGATCGACCTGCAGGATGTGATCGGAGCGATTCAGCACATTCTGCGATCTGATTTGCTCCATGGCCCTGTAAATCTCGTGGCTCCCAGACCGGTAACGAACGAGGAATTTTCCAAGACACTCGGGAACATACTCTCGCGCCCGACGGTTTTTCCCGTACCCGCCTTTGCGGCGCGCCTAGCGTTCGGCGAAATGGCCGACGAACTTCTGCTCGCCAGCCAACGTGTCGAACCCACAAAGTTGATCTCCTCGGGATATCCCTTCCGCTTCCCCACACTACGGCAATCTCTCAAATCACTGAAGCTATAGTCGGCGACGCTTGTGGACAGGCGCCTCGGCTGTCCGGCGTCCTAGGAGCATTGGGCCCGCACGCTCTTTGGCTCGGGGCATTCGCGTGAAACTTTTTCTGCCTTCCCGCACTCCAATGCGTCAGAGTCGAAAGTTTCGCAAACAAGGAACAGGCCATGTTGTCATCCTCTCGCTTTGCTCTCGCGCTATTGGGATCCCTACTGGGGGTCACAGCCTGTAATGCAAAAGCAAATCCAGCCGCCAGGGCCGTCCCGGCGGCAGCGGTTGACGCCGCGCGTGCATCTGCAGCGGGCCGGCAGACTGCCGTTCTTGCCGGCGGATGCTTCTGGGGTATACAGGCAGTCTTTCAACACGTGAAAGGAGTCATCTCGGCGACCTCCGGTTACGCTGGTGGATCGGCGAAGACCGCGGAATATGAGATCGTCAGCGGCGGGGAAACCGGTCATGCCGAATCCGTTCAGATCGTTTACGACCCTTCGCAGATCACCTATGGCGAACTGCTGCGAATCTTCTTCTCTGTCGCGCACGATCCCACACAAAAGGACCGTCAGGGTCCTGACGAGGGAACACAATACCGATCTGTGATTTTCTACGCGAATGACGAGCAGAAACACATAGCAGAAGCCTATATCATGCAACTCGACCAGGCTAAGGTGTTTTCACGTCCGATTGTCACGCAAGTCGCGCCACTGCAGGCCTTCTATCCGGCGGAGGCCTACCACCAGAACTACGCAGCTCTGCATCCCAATCAGCCCTATATTGTCTTCAATGACGCTCCCAAAGTGGCGCACTTAAGACAGGTCTTTCCCGAGCTCTACACCGGGAAGTAAGGGATGGAAAGAGCGCGGTTGAACGTTAGGGCACGTTCACAGAATCGTGAGTTTCCGCCGGAACGTATTTCACCGCTGCCGTGCGTTCCAATTTGTCCCACGCGAACTTTCGTCCCTCGAGCGCCCGTTTCAGAGTCTTGAACAACACAATCGAGAACAGCTGCCGGTAAGCGAAACGCTGCAGCCAAACTTGGCTGAGTAGCCAGGGGTCTTCCTTGTCATCCGGCCGCCGCCGCTCGAGCGCGAACGCAATCGCCGAGGCAAAGAAATCAATTACCAGAAACGCAAAGAAGAACAGCACCAGCTTATGGAAGCTGGCCGGGTCAGTGGAATCCGGATGGAAGTGCTTCTGAATGAAATACCAGATCGTACCCACGGCGAACATGATGTCAATCAACGGCGACACCAGTGGCAGCAGAATCTGGAATATGACGATGTTCGGCAGCGCAATCCAACCCAGCACCCCTTTGCGTGCCACTACGGCACGATGCTTGTAAACCGCCTGCAGGATTCCGAAGGACCAGCGGAAGCGCTGGCGCATCAGTCCGTTTGCATTCGTCGGCGCCTCGGTGTAGGCCAGCGCCATGTCTTCATACTCGACGCGGTAACCCATTCGGAGAAGCGCCATTGTCAGGTCGGCGTCCTCGGCCACCGTGTCCGTATGAAAGCCTCCCGCTTCTCGTACCGCCGACACGCGCCAGGCGCCGATCGCACCCGGAACCACGCTCACCGCTCCCAGTACATCGAGTGCACGTCTTTCGAAGTTTTGGCTGGTAATGTATTCCAAGGCCTGCCAGCGAGTCCACAGGTTGACGCGATTGCCAACCTTGGCATTCCCGGCGATGGCGCCGACTTTCGGGTTGATGAAATGGGGAACCAGCCGGGACACCGCATCCGGAGCGATAATCGTGTCGGCGTCGATGCCGACAAACAGTTCCGCGTCGCCGATGTGCTCGATTCCGTAATTCAGCGCCTCAGCCTTTCCTGAGTTCCGCTTCCCGAGGATAAGTACCTTACCCGCCGCAACCTCCGGCTTGAATGCATTGCGGGCGACCTCCAAAGTTCGATCTCTTGATCCATCATCGATCACGATCACGCGCAAATTCGGATAATTCGAATTCAGCGCCGCCCGCACCGTCCGCTCGATAACTTTTTCTTCGTTGTACGCGGGAATCAGGACCGCGACCTTTGGTTTGTAAGAAGCCACTTCGGCGGGCTTTCCGAAGATTTTTTCATGCAGACGGTCATAAACCGCCGCCGCCCCGATGAAGAGCAGCCGTCCTGTCATCAGCAGGTCGCCAATCATGAATATCCAGGTGATACCGACGACTCCGAAGTCGAATAGCCAGAAGCCCAGACGGTCCAACCTTGCCGCCCACAGTTCTCCGCGCGGCAGGGGAGCCATGACATCTGCCATGTGCATCCCGAGCAAGTCATAAATTGGGGCGACCTCGTATCCTCGCGCCCGCACGCCGTCAATGATCATCGGCAATGCGCGCACCGTTTCGGAGCGGTCGCCGCCGCCGTCGTGTAGCAGCACGATATTTCCGCAGCGCAGGTTCTCCGCTCGGCAAGGAGGCAAGTGCGAAAGTACGTAATCCGTGATCTGCTCGGCTGTGCGTCTCGGACTGTCACTCCAGTCGTTCGGATCAATCCGGTTCCCCACCGTGATGTAGCCCATCTCCTGCGGAATCTCAAGGGGACGCACCTGATCCGCCGTGTCCGGCTCTTCATCGATCGCATATGGAGGCCGCATCAGCGTCGTGCGGACCCCCAACATGCTCGCGAACAGTCGCTCGGTAACGTTCAACTCCGCCTTGAAAAGTGCCGTGGAGATGTTGGTGATATCCGGATGCGTAAATGTGTGGTTCCCGATCGTGTTGCCTTCTTCATAAATTCGCTTGGCCAACCCGGAAAATTTGTCGGCCTGGATGCCAATCAGAAAAAAAGTTGCGCTCGCCTGCTTTGCCTTCAGCACGTCGAGAATCTTCGGCGTCCACTCCGGATCGGGCCCATCGTCAAACGTGATCACAACCTTGTTGGGCGCGTAGCCGTAGCGCGCCACGCGGTACGGTTCCGGCAAGGTCTGAAAGACCTCATCGTCGATCATCTTGCTGTTTGCATCAACGCTGATGTCGCGGGTCCCATGAACCGGCTTGTCCTCGATCCGGAGAATCTCTCCTTGTCCCTCCATGTCGACATCGGCACCGGGCGGAACGTCGCGCAGTTTGTCCGGCGCGCTGGTGTCTCCGGGCACGTCCCAGACTCGCCACAGCGAGCGGTCTTCACTGCCCAAGCGCCACAAAGCGAATGTTTTGATACCCATCGATTGCGCTGCGCGCATCTGATTCAGCGCCGTAACCGCATCGACAAACCATATGTCGTGTCGCAGATTCCGCTCGTCGAGATAGCTGAAGTGCGGATTCATGGCGTCGTCATCAAAATTGACGTCCTCGTCGGAATCCCGTGCGGCTAGCCAGGCGTCCTGCACGCTCACGGTGCTGTCGTGAATCTCAGGCGGCAACTTCCCTTTTTTCGGCTTCTGCACCCAGTCGTATCCGTAGTTGGCGATCGCGCATATCACTTTGTCTTTGGGGATCACACTCGACGCGTATTTCAGGTTCTGCTCAAACCAATCCTGCGATGCCACCGGACCGGACGCTGCTCCCGGGTAGTGCTCGTCGTAGTTCATCAGAACGACGCCGTCGGCGGCAGCGGAAACAGCCCCATAGTCGTACTCGTCGTTGTGCGGCGGCACTGCTACATAGAGCTTCATGCCGTGCGAATGAAGGTCTTCCGACAATTCCCGCAACAAGGCGACATATCCAGCCTGGCCGCCCGCAGGAAAGGCCTCGAAGTCAATCATCAATCCGCGAAACCGTCCGGACGACAAGAACTGCCCTGCCTGCTGGCGGAAGACTGATCGCGCTTCCGGATTGCTCAGAAACTCCGAGATGTCTACCCAGTTGGCGCCGTCGGAATTGTTCACCATGGGAAAGACTTCCATGGCTGGCGCCTCCGCCTTCAGAAACGGCATCACCCGATCATCGATGGGTAGCACTCTGTCGCCCTGCACCACGTCGAAGTATCTGTTCGTCTGGTCATCCACTCCCTGAAGGTGACCGTTAGGAGTGAAAACATGCAGCCAGTCGGGGTAGAGGATATCGATCTGGTGAGCGGAAGAGCGCAACGACGAAAAGCTGGCCGCGTCCCACGGCACATAAAACCCAGCCCGGATCCCTTCCTCCTGGTTTAGCTTCACCTGCGAAGCGGCAAGCTTCGTTTTTCGATGCGAGCGGGCGGCAGCCTTCTTGGCGCGTTCCCTGGCTTTCTCCTTTTCCGTCTCCTTCAGGGCCTTGAAAGGCCGCTTCTGGGGGAAGAAAAAAAGCTCGGGCAACGGCTCATCTCGCAACGCTGAATAGACGAAGAAAATGAGAAGCGCCGAAACCAGCACGGCGGTCGAATCAAACAGCCAACGCAGCCGCTTCCAGCGGGCGCGTTGCGGATCATAAAAAACAGGTTCAGGCATGAGGGACGGTTTTCATCGTATGCCGCAGCAGGCACACGGTCAATTCTCGGAAAGGCAGGTGTCTTCTACTCCCACGTTGGATGCATTTTCCTTCCACCGGGATCGCCGCAAAGCGCTATGATTCGCGGGGATTAAACGCTCATGCTCAAGTTTGTGCCCAAGCACGCCCGATTCTTCATGGGAGCCACCCTGCTCGGCCTGGCTTTGCGGCTCTTCCTCGTTTTTCGGGCTCCTGCCGCGGTCGACGATTCGCGCTTGTACGCCGACATCGCCAAGAACTGGTTACTGCATGGAATCTACGGCATTACGAACTCGGGCACGATTATGCCAACTCTCTCGCGGCTACCCGGGTACCCCGCGTTCCTGGCAGGGATCTTCTGGTTCTTCGGCAGCGACAATTTTCGAGCCGTTTTGCTGGTTCAGGTTGTCTTCGATCTGGCTACCTGCTTTTTGATTACCGACATCGTTCGCCGAATGTTTTCCGAGCGAGCTGCCAAGGCCGCCTTTCTTCTGGCTGCACTTTGCCCGTTCCTAGCCAACTACGCCGCCGCGGCACTGACCGAAACACTGGAGATCTTCTTCACGGTGCTCGCGTTAAATCTGGCCTTCCGCGCCCTGGACATTGGAGGCTCCCCCGCAAGACCAGCGCTGACATGGCTGGGCTGCGGACTTGCGATCGGCGGCGCCATCTTACTCAGACCCGATGGCGGAATCCTGCTGGCCGCAATGGGTGGATTTCTTCTCTACCTGCTCCTCAAGAATCTGCGCTCGAATACTGCTTCCCATCAGGCTTTGAAACCGTCAGCGTTGCTTCTAGCCGGTGTCCTCGTTGGCACGGGTGCATTAGCCCCGCTCATCCCATGGACGCTCCGAAATCTGCACACACTTCATCGCTTCCAACCCCTCGCGCCACGTTACGCCAATGATTCCGACGAACCCCTGATACCAGGATTCAACCGTTGGGTGAAGACGTGGATGGCCGACTACATCTCAGTGGAGGAAATCTACTGGCCCGTGCCCGGCTCTGATATTGATGTCAACCGCCTGCCCAAGCGCGCCTTCGACTCTCCAGAGCAGCGGAATCAGACTGCTGCACTTTTTTCCGATTACAACACGAGCCACGACATGCCGCCCGAGTTGGACGCTCGCTTCGCCGCATTGGCTCAGGAGCGCATCCACGCCGCGCCACTCCGTTATTATGTCTGGCTGCCATTGATGCGCATTGCCGACATGTGGCTGCGTCCGCGCACGGAACTCTTCCCATCCGATCCTCGCTGGTGGGAGTTCAACGACGACCCTCGTTGGCTCGCGTTGAGCCTCACTTTCGGAGTAATCAACCTCGCTTACGTTCTGATGGGACTCGCCGGCTACATCAGCGCGCGCCCGACATGCGGCTTCGGGATGCTTCTCCTGTTTGTCGTTCTGCGCTCTTTGTTCCTTGGAAGCCTCGAGAATCCTGAGCCTCGATATACGCTGGAATGCTTCCCCGTCGTGATCGTAGCGGCCTCGGCTCTGGTTGACCTGAATTCGCGTCACTCGTGAGCGATTGTCTCACCGGATTTTGTTAGCTATTTGTTACGTGCACAGTCTTATCTGTTATGTGTAAGACACTGCCGCAAAGTGCTTCACTCATACGACGATGAATCCCATGGCGGTTCTTCATTCTGAAGAATGTCCCGTGGTCACATCGATACACTACTCGGTTTAACAGGCATTCAAACGTTTCACCTGCAATTTCACCTTGAACATTTGTCTAGCGCGGGAGCACAATAACACCCCACTAGTGTCCCCGGGTCTCATTTCTCAAATACCTGGGCAAACGTAATCGGAATATGCCGCGTTTGGCGGCCAAGGGGGATTCCATGCGTTCTCGCTCATGGCATGTCGCATTTGTGTTTGCTTACTGTCTATCGCTCGCTGCGCTGGCTTTCGGGCAGGGCGCCACAACTTCACTTCGCGGAACAGTTACTGACGCCAAGGGCGCGCTCCTGCAGGGAGCGGCGGTAACGCTTTCGAATCCGTCCACCGGATTTACGCGAACCACCAAATCGGGCGCGGACGGCGTCTACCAGTTCCTTGAAGTCCCGCCGGCCAAATACACATTGACGGTATCCGTCGCAGGCTTCGCCACGGTGAAGCACGAGAACGTGACCCTGCAAGTCAGCCAGCCGGCCACCCTCGACATCGAAATGCAGGTCGGGGGAACAACCGAGGTCGTCGAAGTGACCGGCGAAGCCCCCTTGGTCAACACGCAGGACGCCACCCTGGGCAACAACTTCGGTGTCCGCCAGTTAACGGACTTGCCCTCGGAAGGTCGCGACCCGGTCTCCATCCTCAGTCTTCAGCCGGGTGTGGTCTACCTTGGCAATCAGGTGAACCAGGATGACGACAGTCGCGGCGGTGCGGTCAACGGAGCCCGCAGTGACCAGACCAACGTCACGCTTGATGGCCTCGATGACAACGATCAGCTTAATGGCTATGCGTTTCAGGGAGCCATGCGTGCCACGCTGGATTCCTTGCAGGAATTCCGCGTCACCACCAGCAACTACGATGCCGCCTCCGGCCGTTCCTCGGGCGCTCAGGTGAACCTTGTCACCAAGAGCGGTACTAACAGTTTCCACGGTTCCGTGTACGAGTACCATCGCCCCACGATCGGCGTGGCCAACGACTGGTTTAACAAACAAGCGCAGATGAAAAACGGCCTTCCGAACGTGCCGCAGCACGTCTTGCGTAATACGTTTGGTGGAAGCATCGGAGGCCCGATCAAGAAGGACCGTGCGTTCTTTTTCGCTGCTTATGAAGGCCAACGTACCGCAGATCAAGTGCAAGTCAGCCGGGTCGTACCTAGCGCCAGCATGAGAGCCGGGCAACTTAAATATTTGTGCGATCCCAGCATCGACTCGAACTGCTTTGACGGCAACACCGGCACCAACGCAAATGGCCAGCTCTTCTCCGTAGCAAGCAGTGCGACATATGCACCCAACATGGTCGCAACTTTATATCCCGAAGGCATAAAGGCTATCGACCAGACCCAGGTGGATTCGGACAACAATGTCATTGAATCTGGTTGTGCAGATCTCGGGACTTGCCCCTGGGGACCAGGGCCAAACCCGAACATTCTCTCGATGTGGGGCAGTCCCACACTTCCGCTTCCCAACGGCACCAGCGGTGGCGGAGACGGTCTGAATTCGGGTTCGTACACCTTTCCGGGCAATGACCCGGTCAAGCACGATACCTACATTCTCAAGCTCGATTACAAGATAACGGCAAACGGAAATCACTCGCTCTTTGTTCGCGGAAATCTGCAGAACGATCACGAGTCCACACCCCCGCACTATCCTGGCCTGCCCGCCGACCAATTCCTTACCAACAACAGCAAGGGCATTGCCGCCGGCTACACTGCGTTGCTGACCCCCACTCTCATCAACAATTTTCGATACGCATTCATTCGTCAGGGCGTTGGGAATTCGGGGCTCAACGATCAGCCGTTCAATCGCTTGCGCGGACTAAGTGATGTCGTGGGATTGACTCCGACGATCTTGACAAATGTCCCGGTGCACAACTTCATCGACGATGTCACTTGGACCCGGGGTCGGCACACCATCCAGTTCGGAACCAATTGGCGGCTTATCCACAACAATCGCCAATCCAATGCGCAGAATTTGTCCGAAGGCTACTCCAACCTTTATTGGATGAGTCCTTCATTCATCGCGAATGAAGGAACCAACCTGGATCCATCTATCGACCCCACGTACCCGCTGGTGGCGGATGCTTTCGGCACTTCATATTCGTTTGCCGCGATGCAATTGATGGGCATCATGAGCCAGACCTATACCACCACGAATCAAGATAAGAGTGCGAACCTGATTCCCAGTGGTGCCTTGGTATCTCGACACTTCCGCAACTTCGAAGGCGAGATGTACCTTCAGGACAAATGGAATGTGACACCGAACCTGACGGTTACGGCCGGTGTGCGTTACTCCCTTCTGCAACCACCGTACGAAGCTAATGGAGACCAGGTCTCGCCCACGGTCAACATGCAGCAGTGGTTCACGAATCGCTGGAAGAGCATGCTCACGGGTAGCGTGGTCCAGCCAGACTTAACGTTTGACCTTTCCGGGCAGGCGAATGCCAAGAAGCCTTATTGGGCCTGGAATTACAAAAACTTTGCGCCGCGATTCGCTATCGCGTATTCTCCCCACGCCGCAAGCGGATTCTTGCACAAGCTTTTCGGTGATGCCGGCAAAAGTTCGATCCGAGCAGGTTATGGATTCTACTTCGACCACTTCGGCGAGGGTGTCGTAAATAGCTTTGACCGGCAAGGCTCCTGGGGCCTGACGACCACGATCAGCAATCCGGCTGGCGTGAACACAGTCGATAGTTCTCCCAGGTTTACTGGCTTATTGGGCGCGGCTAATCTTCCGCCGAGTCCCGGAGTCCCCAGCCCGCACGGTTTCCCCTACACCCCCTCCATCGACCCGAATACATATGGACTCGCCATCGCGTGGGGCATTGACGACAACTTGAAAACTCCCTATTCGCATGTCGTCGATTTCTCATTCGAGCGAGATCTTGGACACAATTTCGTCGTGCAAGCCACCTACACCGGACGCTTTGCCAGGCATCTCCTGCAGGAGATCGACTTGTCGCAGCCTGTCGACCTCGTCGATCCACGAAGCAAAATGAGCTACTTCCACGCCGCCCAGGCGTTCGACAAAGCAATCTATGGCGGCGTCGCTGAAGATGATCCCAGCGTGAATCTTGATTATTGGAACAACCTGTTTCCACAAGCCGCGGGCCTGGATGACCCCAACAACGGGATATATAGACAATCCGGTTGCGCACCAAACTCGGATGTGATCGCCAACCCCACCGCTAGTCAGAATATCTACGATTCCTACTATTGCAACGTGGGGAACGAAACGCTTTCCTTGGAATACCTCGACGCTTTCTGTTTCCCGGCGTGCGCTGGAAATGGAACCAACAACCTCGGCGGCTACGTGCAGTCCAACGGGACTCCGTTCCAGTATTATCAGCCGCAGTTCTCCTCGCTCTACGGCTGGCAGACTCGTGGCAACAGTAGCTATAACGGCCTGCAGTTAAGCCTGCGCCACGCCATGTCGTCAGGTCTGCAGTTTGACTTCAATTACACCTATTCGAAATCCATCGACGTCGGTTCCAACGCGGAACGTGTCAACGGATTCGAGTCCGGAGGCGCCGCCTATAACAGTCAGGTCATTAATGCCTTCGCGCCAAACCTCTGGCGTGCGGTGTCGGACTTCGACACGACTCATCAAATCAATGCCAACTTCATTTTCGACTTGCCCTTCGGCCGCGGCCGCCACTGGGGAGGTGGCAGCAGCGGCGTCGTCAACGCAATCTTCGGCGGTTGGACCCTCAGTGGCTTGGCCCGCTGGACGAGCGGCTTTCCGTTCTCCGTTTTCGCCGGAAACGGATGGTCCACCAATTTCGAGCTGAATGGCACGTCGTTCGTGCAAGGAGCGAAACCGAAGACCGGCGTTTTCCGCGATCAGGATGGCGATCCCAACGTTTTCCAGGACGCAATCAACTTGACTTGTACCTGCTTCCCGGGTGATGGCTTCGACAAAACCTTCCGTGCTACTTACGCCGGGGAAGCTGGACAGCGTAACAATTTCCGTGGTCCTGGCTTCTTCGGTATCGATAGCGGCCTTGCCAAAGCCTGGAACTTCAAAGAAGACAAGATACTGAGGTTCTCTTGGGAGGTCTTCAACGTGACCAATTCCGTTCGCTTTGACGCCCTTGGCTCGTTACCCTACGAGGATCTGGTCGACAACACCAGCTTCGGAAAACTCAATGCCGAACTCACCAACCCGCGCGTGATGCAGTTCGCGCTGCGGTTAGCATTCTAATAGTCACCTCGGGACGACTCAAAGGTCGTCCCGAAGATTTCTCTCTGGGATTGTGACGAGGTTCAACAGGGGCTAATTGGTTCGGGGTGTTACTCCGCCCGTTTCGCCTACGCCAGCGGCGAGTCGCTCATGCGGAACCGCGTGCGCACGTGCTCCGAGATCAACTCAATGGCCGGCCGGTTTCGGAGTGGATCGGCCTGCGCCAGGTAGCGCATGGCCTCGACCAGCAGGCGTTGGCCCTCAACGTATCGAGGATCGGAGGTGCGTTCCCGGCGTTTGTTGCCCAACTTCGGAGGGACTGGAATCGTGAAAACCTTGGCCATGTATTAAACCCTAAAGATGTCCGGTCAGTATATCCTTCCCCGTGCAAGTCCCGAAAGCACTATTTACAACCTTTATCTTCAACAAGTTAACGCACATCTTCCATAATCTATCCTCGGGGCGAGATGGTTTGGGTTTTGCCTGTTGTCTTCAGTCGAAAAATCTCATCTGAGATCTTCTCGCCCAGCTTGATAGACCCGTACTTGCACAGCCTGTAATCGCCCTGCGGAGTGAAGAATTGCTGCTGTACGGAAACGCCTCTGTCAGGATCAATCCACAGAATCATCCGGTTGTAGTACTTCTTCACGCCTTCCGACTTAGGGATCAGTTGCAGCTTAGCCGCGTTCACCTCACCCACCTTCTCGGTTCCCTGATAACTCACATCAAAAGATTTCTGCAGATCCTGCCCGCTGCCGCCGAATCCCAGCACGACGTAACTCCCCAGATCAACTTTGTCCTTACCCAAGTCGTAAGCCGTCACCCGGTCTATCTTAGGTTCGTAGACCTTAACTTTTCCGTCGCTGAATAGCACGTACTTCGGCTCCGGTTTCTGCGATTCAAGACTTGGCCCGGCCTTCTTCACGTCAGCCATCATCTCGATATCTTTTCCAGCCCGGCGGTAGTAGATGCTTCCGGTCTGAACATCGACCGTTTCATCGATGACCCGCTGATAGTTGTCCCATTCGAACTCCGCTTGCGCACTGTGGAAGTTCGCCGACACCACATCCATTTTCCGAAGAACGGACTCCAGGCTTGCCGAATCATCTGGTTTGGGTGGGCTGGAACCCAGAGCCGAAAAGCCTAGGGCGATCGCAAACATCAGTGAAGCATATTTCATGGGCTTTCTCTTTCCACTGCTGCGTTGCTCGTGTCTACTCCCGCCTGGCCACTACCCGGTAACCCTCTAATTTGCCCTTCGGGTCGGAAACCTTTTCGTAGCTGACAATCGACACCGCTCCCGAAATCGGCTCGAGGATGCGCAGCAACTGCTCCCGCACTGCCGCATCGTCGCCCGCCCTCAAGGCATTTGCCGAGACCTGATAAATCAGCCGGCCCTCGGTATCTGACGTCACAACTACCTCAGTCGGATGCGGATCGCGCGAGATGGGTTTGTCTTTGAAATTGATCACGCGCGGCGAGAAAAAGATGAAGATCAGGATGAGCGTGACCATGATGTCGTAATGGAGCGTTCCCCGTTCGTGCTGCCACAGAATGTAGCTGCGGATTGTTCGCCAGATGGCGTTCATGGGCAGGGGCGCACCAGTGCTGCGGTCAGTTCTGCTCTTTGCAAGTGTACTAGCTCCAGCCTATTAGCTCATAGCCGCTGGCCCGGCTGCTACGTGTAACCATGCATTGTTGAAGGCACTTCTCTGATCGCGCACTCCTTCATCCGTGTTCCGATGAGTTAGATCCAAGCTAGAAGCGTTTGGGTGTAATGCGCTCCGCTCCGATGTATGGCCGCAACGCTTCCGGGACGATCACGCTTCCGTCGGCTTGCTGATAATTCTCAATGATGGCGACCCATGTACGCCCAACCGCCAAGCCACTCCCGTTCAATGTGTGCACAAATTCCGTCTTGTTCTTACCCTCAGGTCGAAACCGGATATTGGCCCGCCGTGCCTGATACGCCTCGAAATTCGAGCACGATGAAATCTCGCGATACAGCTGCTGTCCCGGCAGCCAGACTTCAATGTCATAGGTCTTTGCCGATGCCGCACCCATGTCGCCCGTGCAGAGCGTCACAGTTCGATAATGCAGTCCAAGCTTCTGCAGAACCTGTTCGGCATCACGCGTCAGTCGTTCGTGTTCTTCATACGACTGCTCGGGATGAGCGAACTTCACCAGTTCAACCTTCTGGAACTGATGTTGGCGGATGATGCCGCGCACATCTTTGCCGTAGGACCCCGCCTCGCTACGGAAACAGGGCGTGTACGCAGTCAGCGAAATGGGCAGGCGTGCCGGGTCCAGAACCTCATCCCGAAACAGATTCGTGACGGGAACTTCTGCGGTAGGAATCAACCACAAATCCTTGTCGCCGTGCGGTACCCGAAACGAATCCGCAGCGAATTTCGGCAGCTGACCCGTGCCATACATCGAATCGGAATTAACGAGATAGGGAGGAAGCACCTCCGTATACCCATGCTCGCTCGTATGCAGATTAAGCATGAAATTGGCAAGCGCGCGCTCGAGTTTCGCGCCCAGATCCCAATACACCGCGAAGCGCGCCCCCGTCAGCTTCACCGCTCGCTCAAGGTCGAGAATTCCAAGATCCGGACCCAAATCCCAATGAGGCTTAGGCGTGAAATCAAATTTCGGAGGGCTGCCCCAGCGTCGTACTTCCACGTTTTCGTCGGCACTGTGACCCACCGGCACGCTGGTATGCGGAAGATTCGGAATTCCCGCCAGAATCTCCCGCAGACTCGCGTCAAGTTCCGAAGCAGTCTTTTCCAATTCGGAGATCTTTTCGCGAAGTTCCTTGGTTTGGCCCATCGCCGCGCTGGCATCCTGGCCCGCCTTTTTCAGCTTCGCGATTTCTTCCGAAGCCTTATTGCGTTGGGCTTTGCTGGTTTCGGCCTCGGTGATGGCCTGTCGCCGCCGTGTGTCCACCTCGCGGAAATCTTTCAATACCGTCGCCGGATCCATCCCGCGCTGGCGCAGCTTTTCCTCGACAAATGGCAGGTTCTCACGTACGAAATTCAGATCAAGCATGGGAAATGAATACTGTATCGGAAAATGGCCGCATAGTGCCACGCCGGCAACTAAATGCCATCCTCCTGCTCGAACAAGACACGGGGTGCCCCAGATCTCGTCACCTTTGCGAGAAAGTCGGAAGGGCTGCTTATCCCGTTGGTTCCTCCTTCCGCTTGTTTGCCGCGCCTGTGTAAACTACGGACGGCATGAGATCGTCCCCCACCGCTGTCCGCCGCTCGCTGCACGTGGTCTTGTGCGTCGCTCTCCTGGCTGCTGGGTCCGTTTGCGGTTGGGCTTCTGCCTACAACGCCCATCCCAAGCTCATCGTCGTTATTGTCATCGATCAATTCCGCGGCGACTATCTCGAGCGTTATCGTGATCAGTTTGGTGATGCCGGTTTTCGCCTTCTGCTCGATCATGGCGCCTACTTTCCGGATTGCAATTACAACTACGCGAACACGCGTACAGCTCCCGGGCACACGACCTTGTTCACCGGCGCCTACAGCAACGGTCACGGCATCGTCTCCAATGAATGGTGGGAACCGAAAAAGAAACACATGGTCACCTCAGTGGAGGACGAGAACACCAGGCTGATTGGTGTCCCCGACGCGAAGGCCGGTGCGTCGCCCCACAATCTTCTCGCCGACACACTGGGCGATGAACTCAAACTCGCCACTCAAGGCAAGGCCCGCGTATTCACCGTCTCACTGAAAGACCGCAGCGCGATCCTTCCCGCTGGATTCGCCGGAGACGCTGCCTACTGGATCGATCCCAAGACCGGCTCCTGGATCACCTCCACGTACTATCGCAATGAGTTGCCCCGCTGGGTTCAGGATTTCAACGCCAACCGGCCGGCGAAGTACTGGGATCGCGAATGGAAAGACTCGCAAGGCGCTGTGCTCGCCTCAACGGCGCATCGTAAGGGCAAAGACGGTTCCGAAGCCAGCTTCTACGAAATCGTCGGTGGCACGACATTCGGCAACGAATACGAACTCGAGTTCGCCAGGGAACTGGTCGTCTACGAGAATGTGGGCCGTGGCCCTGCGACGGACCTGCTCGCAATCAGCCTTTCACCCAACGACATTCTCGGCCACGGCGTCGGTCCGGATTCGCCACAGATGGCGCAAATGGCCCTCGATCTCGACCACCAACTCGCCGATTTCTTCAACTTCCTGGGCCATCAAATCGGTCTCGCCGACGTTTGGATTGCACTCTCCGCCGATCACGGTGTCTCTTCTCTGCCGGATGCAGTCAAGAAGCTCCACATCCCTGCTGCCAATCTCGGAGCCGCTAAACTCGAGGAACAGATCAACAACGCCATCAGCGCTAAGTTTTTCTCGGGGCATTCCGCGCCATACGTCAAGCTGGACTACCCCATGGCGTGGCTTGATCAGGACGCGTTCCTCGCCGCGCATGTTCATGAGCGCGATGCGGAGTCTGCGGTGGGCGAAGCCATGAAGCAGGTAGGTCTGCGCGATTATTACACCAAGTCGCAACTCGCCGCGGGTGAGGTGCCGAATTCAGAGCTTGGTCGCAAGTACCTGAACAGTTATTCGCCCGAAGGTAGCTGGTACGTGATGGGTGTTCCCGATATCTATTCTGTAGGAGCCGCTAGGGGCACAGATCACGCTTCTCCCTTCAATTACGATACGCATGTGCCTCTCGCATTCTACGGCTTGCCTTTCCGCGCAGGCACGTATCGCACGACTGTCGAGCCGATCGATCTTGTCCCAACACTGGCATCGCTACTGGGCATTAACGCTCCCACACACTCTGTTGGCCGCGTACTCACCGAAGCTTTAACCCAGCGATCAGGACCCAACGAGGGAAAAGCCCCATGAGCCCGGCCCTTGATCTCTCCGTCAATATCGCTGGTATCCCGCTGAAGAACCCGGTCCTCGCGGCAAGTGGAACCTTCGGCTACGGAGTCGAATTCGAAGACGTCGTCGAACTCAGCAAGCTTGGCGGATTTGTCGTAAAGGGCTTGTCCAGGGAGCCGATGATCGGCAATCCGCCCCCGCGTCTCTGGGAAACTGCTGCTGGCATGCTCAACGCCATAGGCCTCCAGAACATGGGAGCGCAGGCATTTCTCGAAGAGAAAATGCCGCGCCTCCGGCAAATCAAGAATATCGTCGTCATCACAAACGTTTTCGGATACGCCCGCGAAGATTACGAACGCACCATCGAGATGCTGAACGAAGGCGAGGGAATCGCCGCTTATGAACTGAACGTCTCCTGCCCGAACACAGCCCACGGCGGACTGCAATTCGGCAGCGATCCCCGCTCCCTCGATGAAGTGGTGACCACGGCGAAGCGAGTCGCACAACGCCCCCTTATCGTAAAGCTTTCACCCAACGTCACCAGCATCGCGCAGATGGCGTATGTCGCTCAGGAGGCAGGTGCCGACGCCGTATCGCTGGTGAACACCTTTGTCGCCATGGCAATCGATCCGGAAACTCGCAAGCCCCGCATCGCCAACGTGACTGCCGGACTGTCCGGCCCGGCCATCAAGCCGATCGCCATCCGCATGGTCTATGACGCCGCGCATGCCGTAAAGATCCCCGTCATCGGCATGGGTGGAATCTCCACTCCGGAAGATGTCATTGAATTTATGCTCGCTGGCGCGAGCGCGGTTCAGATCGGCACCGCCAGTTACTGGGACCCGTGTGCTACCGAGAAGATCGTCGACGGCGTGGAACAGTGGTGCAAGGACCACCACGTCACCCGCATCGCGGACCTGATCGGTGGAATGGTGATGGAATAGAGGCCAGTCTCCCGTTCCTGCGGGGCACTCACGGACCACGGGCCACTTGCAAACCAGGATCAACCTTACCGCCAAGCCCCCAAAATCGCCCCCATCACCACATAGCAGACGAGCTGATATCCCGTATTGATCATGTACAGCTTATTAGGCTGCCTGCTGAACAGGGCGTTGGTGAACTGCACCGTGGTCACAAATCCCAGCCACACCACCAGTCCGATCTTCAGCCCGTCGATGGCGGTCGAGAAGCCAGACACGGCAATCAGCTTCCCCAGCACGAACGCCGCGAGAATGCTGGCAATCAGCGACATGAAATACGACGGCCCGGCGCTCTTCTGCATCTCCGCAACCTTTTCTTTATCGTTGGGATCGTAGCCCATCAGCTTCATCCAGGGCTTGGCAAACAGGGCAGGGGAGTACCACAAGAAGCCGACGACCATGGTAGCAACCGCAGACACAAGGACGGCCCAAAGGTTCACTCCGAGGAAGTGCATGGAACCTCCGTCAGACTATTCTTGAATTGAACTGATTATCGGCCGCGAGTGTACCAGATCGATCCGGGGGATTTGTAGTCTTTTCCCTCGCCCCAGACAACGTGCGTGTTGCCGTCGCTGTCAATTGCAACACCGAAGTAGTCGCCGAATGGAAAGCGGAATCCCCCGGGGAGAATGTAATCGTAATTCCGCGCTGGGCCCGACAGTCTCGACTCTTCCGACCAGGTCGCTCCGCCGTTCGTCGATGCTCTATAAAAAGTGTTCCAGAGCGGATGCTCGGGGTGTCCCTCCTCGTGGAAACGCATGTCCATCCAGGCGACCCGTACATCCCCCGGCCCTCCGGCAGCGATGGCCGGAAAACCGTGCTCGATCGGCAGTGCTGCAGCCGAAACATTGCTCCTTGCCGACCACGTTGCTCCTCCGGTGGTGGAAGACGAGAAATAGATCCGTTCCGGCCCGCCGTTCACCATGCCTGCATTCCACAAAGCGTAAAGGGCCCCGGCCGAGTCCGAGGCTACTGCGATCTGCGCACCAAGGAAACCATTCCCGCACGCTTGGTCCGCACACTCAGGAGGCGCGCTGGACTGGTCCAGAAGCACCGTACTCCAGTTCCGCCCACCATCCATCGAGCGGCTGATATACACACTCGCAGCACGCGTTGGCATTTGCTCGCGCGCGTAAGCCGTCCACCCGAAGAAAACATTTCCCGAAGGATCGACGGTAGCTCCGCCCGCCAGGGAAGATCCGGGTTCAGCATTCGGATTCACCACCGCGACCCGGAAGGTTTGCCCTGCATCATGAGACGCCGCCACGAGGAAGGTCTCTTCCCGGTTGAACCCCACGTACACATCCGCGCCACGCACGGCCAAAACCGGTTTATCCGTTTCTTCCCGCCCGCGCGCGGCCCATGAGAACGACCAGTCGCGTCCATAATCAAGAGAGCGAGCCACCACGATATCTCGCTTGTTGTTCTGTAGCCACGAGGCATAGACGGTCTGACGGTCCATCGGATCGACCACGATCTGCGGATCGTACTGTCCTGTCCGGAAGGGAAGCAAGGGCTTCGATGGATGCCACGAAAACCCATTATCATCGCTGATCAGCAGGTTCATCGACGGCGCGGTGCACGCCGGGCAGCCCGGCGTACTTCCATATTGTGGGTACAGAACATAAACGTGCCCGTGTCCGTCCGCCGCGATAGAAGGCTCCCACTGATCGCCGATACGATATCCAAGCCGCAACTGTGGCGCGAAACTCGAGACCGCGAGAGCCGCCTGCGCTGCCAACACCAACATCCACGGCGCAATCTTGCGCACGAAAGTCGCCACGAATTGGGGTCCGCTGGCTGCCATGGGAAGGGAGGGTATGTCAGGCGCCCTGTCGGGACTCTACCCCGAATCCCCTAGGCCGTCAATCGCTTGCGCGGACATATACCCATCTTTTACAAGCCTGTGACTTTCGCACCGCTTCCTGATCAAATAGAAGGAGATATGGGGTTCTCTGTCCTGTGTCCCCTGTGGTGAAAAAGTTCGATTAGGGAGTCATCCATGGAAAAAGCTACCTTTGCGGCCGGATGTTTCTGGGGAGTCGAAGCAACGTTCCGCCAATTGCCTGGCGTGATCTCAACCCGGGTAGGCTATATCGGCGGCCATACCGAAAATCCGACATACAAAGAAGTTTGCACGGACCGCACCGGTCACGCCGAGGCCGTGGAACTCGAATTCGATCCGACCAAGATCCGCTACACTGACCTGCTGAATGTGTTCTGGGAGAACCACGATCCAACCCAGGTGAACCGCCAGGGCCCGGACTGGGGCACGCAGTATCGTACTGCCATTTTCTTCCACACCCCCGAGCAGCAGGCTCAGGCGCTGGCTTCCAAAGAAGCGCTCGAGAAGGCCCACCGCTACTCCAAACCGATTGCCACGCAGATCGTTCCTGCCTTGACTTTCTATGCGGCGGAGGAGTATCACCAGCAGTATCTGGAAAAGCGCGGCCTGGCGAGCTGCCACATCAAGTAGCTCTTGAGTGAGTCGATGATTGGGAAGAGCACGACTTTCAGTCGCGCCGTTCAGGCGCTGACGCACCGGGCTTTAGCCCCTGAGGGTGAGCATCTTGCCAGCTCGGCTACTCCTTCTACGAAGGCTGTAACTCAGGCTGGCGCGGCCGGAAAAAGAAGAGCAGTACGAACCCGCCGATGTAGAACAGCAGACTTTGCTGTAAGTCCGAGCCAAGAAAGCGAAGCACCAGCCCAAACAGGGCCAGGGCTTCACAGAGAGCGTAAGTTGCAATATATCCGGTCTTCCACTGGCTGAGGCTGATGTCGTCTTCGGGTTGAGTGGCCAGTGTCGACGCCGCGCGCAGCACCAGCGTGCGGCGCACAACAAAAATCGTTCCCACAATGCCGACCGCCAAGGTGCTGAAAACATAGCTCAGCGCCGGATCGACGTGCCGTATCCGCGGGCCCAGAATTTCTCCTACGGCTACGTACATTAGGATGCTAAGCAGCATCGCCCACTGCACCGTTCGCAGTGTCTTGAGGGATCGAGCCATGGGTCAGATTCTCTCGCGAGAATTGTCGGACTCTATACAAAAACATTCTACGGCTGAATCGTTAGTAACCCCATCTCTTTTCCGAGGGGGGTGTAAACCGATTGTAAAAACTTAGGTCAATGCGAGTGTTGCCCCATTGCCTTCCCGGGACGGAAGCGTAGAAAAACCTGGAATGAAACCGGGCGGTTGCCGTAGGCAGCATCCAGTGATCCCGGCTTCGAATAGAAGGTCAGATCTGCGCCCAGCCCCATCTGCCAGATCTTACTCTGGACAAGATCGCGCACTCCCCCGAACGTGTAAGCCCCAATGCGATAGCACGTAGGGACAGCCGCCTCGGCTGTCCCGCCAACACCGGGCGAGACGGCCTCCGGAAATAATTCGTCCTTATCCACCAGTTCCAGCCGACTGAATAGGTAATTCCTATCGCGGAAATTCGCTGTCGACTCAAGCAGATAGCTGTTCAAATGGACCCCTGTTGCAACCTTATGCACGCGTCCCCACACCAACGACGTTGCCCAACTGCCTCCGTGGAACGGTCGGCTGTACTCGACCGACGCCGTCTGTCTCCATTGACTGCCTGGTTCCAGTGCTTCTGGATGCTCCAGACGCCCAATGCTGTACTGCGCGGTCCAGTTTCGGGTTGGAGCGACAACTGCCCGGCCTGACCACGAATCGAGTGCTGCGAGTTGGATGCTCCAGCGTTGCTCATTCGGTTCGCGCCCATTGAAGGCTGACGCTTCCAGCTTGACGCGATCGATTACCAACCCTGTCGTGACCACCCCAAAACTTGTGTGCGTCGAGTCCTGTAGGTGGTGGCCGAGCGGTGCCAGGGGCAACTCCGCCCCCGATGCCCGATGAATGTAAGTTACCGGTCCGAGCGCCGGTTCCGCGGAAGGCCCACCGTATAGTTCCCAGGAAACTTTCTCGCTTAGCGGGAGCGTATAAAAGGCCGCCAGTTCGGCGAACACATTATGCGGATGCTGATGATCCACGAGCGGCTCGCCATGATACGTCTCGCCGGTCTGAAACAGCTCGGGAAATCCAGGATGCGGCGAGGTCAGCGACTCCGCCGAAAACATCTGGCGGAAAAGAATCGTTCCGGAGCCCAACCGGTGTTGCTCCATCAGCATGCCCCAGTTCACCGACTCCGCTTTGCCCACGCCGCGCGGCCCGCCTTGCTGGTTGTAATCGATGAAGACAATGCCATGCGCCATGAGTTCCCAGCCCCCGGGCATCCACATCCACTCATGCGCCGTCACCGAGGCTGGCTGCCATGATGTGCCCGACCCATCATGAGGCGACGGCAGTTGGAACGATGCATGATCGTCCATCTTCATTCCTGCCATGTCGTGCTGTCCCGGACTCTGGCCCATATCGTGCGAATGAGGTGCTTCCTGTGCGCTCGCCGCGGAAAGCGCTAGACAAAATGCAATCAAAATCTTGTTCACAGAAACCTCGTCGCTCTGAAAAAGGCATGATTGAAGAAACGCGCACCCTGTGCCGGAGCGCATTCAAGACGCGACGTGGCGGTCGTTTAGATTCTTAACAAGGATGCTGCTGGAGGACTGTAGGAGAGAAATACCAGCAGATGATCATCAACCAGTGAGGCTGGAACAAACCCGCTTGCGTGATGGATTGCCACTTCCGCAACCACTATGCGCAACACCACTGGCGACCCCGGAACTGCCCACTGATGCCCACTGGCGCAGCACTGATGATCACGATGCCCGGGCGAGGGAGTGGTTGGAAGTTCGTGGTGACAAGCCGCACCATGCCCCAACCGCCCCGATGTACCAGCCCAAACAACCACTGGAAAGATAGCGGTTGCAGATACCACAAGCAGCACTCCCGCGAGCACCTTCGAGGTTTGCGGCATGTTACGTCCCAGTGATCTTGATGCGCAGTTCTTCTGGAAGCCGTTGGCGGATTTCTTCCGGCAGTTTGTCATGCACGCGCCGCGCGCCCTCTTTGGCGGCATCGAGCATCGTAACGGGTGCAGGTGTGGCGACCGCAACCCCGAGCCAGATCACGGCCGACAGCGCGAATCCCGCTAGCGCCGCGATCTCCAGCAGCAGAGCATGCCGCGGTCCAAGATATCGAATGATGCCGAAGGCCAAAAGAAAAACTCCGGCGGAAACGGAGGCGAGTACTATCAATCCAACGTCGATAACCCGATGAATCTGCTGCCGGCTGCGACAGTGTTCGCATGCCGCAAAGTGGTTCTCGTAGTCGCCGCGCATCTCCGGTGCAAGGCCGGAAATGTCGTAACGCCAGCCCGCTAGAATCTTTCCTACGATCGGATCAACGCACTGCTGGCTCATGGGGGAGTTTCGATAAGCTATTTCCGCCCGCTAAAGAAGAATCGGGTCCAACGCTTCGGTCTGCGACGCGAGCACAACGCGATTGCAGAACAACCCGCCCCGCGCCGCCAGCGCTCTTTCCGCCTCTCTCCGGGCAATTTCCGGATGGTTGTTCTGCTCTGAAAGATGCGCCAAGACGACAAACGTTGCACTATTATCATAGTCGCTGGTAAAGAAATCTGCGAGGGCGACATTGGACAGATGCCCTACGCGGCTCATCACCCGCTGCTTCACCGACCACGGATAGGGCCCTACCCGCAGCATCTCCAGATCATGATTCGATTCCATGATCAGCACATCGCAGCCGCGCAGGTGGTCCTTCACGCTCAGCGGAACATAGCCAAGATCGGTAGCCAGCCCGATCTTGATTCCCTCCGCCCGGAACGTGAATCCCACGGGATCGACGGCATCATGCGGAATGGTGAACGGTTTCACCGCAATATCGCCGACTTGAAAGCTGTGTCCTGACTCGAAGCGCTCGAATTTTTCCAGCTTGGGTCTTTCCCCATGCTCATCGCGCATCGCCCGTTGCCACGCCTGATATGTGGCCCCGGTCATGAACACCGGCACATGCAGTTTTTTTGCCAGCGTCGCCAGTCCGTAAATGTGATCGCAGTGCTCGTGTGTGATAACGATAGCCGAGAGTGAGTGAGGATCTTCTCCCAGCGACTTCATCCTTCGGAAGGTTTCCCGGCACGAGATGCCGGCGTCCACCAGGATCTTGGTCGTCGAACTGGCGACGAGAGCGCAATTTCCCCGGCTCCCCGAAGCCAGCATTGACACACTTACACCCATGCCCGCCAGCATACTCGTCATTCCTGTGAATTCGGTAGTTACTTTTTGGTTAGCCGCTACCTCAGTGCCTGGTATGTAGCCCCGGACACCTTCGTCCGGAGCGCCCCGAGCGCGAGTTTTTGGCGCGCGGCGTGCAATGCCACCGCTAGGGCTTGATAGGCGGCAAGACACCGATCGTGTGCAGCCAGGTCTCCACACTTTGCGGCCACGTGGTCACGGGTAACTCCGCGCGTCGCAATCCGTACCCATGTCCACCTTTAGCGTACAGATGCATCTCCACTGGAACGCCGGCATTTTTCAGCGCCAAAAAATACACGGTCGAGTTCTCGACGTGTACCGGATCATCCTCCGACTGCACGATGAAAGTCGTCGGAGTCTTGTCGGTGACGCGGATCTCCGCATTCGGCGCGAAGTTCTGCTCCGAGAGCGCCAGATACCCCGGATACACGACCACGGCAAAATCGGGACGGCAACTCAACCGGTCGGCAGCGTCCACCGGATCGTATAACCGGCGGTCGAAGTGTGTGCTTAGCGCCGCAGCCAGGTGCGCTCCGGCCGAGAAGCCGAGGACTCCCACCCGCTGCGGATCAATATGCCATTCCGCCGCGTGCGCCCGCACCATGCCGACTCCTCGCTGTGCATCCTCAAGCGCCGCGGCCGACTTGGGATACGGGCCCGTGTTGGGCACGCGATACTTCAGCAGCACGCACGTGACACCAATCGAATTGAGCCACTCGCACACCTCCGTCCCCTCAAGGTCGATGGCCAGGATTCGGTAAGCGCCTCCAGGAAACACAACGACCGCGGCTCCGCTGTTCTTCCCCTTCGGCTGATAGAGAGTGATAGTGGGATTCGATACATTGGCCAATCGAATGAGCGCTCTTCCCGCTACAAGATTATCTTTCGCAGTGGTAGCGTCGGTCTCCGGCTCACCAGTTGCCTGGGGATGTGGCCATAGCGGAAGTGTGACATGCCCGGGCGCAGGCTCCCATGCCGGTTTCTGCGCAAACAGACTGCCCGCAAGTATGACGAGTGCGATGACCAGACGTAAGAAAATACACATGAGTAGTTTCCTCTTTTGTAGAGATCAAGAATGTAGCCCCAAGCGCGAGTCTTTGGTGCAGCGCGTGCGAACGCTTGTATGTCGCCGAATGCTAGGATCTCAAGCAAGCGCAGCAGCTTCACATTCAACGCTCAATAATCAACAACGACATTCGAAACCGGTCAATACTGGTAGAACCCTCTCCCGCTCTTCCGCCCCAGCCATCCTGCATCCACCATCTTGATCAGCAGCGGACAAGGCCGGTACTTCGGATCTCCCAATCCACTTTGCAGTACGCGCATGATATCGAGGCACACATCGAGCCCGATGAAATCCGCCAGAGTCAGCGGTCCCATCGGATGCGCCATGCCGAGCTTGAACACTTCATCCACGGCTTCCGGTGTTGCCACACCTTCCATCACGGCATACATTGCTTCGTTGAGCAGCGGCATCAGCACACGGTTCGACACAAATCCAGGCGCGTCGTTGACCTCGACCGGCGTCTTCTCCAGTTTGACTGACAAATCCCGCACCGTTTCAAAAGTCTCCTGCGAAGTGGCCAGCCCCCGAATAACCTCAACCAGTTTCATCACCGGAACCGGATTAAAGAAATGCATGCCAACCACCTTCCCCGGCCGCTTGGTCAACGCAGCCAGCTTGGTGATCGAGATCGAAGATGTGTTCGAAGCCAGAATGACCTCCGGCCGCATCAACGCGTCCAGCTCGCGGAAAATCCCGGCCTTGATTTCAAACTTCTCCGTCGCCGCCTCTACCACAAAATCACACGCCGCCAGCCGTGCCCGATCCGCCACCGCCTGGATGCGTCCGAGGGCAGAATCCCTATTGGCGACCGTGATCTTGTCTTTCGCGACTTCCCGATCAAGATTCTTCGCGATTGTCCCCAGCGCGCGCTCCAGGAGTGACTGCTCCACATCGCACAAGACCACGTCCAATCCGCCCCTCGCAAACACGTGCGCAATACCGCTCCCCATCGTCCCCGCGCCGACTACTCCTACCTTCTGAATGTTCATACGTTCGCCTCACCAAAACGTTCGAGTCTATCACTGGCTGACATTACAGCGACCTTAGGCGCGCGTATTGGAGGCTCGCGAAACACGGATTCCCCGCAAAAGTTGCTCTTCCTGCCAAAGATATACCCGCGCGAATCGAGCATCAGTGCCCGCGCTCTCAGCATCCGAATTGATGTGCGAAAGGCGCCAATTCGAAGACAGAGGTGAAATATCATGCGCATCACAATTTGGCGTTGGGCAAGTGAAGCAGCCTTGGCAGGAATCATTGCTTTGGCCTTTGCCAGCCTCGCCTGGAGTCAGGAGTACGAACGCTACAACGACGATTACTACAATCGCCACGACGATGCCCGGGAGAGCGGCTATCGTAACGGGTACCGCGACGGCTATCAGCGCGGTCAAAGCGACGCCAATCGCGGGCGCCGCTTCAAGTTCAAGAACGACGATTGGGAAGACTCCCGCGGCTACCAGCACTGGATGAGCGACAAAGGCCGCTACAAGCACGAGTACCGCGAAGGCTACGAGCGCGGCTACCGCGTGGCCTACAACTCCTTCGGCTATCGCCGCGACCGTGATCGCGACGACTGGCGCTAAGTTTCCAGCAACTCGGGCAGGCAATTGAAACCAGGGGCCCCACTTCTGGCTGATGTTGCCAGAAGTGGGGATTTTGACTTTGCGGAGCCTTCCACTCAAAGCGAGCAACTTACGCGTCCACGTGCGACAATCACAGGTTGCTTCGCCTGGGAAGTCCCCGATTCCCGTCGTGCAGGAATCCACCATGCCGGTCAAGACCATCATCGAACCTTTCCGCATCAAGAGCGTTGAACCCATCCGCTGGACCACCCGCCGCGAGCGCGAACAGCTGCTGGAAGCCGCGCACCACAATCTCTTTCTTCTTCCTGCCGAAGACGTCCTGATCGACCTCCTTACCGACTCCGGCACCGGAGCGATGTCCACCCGCCAGTGGGCCGCGATCATGGAAGGGGATGAAAGTTACGCAGGGAGCAAAAGCTTCGACCACTTCAAGAGTTCCATTCAAGATATCTTCGGTTTCAAGCACGTAATCCCCACGCATCAGGGACGCGCCGCGGAGCGCATCCTCTTCGGTGTGACCTGCAAAAAGGGCGACGTCGTCCCCAACAACACGCACTTCGATACCACGCGTGCGAATGTTGAATTCGTAGGCGCCGAAGCCGTCGACGTGGTGATCGAAGAAGGTAAGCACCCGGAGTCCACGCATCCCTTCAAAGGCAACATGGATGTCGCCGCCCTCGAATCTCTGATCCAGCGCATCGGCCGCGAGCGCATCCCCCTCGTTATGCTCACCGTCACCAACAACTCGGGCGGTGGTCAGCCCGTCTCCATGGAAAACGTCCGCCAGGTGAGCGCCGTCTGCAGGCGCTACGGCCTCCCGCTCTATTTCGATGCCTGTCGCTTTGCCGAGAATGCCTGGTTCATCAAGCTGCGCGAGAACGGCTACAAAAACAAAACTCCCAAGGAGATCGCGCAGGAAATGTTCCGCTACGGTGACGGATGCACCATGTCCGCCAAGAAAGACGGCATGGCCAACATCGGAGGTTTTCTCTGCACCAACAACGACCTGCTTGCCCAGCAGGAGAAAGACCTGCTCATCCTCACCGAAGGCTACCCCACTTACGGAGGCCTTGCCGGGAGAGACTTGGAAGCCATCGCCGTCGGCGTGCAGGAAGCGCTCGAGGAAGATTACTTGCGCTACCGCATCGCTTCAACCGCCTATCTGGGCAACCACATCGCAAGCCAGGGAGTGCCCATCGTTCAGCCGCCCGGAGGACACGCCATCTATCTCGACGCCCGCGCCTTTCTCCCGCATATTCCACCCGAGCATTTTCCAGGCGTTGCCTTGGCTTGCGAACTCTATTCAGAAGGAGGCATCCGCAGCGTCGAGATCGGCACCCTGATGTTTGCCAAAGCGGCCAAGATGGATTTGGTCCGTCTCGCCATCCCCCGCCGCGTCTACACCCAAAGCCACATCGATTACGTCGTCGAGGTCATCCTGGAAGTCTGGAGAAAGCGTCAGCAGATCTCTGGAATGAAACTGACCTACGAGGCACGGTTCTTACGCCACTTCACCGCGCATCTGAAACCTCTCACCATGAGCGTCGCCATCTGACATGCGTGTCCAATCCATCAGGCCAACCGACGGCTGGCTATGAAGACAGCGAACCCTCCGGTTTTGCACCACAATGCTCCCGGTACACCTACGCGGTTCAGCGCTTCCGGTTTCGTGCGGTAGATCACGCTTCACCTCTTTGAGCCCTTGAGTGCAAACCTGCTGTCTATGTGCATTCATTATCGCCAGCTCCTCTACATTCTGACCGTCCTCCTCTGCGTCGCGACAGTTGTGCTGCCAGATGCCGCGCAGGAAGCCGGTTCTGCAGTTGCGCGTGTCCCCGAGCCAGCGACGCGGATCGACCTTTCCGCCATCGGATTCCACGAGCCCTCGCGCATGGATCGGACGGCCGAGTACCAGCCTAGTCTCTCGCTGGATTTCGTCGACGCAGAGCACGTCCTGCTGACCTTCAATCGAAAGCAGCTGATCAAGCGCCAGCCCGAGTGCACTCCCGACCACGAAGATCGCCTGATGCTCTCTGTACGCCTCAGACGGGAGATCGCTTTGGGCGCGGGTGGACAGCCCGGTAAGCATGCGGCCGTCGAAGCCACATCCATGCGCCTCGACGTTCAGGACCAGATGAGCAACCACCTCGGCACGGTGGACGTGCCTCTGCCAGTCCCGCCCGATCCAAACGCCCCCAAAATTGCCAGAAACAAGTTGCCCGAGATTGAGCCGGATTAAAGCCTAGGGTGCCCCACGTCTAGCCGATTTTGCCAGAAGTGGGATTTCGACAGGGCGCACTCGAACAGTACGGAAGTTGTTGTTCCGGCTTCCAGCGCGATTGTTATCCTGCTCCCACTCAATCGGCGCTCGCGGCCTTGCGTGCCCGTTCCAGCCGTTCGCGAAGGCCGCAATAAGGCTTGGCATATTTCATGAAATCCGCGCGCGACAGTTTCTTCTCCAACTTCGGCACTCCGTCCCAAACCGCCTGCGCCTTCTTCAATAGCGCACATGATTTCTTCGAACACTCCGCGCACGATCGAAAGCCCTTCTTGCGGCAGCACTGCTGTGCCTTACACTTCCGGCAATAATGCAACAACTCCTCCAAGGGCCCCTGGCAGCCGCCGCAACTCAGGATTTCCGGTTTCTCCTCCACCTTGAAGATTCTCTTCCACGCCGCAGCCGTCCGCTTCTGATGCTCAATGCCTTTTGCCTTGCCATGAAAAGCCGGACAACCGCTGCACAACACTCCACATGCAGACATCACTCTGGCCATGGTTCTTTTCCTCAAGATCACGCACCATACCCTGCCTGCCCGAGTGCCGCAATGATCGCAGTCACATTGTGTGGCTCCCACCAAGGCGTAGCGGTTGTGACGTGTATTAGGGCTGAACCGGTACAGCTGCAGTTCACGCGGGCCAAGCCGCTCCAGTCGATACAATGTCGCTGAACCAGGAGGTGGCGATGCGCTGTGTCACCAAACTTAGTCCTCTTGCGATCTTGTTGTTCTCGGGAAACTCTCTGTTCGCGGTCACAACGAACACTGCGGCGGTCGTGCGGGTCGCCATCTGCCAGATTCTCGTCATCGACAGCGATCGCGAAGGCAATTTTCGTCGCATTGAGTACGCCCTCGCCGATGCAAAGGCTCAGGGCGCGCAGATCGCGGCCTTTCCCGAGTCTGCCATTCTCGGCTGGGAGAATCCCGACGCTCATCGACTGGCCGAGCCGATCCCGGGGGCCGACAGTCACCGCATCCAGGATCTCGCCACGAAGTTCAACCTTATGATCGCGATCGGTCTCGACGAAAAGGACGGCGATCGCCTCTACGACTCCGCCATTCTTGTCGACCGCACTGGCAAGCTTCTTTGGAAGCACCGCAAGATCAACGTGCTGCCCGAACTCATGTCGCCACCCTACTCGCAAGGCAGTCCGAATGACATCAACGTGATCGAGACAGAGTTCGGCCGCATCGCCTTTCTCATTTGTGCCGACACTTTCAGCGACGTCCATGTCGAACGGATCAAGGCTCTCAAGCCCGACTTCATGATCGTCCCCTACGGCTGGGCTGCAAAGGTGCAGGAGTGGCCCGAGCACGCAAAAGAACTCGAAAAGATCGTGAGCAAACGTGCCAGGGAACTAGGCTGCGATGTCGTTGGCACCGATCTCGTCGGCGTAATGAGCGCCGGCCCGTGGAAGGGATACACATATGGCGGCGCCAGTGTGGCCATCTCTGCGACCGGAGATCTCATCACCAAACTGCGCGACCGTGACATCGAGGTCAGAGTCGTGGACGTGCATCCTCGAACCCACTAGGATTCGTCTTTCGCCAACGATAAAAGAAAGGAATTCCCAGCAGGATCACCGCCAGCCCCAACGATGATCTCACCGGACGGACCGTCCACAAATTCACCGTCAAGGCGATCGCGGCTAATACAAAAATGAGCGGCGTCCACGGATATCCCCACGCCCTGTATGGCCGTGCCAGATTCGGCTCGACCCGGCGCAGTCGCAGCAACGCGATCCCGGTCAGGGCGAAGAATATCCACACCGCGAACACAAAGAGCGAATAGAGTTCCTCAAAGGTCCCCGTCAATGCCAGTAAGGTCGCGACGGTTCCCAGGAACAGCAGCGCCCCAGTCGGTGTGCTGAATGAAGGATGTACTTGCCCTGCAAACTTGAAGAACAGCCCGTCTCGTGCCATCGCATACGGGATGCGCGCGCCGGTCAACACTACAACGTGCAGAGCTCCAAACGCCGAGACCGCCATCGCCAAAGTGAGCCATGTTGCTCCCCGACTGCCGGCAAATGCCTGCACAGCATCTGACGCAACGTGCTGCGATTCCGCGACTTGTGTAAATGGTAGGACGTGAAAATATCCGGCGTTTGCCAACAAGTAGAGTCCGCCCACGGTGAACAATCCCAGCAAAATCGCTCGCGGGATATTCTTTTCCGGCCGACTGATTTCTTCGCCCAAATCTCCAAGATCGTTGAAGCCGTTGTACGCCCACATCGCAGGCACAAGCGCTGTCAGCAATGCGCCGATGATGCCCACCCCAGCCGGTTGCACCTGCACAGGGGTTGTCGCAACAGGCTTGTGACGCAGAAGCAAACCTCCGAATGCGATGAGGGCGATCGTCCCCACCTTGAATGACGTCAGCAGTACCTGGATCCCGCCGCTCATCTTGACGCTGAAGTAGTTGATCGCAGTCACCAGCACCACGACAAGCGCCGCTAATGGCTGCGCCACAGTGAACGTAAACTCCTGATGTGCGATTCGCCCCGTGAACAGCGGCGTTGCCACTGACGGGAAAAAGAATCCTATGAACCGTATGAATCCAGCCGCCAGCCCCGCCATCGCGACAGGCCGATCCAGAAACGAACTCATCCATCCGAACAGGAATCCCCACTGCGGACCAAGCCCGCGGCTCAGATAGACATACGGCCCTCCCGCTTTTGGAAACGCCGCCCCCAGTTCCGCGTAACAAAGCGCGCCTAACAGAACGATCAGTCCGCCAAGCACCCATGCGGTCAGCACCAGCCCAGCTGATCCGACCGCGCGTGCCATATCGCTCGACACAAGAAAAACACCGGTCCCAATCGTGTCCCCAACCACGATCGCCGTCGCCGCCCAAAGCCCTAGCCCGCGAACTAAATGTGGATGAATCGAATCAGATCTTTCAGCTTGAACCCCAGGATTGATCCCCATCGTGGATTCAGAGAGCCTACTATCCGCCCAAAGCAAGGTCAATCAACCACCCCAGGCGAATCCTTTGTCCAAAAGCAAACGAGATCACGTGCCCCACTTCTGGCCGATACTGTCAAAGCCTGCCTGAGCCCTCCGAACGGTGGGGATTTTCACGAACCAGCGCTATCATCAATGGGCCATGACAGCCACGAAGTTCCTCTTGCAGGAGTTCCCCTGGCACGACCGCTATCGCTTTCTCAACGCCGAACATGTGCTCACCCCGGCTTTGGTCCTATATCCCGAGGTGATTGCATCAAACATCCAGTGCACGCTGAACTTGCTCGGCGGGAACGCCGACCGCTGGCGCGCGCACATCAAGACCGCGAAGCTGAACTTCACGCTTCACCGGTTGCTCGATCATGGCGTTGTTACATTCAAGTGCGCCACCACCCTCGAACTTCTCCACGCCTGCCAGAGTGGGCCGAGCAACATCCTGGTCGCCTATCCGGTAATGGGCGCAAACGCGCGCCGTGTTCGTGAGATCAGATCTCAGTTCCCGCAAGTCGCAATCTCAGTCCTCGCGGAGAACGGAGACCAACTCCGCCAGTGGCAAGACACCGATATCGGAATTTTTCTCGACATCAATCCCGGGATGAACCGCACCGGCATCGAGCAAAGTTCCCGGGAGCGTGTGGTCGATCTGGCGCGTACAGCGAAGCAGGCTGGCGTCGAGTTCCGTGGCCTGCACTACTACGACGGTCAATACGGAGCCGTGCCTGAGCCGGAGCGAATCAAGTCCGCCCATGCTGGCTACGATCAGCTGTTAGAACTAGTCCGCAATCTCGAACGCGCCGGCCTCCCCGTTCCCGAAGTCGTGACAGCGGGCACTCCAACCCTTCCGTGCTCCCTAAACTACCCCGCATTCCATTCTGCCAACTTCGCCCACCGAGTCTCCCCAGGCACCGTTGTTTATAACGACGCAACCAGCTTGGCCCAGCTTCCCTCCCACTACGGTTACGCATCAGCCGCACTCGTGCTGACGCGGGTCGTCAGCCAGCCGCATCGCGGCATCATCACTTGCGATGCCGGCCACAAGGCCGTTTCAGCCGATGCCGGCGTACCCACGTGCGTTGTAGTCGGGCACCCGGAACTGACTCCTCTCTCTCCCAGCGAGGAGCATCTTCCCCTAGCTGTCAAAGAAGGGTCCGAAACGCCGCGCGTCGGAGACCTTCTCTATCTTCTCCCACGCCACGTGTGCCCCACGGTGAACAACTTCGATGCCGCGGTGATCGTGCGGAACGGCCAGATCGACTCGGTGGAGAAGGTCTCTGCGCGCGGCCACGAGGGCCCAATCCTCGAACAGGGTGTCACGAAACCCGCGGAGGAGGCTCAACTAATTCGCTGATCCCATGCGAAGCCGCGAAGCGGCGGAATTTGAAAGCCGCCGCCGGAGATTCCAAGTGAAGCGCCGAGTGGAGTGCCGGGTACAAACCGTTGCACTTCTGACCGCATAGGCGCGCAAGAATATAGCCCACGGCGCAAGCCGTGGGTGTCGAACGGAAAATGTCGTAGCCCCGAAGGGGCGAGAGACGAGTTCGCGCCCAGGCTTGAGAATGCCAGGAAAAATAAATTGAAAACTATGAGTCCGCTTTGACGGACGATTAACATCCTCCTCGGCCACGTCAGCGCCTTCTCGCCTTCTTCTTGGCGGCGCGCCCAGCCCTTGGCGAGGTCCCCCCACTCCGCTTTTCCGGCAAGTATGCGATGCAATCGATCTCGATCAACATCCCCAGCGTATGTCCGAGATCGCTTCCGACAGTGGTGCGTACCGGATACGGCTTCGTAAACCGCCTCGCATACACGGCGTTGTAACGCGCAAACAGGGCGGTGTCGCTCAGATGTACATTCACCTTCACCACGTCAGCGAGTGAAGCGCCCTCGGCCGCGAGAATCGCCGTGATGTTGTCGATCGTCTGCTCGGTCTGCTGCTCAATTTCGTTCCCGACGAGTTTCCCGGTGACTGGGTCAATCGGCCCAGTCCCCGTCACAAAAATGAAATCCCCCGCGCGCCATCCTTGCGAGTAAGCGCCCTGTGGCGGCGCGCCGCGGTCACTCTGGATCACATGCTTGCTCATGTTTTCCCCTGCTGGATATCTGGCAGAGCATGCTATCACGCACTCAGAAGCTCATGGTTCTGCTCAATATGAGAATCGCCGCGCTTGATAAAAAGTTCTTGACATCTACTACAACAATAGTAATATCACAAACGTCGATAGGAGATAAGATGCCCAGCCCGAAACTGACCAAGCTGGAACTGCAGATCATGGAAACGCTCTGGTCCCGCGGGAGTGCCTCCATCCGCGAGATCCAGGAGGCGTTCCCCGAAAAAGACCGTCCCGCATACACCACAATCCAGACCACGGTCTATCGCCTCGAAGCCAAGAAGGCAGTTCATCGTGTCAGAAAAGTGGGCAATTTCCATATATTCGAGCCCGCCGTCTCCCGCGATGCCGCGCAACGCAAGCTGATCGACGAACTGCTTGCGCTTTTTGGAGGACGCACCCAGCCCGTGATGGCTCATCTGATCGAAACCGGCAGGCTCACCCTCGCCGACGTGAAGGAAGCCGAGAAGACGCTCCGCAAGCTGGGCAAAAAGGACAAGCCGTATGACTCATAATTTCCTCTCCTCCCTGTGGAACTCCGGGGTCCCGTCGGTCGCGAATCACCTGTGGCAATCCACCCTCGTCGCCGTCGCGGCGGGCCTGTTGACCTTGGCCTTTCACAAGCATCGCGCTCGTGCTCGCTACTGGCTATGGCTGGCCGCCTCGCTAAAGTTTCTGGTTCCTTTCTCGATGCTGGTAACTTTCGGGCGTTCAATGGCGTGGCCGCGTGCCGCCACGCCCGCCGCGCCAACTCGCTGGGGCTACGCCATCGAAGACATTACCCAGCCATTCACTCCCTCCGCATTACAAGTCGTGCCGCATGTTGCTCCGATCTCGGCACACTGGCCCCATGTGGCTCCCGTTCTTCTGGCACTCTGGTCTTTTGGTTTTCTCGGAGTCTTGTTTCTCTGGATGATTCGTTGGCGTCGCATCTCCGTGGCGATCAATTCCGCTGAGCCGGCGGCCGAAGGCCGAGAAGTTCGTGCTCTGCGTCGCATCGAGGTCATTGGCGGAATTCGCTATCCGATCTCGCTGTTTCTCTCGCGCACTTCGCTCGAACCCGGCATCTTTGGCATCGCCCGTCCCGTATTGATCTGGCCGGAAGGAATCTCCCGTCATCTCGAAGACGCTCATCTCGAGGCCATCCTCGCGCATGAGGTGTGGCACGTCCGCCGCCGTGACAACCTTTCCGCACTGCTTCATATGTTGGTCGAAGCTGTCTTCTGGTTCTATCCGTTGGTCTGGTGGCTGGGAGCGCGTCTCGTCGCAGAGCGGGAACGAGCCTGCGACGAGGAAGTTCTCGAACTCGGCGGCGATCGCCAGGTCTACGCCGAAAGCATTTTGAAAGTCTGCGAGTTCTGCCTGGGGTCGCCGTTGCCCTGTGTCTCTGGTGTCACTGGCGCAGACTTGAAGAAAAGGATGGTCCACATCATGAACGATCGCATCTTGCACAAACTGGGCTTCGCCCGAAAGCTCCTGCTGACAAGCGCCGCCACATTAGCGATTGCCATTCCCGTCACGATCGGAATATTGACTGCCACGCCCGGCCGGGCCCAATCCCAAACCGCAAACTCAAGTCTTCCCGCGCCGGTGTACTCCTCGGTTTCGATAAAGCTCTCCGAATCCGTCGCAGGTCAGCCTCAAAAAATGATGGTCAATTTGAAAGACGGAAGTTTCACGGCCAGAGGCATCACCTTGCAAGGACTCATTCAGCTGGCCTATCGCATTCAAGACTCGCTGCTCACAGGAGGCCCGGACTGGCTCGCAACGGCCAAGTTCGACATTGACGCGAAACTCGGCCCCTCGGTCGCTCCCGCCATGCACAAGCAACTCGCGGAAAACAACGGCGGCGATCTAAAAGTGCTATTGGCCGACCAGTTTAAGCTTGCAGTGCACTCTGAGACTCGGATCGTCCCCGTCTACGACTTGGTTGTTGATTCCGGCGGCCCCAAGCTCCAGCAGATTGACGGCATCCATTTCTTGCACATGGAACCGGGAGAGTTGACTTCTCAGGGTACGCCCATCGATCTTCTTGTTGCGCAACTCTCCCTCCGGCTCGGCCGTCCGGTCATCGACAAAACGGGACTAAAGGGAAACTACGCCTTTGATCTGCGCTGGACGCCTGATTCCAGCGAACTCGAGCGCCTCAAGCGAGGTAACGAAGAACACCCTGCGCATTCAGCTGTTGATCCCAACGGCCCCTCGCTCTTCACTGCCCTCCAGCAACAGCTGGGACTGAACCTCGAACCGCACGAAGAATCAGTACAAGTCCTGGTGATCGACCACGCAGAATCCCCCACCGGGATTCTCTAAGTCGCGCCTGTGAGCATTGCGCGCAAGGAATGCACGGGGTGCCCCATTTTTAAATCGCGCAGCTTGCGATTTTAGAGTGGGGCTCTCGACTCTCCACGGCGAGACCGAAGCCAGCCCGCCGCATGTACAGATAGCCGCCTTCGGCTGTCCCGCGAACGCGAAAGCCGAGCGGTTCACGGTATCGACATCCAAGCGGAACAGTACTCAACCAGTCCGAACAAAACACACTCCCAAAAAGTCTGTCATCTGAGCGAGGATTGTTCGTTGCACGACAAGCGCAAAGAACAACCGCAGTCGAAGGTTCCCCACCGTTTCAACTGCTGTCGGAAGAAGCATCTACCTCCGCGCGCAGAAGAAAGCCCTCCGCCGAGGCGGCAGCCGAAACTCGCCATACCCAACGGCTGTGTTGGCATGGAATCCCGCCGCTTCCAACCAACGGCAGACCTCGCTCGTGTCAAACAGCCGCACGCGATGCGTCTCGCGCCTACGCCGATAACCGTCCCCAACCTTCCTGAATGTTTCAATTTCGCGGACGAGCGTGTGCAACCTCTGATCCTCCGTCGTTTCCAGCAACACCGCCCAATCGTCCCCCGACTTCCAGGACCGCGCACACAAAGACGGCTCGCCCAGTTCGATGAGATCAAATATCAGCATTCCTCCTTTAGGCAGAACATCCGAAGCAAGACGGAAAAACTCCTGTAATCGAGAGTCGCCATCTTCGTTGTCGTGGTAAGTCAGCGGTTCTCCGATCGCCAGAATGGCGTCGCAAGCTGGAATCTCAACGTCGTAAATCGATCCCTCAACGAACTCTGCGACCGGAGACGCAGCACGCGCCAACCGCAACAACTCGCCCGATACATCGATCGCAGTCACCTCAAAACCTGCACTGACGAGAACCGCCGTCAACGGCCCCGCCCCGCATCCCACTTCGACCACGCGCCGCACTGGAATAGCACCCGACCGCAGCACCCGCAAAATCTCCGGCGCCGCCGACCTCGCAAAATCCCCGAACCCGACCGCCTGAATATGCGCTACGTCTTCTCGATAAAGACTCACCATCGAGCCTGAGTTTACTGCCGAATGAGTAGCCGCGGCATGGTAAGCGAGCCAGGACAACGCCGCAGCGTGAAGCCCCAAATGCAAAAGGCGTAAAGGGGCAGAGTCAAAAAGATTTCCACAGCCGTCACGCTGCCGGATGTGACGAATGACCTTTACTTCGAACACGTGAAATGGACAAAATGGAACCGTGCTGCCAGATTTTCCAGTGCGTCAAGACCTTGAAATCGGAGGCTGCCTAAACGTAAGCAACTCCTTTGTTTCGAATATTTTACCGATAAGTCCTGTGTTTGGAATATTTTGCACGGATAATGCACGATATCAAGCAAGCAACCAGCGTATTTTGAATATTTTGCGAGAAATGATCTGAAAAAGTGTTTTGCAGGTTATAGCACGACGGATCAGCGGTACACATCGGAACCAGCCGAGCATCGCCGGTCTCTACCGGATTCGAGCGTCTTTCAGGGGTGTAGACTAATCGAAGTCTTATCCGCATTTCTCAGGTCCGAAAGGAATTCTCCCATGGCAACTTTAGAAGCACCCGTCCGGACTGCGCGCGTGAGCACGCATTCCGGACCGTTCGTCACCGAGCCGTTTTTCGACTTCCGCAACGAAGAAAATGCGCGCCGCATGCGCACCGCTATCGCGAAAGTGCGCGGCCAGCTTGGCCGTGAGTACGACCTCATCATCGGCGGCAAACGCGTGAAGACCTCCGACAAGATCAAATCGCTGAATCCCGCGAAGCCGTCCGAGATCGTCGGCATCCATCAGAAGGCTGGCAAGGAGCACGTCGAGCCCGCGATGAGCGCCGCGCTGAAAGCGTTCGACTCCTGGAGCCGCACGAGCGTCGAAGAACGTTCCGGTCTCCTGTTCCGTGTCGCCGACTTGCTCCGCCAGCGAAAGATGGAATTCATGGCCTGGCTCGTCTTTGAGGTCTCGAAGAATTGGGCTGAAGCCGACGCCGATATTTCCGAGACCATTGACTTCTGTGAGTTTTACTCCCGCGAAGCCCTGCGCCTTTCGAAAGCGCAGACTCCGATTCAACTGCCGGGTGAGCGCGACACGCTGCATTACATTCCCCTTGGTGTCGGCGCCGTGATTCCGCCGTGGAACTTCCCTTGCGCCATCATGGCGGGCATGACACTGGCCTCGATCGTCTGTGGCAATACAGTTGTGCTGAAGCCGTCGAGCGATTCGCCGACGATCGCTGCCAAATTCTTTGAACTGCTGGAAGAGTGCGGCATGCCCGAGGGCGTCGTGAACTTCTGCCCCGGCGCGGGAGCCAGCTTCGGCGACGCTATCGTTGCGCATCCCAAAACGCGCTACGTCGCCTTCACTGGATCACGTGAGGTCGGACTGCACATTAACAAGACGGCCGCGACGCAAGCTCCCAGCCAGATCTGGATCAAGCGCACCATCCTCGAAATGGGCGGCAAAGACGCAATCATCGTCGATGCCGACGCCGACATCGATTCTGCCGTGGAAGGCATAGCCCAAGCCGCCTTCGGATTTCAGGGTCAGAAGTGTTCCGCCTGCTCGCGTGCGATCGTTGACGAGCGCGTCTATGACAAGTTCCTGCAAATGCTCAAAGCCCGCGTCGAACAGATCAAAGTCGGCGATCCCGCTGAGAACGCCAACATGGGCGCCGTGATCAATGAGGGCTCGATGAAGACCATCCTCGGCTACATCGAGCAAGGGAAGAAAGACGGCCGCCTTCTTGCCGGCGGCGAGCGTGCCACTGAAGCTGGCGAAGGCTACTTCATTCAACCAACGGTCATCGCCGACATCCCGCCAAGATCCAAGCTCGAGCAAGAAGAAATCTTCGGCCCGGTGCTGGCGGTGATCAAGGCTCGCGGCTTTGATCACGCTCTCGAAATCGCGAATGATACCGAATTCGGATTGACCGGTGCGGTCTACACGAGTTCGCGCGACAAGATCGACCGCGCGATCCGCGACTTCCACGTGGGCAACCTGTACATCAATCGCAAGTGCACCGGCGCGATGGTAGGCGCACATCCTTTCGGTGGCTTCAACATGTCGGGAACAGACTCCAAATCCGGCGGCCCGGATTATCTGTATCTGTTCACTCAGGCCAAGGCGGTCGGGGAGAAGAACCTCTAGTCTGTATAGGGGCGGACGCCTTCGTCCGCCCCGCGATCCCGAGCGAAGCAAAGGGAAGCGGTAGCTGCCTGGGTGACTCTCATCAGCCTGCTTCTTCCCAAGCTGCCTTCATTGCGCGCTTCGCGCGCAAGCCCGGACGAAGGCGTCCGGGCCTACACAGCCGGCACGCTCTTGGGTGCGGCCGCCCAGGGATTTCGTTCTGTGAACTGCCGCTGATGCCAGTACGGATAGACTGGCGTGACATCACTGGCTTTATCCAATTTCGAAATCTGCTCCGCCGTCAAAGTCCACCCGGCCGCGGCGAGATTTTGCCGCAATTGTTCTTCGTTCCGAGCTCCGATGATCACCGTGGATACCGTCGGACGTTGCAGCAGCCAGTTCAACGCAACCTGCGGGACGGTCTTACCTGTTTCTTTGGCAACTTCTTCCAGCGCGTCGACCACCCGATAAAGATGCTCATCCACGACAGGCGGTCCCATGTCGGCCGTTTGGTGCAGGCGGCTCTCCTTCGGCAAAGGCTGTCCCCGCCGAATCCTTCCAGTGAGGCGTCCCCATCCCAGCGGACTCCACACCAGCGCTCCAACGCCGTGCTCTGCGCCGAGCGGCATCAACTCCCACTCGTACTCACGATTGATGAGCGCGTAGTACACCTGGTGTCCGCAGTACCGCGACCAGCCGTAGCGGTCGGCCACGTCAAGCGACTTCATCAGATGCCAGCCGGAAAAGTTCGAGCATGCGATGTAGCGCACCTTTCCGCTCTGTACCAGATTGTCGAGCGTGCTCAGCACTTCTTCCACCGGCGTCAGCAAGTCGAAACCGTGCAGGTGATAGATGTCGATGTAATCCGTGCCCAACCGCCGCAAACTCGCTTCACAGGCTTGAATCAGATGATGCCGCGACGACCCCAGATCATTTGGTCCCGGGGCCATGCGAAAGGTCGCTTTGGTGGAGATCAAGACCGCATCACGACGCTTCGCGACCGCTTTGCCCAGAATCGTCTCCGAAAGGCCGAGCGAATAAATGTCGGCGGTGTCGAACAAATTCACGCCTCCTTCGAGACAGATATCGACCAGCCGCGTGGCCTCGGCGACATCGCTTGCTCCCCACGCCTTAAAGAACTCGGTTCCACCACCAAACGTTCCCGTTCCATAACTCAAGACCGGAACCTTCAATCCAGATTTGCCAAGCTGCCGGTATTCCATGTCTGCCATAGACGCCGTCCTTTCAACAGTGATTCACGGTACAGCAGGATAACAGCAGAATTGCGCTGTCCGCTTGTGGACGGCCATTCGCACGGCGGGACACAGCTCTGATCTGGCCAATTTCCCAAGTACAAGATTCGGAAAGGATTTCTGACCCAAGACATTGGAAGCCAATCTGCTATTCCCTTCTTTATCTTTACGGGCAGGAGTGTGCCATGTTCTCGATGCTGATGCAGGATATGCGCTACGCGCTGCGCCAACTGCGCAAGACACCTGGCTTTACCACGACGGCCGTGTTGACACTGGCGCTGGGGATCGGTGCCAACGCTGCCGTATTCACGTTGGTCAATGCAATCCTGCTGAAGAATCTTCCAGTGGCCAAGCCCGAGAACCTGGTGAAGTTGGGCGACATCAACATGTGCTGCGTCGGATTTGGATATCGCGATGACGGCGATTATGCGCTGTTTTCCACCGCAGTGTATGAGCATCTGAAGAAGAACGCGCCCGAGTTCGAGGAACTCGCGGCTATGCAAGCCGGTTTCATTTATCGGCCGGTCGTTATTCGTCGCGGGGGAACGCAGGAGAACGCCCGCTCGGTGATGGGCGAGTTCGTCTCGGGCAACTACTTCCGAACGTTCGGCTTGAAGCCTGAAGCGGGTCGTTTGTTGACGGATGCCGATGATGTTCAGGGTGCCGCGTTCACCGCGGTGATGAGTTACGAAACATGGGCGCATGACTATGCCGCCGATCCTACCGTCGTCGGCGGCACATTCTTCGTGAACACCAAGCCAGTCACCGTGATCGGGATCGCGCCGCAACATTTCTACGGTGATCGACTCACGGGCACGCCTCCGGATTTTTATCTTCCGATCGAGTCTATGCCGCCCCTGGCTAACGTCACCTACGTACACGATCCCGATGAGACTTGGCTTTACATGATTGGCCGGGTGAGGCCCGGCGTTTCGCTGCCCCAGCTGCAGGCCAAGCTGAGTGGATTGCTCCGGCAGATGCTTGCCACCACCCGTGCATACTCTTCAGACAAAGACAAGTCGGACCTGCAGCGGGCACATCTGGTGCTTACTCCCGGAGGTGCCGGCATCCAGACTATGCAGGAGGGATATGCGTCGCACCTGAAGCTACTGATGTGGACGTCTGCCCTGGTCCTTCTGATTGCCTGCGCCAACATCGCGAACCTGCTTCTCGCGCGTGGCATGGCGCGCAAAGCAGAGATGTCGGTGCGGACAGCGCTCGGCGCGAGGCGTACGCGGATCGTGCGCCAGTTATTGACTGAGAGCCTGCTGCTGGCCGGATTCGGCGGTCTTGCCGGGATCGCTCTGGCATACGCAGGAACGCAAATCTTGCTGGCGCTCGCCTTTCCCGATGCAAAGGGTTTGCCCATCCATGCCAGCCCTTCTCCCGCGGTGCTGGGCTTCGCGTGCGGTTTGTCATTGGTCACGGGTGTTCTGTTCGGTGTGGCGCCCGCGTGGATCGCGGCGCAAGCTGATCCTGCCGACGCCCTGCGCAGCGGCACACGGGCGACCGGCGGTGCGTCTCTTTTACAGCGGGGACTTGTCGTCGTCCAGGCAGCGCTCTCACTCGTGCTGCTTGTCGGCGCCGGTCTGTTCTCTCAAAGCCTGAGCAAACTTCAACACGCAGACCTGAAGCTTGATCCGAGGAACCGCTACATCGTCCATTTCAATCCGCAGGCTGCGGGATATTCGCAGAGGCAACTCGCTGATCTCTACCGCGCTATTGAAGACCAATTCCATGCACTCCCAGGAGTAGAGAAAGTCGGGATCTGCTCCTACACTCCGATGGAAGATAACAACAACGGACAAGATGTCAGCATAGAGGGAAAGCCCGAACTAAATATGGGGTCTTCGAATATCCGAGTAGGTCCAGAATACTTCGATTCGGTCGGAACGCACGTGCTGATGGGAAGAGGCGTTACGGTGCAGGACACCGCGACATCGAACACAATCGCCGTCGTAAACGAGACATTTGCGAAGAAGTTCTTCGCGGCTGGCGAAAGCCCGATCGGCCGTCACTTTGGCAATGGACATCACTTGCACGACTACGAAATTGTTGGCGTCGTCGACGACACCGTTTACCAGGATGTGCGCTGGAAAGAGCACCTTATGTTCTTTACCCCGCTGCTGCAAAGACCAGCGAGCGAGAAAACACCGATCGACGAAGATGAAGGAATGTATGTCGGAGCCTTCGTAGTGAAGACCGCTGAGCCCATGCCGGAGATGGAAATTCTCACTCGACGCACTCTCTCAAGCATCAATCCAAACCTTGCTGTCGTGAAGTTTCAGACTTTTGATCAGCAGATTGCCGATCAGTTCACGCAGGATCGGCTGCTGGCGCGATTGACCATACTTTTCGGTATGCTGGCACTCCTTCTTGCGACCGTCGGACTCTACGGAGTCAGTGCTTACACAGTGGCCCGCCGCACGCCAGAGATCGGAATTCGCATGGCCCTCGGAGCAGAGCGCGGCAAAGTTACGGCGATGATCTTGCGTGGTGCTCTGATCCAAGCCGCTTTAGGGCTGGCGATCGGCGTTCCCATCGCGTGGCTGTGCGTTCGCTTCGTGGAATCGCAACTGTACGAAGTGAAAGGGATTGATTCGGTCGTCCTGATCACCTCTGTCCTGATGTTGGTAGCTGCCGCGTCGGTCGCAGGATTCGTACCGGCGCGACGCGCGGCCTCGATCGATCCAGCCAAGGCCTTGCGGACGGAATAGCGTATCGGCACTTCGTCGTTGATCCGGTCTATTATTCTGTGGCCCTGAGGACCGCGATTTTTCGGTTCGAAGGGCGTGAGTACTGTCCAGCCACGAAGCAGGAGGGCGAGCGCCAGTCAGAGTTGCATAGATTCGCAACCGCCAAAAGACGGCGAGGCGATTGCAGGCCGAAAATGAAAGGCCACCCCCACGGATGGCCTTTTTGATGCTTACGGACGAACGTTACTGTGCCACCCCCGCGGGTGGTTGGGGCGCGACACCGGCGGTTGTCGCCGCCGCGGCTTCGTTGAGGATGCGGTGATGAATCGTGAACAGCGCCAGCTCCAGACGATCCGACACGCCGATCTTGTCATATACGTTGCGCAGGTAATTCTTGATCACTTGCTCAGTCGTGCCTAGTTGCGAGGCGATTTCCTTATTCTTATAGCCCTGAACGATCAGAGCCACGATGCGCAGTTCTTTGGCGGTGAGGCGATCGCGCACGCGCAAACCGACCATATCATTTTCGGTGAGTTCACTGGGTACGGCGACATCCTGCACCCAGGTCTCGCCACGAGCGACCTTGCGAACGCAATCGACGAGCGCCGCGCTGGTCACATTGCGATACACAACGCCGTGCGCGCCATTAGACATATGCTTCTGCGCGCTTTCGCCGGTGTCGGCCAGCACGATCACCCGTGTCTTGGCTCGGTTTGCACCCTGCACAATGGCGCCAAAGTCGTTGTGGAATCCGGCGGCGACTACCAATACGGCAGCACGAAATTTATCGAGCGCCATGAACATCTGTTCGGGCGTCTGCGCCTGGGCCACGATGCGCATCTCGTCTTCGACGGCGAGCACCTTGGCGATGCCCGCTCGGAAGATTGCCTGGTTATCGGCCAAAATCAGTTTGAGCATTTGTCAGCGCTCCCAGAAAGTCCGGTCTATGAGTTCCTGACGAACTCGTATGAGTCAATCACGCACGCAACGCCGCGACCTTCGCCGCCTTCTCCGGTTTCGTCGGCGCGTACCACCCGGCCCTTGCACTGGATGGTCACATTCTCCTGACCGCCCGTCATCTCGGGCGGCAGCGTGATTTCAAATTCCACAGGCGAACCCACATCCATAGCGGCATCGGCGCGGATGTACACGCCCGCCGCGCTCAGATTGCCGGTGACTCCTTTGGCATCGGTCTCGCCTTTATGAATTTTGATCGGCAATTCCAGCGGAAATCTTTTCCCGGTCCGTGCTTCTTCCCCCACGGTACCTCCTCTGCGTTGACCTGACTGTGGACTGTCTGTGAATGAGGCCAACATCGTCCAATCAAGCTCCCAGCAGGCCAAGGCCCGCTTTTCTGCTTACGGGCGGTTATATCACGGAAAGTTACTCCTGTAAAAGCCTGATAACCCGTTAGTTAACGGTAGGAACGGTTCCCCCTCCGCTGTCCAAGGGAGAGACTTGTTGAGCGAGCGCTTCGAGGGTCCACTCCCTTTCCGGCCATCCACATTGGTGTACCATCGAACTGCCTCTCACCGCACATGTCAGAATCTGCGCCTTTCGGCCAACGCTTTCCGCGCGCCTTGCAGTGGACTCTACTTGGGCTAACCGCCCTGAACTGCGTCTTTCAGATAGCCTGGTTCTGGCGGTGGAGCATCCATCGCGTGTCCGTGGATGGGATCAATTACATTGGGTTAGCACGGCACATTGTCGATGGCGACTACCGGCTGAGTCTTCATGGCTACTGGAGTCCGCTGGTCACCTGGTTCATCGCAGCAGCATCTCCGTTCACAAAGAATCTTGAGGTGGCTGGCAAGGTCGTCACCGTCGGCAGTTTTCTCCTCTGTCTGCCTCTGCTCTATTGGCTGACCTTACGCCTGTGGCATTCGCCCACTGCAGCGGCACTCGCCGTGCTTTGGTTCTCGATTGCTCGCGGGATTGTAGCGAAAGCAGCCGGATCGGTGCTCGCCGACTTCCTGCTGACCGCCTTTGTGCTTACATACTTCGTTCTGCTCTGGCATGCCTTAAGAACTAACCAACGTCGCACATGGTTGGCGTTAGGGGGATGTCACGCCCTGGCATTTCTGGCGAAGGCAATAGCCATGCCGTGGCTGTCCATTCCGACTTCGTTAGCGCTACTGCTGCGGAACCTCCGAGCACCTCGCCGACTGGTCGTCTGTTCGGCACTCGCGTTTCTGTTGCCCGCGCTCACGTGGTTTGGCTGGGGAGTTGCGCTCAAAACGAAGTATGGTGTGTTCACTACGGGATACCAGTTGAGGAGGAATCTCTGGGTGAATTGGCATCGCACACAGACTGGTTACCCGCAAGGAAATCCTCTCGCGTACGCCGACGTGCCTTTGGATTACGACAAATACATGGTCAGCTGGGGGACTTCGCTCAGGGACCTGCAGAACTTCAGTTTGCGAAACCCGGCATTACTGGGGATGATCCTGAAGACCGAGGCCGAGAATCTCCCGTCTGCGGTAAAGGAAGTCGTAATACTCCTGACTCCTGCGGGCACGCTGGCGACCGGCACAATGGTTCTGTTGTTGATCCAGCAGCGGCGTATGTTTCGGTTGGAGGTCGAGTTCGCCAGCATCGTGGTTGTCAGTGCAGTGGGCCTCATCTGCGCGTACTGCATGTTGGTCTTTGACAACCGTTACGTGATGCCTCTGATTCCGCCATTGATTGCTGTTTGTTGCCCGTTGGTGCTGCCGGAAGATCAAGCCGGTGCGTCGCCCATGTTGGCTCGATGGATGCGAAGAGTGCTGCTTGGCCTGTTCGTCGCAAGCACGATTTTCTTTATGATTTATCGGGCGTCACCCTTCCGGACCGGGAATCGCGACTTCGTGATGAGCTGCTTTGAGGGAGCGACGTACCTCCGAAACAACAAATCCGCCGGAACACTGGTGAGTATCGGAGACGGTCCGTATCCCGAGCACGGAGTCGGTTGGGAGGCGGCCACCTACCTTGCGTATATGTCCGGGTGGCGTTTGGTAGGACAAAATTCGGCTCTGCCACCTACCCACGCTGAAGCGGAGCAACTTGTTAATGCTGCTGTTGCTTCCAAGTCCGACGCCATCGCAATATGGGGAAAGCCCACTGACGACATCTATTCCTACGTATTGGCGAAAATTCTGGAAACAGCTAATTCGAATGCCACAAGGAAACTACTCGATCCCTACAAAGGCGAAGTTGGCACCCTCATTCTGACAAATACCGATCGGGTGAAACGTCAGTAAAGGGCCCAGATTTTCCTGCCCTCGTGCAGACTCTCCGAACGTCGAGCTACCTCCTACTGTCGCTCAAAGACGACGTGCGTAGTAAGGCTCTCCTCTAATCTTGATCCAGGAAGAATCGGGGGCCGGGCAAGGGCTGGGATCTGGAGCAATCACCATTCGAGCTCCGGCCTGGGAGAACCTTTGAAGCACAATCCCCCTCTTCTCGGGAGTGAGTTGCCAAAACGCGGATGCGTCTATCACCTCGACGACGATCTTCGCGCGGCTGAACCGTGCTGCGTAGAGGCCCACGCCTCCAACAACGCCAATATGATCTCCTGGGCGTAGACCCATGGCATCGAGGTGGTCAGAGAGAATGATCTCTTGCATTGCCGAATACGGACCACCATCACGGACCGCACGCGCGGTATTGTCCACGACACTTAGCAACAACACGGAAGCGGCCACGCACATGAGATAGCCGGAGACTCGAACCAAATGGCGTGGAATGCGAAGCGGGCTGAGCAACGCCAGCCACAAGAGGCCAATATAAGCTCCCAAATAGCGAGGTTCGGCATGGACGAGCATGTAGATGGCGAAGGCGGCTGCGGCCATCAGCAAAATAGGCCAATTTCTGGCGATGGTTTGCCCAGTGCGCTTCCTTCCCGTGATGAGGAAGAAAGTCAGTGCCGTTGCCAGCAGCGCATTTTCCTGGTGCAGCAGCATCTCTGCATAGAAAAGAAGCTGCCGGGAGGTCACAGCAACCTGAGCCTTCAGGTTAAACTGCGCAACTCGGCCTTCTTGCCAATATGTTGAGTCGAACCAGGGAGGAAAGGTCCCAGCGATTGGCTCCGCGAATTCGTACACCGGCGGGTCTGCGTACACCTGGCGGGTAGGGTGTGCAGGCTTCCCAGAAGCCGGATCGCCTTGCCAGTTGCGCGTTGCGCCTCCTGGGCTCACCAAAATGGCATAGGCAAGGCGCCCAGTGTCCCCGAAGGTGAACCTGTGCTTCTGCAACGAGAGCGCGGCAACCCAAGGTCCTGCTACGGCGGAAAACACCGTTGCCATGACCAGACCACGCTTGACGGCTGTCCTGATGCTGCTGGTGGTCATCAGAGCGCACGCCATGAAAGCAAACCCAAGTGGGAAGAGTACCGCCTTGGCCCAATATGCTGCTCCGAGAAGCGCTCCCAGAGCAGCCGCTAATTTCCAACTGGGGTTCTGGTGGAAACGGAGAATCATGCCGGCAATGGAGTAGACAAAGCCGGAAACAAGAAGATCCGGAGAGACATCCCAAACGGAGATCAGATCAAGCGAAATCCACAAAAACAATACATGCGCGAGGATGAAGAACGGCCATTCCCCAACGACCGGGATGGTATCATCTTGCAAATCTGTAGAGACAAGCAAGTCCCGCAAGGCAGAATAAAAAAACTCGAAACACCCCAGGGCTCCGACAAAAATCGCAAAGTTAACAATGTGTACACTCGGAAGTTCCCAGTGCTTGGAAGTGGGCAGAACCAGTCGACCGATGCCGAGAAAGATCGGATACAAGGGGCTCCAGTAAGCGTTCACGAAGTTATGCCAGTCCCGCCGCAGGAAGGCGTCCGAAAGGTCTAAATAAGAAATGGCGTCAGGATTAATGGAATAACGGCCGATCCATGCCCTTGCGAGGCCGAAGAACAGGATCAAAGAGAGTCCCGTCCACCACCAGAAATGTGACTTGCCATGGCTTGTCGTTAACGTAGCCCTTACTTCGGGTTCTGGAACTTTTTCTTGCTCACCCGCGCCCATTCGGAATTCCTTCCCTAAGGTGCTTCTCAATCGGCCCACACTGCAAAACATTCCAACGACTTACCCAAACCAAACCTCAGAAAAACTGGAGGCGCGACGGTTTCCACGCGTTTTGATCGCTAGCACCAAATCGCGCCTACTGCGATGACGACGAGATTCTCCGCAATAGCCCCATGGGCTGATTTCTTCTTTCAGTTCGGAGAGGCACAGGCTAATACATAGCCTCTCTCAAGTGAAGCGTAATTGTCTGTGCTAGATTCAAGTAGCCATCATGTTCGCGGGAGCTTGCCAACGCCTTCGATGCGGCATCAGTCTGCTGTGGAATGGCTAGCTTCGACCGAATTCCGTTCTCGTAGAAAATGGTCTGTGAACCAACCGCCTGGCTGCATGGACCCTGGTGCTAAGGTGAAATTGCTTACCGGTCGTTCCAACATGGTTCCAAGTGCTGGTGTGGATTCTGGCAACCTGGAAGTATTACAGCCTCGCACCGGAATCGAGGCAATCGTCTCACGTCAGATCAGCGCAGTCGTGATCAGGCTTCTTTGTGTTCTTTGTTTCTGCGGAGTCATGGGAAACTCCACTGAAGCTCAGAGCCCGGCAACTGCTGGCAACCACAGTTCCGTCACGTCAACGCATCTTTCCAACCAGGGAACATCAACCAGTGCCGCAGGTTCCGATCCGAGCCCAAATGTGCTGTCTGAACTCAACGGTGCGCTGGAGGCTCTGGCCGCCAAGGTCTCGCCTGCGGTTGTTCAGATCCTGGTTACCGGTTACGGGACGGCCCGCGAGCAAGACCGTTCCCAGACGGCGTTCATCGTACGCCAGCACGCCGTCGGGTCGGGTGTAATCGTCGATCCCAACGGCTATGTCATGACGAATGCTCACGTGGTCGAAGGTGCGCAACGTATTCGCGTCGCCTTGCCTTTACCTATGGGTGAGTCGTCTGGACTGGTTCCACTGGGTAAACGCCGCATCGTGGAAGCACGGCTCCTCGGTCAACACAAGGAAAGCGATCTCGCCCTGCTCAAGATCAATGAGAAAGATCTGCCTACTCTGCCGCTCGTCAGCCAGCAGCGTCCCCATGTGGGACAACTTGTTTTCGCGATCGGCAGTCCCGAGGGCCTGCAGAATTCCGTCACAATGGGAGTCGTCAGTGCCTTGGCCCGGCAGCCCGACCCAAGCAAGCCTCTCACGTATATACAAACCGACGCGCCCATTAACCCCGGCAACAGTGGTGGCCCGCTGGTGGATATGAACGGCGCCGTCCTGGGCATCAACACCTTCATCCTTTCCGAAGGTGGCGGTAGCGAAGGCTTAGGCTTTGCGATTCCCGCGCGTGTCGTTGATTTCGTGTACCACAGCCTGCGCAAATATGGACATGTTCATCGTGTGGAAATTGGGGCGACAGCGCAGGAGATCACGCCGACGCTGGCGGAAGGCCTGAATCTGTCTCAACACTGGGGAGTGATCGTCGCAGATGTCAAGCCAGGCGGGCCTGCAGAGGCGGCAGGTCTTCAGGTCGAAGACATCATTTTGTCTGCGGATGATCGCCGCATTGAGACTCTGCCTTCGCTTTCCGCCGCACTTTATCTGCACAGACCGGATCAGGTCGTAAAGCTGGACGTCCTCCGCGGGAAGGAGAAGAAAACGCTGTATGTGCCCGCGATTGAACATCGAGATCAGATGGATGAGATGATCGACGCGGTTAACCCCGAGAACAGTTTGATTCCCCGGCTGGGAATACTGGCCATTGATATCAGCGGAGACCTGGGCGAAAAGCTCAAATCTGAGCTACGCATTCCATCCGGAGCAATCGTGGTGGGCAGGGCCGTCGAACTCGTGACGCCAGAAACTGGATTGCAGACCGGCGATGTCATCCATCGACTCAACAAAACTCCGATCGACTCGACAGCGACGCTCCGCGGCGCGGTTGACGTTCTCAAAGCAGGTGATCCGGTCGTCTTACAGATCGAACGGGACGGAGAATTGATGTTCGTGAGCTTCGAGATGGAGTGAGCGAAGGCCGGCAAAGAATTGCCAGCTCGTTACCTATACTGGCTGCGCTTCAAAAGCGCGACTAGCCGGTTGGTGCTACTTTGAACCGGCGATGGCTCCCGAGGATTTGAGTTGACCCATTTTCGCCAGTGCGCCGGCGAGCGTGCTGACGATGTCTTCCAGCAAGTGCAGATCGTCATTAGTAAAGGCATCCTGACCGGCACGATACAGAGCCAAAACTGCGATCACTCTGGCCTCCGCCTCGATAGGAACCGCCAGCGCCGAACGCAGTGTGCTGTACCTGGTCGGATCATTCAGATATCCCGGTTCGACCGAGGGATTCCCGTTCAGAATCGGCTTGTGATTCTGGGCCACCCATCCCGACAATCCTTCGCCTAGCGGAATCCGCAAGGAAGAGAACAGGCGAAGATTCTCTCCACTGACGAACTCGGGAAGCAGCGTGTTCCCGCTCTGGCAATAGACTGCCATTGAATCGTGTGGAACAAGGCGCTTCAGCCGGCTCGAGAGCAGTGAGAAGATATCTTCCCGCCGTAGCGAAGATTCGGCATAGCGTATGAACCGGAGAATCTCTTGTGCCTGCTCCCGCACTTCTTGCACCCGCTCACTGATGTCGGAGACCAAAATGGACGAGCTGGCTGGTTCGCCAGTTTCCGCAAAGCCGGCATCCGGCGCTGCCCCGCGTTCAACTTTGATGTCCGTCGACAATTTCGGTGCAGCTTGCAATGGCTGCTCATTCGCCAGTTTCTCCCACTCCGTGTAGTGCTGCTGCAGCATGCCAACGATCTTCGGATCGAAACTCGTTCCTGCTTCTGAAGCAACCTTTGCCATGGCATCATCGAGCGGCAGCGCTTTGCGATATTGGCGATCGGAAGCAAGTGCGTCCAGGCAATCGACTGCGGCCAGAATGCGGGCTCCGATCGGAATTGCTTCGCCCGAGAGTCCAAAGGGGTATCCGCTGCCGTCCCACTTCTCGTGATGTGCGCGCACAATCGGCACCACCGGATATGGAAAGTCCACCTGCTCGAGAATCTCGGCGCCGACGACCGGATGAATCTTCATCTTGTCGAACTCCTCTGGCGTGAGCCTCCCCGGCTTGGAGATGATGTGTTCAGGAACGGCAAGCTTCCCAATGTCGTGCAATACCGATGCGGCCTGCAGCGCCTCCTTCTCATCGTCACTGAGCCCTAACTGCTTGGCCAACTCCATCGCATAGATGCGCACTCTCTGCAGATGTTCTCCCGTAGTTGCGTCTTTGGCTTCGATGGCCAGCGCCAAGGCCTCGATCGTGCGCAAGTGGAGTTTCGAAACCTGCTCGGCATGCACCTTTTCCGTTTCTAGTTTCCCGAGATAGAGACGATATGACCGGTACATCAAGTAAATCGGGGGAAGCACCAGCAGAGAGGATTGCCAGCCGACATGCGCATTCAGAAAATGGACGAGTCCCGCAACCGCGGCTCCCACCATGAAGTAGGGGAAGATCCACAAATGACTGTCGCCCCATACCTTGGCGATGGACTTCTCTTCCGTGAGCCCGATGATGGTCGAAGTAGCGGCGGTGTTGCAGCCGAAGTGAACAACGGCAGCCACTAGAAGCGCCAAGGGCCCCGGGGAGTGCAAGACGTGATTAACGAACGAACGATACGCGAGGTACGCCAGGCCGCTCGATACCGTAACCTGCGATAGGTTGAAGACCAACTGTACCGCAGTAATGCGCCGCGCTGGTTTCCAGTAGAACTGGGCCAGCGTACTGGCTACCGCAATGGCCAGCGTTTCCGGAAGGCTCAACTCCAGAATTCCGAGCAGGGTGAATAGAAAGTTCACCGAGAGCGTCCCCTCGATTCCCGGCATGCCCACCTTGAGCGAAGAGGCCAGCAGAGCTGCGACCAGATAGCAGACGAACTTCACCGGGTCCCCGGTCTGCCACTGTGCAAATCCGATGAGGAGGAAGGCCGCCCCACCCACCGCAAGGCCGGAGATAAACACACGTGTTCGGATGGAGCGAACCCCAGACATACGAAGTGCTTAAATTTTCAATGAATTAGGGAGACAAGTCCGCCCAAAAAGGAATCTGCCCGTTACGATCGTTTAACGCCGCAGAATCAATGACCTAAGAGTGGCTGACCAGCGTCCCAGCGCCGCCCTGACCCCTCCACTTGGGACATTTTGTCCCATGGACGAATGTAGGGACAAAACGCCCGCGGCGTTTCGCAACACGGACTTCGAAGTCGTTGATTCTTAAAGCCAGCGCTCGTCCTATTTGGACCCGCAGGTGCACCTCCGTGGTTACTCGAAGTGCGGTTTAGCCGCACTGTGGGGCGGAATTTGGGGGATCTGTGAGGAAACTCTTAGTTGTTCTCATCATTGCGGGTTGCAGCTGCGCCTGGGGCGCAGATATGACGAAGCTGTCCCCGGACTTGCAGGCGTCGAAAGCAACAACTGCGAGAGTGGTCGTGCAATACAACAGCGCGCCAAGCCTTCTCGATCTTCAGCTTCTGTCGACACTGGGCTCGATTCTGAATACCTTGCCGCTGGTCAACGGCATCGTGGCGGAGTTGCCGCTCGCGAATATTCTCTCGTTGTCGAATCAGAGCAACGTGAAATACATCAGCCTGGATCGGACGTTGAGTCCGACTCTCAGCAATGCTGCGCCCGCAGTGAATGCTTTTGCCGCGTGGCAGTCGGGCTACACCGGAGCCGGCATCGGAGTTGCAATCGTCGACAGCGGAGTCAGGAGCCATCCCGACCTGAACGGCGGATTGCTGGGCGGCTCACGCGTGGTCTGGAATCAGAGCTTCGTTCCCGGCAATGGCAGCGCCAGTGATCAGTTCGGGCACGGCACCCATGTGGCCGGATTGATCGCAGGCAATGGCGCGAGCTCGACAGGTTCCAAGTATTCCAAGACCTTCGAAGGGATTGCTCCCAAGGCAAACATCATCAACCTGCGCGTGCTTGATCAGAGTGGAGCGGGCTCGGATAGCGCAGTGATCTCGGCGATTTCAACTGCGATCTTACTAAAGCCGCTTTTGAACATTCGGGTGCTGAATCTCTCACTCGGGCGCCCGGTCTACGAGAGCTACCAGCTCGATCCGCTGTGTCAGGCCGTGGAAATGGCGTGGAAGAATGGAATCGTCGTGGTGGTTGCGGCTGGCAACAATGGACGCTATCAGCCCACCAATGGATACGCGACGGTCACTTCCCCCGGCAACGATCCGTATGTCATTACCGTGGGAGCGATGAAGCCAATGGGCACTCCCACCCGCGTCGATGATTTGATCGCCAGCTACAGTTCGAAAGGGCCAACGGCGATTGATGCTGTCGCCAAGCCGGATATTGTCGCCCCGGGCAACCTGCTGGTGTCGCTGGAAGCGCCGAACTCGACGCTTTTTAACAACTATCCCGGCAACCGCGTGCCCTACAACTTCTACGTGAACGGAGGCAGCACGGACGCGTCTTCGACGTATTTCACCTTGAGCGGCACAAGCATGGCGACGGGAGTGGTGAGCGGCGTAGTCGCCGATCTGCTGCAGAAGACTCCCAGCCTCACGCCCGATCAGGTGAAGGCGCGCCTGATGAAGACGGCATGGAAGTCGTTTCCTGCCTACAGCAGCACGACTGATCCGACCACTGGTATTACCTACACCGATCAGTATGACGTCTTTACTATCGGCGCAGGGTACGTGGACCTGGAGGCCGCGCTCAACAACACGGACGTGGCCAAGGGAACGGCGATTTCCCCGGTCGCATCCTACAACGCGAACAACGGCTACGTTTACCTTACCGACAGCCCAAGCGCAGTGTGGAACACTTCATCGACGTGGTCCAACTCGGCGGTTTGGGGAAGTTCGCAATTCATGGTCGGAGCGCCGGCCTCGGCTATGTCGGGCAGCCCCCTCTGGGGCAGCAACGAAGAGCCTTGGGGCTCAAACGTGCTGTGGGGCTCAAATGTTCTTTGGGGCAGCAACGTTCTCTGGGGATCGAATGTGCTCTGGGGAAGCAATGTGCTCTGGGGCAGCAACGTGAACGGCGGAGAGCAATAGGAGAAAAGGCTTTTCTTCGTAGACCCTCGTGGATTCCAGTTTTGACGGGCCGCGTTTAGTCAGCGGCCCTTTTTTATTTCAAAGAACATCTGCAAGAGACCGCGTAACCTCGGTATCTGATTCCGTTCTCTGTGCGATTTCCTTCTGATTCTCAGGAGTAGTTGGTGGGAAGGGCAGAAGCTGAGACTGAAGCTGGTCTACTGCTGCGGCGCAAAGTATCCCCTGCGCGCCCGGACTTGCAGGTCTTTCTTCAGGGAGGAGATTTCGATCGTGCGGTAGCGTCCGTCCGCGTCGAAGTCTGCGGGCTTGTAGGAGACGATGTACTGGCTGCGCAACTCGTCTTCGATCGCCGCGAACGAGTGCGTAATATCCTTCATCTTGAAAGGGAAGAACGCCCGTCCGCCAGTTGCTTCGGCGAGTTGTTCCAGAACTCTGTCACCGCGCATGACCAGGCCGCTGTCATCGGTCGAAATCGCGTAGATGATCACCTCAGCGCGCTGCGCCATCTCGATCGCCTGCGCCTTGGTCACTTCGCTCTGGTTATCTTCGCCATCGCTCACCACGATGATTGCCTTGCGCACCGGGTGGTCCGGATGGTCTTTCGCCAATTTGTCTTTGCAGGCGCGATAAACGGCATCGTACAGCGCCGTGCCTCCGCCATTCCGGAGGTTATGAATGCCCTTCGCGAGCAGCGTAGTATTGTCCGTAAAGTCTTGAGCCATCTGGGTGCGGCTGTTGAATCCCATCACGAAGACGCGGTCGAAACCCTGGCGAACAGTGTGCTCAAGGAAGCTGGTAGCCGCGGTCTGCTCGAAATCGAAGCGGCTGTCTACCGATCCGCTTACGTCCACCAGCAAACCCATGTGCAGCGGAAGATCGGTTTCCCGCCGGAAGTTCAGGATGGCTTGCGGAGGTTTGTGATCGTCAAGAATCGTGAAATCCTTCTGATTCAGGTCGCGGACGAACTTTCCGTGCTTGTCGGTCGCGATGAAGAGAACGTTGACCTCGTTCACGCGCGCGTGCAGCGTGATCATCGAGTTTTGCGGTTCATCGCCGGACGCGCTGCTGACCGCGTTCGAGGCGTTCAGCGTCGGTGCTCCAGAAATGTATGGGGACTGGGCGGATGAGGACACGGCTCCCACAAAGGTTGCCAGCAGAAGGCTCGAAAACCGCAAAATCCAAGTCGTGTACTTCATGCCCGAGGCATCCAATTTTTTCACTGTAAAGCGCGTCCCAACACGTACCCAGCTTACTAGATGCACGCCAGGGGCCGAAATCCTATTACGGTTGAAGCGCCTTCTGCTTGACTTTAGGGGTGCGCCCGCGAAGTTCCAAGTTACAAAAGGAGCGCACGTTTGGTCATGGCACAAAACATGCATTCCAAATGACTTGCGCGATCTTGTTGCCGAGCCAGCTTTGGTGTTCCAATGTTGGAGAGAGTAGAGTCGCACAGTCGTCCTGCTTTTCCTTAAAATCTGTGTTGCGGAGGGTTTCTTGAAGAAATTCATTGTGTGTCTTGCTGTCGTCCTCATCTTGCCGCTTGCAGCTTTCGCTGCCAATGACGAACACGAGGAAGAGCGCGTCAAGGATGCGGGCCAGGTGCTCAAAGAAATTCTGGATATTCCTGACAACATTCCTCAAGATCTTCTCGACAAGGCCGAGTGTGTAGTAATTCTTCCTTCGGTCAAAAAAGGCGCCTTCGGCATCGGTGGGAGCTACGGGCGCGGTGTCATGGTCTGCCGCAGTGGCGAACACTACAAGGGCAAGTGGGGTGCTCCAGCACTGTACGCGCTCGAAGGCGTGAGCATCGGTTTTCAGCTCGGCGGACAGGCGACGGACTTCGTGTTGCTGATTATGAATCCTAAAGGCGCGCGATCGCTGCTGAGCAGCAAGGTAAAACTCGGCGCTGACGCGTCGGCGGCTGCTGGTCCGAAGGGCCGCACCGCGGAAGGCGCAACCGACATTGTGATGAACGCCGAGATACTCTCCTATTCGCGCAACAAGGGACTGTTCGCAGGCGTGTCCCTGGAAGGTTCGACACTGCGTTCTGACGGCAGCGCCAACGAGAAGCTTTATGGACAGAAGCTCAGCGCGAAAGAAATCATTCGTGAGGGCAAAGTCGGAATTCCGGCATCCGCACAGAAACTGATTGCTGAACTGGACAAGAAATCACCGGTGAACAAATCCGACCCGAAGTCGCTGGATTGATTTCCTTGCGCACCCCTGTGCCCTCCGTGGGTGAAGAGTTTTGCAGGAACCAAGCTGAATGTCGAAGAAGAGCGCCGCTTCCGAGCTTATCCGCTGCGGCTGGGCGAAAGGCGAGAAGTATATCCACTATCACGACGAAGAATGGGGTGTGCCGGTGCACGACGACGGCACGCTCTTTGAATTTCTGATCCTCGAAGGCGCCCAGGCTGGCCTGAGTTGGAGCACGATCCTCAACAAGCGCGAAAATTACCGGCGTGCCTTCGACAGATTCGATCCGCGCCGTATAGCGAAGTATCAGCCGAAGAAGATCCAGGCTCTGCTGGCTGACCCTGGAATCGTTCGCAACAAGCTGAAGATTGCAGCCACAGTCGAAAACGCCAAGGCATTTCTTCGTGTCCAGGCAGAATTCGGCAGCTTCGATTCCTACATCTGGCAATTTGTCGGAGGCAAGCCAAAGATCAACAGGTGGAGATCGCTGCGCCAGATCCCAGCGCGCACTCCTGAGTCCGACGCCATGAGCAAGGATCTCAAGCGCCGTGGTTTCAAGTTTGTCGGATCGACAATCTGTTATGCCTTCATGCAGGCCGTGGGAATGGTCAACGATCACCTGGTGGATTGCATCTGTTACAAGGGTCCGCGGATTGGTGCAAGAGTAGAATAGCCGCGTGCCCGATACTTCCGGGAGCCACCTCAAAACCTTATCCCGAACCCCCCTGTTCTCCGGGCTTACCGAACGGGAGCTGGATTTCCTTCGAGAACGTGTCGTTTCTCGCACATACTCTGTCGGAGAGATGATATTCAGCGAAGGCGAGCCCTGCACGGGACTCTACGTCGTTGAGTCCGGCACTATTCGTATATTCAAGAGTTCCTCGGGAGGGCGCGAACAGGTACTCAATATCGAGGGTCCGGGAAGTTCGGTTGCCGAACTACCAGTATTCGATGGCGGGAACTACCCAGCATCGGCCGTCGCCGTGGAAGACAGCATGCTTCTCTTCGTGAGCAAGCAGGACTTTCAGGCGTTGTGCGTTGCCCACCCTCAGGTCGCGCTTAAAGTCCTGCGGGTAGTGGGCGCCCGTCTGCGGCGCCTGGTGGGAATCATCGAGGAACTGTCGTTCACAACAGTCCGCCAGAGGCTGGGAGCGTACCTGATTCGCATGGCACAAAACGAAGGCAGAAAGACAGCTGGCGGTGTGCAGGTCACGTTGCCCGCTAATAACCAGGAATTGGCGGCGCAAATCGGAACGGTGCGCGAGCTGGTATCGCGCAACCTCTCGCGCCTTCAAGCCGAGGGCCTGGTGAATATCGAAGGAAGAACCCTCTTGATCCGTGACCTGGCGGCTCTGGAAACCGACCTGGCCTCCCCCAATTGATCTGCGGCCCTTCTCGAACCCGCAAATTTCCGGTATTCGCCCTCCTGTGACAAAAGTCATCGGCAGATACTCTCGGCTTCGTTAGCCTTGCAACCATGCAGCCTTGATGAAGGCCGAGGAGGATGACATGAGCGCAATTGCCGACAGGACCGTGCGGGAACTGGCCTTAGAGAGTTCCAGCGCGACGCGGGTGTTCGAGATCCTGGGGATTGATTACTGCTGTGGAGGCGACAAGCCGCTCGAAGAGGCCTGCCGTGTCGCCGGTCTCGACCTGGAACAGGTGCAGCGCGAGTTAGAAAATGCGCGCCAGGACTCCAGGCCAAGTCCCCGCAATTGGCAGAGGGAGCCGCTATCGGAGTTGATCGCTCACATCAATGCGACACACCACAAGTTCGTGCGGACGGAAATCACTCGCCTGGAACCACTGATGGAGAAAGTCTGCAGAGTCCATGGCCAGAATCATCCCGAGTTGCTCCACATTCAAGCCGTGTTCCGCGGACTCGCCCGGGAATTGACATCGCACATGATGAAAGAAGAGATGGTCCTGTTTCCTTATGTCGTGCGGATGGAAGAAGCGGTAATTCAAGGCGAATCTGTACTGCCAGCGCCATTTGGTACGGTTGCCAACCCAGTATCCATGATGGAGCACGAGCACGACTCGGCAGGCAGCGCGTTGCGCGCGTTGCGTTCGGCCAGCAATGGCTATGCTGTGCCGGAAGAGGCTTGTGCCAGCTACCAGGCGTTATATCGCGCATTGGCCGAATTCGAGGCGGACCTGCATCAGCACATTCATCTGGAGAACAACATCCTGTTCCCGCGGACAATTGCGATGGAAAGGGCAGGGTAGAGGAAGCCCTCCCCGGTTTCTGTTTATATGTCGTATTACGATGCAATGCAGCATAGAATTGTGACTCAAACTCCATCAGGAGGTAACGACCGTGTCTTATAAGAGGCTATGGATTGCCTTGGCGATAGTGCTGGTGGCTTCTTTTGCTGTGCTCGGCGGAGTGGGAATCAAGGTCCTGGACAATGCGCCGCCCATTCCTGCGCAAGTGGTGACCACGGCCGGTCAAGTCTTGTTCGATGGCGATACCATCCAGAACGGGCAGGGCGTCTGGCAATCAATTGGCGGGCAGGAAGTCGGCACGGTTTGGGGACACGGAGCCTACGTTGCCCCGGACTGGACCGCCGATTGGTTGCATCGTGAATGCACGTTCATTCTTGACCGTTGGGCGAAAGATTCTGGTGCCAGCGACTATGCCGCACTGGGAATGGAGCAGCAAGCCGCGTTGCAGGCACGCTTGCGGGAAGTGATGCGGAAAAACACATATGATCCGCAAACCCGCAGCATCACTCTTGGTCCGGTGCGTGCAGAGGCTTTCGCCGAACTTTTCCGCTACTACTCAGAGGTGTTCACCCGCGGCAGGAACGACTACGCCATCCAGCCCGGCGCCATGAGTGATCCCACGAAGCTGCGGGAGATGAGCGCCTTCTTCTGGTGGACGGCGTGGGCCGCCTCCACGAACCGGCCGGGCAGCGACGTCACCTACACGCAAAACTGGCCGCACGAGCCTTTGATCGGCAACGAGCCGACCGGGGGAGCAGTGGTGTGGAGTGTCATAAGTTTCGTACTGCTGCTCGCCGGCGTTGGCGGAATGGTGTGGTACTTCGCGTCGCAGCCGCGCACGGTATCTGAAGAGCTGTTGCCGACCAGCGATCCATTGCTTGGACTCAAGCCCACTCCGTCGCAGAAGGCGACCGTGAAGTTCTTCTTTGTGGTAGCGGCGCTGTGGGTCGTGCAAGTCGCTCTGGGAGCGATCACGGCACACTATGGTGTGGAGGGATCCGGCTTTTACGGAATCCCGCTCGATCGCTGGCTGCCCTATGCCGTGACCCGCACGTGGCACCTGCAAATTGGCATCTTCTGGATTGCCACATCGTGGCTCGCGACGGGTCTGTACGTCGCGCCTGCGGTCAGCGGCTACGAGCCCAAAGGCCAGCGGCTCGGTGTGAATGCGTTGTTCGGGGCGCTGCTTGTGGTTGTGGTTGGCTCGCTGGCCGGGGAGTGGCTGAGCATCCAGCATCGCCTTGGAAACAACTGGTTCTGGTTCGGCACACAAGGTTACGAATACGTCGATCTTGGCCGCTTCTGGCAGATCCTGCTCTTCGTGGGATTGGTTTTCTGGCTGTGGCTCATGTGGCGAGCGATCCGTCCAGCACTGGCGCAGCGTGACCAGAGCTATTCACTCCTGATGATGTTTCTGATCTCCAGCATCGCTATCCCGCTGTTCTACGCTGCAGGGTTGATGTATGGGCAACGCAGCAATCTTGTGACCGCCGAATACTGGCGCTGGTGGGTCGTGCATCTCTGGGTGGAGGGTTTCTTTGAGGTTTTTGCCACCGTCGTGATTGCATTCCTGCTGACCCGTCTCAAACTGCTCTCCGTAACTACGGCGACGCGTGCCGTGCTGTTTTCGACTATCGTGTTTCTGTCGGGCGGCATTATCGGGACATTCCACCATCTCTACTTCGCCGGCACTCCCGATATCGTGCTTGGGTTGGGGGCGGTATTTAGCGCGCTGGAAGTTGTTCCGCTGGTGCTGATCGGATTCGAAGCCTGGGAAAACATCCGGCTGGCACGGGCCCGCGAGCAGCACATCTGGGTCGCTGCTTACAAGTGGCCGATTTATTTCTTCGTTGCGGTCGCGTTCTGGAACTTCGTGGGTGCAGGATTGTTCGGGTTCCTGATCAATCCGCCGATTGCGTTGTACTACATGCAGGGACTGAACACGACGCCAGTGCACGGCCATACAGCGCTGTTTGGCGTCTACGGCATGCTCGGGCTTGGCCTGATGCTGTTTTGCCTGCGAGCGCTGCGTCCCGGACGGGCGTGGAAGAATGCGCCGCTCTGGTTTGCGTTCTGGGCCATCAACATCGGACTCGCGCTGATGGTGCTCCTCAGCATGCTTCCCATTGGCCTGATGCAGGCATGGGCTTCGGTGGAATACGGAACCTGGTACGCACGTTCCACGGAGTTCCTGCATTCCGGCGGCATGAACACATTGCGCTGGATGCGCATGATCGGCGATTCGATCTTTGCGCTTGGCGCGCTGGCATTGGGGTGGTTCGTGCTGGGACTGGTCACAGGGCATTCCTACGAGAAGCAGGGACACGTTGCTGAAGGAGAATGGCAAGTGCGAGCGGGAGAGATGGTAACGCGCTGAAGTCGCAGAGGGTGCTGTGGGTTAGGCCAGCCTGAAAACGGGCTGGCCTTTATCTTTCGATCAGGGCACTCGCCGTCAAGTACACAGCTACGAGTCCGAGCAGCAAGACTGCGCCTTCCACGCGAGTGGACCAGACGTGCAGCGCGTCAAACTGCACGCGTGCCGGATTCGTCAGTGGGACGGACGCGAAGTCGCCAACCTGGGCACGCAGAGTATCCATGTGCGGGATGATCCAGAACTGCGAAAAAAGAGTCAGCGCAAGCATCAGGCAGATGAGGATGTGCCGCATGCCCAACAGATTTGCAGTTCCTTGTGTGAGATAGCTGTAGAGCAGGGAACTGATCAGGAAAATGACTCCCGAGACAATCGCGATCCAGTGCAGCTTGCTAAGCGAACGCCCGACCATGTTTCCCGCAAGATGCGTATTAGGCAACACCTGAAATGCTGTGGGCGCAAGCACGAAGGCGAAGAAGATCAAACCGCCGATCCAGGCGACGAGCGAGAGCAGCATGAGGAAGCGGAGAAGGGACATGACGGGAGAATTATAGCCAAGGACTCATCACAGAGGGCACAGAGGAACACAGCGTGACCGAGGACTGAAAGCTCTTACACCGGTACTGCTACGTTTTCGACGATATCTTTCAGGACCTGGTCCGATTGCTCGGACTTTTTCAATGTCGATGCATAGAGACCGTTCACGACAACGCGGTGTGCGAAGACAGAGACGACGAGAGGCTTGAAGTCTTCAGGAGTGCAGTAGTTGCGGCCTTCGAGGAATGCCATTGCTTGTGCCGCGCGGTAGAGGGCTTGCGATCCGCGGGGGGAAACACCCAACGACAGGAACTCGGACTCGCGGGTACGCCGAACAATTTCGAGAGCGTAGTTCACCAAAGAATCGTCAACGCGGACATTCTTGACTGCCTGTTGCATTTCGATCACGTCTGCGCCACTCAGAACGGGACGAATACCATCCAGCCGCGCAACTCCTGCTTCCGAACGCAGGATCTGGCGTTCGGCCTGCGGGTCAGGATATCCCATGCGCACACGCATCAGGAAACGATCCAGTTGCGACTCCGGCAACGGGTATGTTCCGTGATGCTCGACCGGATTCTGAGTTGCGATCACAAGAAACGGCTGTGGCAACTCGAACGAGTGCGCATCGACCGTGACCTGTCCTTCATTCATGGCCTCAAGCAGCGCCGACTGGGTTTTGGGCGTAGTGCGGTTGATCTCATCCGCGAGAAGAACGTTCGTGAACACAGGGCCGCGCTTGAACTCGAACTTCTGCTCCGTGGCCGAATAGACCGAGATGCCGAGCACGTCCGAGGGCAGCATGTCGCTAGTGAACTGCACGCGCTGGAATGTGCAATCGATGGCGCGGGCCAATGCTTGTCCGAGAGTCGTCTTGCCAACTCCGGGAACGCCTTCGATCAGCAGATGTCCGCGGGCGAAAACGCTGACCAGAGCGAGGCGAACCACGTCGTCTTTGCCGCGGATCACTTGGCGAAGCGCATTTTCCAGTTGGGCGGCTTTGGTGGACACGGCGGCAGCGGTCTCGGGCGACATTCTCTGGATTCTACTATCGGCGGCGAAATGGGTAGGAGTTACGGACGTCATGAGCTATGAGTTGCGCCACGAGCTTCAAGCAAATCGACGTAGCTTCCATGATGGAACGTGAGATCGACGAAAACTTGCATCCAGCGCGGAATTTGCTCGCATTGTTTACCGACGTCGCAAGCTCGCAGCCGCCTCATTGCATGTAGTCTGCGGGCCTTCCGGTCAGGCGCTCGATTCTCTTCGCGATCGGAGGATGCGTCGAAAACAAGTTCGCGAACATCCCCGCATTCATCCCCAGGAACGGCTGAATGATGAACAGGTGCGCGGTTGACGGACTCGCCTGCAGCGGAAGACGGCGCGCGTAGGCATCGATCTTCTGCAGGGCGCTGGCCAGGGCATAGGGATTTCCGGTCACGTGCGCGCCGGTCGCGTCGGCCTGATACTCGCGCGAGCGCGAGACAGCGAGCTGAATCAATGTCGCGGCGATGGGCGCGATGATCAGCATCAGCAGAGCTGTAAGGCCTCCACCATCGCGGCGGTCGCGGTCGTTGCCGTATCCGCCGAAGATCATCGCCCAGCGTCCCATACTGGCGAGCATGGTGATGGCGCCTGCGATCGTGGCGGCGACCGAACTGATCAGGATGTCGCGGTTGTTCACGTGCCCGAGTTCGTGCGCCAGGACACCTTCGAGTTCCTCATCATTGAGCAACTGCAGGATGCCTTGCGTTACCGCCACGGACGCATGCTGCGGGTTTCGTCCGGTAGCGAAAGCGTTTGGCGAGTCGGTCGGCAGCACGTACATCTTGGGCATGGGAATGCCCATTTTCTGCGTGAGGCGCTCGACCGCAGCGTAGGCGCGCGGCAGTTGCTCGCGCGTGACAGGCTGAGCTCTGTACATCGCCAAGGCAATCTTGTCGGAGTAGAAGTAGGAGACGAAGTTCATCACAACGGCGAAAGCCAGGGCGATGAACATTCCATTCTCGCCGCCGAACGCACGTCCGATGGCCATCAGCAGCAGCGTGAGAGCGGTGAGAAGGAGAGCGGTCTTAAACGTATTTCCCATAGATTTATCTTGCTACTCCATTGGATGTAAGGTGTCAGGGCGAGATGCAATGTGCTCACTTTTGGAAAAAATTTCAGGATGAGAGGAGGTACCCCCCTCCCCTCGGTTCTCTAGAATCAGAAACTTAGCGGGAAATCTCGGAATAATCTATGGGGCTCAATAGCTTAGGGGTAAAATCTTGAGCCGCAAGGATTTAGCCCCTGTTGGTGGATTCCTGCTTATACCGCTTTCGCCTTGGATATGATCTGCTTTCTTGACTCTGGTCGCCATGACGCGGGTCACACTATGCAGTGATTTTACGCACATATCCAAAAAGATGAGCGTCCCGCATTTTCCATTCCGATTTTCCGGTGTGGAGCGAGGCGAAAGGGAATCGAGAAGCTGCGCTACATCCGCCGCAATCCTGTGAATCGCGGATGGGCGCAGCGCCCGGAGAATTGGGCGTGGAGCAGCTGCGCACAGCAGGCGACAGGAGCGGAAGGCGTAGTGGAGATCGAGCCGCAGTGGACGGCGCGTGGTGGTGTCGAAGGCCCACCCTCCCGCATAGAACGCGGGAAGGGTGGGGCACCCACTTTGAGAACTTATGAAAGCTGAGCCGGCCCCCACCGCTTTGCCCAGCGGCACGTTTGCGTTACGGTGACGCGACCGGGTTTCGCGGGTAAGATTGTGCTGTTTATGAGGTGCCTTCCTCGTCTTGGTCTCCTGTTTGGGTTGCCTTTGTTCCTGAGTGCAGGGGCTTTGGCACAACAGGCCTGTCCACAACCTCCTGCGTTGGACAGAGTGACTGGCCGGAACATTTTCACGGAGCAGCAGGAAGTCGATCTGGGCGATGCCATGGCAGACGATCTGGCTCGCGAATTCACTCTAATTGACGATCCCATTTTAACCGCGCATCTTGAAGATCTTGGCAAGCGACTGGCTAGCTTTCTTCCGCCGAATCATCTGCGATTCCGGTTTTATCTGATCGAACTGCAGGAGGTAAATGCTTTTAGTCTGTCGGGTGGACGGATTTATGTTTCGCGCAAGATGGTGGCGCTTACCCGCAGCGATGACGAACTGGCCGGAGTGATTGCGCACGAGATGGGACACATCGTGACGCACCAGCACGCCATTGAGATGAGCCTGGCGCTAAGGCAAGTTCTGGGCGTGACGCAGGTCGGTGACCGAGCCGATATCTACGACAAATTTCAACGGCTGCTCGAGAACGAGAGGCGCAGGGCGTCGCAGGAGGGCGGCGAGGGCGAAGGGGATCAGTACATAGCCGACCAGGTTGCATTATTTGCCATGGCGCGAGCGGGATTTGCGCCGCAATCGTACGTGGATCTCTGGGACCGCTTTAATGCCACGCACGGAAGCACAGGGAATTGGCTGACGGATCTGCTCGGGCACACCAAGCCGGAACAGAAGCGCCTGCGAGAGCTGCTGAAATCGGTTTCGGCCATGCCCGCCGAGTGCGCGCGGATAAGGCCGTCTTCCACGGCGGAGTTCGAAGCCTGGCAGGCGCAAGTGATTGCCTCCAGCACGGCGATCCACGGGGAATCGTTGCCGGGGCTGCTGATGCGACAAATGATGGCACTACCGCTTCGCCCCGACATCAACAATCTACGCTTCAGTCCCGATGGAAAGTACGTGCTGGCGCAGGACGAAGGCGGCATCCACGTGCTGTCACGCGATCCCTTTCAGATGCTGTTCTTCATCGAAGCTCCGGACGCGGATAAGGCCCAGTTCAGCGCCGACTCGAAAACGATCGTCTTCAAGTCCCCATCACTGCGGGTGGAGACGTGGGACATCGCGAGCCGGAAACGAACCTTGGTACATGAGGTCCTGTCGCGAGTTGGCTGCCTACAGAGTTCGCTGTCGCGCGACGGCCGGTACCTTGCCTGCCTGAATAAGGAGTTCGCGCTGCAACTGGTGGAGGTGGCGAGCGGCGAAGAACTGGCCTTCCGGAAAGATTTCTTCGACATTCACTCCCTCGATATCCTTCTTCTGCTTTTTTTGGAGCGCGAGGGCAGTTCCAACATGGCCTTGGCGAGGCTGCTTTTTTCGCCAGACGGGCGCTATTTCCTGGCAGGAACTACGAGAACGGAATTCGCCTACGACCTGGCCGCCAGACACGACGCAAAGATGCCCTCCTCCATTCGCGCTGCGATGCACGATGAGTTCACTTTTGTCGACAAAAACAGCATTTTGGCGCTGAATTCGTTCGGCCCTGCAAAATCTCCGCTGCTGAAATTTCCCACAGGCGAGCACTTGCGGGATATTGAACTCGCCTACGCCATTAACCTGGAGCCCACCGCGCAGGGAGAATACGTGGCAGTCGGCCCACTAAAGGAAGGGAAACGCGGATTCATGGATCTGGCCACCGGAAAGTTGAGGGGCATCGTTAAGACAGATGCCGGTGATACTTTTGACGACTCGGTGGTCTACGAAGAAAGCGATGGTCGCATTGAGCTGTTCGAGTTCTCCGCGGGGAAGGTCGTAGCGCGTGCACAACTGACGCAATCTCAGTTGGGAGATAACCAGGCCATTGCCGTGTCGCCGGATTTCAACTGGTTAGCCGCCTCCACCGGGAGCCGTGGTGCTTTGTGGGATATTGCACGCAATGCCCGGGTCGAGTCTGTGCGCGCATTCACGGGCGGATGGTTTGCCGATGACGATTCGTTCTATGCGGACTTTCCGGAAAAAGATCAGCAGGAACGGGCCGTAGTCGAACTGAACAAACAGGGGGCGACATCGTCCGTATTTCCTGTCGGAAAGCTGCTGGCCAGCCAAGAGGGTCCATATGTGCTGGTACGCACGCCCGCGAGAGACAACCCATATCAACACAAGAACTGGACCTATGAATTGCGCGATTTCCGCACAAAAACAACCCTTTGGACACGGCATTTTCCGCAGGAGCCTCCATCGCTGACGTGGACTCCCGACTACAAGGGAGTTCTGATGGGATGGCTGGTTGCGAGCGAGGCAGCACGTGATGAGCTGAAGCAATTTCCCGAGCTGAAAAGTTCAGCGGAGAAAGAGGACATGTTTTATGAGCTCGTCGACTTGAGCTCCAACGCGGTGCGGGGCAAGCTGCTGGTGAAGACCAATAAATTTTCGTTCACAGTGCGGAGTGTGAAGGTCGACGGTGACTTTGTTGCGTTGCAAGCGAGTGGCGATCGGGTACTCACCTATTCGCTGGCAGCAGGAAAGGAATTGGGCCACGTCTTCGGGCATGCACCGGCGATCTCGAGTAGGGGCGGAGTGTGCGCTGTCTCGACCGCGGAGGGAGAGGTAAACGTCTATGGCCTTGCCGATTCGCAGCTGCGGCGGACATATCAGTTCCCGGGGTCGATTGCTTACAAGAACTTTTCGACGGACGGAAAACGCCTGTTCGTTCTGACGCGCGATCAGACCGCATATGTGCTGGACTTAACTTCGACGCAGCAACAGCCATCCCTCGCCGAAAAGGCGGCTATGCACTGATCTGAGTCGAAACCTCTAACAGCTGTGCGAGAATCCTGGAATTCAAGGTCATGATGGGGGAACGCTTGCGACTCCTGAACACTGCTGCCCTTTGCTTCCTTGCCGGTACCATCTCGGCGCAGAACGTAGTGCATTACACCACCACCAATGCCAACGTGAAGTACCTGTTTGCCACGGCAGAGCCGGTGCTGCATTTGAAGCCTGGAGACGTTCTCGATACGAACACGCTGGACTGCTTTGGCAATGGATTGAAGAAACCGGGCGACACGCTAGATATGGCAAAAGGCGACAACCCGCTGGCTGGGCCGTTTTACATTGAGGGCGCGGAGCCGGGGGACACGCTCGTGGTGAAGATCCTCGATCTTCAAGTCGATGGCGATTACGGCGTGGGTGCATTTTCGCCGGGGTTCGGATCAATCAACTCGTCGAAGTACACACCGGTGCTGGAGAAGTCGCCGTGGCAGGAAAAGGTGTGGTTTTATCCGATCAATCATGGCGACAACACGGCGACGTTCAGGGCGCTCGACTCGGATTTTTCGGTGAAGATTCCGATGCATCCGTTCTTTGGGTGCATCGGTGTGGCGCCCGCGAATGGGGAGGCGCGGAGTTCCATTGTGCCAGCGGAGTTTGGCGGGAACATGGATTCTCCTGAGGCTTCAGTGGGCAACACGGTCTATTTCCCGGTTAATGTGAAAGGCGGGTTGTTGTATCTGGGCGACGGGCACGCGGCCATGGGAGACGGAGAGGCCGCGGGATCTGCGATCGAGGTGCCACTCAAGGCTCAGGTACAGGTGAATGTGATCAGAGGGCGGACCATCTCATGGCCACAGTTCGAGAGTGATCACGCGATCATGACTGTGGGAGCGTATCGTCCGGCAGACGACGCGGTGCGGATCGCACTGACCGAGCTTGTTCACTGGATTCATCGCGACTACGGGCTGTCGGAGATGGACGCTTACGAACTGCTGTCGAAGGTGGGGAGGATTCATTTCAACGAGATGGTGGATCCGAATTATGTCGTCGTGGCGTCGATTGAGAAGAGGTACCTGCCTGAGAAGAAACGATCGATCGGCGAGTTGCATAGGCCCTCCGCCGCAAAATGCGCGGCTCAGGATGACAATGACTGGTTGCGAAACCAATACGAGGGATTAGTCGCCGATTCCGCCTGGCGCAGTGCTTGTGGTGGCGTCGAGGACTTCGCGTACTTTTGCGACTAGTGCCGACAGGGTGAAGGGCTTTGCGAGGAACCACAGTCCGGGATCGAGAACGCCGTAGTGCACGATCGCGTTGTCGGTGTAGCCGGAGATGTACAACACCCGGACGTCGGGGTTGACCTTCTGAATGCGCTCGGCTAACTGTCTCCCATTCATTCGAGGCATAACTACATCTGTGACCAGGAGACGGATGTCCCGATGATTGGACTCGCAGACCTTGATCCCCTCCTCTGGTGTGCCCGCGGTTAATACCCGATAGCCACAATGGCTGAGCACTGACGAGCTTAGCTCCCGCAGTTGCGGATCATCCTCGACCAGCAGGATGGTCTCTGTTCCGCGTGCTACGCGGATGGGTTGCTTGTCTTGAGATGAGTGTTCCGCGGGCTGATCGACGCGGGGCAGATAGATCTTGAAGGTTGTGCCCTGGTTGGGCTCGCTGTAGACCCAAATGTGGCCTCCGCTTTGCTTCACGATGCCGTAGACCATGGACAGTCCCAGCCCCGTTCCTTTGCCGACGTCTTTCGTCGTGTAGAAAGGCTCGAAAATCCTGGCCATAGTTTCTGTGCTCATGCCGTGACCGGTATCGCTGACTGCCAGCATGATGTACTGCCCGGGTTCGACGGGTTGGTGTTTGCGGGCGTAGTTCTCGTCCAAAGCTGCGTTGGCGGTTTCGAGAGTGAGCTTGCCGCCTTGCGGCATGGCGTCGCGTGAGTTCAGCGCCAGGTTCATGATGATTTGCTCGACCTGTCCCGGGTCGGCTTTCACCATCCCGAGGTCATTAGCAGGTACGGTCATGACTTCAATGTCTTCGCCGATCAGCCGCCGCAGAAGCGAGTCGAGGTTCAAGACAATGTCGTTAAGATTGATGACCCGCGGCGAGAGCACCTGTTTACGGCTGAACGCGAGCAACTGGCGCGTGATCCCTGCGGCCCGTTCGGCCGCAGACTTGATCTGGGCATTGCTCTCGGAGAGGCGATCGCCAGCGGAAAGCCCGTCTGCGAGAATTTGAGAGTAGCCGAGAATGATCGTGAGCAGATTATTGAAATCGTGTGCGATGCCTCCAGCGAGCCGTCCCACGGCTTCCATTTTCTGGGATTGCCGGAGCCTTTCTTCCAAAGCCATGCGCTCGGTGGTGTCGCGGATGCCGCTGGAGATCAGCATGCCCTGATCGGTGAGCAACGGGCTCAAACTGACTTCGATGGGGAATTCGGTACCGTCTTTGCGAAGGCCATAGAGTTCCAAACGCTTGCCCATCTCGCGCATTTGCGGCTGCCGGGAAAAATTCGCGCGATGGGAGGAGTGGACGGACCGAAAACGCTCAGGCATGAGAGTCTCGATGGGCCAGTTCAGAAGTTCTTCGCGCCTGTAACCGAATAGCGACTCAGTTTGCGCATTGACCAGCACGATGCGTCCATCGCGGTCGGTGACCACCATCGCGTCAGGAGCGGACTCGAGCAATCCGCGGAATTTGGCTTCGGCGCGTTCTCTCTCTGTGACATCCTGGACCAGTGACGCCACTCCGAGCACGCGTCCACCGTCATCGACCAGAGGCGTGTTGTACCACTCGCAGGAAATGATGCGACCGCTCCGAGTGATATTCTCGTTCGCGTTGATCTCACCGCCTTGCGCCTCCACCAACTGCCGCCAGACCTGATGGACCGCGGGACGGCTCTCTGGTGGAACTATGAAGTCACCGAATTGGCCGATGGCCTGTTCCCGGGTATATCCGAAGATCCGCTCGGCCGAGTTATTCCAGGCGGTCACGCGGAATTCTGAATCCCACTCCACCACTGCGAGCGGGGTGTGATCGATATGCATCCGCAGTCGCCGCTGCGATTGCCGAAACTCCTCCTCGGCACGCTTGCGGTCGGTGATGTCGCGCGCAATCCCGAGTACGCCCACGATGTTTCCGCGCGTATCGCGGTAGGGCCCTTTTGTCGTAAGGAACGTACGACTTACTCCCTTGGCGGTTCCGACTTCCTCGTAAGTGATGGATTCGCCGGACTCGAGGATCTGGCGGTCTTTGTCCATGATCCGGCGCCCAGTGTCGGGAGTGAACACTTCCACGTCGGTCTTGCCGATCACCTGATCTACAGCGAGCCCAACATTCCTGGCGGCCGCGGGATTCACCATCACATAGCGGCCATCGTGGCTCTTCACGAAAACTGCATCGGTCGTGCTCTCGGTAATGCCTTGCAATAGAGACAGGTTCCTTTGCAGCTCCTGGGAACTGATAAGCAACTGGCGTTGGACAACGAACAAGCGCCCGGCGGCAGCGGCAAATGACACCATCGCGAGCACTACCGACCAGTAAAACTGCTCGCGCGCAATGTTCAGGACCAGAGGAAACACGGCGGCGGGGATCAGCAAGGGCGAGAACTGGGCAAGAAGCTGCAAGCCCCTGGACTCCGGCTCAATATCGACGGCGTCTTCTTTTTCGTTCCAGGTGCCCGCGAGCAAAATCAAGACACAATAACCAGCGGTCCAGATGAGGTCACTCCACTGGCCCTGCCTATATTTCCCGATTGCCTGGTAATAGAGCGTGCCGTTGACGATGAGCGCAAATACGGCCAGGAACGTGCCCATCCGGCCGAAATAGGCGCGCTCAAGCCGGTTCCGGCTTACCACCGCGCGCGCGATGAAACTTACGGCGATCAATCCGAAAAAGAGGATGCCGGCGTGCAACGCGCGGAGTTGCATTACCTGGCCCGCGGCTTGCCATCGGGAGGGAACGTAGATCTCAGCCAGTTCGACCGCCAAAGCGAGCGTGCAAACCTGGGCGAAGTCGCACACCCGAAGCCATTCGTAGCCGCGGCCGGGATCGCGCGGACTCAGGAACAGTGTCATTACGATGGGCACTACCCAGAAGAACACCAGAACATCGCTGGGCCATAAGGTACCGAGCGGCACATGCAGGTAGTCGTAGTAATCGGTGTAGAGGCCTTGGCCGATGGAGGTCAGCAATGCGGAAAAAGAAACGAGCCTCCACACGCGCTTGCCGAAAGGCCCGGCACGACGGGAGATCTGCCAGCAAATGAGAGAAGCGGCGAAGGGCGCCAGCGTGTCAATCCAATCGCCCCACAGAGAAGCGAAATCGCTCCCATAGCGGAAGAGCAACACAGACACGTGTGCTAGAAGAAGGATGGCCGCCGTTGCGATGGCGGTCGTGCGCAACTTGGACATCGCGAACTACTTCTCCAGCGGATCGCCGAGGCGCGGGCGAGCACGCACTGGGCCTAAGGTGACTCCAGAGTATACACGCACGGGCTGGCAGCCGGAATCAAGTACTTGGATCAGCGCAGCGGAATAATGTGAGCAGCCGCGGTGGCGCTGAGGTTCATTGGTCCCCGTTTGTTGCACGCCTTCTGCCAACTATTTGCACCCGTACTCTTGCCAACCGCATCTGATTTCCCTAGCATCCACATTGAAGGCCGACCTGCCAGGTTGGTGATGGCAGGGAACCGATATTTGAACCAATGAAGAATGAACGGGAGCTCGACTCGAACTAAGATCCGGTGAGCGATGCTGCGCCATGCGCAGATGCCTAAAGGGTCTCGGCGGGCGCCCACGTCTACCGACGGGTTCATTCTCGGCCCCTGTCACACGGCTCAGTGGGTCGGCTTGTTGTTTAAGGGAGCGCAAAGCCAGTCGAGCCCTTCTCGACGGACAGGCGAGGCGGCTGTTCCCACATCTTTTCCTGCTAGACTGGTCCTGGAGCGGTTCAGGTTTCCCTGCATCTAAGGAATCAGTGTTCCCGCAACTTTTTCATTACGGAAGCTTTTTTCTTCCGACCTACGGATTCCTGGTCTCGATTGGGGTCCTTCTGGGCCTGTGGATCAGTGTCCGCAATTCGGAGCGCCTGGGCTACAACGGTGACGATGCCTGGAATCTGGGTATTCTGGTTGTGCTGTGCGGGATCGTGGGCGCAAAAATTCTCTACGTGATCAACGAGTGGAGTTATTACTCCACTCACGTCCGAGAAATCTTCAGCATTAATACGCTGCAGGCGGGAGGAGTCTTCTCTGGCGGATTGCTGGCCGCATTCGTGGCTGCCGCATGGTACGTGCGCAAGCACCACATGCCTCCGTTGGGAACCTGCGATGCCTTTGCGCCGGGCCTGGCGCTGGGTCATGCTATCGGCCGCCTTGGTTGCTTTGCTGCTGGTTGCTGCTACGGCAAGCCCACACATCACTGGTGGGGAGTGACATTCACCAATCCGCTTGCAAACTCGATCACCGGCACGCCGCTAGGGATTGCGCTTGAACCCACGCAGCTGTTTGAATCTGCGGTCGAATTCGCGAATTTCGTTTTCTTGATGTGGTTGCTGAAGCGCCGGAAGTTTGATGGCCAGATCTTCGGCGCTTTTCTTTTCACCTACGGCGTTGCCCGATTCTTTCTGGAGTACTTGCGCGATGATCCAGGGCGCGGGTCCGTCTTCGGTGGCGCCATGACCGGAACGCAGTTGATCGCGATTGGATTGGTTCTCGGCGGGGGGTTCATCTGGTGGCTTCGCCCAGGCTCTAAGCAAGCTACAGCCCGAGCTATCAGCGCAACCCGGTAACGTGTCCCAGATCTAAAGATGCCTAACGTTCCCTCGGTTGCAGAACTGTGTACTTCGTAATGGTGTATCCCAGCGCCGCTCCCAAAAATACATCCGATGGGAAATGTGCGGCGTTCGTTACGCGAGAAAAGCTGATAGCTGTGGCGAAGCTGTAAGCCAGCCAGGGAACCCACTTGTGATTGCGATAGCGTTGAGCGACCACGGTCGCAACCGAAAAGACTCCTGCGGCATGTCCGGAAGGGAACGAACTTCCGTGAAAGGGCGATTTGCCGCCGCTGAAGAATGTATCGTCGAACGGCTGCCCGGGCGGCACATCGATCGGCCGTTTTCGCCGGGTCACCGCCTTCATCGCAAGATCAACGACGGCTGAATCTGCGTAGGCCTCCCCGCACAGGATCGCAGTATCGACCTGGTAGTCATCGTGTCGAATGTATCCCGCCACCAGCAACGATGCGGGGACCGCAATCACTTCCGCCGTGGTGATGTATGCATCGAAGACATCGTTGACGTCGTCCAACTGGCCCTGATGGTTGCGGAAATACGGCATTGTGTACTTGTCTGTTGCAATCAGGACAGCAGTTCCTCCGGCGATGGCAAGCGTCGGCACCCAGTGTTTGCCTTTCGCTAACTCGGCAGGAAAGAGCCAAATCTTTTTCTGATCGCGAAGGAAATCCCTAGGCAGGGAGCCCCACGATACCTGTCGGTCCGAGGCCGGGTCGCCTCCATGATGGGGGTGAAACTCGATTTCCGATGGAGCATCCGGCAGATCGGAGTTGGCAGATTGGGCTAGCGCCGGATTTCTGGAGGCGCTAATGCCTGCGCAGAAAAGGACAATCAGCACCAAGCGGCATCCAGTTGTGATCATCGGGGCGCTTGGATGCGTTTCCTGAGAATAGGGAAGCTGGAGATTTCCATGTAGGCCTAACCCTGGCGAGGCATGCTTCTCGGGTAGTGGGAGCGATTTGGGGTCTATCAGCCGACTTCATTGTGCTTCGCGCAACCCCGGACGAGGCGTCCGGGGCCACATGCTGAATGCTGATACTATTTTGCCGAAATGCCCACGGCTTCTCCAAGTTCCATTACGGTCGCGGCGGAACACGCCGGCGAGCGATTGGATCTTTTTTTAGCAACAAGCCTTGGTGTCAGCCGGGCACGTGTGCAACAGCTCATTTCCGCGGAGACGGTGCTGGTCAACGATAGACCGGCTCGGGCGTCGCTCAAGCTTCAAGGTGGAGAGCGAGTCACGGTTCTCGGGCCAGCGGCGCGCCCTCCTCTTCGCGCCATGGCCGAAGAGATCCCGTTGGATATCGTCTACGAGGACGACGATCTCGCTGTCATCAACAAACCCGCCGGCATGATGGTCCACGCCGGTGCTGGCGCCACGGATGATGCCCGAAACCGAGGCACGCTGGTCAATGCGTTGCTCCATCATTTCTCGACTTTGTCAGCAGTCGGGGGAGAGATGCGGCCGGGCATCGTGCACCGGCTCGACAAGGAGACTAGCGGGCTGATCGTTGTGGCTAAGAACGATACTGCGCACCACAAACTGGCGGCTCAGTTCTCCCGCCGCGAAGTGAAGAAGAAATATATTGCCCTGGTGCATGGCTGGATCAAGAAAGACTCAGCCACAGTTTCAGCGGCCATCAGTCGGGATCGCGTCCGGCGTACGAGGATGACGACTCTCCAGTCCGGAGGACGCGAGGCAATTTCACACTACAAAGTGGCGCGCCGTCTGGATTCTCCTTTCGGAAAATTCAGCCTGATCGAAGTCAAGATCGATACGGGCCGCACCCACCAGATCCGCGTGCACATGGCTTCCCTCGGGCACCCGGTTGTGGGCGACACCTTGTACGGAGCAGCGCGTGAATTGCGGTCAGCGCACGCGCGCGGAAGACGAGCACCGCAGCGCGCCACTTCCCTTCCGCGCAACTTCCTGCATGCGGCCGAATTGGACTTTACGCATCCCCGGACCGGCGCGAAATTGGTGCTGACCAGTCCACTTCCCATCGACCTGCAGGTGTTCCTGCGGGCTCTGGAAGGCGACTACCAAACCTGAATCGTGATGCCGCCGAGCAGCTTATAATATTCATACATCCATGAACACGCCGGGGACGACGCTCATCCTGACAGCCAGACTTTTCCTGATCGTTGTTGTTGCTTTCGGGACGGTGACGCTGTCGGCCCAAGATCCAGCTGTCCAGGCTGGCATACCTGCATCGCAGCAGGCGACGACCACGACCTCGGACCGAAAGCCGGGCGACTCAACCGAAGGGAACGATCAGCCACTTCCAACAATCAAGGCGCGCACCGACGAGGTCAACGTGGTGTTCACCGTGATGGATAAGCACGGCCGTCACATCACGGACCTTAAGCAGAATGATTTCCGTGTAGTAGACGACAACAAGCCGCCAGAGCAGATTCGCAGCTTTCAAGCAGAAACCAATCTTCCACTCCAGGTCGGCCTGCTGATCGACGCCAGCAACTCGGTGAGAGACCGCTTCAAGTTCGAGCAGGAGTCTGCTATCGAGTTTCTAAATCAGACGATTCATCCAGGGAAGGATCAGGCGTTCGTTGTCGGTTTTGATGTGACCCCGGAAGTGACCCAGGATTTTACGGACAAAACCGAGGCTCTCGCCCACGGTGTTCGCGACCTTCGTCCGGGCGGCGGCACTGCGCTCTACGATGCTCTTTATTTCGCTTGTCGGGATAAGCTTTTGAAATCCGCGAAAGGGCTGACGGTGCGGCGTGCCATCATCCTGCTGAGCGACGGAGACGACAACCAGAGTCACGTTACGCGCGAAGAAGCCATTGAAATGGCGCAGCGGGCGGAAGCTATCGTCTACACCATCAGCACCAACGTGAGCGGGAGCAAAGGGCAGGGCGATAAAGTTCTCGAACGCATTGCCGATGCCACGGGCGGACATGCATTCTTTCCCTTCCAACTTCGCGATGTTGCCAACGCTTTCGCCGAGATTCAGGATGAACTCCGCAGCCAGTACGCGATCTCGTACAAGCCAGCAGACTTCAAATTCGACGGCCACTATCGCACGATCGAAATCGTCGCCAATGATCGCAAGAACTTCCGCGTCCGGTCTCGGCGCGGGTATTATGCTCCGGCACAATAGCAACCGCCTCTAGCGAAGAAGGGCTGCTTCGTTTACCTTCGTGTCCTTAGCGGTTCTTGCTACCTGTGACGAGCCAATGCCTGGATACTCTGGTACACCCCTCACCAAAAAGCTCGGAATCAAAGATGGATTCAGGGTGTCACTCGTCAGCGCGCCAGAGGAAGTGATCGCGGAATTGAAGGCATCACTCGAAAAGTGCGAAAAGGCAAGGGATGCTAGGACTCCACTTGATTTCGCGATGATTTTCATCACCTCCAGCGCCGCTCTGAGAAAGGAATTCTCGCGCCTAGCGGAAGCATTGAATGCCGCCGAGATGCTGTGGGTGAGTTGGCCCAAGAAAAGCTCGGGCATGGCCACAGATCTCAACGAAAACATCGTTCGCGAGATCGGCCTCGCCGCTGGACTGGTCGACGTGAAAGTGTGCGCCGTGACCGACGTCTGGTCTGGCTTAAAATTCGTGCGTCGTCTGCAAGATCGCTGATCAAAGGAAGGACCATGGTTCGAGTAGGCCTGATCGGATTCGGCTTGGGTGGATATGCATTCCACGCACCCATGATTCGCGGCGTTCGGGGCATGGAATTAGCATGTGTCCTGGAGCGTCACACCAACAATGCCAAGGCGCGGTATCCCGAGGTCCGTATCGCGCGCAACCTTGACGAATTGCTTGCGGACAAATCCATCAATCTAGTCGCGGTCACCACGCCGAATGACACGCACTATTCTTACGCGAGAGCCTGCCTGGAAGCGGGCCGTCACGTGGTGGTGGACAAGCCGATGACTCCTTCCATGGGCGAAGCCGAGGAGTTAGTCCGCATCGCGGCCGAGCGCCATCTTCTGATTTCTGTTTACCAGGATCGGCGATGGGACGGCGCGTTTCTCACGGTGAAGAAACTAATCGCGGACGGCGCTGTCGGCCAGGTGGCTGAATACGAATCCCGTTTTGATCGCTTCCGCCTTGACACCAAACCCGGCGCGTGGCGCGAGAAGGCTGACTTCCCTGCGGCCGGTGTGCTCTGGGATCTTGGGCCGCACCTTATCGACGGAGCTTTGGTCTTGTTTGGCGAGCCCGAGTCTGTTTACGCCGCAGCCCTGTGCCAGCGGGAAAGCGCTGCGGTCGACGATGCATTCGATGTCATCTTGCAATATCCGCGGCTGCGCGCTACGCTTCGCGCCCGCATCATCGCTTATGCGCCCAGCCATCATCTGCTGGTGCACGGAACCGAGGGTTCGTTTGTGAAGTACGGGATGGACCCACAGGAAGAGATCCTGCGCGGTCCGAATTATCCCGATGGACTTGACTGGGGTAAAGATTGGGGGTTGGAACGCGAAGAGTGCTGGGGAACTCTGACCCGCGTGAGCGAGACGCCGCGGAAGATCGAGACGGAACGCGGCGACTACCGCGGCTTCTACGTGAACATGCGGGCGGCGATCGAGGAAGGTACACCGCTGGAGGTTCCGCCTGAGCAATTCCTGCGGACGCAGCGAGGACTATTGCTCTCCCACAAAAGCAGCCGTGAGCGTCGCGTGGTGCGTTGGAGTGAGCCGGTGGAGTGAGACGGCTCTCAGCCATGCGAAAATTTCGGCAAATGAATTAGCATTTCCCGCATGCAAGTTTCGCTTCCGGGCCTGACAGCCGACGACGTTCTGCGCACTTTTGAATCTGAGGCTTTTACACTGTTTCTCGGCGCTGCGATTGCCGCAGCGGGGCTAGTCGCGGCCGGGATCGCGGTCTTGAGGCCCCGCCGAATTTCCTTGCTTATTTACTTCGCCGTGTTTGCAGTGTTGTACGGCTCCCGAATGTGGATACAGACGCGCCTGTTCGAACTCATCTTCGGCGGGTCCCACGCTTTTCTTCGTTTGCATATGGCGATCAACTATGTGGTCCCCGTCCCGGCATTTCTATTTTTCGATGGAGCTGGTTTTCTTCGTCGCAAGGCCCGCGTGTTGACATATGGGTTCTTTTCCGCCTTCGCGGCCCTCGTTGCCGCGACTCTTATCACTGGACCTTCTGATATATATCAGCAAATTAATAACGTTCTAGTAATCGGAGCACTCGTTCTGCTGCTTACCGAGCCGATGTACGGTCATTCGGGGGATCGTGATTTCATCATCGCCCGTCGCGGACTGCTGGTATTTGCCGGATTGGCTCTGTGGGATAACGTCAGTGGGGTATTCAACTCCCGCCTACCGAGAATCGAGGCACTTGGATTCGTCGTGCTTCTCGCCTGCCTGGGATACGTTGCGGCACGCCAGGCGATGCAACGCGAGCAGCAACTAGCCGATATCCAGAAGGAGCTGGAAGTCGCACGGCGCATTCAGCTCTCCATACTGCCTGCCGAGTTTCCGGCATCGGGAACTTTTCAGATCGCGGCCCGTTACATTCCCATGACTTCGGTCGCGGGCGACTTCTATGATTATGTGCTTGCGGATGATAGTCGCGCGGGACTTCTCATCGCCGACGTCTCCGGCCACGGGGTTCCGGCCGCGCTCATCGCGTCGATGGTCAAGCTGGCTGCAACCTCGCAGCGTTCGCAGGCGGAAGATCCGGCGGCGCTCTTGCTCGGCATGAACTCTGCACTGCGCGGAAACACACAAAGCCAATTCGTCACCGCCGCTTATGTTTATCTGGATGCAAAGGCAAAGGTTTTTCGCTACTCTGCGGCCGGACATCCGCCGATGTTGTTGCTGCGAGAGGGGAAGGTGCTGGAGATCGCAGAGAATGGGCTGATGCTCGGCGCCTTTGATTTTGCGTCCTACCAGACAAGGAGTGACTCGCTGCAACCTGGCGACCGGTTGCTTCTCTACACGGACGGAATCGTCGAGGCCGCTAACAGCGCGGGAGAGTTTTTCGGCCAGGAGAACTTGTCGAATCTGCTGCAGGAGACGTCGGCGCTCACTCCTCACAAAGCCGCGGATCGGATCATTGGCTCTGTGCAGCGCTGGGCTAGTTCTCAGGATGACGACTTGACAGTTCTCGTCTGTGATTACGCTGCGTAATCAGACATGCCTCAGAAACGCCGCCAGAACGCAGGGTCTTCCTGGCTGGTCAGAGGTTATCCCCACACATCTTCGGAGATTAGCGAACAAAGAAGAGAAGCGGTGGCTAGAGCTGCGATTAGCCGCCAGCCTTAAGTTCGGTGAGGACTTGCTTGGCGATTTCTTTCAGGGTTTCGAAAACGCCTACTCCCTGAAAGGCGACCGCTTCGACGACAGGCTCGTTTTTCTTACGCAATTCGGTGCTGAGCAAATCAATGGGAAGAATGTTGGGCAGATCGCGCTTGTTCAACTGCAGGACATAAGGAATCTTGTTGAAGTCGTAGCCGTGCTCCTTGAGGTTGGACATGAGGTTGTCAAGGGCCTCGACGTTGGCGTCCATGCGCTGCTCTTGGGAATCGGCAACGAACACAATTCCATCTACGCCGCGAAGAATGAGTTTGCGGCTGGCGTCGTAGAAAACCTGTCCGGGAACAGTGTAGAGGTGGATTCGCGTTTTGAATCCGCGCACTGAGCCCAAATCAAGAGGGAGGAAGTCGAAGAACAGGGTGCGTTCGGTTTCGGTGGCCAGCGAAATCATCTTGCCCTTCTGCTGGTCGGCAGTCTTCTGGTAAATCACCTGCAGATTCGTGGTTTTGCCGCCAAGTCCGGCGCCGTAATACACGATTTTGCAGTTGATTTCCCGAGCTGCGAAGTTGATGAAACTCAAAGGCTTTCCTCAAAATGCGGACACCCCTCCGGGGATGCCGCCTGCACTTCTGTCCTTTTGGAGGCTCGGGGTCTTTATATCACACGGGGGGTAGGTACCGCAGGTTACTCAGGTGACCCCCGTTTCTACCCGGTACAAACTACGGTACTTCGATTGCCGGAGCCCGGACCTCAGTGTGCCGGTGGAGTGGGGTAATACCCAGCCTTTGCGTATACATCCAACGACTTACGATGCACCACAACCTCTATGCTGCGGAAGGCGGAAGAGCCGGTGACCGCCTTGGGACTGTAGCCGAGGGTGTACTGATTGCGCGCCTCAGACGTAATCTGCGAATAGGCTTGCTCGATCGAGTTTCGGGAGAGCTCTGTGAACACGTCTCCTCCGCCCGTAGCGTTGGTATACCTCGGCAGAATGTTGCTGTAGCCCTGTCGGAAGACGTGAGGAAGTTTCTCCACCTGCTTGTAGACAGGCAGAGCCCCCATGTCGAGGACGACCGCTTTTACCTGGATACCCTGTAACTGCAGAACGTGAAGGACTTCGCTGTAGCTGGCATTGCTGCCCCGTTCGCGGCCATCACTGATTACGAAAATGACCTTGCGCCGCGTGCGCTCGCGCTTGCTCAGATCCATCGCTGCTTTCAAGATGGCATCGTTCAGTACGTGCGCCTCCTTGGGAGGCGTGTACACCGGGGGAGGACCCGAAGTGCCTACGGGAATTCCGTTCACCATGGGTCCCTGCGGCCCGAGGGGTCCGCTCAATACGGGGGGGCCGTTATTATGGCCGCGCACCAGTTTCATCGTGTCGAGGACGGCGGTCAGACGCTCCGGCCGGCTGGTAAAGTCCGTCTGACGGCTCGCGGTACTACTGTAGGTGTATAGTGCGACCTCATCGTAAGGGCTGAATGCGCCGACCAGCGCAGAGTACGTCTCATTCACCTTCTGCAAGGCTACGTCGGCCATTCCCAAATCGATCAGGACGGCCACGGAAAGCTGGAATGGATCGCTGGTGAAGAAAGTCAGCTTCTGCGCCTTGCCGTTTTCCAGAACAGTGAAGTCCTGCGGGAGCAAGCCATCGACGCGGCGTCCCTGCTTGTCCTTCACCATCACCGGGATCTGCACCAGGTTGGCGGTGATGGGAATCGTGTAGAGATCTTCCTTGGGATTAATTTGATTTCTAGGTCCCTTGGACTGCGAGGCAGTGTCGGTGGTGCTCCCCGGCGGAAGTGTCTCGACAGGAGGCATCGGCGGTGGCGCCGGCCGGTCTTCATGCGGCTGAGTAGAACTGGTGCTTGGGACGGTGCCTTCGTCCGACGGCTGGGCGGGTTTGTTCTCTGTTTGCGGCTCTGGCACAGGCTTCGGAGCAGGTGGTTGCACGGTCGATGGTGCATCCGGGATCTCGTCGGCAGGCTGACTCTTTGCGGGTGCTTGATTCTGAGTTGCGCCGGGAGCCTGGGCCTGGCTCTGTGTCCCCCCAGACTGGGCATGAGCGCTGGATATCCCCAGCAGGCAAGCAGATACCAAGAGGCCGTGGAGGACGCCGCAAGAGCGAAGCCCAGATCGCAAGCGAAGGGAGGACCACCCGTAAGGCGACAGATCCCCTGCTATCCCGTGAATTCCCAGTGATTTCATGGCCGCCCGCCCCATAATCAGCTTTACATGCTCTTGGGATGCCAATGCAACCCCGTTTGGTGCATCTAAACTTTCAGGATTAGACTAACAAAGATTCCCCCGAGAGTCCCAATGCCAAAATATCCCATTTGCCGACATGTGTTCGCTGTCTTGGCCCTGGCCGGGTTTGCCGCTGCCCAACAGCCGACGCAGCAGGCGCCGTCCCAACAGGCCAGCGATCAGAACCCCGCCGAGACGTTGAAGGTCAATGTCAATGTCGTCCAACTGTTTTTCAACGTGAAAGACAAGCACGGCGCGCTGATCCCCAACCTGACAAAGGGTGACTTCGACGTGTTCGAGGATGGAAAGCCACAGACCATTAAGTACTTCACCGCGGAATCTAATCTGCCTTTGACTCTCGGCATGATGATCGATTCCAGCGGCAGCCAGCGGAATGTCATCGAGATGGAAAAGGAAGTTGGCGGTGCCTTTCTGAAGCAGATCTTGACCGACAAAGACGAATCGTTCGTCATCAGCTTTGATATCACCGTCGATCTGCTGCAAGATTTCACGCGAGACACGCACCGGCTGCAGGCGGCGCTGGACAAGGCTAAGGTCAACGTTGACTACACCAGCGGCGGCATTCCCGGGATGGGGGGTGGTCCCGTCCCTACACATAATGCTCCGGGCACGCTTCTCTATGACGCGGTTTATCTTTCTGCGCACGACATGCTGGCGAAAGAAGTGGGCCGCAAGGCGATGATCCTTCTCACGGACGGCCAGGATGAAGGCAGCCGTCTGAAACTGCAGGATGCGATTGAAGCCGCGCAAAAGGCCGACGCAATCGTTTATGTGCTGCTTTGCGCGGATCGCGGATTTTACGGCGGCTTCGGGTACTCCGGCGAAGGGGACATGCGAAAGCTGACGGAGCAGACGGGCGGGCGCGTCATCAACGTGGGCAACAAGTTCGACAAGCTGCGCGAAGCATTCGACCAGATCGCGAAGGAACTGCGTAGCCAGTACAACGTCGGTTATGTTCCTACCAATCTGAAGCTGGACGGGAGCTATCGCAAACTGGAGATCAAGAGCAAACAGAACTACAAGATTCAGGCGCGGGCGGGGTACTACGCTGTGAAGCGGGAAGACTGACTCGGCGGCCAAGCGTAACAATCCTCAAAGAAGGCAAGCAATCGTTGACGAGTGCAACAATGACGACTCCCGTCTCGGTTTCCCCGGCGGTCGATGAGACTATAATGTCGCCCCGATGTCACTTTTCCCGGGGACAAGACTTGGGCCCTACGAGATCCAGGCGCCGGTGGGTGCCGGTGGCATGGGAGAGGTCTACCGCGCCCGTGATACCCGTCTAGACCGAATCGTCGCCGTAAAGATTCTGCCCGAGCATCTCTCGAGCCAAGAAGCACGGCAACGCTTCGACCGCGAAGCGCGCGCCATCTCGTCGCTGAGTCATCCCAACGTTTGCCATCTCTACGATGTCGGCCATCAGGACAGCACGCAGTATCTCGTCATGGAGTATCTTGAGGGCGAAACTCTGGCCGACCGCTTGCACAGAGGCCCCATGCCGCTCGATCAAGTACTGAGAGTGGGGATCGAAATCTGCGAGGGGCTAGAAACAGCGCACAGGAACGGCGTCGTGCATCGGGATTTGAAACCCGGGAATATCATGCTAACCAAGTCAGGTGCAAAGCTGATGGATTTCGGGCTAGCGAAACCAATGCAGGTCACGCCGGCATCGACCCTGACACAAACCCTGGCCACTCCGAACCATCCAGTGACCACGAAAGGCACCTTTGTAGGGACGTTTCAGTACATGTCGCCGGAGCAGGTGGAGGGAACAGAGGCAGATGGACGGAGCGATATTTTCGCGCTGGGTGCGGTGTTATACGAGATGGTCGCCGGCAAGATGGCGTTTGAAGGGAAGACAGCGGCATCGACGATTGCTGCCATCCTCGCCGCCCAGCCGAAGCCACTTACTTCTGCCGAGCCGATGACACCGCCCGCACTCGACTTTGTCATCCGTACCTGCTTAGCGAAGGATCCGGAGGAGCGGTGGCAATGCGCCGCGGATGTTAGCCGCCAGCTTCGCTGGATTTCGGAAGGGCCAGCCAGCGCCGCTGTCACGGCGCGGTCGAAACGGCGCACAAGCTGGATCGCAGGCGGGATTGCTGGTCTGGCAGCGGTCGCAGCGGGAGCTTTCTGGGTGGGTTCCTCCAGGCCCGCAGCATCGCCGGCTGTGCAGTTCCAGGTTACTGCTCCGGACAAAACCTATTTCAATTTCCGTGGCCTCTCAGGCCCACCCACACCGTCACCCGACGGCAGGAACATTGTTTTCGTGGCGTATGCGCAAGGAGAGCAAAATGCCAGATCCCTCTGGTTGCGCAGCCTGTCCTCGTCAGAAGTCCACATGATCGCCGGGAGCGAAGGTGGCACGTATCCGTTCTGGTCGCCGGATAGTAGTTCGGTCGGATTTTTTGCGGATGGGAAACTCAAACGCTTCGATCTTGCGACCGCAAGCCTGATGACATTGTGCGACGCTCCCGAAGGCCGCGGAGGAGCCTGGTCAAGCAACGGCGTTATTCTTATTGGCGCGCGCGCGGACAGTCTTTTTCGCGTAGACGCCGCGGGTGGCAAGGCGGTACGTCTGAGCACGCTCGACCCTAAACTCCAAGAAACCAGCCACCGCTGGCCGCAGTTTCTTTCCGATCAGAGGCATTTTCTCTATGTCAGTCAGGCGCCGACGGTTCCGCTGGCCCGGATGATGGTTGCTTCTCTGGACTCGCCACAAGGAAAACCCCTGGCCGAAGATGTCCGGTATGGCACTTTTTCTGCTGGCTACCTCTTTTACATGCAGGAAAGCGATCTTCTGGCTCGACGCTTTGATCCCGATCGCCTGGAGTTTACCGGCGACTCCACAGTCCTGGCGCGACAGGTGCAAACTGATCCACAATTCAATTTTGGGGCATTTTCCGTCTCACCCTCTGTGTTGACCTATCAAACAGGCGCGGTCGCTGCGGCAACGTGGCTTGTGCAGATAGATCGCACCGGCAAGGAACAAATCCTCTGGAAGGAAACGGGTCTGCTTCAAAATGTTGCCTTGTCGCCAAATGGCGAAGAGATTGCGGCCGATGTTGGCCTTTCTTCCGGACAACTGGCTGACGTATGGATCTACAACCTCCCAAAGCACAACAGTACGCGCCTTACCTTCGACCAGCATTCTTCCGGCTCCGTCTGGTCTCCCGATGGGAACAAGATAGCTTTCAGCCGGCAAACGGAAACTGGATCGCAAATCGTCATCAAGAGTGTCTTCGGCGGTGGAGACGAGCAGATCATCCTCAACGAAGATCAGCGTACCTTGCCGCTCTCCTGGTCGTGGGACGATCGTTACCTTTTGTACCGGCGAGGCATGACGCTGGGAGGCGAAATCAAAGTCGTTGCTCTGAGCGGCGGGCACAAGGTAGTAAAGCTGCTGGACATTAAGTCGACTGCGGCTGCCGGCTCGCTCTCGCCCGATTCAAAGTGGCTGGCTTACGTCTCAGCGGAATCCGGCTCGCAGCAGGACGTATATATCGTTCCATTCCACGCAACCCCCAGCGACGTCGGCCTGGGACAGGGAAAATGGCAAATCACCAGTGGAGGGAGCGCCGCTCCCATGTGGCGCGGCGATGGGAGAGAGATCTACTTTTCCACAAGTTCTTATATCGGGATCGCCTCTGTAGTGCTGACCGCTCGCGGCGACCACCTGGAAGTTGGACCTATGGAGACCTTATTCAATCTCGGAGCCCATCCCATTAGCCGCTTCTTCGCTCCCTCTCGCGATGGGCAGCGGTTCTACGGAGTCACCTATGGCCCCGGCAGCGATGCGCCCTTCACCGTTACGCAGAACTGGCAAGCATTGCTGAAGAAGTAGCGCCGTCGAAGGATACAGGTCGGCATCTTAGGCTCGGCAGCATTCTGATAAACTCGCTCCCCTAGGAGACCTCGCATGCCACGCTTCTCGCGCCGTTCCTTTCTGCACCTGACAGCTGCTGCTTCGGCCGCAAGCGCATTTCGAATTATGTCGGAGCCCATGCTGGCTGCCGCAGCGCGGCGCCGTCCCGCCCCTCCAGGAGCCGTTGTGATCGATTCCAACGAGAATCCGCTTGGGCCATGCCAAGCCGCCCGTGAGGCGATGGGCAGCATCCTCCAGCAGGGTGGCCGCTACCTGGACAATCTTACGGACGAACTGGTCAGCACTTTTACGAAAATTGAAGGCCTCAATCCCGATTATGTGCACGCCACGGTTGGATCTACTCCGCCGCTCGCCCACAGCGTTCTGGCCTTCACCTCGCCGCAACGGGCTTACGTAACCGCTGACCCTGGATTCGAGCTTGGCATGATGACCGCAGAAAACTCCGGCGCTCGTGTGATTAAAATCCCACTGACGAAAACGTACGCACATGACGTCAAAGCCATGCTCGCCGCTGGAAAGGACGCGGGCGTTTTTTACATCTGCAATCCCAACAATCCGACGGGTACACTGACGCCGAAATCCGATATCGAATACCTAGTCGCGAACAAGCCGAAAGATTCCGTCGTCGTGATCGACGAAGCTTACATTCATTTCACTGAGGCCGCGAACGCGCTAGATCTGGTGAAAGCAGGCAAAGATGTCATCGTTTTGCGCACGTTTTCAAAGGTTTATGGTATGGCGGGCATCCGCTGCGGCTTTATCATCGCGCGCCCCGATTTGCTCGAGAAAGTAATGCGGCGCGGCGGGTGGAACTTTATGCCGGTCACGGGTGTGGTCGCCGCCACAGCCAGCCTGAAAGATACGAATCTGGTTGCGGAGCGGCGCCGCATCAACGCTGCTGTTCGCCAGCAAACGTTTGATTGGCTGGCGCGCAACGGTTATTCCTTTATTCCATCGGAATCGAACTGCTTCATGGTCGACACCAAACGTCCGGGGCAGGAAGTTCGGGATGCCATGGCGACGGAGAAGGTCATGATCGGCCGAATTTGGCCCATCATGCCGAGCTATGTACGTGTCACCGTGGGCACGCAAGATGAAATGCTCAAGTTCCAGGCTGCGTTCCAAAAAGCCATGAAGTCCTAGGCCGAGGCGATACGGCGTAAGTCTCCTCCTCATTACCGACGGAAGTGCGTCTCGCGGCATTCGCCGCTGTGGTGCTAGCACCTGCAACCTCTGCACAAGGGTTGCATGCACCACGCTCCTAACCCTTTCGAAGTCGCTGACTGCAAGGTGGAGCCGACTCGCTCTAGTACAATCAAACGCGTGAGCGACAAGGTACGAATCGGCATTCTTGGGGACTTTAACGCCGAATTCCGCTCACATCATGCCACCAATGACGCGCTGCAGCACGCCGCCCGCAAGCTCAAGATGGAAGTGGAGAGCCAGTGGATCCCGACGCCTTCACTGCTGAAGCCGGAAGCAGAGAAGACTCTCGAGTCGTTTGATGGGCTCTGGGCCTCGCCGGGCAGTCCCTACAAGAGTTTCGACGGCATGCTCAAGGGCATTGAGTTCGCTCGCCGACGTGACTGGCCGTTCCTTGGCACGTGTGGCGGCTTCCAGTACGCTTTCATCGAGTTCGCCCGCAACGTGCTGCACATTGCGGACGCCGACAGCGCCGAGAACAATTCGGGATCGAAAAATATCATCATCTATCCCGTTGCGTGTGCCGTACCCGATCGCAAAGGGAACGCGCCGAAACTCTCGGGAGCGGTTCCTGAGATTCGCTTACGTCCGGGATCGTACCTGCAGTCGTATTACGGCAAGAATCAGGATGTAGTAACCGAAGAGTTCTTCTGCAATTTTGAGATTAATCCTGAATTCGAATGGACGACGATGGAGGCTGGCTTTCCGGTGGTCGCACGTGGGCCACAAGGCGAGATACGGGCCATCGAATCGCCAGCACATCGGTTCTACCTGGCGACACTTTTTCAGCCGCAACTGTCGTCGACTGAGAAGAAGCCGCATCCGCTTGTCCTGGCTTTTGTGCAGGCTGCTGCGGATTGGAGCAAGAAGAAGCTCGACGACAGCGTGCTGGAGTAGCGCTCACCAGGCTGGCACGGAGTCCCACAGGAAAGCCCGGCGCAAAGCCTTTCGGCATTACTAAAGTTCATTCACCTGGACCGTTACTGCCCACTCCCGAAGCGTATCTTGGAGCGCCCGGGACGCGGCCAGTAGACTCCTTGAAGTCGGTTGCTCTTCCCCAACCAGCAACCGGCAGGAGCCGAGCTTCGTCCATGCATGTGCAGCCAATGCAGTTGATTGACTCGCTTCGCATCCCCTTCTCGACACTGATCAGCTATATTCCCGTCCTCGCGACGATCTTGACTACCTTCTTCAGCATAGTACTGGCGCGGGCGACACTTCGCTACGTCGAGGCCACCGATCGCAGCCTGGAACTTGCCCGCGAAGAATTCGAACGCGAATGGAATCCTGACCTACATGTCAAGATGGAGCGCCTTTCGCCGACGGAAGCCCGCATCATCGTGACGAACCTGGCGAAGACGTCAGTCCTGCTGCAGTTACTCCAGTTGCGCAAACTCTCGCACGCGACGCCGTTTGAGCGCTGCCGGCTGAATGATCCGCTGGTGGGAGGCATGACCTGGACACAGGAGATGGGGAAACGGATCATTGCCTGCACAGGATATGAATTTGAGGGGCCGATCGCGGCAGCGATGACGTTCTACGCCGCCGGACGCATGTACCGCACGGACTGGTTTCGGTCGCAGATCGTGGTGCGGGAAGGGCGCATCGTCAGCCTCGAACCGAGCAACATGCCGACACGGAGAGTACGTCAGGTGGAGAGAAAGGGACAGGCCGAACGGCGGCGTGAGTTCGTGCAGGATGTGGCGGCGGTGTCGGTGGAAAAAGAGGGCGGGAAGGCGGAGGAGAAGTCTTTCTCGGCGGGAGCGTAGGTGTCGCGTATGGTGGACTCCTCGTCCGCCCGGCCAACTCGGCGGTGATCCCACTTCTTCGACTGGTACTTAGACCTGCTGTGAGACACGCACTCTTGTATGCGACTGTGGACGTGGTCACGGCTCGCTTCGCTCGTGGGGGAGGACGAAGGCTTCCGCCCCTACACCTGCGGTCACCATTACTAACGGGTGGCGAGATCCCTAAAGTGCTGGCGGTTCCTGCCGATTCCCCATTACAGGAGACTGCTTATGATTCCTCCAGTGAATAGTCCGCATGGGGTAGATGTAAAGCCAGTAGCCGTGCATCCAGCGTCAGAGGTGAAGCCAGATCCGGAGGCGCAGACTCGGCCTGTGCAGAAGAGCGGAGAGGTGTCGCAGGATCAGGTGACGTTGCGGAGTGCCGGGGAGAGGGAAGGTTGATTGGCGATTCCGTGATCCGACGATCGGTGACTGCCGGACACACTTCGAATTGGCGGGCGTGACTGGAGCCCGATGAGTTGCGATTGCCTAAGGTTTGCCTGACCGTCCTTGCAGGCGCAGGCGGTAATCCTTGTCGTCGGGCAGGCGGCCGTCGATGCGCAGGATCTTCACGGACTGGTCCACGTCCGTTCCTTTCACGTAACCGATCGCGCCGGGCACGTTGAAAACGAACTTACGGACGTCGGCAGCGCTGGCCAGGGTTTTTGGGGGGGCGAGAACGCCGCCAGTAAAAACACCCTGGATGAAGTGGTTGTTGAGATCCTTTTCCGACATGTTATAGATTTCGCGCAGTACGACTTTGCGCTCCGGCTGAGCTGGATCGAGCATGACAAGGGTAATGCGGCGGCCATTGGGCCAATGACTCTTTTCTCCGAGGAAGATCTTGCGGAGGTCGTCGAATGAGCAATTTTCGACAGGATTCGACGGATTCACAATAATGGCCACCGACTGATCGGAACCGGCGCCACCTAGAGTCGAGGGCGACACGGCTAGCAGGCCGACCAGCACCATCTGCAGCAGCGCCGAAATCAAGACGAACCGAGTTCTCCTCATGTCCGTATCTCTAAAAGGTAAAAGCAAACTGAAGTTGCAAGCCATTCACCGATGGCTCTTGCCTGAACATTGTACGGTCGTATTGTAATTTCAAAGCGACCGCCTCGGCAGCATCGAAGCGTAGTCCGACCGATGGACCGTGCTGCAATCCTACAAAGGGAAACATTGGTTCTTGCGAGGATTCGTTGACGTATTGGTAACGGAAGTAAGGGCGATAGGGTCCGAAGGCCTTGGAGAGCTGAGTGTAGAAACCGGGCGTGTCGAAGACGTGTCCTCCGTTAACCGCGTGACGAATCATCAGTGCTTCGTTGAGCCATTCAAAGTGCGGGCGCTGAAGCACGGCGTAGGCGTCGAAGATGGTTTCACCAATGCTGGGTTGCCCCACTGGGTGCAGATTATCGTGGTACGCCGAAAAGCCAACCTGTAAGCCGTGGACAGCGTTTGGCCTAGCGAAGATGGCCAAGTTGACAGCCTTGCCGTTATTTTCATCGACCACGTTCTGTACGGGCTCGACCTGCGGTGAAAGGGAGGCGCGTCCGTTGCCAACCTCTGCGACATAGTGAAGTCCCAGACCGCCAGAGGGAATCGCGCCTGAGAGAGAGGTTCCAACGTTGTGGATCGGCAAGATGCCGCCGTTGTCTTCGAACTCGAACAGGAGCGGGCGTCCCACGGCGGTTTGCAGCCAGGCACTGTGGTGATACGCGGTGTTATAGAAGCCAATGTCGGTGTGATATCGGCCGACCGCAAGATTGAAGTAGTCATTGAGGGAATACTGCAGGAGTAGGCGCTCGACATCGACGCCGAAGCTGTTGGTCGGGTCGGCTTCAAACACGATCTCGCTTAACAGGCGAAACTTTTCCGACAGGTCGGAGGTGACAAAAAGATTGAGTTGGCCAAGGCTGAACGCGGTATTTGTTCCGTGCGCGTCACTGCCGTGAAAAGTCATGTCGCCGAACCCGCGGATCTGCATGAGCGTGCGCGTGTCCATGCGCTGTTCCATGGAGCCGCCGGGTTCTTGTTCTGGGGCGAGTTCCGAGGCAACGGGAGCGGGCGCGGTGGTGGGCGCCGGGGCTTGACTCTGCGTTTCAGGAACGGGCTTTTGCTGAGCTTCCAGCTGCGCGACGCGAGCCTCGAGCTGCTCGACCCGATGCAGGAGGGCCTTGACCGTTTCCCTGTCAGAGTCTGTAGTCGAGTCCTCCGCAGAGAGTGCGTTGGGCAGAACAATAAATCCCAACAGGAGCATCAGGGCCGTAGTTCTCAATTTTGAAGTTGAGATTAATGGCCAAACGGAAAACCGCATATGTGTGCCTCCGGCATGGTGTATGACTGGACTTCCGCAAAGCAGCGAGCTTTTCTACCGCAGAATCGGTGAATGGCAGGGACCCTACGGACCATGCGTTTTGGCATCGTCCGCAATCAAAATTGTGAAAACTGGGAAAGCGAGCTTGCTGGGCCCCGGGGAAGACGAACAACGAACGGCTCTTACCAGAATATTTTCAATCAACCATTCCGATGCAACCAACTACGAATCTCAAAACCAAATGCTGACGCTCTATTGCGCCGTTTCACGGATCAGGACAACGTCGGAATCCGTATGGCCGCGAAGAATGCCGATGCTTCGGGCGTCCGGAGACCAATGGAAGCCTACGATCTGTTCCGAGGTGAAAGACGTGAGCTGGCGGCCGGCTGACCCTTCCAAGGGCTGGTTCCAGAGATTATCCACGCCGCTTTCGCGAATGGGGTAGGTGATTGCTTTGCTATCAGGCGTGAAGCTCAGACCGCCACTGGAAATTCTCTCGTCGGCATCAACGGTTCGAGGTGCTGCGGTGCCGCTGGGATCGAGCAGAGCAATTTTGTATTGAGGATAAGGATCCTCGGGAGTCGGCATGGTTGCAAGCACGTATGCGAGCAGCTTGCCGTCCGGAGAGATAGCCAGACCAGTTCCGGCGGGCAGAGTACGAGGCAGGTTGCTTCCCGGCTGCAAGGCAGGCGTGCCGGCACCGGCGAGCGGAGAGCGCCAGAGTTGTTGCTGATCCATGTTCCAGTAGTAGACCCATTTTTCGTCGGGTGAGCAGACCGGGTTGCGATCATTCTTGCCGTCGGTGAGCTTCACCGGATTGGAGCCATCCAGATTGGCGCGCCAGATATTGGTGGAGTTCGTGTCACCATGAAAGGCCCACGAGAATATCAAATAGTGGGTGCCGCATCCCGAGACTTCGACCAGCGCACCCGTCGGGTCTCCGAGAATACGCGTGGGGACGCCCTGGCCAATGCCGATGCGCAGCAAACGGGTGAAATCGGAAAAGAGCAGGTTTCCGTCGGCAGTCCAGTCAAACCAATTGACGGCCTGACCCTGAGGAAGGACAGGAGCAGGTTCGCCCGCGCGCCCGTCAGCCATATGAGTGACGTAGAGATTCTGTGAAGTTTTGGTCTGTACCGTGGCAATGGTTTTGCCGTCGCCGGAGAGGGTCAGGGTTGTATAGCTGTTCGTGTCGCGGGTGATCGGGCTCAAGTGTCCGCCGCCATCGGAGATGATTCCGATCTGTGTACGCTGGAAGTAGTCAGGGCCTTTCTGCGAATAGAGCCCGAGCAATTCGTTGCCGTCTGGCAGCCACTTGAACTCGGCAGTCACGACATCGTTGAAGGTCGCGAAGCGATTGATTTTTGTGCCGCCAATGGAAAGCAGTCCGATGCCACCGAGAGCTTTGTCAGGTTTGAAGAGCCGGAAGCCGATCTCTTTCCCATCCGGCGTCCATGCCACCGAGGTCGGAATATCGGAAACCGGAGAAGCCACGAATAAAGACTGCTCGTCACTTCCATCGAGGTTGACGGAAATGACGCTATATTTCCCGATTTCCGGGGAATTCGAGCGGGCAAATGCAAGGCGGTGTCCATCGGGAGAGAACGTGATGTCGCTATCAATTCCACGAACGATGGTCTGCGGAGTACCACCCAAGACGGGCGCGCGAGAAAGATCAAAATTTGTATTTGTGGCGTCTACGGCTTTGATGAAGTAGAGATAGTTGCCGTCCGGCGAGAACGCCAGAGACTTATACGAGGCGGGCGCGGGCGAGATCACCTGGGTATCGCTCCCGGTGGGGATATTTCGGAGCCAGAGGCTCTGCAAACCCTTGTCATTGATGACTGAAAGGATGTAGCGTGCATCCGGCGAGATCGCTGTCAGTGCGGCTTTTCCAGAGGTGGTGACCTGAGTAATCGCGAAAGACTGAAAATGCGCTGCGACACGCGATCGCAGCAAGGTGTACACGCCAAAGCCGCCGATGGCGAGCACCAGCAAGGCGACGACGCCGATGGCGGCTGCCGCTGCTTTATGCTGCTTCATGACCGCGACAATGGAGCTATCGCTCTGCTCGAAGGCCGATGGCGTTGGTGGAGGTTGAGCCACGGCGTCGCCCGAGAATCCAGAACTCTTGGCGCCGCTATGGCTCGAATCGGTCTCCCGTTTCAGGCGCTTCAGATCGGCGCGCAACTCTGCGGCCGTCTGGTACCGCAGGTCACGATCCTTCTCGAGGGCTTTCCCGATGATTTCTTCCAGCCTGGGAGGAAGATCGGGATTCAGCCGCAAGGGGCGTAGCGGAGGGCGATTCAGGATCCCATCAAAAATGATGGCGGAAGTGTCGCCGCGGAATGGCACCGTGCCGGTCGCCATTTCGTAAAGCACAGCACCAAATGAGAAAAGGTCCGTGCGCGAATCCAGTTCCTTCCCCGTCGCTTGCTCAGGGGACATATAGGCCACAGTGCCCACGGTCGAACCAGGATTGGTGAGGTATGAAGGGGCATCCGCGGACTCGACGGTGACACCAGTATGTTCCTTGTTATTCACGGGCACTAACTTCGCGAGCCCGAAATCCAGAATTTTCGCATGGTTCCGCTTGGTGATGAAGATGTTGGCCGGCTTGATGTCGCGGTGGACAATGCCCTCAGAATGCGCTGCGTCAAGGGCATCGGAAATTTCAAGCGCGAGGGTGAGTAGTCTCTCGTTGTCAAGCCGCGGACCGCGGCAAATATTCTTGAGCGTCGCGCCCTCAAGAAACTCCATTGCGATGAAGGCCTGGCCTTCTTGTTCGCCGATATCGTAGATGGTGCAAATGTTGGGATGGTTCAGCGCGGAGGCGGCCCTGGCCTCGCGCTGAAAGCGCGCCAAAGCCTGCGCATCGAGGCAGAGTTCGGGAGGCAGGAACTTGAGGGCTACGGGTCGTTGAAGGCGCGTATCCATCGCCTTGTAGACGACACCCATCCCACCGTCACCGATCTTCTCGATGATTTTGTAGTGCGAAATCGTCTGGTTGATCATTCGTCGCGCGCCACAGTTCGCGCGGGCAATGCAACCGGGGAAGAGACAGAATGGTATGAGCAAAGCGGGAGGATGTCAACGGAGAAAGGGCCGGGAGTGATCAAACTTGCGAATCTGACGAATCGATCCCAGAGTTGACAATGTCGTTTAGTCGCAATTGCCCTATAATGCTCGCCTCGAAGTGTCGGGGCACGCTGGTCTGAGGGGATAGCAACCGGTGATTCCAGAGGCCACAATCCATCCAAATGTGGAGACCATCTTCCGTAGCCTATTGGAAGCGGCGCCCGACGCCATGGTTGTAGTTGATGGGAATGGTCGCATCCTCTTGGTAAATGCACGGACGGAAATCCTGTTTGGCCACGGCCGAGAGCAGCTGTTGGGGCAAACTGTCGAACTGCTGGTTCCGGCCCGATTCCGCCAAGGTCACGAGGAGCACCGAAGAACTTTTACGGCTGAAAGCCGAGTCCGGCCGATGGGAGCTGGGGTACAGCTATATGGTCAGCGCAAGGACGGCACAGAGTTTCCAGTGGACATCAGTCTTAGTCCGCTCGAGACCGAAGAAGGAAAACTCGTGGTCAGCGCCATCCGGGACGTGAGTGTGCGTGTGGCGATGCAAGCCCAATTAGATCAGAGCCGGATGCAAGTTGTCTCATCAGCTCGCTTGTCGGCTTTGGGCATGATGGCTGGTGGTATCGCGCACGAGATCAACAACCCGCTCGGAATCATTCACGCCTACGCCAGCAACTTGCTGGAGATGGCGAACCAGGGCGATTTGAGCCGACCTGATGTCGAGAAGCTGTGCGGGCGAATTTTGGAGACGACAGATCGGATCGCCTCCGTCGTAAGAAGCTTGCGGCATATTGCACGCGAAGGCTCGGGAGATCCGCTCGTTCCCGCACATGTCGGAGTAATGATCGAACAGGCACTGGAATTATGCCGGGAACGGTTTCGAATTCGCTCGATACGGCTGATCCCCACTAAAGTGGATCCCGGCCTGCGTGTTCGCTGCCGCGAGGTGCAGATCGTGCAGGTACTTTTGAACCTGTTGCAGAATGCATTCGACGCGATCTCTGACGTGGATGGAGACAAGTGGACTGCCATCGAAGTTGCGACGCGAGAACACAATGTGGTTATTTCGGTGATCGATAGCGGGCGGGGGATTGCACCTGAATTGCGCAAACGGATCATGGAGCCTTTTTTCACGACAAAACCACCGGGGAAGGGAACTGGACTGGGCCTGAGTATTTCCAGGACTATCGCGCACGATCATGGGGGTGAGTTGAGCTATGAAGAACGGGACGGGCATACCTGCTTCTCGCTGATTCTCTCCCGCCAGGAGGACACCTCGCTTGCACCTTAGAGACGCAACGTTGCTGGTGGTCGACGACGAACCGTACTACTGCGAGATCGCAAAAGATTGGTTTGAGCGCGAAGGCTGCCGGGTTTTCACAGCAGACGACGGTTTGGCTGCGCTCGCCTTGTTGTCAAAAGAGAAGGTGAACGCCATCATTACGGATATTCGCATGCCTCGGATGGATGGAGTTGAACTCATCCGACGATTAAAGGCGAGCGGGTCATATACGCCCACGGCGGTTGCGCTCAGCGGCTTTTCGGATCTTTCGCCGCGAGACGCTTATGATCTGGGCATCGAGGCGCAACTCTCGAAGCCGGTGTCGCGCAAGGTCCTTCTTGCAGCGGTCGAAACGGCGCTTACGGATCGCAAGGAACTCTGGGCAGGCCATGCTTCAGCCGCGAAACGAGCGGCGATCAAAGGTCAGTTCGACAGCCTGCAATCTGCGCGAGAGAAAGGGGAGATCGCGTTTGGGCGCGGAGGATTTTGCATGCGCTCCGATCTGATGGTCGCAGATGACAACGGAGTTGAGTTTCACCTCGTGTTTGCAGACCAAGGACAACCCTTGCACGGACAAGGAACGGTTCGTTGGACATCCCCGGAGGAGCACGTCGTCGGCGTGGAGATTGCCCGGGTTCAGGAAGGGCTCGACTGGATCGCGGAACTCGCTCGCCAGAACCGTTCGGTTTCCTTTATCCCGCGAAGTCCTGAAGCGGTCTGAATGGAGGCCCGTTTGCAAGCGTATTAGTGTGTCGTAGGAAGCTCCTTCCGACTTGCGATTTAGGCGCACCGTGGCCATAGGCGCTAAGGTAAACGATTTCTGAACGGTGGACCAAGAGGGCCCGATTCGTTCCGGCGGGGATCGCAGACGTTCCCAAGTGCTAGGAGGACTTCGCGGCGGCAGGCTCAGGCCTGAGACAATGCCGTTCCTCGGTCTGCCACTTCATAACCGCACTTTATGGGATGTGTCCTCCGACCTGACCATTGCGAAATGTGACGGAGCAGGGAAACCAGAATCTGGAACCCACAAGAAACATCTGATGGTGATATCGTAAAAGGCCTGGGTAAACGTAATCTCAAAAGTCTTGGGGCGTCGACCAAGAAACGGCGCCAGAGTCCGTGTCGGTAAGCGACAACGAGGGTCTGGAGTCTCGGCCCGGGAGAACGTCATTGCGCTGGAGAATTGCTGCACTCGTGAGTGTTGCGATCGCGATCAGCTATCTGGATCGTCAAACACTCCCCGTGGCTGTCCATGCCATATCCAAGGACATCCCCTTGTCGAACGAACAGTTCTCGACGCTGCAGTCAGCATTTTTGGTCTCATACGCGTTTATGTATGCCGGTGGTGGCAAGTTGAGCGACGTTCTGGGAACGCGGACGGGATTCACCGTCATCATGATCTTCTGGTCCCTGGCGTGTGTAAGCCATGCCTGGGCGATGAGCTTTGGGATGCTGGCGATGAGCCGCTTCTTACTTGGGTTGGGAGAAGGAGGAGGTTTCCCCGCTGCGACCAGAGCGGTTGCAGAGTGGTTTACAGCCCGCGAACGAGCATCAGCGATGGGGATTATCAACGCCGGGACCTCTATGGGAGCAGTCATCGCTCCACCCATGATTGCGCTGATCCTCGGGTTTGTGAGTTGGCGTTGGATCTTCGTGATCTCAGGAACATTCGGTCTTATGTGGACCGTCTGGTGGCGACTTTCCTACTTCGTTCCGGATTCGCAACGCATCGAGTCCCAGCAAGTTTCGGGCTCGGTAGGAACCAATCCGAATTGGATCAGTCTGTTACGTGTTCGAGAGGTTTGGGGTCTGATTATTGCGAAATTCCTGAGCGACGCGGCGTGGTACTTCTATCTCTTCTGGCTGCCCAAGTACCTTTATGATGCACGCGGCTTTGACACGAAAAAGGTTGGTGCCTTCGCGTGGATTCCCTATGCTGCTGCGGGAATCGGCTGCCTGGCAGGCGGTTGGTTTTCAAGCTATCTGATACGCCGCCAATTCTCGGTAGGTGTGGCGCGGAAACTTGCTCTGGGATTGAGTGCGGCGGTCATGCCGTTCATCCTGCTTGTGCCGCATGTAGCGGTGTCATGGGCGATCGTGATCTTCAGCGTGGCTTATTTCGGCCAGCAATCGTGGTCGACCCTGGTAATGGTGGTTCCTACGGATCTATTGCCACGCAACGTTGTGGGCTCGGTGGCTGGACTGGTCGGTTTCGGGGGTGCAGTGGGAGGGATTGCGTTTGGACAGTTGGTCGGATACCTGCTGGATCATGAAGTCGGGTACTCCACCGTTTTCGTGCTGGCCGGGATGTTTCATGTCGTGGCTTTTATCGTGATTCTTGCGATGATACCGGCCTTTGAGCCCGCGGACGTTGAGCGCAGGTTGAGATATCAGGGAGCGCAATGAAAATCACAGAGATAAGAACGCGTGTGTTTCGTTGGCGAGGAAAGATCTCTGCCTTGCCGCCGCACTTTTGTACGAATCCCATGGATCTGCTGCAGTTGCCCCAGTCGTCGATGGGTACCTTCACATTTCACGGTTGGCTTACGGTGGAAGTCTTCACGGATGACGGGTTCGTGGGGCTCGGAAACGCCGCGCTGGCGCCGCAGATCACGAAGCAAACCATTGATCTCTACTTGAAGCCGCTGTTGCTGGGGCAGAATCCATGGGACATCGAGTTTCTCTGGCAGCACATGTATCGCAAGACGATCGCGTTCGGTCGTAAGGGCGTCGGTATGGTGGCGATCAGCGCGGTCGATATCGCGCTGTGGGATCTTCTCGGCAAAGCGGCCAAGCAGCCGGTATACCGATTGCTTGGCGGAAGAACAAAGACGCGCATTCCGGTTTACGCGAGCCACCTCTATGCCGCCAATCTAGACGAACTTGCTGCGGAGGCGATGCGCTACAAGGCGCAAGGCTTCAAAGCCATGAAGCTTCGGTTCGGCTGGGGACCCACCGATGGGGCGGAAGGAATGCGCAAGAATCTCGCTCTGGTTCGCACAGTAAGGGAAACAGTTGGAAACGAAATCGACGTCATGGCTGATGCATATATGGGGTGGACACTCGATTACGCAAAGAGGATGCTTCCTCTGTTGGAGCCATTTGGCCTGCGTTGGCTGGAGGAGCCGGTAGTCCCGGATGACATTTATGGGTACGCCGAGCTCAAATCTTATGGACGCATCCCAATCGCGGGAGGAGAGCACGAATTCACCCTGTCGGGATTTCGAGACCTGCTGCAGGCGCGTGCCGTCGACTACATTCAGTTCGATACTAATCGCGTCGGTGGCATCACACAGGCCCACAAGATTGCTGCGCTCGCGGAGGCGCACGCGATTCCTGTCATCCCGCATGCGGGACAAATGCACAATTATCACGTGGTAATGGCCAGTTTCAACTCTCCCATGGCCGAATATTTCCCCGTCGTCGACGTGGAAGTCGGGAACGAACTCTTCTGGTATTTGTTTGCTGGAGAGCCGGAGGCAAAAGATGGTGCCATTGACCTGTCTGACGACGTTCCTGGACTGGGCCTGACAATCGACGACGCGAAAGTGGAAAGTTTCGAAGTGAGCGAGTAGAGGAGCGAGAGCACATCGATGACGCGGCTTGTTCAGCTGAAGAAGGGAATCGTGAGACGCGTGGCATTAGTCGAGGAGCCACATTTGCGATTGCTCGATGGAGAAGAGTCGGCTTACGAGCTTGCCATATCTGCGATCCGCGCGGGGTGCACGCTGAGTGTTCTGACACGAACACGGCTCACGCCCGAACGCTTAGACTACGATCTTGTCTATTACGGAAAATCCGATTGGCATCTGTTGCCCCCGATTGATCATCCGGATGAACCTGCACGCTGCATGATCTCGGGGACGGGGCTTACCCATCTCGGAAGCGCTCGGGGCCGGCAGTCGATGCACGCAGTGGCCGCCGACGAGATGACCGACAGTATGAAAATGTTCCATTGGGGGAAAGAGGGAGGACGTCCGGAGCCGGGAAAAGTTGGCATCGCACCGGAGTGGTTCTACAAAGGAACCGGGGCGACTCTCCGGGCACACGGACAGGCTCTCGAGATCCCATCGTACGCGGAAGACGGCGGTGAAGAGGCGGAGATTGCGGGGATTTACGTCGTCGGCCCGGAGGGGACTCCATACCGAATAGGAATGGCTGGAGGGAATGAATTCTCGGATCACAAATTTGAAAAGCGGAACTATCTCAATCTGGCCGGATCGAAACTTCGAACCTGTGCCTTGGGACCGGAGTTGGTGGTCGATCCCCAATTTTCATCGGTTGCGGCTCAGGTCGAAATTCGAAGAAATAGCAGCATGCTGTGGTCAGGAACCTTTCTAACTGGCGAATCGGAAATGTGCCACAGCTTGAAAAACCTGGAGCATCACCACTTTAAGTTTGAGGCACACCGCCGTCCCGGCGATGTACACATACATTTCTTTGGAACAGATTGTCTGAGCTTTGGCGCCGGAGTGCAGGTCGAAGAGGGAGATTGGATTCAGGTTTCATTTGAGGGGTTTGGTCGACCGCTACGGAATGTAGTTCACATCGTCAGGTCAGAAACTGTTCCCATCGTCGTCAGTTCACTGGGGTGAAAGCGGATTATGTCAAAACCAAAAATCGCGATGTTAGGGCTAGGAATAATGGGCGGAGGCATGGCACATCGGCTGCTTTCGCGTCAGTATCCCGTCACTGTATACAACCGGAGTCGGGAGAAGGCCGAGAGGTTCGCGTCAGCCGGAGCAACCGTGGCGAATACCCCACGTGAAGCCGCTGCGGGATCTGAAATCGTCATTTCGATGGTCGCCGACGACGGCGCATCGCGCAGCATGTGGCTTGGGGACGACGGAGCCCTTGCTGGTGCAGCACGTGGATCGCTGTTGCTGGAATCAAGTACGCTCTCCGTGGGATGGGTTAAGGAACTCTCTGCAGCAGCCCAGGCGAGGAATTGCGAATTCCTGGACGCACCGGTGACTGGCACAAAGCCTCATGCGGCAAACGGGGAGTTGTTCTTTATGGTTGGCGGATCCGAAGTGGGTTTTGCACGTGCTCGCGATGTTCTATCTGTCCTCGGAAGGGAGGTGCTGCGCCTCGGTCCGGTTGGCAGCGGCGCACTACTGAAGTTGATCAATAACTTTGTCTGCGGAGTTGAAGCCGCGGCTTTCGCAGAGGCCTTGTCATTTCTTACTGCAGGCGGTCTCGACCGCAAAAAAAGCATTGCGGTGTTAGCTAACGGCGCGCTCGCCAGTCCACTCATTAAAAGAATGATGACGAGCATGGAAGCGAACGATTTCACCCCGAACTTTCCCTTGAAGCTCATGACCAAAGACATCGGGTACGCCATAAGGGAGGCCGAAAACTGTGGTATCCCATTGCAGACAGCCGTGCCGGCGCTGGAAGTCTTCAAACGTGCGCTGGGAAAGGGACTGGGCGAGGAAGATTTTTCTGCTGTCGTGAAAGGGTGACGCGGTTGGCCCAAAGAGCCCATCAATTCTATAAATCAAACAGGTCTGATGTGTAACTGCGACTCAAGATTGATTCACTCGTGCTAAATCACACTAATGATGCCGAACGCCGAACGACTGTCATAATTGACAGGTGTCATCAGGGAAGCTACCGGAGAGGATTGCTCGACGTTTTGTGTCTTATGGAGCGCCCGCATTGGCGCTGTTCCGAGCCCAGATTGACCCCAAGGGCAAGGTGATCTGGTCGCACCTGATCGTGGAACAGCGTGAACGAGAACTCCAGGTTTCACGCTGAATGTACACGATGGGTTCGACGACCAGTAGTCGCCGTTCTGAATGCGATTTTGCCTCGCCGGGGTTCGGTTTCTTCACGAACGGGTCTGGAAATGTTCGCGTTGGACGGGCTGACTATGAGGCTGACATTCCAGGAGAGCAGTGAAACGACGAAATTGAATGCGACCATGTCCACCGCAATCGTTCGAGTCCTCATAGTTGAAGACCACGAAGCTTACCGCGAATACGTCTCATCAGTCGTGCAAGAGAGGTCTGACCTGCGAGTCGTTTCTAAAGTTGCTGATGGAAAGCAGGCCCTGCAAACGGCTGAGCAATTGCAACCTAACTTGATATTGCTGGACATCGGTCTTCCGGGGCTGAACGGAATCGAGGTCGCCCGAGAAATACTGAAGTTGTGTCCGGACTCAAGAATCCTGTTCGTGAGCCAGGAGTCATCCGAGGACGTCGTGTCGGAAGCATTCAGCACGGGTGCCCTTGGCTACGTCACGAAGGCCGATGCTGGATCCGAGCTGATGGCAGCCGTGAACAGCGTGCTTCTTGGCGAGAAGTTCATGAGCAGGAGTGTAGAGCGGCCCTGAATGACAGCCGGACCTGATGAGCCTTGCTCCATTTTCCTTGATCCTTTCCAGGTATGACGCAGTCTCCGGCCCGTTCTTTGTTGGCCCCGCATCTCGATTGGCAAAGCGACTCGCGGTTTGTTGGCCGGATCCGATGGGACGTCGAGGTCTCAATCAGAAGTGTTTTCGGGGCGGCATTAGGCTTTCAGCTTCGGCCAACCGCCTGATCGCTAGCCGAATCACGTGGATCATACCGAGCCCGAGCTTTTCCTGCAGAGAATCGATGAGCTGCAGGTCTGAGTCGGTGAACCGAACGGTGGTAGATTTGAGCTTTTCCTCTTTCATCACTGACCTATTCTGCGCTAATGGGTGAACGGCGTTCGTTGCCGAAGAGCAGTTAAGAGCGCTTTTCGACAGCTAAAAGGTATCAATTCGATGTCTCAAGGCGAAGATTTTCGCAAAGACAGTCGAAAAACTCGGCAAATGATGTACAAAGTTAGTCGTTCACGAAATCAGCCCTCCCCGGTATGAAGCAGGTGCAGGGAAGTCTGCTTTTGGCCGTGTCCTCCTGCTCTTAATCGGCCCCTGGAATGGTCTAGTTGTTCAGCAACAATCAGGTCTAACGCATTGAGTCACCCGTCGTGTTCAGTACCCAGAGCAGTGTTGGCATTGTTTTCATAGACTTGTGGTTTCTTCGGTCGAGTCCGCGCAATATTGCATCTCAGCAATGACCGGCCGCGCTGGGTCGTGGAATCATTTCAAGTGGATTTAGCAAAGTGGTAAAGCATCATGGTCCGCCTGAGTATCGAATACGGAAATGAGCACGACTGAAATCCGAGTTCTGGTGGCTGAAGACCACGGGCCTTTTCGGCGCTTTCTCGCTTCGACAATACAAGACAAAACAGCATTGGAGATCGTCTGTGAAGTAGCAGATGGCACAGACGCCGTACAAAAGGCGGGCCAGCTCCAACCGGAACTGGTTCTGCTGGACATCGGACTGCCTGGGCTGAACGGGATCGAAGCCGCAAGGCGAATTCGCGCGCTTTGTCCGAAGTGCAAAATACTGTTTGTGAGTCAGGAGTCCTCTTCCGATGTGGTCGAAGCAGCGCTGGAGACAGGCGCACTCGGTTACGTCGCCAAAACTGATGTCGGGCGTGAGCTGATTGCTGCTTTGAGTTCCGTCAGTCGAGGGCAGAGTTATCTCAGTCGAAGCATCGTTGAAGGTCGTTCTACAAAATCCTCGTCTGCCCCGGCAAGAGAACATAGTCTCGCGGCACAGCCGCAACTGCAGGCCAGGCGTCATGAGGTTGGATTCTATTCCGATGACCGATCTTTCCTGGATGGTTTCACGAGCTTCGTGGAAGCGGCTCTCAGAAGTGGGAATGCGGCGATTGTTATGGCGACCGAGCCGCATCGAAACAAACTCATGGCCGGACTGCAATCGTGTGGCTTGGATATGGGCGCCGGTATTGAGGAAGGCCGTTACATTGCATTGGACATTGAGGCAGCTGTCTGTCCAGTTATGGCGGATAATCTGCCTGAGCCAAGCCAGTTCTACAGATTCACTGACGACCTGATTAAGAGGGCCGCAAAGAGTGTTAACGGAGAGCTCACACGTGTGGTGGCGGGTGGCGAATGTGCTCCCCATCTTTTGGCGCAGGGCAATGCGGAGGCGGCAATTCGCCTCGAACACCTATGGGACGAAGTAGCCAGAATTCACGGCATACAGATTCTGTGTGGGTATCCATTGGCGTGTTTTCGCGAACAGACCAGCGGCGATAACTTCAACAGAGTCTGTGCCGAACACTCAGCCGTGATTTCGCTAGGGCAAGGTTAGGTCTGATTTCGTCCGGGCTTATCACCTCTCCTACGCACCAGCTCCGATGGAGGCCCCGGGTTACGATTCAAAAGGCATTGAGACCGCGGCTGCGAAACTGGTCGATCGCGATACGGACGAGCTCGGCTGATGGTGGCTGAAGTTGCTCAAGCTCGTAATTTAACTTGAGTTCCTTCCATTTGAATTTGCCGAGTTGGTGAAAGGGCAAGACATCCACTCGTTGTACATTGCCCAGTTCAGCGACGAAGTTCGCGAGCTCGGCCATATCCTCTTTGTTGTCAGTTAAACCCGGCACGAGTACATACCGCAGCCATACAGGTTGCCTGCGCGAGGCCAAACGACGCGCGAACTCAAGGACAGGCGCCAGTTCCATGCCAGTAAGACGCCGATGTATATCGCGATCCCAGCACTTAATGTCAAGCAAGACGAGATCAACCACCTTCAATTCTTGATCCGACAGACGATGTCCCAAGCTCCCATTTGTATCCAGGGCCGTATGGATACCCATTCCCTGCGCGGCGGAGAGTAACTTTACGACGAAGCGATCTTGCATGAGCGGCTCGCCTCCGCTCAGAGTGAAGCCGCCGGACATGGTTTTCAGACCTCGACGATATTTGCCCAACTGCTCGATTGCCCTGTTCAGCGTCACAGGGATGCCGTTGTTGAGGTTCCAGGTGTCTGGATTGTGGCAATAGAGACATCGAAACTGGCATCCCGTTGTCCAGGCGACAACACGAACACCAGGGCCATCGACGGTGGAGCCCGTCGTGAACGAATGCAGAAAACCCATTTCGCCACTGATCAGCGCCTTGCGGACATCCTCCTCCGATACCTTCGGAGTCCAATTGCACCTGAGTTCATAAGGACTTCGTGCCTCCAGCGGAGGGAATTGAGATTCGCTAACAGTATTTGTGGCCATTTAGTTCTCGTGGAAAGTACGGTTGATAACGTCGAGTTGTTGCTCGCGCGTGAGACGTACAAAGTTAACCGCATATCCCGAGACACGGATCGTGAGTTGAGGATACTTCTCCGGATGGTCCATTGCGTCGAGGAGTGTTTCACGGTTTAGCACGTTAACGTTCATGTGATAGCCGGTGACTCCAAAGAAGGCGTCAAGCATACCGCGAAGGTTCGCTATGCGATCTTGCGCAACCCGGCCCAAGCCTTCGGGAACTAATGTCGCGGTCAGCGAAATGCCGTCCGCGGCATCCCGATAAGGAATCTTGGCAACCGATGCCGCGGAAGCATGCAGGCCGTGTTTGTCGCGCCCGTGCATCGGGTTCGCGCCGGGCGCGAAAGGTTCTCCCCGCTTGCGACCATCAGGAGTATTACCCGTGTTCTTGCCGTAGACCACGTTGGAAGTGATCGTCAGCACCGATTGAGTATGCAGAGCGTGGCGATACGTGGGATATTTCCGTAACTTGCTCATGAAGGTACTGACCATCCAAGTTGCCAGCTGATCGACGCGGTTATCGTTGTTGCCAAACTGAGGAAAATCGCCGGTGGTTTGATAATCGGTGATGAGGCCCCTCTCATCACGAATGACTCTCACCTGCGCGTATCGCATGGCAGAAAGACTGTCAGCGACCACTGACATTCCTGCTATCCCGAAGGCCATGGTACGCATCGGGGAATAATCATGAAGAGCCATTTCAATGCGCTCATATGCGTATTTGTCGTGCATGTAGTGAATGATGTTCATGGCGTTGACATAAACGCCAGCCAGCCAGTCCATCATCTTGTCGAACTTTCCTAAAACATCGTCAAAATCGAGGTAGTCTCCTTTGACAGGTTCTGTCACAGGGCCGATCTGCTCTCCAGTAAGCTCGTCTCTGCCGCCGTTAATTGCGTAGAGCAGGCATTTGGCGAGGTTGGCGCGAGCGCCGAAGAACTGCATCTGTTTCCCAACCAACATGGGAGATACACAGCACGCGATAGCACCATCGTCTCCCCACGCTGAACGCATGATCTCGTCACTCTCGAATTGAATGGAACTGGTGTCGATGGCAACTTTGGCGACGAAGTTACGAAACCCGTCGGGCAGGCGTGGCGAGTACCAGATCGTCAGATTGGGTTCGGGAGCCGGTCCCAAGTTGTACAGAGTCTGCAGGAACCGGAAGCTCGTTTTCGTCACCAACGGTCGTCCGTCATCTCCCATTCCTGCGATGGACTCCGTAACCCAGGTCGGATCTCCCGCAAAGAGATTGTCGTATTCGGGAGTGCGCAAGAAACGGACAATTCGTAATTTGATGACGAAGTCATCAATGATCTCCTGAGCCTGTTCCTCGGTCAGCACACCTGCTTCCAGATCGCGCTCGAAATAGATATCAAGAAAAGTGGACGTGCGGCCAAGAGACATGGCTGCGCCGTTCTGTTCCTTCACGGCGGCCAAGTAAGCAAAATAAAGCCATTGAACAGCCTCGCGGGCGTTCTGAGCTGGCCCGGAGATATCAAAGCCATAGTTTGAGGCCATCTGCTGCAGCTCTTGGAGAGCCCGAATCTGTTCAGATAGTTCTTCCCGGTCCCGAATGATTTCGTCCGTGGACATGGCGGAATCGAGACTGCGCTTCTCTTGCTGTTTCCGCTCAATCAGACGGGCAACTCCGTATAAAGCCACCCTGCGGTAGTCACCAATGATGCGTCCGCGTCCGTACGCGTCAGGAAGTCCCGTAAGAATGTGAGAGCTCCGGCAGCGCCTCACGTCTGCGGTGTAGGCGTCGAATACGGCATCATTGTGAGTCTTGCGATATTTGGTGAACGTTTCGACTACGTGTGGGTCGGGCACATATCCATATGTTTTGAGTGCGCTAAGCACCATGCGGAATCCACCATTCGGCATGATCGCGCGCTTGAGAGGGGCATCCGTCTGCAAACCAGAGATCACCTCGTGTTCTTTGTCGATGTACCCGGGCGCATGGGCGGTGATCGAGGAGGGGATCAGCGAGATATCTAACACCCCCTTTTCCCGCTCTTTGACAAAGAGATCGTTCAGCTGACTCCAGATCGTTTTTGTGCGCTTCGTGGCGGAAGCAAGGAAGGACTCATCCCCTTCGTAAGGCTTGTAGTTCTGCTGGATGAAGTCTCGAACATTGATTTCGGTCTGCCAGAGGCCGGGCTGGAATCCAGCCCACGGGCGCATTTTTTCAGTTTGGACTTGATCAATCGAAACAGTTGCCATTTTCTTCTCGCCTTCTGACCGTTAAGCGACGGCCTGGAGCAACCCAAGGAGCGCACCTGTATGGCGTGCGATCATGAGTTCCTCGTTGGTTGGGATGACCCAGGTCGAGACTTTGCTGCCCGGGGTTGAGATGCGCGGACCGTTCTTCAGATTGGATGGGTCATCCAACTCGATTCCCAGCCATGAAGAAGCTTTACAGATTCGACTCCGAATCTCTGGCGAGTTCTCTCCGATTCCAGCGGTAAATACGAGTCCATCGACCCCACCCAAGACCGCAGCCATGGAGCCGACTTCCTTAGCGGCGCGATACACGAAGTAATCAATTGCCAAACGAGCTTCAGGCTGATCGGTCACGAGCAGATCTCGCATGTCGTTGCTGATCCCGGAGATGCCGAGCAGTCCGGACTTCTTGTAAAGAATGCTCTCGATTTCTTTGGCTGACAGTCCGAGGCCTTGATACAGATATAAAACCACGCCCGGATCGAGCGCGCCGGGTCGGGTCCCCATGCAGAGTCCATCGAGTGCCGTGAAACCGAGGGTGCAGTCCATGCTGATGCCATTGTTGAGGGCGCATAAGCTGGCTCCGCTGCCAAGATGCGCGACGATAACTCGGCCTGCCGCAATTTCCGGAGCGACATGAGGCAGAACCGAAGCAATGTATTCGTATGAAAGCCCGTGGAAGCCGTATCGCTGCAAACCGGTCTTGCGGAGGTCAGTGGGGAGGGGGATCAGTTTGGCGACTGCCGGGTTACTCGAATGGAAACTGGTATCGAAACATGCAACTTGGGGAACATCAGGCATTCGCTCCATGATCCTTTCGATCGCTGCCAGATTGTAGGGCTGGTGTAATGGGGCGAGAGGAATCAGTTCATAGAGTTGAACGAGTACGTCCCGTGTGACGACAACAGGCCGATGGTAATGAGCGCCGCCGTGCACAACGCGATGGCCAACACCCACAACGCGAGCGTTGCCGTATTCCGAACGCAGCCAGGAAGCCAACGCGTCTATCGCAGAGCGTCCATCCTTGACTGACGCATCCAAGTTATTGTCTGCGAGAACGGCGCCAACGCTATCTTTCACAGACAGTTTGGGTGACGTCCCGATTCCGCCAATCTGACCGCGGGATGCGAGTTGCCAAGCTCCGTTATGAGGACGCTGGAATACGCAAAATTTCAAGCTTGATGAACCGGCATTGAGAACAAGTGCATAGTTGTCCATGGCAGCACCTATGCTTTCTTCCGTCGAGCATGCGCGGCCAGCATGGCAACTCCGCAGCTTGCAATGCGTGAGCGAACGCTATCGGCCCGGCTTGTGAGGATGATAGGCACCCGCGCACCCAGGACGATGCCGGCGCTATCTGCCTTGGCGAGAAATGTAAGTTGTTTCGCAAGAATGTTCCCAGCCTCCAGATCGGGTGCTATTAAGATGTCAGGGTCCCCGGCGACGTCGGAGTTGATGCCCTTTGTTTTCGCGGCCTCTCTGCTAATTGCATTGTCGAACGCCAGGGGGCCGTCCAGAACGGCTCCCTTGATCTGGCCGCGTTCTGACATTTTGCACAGCGCGGCTGCATCGATCGTCGCCGGCATCTTCGACGTCACAGTCTCGACCGCGGCCAGAATCGCAACATTCGGCCATTCGCGGCCGAGAGAAACCGCAAGATCAATTGCGTTCTGGCAAATGTCGACCTTGTCCTCTAGGGTGGGGGCAATGTTGATCGCCCCATCCGTCACAATTAAGACCTTGTGGTATGTCGGCACATCCATAACGAAGGCATGACTGATGCGGCGTGAAGTGCGCAAGCCTCCGTCTCGTGAAACTACCGCGCCCATTAGTTCATCGGTGTGGAGACTTCCCTTCATGAGGAGTTCTGCTTTGGCTTCGCGAAGCAGTTCGACCGCTTTCGCGGCAGATGCGTGACTGTGGAGAGCATCCACAACTTGGAATTTGGAGAGGTCAATTCCTGCTGAGTTCGCGACGGACTCGATCTTGGCTCGCGGACCCACGAGGATCGGTACAATGAGGCCCTTGCTTGCTGCCTCCACGGCGCCAGAAAGAGAAGTCTCGTCGCAAGGATGTGCTACTGCTGTGGGAATCGGTTCCAGGCTCTTGCATCGTTCAAGGAGTTGCTCGTATTTGCCCGTTCCCGTTTGCATTTCCTGCATCAGGGTGTTCACAGTCATACCTCCTGTTTCAAGTTGGGAGCTTGCGCCGGGCCGAAGCTCCCGTTTCATTTAGAAAGTAGGTGAGGGCAATTGCCACCGCGACTCCTATTAGCAGAGGGGCGAATGCCATCTGGTAATGTTGGTGCTGCATTACGGTCGCGTCTCCGGAGAAGTAGCGCAGCAACCATCCAAAAACCGGACCCAGTAAGGCACTGAATGTGAAGTTCAAAAAATTCACAACTCCCGTCGCGATGCCCCCAAACTGGGGAGGATTAACCTCCTTGATGACGGTATAGGGCAGCATTGCGGATCCGGAAGCAATGCCCGCAACGAGACCAAGCACATAACGAGGGAATACATCTGCGCTGCCGAAGAGTATCCATGCCAGGCAGACGAGTAGAAGTGCTGCTCCACCAGCAATGACCGGCTTGCGGCGTCCTAGCCGATCCGAGATGAACCCCAGCAGTGGACATCCGATGATCCATCCCAACGGAACCATGGAGGTCCGAAGCACGGCGGACGCATAGTCAAACCCGTGAGCCTCCTGGAGGTAGCGAACACCCCAAACCATGTCGAAGATCGTGGTGGGGATAAAAAGCAGACCCGCGATCAGACCGCACAAGATGGACTGGGGGTTCTTGAAAACCTGATAAAAGCCCTGCATGATCGTTTGTTCGGGAGCAGAAGCTTGCGGTGTGGGATTCGGCAGAAGTGCAAGTAGGACCGCCGAGATCAGCAGTACGGCAACCCCGAGTCCGATCCAAAATGTGTCCCAGCGGAGACCTCCTGCAATCCACGGCCCGACCACGAATTGTCCAGCAGCACCGCCAGCCATGCCAAACATCTGTGTGGCACCGATCAGTGTCGCGGCTTTAGACGGAGGGAAGTATGCCGATGCAATGTAGATCGCACCAACCGGAGCAAACGCACCACCGGCTCCCTGCAGTAGTCGGCCCAAGCTTCCTGCGGTGCTCCCGCCCATGGAGAACAGCAAGGCACCGATTCCGGCCACAGCTGCTGCGAGCGGAATAACCTTGCGTGGTCCCAGGCGATCCAGTCCTGCGCCAGCGAGGAGGCTGAAAGGAGCGTAACCGTAGTAGAAGAGGCCGACGATCCCCGCCATACCGACTGCACTTACTCCGAAGGCACTAGACATTTGTGGCAACATGACAGACGGCGAGGAGCGCAGTACGTATTGGAAGAAGTAGTAAACCGCGGCGACCAGCCATGCGACCGCCGCGACCTTTACGCTTATTCCCGGTCTGCTCTCCTCGGCCGGTGTGGGAACGAGGAAGGGAGCATTACCTCCAGCATTCGATGCTTTCGTTGGAGTCGCCACGCTGTGCCTTAACAGAGAACCAGAGATACCGCTAACCCACCTTCTGAGGTTTCCTTGTACTTGGCGTTCATCTCCTTGGCGGTGAGCGCCATGGCAGCAATGGTGGTATCGAGATCCACGCGTCGCTCTTCCGGAATTTCTTCACTTGCAATGCAGTACGCCGTCCAGGCCTTAACTGCCCCGTAGGCACAGCGTTCGATGCATGGCACCTGCACATATCCGGCAACCGGATCGCAGGTCATGCCAAGGTGATGTTCGAGCGCAGACTCGGCGGCGTTTGAAACAACCTTTGGAGGCGCTCCCAGTGCCTGAGCAATCATGGCTGCGCCCATGGAAGATCCAACGCCAACTTCGGCCTGGCAGCCGCCCTCCGCGCCGGACAGCGTTGCATTGTGCTTGCAGAGATATCCGATTGCAGCAGCCGCCAAGAACCCATCCCGAATCTTCTGCTGTGGAATGTTGAGGTCATTCATGGACTTCACAACGGCCGGAATGATCCCGGCCGAGCCGGCTGTCGGAGCCGTTACGATGATGTGGCCTCGTGCATTCTCTTCTCCCATGGCGAACCCGTAAGAGGCAATCCGCGTCACAGCGCGCCCCGCGTCTCCCTTGGCACTTGTCTTCAAGTTACGCTGCATCGCCGCAGCCTTACTGTGGAGCTTGATTGGTCCCGGGAGGACGCTGTCGACCGTGAGCCCGGTGTTTACACCGCGCAGCATGACCTCAGACACCTGGTCGAGAAATTCCCATATATCTTTTTCACTCTTGCCGGAGATCGCCATTTCATTCGTGAGCAGCAACTGTTGAAGGGGAATCTTGTCATCGATGAGGTACTTCTTCAGTTCTTTGGCATGTTCGTACGGATACTTCGGTTGTCCTTTATCGGGCGGTTTGTACCCCTTCCATTCAATGAATCCACCGCCCACCGAGTAGTACTCCAGCTCATAGAGCGTTTCGTTTCCCGCGAGCAGCTGCGCGGTCATCGTGTTCGGGTGATGGAAATCTCCTTTCGTAGCGTCGAAGACGATGTCCTTCAAGGTCAGATCGAGAGTTGTAGGGCCTAACGTGACTTTGTGCACTTCGTCAGGATTGCTGGCGAGTGAGTCCAGAAATTCCGGCGGGCACGTGGCAGGAGCTTTCCCAAGTAAACCGGCAAGAGAAGCTCTATCGGTGCCGTGACCCTTTCCGGTTGCGCTCAGGCTTCCGAACAGGTGTACCTTCAAAGCGGTTGCACGCCTGAGTTGATCGTCCGGCAGCTTGGTAACCCGCTGGAAGAAGTCGTAGGTAATTCGCATGGGCCCCATAGTGTGAGAGCTCGATGGCCCGGGTCCCATCTTGTAAAACTCCTCGAGTGTCGTCATGATCGGGCCCTTCGACGACTGCACCACATTGAGTTCCGGAGAGAGAGCAGGTTGCGGAGTGGGGGCCGATGACTCTGCCGGTTGTTTCTCCGTGCAACCGGCAAGTATTGCCGCTGCTGAAGCCGCCAGGGCCGTGTAACCAAACTGACGCCGGCTCAGACCCGTTGAAGCCTCTGTTTTTGGAACGCTTGGGCTGCACGTCGAACATGTGCTCGTACTGCACACACCACATGAGCTCTCAGAATTTCCGATCACTTTAAGAGGATTATTCATTGCCATTCTCCTTTTGCGGGTCACTGGCAGGGATTAATTCGGAAGGATTCGCCTGATTGATTAAACGAGCGCAAGTGCATGCCAGTAAATAGATTTGCAGGCAACTCCCGATCTGCAAAGGCTTAGTTCTCCGCTGCGAGGAGTGTCAATTACCAGGAAGCTAGAGAGAACTGTCAGTAGTGTCAGTTATGCCCACTGAGACGACGAGGTGAGGCTTCGGAAACTTGATGTGCGTGCAAGCGGGGCAGCACGACCCGAGGATTCTGCCTCACTCTGGAATGACGAGTTATTCACAACATGGAGTCGCGCGATCTACTACTTCAGGTTTGCAACTTCCCAAGTGCGAACTTTTCGGCGTGCATCGTCAAAGATGCGTTCGTAATTTCCTTTGCGGACCTTGTCGCTGGTCTGCGCTGTCAACATCTTCCACAAAGGCGAGTACTGGTAGTAGACCTTGAGATACGCGTCCTGATTGGCGGGAGCCACTTCATCGGTTCCGAATAGGAATCGATCCGGGTACCGGTTAAGAAGATCGGCAGTGATCTTCAACGACTCAGGACTGGAAACGATGTACTTTGCGACCTCGTCCCAGGAAATGTCAAAGTTGACGTGGTTGAATGCTGGGTCTTGCAGAATCTCAGCCAGATGACCGGCGTGATTTTTGATAGGGCGAACCACACGGCCCAGACCGGTATGAGCCCAAATGATTGTCGTCTTTGGATGCCGCTTCAGAACCGCTTTCATCTGCTCCAAGTAGGCGGGCTCGGAGCCTTCCTTGGCGAACGGGACATCCATATCGTTGTGGATGAGAACGACGAGGCCAACTTCTCCGGCAAAATCCAAAATTCTGTCGAGGGCGGGATCCTGCAGAGTTGCGACTTCGCCTGCAATCTTTGCCGACACGAACTCTTTGTGGATCGTAAATTCTCCAATTCCTGAGAAGACGCCAGGAAACGTCTGCAGCACGCGGCGAATGTGGTCGGCCGCATACATATCCGTCGGATTGAACCCGGTGATCATGGGATCGAATCTAGTCTGTTCCTCTTTGGTGAGCGATTTGTAGCTCATAGCAATCCAAGCATCTGTGAACGAGTAGTAGTACAGAGGCGCATCGGTATTGAGGTAATAGGTCGGAGCGCGATCGGCGTCAGAGCGATAGGACCACTGTTGTTGCAGCGGAATTCCGAAAATCGCAACGCGTCCAACCTTGTTCCCCATGATCCGTAAAAAATCGTGGATGTCGGTTCCTTGCTGAATGTAGTTCGTGAGGTGAAAGTGGACGTCATTTGCGATTGGCTGCCCTGATGATTCGTTGCCTTGGGTGAGTCCACTAATGGGCAAGGTCAGTAAGACAATTGCGACGAAGGCTAGCGCTGGCAATCGGGGATGGGACGTTGGCCGGTTCATGAACTTTGCGTTCTCAAGATGGGAGTGAAAGGTTCTCATATTGGATACCTACGGTTCCGCAGACCTGTCAGTAACTCAGAATGCCAATTCCCAGCTCGTGTGGAAAACTGGTCCGTTTCCTCCCACGGGATAGGGCAGAGCGGTGTAACCCACCGCTGACTTGCGCAGATAAAGAAATTCACTGTTCCAGCGCACCACACGGTTCTTGAACGGATGGAGATTCGTCCCCAGTCGGAAGTCCCACGGTTGGCCGTACTGGCCTAGGATCGTTGAGCCACCAGCGTAAATCTGCAGTAGCTTCGGCACGACCATGGCAGAAATTTGTGCCTGCACGCCCTGGTCGAAACGTTCCGGAATCACCTGGGTTCCGGGCCCGTGGAAGTGATTCAGCCAACGCAGATAGTATTCGCTTTCCAACGATAAGCCGCGATACTTAATTCCGCCGTCGAACGATGTCATCTTATAAGTCACGTCAGTGACAGTAATGCCAGGGCCGAACAGGTTAGGAGTGAAAATGACGCTTCCGTCGGAGAGTCGGATTTGCGTGTTCTCGAAACCCTCACTGTTTGGCTGGCTCTGCTTGTTTTCTTGGCTGTAAGTGAAGTGGGCCCCGAGTCTTGTTGCAAACTTCTCATGATTCTCGAAGTCGCCGAAGCCGGGACCAAATTCACCGGTCGTGGGTTTCCACACGAGGGACGTCGAAATCGTATTAAAGCCATTATCCAGTTGTGCGGCGCTCACCCCGAGAGTACTAAGGTTATTCCCAACCATCCCTATATACTCTAAATTCTTGGCAACTTTTCCCGACGCCCAGACTCCTGAGGTGTAAGACGGGCGAAAGAACTCATCCGCCATCAAGCGGCTATCGACTCCGAGCCAAAACGGAAAATTTCCCTCGACACTGCGGGTTCCCGGAAGGGATCGAATGCCAGCTCCTACGCTGAACCAGTCCTTGAATGTGTAGTTCAGATTGCCGGCGAGCACGACCTGGGCCGGCAGACCTTGCGATGGGTTCGAGGTCCACGCGTACAGAAAGTAACGGAACTTTGGGTCGAACATCCATCCCAGAAACTTGATCTGTACCTTTTGCAATTGAAAATCCTGTCGCTGTTGCACGTTCTTTGTATTGCCGAAAGCATCTGTATATGTTGCATCCAGTCCCAATTGATTCAGATAGCGAGCATAGGTATAGATACTGATACTAAGGTCGCCATGATCTGTGTTCGCAACCTTGAAGCCGAGGTTCGGAGTGTATCTCCCCCACTTATCTCGTTCTTCAGTCGGTGACGCTTTGGCGCTGACTGTGCCTTCTTGGACATCTCCCGACACATTCTCGGCAGTTGGCGTTGGTGTCGCGGGGGCAGCCTGCCCTTGCTCGTTGGCGACTTGCCCGGATTGCTGGGCCAATATCTCACGCAGCTGCCGAATCTGCTCTATCAACTCTCTGTTTTGCTTTTCCAGTTTTCCGTTTTGCTCAACTAACTGGTCAACGAGCCTGAGTGTGTCGGCTGTCTTTTGAGGATTCGTAGCAGGAGGTGTCTGTTGTATGACGTCGGTCTGAGCGCTCGCCAGAGTGAGCGAACAGAAGCACGCGAAGACCATCCAGATGGCTCGATGCAAGACACACCTCAAACGCACCTCGCTAATAGAACGTGCGGGTGCAAGAACTGAAAGGTTGTGGTTCTAGATCAGAGGAGGCTTCGTTAGATGCGTCAGGTACATTTTCCCGCTGCACCGGCAAAACTAAAGCCTCTCCCCATATTCACCGCAGGCCCACCGATGCAGGCGAAAAGATGTTCATATTCAGTTGGTCTGCCACGTACGCAATCGCCTTCTGGGCTTTTACGCTATTTCCGGCTTCATCGAGAGGAGGAGCGAAAACAGCCATGGCTCCTTTGCCCGGCATGACGGCTACGATGCCGCCGCCCACGCCACTCTTTGCCGGAATTCCCACATGCCAGGCCCAGCCGCCGGAGCCGTCGTACAGGCCTGCCATCATCATTGCCGAAAGAATGTGGGGCACATTCTCACGCTTAATAACTTGTTCTCCAGTGAGCGGGTTCTTGCCATTGTCGGCCAGGGTTGCTCCCATGACCGCAAGTTGATAGGCCGTAACACCGACCGAACATGCCTTGGTGTAAACATCAACGGACTCGAATGGATCGGCATAGATACGGTCATATTTTGCGAGGAGCATGGAAATGGCTTTGTTACCGGTATTCGTCGCTGCCTCGGACTTGTACACATCTTCAAGAAGGGAGAGTTGTGTGCCCGCGGCTTTGCCGAAGAAGGCCAGCAGTTTGTTCCATTTCTCATCTGCAGTGCCGCCGGCGATCAAACTCGCGGTAGCAATTGCCCCCGCATTCACATAAGGATTCCCGGCATGAGTCGGCATGTCTACAACGGCAGGTATTGAGTTGAAAGGACGCCCGGTAGGCTCGCTTCCGATCTTCTTGAAAACCTCATCGGCTCCCTGTTCCTCCATTGCGAGGGCGAGTGTGAACACTTTCGAGATCGACTGGATCGAGAACGCATGATCCACATCGCCGATCTTGTATATACGCCCGTCTGTGGTGACGATTGCGATGCCATATAACTTGGAATCGACCTGCGCGAGAGCGGGGATATAGTCGGCGTTCTTGCCGCTGGTATCGGTTTTGAAATTGTCGTATGCCTGCTTCAGGATTGCAGCATATGCCTGCTCCGTTGGTGCTACAGGACTCTTAGTCTGAGCAGCGGAGAATCCGACTATTGTGACGAACAGCAGGAAGAGGCTAATTGTAGATTTCGTTCGATTTGAGATGTGGTTCATAGTGGTTCCTCAAGGCGCTCCCTGGCCTGGGCAGCTTTCAGAATGTGAATCCTTTCTTCCAGTTGTACTTGAACGAGAATTGCAGCCGGTAGTCGTTCACATTAAACCCATCGCTAAAGTTAACTCGGCGTCCGAACTGAAACTCTCCACCTACGGTTACGCTGGGAACGGGGTAATACAAAAGGTTAGTCAGCGCATAATGCCCTTGGTGATAATCGCTTGGAAGCTGGGCGTTTGAATTTTCAATGTTTACGAGCGAATACCCGATTGAGCTACTGAAACGGCTACTCCAATTGTGGTCCAGGAAAGAGACAAGCCCAAGAATTGGCAGCGCGACGCCCTCAACCGGTTTCAGAGGATTTGTCGTGTTCTTCAGGGCGACGTCGACCGGGGCGTCATTCATATAGTTCTGAATGCCTGCCCCATAGACGAAGGCGAAACGTCCAACGTCTTTCTTGGTGAGGTTGACGTTCGAAGTGATATTGATGCCCCAACCCAAGGCGTCGCCACCGAGTTCAAACGGAGGGTTGGGAGCGGTGTCGACCCACGAGATCTTCCGAAAGATACCTGCCAATTGAACATAGCCCCACTCCCGCATAAACCGTGCCTGCCAGGAAAAGTCGGGCATATCAAACTTGGGCTTCACATTCTGCAATTCGACACGGTCAGCATAAATCCCACCGTCGGCACTTGCGCCAGGCCGTTCAGCAGCGAAGATCAGGCGCGTGCGGTCATTCTGGATGGGCGCCCATCGCACCTGCACATTGCGAAAGAACACCATTCCGTTCGGCCCCCAGTACTCGAGCGAGTTAGGGAATACGTCGATGTCCATGAACGGGCTCCAGGTTTGACCGGCACCGAAGTGTCCCAATTCTCCGTAGGCGTGTCGCAGCCGGAAAGTCGTCTGACCAGCGTCCACTCCGGTGCCAAATAGCTCGAATTCAAAGATAGTCTTGAGATCACCAAGTGCAGTCGGAGTCGCTGTTTTAACGCCGAACCGTGTCTGGCGGACGCTGAAATAGACTTTTCCATCTGGTGCATACTGACCTGGAAAGGAAGCCAGCTTCGTCGGGCGCATCACATCGAACCAGTTAGGATCGCTCTGACCGAACTCATAGCCAGAGTCCAACATGACATGGCCATAAATATCGACGGTGTTCTTCTTTTTTTCTTTCTCTTCAGTTGGCGCAGCCGGGGTTTCCTCGGCTTCTTGTTCGGCTCTCACAATGACCGTAGTTCTTGGAGCACTCGGTGCAGGGGCTGCTTGGGCCTTTGACAGTTGCCCCTTGAGCTCCTGCACTTCTTGTTCCAGCTTTTGAAGCTTGTCCTGAAGTTGCTGCAAGTTCTGGTCCTGTGCTTGCGCGAAAGCGACAAGAGGACAGACTGCGGATAACATCAACAGAAGAGACCTGATGATACGAGTTACGATGGTGGTAGTCATGAGTATCCCTAGTAGGATCAGTTTCAACAGGACCGCTTATTTGAGAACTGGCAGTTATGCCAGTGAAACAGACATCAGCAAGGAAACCGATCCGCCAACTTATGAATACGTCGAACACCAAAGAGTTGAGGTTCTCAGGTCCGGAATATTCGCGAGGGTTAGTTGAATGACAAGCGCACGACCGGCTGAGCCTGGGGATTCTAGAAGCTATCCCTCCATAGTCGACTCAGATGGGTGGAAACGATTATCTACTCGCTAGACGTCAATATGTTTTATATCTAAAGGCCTTAAACACTAGGAACTGACAAAAGTGACAGCCCTCCATCCTCATCGGACACAGGTTGGCCCGGTGGTGGAACGGGTTGCGCAGGCATCCGCATCGGCCTTACGATTGCTAAACGAGACGTCGCCGGTGGGGTGACCGGCATTCCCCTGCACAAAGCGAGAATCTGTATGAATGTCCTTCTGCTTTCTATGCCGGATTACTTCGAGCATATGCCTCCGGTCGCTATCCGGATGCCCAACGGGGCGCTGACCTCTCTTGCCGGGAACATCGATACTCATCATCAGGTGGCAGTCGCAGACCTCATTCTGTGCCACGACTCGGTCCGGGAGACTCTTGTCCGGTTGATTCGCGAACTCAACCCCGATGTTTTGGGTCTGTCAGTGATGACCTTTCAGCGACGTACCGCTGGCTGCATTATCGACTTGGCGCGGAAGCTAAAACCCTCGGTAAAAATCGTCGTGGGTGGCTATGACCCCAGCCTCGCGACGGAAGCTTACGAAGATATGGGCGTGGATTACATCGTGCGCGGCGAAGGCGAGATTACACTTCGCGAACTCGTGCGTGCATTGGAAAACTGCCGCCAATTGGCCGGCATCTGTGGCCTTTCATATCGCGCGGGCGAGCGATGGGTGCATAACCCTACTCGTCCGCCCCATCAGCTCGAGGACGGGGAAATCAACCTGCCCAAGCGCTCTGCCCGAATCTTCCAAGGCTACACTCTGCTCGGTCGCCAGGTGGATGTAGTTGAGACTTCACGTGGATGTACCTACGACTGCAGCTTCTGCTCGATTATCGAAATGCGAGGACGCAACTTTTACACTTACTCTTTCGATCGCGTACTGGCCGACATCCGCGATGCCCGCGATCACGGAGCGCGCACCATCTTTCTCGTCGACGACAACATCACGCTTAACGTGCGGCGTTTCGAAGCTCTTTGCCGTGCCATCATCGAGGCAGGACTAAATCAGCTGGACTACTTTGTACAAGCCATGACTTCGGCTATTGCGGATCATGGAGCAACATTGGCCCCGCTCATGCACCAAGCCGGCTTTCGTTACGTGTTTCTCGGGATCGAGAATATTCTCGAAGGCGATCTTAAATTCTTGCGCGCGGCGGCCAAGAATACAGAACACAAGAACGGCAACCAGGCCGGGAATGCCACGCTAAGAGCTATTGACTGGTTACATCGGCACAACATGTATGTGGTGGGTGGATTGATCGTTGGTAATCCTGACGACACCGTGGAGTCGATCGAAGCGAATCTCGAATTCGCCCGGCGCTATGTAGATTGGCCATATATCCAGCACCCAACGCCATATCCACGAACGCCCATGACCGAGGATTTTCGGCGGCGCGGATTGATCACAATCGAGCGTCTGGAAGAATATGACGGTACGACTGCGGTGGTGCGTAGCGAGCACGTACCGGCCGATGAGATCGAGTACATGCGGTGGAAGGCCGAGCGCGGGATGAAGCTTCGTCACATGCCTGCCGCTTTCCGTCATGATCCGTGGTTCGTCATCCGTAATGCTCCACAAATGATGTCCCACACCTTCCGCGGTAGTACCTTTCGTTCTGTGCTGGGACTGGAAAGCAGTCGAGAAGCCTTTCAGCGATATAAAGCAATACGAAGCCAAGAGAGAGTGTACTTGTAGGCTGATCAGGAAATCTCGGGGAACTGCGGACCCGGCGTCCGCAAGATCAGTTCAGCAGACGGATGCATTAGCCGAACTCCTGCAGGCATCTTTTTATCGTCAGGCGGCTTTTACGTTTTGCTCCGCGCTGCGGACCTGCAACTGCGCGTCCCGTAGTACCTCTTCAATACGAGCGATTGCTTCATCAATTCGCTCTTGAGCGTCGGGATCATACAATTCCGGGTTGGCGGCAGCCTCGTTTCGCGTACGGTGCAAGACCGTGAGCACGTACTCCGCTTCGTCAACTAAGCGCTGCATGATGCCAGTATGATTAAACGCCCACGACCTCGCGGTGATCGCAATCACCTGCGGCGGTCACCGGTGCCAAGCCTGATTGCAAAGGCTAACGATATTCGCTCAGAACTGCACTATCCTTTGTAGTTCCAGACGGTTCATGATTGTCAGTTCCCGACCCTCTGACCGCAGCAGATTCTTCTTTTTCAGTTCGGAGAACAGTTTACTGACCGTTTCTCTTGTAGAGCCGATGCTGTCGGCGATCTCCTGATGCGTGAGCGGTAGCTTGAATGAATGATCGTTAGCACCAGCATTTTCGTTGCCGGTGCTCGTCCAGGAAAGCAGGAGCTTCGCGAGTCTCTCAACTGGGTGGGTGGTGAGTCCGAGCGAGCGCACCGCGTCATGCAGCGGGTAATAGCTTGCGCTTAGCTGTTCCATGATCACTAGGGCAAACTCGTCACGCTCTCTCATCAAGCGCAACAGGGAATCCCGAGCTATGAAATCAACCTGGCCGTTGGTCATCATATCTGCCGTGGCACCGTAGGGGCGGCTGGATACAACCGCATTCAATCCGAGTACATCCCCCGGGTCGGCCAATCGCGTGATAATTGTCTTTCCAAGCATCGAGCAGGTCGTGAGCTTCGCCTTTCCGGTACGAAGAATAAAGACTCCTCGCGGTTTCTGGCCTTCGACGAACAATTTTGTTTTTCTGCGATAGGTGGCTGAAGAGCTTACGCTGGCAATCAGTTGTACGAGGCTAGCTGGAAGATTGCAGAAAGGGTGCCCGCATTCACTCGAAGAAACGATGCAAGCGTCATCGCTTGGAGGAGATTCCATATCAACATATTCCTGACTAAATGTGGCCCGAACGCACTCGCAGAACAAGCGCCAATATGCGCCATTGTGACCTCGATCACTGCTTCATCGGGATAGAGAGAGCAGCCTTCGGGCAACAGCTGGGCTGGAAAGCGAAATTTCAGTCCTACTTCATACGGGGGTGCCCTCTCCCATGATTCCCAACAGAGATGCCGCAATCAGCGCGGATGACATCATCGTCGATGTTGCGCTCCATGATGAAATCAAATCGCGAGCCTATGAGCTCTACGACCGACAAGGACATGACACCAATGACCACGATGTGAAGAGCGAAATCAAGAATGAACTGCAGTTCGAACTGCACCGTGTGGCATACGCGGCTGCCCAACTTCAGAAGTGCTCCGGTGGCGAGGTCGGCGATACCAAAGTCGTCAGAGCGGCTCGAGTCTACCTGCGTGCGCTAACCTCTTTCATCGGTCAGGCATAACCTCGATTCAATTCATTTGGCCCTGTAGAGCCAAATGGCTGTTGCGGCAGAACTTTGCCGAGCGGTATCCAAGAAATTGATAGCAAACAGCAAAAAAATGCATCAATCTGACCGACAGAACGGTTGACGGCCCCATTTTGCTCATCTACAGTCTCGATTGAGTTCCAGAATGTATCCTCCAAAAATGCAGGCTGTGACGTCGAACCTGACCCGGATTATCAGCGACGTGCGACTGCGCCTGCTCGCCCTTACCACGGCCACTCTTGGCCTGGTGCTTGCACCCCTAGGACGCGTCGGATGATCCAGCCATAGCAACAAGATTGAACGATTTCGAAAGGGCCATCATCCAGAGATGATGGCCCTTTGACTTTGCGAAGAAGGTCAGGAATCGCCTTCTCAGGTGGGAGAATGAAATGTCAGCTCGTGAACACGTAAAGATATTCGACACTACACTACGCGATGGAGAGCAGTCCCCTGGCTGCAGCATGATCGGGGCGGAAAAGGTTCGCCTCGCTCATGAGCTCGACAGGCTGGGTGTCGATGTCATTGAAGCCGGGTTTCCGATCGCTTCCCTTGGTGACTTCCAAGCCGTGCAAGCGGTGGCGCAGGCCGTTCGTCGGCCAGTAATCGCAGCCTTGGCGCGCTGTTGTCGCGATGACATCGAGCGAGCTTGGCAGGCGCTAGCCGGAGCCGCCCACCCTCGTATCCACACATTCCTCGCCACGTCAGATATCCACCTTCAATACAAGCTCAAGATCTCGCGGCGCGAGTGTATCGAGCAGGCGCGCGACGCTGTCAGACTGGCGAAGTCGCATTGCGAAGACGTGGAATTCTCAGCAGAAGACGCGACACGATCAGATCGAGATTTTTTTTGTGAGGTCCTCAGATCGGTGGTCGAGGCTGGAGCTACTACAATCAATATTCCCGATACCGTGGGGTACTCCGTTCCCGCTGAGATCGCCGAACTTATTCAGACTGTCCGGCAGCGAGTACGAGGGATTGAGCAAGTCACGATCTCAGCGCACTGCCATAACGACCTTGGCCTTGCGGTGGCAAACTCCCTCGCTGCTATCGGCGCAGGAGCGCGGCAGGTGGAGTGTACGATCAATGGCATCGGCGAGCGGGCGGGGAATGCCTCGTTGGAGGAACTCGTGATGGCTATGCGGGTCCGGCCTGATCGCTATCCCTACGATACGGCTGTGGTCTCAGAGCACCTGTTTCCTGCGAGTCAGCTGTTGAGTGAAATCGTCGGTTTTCCGGTGCAGCCCAACAAAGCAATCGTTGGGCGGAACGCCTTTGCCCACGAGGCCGGGATCCATCAGGACGGCATGCTCAAAAACCCATTGACCTACGAGATCATGACTCCGCAGTCCGTGGGCGCGCCGGGCACGAGCTTTGTTCTAGGTAAGCACTCCGGACGTCATGCGCTCGGTCAGCGTTGCGAAGAGCTGGGTTTCCATCTGGAGCGGAGAGAACTCGACCATGTTTATAGACAGTTCCTCGCGCTTGCGGATGAGACAAAGACCGTAGAGGATAGTTGCATCCTAGAAATCATTGGCGCGATACGTCGCGGCGACTCTACTGCCGATGTTACCTGTTTGCCCCAACTTCCGATCGGCTCGATGGCTCTCGAAGGCACGTTCGGGGCCGCGGGAGTGAACGTTAGGTTTCCGCATGAAAGTGAGCAACAGGAAGACTATCTTTGGGGAGTATGATCTTGGGCAGATCGCATCGGTCCGCCGGACATGGGGTTGAAGACGACGATCTGCTTTCGGTATGACGCCTGGCAAACTGGGGAGTAGCAGAAAGGAGTTTGGAATCTGATGACGAAAACCGGGGCACAAATTCTGTGGGAATGCCTGGAGCAGGAGGGCGTGACCCATGTCTTCGGATATCCAGGTGGTGCGATCCTGCCTGCTTACGATGCGCTGAAGCATAGCAAGATCCATCACGTGCTGGTGCGTCATGAGCAAGGAGCTGCTCACATGGCAGATGGGTACGCTCGTGCCGGCGGTCAAGTTGGAGTCGCGATAGCGACCTCGGGCCCCGGCGCGACCAATCTCGTGACAGGCATTGCCACCGCCATGCTGGATTCTTCTCCTATCGTTTGCATCACCGGGCAAGTGGGCAGCAAGTTGATCGGTTCGGATGCGTTCCAGGAAGTAGACATTACAGGCATTACACTACCAATTACCAAACACAACTATCTGGTAACGCATGCTGGGGAGCTGGCACGCACATTGCGCGAGGCTTTCTATGTTGCGCGGTCCGGGCGCCCCGGTCCCGTCCTAGTGGACATTACTAAGGATGCGCAGCAGTCCTCCTGCGAATTCGATTGGGAATCGGCTAAGCCACAACTGCCGGGTTATCGGCCGAATCTTTCTCCAGCGCCGAAGGAATATGAGGAAGCGCTGAAACTGATTCACAAGGCCAAGCGACCTGTGATTTTGCTTGGGCACGGGGCGATTGTTTCGGGAGCAATGCGCGAGGTACGTGACTTGGTGGAACGATCCGGGATTCCGGTTGCACTCACGCTGCTCGGCTTGGGGGCACTTCCGGCCTCGCATCCCTTGAATCTCGGCATGATGGGCATGCATGGCGAAGCCTGGGTGAACCACACCATTCAGGAAGCGGATTTATTAATTGCGCTTGGCATGCGTTTTGATGACCGCGTTACCGGGAACCTCAAGACCTATGCAGCCAATGCAAAGAAGATTCATGTGGAAATCGACCCGGCAGAGATCAACAAAAATGTCAAGGTAGACGTGGCTCTGGTCGGCGACCTGCGCGATGTTCTGCGCGAACTGTTGCCGAAAATCGAATGCGTCGATCGTCACGAGTGGCTGGAGTTCATTGATCGGCTGAAGGGCGACTCAGCGGTTCGCGATATCCAAAACCTGCCCGATAGCGGGCATCTCTATGCGGCACACGTGATCAACGATCTCTGGCGAGAAACCCGGGGAAGCAATACCACGGTGGTGACCGACGTCGGCCAACACCAAATGTGGGAAGCACAGTACTACAAGCACGAGGAGGCGCGTTCCCTGATCACCTCGGGCGGACTGGGGACCATGGGATTCGCGTTGCCCGCGGCGATCGGAGCAAAAGTCGCACGGCCGGAAACGGACGTCTGGGTTGTCGTGGGAGACGGCGGGTTCCAGATGACCATGGCCGAGCTCGCCACTATCGTGCAGGAGAATTTGAAGGTCAACATCGCGATTATCAACAACGGCTATCTCGGAATGGTTCGGCAGTGGCAGGAGTTCTTTTATGAGAGCAATTACCAGGCAACTCCTTTGCTGAACCCGGATTTCGCGAAGATAGCCGAAGCTTACGGAATTCGAGGTGAGACCGTCACGCAGCGCTCTCAGGTTGTACCCGCCGTGCGGTCGGCGCGGCAATACGATGGACCGGTGCTGATTAACTTCCAGGTAGAGCAGGAAGACACGGTCTATCCTATGGTCGCAGCAGGAGCATCTCTGCACGAAATGATCCGGCGGCCCAGTCCCATCGTGGAGACTTCCGCCGACGAATAAATCCTATGCTGAACACATACGTGGTGTACGTCGAAAACAAACCGGGCGTGTTGACTCGAGTGGCATCTTTGTTTCGTCGGCGCGCTTTCAACATTGATTCGCTCACGGTGGGGCGGACGGAAAAACCAGAAGTGTCGCGCATGACGATTACCGTAGAGGCGGACCAGGATCAGGCGCGACGCATTGAAGCCAATCTCTACAAGCTCGTCAATGTGCTGCTGGTTGAAAACATCACGGCGGAACCGACCATCGTGCGCGATCTCGCCATGATCAAGGTGGCGGCCACCCACGAGGCCCGTTCGCACGTCCTGGAGTTGGCGGGAGTTTTCCGCGGGCGTGTAGTCGACGTCGCGCCGGAGTCCCTTATCATCGAAATCACCGGGGACGAAGACAAAATCGACGGATTGTTAGAGGTGCTCCAACCCTACGGCGTGCTGGAGATGGTCCGCACGGGTATTGTTGCGATGCGGCGAGGGAGTAAATGCTCGTCGGTCGTCTCGTCGACAAACGATTTGAGTCGGACTATCTCAGATGACGATGGCGAGGGGGTGCAATACTCCGTCTAGCACTAGGAATGTAAATCATGAACCGTTCGAGGTTCTGCCGCGATGGTTAGAAGCTCGCGGGACTGTCCTCTTCCAAAACCTGCCCGATTGTTGTATCTCGCCGGATATCCAGTAATGACCCCCGGGGGCTGCCAACCGCCCTATCGACACGCGGCGTGATTCTCATCACATTGAAACGTGACAGCGCTTGCTGACCCATTTTGGTTCCGGAGTTCTACTTCGGGAAACGAGGTTGACTGTGCCCGCTGGAACCCAGCCCCGCCACACTGTGGAAGCCGTTCTTACTGTTCTTCACGAAACGCATGATCTGTCGGCTTACGAAGCGGTCGAGAGGCTACTGTACGCGGCAGAAGCAGCGGGGTTCAATGCGGACGCGCTCCTCGCGATGATCGACCAAGGCATCGCCTTCGAGAAGGTGCTCGAGTTGATCGGTTCCAAAGCAAAATGCTCGCAGCAGGCCGCCTGACAGCCATCCGATCAGACCGCGGGGCATCGACTGCGGAGTGAGGAAACCATGAATATTCTCGACTGGTCAAAATCGGAAGTGGACTACGGACGCAAGCTGATGGACTCCGCAGTCGAAGGCGCTCGCCGGGGCGAAGGTGAATTTCTCCATGACGAATTGTTGAGTGGCTATCTCGAGAGGTCTGCCCTGCATGCGATAGGGCCCACAGTTCTTGGTGCGTGCCTGGGTTGGTGCGGCGGATATCTGGAAAGCCGACGTTCCCGGAGCCGAGCTCTGGTCTGCGCTTTCTTGGGCGGGGCCATCGGGTTTGGCGCAGGTGTTATCTGGGAGAACCGAAAACTGACAGCCAGCGTCGCCTCGGGCGCGTGGAAGAGCATCAACAAAGCCCGTGATGCCCACTGGTTCGAGAAGAATCCTATCGACTACGCGTAGTAGACCCCGCGCGGTCTTGTGCTCAAATATCTTCCCCGTGTCCACGTTCCTCTCAAAACGAAGACCGCGGGGAAGCAAACCAGTGATGACGCGTGATGCCGTCGAGGGCCGGTCGACGCCCTTGGACGGGTGAATCCCGCCATTTTAACGAGATGAAATTCCAACAGAGTTAGCCGTCGCGTAGACGGCGCAATCTCAGGGGGTTTAGCTGTGATAGGCCCCTCTTCACCTACTCACTTGCAGGAATGGCTGGTCATGGCCCGCAGTTTGCTTCTGACCATCCACATCCTCGGCATTCTTTGTTTTGCTTATATCGTTGCCAAGCGCCTCGCGCCGCTGGCTCGAGCCGAACGTGACTTGCGCTTTGATCATCCCCTCACTCGCATCGGGAAAGTGTTCAAGTTCTGGCTGGGGCAGTGGAGACATCCGCGCTACAAGTTCGCGGGAACGACCCATATTCTTATCTTTAGCGGATTCATTCTGCTGGCGGCCCGCGCGTTCTTCGTCCTGATTGTTGGCGTCAATCAGGATTTTGTAATGCCGGGTCTTTCGGGACGGATCGGTCACCTCTACGACATTGTCACGGATTATGCTGCCACCGTTGTTTTTCTATGCATGGCCATTGCGGCGATCCGGCGGCTTGTGTTCAAGCCTGCACGCTATGCAGTCCCAGCGAAGTACGGTAAAGGCCACACGGCCGATGCCATCTTCCTGCTGGGGCTTATCGCGATTTTGATGGTGGCTGACAGCCTCTTTGCCGCCAGTCACAGCTTGCAGGGCCCGCCGGTGGAGACGCTGGCGACTCTGTCTCTGCCATGGATGCTCCAAATCGCTCTGGCCTCTTCCTCGTTGGCGACAATCTCCGCTTTTGGCTTTGCCGCCTACCTGATACATGAACTCGCGTTCTACTTCCTGCTTTGTTACCGACCGTTTGGGATCCAGTTCCACGTCGAGACTTCCCTATTCAGCATTTATTTCGCGAAGCTAGAACGAGGGACGCTGAAGCCAGTGAGGTGGGGAATCAGCGATGACCGTCTGGATCAGGTGAAATCTTTCGGCGTGAAGAAGTTCGAAGACTTCACCTGGAAGCACGTACTGGACTTCTACTCCTGTGCCGATTGCGGACGCTGCGCGGACAACTGCCCGGCAAACGCAGCAGGGCGTCCACTCGCACCGCGGTTTCTCACGACCAAAGCCAGGGAGTATGCATTCCAACACTATCCCGTGTTCGGTAAGGCCAATAACGGCAAGCCGCTAATCGGGAATGTCTATTCCGAAGACGAGATCTGGTCCTGCACTACCTGCGGGGCGTGTGAGGAAGAATGTCCGCTGCTGATCGAGTACATCGATAAGGTTGTCGATCTGCGACGCGGAATGATCGACGACGGAAATGTGCCCCAGTCTCTGCAAAGGCCTATGAAAGCTCTGGAGAGCCGGGGTAATCCGTACGGAAAGATGGAGAAGAAGAGGGGCGACTGGACGAAGAGCCCGGAGTTCCAAAACAACTGCGACGTTAAGATACTCGACGGAAAAAGAACCGCTGACACGCTTTATTTCGTCGACAGCATCACTTCGTACGACGACCGGATGCAATCCATCGGGCGATCGACCTCAAGAATTCTCGACCACATCGGAGAAGACTTCGGAGTCCTGGGGCCAGCGGAAAAAGACAGTGGCCACGATGTTCGACGCTTTGGTGAGGAGATGCTCTTCCTTGCTTTACGCGATCACAACATCGATGCGGTCAAAGCTTCGGGGGCGAAACGGATCGTCACTGCCGATCCGCACGCCTATAACGCCTGGCGGCACGACTACAAAGATGTCCCACCTGTCGAGCACATCAGTCAGGTGATTGCCCGTGGAGTGAACGCCGGAAAGATCCAGTTCAATCAGATCGCGAATGAAGAAAAGGTCTTCGTCTATCACGACCCTTGCTATCTGGGGCGTCACAATCAGATTTATGACGACCCGCGCACCGTGCTCGATGCCATTCCCGGGTTGAAGAGAGTTGAAATGACACGTTCGCGGGACCGGTCGTTCTGTTGCGGTGGCGGCGGGCTGATGCTCTTCTACGAGCCCAAGGAGGAGCAGAGGATGGGTGTCCTGCGAGTCCGGATGGCGGCGGAAGCAGCAGCGAACGTAATCGTAACGGCGTGCCCATTCTGCATGGTCAATCTCGAGGATGCGATCAAGGTGGCGGGCATGGAAGGCAAGATGTCAGTGATTGATCTGACAGAACTCGTGGACAAACACATCATGCGGGGAAGCTGCACGGAAACGCAGAAATTGGAAGAAGCAGCAACTTGCGGAGGTTAACAGTGGAAATTCTGGTTTGCGCGCGAAGAGTGCCGGATACCTCTGAGAACGAGATCACGTTGAATGCCGAAGGCAACGACATTGAGCGTGACGAACTCGTGTACTCAGTGAATGAAGCGGACAATTATGCGGTCGAAGAGGCGCTACGGATCCGCGATCGATTTGGGGGCACGGTCACAGTGGTGACGGTCGGCGGCGAAGAGGACGAAGAGGTCCTGCGTCGACAACTGGCTATGGGTGCGAATCAGGCAGCGCTGCTCTCGGATGACGGCTTCAGCGGCTCAGATGGCCGAGGGATCGCGACCATTCTCAAAGGGTTCGTACAGAAAGGCCACTATGACCTGATCCTCACCGGAGTCCAGGCCGAGGACGGCGCTGCCCAAGTTGGGGGAATGTTGGCGGCGATGCTCGATTATCCGTTTGCATCTCTGGTGAACTCGATCTCCGTTGAGAACGACAAGCTGATAGTCAGCCGCGAGATCGAAGGCGGCAATAAGGAAATCAACGAGATCGAGCTTCCCTGCGTTTTGGCCATTCAGACCGGCATCAACGAGCCGCGGTATGTAGGGATGCGAGGGATTCGCCAGGTTGCGTCGGTGCCAATCCCGACATTAGGAGCGAGTGATTTGGGTGTCAATCCAGCGACAGTCGGTGCTCAGGTAGCAAAAGTGAAACGGATCGACTACTTCGTTCCCACACTGGATAGCGGAGCGGAGATGCTCCATGGCAGCCGGGAAGAGAATGCCGAGAAGATTATTGAGCTAGTGGCCGCGAAGGGAGGGCTGAAATAATGCCTCGCATTTTTGCTTACATACAGCACAAGAACGGAGTTGTCGACGAGTCTGCGCCGGATCTGCTCGCCGCCGCAAGGAAGATAGATGCAAATACGTTGCCTACGGCAATTTTTACCGGCTTTGGAGCAGATCTTGATACGGCGTGCAGTTCGGTTAAGTCACTCTACAGTGAGATTTGGAAGGTTGGTAATGAGGTCCTCAATCATCCCAACGCGGAACTGGTGCGGCAGGCGCTCGTAGCCATTCTGCCGCGCGGCAGCATTTTGCTGCTGCCGCATGATCATTTCGGGATCGATCTCTCGCCGGGTCTTTCGGTGAAACTGAATGCCGCATTTGTCCCCGACGTACTGGCGATCGGACCAATCGAGGGCGAGTCGCTAAGTCTCGTGCGACAGGAGTATGGCGGACAAGTGAGCGTTCATGTTCGTTGCGATGCCTCGCTGGGAGCAGTGATCAGCGTCCGTCCGGGTGCATTCAAAGCTGAGGCTTCTGCAGCAACGGGCGTGATTGTGGACAAGTCATCCGAGGTGGGCGTTCTCACTGCGCGACGCCGGTACATCGAAACCATCGTCGCTGAGGCCGGTGATGTGGACATCACCAAGCACAACGTATTGGTTTCTGTCGGCCGGGGCATTCAGGAGAAAGACAACATCGTATTTGCTGAGGAGCTGGCTGAAGTCCTCGGCGCCGCAGTAAGTTGCTCGCGTCCGGTGGTTGACGCGAAATGGATGGAAAAATCCCGCCAGGTTGGATCCTCTGGCAAGACCGTGAAACCCAAGGTCTATCTGGCCTGCGGTATTAGCGGAGCCTTCCAGCATCTCGCGGGGGTAAAAGGAAGTCCATTCATCATTGCCATCAACAAGAATCCTAAGGCTCCCATATTTCAGGTGGCCGACGTCGGAATCGTCGACGACATTCTGGAATTTTTACCGGAACTGATCCGCAAAGTCCGCGAATCGCGCGGCATTGCCGCATAGTGAGGGGGGACGATGCTTGCACCCAAGACCCTGAAGCTGAGCCTGAAGTCGCTCAGAGAATTTGCCAAGAAGCGTCTGCCTGATGAGGCGCTTGTTGAACTTGACGAACGTGACGAATGTCCGCTGGACATTGTCCGCGACATGTGCAGCCCCGACAAACTGGGCATTCAACTTTTATTTATTCCGGAAGAGTTCGGCGGCATGGGCGGAGGCACGTTCGACGTGTATTGCATCTGCGAGGAGATGGCGCGGATCGACCTTGGGATCGCCACATCCGTGCTGGCTACCTTCCTGGGCAGCGATCCAATCACGGTGGGCGCCACTCTACAGCAAAAGAAAGTCTGGTTGAGTCGTATCGCGGATGAAGGATTGTTGTTCGCGTATGGCGCAACTGAACCGGAAGCCGGAAGCGATCTGGGAGCGCTTCGCACTACCGCGGATCCGGTTGTTAAGGACGGCCGTACCGTGGGCTACAAGATCAACGGCAACAAGCAGTGGATTAGCAATGGAGGAATCGCTGGCGCCTACACCGTGCTGGCCAACACTCCCAGTGGCCCGAGCTGGTTCATCGTAGAGAGCGGTGCGAAAGGCTTCACGCACGATGAACCGGAAGACAAGCATGGCATCCGGCTCAGCAATACCGCAGCGCTTGCGTTCAACGATGTGTACGTTGACGCTGACCGGTTGATTGGTGGCGTCGAAGGCCAGGGGCTGAATCAAGCGCAAGCCGTGTTCGGGTACACGCGACTGATGGTGGCGGCGTTCGGGCTGGGTGCGGGGTGGTCTGCTCTTGATCGCGCGATTCCATATTCCATCAAGCGCATCCAGGCTGGATCGCCTCTGTCCGAGAAACAGGGGTACACGCACAAGCTGATCGTGCCGCATGTCGCTCGTCTGGAGGCTGCCCGCGCATACATCGAAGAGACCGCTGAGCGCATCGATGCCGGGGAAGGAAGCCTGAACACCGAGGGAGCCATCGCGAAGTACATGGCGACCGAGGCAGGAAATCAGGCTGCCGACGCCAGCATCCAGGCGCTTGGAGGCTACGGCTACACGCACGAATATATGGTGGAGAAAATCAGCCGCGACGTTCGCATCACCACCATCTACGAAGGTACGTCGGAAATCATGGAGATGACCATCGGCCGAGATCGATGGCAGCTCCATCTGAAGACGCGTGGCCAGCATTACCACCAGCAAGCGCGAGAGTTGGAAGCTCTGCATACTCAGTACCCGAAGATCGGCGCAGATATTGCGGCGCTGGCCCATCACGCTCTGGCCGAAGTAATGGAAAAAGCTCGCGTGGGACGCCTGACGCGATATCAGCACATTCTCTTGCGATTGGGAGAGTGGATTGCCTATGCCGAGAGTGCCGCGAGCCTCGGGCGCCGTGCCGCCCGACTTGCGGACGCTAAGTTAAATGAAAAGGCAAACCGACGTTTTGACACGATGGCTTTGGCGGCCTTAAGCAGAGTCTTTGCGCGAGAAGCGGCCCTCAAGGTTACAGAAGAAGGCCTGCGCTGGGTCTGCGGAGCCGGAGCTCTGAGCGACGCTGAGATTGCCACTTTTGAAACAAGCTTGCAGTTGTCCGCGGTGCATCGGGCCCATGCGGGCCTGATGTCAGACATGGATTTTATAGCCGACGTCCTCTACGGTCGTGCAGCCAAGCCCGCACTCGCCGCCTGATTAAGACGCCTGACTACTGAGTATCTGTTTCAGCAACCGGCCAGGGTTGCGGGAGCGTCGTCATGGAAGACACAGCCAGTCGAGCTATCGCTATTGTGGGAGTGGGAGCCATTCTGCCCGATGCTGCCAATGTCGCGGCCGTTTGGGAAAACATTAAGAGCGGCCGATATAGCATCACCGACGTTTCGCCGGAAAGATGGGACCCATCTTATTATTACGATCCCGATCCCGGCGTCCCAGACAAGACTTACTCAAAGATTGGCGGATGGGTGCGCAATCAAGTGTGGGATCCAGTGAAGTGGCATCTGCCAATTCCTCCGCGCGTTGCCGACGCGATGGATCAAGCCCAGAAGTGGGGCATTGCAGCCACACGCGAGGCGCTCGAAGACTACGGTTACCCAAAGCGTTCACTCGATCCGGATCGGGTGGCGGTGATCCTCGGCAACGCTATGGCGGGTGAGAAGCACTATCTGACCTCCCTGCGAGTGTACTTCCCCGAATACGCGCACAAACTTGCTGAAATACCTGCTTTCTCCGCCTTGCCGGAGGAGATCCGCAGTGAGGTTACACGCCAATTGCACGACCGCATGGGCAAGCATCTGCCAGAGATTACTGAAGACAGCATGCCCGGCGAGTTGTCCAATTGCCTTGCTGGCCGCATTGCGAACCTCTACAACTTCCACGGTCCGAATTACGTTTGTGACGCCGCGTGCGCATCAGCAATGGCGGCCATGACGGCCGCGGTGGAAGGTCTCATTGAACACGACTACGACGCGGTGATCACGGGCGGCATTGACCGAAACATGGGGGCCCCGACGTTCGTGAAGTTCTGCAAGATCGGAGCACTATCTGCGACCGGCACGCGCCCCTTCGCGGAAGGGGCTGACGGGTTCGTCATGGGCGAGGGGACTGCGATCTTCTTACTAAGGCGACTCGCGGATGCCGAGCGAGATGGGGACAAGATCTATGCAGTAATCCGTGGCATCGGAGCCTCGAGCGATGGCAGGGGAAAGGGGATCACTGCACCCAACCCTATCGGCCAGAAATTCTGTCTTGAGCGCGCATGGATGAATGCCGGCCTCTCACCGGCAACCTTAGGCCTGATCGAAGGGCACGGAACCTCCACACGCGTTGGCGATGTCGTCGAGGCCCAGAGTCTGGCTGACATGCTCAGCCCTCATAACCTCCCCGTTCACTCGATCGCATTGGGTTCGGTCAAATCGAACATCGGTCACCTCAAAGGCGCCGCGGGTGCCGCCGGAGTCCTGAAGACAGCCCTTGCACTTCGAGACAAACTGCTACCACCAAGCGTTAACTGCGAACGTCCCAGCCCGGATATCGATTTCGCTCACTCACCGCTCTACGTAAATACCCAATTGAAGGCTTGGCAGGTTCCAGCCGATATTCCGCGACGTGCCGGAGTGAGCGCTTTCGGATTCGGAGGAACCAACTTCCACATCGTGCTCGAAGAGCACATCCCTGGCAGGCTGACGGGGAATGGAAAAAAGGCAGTTTCTGTTCGTACCGTTCCGCAAGACGCGATCAACGAGGCAATCATGACTCCTTCCTCTTCCTCGACCTCAACCTCTTCAACCACTTGCAAGGTACCACTGCGCGGAGCGCTCCTGATCGGAGCTACCTCGGAAAAACTGCTGGCGGACCGTCTGCATAGCGTCATGAAGCAAGCCGAAGCCGGTCGCACACCTGAACGGGTGGCGCCAGCAGAAGCTGACCTGCGCGCACCGGAACGTCTGGCAATTGATTATGCAGATGCCTCCGATTTGGTGGACAAGTCGACCAAGGCTCTCAAAGCCCTTGCTTCCAATCACCCTGTAGTGTGGAAGGCTCTGCGTGCTCAAGGTATTTTCCGCGGTCGCGGCCCGGCCTCTAAGGTGGCCTTCCTCTATACGGGTCAAGGCTCCCAGTACGTAAACATGCTGCGACCACTCTTTGAGGTGGAACCAATTGTCGCCCAGACATTTGCCGAAGCGAACCGGGTGATGACTCCTTTGCTGGGCAAGCCTCTTACAGAGTTTGTGTTCGTCGATGCAAACGATGCCAAAGCCGTTGCGAGGGCCGATGAAGATCTCCGTCAGACTGCGATCACGCAGCCCGCGGTGTTGGCGATCGATCTTGCGCTGACGCGACTTTTGGCCGCGTACGGCATTAAGCCCGACATGACAATGGGCCACAGTCTCGGCGAATACGGCGCGCTGGTTGCCGCTGGCGCGATGCCTTTCGAAAATGCACTAGAAGCGGTCAGTGCCCGCGGTCGCGGAATGACCCAGGTGGCAGTATCCGACAAGGGAAAGATGGCTGCGGTCTTTGCACCGCTAAGCGAAGTCGAACGGATTCTGAAAACGGTGGAGGGGTACGTCGTCATCGCCAACATTAACAGCGATCGACAGGCAGTCATTGGTGGCGCGAGCGAAGCGGTCAAACGAGCGATGCAAGTCCTCCTGGAGGCTGGTTACGAGGTCTCCGAACTACCGGTCAGCCACGCGTTCCATACGTCGATTGTGGCGCCTGCTAGTGAGCCCTTGCGGAAAGAACTTGAGCGTCACCACCTTGAATCGCCGCACCTGCCTATTGTGGCCAACGTCAATGGCCAGTTCTATCCAACTGGGCCGGATGTCGTGACACGCATGCTGGATTTACTCTCCAAACAAGTTGCATCTCCCGTGCAATTCGTCAGAGGTCTGCACACACTCTACGACGCAGGCGCTCGCGTTTTTGTCGAGGTTGGACCTAAGAAGGCTCTGCAAGGTTTTGTGGAGGATGTGCTTGGCGAACGCGGAGATGTGCTTTCTTTGTTTACGAATCATCCGAAGTTCGGTGACATCGTGTCATTTAACCAAGCACTATGTGGCCTTTATGCGAGCGGTTTGGGCCGGGGCGTCCCTGGAGTCGCATCGGCGAGTGCTACGCCACTTTCTTCGGTACTATCCGCCCCGACACAGAAACCTGGGCTCAGGGCTGCTGTTTCTGAAAATATGCCCGCTGGATCCGTTTCAAAGCCGAATGGCGATCGCTTGACGGAACTCGGCCACTTTTTCGCTGATGTTCTCGAAAAGGGCTGGCAGATTTATCAGAATGGTGGGGCCCCCTCCGGTCGTGTTCCCGTGGTGATTACTGGAGCGGCTCTTGGACTGCCCGGCGCCGAGCACATCTTCGATGACTCCAATCTTGCTCGCATCCTGGCTGGCGATCAGTTCATCGATCTCATCCCAACGCGCCTGCGCAAAGCGATGCTCGAAAAGCACATCACGCGCCTGGTCAAGAGCGATAACGGCGGCCCAACATTCGAAACCATCAACAATGTGGCCGATGTCATCAAGCTGGCAGGCCGGGGAGGCAAGTTTGATCTGGGAGATGAATTCGGCGTTTCCGCCGACCGGCTCGGAGCGCTCGACCGCACCACTCAACTGGCGATTGCGGCGGGCATCGACGCCCTGCGTGATGCAGGCATTCCGCTGATCATGCGCTACAAGACCACCACCAAAGCGACGCAGTTACCGGACCGCTGGGCTTTGCCTGATTCCTTGCGCGACGACACGGGTGTGATCTTCGCCTCCGCGTTTCCGGGCTGCGATTCATTCGCCGACGAAATCTCCCGTTACTACACCGACCATTCCCGCCGTGAGCAGCTGGGTTTGTTGGAGAGTCTGATTGCGCGGTCGGCAAAGGCAAATGGAGATTCTGTTGTTGAACAAGAAATTGAGCGGCGTATGGAAGACTTGCGCGATGCGATTGAGAGAGAGCCGTATGTTTTTGATCGACGATTCCTGCTTAAAGTCCTTTCGATGGGACATTCGCAGTTTGCCGAGTTCATCGGTGCCCGCGGCCCCAACACCCATGTGAATGCCGCTTGCGCGAGTACCACCCAAGCCGTTGCGTTGGCGGAGGATTGGATCCAAACGAGGCGTTGCCGTCGGGTCATTATTGTCTCGGCCGACGACATCACCTCTGACCACAGCATGGAATGGTTTGGCGCCGGGTTCCTGGCGAGCGGCGCCGCGGCCACCGACGAAGTCGTGGAGGAAGCCGCTACCCCGTTTGACCGTCGACGTCATGGGTTGATCATGGGTATGGGCGCTGCGGCCTTGGTGGTTGAGAGCGCTGAGGCAGCAAGAGAACGTGGAATTCAACCCATTTGTGAGGTGTTGAGCACAATTACCGCTAATAGTGCTTTCCACGCCACCCGCCTCGACGTACAGCACATCGGCCAGTTGATGGAGACACTGGTGTCTCAGGCGGAGCGTCACCGTGGAGTTTCGCGAAGTCAAATTGCACCGCGTACAGTGTTTGTCTCCCACGAAACCTATACTCCCGCTCGCGGCGGAAGCGCGTCGGCGGAGATCAATGCCCTGCGCCGCGTATTCGGTGATGCCGCTGATCAGATTGTGATCGCCAACACCAAGGGTTTCACTGGTCATGCGATGGGAACGGGGATCGAAGATGTCTTGGCAGTCAAGTCTCTTGAGACAGGTCTGGTGCCGCCGGTGGCGAACTTCAAAGAGATTGATCCTGAGTTAGGCATGTTGAACTTGTCCAAAGGTGGTGCCTACCCGGTCGAATATGCCTTGCGTCTCGGCGCGGGCTTCGGATCGCAAATCAGCATGTCGTTATTTCGTTGGGTCGCGACAAAAGATGGCGTGCGCCGGCGTCCGAATGCCTTGGGCTACTCCTATCGCGTCGTCGACGAGAGAGCCTGGGAAGCATGGCTGAGCGAAATCACACGTTACCCGACGACTGATCTGGAGGTAGTACATCGCACGCTTCGGGTGCGTAATCAGGGTGCGGGGATCCCCTCAACCGAGGTCAACCAGAAATTCGAAATAGCGCAAGCGCCCATAGCACTCGAACCAAAAAATCAGGCAACGGGGTCTGCTCCTGGGCCTGTTCCGATCACGGTCGTTCAGTCGAAAGAAAGAACTGAAGCACCGGAACTTGTACCCCTCACACCGTCAAAAGCAGTTATTGCGGTTGATCCGGTAAAGGAGCGCGTGCTCGCACTGGTGTCCGATAAGACGGGGTATCCCGTGGATATGCTCGACTTAGACCTTGATCTCGAGGCAGATCTGGGTGTGGACACGGTGAAGCAGGCCGAAGTGATGGCCACGATCCGCGAAGCCTATGGCATCCCGCGCGATGACAAGCTCATATTACGGGATTTTCCCACACTGGCTCATGTGATCCGCTTCGTGCACGAGCGCAAGCCTGACCTAATCAGGGCACAGATCCCGCCGCCATCGGAGCCAGAAGTGTTACTGCCTGCACCTAACGAGGAGCAGCAAGTCAAATCTGGCCCGCCGATGGCTGCGCCAATACCAGTTGAGAGAGGAAGTGACGATCCCGTCAAGGACCGCATCCTTACCTTGATGGTGGAGAAGACCGGGTACCCGCGAGACATGCTCGATCTGGACCTCGACCTGGAGGCCGACCTCGGTATCGATACTGTCAAGCAAGCGGAGATGTTCGCCACCATCCGCGAGATCTACAGCATCCCGCGCGATGAGAGCCGCAAGCTTCGCGACTATCCGACCTTGGCGCACGTAATCCGATTCGTACACGAGAAGAGGCCGGACCTGACATTTACGCCAGCGACCCCCTCGGTGCCGGCACCGTCAACAACGCTTGTTCCTGCTGCAGTCCCTGCCTCTGCGGTTCCAGCAGTCACAAGTGCAGACGATCCCATAAAGAAGAAGGTGCTTTACATAGTGGCGGAGAAGACAGGCTATCCGGAAGACATGTTGGATCTGGATCTTGACCTGGAGGCAGACCTCGGCATCGACACGGTCAAACAAGCAGAGATGTTCGCCGCGGTACGAGCCTTGTACAACATTCCCCGAGACGAAAGCCTCAAGCTACGCGATTTTCCGACGCTGGCGCACGTCATCAAGTTCGCACGCGACAGGGCGGCGGCTCTGTCGCCAGTTCCTGCATCCCTTCCAAAAAACGAATCAGTCGAATCAAAGCCATTTGAGTCTGTATCTTCCCCTCTTAGCCAACCGGCGCTGCCAGTACTGGGGAGCCTGGACGCCGCGAATCAAATCCCGCGACGCGTACCTGTACCGATGTTGCGTCCTCCACTTCCTCTCTGCAAGTCGACTGATGTGAAACTCGACCGCAATATCCGGGTTGTCCTCATGCCTGACAAAGGTGGCGTAGGGGGGGCGCTAACCAATCGCCTCCGCACACTTGGAGTCGAGGTATTCAGCATTGACCCAAACTCCGATGCTGCCACCCTGACGCAGCTTCTTGAGAACTGGGCAAGCGCGGGCCGAGTCGACGGAGTCTATTGGCTCCCGGCGCTCGACCCGGAAGACGACCTCGCCAAATTGGACCTTCTCGCTTGGCGCGAGGCTTTGCGGGTGAGGGTTAAGTCCCTCTATCTAACGATGCGTACCCTCTATGAGCACATCGCGAATCCAGGCACATTTCTCATTTCGGCGACTCGCCTTGGCGGGCAACACGGGTATGACCAAGTCGGAGCGTATGCCCCACTCGGAGGCGCAGTTGTCGGCTTCACTAAGGCATACAAACGGGAGAGGGTGGAGTCTCTGGCAAAAGCAATCGACTTTGAAGCAGAACGAAACGCAGATGAGATCGCGCGCGTGCTGATTGACGAGACACTTCGCGATCCAGGAGTGGTCGAGATCGGGCACACGGGGGAGCAGCGCTGGACCATTTCCCTTCAGGAACAACCTGCGGCCGATGGTCAACCTGGCATGGTGCTGAATAAGGAGAGCGTCTTTCTGATCACTGGAGCTGCTGGAAGCATCGTCTCCGCAATCACAGCGGACCTGGCTACCGCATCGGGAGGCACATTTTACCTCCTCGATCTGGTGCCTAAACCTGATCCAAATGACCCGGATCTGAAGCGATTTGTCATCGATAAGGAAGGCCTTAAACGCGAATTGTTCGAGCGTATTCAGACTCGCGGAGAAAGGGCGACTCCAGCTTTGGTGGAAAAAGAACTTGCTCGTCTGGAGAGAGCACAAGCCGCTCAAATAGCCATCGATGCCGTGCGTGCAGCTGGAGGCACTCCACACTATTTCAGCCTGAATGTCGCCGATGCAGACGCCGTGTCTGGAGTCATCGAGCAAGTGCGGCAAAGCAGTGGTCGCATTGATGTGTTGCTGCACGCAGCTGGCATCGAACGAAGCCACTCGTTGCCGGACAAGAGTCAACAGGAATTCGATCTCGTATTCGACGTGAAGAGTGATGGTTTCTTCAATTTGCTGCATGCCATCGGCGACATGCCGCTCGGCGCTTGCGTCGTGTTTAGTTCGATCGCCGGCCGCTTCGGCAATGTTGGACAAACTGATTACAGCTCCGCCAACGATCTGCTTTGCAAGGTCATATCGAACTTCCGTTCGTCGCGCCCAGCCACTCGCGGCATCGCGATCGATTGGACGGCGTGGGGTGGGATCGGCATGGCCACCCGTGGCTCCATCCCCAAGGTCATGGAGATGGCAGGCATCGATATGCTGCAGCCGGAAGCGGGCATTCCGCTGATTCGCCGCGAGCTTACCGCAGGTTCAACGCGCGGCGAAATTGTCATTGCTCAGCGCCTTGGAGTCCTGCTGAATGAATTCGACAAAGACGGTGGACTAGACGAGTCCTCTGAAGAACTGCGGCGGAATATTCCTCAAAAAAGACTCATGGTGGACAAGGTCGCATCGATGAGCCTCTATCACGGTTATTCGATCGAGACCACTCTGGATCCTCAAGTTCAGCCGTTCTTGCACGATCACCAGATCGACGGTACTCCGGTGCTTCCGGGCGTGATGGGAGTCGAGGCATTCGCCGAAGCTGCTCTATGCCTGCTCCCCGGATGGCATGTGGAATCAGTCGAAGACATCAGCTTTCTCGCGCCGTTCAAGTTCTACCGCGGCGAGCCGCGGAGCCTGCGGATCGAAGCACAGGTTTGCCCTCACGCAGGGCACCTGATCGCAGAGTGTCGTTTGATCGGGAAGCGCTCTCTGGCAAATCAGGTCGAGTCTCAACAGACGACACATTTTACCGGTCACGTCCGTCTCTCTAAAGACCCGGTGGAGACGCTGCCCGCAAAAGTTTTTGTTAAGCCAAGTGGCAGCTGTATCGAAGCCGCTGATATTTATCAGGTCTATTTCCACGGACCGGCCTATCAGGTTCTCGAAAGAGTATGGTGGGACGGAAAGCAGATCGTGGGCTTGTTAGCGAAAGGCCTGCCTCCCAATCATCATCCGTCTGAATTGCCCATTATTATGGCGCCACGGTTGATTGAGTCTTGCTTCCAGACCGCGGGGGTCTGGGAATTGGGCGTTCAAGGCCGAATGGGGCTTCCTCAGCATGTCCGTCAAATCTCCCTGTTTAGGTCACCAGATCTGGCTGAGTCCCGCTTGTATGCGGTCGTGAGTCCGGACGCGGTCCAAAAGAGCTTCACTGCAGAAGTCGTGGATGAGCAAGGGAACTGCTACCTGAGTCTGAACGGCTATCAAACGGTGGCGCTACCTGACTTCGCCGATGCAAACCATCTGAGGAACCTGCAAGCCATTCTTACTGGCGAAGCTGTTGCGGCATAACGGCGCCGTACAGCCTGCGATAAGGTCACGAGGGCTCTTATGCAGAACGAATTCCACCGTATTGCCATTGTCAACCGCGGCGAAGCTGCCATGCGGTTCATCCACGCGGCTCGCGAGTTTCGCCAAGAGCACAACATACCCTTGAGAACCATTGCGCTCTTCACCGAACCCGACCGGCAAGCGATGTTCGTCCGCGAAGCAGACGAAGCGATTGCTCTGGGTGCAGCCCAATTTATCGACCCTGATACGCATCGGCCGAAGAGCAGTTACCTCGACTACACCCGCCTCGCGAAGGCTTTGGCATCGGCACACGCTCAGGCAGTTTGGGTGGGATGGGGCTTTGTTGCTGAGCACGCAGCATTTGCCGACCTTTGCCGGGAGATGGGACTTGTATTCATTGGGCCGCCCGGGGATGTGATGCGCCGGCTGGGCGACAAAATTGCCGCCAAGCGTCTTGCAGAACAAGCAGACATCCCCGTCGTTCCCTGGAGCGGTGGCCCGGTCGACACTCTTGCGGATGCCTGCTCGCATGCGGACCGCCTGGGATTTCCAGTCCTGATCAAAGCAACAGCAGGTGGAGGCGGCCGTGGAATTCGACTCGTGCATACCGCAGATCAACTATCCAGGTCGTTTGAAACCGCCCGTTCCGAGGCGTTCAAAGCTTTCGGGGATCCGACAATTTTCCTGGAAAAGTTAGTACAGTGCGCCCGGCATGTTGAGGTCCAGATCATCGCCGATCAGCACGGCACTACGTGGGCCGTAGGAGTTCGAGACTGCACGATTCAGCGCCGACATCAGAAAGTCTTGGAAGAAGCACCCTCGCCGGCCATCTCTCCGGAGGAAGATGAAGAACTTCGAAAGGCTGCCGTTCGATTGAGCACGACAGCGAATTACTGCAACGCCGGCACTGTTGAATTCCTCTGCGAGCCCGAGAGCCATCGATTCTGGTTCATGGAAGTGAATACTCGATTGCAGGTTGAGCATCCGGTGACCGAATGCACCACCGGTCTCGATCTCGTTAAACTCCAGATCCACGTCGCCCAGGGTGGCCGACTGGAAGGTAATTGTCCTCGGAGTATCGGTCATGCGGTCGAAGTACGGTTGAATGCAGAAGATCCAGAAAATGCCTTTGCTGCGGCTCCAGGCACGATTGAATACTTTCGAGTCGCGACTGGCCCAGGTGTACGTGTGGATACCGGCGTAGCCGAGGGAGAGAGCATTCCGGCCGAGTTCGACTCTATGATCGCCAAAGTCATCGGTTTTGGTAAAAGCCGAAAAGAGGCCTTGTCACGGCTCGTTCGGGCACTTCAGGACTGCACGATTGTCATAAAGGGCGGAACAAGTAACAAAGCATTCCTGCTTGAAATGCTTAGTCGCGCCGAGGTGCAAGATGGGCGGGTAGACGTTGGATGGCTCGATCGCCTGGCTGCGGGTGGCGATCATCTCACTAGCAAACACGCCGACATAGCACTGCTGTACGCTGCGATCGATGCTTACGAAGCCGATTTTGCCTTGGAACACGCCCAGTTCTATGCGTCGGCTGCGCGCGGCCGGCCAACAGTCCGCAGTGACATCGGTCGAACCCATGAGCTGCGCTATCGCGGTCAGTTGTATTCATTGAAGACCCATCGTCTGGGTCTGCAGGACTACCGGATCGACGTAGACGGAATCCAGATCACCGCCCACATTCAACGTATGGGCCAATTCGAGAATTGGCTCACGGTTTTCGGACGCCGATTCCATATTGTTTCGGTGGTTCAAGGAGCCAGCGTCAGGGTTGAAGTGGACGGAGTCTCGCATCGGGTGGATCGAGACGACGGAGGTATGGTGCACGCCCCCATGCCGGCAGTCGTAGTTTCCATCGCCGTCAAGCCGGGAGACATCGTTGCCGTCGGAGACCGCTTGGCGGTTCTCGAGGCAATGAAGATGGAGACGCAACTGGTGGCGCCACTTTCTGGCAGAGTCCGCCAGGTTTTGACTATGCCGAACGTGCAAGTGAATACCGGTGTCCCGCTATTCCAGATCGAGGCCACGAGTGCTGACAGTGCATCCCCCCTCCGAGATCGCGTGGTCTTTGCGGCTTCGATGACCGAAGACAAGAAAGTGGGAACGCCAAGGTCCCGGTGCAGTGAGAATCTCGAGCAACTTCGCCAACTTATGCTTGGTTTTGATCATGATCCGACATACTGCGCTCGCCAGTTCAGCGCATGGAGCCAGATCTGCCCTGCAAACGGCGAAGAAATAAGGAAGTGCGAAAACCAGATCCTCGACATTTTTGTGGATATTTGTTCTCTTTTCCACCGCGAGCCCGAAGTCCTTCATCGCACGGCCGGGGAAGAGCCCAGCGCTGAGGCATACCTCTTTTCTTACTTGCGTATGACCGAAGCGGGCGGCGAAGCGCTCCCAGCATATTTTGCCGCTGCACTGCTGCGTGCCTTAGCTCACTATGGTGTGACTGCCTTGGATGGATCACCAAAGTTGAAGGAAAGCCTATTGTGGATCTGCAAATCGAACCAAAGAATGGAGCAGCAGGCAACCTGCATTATCGACATCCTCGGACGACGTATGCGTCACGTAAAGGCCGCAGAATCGTCGGGCAACGGATCATTTCGCTCGCTCCTGGATCGCATCATCGCGATCACGCACGAACTCTACCCATCCGTCGGCGAACTTGCCCGCGAATTACGCTATCGCTACTTCGACCAGCCTTCGTTCGAGCGCTCTCGGACTCGCATCTACGAAGAGGCAGAAAGCCATCTTGCTTATCTGGCGGCCAATCCGGATGCAGAAGATCGGCTGGCGAGAATCCAGACGCTGGTGCAATGCCCCCATTTGCTGGCCGGCCTCTTCGCTCGCCATTTCCCGGGGGCTGAGTCCGCCTTGCGTCACACGATGCTCGAAGTGCTCACCTGCAGGTACTACAAGATTCGCAAGCTCCTGAATCCCGGTTCCTCAGTTGCCAATGGATACTGCTACGTCTCGGATGAATACGACTATGAGGGAAAACGGATTCATGTCTTCGCAATGTACGCTTCGTACGACGACCTCTCTGCCGCAGCACGGGCCATTCTCCCTGTGATTGCAGAAGTACCTGCTGATCACGACATTGTGATCGATTTTCATGTCTGCCATTCCACTAAGCTGGGTGACCCGGATACTACCGAGCAAGAAGTCCAGTCTGTGCTGAGAGAGGTTTCCTTTCCTCGTCCGGTTCGGCGCATCGTAGTGTCCGCTGCCGGCCTCAGCCCTGGTCAACGAGTGAGCGGCATGCAATTTTTCACCTATCGCCCGAGCGACAATGGCTTCAAAGAAGAAAAGCTATATCGCGGGTTGCATCCGATGATGGGTAAGAGGTTGCATCTCTGGAGGCTCAGCAACTTCCAGATCGAGCGCTTGCCCTCTGTCGAAGACGTTTATCTCATCCATGCTGTGGCCCGCGACAACCCCAAGGATGAGCGACTCTTTGCTGCAGTGGAAGTTCGCGATGTGACTCCGGTTAGCGATGAATCCGGACGGATTGTGCAGTTACCGCATCTGGAACGAATGTTGAGGGAGGCACTGGCGGCCATCCGCCTGTATCAATCTCGCAGGCGTCCCCAGGAACGCCTGTACTGGAATCGCGTATTTCTTTACGTGTGGCCTCCTCTGGACCTGAAGCAGAGTGAGTTGCATGACATCGTGCGCAAACTCTCGCCGGCTGCTGAAGGCCTAGGGTTGGAGCAGGTCGTAGTGCGTGCCCGCATCCCTAATCCTGCCACAGGTGAATTGCGTGAGATGGTTGTGCGCATCTCGAGCCCTATCGGCAGCGGGCTCGTGATCACATTTCGTCCCGCAGATAAGCTTCTCCCGCTCAAAACTCTCACACCCTACGACCAGAAACTCATCCGCGTGCGGCAGCGCGGTATGGTGTATCCCTACGAGATCATCAAGATGCTTACTCCGGCGGAGGAAGACACGAGAGCGGAGTATCCTCCTGGGGATTTCGTGGAACACGACTTTAACTCCGAGGGTCAACTGGTTCCGCTAGACCGTCCGTATGGGCAGAACCGGGCCAACATCATTGCTGGAGTCATCCGTAACTTCACCCATCGATACCCGGAAGGGATGACACGGGTTTTGCTGCTGGGTGATCCGAGCCGTGATTTAGGGGCGTTGGCCGAGTCGGAATGCCGTCTCATCATAGCTGCTCTCGATCTAGCCGAGGAAAAAGGCGTCCCTCTGGAATGGTTCCCGATTTCTGCCGGTGCAAAAATCTCCATGGAAAGTGGTGTGGAGAATATGGACTGGATCGCACGAGTGCTCAAACGCTTGGTGGAGTTTACTCAAGCCGGTGGGGAAGTGAACCTAATTATCAACGGAATCAATGTTGGCGCACAGCCATATTGGAACGCAGAGGCCACCATGCTCATGCACACCAGAGGGATTCTGGTCATGACCCCGAAGGCCGCCATGGTGCTCACCGGTAAACGAGCGCTGGATTACTCGGGTGGCATTTCGGCCGAAGACAATCAAGGCATTGGTGGGTATGACCGCATTATGGGAGTCAATGGCCAGGCGCAATATTGGGCACACGATATCAATGAGGCGTGCCACATTTTGTTCCGCCACTACGAACATACATACGTCTTGCCAGGGGAACGATTCCCGCGGCGAGCTGAGACAACCGATCCCGTCGAGCGCGACGTGCAGAGCTATCCCCACTGCGAGAATGGCGACGAAGGTTTCGCATGGGTGGGTGAGATATTGTCCGACGAAACAAATCCAGGGCGCAAAAAGCCGTTCGACATTCGCAGGGTGATGATGGCAGTGGTCGACCAGGACCATGCGCCGCTCGAACGCTGGGCAGGCATGCGAGCGGCTGAAACAGCTGTGGTATGGGATGCTCACCTGGGTGGCTACCCCGTCTGCCTCATTGGCTTTGAGTCACGCTCCGTGGCGCGACTAGGATTTGTCCCGGCTGACGGACCCGATCAGTGGTCCGCTGGGACTCTCTTTCCACAGTCTTCCAAGAAGGTGGCACGCGCAATTAATGCTGCAAGCAACAATCGCCCAGTCGTAATCCTTGCAAACTTATCGGGGTTTGATGGCTCACCTGAGTCGATGCGACGGTTGCAACTTGAGTACGGTGCAGAAATTGGCAGGGCCGTTGTCAATTTCAAAGGTCCCATCGTATTTTGTGTTATCTCGCGGTACCACGGCGGTGCTTACGTTGTGTTCTCACGCGCTTTGAACGAGCAACTCGAGGTGGCTGCGTTGGAGGGAACTTATGCCTCTGTGATTGGAGGCGCCCCAGCGGCAGCGGTAGTTTTTGCCGGTGAGGTGGAAGCCAGGACGCGGAAGGATGAACGGCTGCAGGCTTTGAACCTGGCGATGCTTCAGGCCGAAGGTGGGGAAAAAGCAAAGTTGCGTGCTCAGTGGAATGAGTTGTTCAAGGTTGTGTATTCCGAAAAGTTGGGGGAAATGGCCAGTGAGTTTGACCGCATACACAGCGTGCATCGTGCGCTCAACGTGGGTGCCCTGAATTGCATTATTCCGCCCGCGAACCTCCGCCCCTACCTCATTCAAGCGGTGGAGCGTGGAATGAGAAATGAGGATACGGCAAAGCAACGAGCAGATCTGGAGATGGCAGAAGCAGCGTGAGATTGATTTCATTCGGGGGAACCGGCATGACTGACGTCATGCACGCTTACTGGCTGGAGCAGACTGAAGCCAATGTTCCAGCAGAAAATTACTGGCTAAGCACTGGGGAAATGTCCCGCGTCGCCGCTTTGCGCTTTGTCAAGCGGAGGGCAGACTGGAGACTCGGTCGCTGGACAGCGAAACGCGCCGTGGCTTCCTGCCTCAATCTCCCCGCTGATGTTCAGTCTCTGCAAGATATAGAGATACGCGCCGCACCTTCTGGAGCCCCGGAAGTCTTTCTCTTCAATCAAAGAGCGCCCGTCATCCTTTCGATCAGTCACCGTGCCGGCAAAGCGTTATGCGTCGTCGGGCTATCAGGCGCAAGCCTTGGGTGTGACTTGGAACTTGTCGAATTACGCGATCATTCGTTTCTTACCGAGTTCTTCACTATGAATGAGCAAAAGCTGGTGGAGCGAGCACCCACAGGCGAGCGGCCTGTGCTGGAAACACTTCTGTGGAGCGCGAAAGAGAGCGCACTCAAATCTCTGCGAGTGGGGCTTCGATTTGATACTGCTTCTCTAGACGCGAGCCCAGCAGATATCGCTACACGGCGGCCTGACGGCACGGATCAGGAGGCCGGTTGGTCTCCTCTTTTCCTTCGCCGTGCCGGCGGCCAGGTTTTCTACGGTTGGTGGCGATGCGCCAACAATATGGTGCGGACTGTAGTCTTCAACCCCTTGTGAAGATGGAAGTAGATTCGATGGTGTGCGAGCAGGCTTCTAAAATCGATCATGCTCATGCGACACCTCGCCCACCCGCTGTTAGTAACCTCTCCCGCGTGCCGAGTCGTTCTGCCGAGCAGGTACGATTTGATCTTCTTGGCGTCCTTTCTGAATTGGCCTCTGAATTCATACCGTTACAAAGTATTTCTCAGGCGCGGTATTCTCGGTGGTTCTCTCGCTGGTGGATCCAAGGCTGTAGCGCGAATCTACTGCACTATCCTCCACGGTGTTGTCGATTAGTTCCTGAAGAAAGTCGTAGTCTCTTTCTTCCAAGTCCGCTTTCCACTGCACTTCCTCTTCCCAACTCCATGGCCATTCCATGCTCCGATCCATGTTGCGCCTCCCGTGCACCGACTTGTTTGCTTGTGGATGACTCTGCTATGAGGAAACGAACTGTCTCGCACGCATAGTGAAACGTCCGGCGCAGCGACGCAGTGATCCCCGTCACATTATTTTCCTGCTTTATTTGGATGCACTGGTGACGGGCATCACTGCAAATATCCCTCAGTTGTTTGTAGAAATGAGCCGTCCTCATTCCTCATTCCGCATTCGCGGCATAATGCCTTGAGCCACCCATTCGGAAATCGGAGGTGAGAGCCTCACGAGGTGGATATGAAACGTGCAATGCGTTTCTTGTTTTGCGGCCTTTTAATTCTCATCTGTCTGCCGGCGTTGGCGCAGCAGACCGACATCAACCGTTACACCCTGTTCACTGGGTTCGATTACATGATTAGCCCCGCTCGCAACTTGACGGAGCGCGGGTTCGAAGCCGACTTTGGCGTGACCTTGAAACCATGGCTGGCGCTGGGCGGTGATTTCGGAGCCATGGGTGATGGCATCATCAGCGGTGCCGGGACCATCAATGGCAGCGAAACGGTCTACGCTCCTTTATTAGATCAGTCAGGGCTTATACCCGGAGGAGCAAACTCGGTAAATGTGGCGTTCAAGTCGACCACATACACTTTTGCAGCGGGCCCGCAGTTTTATTTCCGCAAGTGGGAGAAATTTACCCTCTTTGCCAGACCAGGCTTCGGTGGCATTCACGAGAAGGCGGACATCGCATTTCCACCTGCCCTAGTCCCATTGTTTACGTTTCTACAGGTTCCGCTTCCCAACGCTCACCAGAGTGACACGCAAGTATTTTTTGGATTAGGTGGTGGGTTTGATGTGAATGTGTCAAAGAAGGTGGGCATGCGGTTCGCGGCCGACTGGGTGAATACTCACCTGTTCTCCAATCTGTTGGTACCGCGGCAGAACTACGTTCGTTTTTCCGTTGGCCCGACATTTCGGTGGGGCCATTTCAACAAGTAGGCCGACCACCAAACCAGGAGAGAGTCGCAGTCGCGACGAAGTTCAGGGAAAGCGAGTACCCGTCTTTCTCACAGAGTCAGGAGGACCCTGACCATGACACCTGGAACTCTAAACGACATTTTCTTTGCCATTGTGGAACGCGGACAGGAGCGGGTGATGCTTGTTCGCGAGGAATCGCGATGGATCCCCATTAGTACCCAGGAGTTTTATCGAAGCGTAGCCGGCATGGCACGGGCACTAAGGCGATGGGGCCTGAACAAGGGAGACCGACTCGCCATTCTGAGCGAAAATCGGCCTGAATGGGCCATCGCGGACTTCGCGTCTCTCCTCTTGGGTGTAGTGGTTGTGCCCATCTACTCGACGCTGACAGCCCCGCAGACGGCCTACATTCTCACTGATTCCGGAGCGAAAGTAGTTGTTGCTTCCACACCGCAACAACTCGACAAGGTCCTCTCCATTAAGGATCAAACAGCCGTCGACCGCGTGGTGGTGATGGATCCTGTCAGCTCCGCTCACGCGGAACCTATGCAGCGCCTGATGCGCGAAGGCCCATCTGACCGCGACCCAGAACTGGAATCGCGCGCGCGCGCGATTTCCGCGGACGATCTGGCCTCCATCATTTACACCTCAGGAACCACGGGAACTTCGAAAGGTGTTCAACTCAGCCACGGCAACTTGACTGCGAATGTGCTGAACTCGCTCAAGGGTTTTGATGTTGGCCCCGGAGAGGTCAGTGTTTCTTTCCTGCCCTTGTCACATGTAACGGCACGTCATGCAGATCTCGCCCTGCTCCACAGGGGTGTGACACTTGCCTATTGTCCGTTCTTCGAACAACTTCCTCAGACCCTACTCGAGGTGCTGCCGACCATTTTCATCGCGGTGCCGCGAGTTTACGAAAAGATCCACAGCCAGGTTGAACAAAAAGCCAACCGATTTCCAAAGCGCGCGATTTATCGCTGGGCACTCTCTGTAGGCCGTGGCCATGCTACGGAGATTCTGGCGGGGAAGAAGCCGAAGGCGCTGGGTTGGAAACTGGCGGAGAAGCTGGTCTATTCGCAGGTGCGTGCTCGCATGGGCGGCAGAGTCGGAATCTTTGTTTCGGGAGGAGCACCTCTGGGCAAAGAGCTGGCGTCCTGGTATGCAAGTATCGGCATTCGCATCCACGAAGGCTACGGCCTCACTGAAACCTCGCCAGTAATTGCCATCAATACGCCGCGCGCTCACAAGATTGGTACGGTAGGGCGTCCGTTGGCGAACGTCGAGGTGCGAATCGCACAGGATTCGGAGATTCTAGTACGTGGCCCATCCGTTTTCCGTGGCTACTGGAACCGTCCGGAAGAAACCGAAAACGCATTTGTGGATGGATGGTTCAAAACCGGAGATATCGGTGATCTGGATGAGGAGGGCTTTTTGTCTGTCACCGATCGCAAAAAGGATCTGCTGAAGACATCAGGCGGGAAATTCATCGCACCCCAGCCCATCGAGAATTCCATCAACGTAAATTCACTGATAGGGACCGCAGTAGTGTTAGGGGATCGGCGCAAGTTCGCGTCGGTGATTATTTCCCCGCACTTCCCGCTTCTCGAGGAGTGGGCACGGGCCAACGATATTCAGTTTTCTTCGCGCCAGGATCTAATTGCTGATCCCAAAGTTAGGGCCCTATACGAGGGAATCGTCGCCGAGGTGAACCGTAGTCTGGCACGATACGAAACCTTGAAGAAGGTTCTTCTTGTGCCAGATGAATTTACAGCAAATGATGGCACACTCACGCCAACCTTCAAACTCCGCCGCAAAGCGGTTGAGGAGCGCTACCGCAAAGAGATCGATGAGTTGTACGCGGAAGGTGAAGAAGTTTCCTCCTTCGCATAAGATGAGGTTGCTTTCAAAGCGAAAAGGCGATTCGGTGTCGCCGGGCGAGTGTGGCTACTGTGAAAGAATGAGTTCTTCTGCTTTTCGGATCGCCCTCTCGTGAAGTTCCCAGGAACGGATAGCCTTTCGACATCCTTCGCGCGCAAGTGCGGTGCTGAGTTGTTTCTCTGCGATGTCGAAAGTCTGCTCCGCATCCATTCTCGCATGATGCGCCGCGTCGTCTGCTTCTTTGACTTTTTTAGCGTTAAGACTGGCCTGACCATTTGCCGGTGAGAAATTGCTTCTGACACGGGCCTGACCGTTTCCAGACGATTGCTGAATCATCAGTTCGTAAGCGGTTCTGACGTCATCAGGCCAGCGATCTTTCACCGCCTTATTCAATTGATCAAGGGCGGCATTGGCGTGGTCGGCAACCTTTCTCACTGTTTTCTTCTCGCGGAGCCATTTCATCACCGACCATGCGATCGCTTCGGTCATCAAGGCTTTAGCGGTCTCGACAGCTGGAATCTTTTCCATCTTGCCCTCCGGACGAAAGACGATCGTCCAAACCGTCGATGAGAAACCGCAGCAGGACTGCGAATTTTTTCATGGTTCATGTTGCTTCGGGCCCGCCTAATCTCGAGTGATTGCGATCACATCTGACGTTGATGCAACGCACAACGTCCAATACGTCCATTGACTGTGAACCCAGCGAATACTATAGTGAGGAGGAATGCTGCAGTGCAGCAATTTGATTGGAGGCAATCATGCCAACCTATACCAAGCCTCATGATGAACATTCGCCACTGGCGATTCTGACCGAACTCGCCGTCGAGGGCACATCAAGTCTTGTGGAAGCACAACGAGCTCTTCTCAACCTTGCGCACGAGGAAAACGAAATCATCTTTAATGGCGTGAAGGAACGGATCGCTGGTTTCATGCCGGCAGTTGCAATGACAGACCTCGTCCGGCGCAGCCTGGACACTCTGATTGGCATGCAGCAAGAACTGCTGACCACGACCAGCAAGCAGACACTTGAATGGCTGCAGTCAGAGAAAAGCGGCACGGCAAAGCACGCGAGTCATTTGGTCTCGGCTGCCCGCGAGGGAGTGGAGACATTCACGCGCGCACAGAAGAGGTTCTTGGAAGTAGTGGCGCAAGAGGCCGAGAAGGCCACAACGGGCAAGAAAGAACATGAGAGCAAGACCTTTAAGAAAACCGAACTGGCACACTTGGCGCGCGAAGCCGGAAACGCATTCATTGAAGCGCAGAAGCGGCTGCTCGATGTTCTCGGTCAGCAAATGAACGTCAATCTGGATGCGACGACTCGCGCAATGGAAATAATGTCGCCGGCCAGGTTAGTTCCAGTCGCAAATCGGACGGGCGAAGGCGTGAGAGACTTCGTGAATGCGGAAACGTCGCTGATCGGGTCGCTAATGAAGCCCAAGAAGGTCGGGGCCCGGGCGAAGGCGAGACGCGCCCGTGCGGTTCGACATCACGAGACTGTGCCCGCCTGAATTGAGCTCATTTTGAATAACGTCGGAATGTATATTACGCCCGCGCCCGTGCGGTAGCAGCTGAAGGCGCTGGCTTCAGTGCCAGAAGGCGATCTAGCAACGCCTGCTCCCACTGCACCCACAAGCGGCCTGTGTAGAGCAGGGCACTGCACTGCAACGTCAGCCAGTCCCGTGGCCTGAGCGGCGAGCGGAACGCGGATCGATTCGAGAGCCAATGCTGGGCGACTTGTCGCGCGAGGGTAAAACCCATCCCGATGTCGGAGCCGACAATGTCGCCCAGTATACCTTCCAGCGTAAACATCACTTTGGACAGCATGACTAAAGAACTGGGGAACTTGATGCCTCTGATGGCTACACGCTCCAGAAGTCGCATCGCGTCCGCGCCGCTGGGAAGACGCGAAGCCGGCAATTCTTCGAGAAATTCAGCCACTAGCTCACGTACCATCCGTCCACGCCGCGAAGTCATCTCTAGGTGATGTTGGCTGAGCCCAGCAATCTCATTGAAAGTGCTCACGGGATCGCGCAAGCCGACCATCAAAAACAGGAGTGCCAGATGCCGTCGTTGCTCGCGATCTAATCGTTCCCGGAGTGCCCAGTCGATGATGGTAAGTTCACGATTTCGATTATCGTAAAGCAAATTTCCGGCGTGCGGATCGCCATGGAAGATCGCATTTGGCGAAGCGGCAAATAGGGGGACCGCGATCAGCGCCTCAACAAGCTGTTCGGCCAGCTTTTGCCGACCAGAGAAAGACAAACGTGCGGCAGCGCTCGTCACCTTGGTTCCCAGTTCCTCCGTGAGCGCTGTGATAGTTGACGTGCATAAGGGTTTGATCACCTGCGGCACACGGACACCGGGGATGCTGCGATAGAGAGTCCACGCTTCGAGCAGCGTCTTCTGCTCGCGAATGAAGTCAACCTCGTGGCGGAGCAAGCGCTGAACCTTCCGAAACGTGTCGGGAATGAGATCGGCTTCAAAACCATAAGTGTGGTGTTGGTCTCCGAAGTACTGGGCCAGTCCCTGGAGATAATTCATGTCTTCGGCGAAGTACTCGGGGATGTGCGGCTTCAGGACTTTGAAAACGCCGCGCTCCCGCTGCCCAGTCTTCGGATTTTTCCAGGTAAAGCGGACAACCGCGCTCACACTGGCCTCGGAGAGAATGGTTGGAGCGATTCTTACCTCGAATGTCTTCAGTTGCGGTCCGAGTCCCTTCTCGATGACGGCGCGCATGTCCTCCGGTTTCACATCGCGAATTCCGTTTTCCAGCTTGGCGAGCGCTGTGCGCAAGGCAGGGCGTAGATGCTGGTTTCGCGCGATGACCTGGCCCAATTTCTGCAGCCCCGGAACCTTGGCAATCAGCCGCAGTAGGCGCACTTCGGCTGGCGTATCAATCGGAAGCTCAATCTGCTCAAGAAGCTTCGGAGCGAGACGTCCGGAAGACAGATGCGCCACTACGTACATCATGGCCTCTCGAACAGGAGGACGCCATTTCAGATACGACTCTGGCACCAGTGCCTCTACGGGTACGATCTCATCGACGATCCATCGTGCCATTGCGGCGCGCAGGGAATGGCCAACCGGAGTGCGCAGTGCGGCCTCAATGGCATTGACTCTTTCCGCCGTCGAGCCTCTGGGCAGGAAATTCTGCAGTGCAGCGCGCAACTGATCGGGTGCGAACTGGCCAAAGCCCGCTGCAATGGCGGACGCATCCAGCATGGTGGGGACCTACCGTTTCACACACTATCACCTGACGCTTCAGGAATCGCAGTGACTGCCATCACCATAGCGCCAGAGATTCTGTGAGATAGTTTCCTTGTTCTCGGGCAAGAGAAAAGCAGTGGCTACCCTCAACGAAGTGTTTTCGAAGTTGTCAGTCCGGCGCCGTTATGAAGTTTGGTTTCTGCGTTTGGGACTGGCCGATGGCAGCGGAGCGTGGTGGTTCCGATATCTCTTGATGAATCCCGGACGATCCGGTTGCGAGGCGAATCCACAAGCAAAGCCGGTTCAGGTGTGGGCCACGTGGTTCCCAGCGAGCGGGAGGCCGCGGAGCTTTATTCAGGAATTCCCGCTTGACGGACTCAGTCTGAGCCCCCCGGGTAAAGCTCCATTTCACTTTCAGGTTGGCGATAATGCCATTGACGATGACTCGTGCCGAGGAGCCTTGAATATTGACGGACATCAGATTACCTGGAATCTCCGCTATCGCTCCACGTTTCGCGCTACGCTCAGCAGCAAGGGTTGGATTGGATTCTCCCGCACGCCACACTCCGATGCCATCTTCTCCGGGAAGATCACGCTCGATGGTCGAGGCTTTGCGGGTGAGCCACTTGGGTTCGGAGTGCAAGGACACAATTGCGGATACCGGCATCGGAACTTCTGGACTTGGGCTCATGCCTATTTCCCTCGCTCCGGCAAACCTGCCACCACATTGGAGGCTTTGACCTACGAGATGCCACTCGGCTTGGTCTTTCGTACAGCTGTGCTCTGGCATGATGGGCAACAGCACGTCTTCCGAAACCCGAAGGGAACATTGGATCGTGAGACCATGCAGTGGGACCTTTCTTTCGCAATGCGTCGCGGGATGAAAATTCGGGCCCGGATCGACGGCCGCGGAAACAGCGTGCACCGTCTTCCTTATATAAAGACAAACTGCTCCGGTACATTCCAGGTCGCGAACAACAGCTTCGCATCGGCGTCTCTTTTGCTCGAGCCTGAAGGCCAACCAGCGGAACGCCTGGAAACTCCCGGCGGCGCTGTGCTGGAGGTTGTGGGCTGAAATTATTTTCGCGCATGGGCAGCAGCCAGTCGTTCAGCGACAACAGCGTAGGCTGCCGGGTTGAATGCCATTCCGATGTGAGTGCCGGGAACTTCCACGTCCACCTCGGGATCCATGGTCATACAGTAACGCCAGTCCACGAGGCCGTCGTGGCGCGTATAGATGGCGGTTTCGACCATCGAAGCTGGAACCCTCTGTCGAAGCGAGTTCAGGAAATTGCAGGTGCACTGTCCCGTATAACAATCGGGCAGGACGCCGCGGCCGTGTTCGTCGAGAATGCGGAGTCTTACTGCCTCGGCCGCGGTGAGCACCGTTCGGTTTGCCACGGTGCCGCGGATGGGGGCCGCCAGTGTGGTCACCGAAGCCACGTCTCTCGGCCGCTGACCCGCCAGAGAACGGGCGATTACTCCCCCGAGGCTATGGCCGATTAAATGGACTTTGCCTCCGGTTTCAGCCCGCGCCCTATCGAGTGTCTGGTTGAGTCGTCGCTGAATCAGCAGGTTTGGACATTCCGCGTTAATGCCGATGCCGGAAAAGTAGGGCCGATATCCAATGCGCCGGAGCCAGGCGTGAAGTTCTGTGAGGTAAACATCGGTGCCGAGAAAGCCGGGAATAAGGATAACCGCCGATCCATCTCCACGCGGTATTCCCAAGCCGTAATAGACCGGAGTTGCATGCAGCATTAGGATCTCGGCTCCAAATAGCGCTTCGGTCCAGAGAGAAGTCTTGGCTTCCAGATAGCGATGGGGAGGGAATTTGGGTGTTTTGCCCGTCGTGGGGCGTTCTGCTGCCTTTCTAGTTTTACGCTGCAAGTCGGCCCCGGGCTACCCAGCCTGCGTCACGTGTGGGAGCAGGCAAAATGCTGCAGCGCAATATTATTACCGCCCACGCGCTTTTTCAACCGAAGAAATCTTTCATGTTGCAAGCCCCTTAAAGCGAGAGGTTAGCGTTTTTTAGGGGACCGACGCTTTTCGCGTGCCGGATGTGCCAACTGTGCCTCTAGTTCCTCAATTCGTCTACGCAAAGCCTGAACTTCCGAGTCTGGACCGGCTCGCTGGGGCGAGGGTGAAGTCACGCTCAAAAATCGTTTCATCATGTCCACCGGGGAAAGTATGGCGGACTGCACTTCGCTTAGCCTGTTCTGCACCGCACTTTGCAGTTTCTCGTAGGTGTCAAAAGCGGATTTCAGGTACCACATAAGGAATTCTTGTCGCATCTCGTCGGAGGCGACGATCAACTGGCGCAAGAGTTCCAGCGGCAACCCCGTGGGTTTGCCTTTTGCATCCTCGGTGATGATTTGAGTCAGAGTCACACGAGTCAAGTCGCGGCCGGATTTAGCGTCGACGACCCTGACATCCTTGCCCGCGCGAACCATTGCCGCCAGATCATCTAGGTTCACATAGCGGCTGCCGCCAGTGTCGTACAGACGTCGGTTTCCGTACTTCTTAATGAGAACGGCAGATGGTTTCATAGACTCAGTCCATGTTGCTCTGCACAAATTGCCAAGAACATCTTGACATAAGTCCATACATCTCGTATAGTTTTGTTGATGCTGCAATGCAGCAATCGGAGGTAGTTTATGGCAGCGGCAAAGCACGAACCCGCCCGCGCCCATCCGAAGGAGTCATCCGTATTCTCTCTACTTTCCGGCTGGGCACAGCAAGGCGCGCAGACCTTGTTCGCGACGCAACGGATCCTTATCGATCTGGCCATGCGGCAGAATGCGACCGTCATGCACGCGATCAGACAGCAACTATCAGATTCTCAGCACTCGCCGACCGCGATTCTTAGCGAACTCGCCGGTGAGGGCATGACTAACTTCCTGGAAGGACAGAAGGTGCTTCTGAATTTGGGCAAAGAACAGAACAGACTCGTGATGACGGGCGTTAGGGAAAGACTGGGAGACAGCCCGCGCCGCCAAGCACTGGTCGATCTGCTGCGGCGCAGCGTGGACAGTTTTATCGCAATGCAGGAGGAATTCCTGAAGACTGCCGACAAGCAGACTCATACATGGGTCGATGCGGCTAAAGCTGGCAAGCCCTACCAACCGGAGCAATTCATCGACCTGGCACGTGAGAGTATGGAGAGCTTCGTTGAGGCCCAGAAGCAGTTCCTCGACGTCATCTCTGAGGAGACAGCCAGAGCCACGGGCGTCAAACACGCCAACGTTAGTGGCAAGAAGATCAAGCCGACTGAGTTGCCGGAACTCGCGCGAAAGTCCACAGACGCTTTCATCGAGGCGCAAAAACGGTTGGTTGAAGTGGCTGGCCGGCAGCTAAATGCCAACGTGAAAACGACAGGCAAAGCGATGGAATTGCTTCAGCCATTCCCCTTTCTTCCATTGAACGATCTCACGCGGGAGGTCGTTAAGAGTTATGTCGATGCCCAGAAGGCCTTGATGGACGTGATGATCAAACACCCGAATGGAGCCAAGACGTCGGAAAGGGCGCGACGTCCGGCGCGGAGACCGGTGAGGAGAGCGAAAGCCAAAGAAGAGGTAGCCGTCGCCTGACGGCATTGAAGCGATTTGTCTCCTCCCTGAGCCGAGCAGGAGCTCCCGCGAGGGTCTGCCGCGTGGTAGGGCAGAGGCATGCGCCAACGTGGCGACGTTTCTTGCCACGTTGGCAATCTTTATTGCGTCTAACGCGCGAAACTGATTCTCCGAATTAATTTTCCGCGTCGTATCACACACCTGAGGGAGACCGAATATGGCTACGCTGACGGCAGTACCCGCCACGAGGATTCCCGGCGGCAGCTTCCTCATCGAGGAGCGAAAGCCAGAGGATGTTTTCACTCCAGAAGATTTCACCGACCAGCATCAGCTCATTGCACAGACTGCAGAAGAATTCGCCAACAAGGAAATCGTCCCCAATATCGAGAAGATGGAGCACAAGGAATTTTCCGTCAACCGGGAACTGCTAAAGAAGGCAGGCGAGCTCGGCTTGAGCGGCGTGGATGTTCCTGAGGCTTACGGCGGCATGCAGATGGATAAAGTCACCTCCGCCATCATCGCCGACCGGGTGGCGAAGTACGGTGGATTCAGCACTACCTGGGGTGCCCACACATGTATTGGCACTCTTCCCATCGTTTACTTCGGTACCGAAGAGCAGAAAAAGAAATATCTCCCCGGACTGGCCAGTGGCGATGTGGTCGGGGCCTACGCGCTCTCGGAATCTTCGTCCGGTTCCGACGCACTGAACTGCCGAACCCGGGCTGTGCTTTCCGCGGATGGCAAGCATTACACGCTTAACGGCGAGAAGATGTGGATCACTAATGCTGGTTTCGCCGACCTGTTCATCGTTTTCGCAAAGGTGGATGGTGAGAAGTTCACAGCCTTCATTGTGGAACGCGGCTTCCCGGGGTTTTCGGTCGGCGCGGAAGAACACAAGATGGGAATCCGAGGATCTTCAACCTGTCCACTGATTCTCAGCGATTGCCGAGTTCCGCTCGAAAATGTCTTGGGCGAGATCGGCAAAGGACACCATATTGCCTTTAACGTCCTGAATGTCGGGCGGTTCAAGCTGGGAGCCGCCTGTATTGGCTCGGCCCGCAACTGTATCGAGAACGCCATTGCATATGCCAAGCAGCGGAAAGCATTCGGAAAGGTGATAGCCGATTTCGGTCTCATTCGCGAGAAACTGGCGAACATTGCAGCCGGAATTTTCACGGGTGAAGCCATGGCCTACCGGACGGTTGGCATGATGGATGCGGCCATCGCACAACTTGGAGCGGGACACGACGATATGGCGCCGGTCCGCAAGGTGATCGACGAGTACGCAGTGGAGTGCTCGATTCTCAAGGTCTGGGGATCGGAATTCATCAGCTTCGTGGTCGACGAAGTTGTGCAGATTTACGGCGGCTATGGATTTGTCGAGGAATATCCTGCCGAAAGGAATTATCGGGATGTTCGCGTGAACCGGATTTTTGAAGGCACCAACGAAATCAACCGGCTGGTGATTACCGGGTTTCTCCTAAAGCGGGCTATTTCGGGGCAGCTTCCCTTAATGTCAGCAATCAAGAAACTGATGGACGAAGTGGTATCTGGAGCCCCTGAGGAAGCAGGCGAAGGACCTCTTGTCGAGGAACGGACGCTGGTTGCGAGAGCCAAGAAGATCGGGCTTTTCGCCGCCGGTATTGCCACACAAAAATACATGCAAGCGATTCAGGACGAACAGGAGATCATGGGCGCGATTGCAAACATGGTCATTGAAACATACGCGATGGAATCCGCCGTGCTGCGCGCGCACAAACTGATCATGCGCAATGGTGAGGCCGCGTCTGCGCTGTCCATCGCGATGGCACGAGTCTATTTGGCGGGGGCTATGGAGAAGGTCGAAAGCGCGGCCAGAATAGTCATTGCCGCCTGCGCCGAAGGAGACATGCTGCGTTCACAACTGGCAATTCTGCGCCGGCTCTGTAAGTACGATCCGTTGAATGTGATATCCCTGCGGCGAATGATCGCACAGAGAGTCATTGAGACCGGCAAGTACCAGACCGCATAACGTTGCTGAAGCCCTTATTTGCGGCGGGTGGAACCAGGAACTCCGCTCGCCGACCTTTTGGCGCGCACGCCACCGTTGTCGCTGCTGTCACGCGAAGAGTAGAGAAAATCCTCTATCTCTTCGATTCGCTCATGCGCGTCGCGATAGCCAATCTCGATGAGATCCCGCGTGTACCGCGAGGTGAAAAGCAAGTAGCTCATCAAGTCCGCGCAGGACTCCGCATCGCGTCCCAGGCTGCGGACGAAGTACTTGATCAAATAGGGCATTTCTTTCTGATGGTGAGCGGCCAACTCCGACAGACTTTCGGAGGGCGTAATGATAAATGTCGAGAGTGGTCGGATCCGCTCGTTCTCGTCAACGTTGGGCTGCACGATGTGGCCCAGTTCCAGCAACCGATTCAGACGCTGCAGATGTTCAACGTCGGTCGCGATATGGTCAAGAAACATGGCGTCAAAAAGGACACCCATTACCTGCGATAGCGACGGATTGCGCCCGTTCGTGTCCGCCTGGATCCGCTCCCCGCGCTCACCACGGACTCCGATTGCGAAAACCTTTTCTGCTCCAAGTCGGATGACGGGACTTAGGGGCTGTTGCAGCCGTACACAACCATCGCCGAAGAACGAGGGGCCGCGTGGGGTATTGAGTCGAACAGGTTGGAATATCAACGGTATCGCAGCGGATGCACAGACATGATCCACCGTGATTTTGGTAGCAACAGTCACCAACCGAAGGCGCTTCCAGACTGGATGCCCCTTGGCTCCCTGTATAAACAGGTAACTCTCCCCCGAGTTGTAGTTGGTCGCAGAAATGGCGAGAGCATAAAGGTTGCCGCGCTTGATGCTGTTTTGGATGCGATCGCAGTCGAGATGCCGACTCAGGAAGTTCCTCAACGGGCTCGCATCCAACAACGATCGTGCGTTGCCGCCGCCGAAGATTCCTCCGAACGAAAGATCGAGGATCCACGTCACAGAGTTGTGCGCTTGCCAGGCGAGGTCGCAGTGGAAGACATCGGTAGGCCGAAGACCAGCCCACAAATTGGCGAGCGTCTTGGTCGTTGCAGAAAAGTCATCAGCTCCAACGGCAAGCGCAGCGCCATTCACGGCTCCGGCAGACGCACCGCCGATCAGAGGAAATGGATTCCCATGTTGCTGAACACGGGGTATCTCACCAATACGTTTCAAAACCCCCGCTTGATACGCGCCTCTGGCACCGCCCCCGGTAATCACCAGCCCGATCGCGTTCCCCATCCGCTCCTCCCAGGTTCTATTCGTTCATGCGTGTGTCCGACCTCAGGATTCAGCAGTGATGTGCTAATTAGAACTCTCGGGGCTCGCGTTGACTGTGACTTTGCTCACTGCATTAGCCGGGGGAAGAAAGGAAGATTATAAAGATCGCTCTCCACCCTAACGGCACTCAGTCGATCTAAGAGCGGCAGATTCGTAGACCACTGCCGACAGGTTGTCCCGTGCCCACGGATTCCTCATGACAGGCGCCCCCCAATTCGATTTCGATTTCATTGTCATCGGATCCGGCTTCGGGGGCAGTGTCTCCGCGCTGCGATTGGCAGAAAAAGGCTATCGAGTTGCCGTCATTGAGATGGGGCGGCGATGGGCACCCCTTTCTTTTCCCCATTCCGGCTGGTCAATTCATCGCTGGTTCTGGCGGCCGAAGCTCGGTCTGCGCGGATTTTTCAACATGCGGTTGTTCCGTCATGCCACCATCTTCCACGGCTGCGCCGTTGGAGGCGGTTCCATTACCTATGCAGGCACGCTTCTTTCTCCGCCAGACAAAGTGTGGGAGACAGGATCATGGACAGGTTTGGCGGATTGGAAGGCGGAAATGCCTCGACATTTCCAGACCGCCACCCGCATGCTCGGCATAACACAAAATAGGATTCTCGGTCCGGCGGATCACCTTCTGAGAAAAGCGGCAGAAGCCGCCGGCTTCAGCCACACTTTCTATAACACTCGTGTCGGCATCTTCCAGGCCCGCGACGGAGAATCTGCCAACCAGACTTTCCCAGATCCATTTTTCGGAGGCGCCGGGCCGCCGCGAACCACTTGCATTGCTTGTGGCGGTTGCATGATGGGTTGCCGTTACGGCGCGAAAAATACGCTGGATCTTAACTACTTGTACTTAGCAGAAGAACGCGGAGCGACAGTCTTCCCGGAAACCAAGGTGGTGGACGTTAAACCGCTCGCCGGCCGGCAAGACGGCGGAGCAGGGTATGTGGTGAGCACGGTAAAGTCGACATCGTGGATTCGACGTGAATCCCGAAAGTTCACCGGCAAGGGCGTGGTCTTCGCGGCGTCATCCCTTGGCACCATGGAACTCCTGTTCCGGCTCAAAGAAAACGGATCGTTGCCGGGAATCAGCGGGCGTTTGGGGAAACATGTACGCACGAATTCTGAATCGATCATTGGGGCGCGTGTCCCCGGTTGCGCTGACGACTTGTCACAAGGCATCGCCATTGGGTCAGGAATCTACATCGACGAACATACCCATATTGAAGCCGTGCGCTATCCCAATGGTGCCGACCTTCTTGGTCTTCTCACGACTTTCCTGACCGATGGCCGCCCCGGGCCGCAGCGAATCGGGTTGTGGATCAAGAATGGGATTAGCTCTCTGCTGCGCCACCCGGTTAAAACTCTTCGTCTGGTCTCTCCCTTCCGCTGGGCGCGAGAGGCCACGATTCTTCTTTGTATGCAGGCGCTGGAAGGGCATATCGAGATGCGCTGGGAGCGTCCCTGGTTCTGGCCGTTTAGCAAGATGCTCGTCAGCCGTGGCGACAAAGTACAAACCTACATTCCAAAGGCCAATGAATTCGCGCGCAAATTCGCCCAAATCGCCGGGGGCACCGCTATGAGTATGCTTCCAGAAATCCTGTTCGACATTCCGGGAACGGCGCACTGTATCGGGGGATGCGTGATCGCTGGCTCGCCAGACAGAGGAGTGGTGGATGATCGTCACCGTGTATTCGGCTACCGCAACATGTACATTTGCGACGGTTCTGTGCTGGCTGCAAATCTCGGGGTTAACCCCAGCCTTACCATCACGGCTCTAGCCGAGCGAGCGATGAGTTTTGTCCGGAGCGCAGCCACAACCGATTGGAACGATGCAGCACTCACGGCCAAGCCGCGTAGTATCGGCCATGAATTATTGCTGTGATGGCCTCCGCCGACCGACGCGGCTCAAGATACGACGAACCTTTTTCGGAGAAATAGAGAGACGAGTCGCCACACGCGAAATCTTGCGGCCCTCCCGTTCCCATACTTTGGGAATGATTAGCTCGGCAAATTCTTCTGTGATCTGCTGAAAGGTCTTATCTCCAACCGAGCCTTGAGACCACGCCCGCAGCGTAGGGTTGACGCTCCCGGCGCGCAGAACACGGGTCTTCAGAGTCTGCAGATCGTCCCATGCCCCTTCCGCATGGACACCTTTTGACAGCGTCACAGCTTGGTCATAGCAAAATCGCGCTGAATCCACGTCATTAAAAAATCGATTGCTGTAGGTCAGCCCCTGCCAGATATGGGCGTAGGCCAGAAGACGACGGTTCTCCGTGTGCTTTGCCAGTTCGATCGCTTCATGAGCGAAGTCCTGGGCGAGACGTGCGTGATCGCCGGGCTCCGAGCTCTCTCCTATTCCCTCCTCGACGCGGACGTTTTCGCTCATGCACCGCAACAGCCGGCTTCTGGCCATAAGGATGCGGTCATGCCTCGCCTCCGCCAGGTGAAAAGACATTTCCGCTTCTTTCTCTGCATCATCCAGGTCTCCGTTATCTAAGTGGAGATATCCGTAGTTCAAGTGCACGCTGCCCAGTCCATGATGATTCCCATACTTCTCATAGATTGTCTGCGCCTCACTCAATTCCGCCAGCGCCTCCTGACGTAGTTGCTCGAAACGACCGCGATAGGACGGCTTCCCCTTGCCGTTTGCCGCAGTACCTCGGGCCGCAGCCTTTCTGCGCCGAGCGGCTTCCGTATCGATCTTGCGTCGCAACTGGAGAGCAATAAGTCGCTTGACGTACGCCATATTGTTCAATGAGCGCGCGACATTGCGATGCTGCGGATCCAATTTGCGGTACAGATCGATTGCTGTCGTGAAGCTGTCAATTGCGTGCTGATATCTTCCCTGGCGGCGGGCGATTCGGCCGTAAGAAGAATGAATGTTGCCTAGAGTAAGATAGTCGTCCGTCCTGCGCAGAACGGCCTCCGCGGTCTGCAGAATCTCGATAGCTTCTTTGGCGTTGCCTTTCTGGAAGAGCAGCCAGCTTTCAAGCACTCGCATCACGCCACCCATTGGTGGGTGGCCAAGCTTCAGGGCCAGATCCCTGCCTTTCACAGCAAACGCGAGGGCTTGATCGTATTCGCCTTTCATGCGGAGACAGCGGCTCTTCCAGAAATTGGCGATGGACAGAAGTTCCTGATCGTCAGTTTCTTGTTCGAGGCCAAGAACAAATTCGAAGTTGCAGATGGCTTCGTCCGTAGACTCCTCTGCCATTGCTATCATGCCCTCTGCCATGCGCAGATGCAGATAGTCGTGCAAAGGCAGGCGGGTCCGCACGTCACGTGAGAACCGAGCAACGATTTCCTTGATTAGACTGGGACGATGAAATCCGACGTCCACCCACTGGGCGAGGTAGCCTGCGAAAAGAGCGGCGTTCTTACATACGGGGTCGAAGGAAGACAATAAATGACGATGCTCTTCCAGTCGCGAGAAGCCGTGCGCCACGCGCCGGCACACCAAATCTTCTTTTAACTGCGCGAGAAACTCATCCGAGATCTCGGCGGGTTGGGGGATCATCTTCCACCCAGGGCTATCGCTAATCCCTAATCGATGTAATCATAAGCCTCCAGCGTCAGGAATTCTGCGAAATCGGTACTGGTCATCATCCGACGGAAAATGTCTGCCGCCTCTGTAATGCGCCCGCCCTTCAGTTTGTTTTTCTGTTCGGCAATGATCTGGTGAACCATTTCGCCTGTTATTGGACGGCCATCACTGAGCCGAGCACTGTGTTTCACCCACTGCCATACCTGCGAGCGGCAGATCTCTGCCGTGGCGGCGTCTTCCATGAGGTTGTAGATGGGAACACAGCCGGAGCCGCGCAGCCACGACTCCAGGTACTGCAATCCGACGTCGATGTTCCACCGCAAACCCTCTTCAGTGATCTGGCCCTCAGTGACGGTGAGCAGGTCTTTTGCTTCCACGTAGACATCCTCGCGCCGGCGCTTGATTTGATTAGGCGTCTTCATGTGCGTGTCGAACACTTCTTTCGCAATCGGTACCAGGCCCGGATGGGCGACCCAGGTGCCATCGTGTCCGGCATTCACTTCACGAAGCTTGTCTTGGCGCACCTTCTCCAGTGCTTTTTCGTTGGCAGCGGGATCGCTCTTGATTGGAATTTGAGCGGCCATCCCTCCCATGGCATGAACGCCACGGCGGTGGCAGGTCTGAATCAACAGGTCGACGTAGGACTTCAAAAAATGTTTCTCCATCGTCACGATGGACCGGTCGGGCAGCACAAAATCCGGACGGTTCCGGAATTTCTTGATGAAGCTGAAGATGTAGTCCCAGCGGCCGCAATTCAGTCCGGCAGAGTGCCACCGTAGTTCGTGGAGGATCTCATCCATCTCAAAGGCCGCCAGGATCGTCTCAATCAGCACGGTGGCGCGGATCGTCCCACGCAGAAGACCGAGTTCATCTTGGGCATAACAGAACACATCGTTCCACAGGCGTGCCTCCAGATGACTCTCCATCTTGGGCAAATAGAAGTACGGTCCGGTTCCTTTATCTAGCAGCCGGCGCGCGTTGTGGAAGAAGTAGAGTCCGAAGTCGAAGAGCGAGGCGGAAATCGGCTTCCCGTCTACGAGAAAGTGTTTTTCCTCCAGATGCCAGCCGCGCGGTCGAACCAGCAACGTCGCCACCCGACGATTCAATTCGTAGCGCTTTCCTTCAGGACTTACGAAGCTGATGGTGCCATCGACTGCGTCACGCAGATTGGCCTGACCCTCAATATTGTTTGCCCACGTGGGTGAATTGGAATCCTCAAAGTCCGCCATAAACACACTGGCGCCGGAGTTCAGGGCATTGATGATCATCTTGCGATCGACCGGTCCAGTGATCTCCACGCGACGGTCCAGCAAATCCTGCGGGATGGGCGCGACCATCCAGTCGCTCTCCCTGATATCGGAGGTCTCGGGAAGGAAATCGGGCATTACGCCGTCATCGATCTTCATCTGGCGCATCTGCCGCCGCTGCAAGAGTTCGCGGCGGCGTGACTCGAACTCGCGAGCCAGTTTTGTCAGGAAGCGGCAGGCCTCCGGTGTGAGGATCTGAGTTTCAACTTCATTGCGGGTAGCGAGGGTAGCCATGTCCCTCATGGTATCGCTCTTCAGGAAACTTGAAACGCCCGCTAGGACAAAACGGGCGACCCGGCCAAAACGGACAAGGCTATTTGTGGTGCCTCGGCCAAGTCGGTTCTACTGCAGCGTAACGGCATGAACCGCCGAGGAGAATGCAGACATGCGTAACGCGAACACAATGGAGCAATCATGGAGTAAGGATCCCCGCTGGAAGGACGTAACCCGCCCTTACACCGGAGATGATGTCGCGAAGCTACGGGGGTCGATCCAGATCGAGTACACGCTCGCGCGTCTCGGGGCCGAACGGCTCTGGGGATTGCTTCAAAACGAATCATACGTGCCGGCACTCGGTGCACTGACTGGCAATCAGGCGGTCCAGCAGGTACAGGCCGGTTTGAAGGCTATCTATCTCAGTGGTTGGCAAGTGGCGGCTGATGCCAACAACGCAGGCCAGATGTATCCCGATCAGAGCTTGTATCCAGCCGATAGCGTTCCGAACGTGGTTCGCAGGATCAACAATTCCCTGATGCGAGCCGACCAGATTCATCATCTCGACGGGAAGAATGGAACCTATTGGATGGCCCCAATCGTGGCCGACGCCGAGGCCGGATTCGGCGGCACTTTGAACGCCTTCGAATTGATGAAGGCGATGATCGACGCCGGGGCAGCTTGCGTGCACTTCGAAGATCAGCTCTCTTCCGCCAAGAAGTGCGGACATCTCGGCGGCAAGGTTCTCGTGCCCACTTCCGAGGCCATTCAGAAGCTTGTTGCTGCGCGGCTCGCTGCGGACGTGCTTGGCGTCCCCACGCTGATCATGGCCCGCACCGATGCTGATAGTGCTCACCTCCTGACCAGCGACATCGACCCCAGAGACCGCGAATTTATCACCGGAGAACGTACCTCCGAAGGCTTCTTCCGAATTCGCGGAGGTTTGGACTCGGCGATCGCGCGCGGTATCGCCTATGCACCCTACGCAGACCTGATCTGGTGCGAGACCTCGCATCCCGATGTAGAAGAGGCTCGCCGCTTCGCAGACGCGATCCATGCAAGGTACCCAGGAAAACTGCTGGCGTACAACTGCTCCCCGTCGTTCAACTGGAAGAAGAATCTCGACGACCGAACCATCGCCAACTTCCAGGGTGAACTTGCACGAATGGGATACAAGTTCCAGTTCGTCACTCTGGCCGGATTCCATGCCTTGAACCTGAGCATGTTCGAATTGGCACGCGGTTACAAAGACAAGGGCATGACTGCCTACGCACGACTACAGGAAAAGGAGTTCGCCCGGGAAGCGCAGTACGGATATCAGGCTGTAAAGCACCAGCGTTTCGTGGGAACCGGATATTTCGATGCGCTGACGCAAGTGATTGCCGCCGGCACAGCTTCGACTACTGCCTTGGCAGGCTCTACCGAGCAGGAACAGTTCTCGGGCCTCAAGCTTCAGGTGCATCCGAAACATGGCCCAGACGCAGGTTGCCAGCCGATCTTGGGCGAGTGTCCTTCACTAGTCTCCGAGATAATGCCGACGGAAGAATCGCTACTGCCATCGGGAGACTAGTCCACCTATTGTCGACGTCGGTCTTTCTTCACGGACCCCGGGTCAGGAATGATTCAGACCCGGGGATTTTTCTGCGGGTTCGTGCACGTTTTCTTCCCCAAGTATTGATATTCATCAAGGATCCCGCGCTTGACCTAACTGCACGCCGGGCGTTGAACTTGTGAATGGGCATTCACGAGGTCCGCGTGCGACGTGACCCCCGTCACATTCGCACGTGACAGCGGTTGCTGACCAAACCAAGCTCAAGAGTTCTACTTTGGGAATCAGTTGATCATGCCTATGCGTAGGACATCTGCCCAGATCCTACGCCGACATGCTCCCCGCGTACCACGTCCCCAAGGCGAAGACACCAGGGAGGCAAACCAATGATCACGACCGAGGCTCTCAAAGAGCGAATCAAAATCCCACTCGACGCAGAGGCTCTCAGTGGGGAGAGAACTGCTTACCTGGAAGGATTGGTTGATCAGGCGAGGGTCGCCGCAGCCGTTTTCACACAATTCACACAGGAGGATGTCGATCGAATTGTGAAAGCGATGGTGTTGGCAGGACTCGAACAAGCACAACACCTCGCCCGCCTGGCTGTAGAGGAAACCAGACTGGGTGTGATGGAAGACAAGGTCATCAAGAACATGGTGGCCAGCGAGTTTGTTTACGACTATGTCAAGGACAAGCGCACCGTCGGCGTCATTCGCGAGCTTCCCGAGAGGAATCTGCTGGAAATAGCCGAACCCATTGGTGTCCTGTTTTCGCTAACTCCTATTACGAATCCAACATCCACCGTCTTGTTTAAATGCATTATCGCGGTGAAGACACGGAACGCGGTCATCTTCAGTCCGCATCCCAAAGCCTGGCGTTGTTGCTCCGAAGCCGTAAAAGTGATGTACGAGACAGCAGTGAAACTTGGCGCTCCCGAAGGTGTTTTCACCTGTGTTGAATCACCCACTCTGCCAGACAACGCTTACCTGATGAGACACAAAGACGTTGGTCTGATAGACGCTACTGGCGGCCCGGGCGTGGTCAAGGCGGCCTACAGTTCCGGCAAGCCCGCCTTGGGCGTGGGCCCTGGAAACACGCCGGTCTACTTGGAGAAAACGGCGGACCTGAATGCGGCGGTCGTAGACATCATTGTTTCCAAGACTTTTGATAATGGAACCATCTGTGCCTCCGAGCAGACAGTAGTAATTGATGACGAGATCTATGATGCCGTGCTCAAGAAGTTCGCCGACTTGGGCGCGCACATCTGCAATGAACAAGAGACCAAGATGCTCGAACGCACCGTAATCGATCCGCAAACCGGATTTATGCAGCCCATGGCCGTCGGCCAGAAAGCCACGGATATCGCCCGCTTTGTCGGTCTGTCGGTGAAGCCCAACACCAAACTCCTGGTTGCGCCTATTCAAGGTGTGGGCCGCGAACATCCTCTATCAGTTGAGAAGTTGTTCCCGGTGCTTGCGGTTTATCGGGCGAAATCAATCGCGGAAGCTTTGAAGGTTTGTGTAGATGTGAACCATGCTGGCGGCCTCGGACACACGGCCGTAGTCTTCTCCCGAGATGACACAGTCATTCGCAAATTCGGCGAGGTGATCAACACTGGGAGAATCATCGTCAATTCGCCCGGATCGATCGGAGCCCTGGGTGCTGTTTACAACGACCTCATCCCCACGTTTTCCTTCGGGTGTGGAACAGGCGGTGGCAACAGCACGACCGACAACGTAAACATCTTTCACTACCTCAATATCAAGCGCCTGGCCCGCAGGACACAAAACCATATGTGGTTCCGAGTTCCTAATCAGATTTACTTCAACATGAATGCGGTGGAGAATCTGCGCCAGTTCCCGTCGCGCAGCACCATCGTCGTCACAAGTGCGCCGCTTGAGCAAATCGGGCACGCTGATATTGCACGGCGAAACATCTGCCCGAACGCTCACGTCCACGTGCTAGTCATTCCCGACGCCGAACCTGAGAGCAAGGTCATCGCACAGGGAGTCGAAGCGCTCAATTTCCACAAAGCCGACCAGATCGTCGCCCTCGGTGGCGGATCAGTGATAGACGCCGCGAAGATCATGAAGTTGAAGTACGAGTCGCCCGAAGCTGACCTGGAATATCTCGCCGCCCCCTTTCTCGATCTACGCAAGCGAGTCGTCGAGTATCCGACGGAGAAGACCAACCGAACGCGATTGATTGCCATTTCCACAACCAGTGGGACTGGAAGCGAAGTCACTCCATTTGCCGTTTTGATTGACAAGGAACGCGGCCGCAAGGTGACTCTCGCGGACTACTCATTGACGCCGGATGTGGCCATTGTCGATCCGCAGTTTGTCATGTCGATGCCAAAAGGATTGACTGCGGACACGGGAATCGATTGCCTTACCCACGCGTTGGAAGCCGGAGTCTCGAATTACGCATCTTCCTACACCGATTCCAACGCCATGCAGGCTATTCGTCTGGTCTTCAAGTACCTGCCGATCGCGTATGAGCATCCTCGCGATCAAGAAGCACGCTGCATGATGCACAACGCCGCGTGCATTGCGGGGATGGCATTTTCGAATGCGTCAGTGGGCGTGAACCACGCATTGGCGCATGCCTTCGGCGCGCGTTTTGGAGTCGCTCACGGACGAGCTAATGCACTCATGCTTCCCCATGTGATGGCTTACAACGCCAGTGTCCCCGTGAAGTTCATGCCCTCGCCATACACACAGGGGTATGTTGCTCACAGGAAATATGCCACGATCGCGGACCTGTTAGGACTAGGTGGCCGCACAACGGAGGAAAAGGTCAAGAATCTAATCGCGGCGACTGGACACCTGCTCGACCAACTTGCATTTCCACGCTCGATCGCTGAACTGGGAATTTCGAAGGAAGAATTTGAGCGAGCGGTGCCCGAACTAGCCAAGACTGCCTTCGACGATCCCTCTTGGCGATCGAACCCTCGCATGCCGCTCATGAGCGAACTCGCTGAGCTGCTCTGGAAGGCATACGAAGGGAGAGGCATTACCAACACGACTGACACGTCTCAGGAACGAGCCGTATAGCGAGGTGGTATCTATGTCGGCGAGCGCTTTGTTTCTCAGCATCAAGGAGGGACGAGTTGTTCCTATCTTGCAAGAGGCTGCGGGCAGCATCGGCGACGCTCATGGCGAAGCAGTCCTGGATTTCTCATCTGTGCTCCGCATCGACTCCGGCGCCCTCAGAGCACTGGAAGACCTCGCTCGGGTTGCCGACGAGAAAGCCATCAAGATCGTGCTCCGTGGCGTCAATGTCGATGTCTACAAAGTGCTGAAGCTCGTCAGGCTGACGCGGAGGTTTTCTTTCCTTCATTGAGACGTAGTCTGTCCGGCGAACAGTAGGAGAACTGTCGTGCATAACCATCAACAAAGTGACCGTCTATCGTGGGGCGACACGGTTTTCCTGCACCTTGAGCGGGATGGCATGCCCCTCAATGTTGCCAGCATCTGTGTGTTCGAGGGCGAGATCTCATTTCAAGATTGCGTTCAGTTCGTCGAGTCCAAGCTGCCGATGCTCCCGCGCTATTTCAAAAAGGTTGTGCCCGCGCCGTTTGGGCTCGGTCTACCCACGTGGGAATACGATCCGGAATTCGATCTGCGCCGTCATTTGCGCGAAATCACGCTCCGGCGCGGGACCGACACGGAACTGAGGGCCCTGGCTGGAAAGTTCTTCAGCCAGGTGATGGACCGGAGGCACCCCTTGTGGGACATAACCCTCGTGCGCGGACTGAGGTTCAATCGCACCGCCCTGATCATCCGTCTACACCATTGTCTCGCCGATGGCATTGCCGGTGTCGGCATTATGAACGTTCTCCTCGACGCCAGTCCCGATGCGTCTCCCGTGCCGAGGCAGGAGATCAAGTTTCACATTCCCAGGCCGCGCGACCCCTTGACGTCGCTCACATCCGAGTTCGTAGATTCTTACTCTGACTTTATCAAGCGAATTCTCTCCGCCATGACCGATCTGCTGACGATGGCGGAGCGTGTCGCCGCCGGCGGAGACCGAACGGCGGCGGACGAGTTTGCCAGCCTTTTTCCGGAAATTACTGCGTTTACCGAGAGGCTCCGCTTTAACGTCGTCTATCGCGGTCCGCAAAAGTTCGCTTGCACTGAAATTCCCCTAGCCGACGTCAAGGCGATCAAGGTCGAACGTGGCACCAGCGTGAATGATGTGATTCTTGCGATCGTGACCGCGACGATTCGCCGTTATTGCGAGTTGCACGGTGATCGCGTCAAGGAAAAGCTGCTGCGGATCATGGTTCCGGTCAACCTGCGCGGCAATGCCAGCACATCGGAGTTAGGCAATCGAATCTCTTTGGTTCCCGTTACCATACCACTCGATATCCGACAGCCGAAGAAGTTGCTTGCTGCCGTACACAAGCGAACGGAGTTTCTTAAGCGCATGCATGCAGCCGAATTGGTCAGCCTGGCGGGAGGCCTCATCGGGATGTTCCCGACCTCACTGCAGGGCATGGCGGGTCCGATTGCCAGCCAGTTGCCGATAACTCCCTTCAACCTTGTCTGCACAAACGTGCCCGGCCCTCAAGTTCCACTCTATCTGCTCGGGCACAAAATGCTGCACTGCTATCCCTACGTCCCGGTTGGAGGCGAGATGGCTGTAAACTGCGCCATTCTGAGTTACAACGGCACAGTGTACTTCGGCTTCAGTGGCGACACGCACGCAGCGCCTGATCTACGCCGGCTGGAGAGATTGCTGAAGGAAAGCTTTATCGAACTGCTAGAGGCGTCTGGAATCCAGCCGCCGCAAAAGAAGAGGACAGCCAGGAGACCTCAGGGACTCGCCACAACACATCTCGTTCCGATTACAGGTATTGTGCCAAGAGAATCGAACCGGCCAGTGCAGGCCCCTCCGACAACTCAGAAGGAACAGGGTCTAACGCAATTGGTTGTCGCATAGACACAAGGGCAATCCGCATTCTCCCGTCTCGGCCGGCACGAGGCCGCTTCATGGCGATGGCAATGCGATTGGAGTGGGGATCAATCCTCCGGTCGCGAATACCAGTACGCCTCCGGTAGATGCCGGCTCCCACATTCCGCACATTGTTGCGGACAACAAATGCGGCGCGGCCGGTACGCATCAGCATCCGCGACGGCGAGTCGAAAACGACGAGTGCAGGTATCTCCCTACGTGTCGATCGGGAGTTCCACAATTTTGCTTGAGAATCGCCCGACAAAGCATCGTCACAATTCCGGTTTCGGCTTGAGCTAACTACGGTCGAGACGGAGTAGTTTGATTGTGACTGTATCTGGCCAGCTGTCGCACTGATTCGGGCGTGCTCAACCGTGGCGTGTTCTGCTAGTAGCTTTGCGTGCCTTGCTAATGACGCAAACTAACGCGGAGCGTCACAATCGCAAGCGCATTACTACAAGCGGTTGAAAACAAAAGCTGTTGGCAGCCGGACCTATAAGCCGAATTCGCCAGGCTGCCTTGCAAACAGGCAAGTTACTTGAAATCAGTCGCCCCGAAGTGTCAATGATGTCAGCTTTGGCAGTGACGGCAGGTTTTGCGTCACACCGGCGTCACAACTGCGGTTGCGGTTTGGTCGGGATCACACTGGCAGAGTGATTTGAACAGCCAGAGACGTAACCCTTTACTCAGAAAATGGACGCGCTTAGGACAACATCGGAATTCTTCCAAGCCCGTTCAAATCGTTTGCGAATCTCCTGAGCTTCCGCGATCCGTCCCTGGGCCGTTACACTCTGCCACAAACCGAACAAAGCCCAGCCATTTTCGTGGAGATCGCGGAGCTCTTCGCGATAGACGGCCTCGGCGTCTTTTGAACGTCCTGCCTTCAACAGCGCGGCACCCAGATAAAGGCGCATGGATTGCAACCAATCGGGAGGCTCGTTGAAATTCAAAGCGTCCTGTGCCCTGACGGCTTCTTCAAAGGCCGCAACGGCTTCCTCGTAACGCTCGCGACGCATCGCAATTTCAGCGGTGAGTGCGCTGATGAGCATGGAGACAAGCGAAGGTGCCGAGTTTGCTCCGGAGAGGACATCCTTCAGCGCGGGATCGCGCGCGACCGCGTTGAGGGCTTGCAGTTCGCTTTCAGCTTTCTCGAACTCGCCAAGTCCAGCGAGTGCGCTGCCTCGGACGAAGTGCCATGCCCCATTCAGGTATAAGCGGTCCGCAGGCGGGGCAGGTTCCGCAAGGAGCGCCTGCCATTTTCCAAAAGCCTTGTGCACGATCCAAGTTGGCGGCAGGCGCTGCTGCCTCGGATTCCCCGCCATCACGCTGTGGCCGCCGGTCATGTCTTGAGCTGCCCGGAACGCGTGGGCGTAATTTCCCTCGAGCATGGCTGCGTAACGCAGCACGTCCATCGCGTGCGGAGCATGCGTCTTTGCCGAAAGGTGATAAGTGCCCTCTTGCGGCAGCGGCAGGTTGCCCCACTGCGACAAAAAGAAGCGGTCGGCAGCGACGGAGCGTTCGTTGCTGGCAATAGCCTTTTCATATTGCCCGACGCGGATATAAATGTGCGAAGGCATGTGTACCATGTGCCCGGCCTTGGGCATGGTGGATTCGAGACGGTCGGCATGCGGCAACGCACGTTCCGGCTCGGCAGAAGCCTCAAACAGGTGCACGTATAGATGAACTGCTCCGGGATGATTGGGATCGATGGAGAGAATGTGGTCGAGGGCGGCGGCGGCATCGCTGATGCCGGGAAGTGGCGAGCCATCGCGCCGCCAGTAATTCCACGCGCCGCGTATCATCACCGCGTCCGCAAACAGAAACTGGGCTTCCATGTCGTCCGGGAAGCGGTCTAGCACCGATTTGGTGGCCGCAATGAACCTTTCGTCGCGAACGGAAGGATCCGGGTATTGTTCGGTGTCGTAACGCACGGAGAGAGCTTCGATCAGCGCGCGTTCAGCCGGAGTCGCTCGAGCAAGATGAGAGCGAGCGCTGGCGATGGCTCTTTTGCCGTCACTGTTTGGATCATCCGGAAAACCATTCTTGCGGCTGTTAGGGTTGGGACCCATGGCCAGGGCCAGGCCCCAATCGAGCATCGGGTGGTCCGCGTCGTACTGCTGCGCCTCCCTGAATGAGGCAATCGCTTCCGGGAAGTAATACCCATAGACGAGGCGCAGTCCCTGATCGAAATATTTCTGCGCAACAGGTGACTTGGTCGAGATCCTTCGCCCATAGGTGCCGATGTTGTCGACAAGCACTGCATGCTGCTCGGCTCGCAGTGAAAAACCGTTCTGGGATACTGAGATTGCGGCGAACAATAGTAGTGCCCTCCAACGCTTGTCTCCCAAGGCCCCTCCTGGCGCGTAATTGTAAGTCAAAATACAAGTTGCCGACATTTTGGATAACCTGATTCGATAGGTCATGGCCGGATCGTCGGCAACTCGGAAGTTGTTCGCTCCGTTTTTCACCCAGCTTCTTGTGCAACCTCTCCGTGTCTCGAGATTGCTGCATTCCGGACAGAGCGGGACGACGGAAGATCACCATCTTTCTGAGGGTTAGAGTGCGTCACAGCGGCGTCACAACGGGCTTTGCGTGCGCTGGAAATGATTGAAACAAAAGGTTTGTGGCAGCCGGACCTGTAAGCCGAATTCTTGTGAGCCATTTTTCGCAAGTTGCAGATGCGGCACGACTTAACGCGTAAATCCCTCATGCAGAGGGGGATAGCCTGATTCTCTTTAGTCTCCCTATTTCCCGTAAATCTCGCTCGTCCCCTGCAGACCGGACGCTAAATGGCCGCTACGCAAACGACAGAAGTTTTATTCTGTCGCTGCCGTGATCCGGCGGACCCCATGGACACTAAACGGGACACCCTGCGCCAACGCGCCTTGTTCCAAATTCCGGAATTCCCCCCCAAATCACTGATTGGCCTCCAGCAGTTGTGATATAGGGGACAGTACGCTCCCCCAGACTCTCCCCATCGCTCGCTCTTGACCGTGTCTGTGCGACTGGTACCGTGGAAACGACGCGTAACTAAGCCGATTAAGCTTATAAGCCCGGCGCGCCTAACGAGTGGGATCCATTCACTCGGTGCATAGTAAGCTCCGAACAGCGGAGCCGCATTCTTCTATGAAAATAAGCTATCTAAAAATCGAGAACTTCCGTGGCATCAGCAAGGCTGAGCTGAATTTCTCGGGTCACACGCTGCTCATTGGCGGCAACAATGTCGGTAAGAGCACGGTCTGCGAAGCCCTCGAGCTTGTCCTTGGTCCGGATCGTCTCTACAGAAATCCCCCGGTTGAAGAGTTCGATTTTCGGAATGCGCGTTACCTCGCTGATGATCACGTAACGCCCGTTCCAATTCGGATCGAAGTGGTCCTGACTGACCTGACGGATGAAATTCTGCGTGAGTGCCGGGTCAACCTCGACTTCTGGCACAACGAAGAGCGCCGGACACTAACCACCGGGGAAATCGGTCTTGCGGACGATCCCGCCGTTCAATACTGCCTCCGACTCGTTACGATTGCCCATTACGAACCGGAGGAGGACCAATTCGTAGCCAAGACGATCTTCGGCCACAGAGATGAAGAGGGCCCGGAGATCGAAGCACGGCAAATCCCGACTCGGGTCAAGAGGTCGATTGGATTCCTGTATCTGCGAACCTTGCGCACCGGTTCGAGGGCCTTGACGCTCGAGAGAGGATCTCTGCTCGATACGATCCTGCGGATGAAGGACGTACGCACGGATCTTTGGGAACGCATTCGCAACCGGCTTGTGTCGCTTCAGCCCCCAATCGATGAGGACGCCACGGAACTTGGACCAATACTCGATGAGATTGAGGCTCGGTTGACCGAGTACATCGCCACGGCAGGCGAGTCAAAAGCGACGCGGCTCTTCGTCTCTCAGCTCACGCGCGAGCATTTGAGAAAGACCATCGCATTCTTTCTGTCGGTTTGCCCAGGGGAGGCCCCCGTTCCATTCCAGGAAGCTGGGACGGGCACGCTCAACACGCTCGTGCTAGCACTCCTGACATTCATCGCCGACATCAAGAAAGACAACATCATCTTTGCGATGGAGGAACCGGAGATAGCTCTGCCGCCTCATACCCAACGCCGTATCGCGAAATACCTTTTGACCCAGACGGAACAATGTTTTGTCACTTCCCACTCTCCCTATGTCATTGAGTGCTTCGAACCAGCGTGCATTGTGCGTCTAACGCGGGACCGCGAGGGGGTTCTCGCAGCGACTCCGGTTAACTTGCCCCCCAACATGAAAGCCAAAACCTACCGGTCGCAGTTGCGTCGCGCGATAGCTGAAGCAATTCTAGGACGCGGAGCAATTGTCGGAGAGGGCATCACTGAACAATTGGCCATTGCGGCAGCAGCCAAGAAGATGGAGGAGGCAGATGCAGAACTCTTTCCTCTCGATCTGGCCGGAGTGACCATTGTGAATACGGAAGGCGATGGCAATCTGGATGCTATGGGGGCATTTTTCAAAACGCTGGAAATACCCGCGTTCGCGTTTTTCGACCGCAAGAAAAGGACCCAGGAGGAGGTCGCCAGAATTACAGCCAGTTTCACAGGAGTCACAGAAATCGCTTACAAAGGCGCTGAGGCGATGATAGCCGCCGAGACTCCCCTCGATCGGCAATGGCAAATGCTCGAACAAATTCGCGATGAGGATGCGGATAAGGCATTTCACATTCCTGACGTGCGGCCTAA
>DATKAP010000150.1:0-4548 GCA_035577905.1 Binatia bacterium
CGCGACGAATGGGGCGGAGTCGAAGTCGATGATGTTCTCAATCTCGTGCCGGCCCTGAAGTCGCTTGACTATGTGGACCCAGAACGGCTGTACATGCTGGGCCTGTCAAGAGGCGGCACCGAAACGTATCTCGCGCTCAAGAGAGGAATTCCCGTGAAAGCCGCCGCCGTTATCGGAGGAGTCACGGACGTGAAAGCGTGGGTGGATGCGCGACCCGAGATGGGCGTCGTCAACGGGAATGAATTTATCGACGGCTTCGCTCACATCTGGCCAGATTATGAGCACCACGCCGAAGAACAGTACCGGGCACGATCAGCCGTGTATTGGGCCGACCAGATCAACGTGCCCGTTCTCATCCTCCATAGCCGCACCGACAGAATGGTCCCGGTTACGCAAGCTCTCCGCATGGCAGAAGCACTGCAGGAGAAGGGCAAGGTTTACTCGTTTCATATTTACGAGCGTGACGGCCATCCGCTGCCGCAAAATCGCGACGATCGCAATCGCTTGATCGTCGATTGGTTCAACCGAAGCGGCGCAGCCGGAAATAAGTAAGGTCCATTTTGCGAAGGCACTCGAAATGGAGGACTGATGACGGGTTCCAAAACCAGTGAGATAAGTACGATGGACCAGATAGGCGCGCGACATTACGGAGGCATTTTTCTGCTTTCCATCGCAACGCTACTGCTCGAATTGTCCTTGACGCGCGTCCTTTCCGTTGCCATGTTCTATCACTTTGGCTTCCTGGTGATCTCCACTGCGCTTCTGGGTTTCGCAGTTTCGGGCGTGATCCTGGCGCTGTGGGGCGAGTTGCGCGAACGGGTTCCGCTGGATCGAGCGCTGGTATGGGTTTCCACTCTCTTTGCTACGCTCACCCTGGCTTGCTTTTGGTTGATGGGCCGAATTCCCTTTGACCCGTTCGCACTGTTTTCAGATCGACGGCAATGGCTGTTCATCTCGCTCTACTACGTTGTGCTCGCCGCTCCATTTTTTTGTTCTGGATTGGCACTTGGCCTCCTGTTCACGCGTGGTACTCGGCATATTCATTATCTCTACGCGTTTGACTTGGTTGGCGCAGGCATTGGGTGCGGCGCCTTGGTCTTGATTATGCCCGCGTTCGGAGGCTCGGGATCGGTCGCGATTGCAGCGGCATTTGGAATGATGGCGGCGGTCGTTTTCGGTCTGAGTAGTGCGCGAAAGGGCAGCATCCTGAGGACGTTACTGTGTGGCGGAACTGTGGTGCTGGCTTTTTACGCCAATGGGTTTCTTCCAATCACAGTCACGACTGGCAAAATCTTGTCTCGCTCCAGCCCGTTGTTCACTTCGTGGAATACATTCTCGAGAATCGATGTGTTCGAAAATCCGGCCCAACCGGAGAAAAACATTTCCGCCGTCCGCCGGATTATCTATGACTCCGGGACAGCCGTTACCTCGATGCACGAAATGAGGGTGGGTGTACGCGAATACTTGAGCCAGCATAAAGGCGATTCAGACTATCGGACCGGTATTGCGTATGTTGGGAAACAAAACCCGAAGATTCTCATCATCGGCAGCGGCGGCGGCGCGCAGGTGTTGGATGCGCTGCATTTTGGCGCTACCGAAATCACCGCCGTGGAAGTGAATCCCATCATTAACGATATCGTTCAGCATCGCATGGCCGACTTCTGGGGCGGGTTGTTCAGCCAGCCTGAGGTCCGCTTGGTCACAGACGAAGGGCGCAGCTTCGTTCGCCGCTCCCAGGAGCACTTCGATGCGATCATCTCGGTCCATACCATCAGCAACGCTGCGCTTGCCTCAGGAGCGCTTGCGCTTTCTGAAAACTACGTTTTGACCCGTGAAGCCTTCGAAGATTACTTGGACCATCTTTCCCCGGACGGCGTGATTTATTTCACGCGGCCGGAACCTCAAATCGCTCGACTTTTCGCCACGGCCCGTGAGGCGTTGGCAAATCGTGGAGTGCAAGAGTTCGCGTCGCACTTCTATGCATTTCGCATTCCACCGGACGACGCTGAAAGGAAGCGGTTCGGATCAAACAGGCCGTCGTTTCGAGCGGGACTGCTGGTGAAGAAATCGCCGTTTACTAGTGACGAGATTCGTCAGATCGAAAGTTTGCTGGGAGTCGCGCATCAGTGGAACGAAACATTTGTGGATGCTGCTGAAATGCTCTATTCTCCGTTTCAAACGAGCGGGAGCAGCATTTACCATACCTTGCTCACTACCACCGATTTGCCGTCCGTCTATCGCTCAGAGGTACAACAGCTGATGCCAGCCACGGACGATCGGCCATTCTTCAATCACCAAACCCGCTGGTTGAGCATCAATCGAGAAATGATCCGCGAGTTGTTCCGCGAAAGACTCTTCGGTGGGTTAGCTTTGGGCGACCGGCCTATCGCGGAAGTCTGTCTTCTAGTCCTGTTGGTGCAGACCATTGTGATTTCGACTTTATTGATTCTGTTACCTCTGGCCCGTTTTTCGCGGGAAGGATTGAAGGTGCAGAATTCTGCTGCGCTACTGCTGTACTTCGCGGCGCTCGGGTTTGGTTTCATCTCGATTGAGATGGCGCTGCTCAGTCAATTCACTCTGTTTCTTGGCCAGCCGGTCTACACGTTTGCCGTTGTTCTCGCCAGCTTATTGATGTTCTCCGGGATCGGAGCCAACTTGTCGGGGCGACTCGGGGCAGAGCCGCAACGGGCTCTGCAACGAATATTGCCTATTCTTTTATTTGTTTTGCTGCTTACCGCGTTCTCGATTCCGATGCTTTTTCGGGTGGCACTGGGCTTGGCGCTTCCTTTGCGTGTCCTGCTGGGGGTCGGTGCCTTGGCACCGATTGGAATTCTCCTTGGAATGCCATTTCCCACTGCTTTGCGCATGATCTCCGAGACGAGTTCGTCACTCGTCCCTTGGTCCTGGGGAGTGAACGGCTTTTTCACTGTCATCGGAACGATCTCTGCGCAAATCCTGGCGATGACATTTGGCTTCAGATTCGTCTTGCTTTGCGGTGCAATCTGTTATGCCAGCGCATGGGCCGTGATTCGCAAAATGACAGCACCAGAATCGTTGCGAGCATCGCAACCGAGAGGAGCACTCTATGCGGATACGACTCTCGGAGCTTGAGCCCGGCGAGGCGGCAGTGATTGAAGATGTTGTGTTGCCGGAATCGGAACGACAGCTTCTGATCCGGTTCGGATTTTTCGACGGAGCGGAGGTTCGATGTTCGCGCCGTGCGCCCCTCGGAGACCCGGTCGTTTACTCGGTGGACGGTTCAGAAGTTGCCTTGCGCACTGAAACGGCGTGCCGGATTTTCGCCTCGCCCGTGGACAGAAAGGCGTGCGAGCGAACGGGATGAATCAGCTTTTGCAAACCGTGCCATCCTTGGCCGCCAAGTCCCGGCAACAAATTCGGACTGTGGCGTTGATCGGGCCTCCCAACTCCGGCAAAACCACTTTGTTCAACCGATTAACCAACCTCCGGCAGAAAGTCGGCAATTACCCAGGAATCACAGTTGAGCAGCACACGGGCGTGATGGCTGTGGGGGATCAAGAAATTACGATTGTTGATCTCCCCGGAGTGTACAGCCTCAATCCGTATTCCGAAGACGAGCGCGTTGCCGTCAACGTGTTAAACGGAACAATGGACGGGATGCCACGGCCCGAGGCCGTCTTGCTCGTCCTCGATGCGACCAATCTCACCCGCCACCTGTCGCTCGCCGCACCCGTAATTGCTCTCGGGCTTCCGACACTGGCTTTGCTGAACATGGGAGATCTCCTCACCAAGCGCAGTGGCTCAATCGATGCGGTGAAACTGGCGGGCGACTTGGGCATCCCAGTTGCCATCGTCAGCGCGACGATGGGGACCGGCCTGGACGCTGTAGGCCGCTTCCTGCAACAGGCAGACTCACCTGCTCACACGACGCTGCCGATTCTTCAAGACGTCCGGGAGTGCCGAAAGTGGGCTGCTCGGGTCGCTAGCGAATCGGATTATCGTCCTCCGCTCCCTCCAGCATGGAGTCGCCGGATCGATGACATTCTTCTCCATAAGGTCTGGGGCCCCCTCGTCTTCATGATCGTCGTCGGAGCCGTTTTCCAGACGGTGTTTGGCGTGGGTCAACCGCTCAGCAATGCTTTGCAAGACCTTCTGACGGAAATGGCACAGAAAGCTGCACCGTTCATCGCAAACGGCTTTCTTCGCTCGTTGCTGCTGGATGGCATTTGGAAGGGCGTCAGCTCGGTTCTGGTTTTCCTGCCGCAGATTCTGGTGCTGTTCCTCTTTATTGGCTTGCTCGAAGATTCCGGTTATCTTGCACGAGCCGCACTGATTGCCGACCGCACAATGTCGTTCGTTGGCCTGAACGGAAAGGCCTTCATCCCGCTATTATCGGCTTACGCATGCGCCGTCCCGGCAATCATGGCGAGCCGCACGATCGAGAACAAGCGCGACCGTCTGGCGACGATCCTGATTGCTCCGTTCATGACCTGCTCGGCGCGCCTGCCCATCTATACGCTGCTGATTGCCGCATTCATTCCCGAACGCCCAGTTGTCGGAGTCTTCCTG
>DATKAP010000151.1:0-127214 GCA_035577905.1 Binatia bacterium
GGAGTGACGGACAACAGCGGCCGGTACTGCGCCTCAGCGAGATCAAATTTACCCGCTTCGGAATACAGATCTGCCAAATCCCGCTTCAGCCCGGGATCATCCGGAGCGACCTTTGCCGCCGCTTCCAACTCGGTAATAGCATCACTTGTCTTGCCCGCGGCAGCCAGAACGCGTCCCAGTTGCAACCGGACTGTCAGCTCATCTGGTCTTAGAAGGGCCAGCTTGCGCAGCAACTGCTCAGCTTCGGGATAGCGCTTGCCCCGCATATAGAGATTCACGAGCCCGGTAAGTGCATCGCTCGACTGACCGTCGATCTCCAGCGCCTGCTTGTACTCTGCTTCCGCTTGACCCGGATGACCTTGTTTCTCCAGCAACGCTCCAGCCGAAAGATGCGGCTCGGGATCTCTTGGCTGAAGCTTTGAGGCCTCGCGATAGGCCTCGACTGCCTCGTCCGGCTTCGTCGCCTCGATCACGCGTGCGAGCGACAGCCACGCGCGGGCATGCCCTTCATCTATATGTGCAGTGGGTTTCAGCTTGGTTGCGGTGCGGAGAAACTGCTCGGCATCCACTTTGCCGCTCTTGGCCAGCATCAGTCCGAGATTCAGATTGGACTCGAAGACGTCCGCCTTCGCCTCCACCGATTTGCGGTACGCGGCGATGGACTCATCAGTCTTGCCCTGCGCATTGTGGACAAATCCGAGATCAAACCATGCCTGATAGTTCGCCGGATTCGCCGCCACCACTTTTTCCAGCAGCGTCTGCGCGGTCGCGTAATTTTTCTTCTCAATCGCGTCTTCCGCCTGAGTCAACTCCGGCGGAAACATTGGATCGGCTTCGGCGATCTTATGATGGCGGACTGCTTTGCCGGTGTTCTGCGCGCAAACCACTGTGGCGAGACACGCCACCAGCACGGCCAGCGCCCACCTACTTGTGGCCATTCCGCGAAGCTCCATTGCCATTCAGGATACGCGCCAGAAACTTCCCCGTGTACGACTGCGGCAGCTTGGCGATTGTTTCCGGAGTGCCGGCGCCCACCACGTATCCGCCGCGCTCGCCGCCCTCGGGGCCGAGATCGATCACCCAATCCGCGGTCTTGATGACGTCCAGGTTGTGCTCGATCACCAGAATCGAGCCCCCTGCTTCGATTAGACGGCGGAAGGCAGCCAGCAGTTTGCTTACGTCGTCGAAGTGCAGGCCGGTTGTCGGCTCGTCAAAGATGTACAAAGTGCGAGTTTTCGCAACAGGCCCGGTTGTTCCACGCATGCGCTCGCGCGACGCCGGTTGCAAGTGCGCCGCCAGCTTCATGCGTTGCGCCTCGCCGCCGGAAAGCGTCGTCGCCGACTGCCCCAGCCGCAGATAGCCCAGACCCACTTCATCCAGCACGCGCAGCTTCTCGATGATCTTGTAATTGCCGGAGAAAAAGTGCAGCGCCTCCTTTACCGTGAGGTCAAGCACCTCGTGAATGTTCTTTCCGTGATAGCGAATCTCCAGCACTTGCGGTTTGTAGCGCGTGCCCTTGCACTCTTCGCAGATCAGTTCCACGTCGGCGAGAAACTGCATTTCGACCGTGACGGTGCCGTCTCCCTGGCAGGTCTCGCAACGGCCGCCCGGAATGTTGAACGAGAAATGACCGGAACTGAAGCCGCGCTTCTTGGCTTCGGGCAGGGAAGCGAACAGCTCGCGGATTGCGTCGAAGGCCTTGATGTAGGTGACCGGATTGGAGCGCGGAGTCCGACCAATGGGGGACTGGTCGACCAGGACTACTTCATCGATGTACTGATCGCCCTCCAGACTCTCCCACATCGCAGACGTCGTGGTGACGGCGTTGCCGTTGCCCGGTTGCTGCTTGGCCTGCGCCAGGGCCTTGTAGATCACTTGATGCAGGAGGGTCGACTTTCCCGAGCCGGAGACTCCGGTAATCGCCACGAGCAGCCCAAGCGGGATATTAATGTCGACGTTTTTCAGGTTATTGGCGCGAACGCCCTTGACCTTGATCTGCTGCGAACCCGGCCGGCGGCGCGTGGCTGGGGGTTGAATGCGGAGATCGTGTGACAGGTAACGGCCCGTGAGCGAGGCCGGATTGTGCACGATCTCATCGTAGGTGCCACCGGCGATGAGTTTGCCGCCGTTTTCGCCGGCGCCGGGCCCGAGATCGAGGATGCGGTCGGCGGCTTTCATGATGTCCGGGTCGTGTTCGACGACGAGAATTGTGTTTCCAAGATTGCGCAAGTCGTGAAGGATATTCACCAGGCGATGCGTGTCGCGGGCGTGTAAGCCGATGGAGGGCTCGTCGAGGACGTACAGGGTGCCGACCAGACGAGAGCCCAGAGAGGTCGCGAGTTGGATGCGTTGGGCTTCTCCGCCGGAGAGCGTCGAGGATAGACGGTCGAGCGTCAGGTACTCGAGGCCAACATCATTCAAAAAACGAAGGCGTTCGCGGATTTCCTGCAGGACTTTGTCGGCGATCTCGGCTTCCGCCGGAGTCAGTGTGATCTGATCGAAGAACCTGACGGCATCTTCCACGGTCAGGGAACAGATTTCGCAGAGATTGCGGCCCTGAATTTTTACCTGCCGGGCTTCCATGCGCAGCCGGTTCCCACTGCATTCCGAGCAGGTGGAATATCCGCGGTAGCGGCTCAGGAAAACGCGGACGTGAAGCTTGTACTTCTTGCGCTCCAGGTGATTGAAGAATCCGCGCACACCCAAGAACTTGCCTTCGCCGTTGAGGACGAGATTGCGGTGTTCTTCGGCCATGTCGATCCAGGCCATGTCGAGCGGAATTCCGGCCTGCTTGGCGTAACGCTTGAGGTCGGTAAACAGCGGGCGGTACTTGGGCTTGGTCCAGGGCTCGATCGCGCCCTCGGCCAGAGTCTTCATCTTGTCAGGAATGACGAGATCGAGATCAAAGTCGATTGTGTTTCCGAAACCCTGGCACTTGGGGCAGGCACCATAGGGATTGTTGAACGAGAACAGGCGCGGCTCGGGCTCTTCGTAGCGGATGTTGCAGAACTTGCATTCGAAGCGCTGGGCAAAACGCAGGTGTCTGGCGGCCGTACCGTCATCGCCCGGAATTTCGAAGATGACTTCTCCGGATTCGCGGTAGGCGGTTTCGATGGCGTCGACGATGCGGGAGCGGGAATCGGCTTCGATGGTGAGCCGGTCGACCAGCACAAACACTGGGTCCGCGAAATTGATGTCGAGCAGGGATTCGGGCGTGGAGAACTCGAAGACCTGTCCAGCCTGATAGAGGCGGTTGAAACCTGCCTTACGCAGATCAAAGAGCCGTGTTTTCAGAGCATCCGAGAGCGGCTCGGGTGCGTTGGTCTTGACGGCAGACTTTTTTGATTTGGTCGCGCGTACTTTTCCAGCAGGCTCTTGAGCCGGGACGCCGGCTCTCTGCAGCGGAAAAAGTACCTGCAGCCTTGTCGCTTGCGGTAGCTCGATAATCGTGTCGGCTATTTCGTCGACAGTATCTTTCTTGACCTCACGGCCGCAGTGGATGCAATAGGTGCGTCCCACGCGAGCAAAGAGCAGGCGCAGGTAATCGTAGATCTCGGTGGCAGTAGCGACGGTCGAGCGCGGATTTCTGGTCGTATTCTTCTGGCGGATCGCGACTGCCGGGGCGATGCCGTCAATGGTGTCGGCGTCAGGCTTCTCGATGCGTTCCAGAAACTGGCGCGCGTAGGCGGAGAGCGATTCGACATAGCGCCGCTGGCCTTCCGCGTAAATGGTGTCGAAGGCGAGCGAGGACTTGCCCGACCCTGACACTCCCGTAACCACCGTCAAGGTGTTGTGCGGGACCTCAATATCAATGTTCTTGAGGTTGTGGACGCGGGCGCCACGTACCACAATGCTATCTGTCTGCGAATTCGAGGACATCAATCTGGGCCGAAGCCGCACCGCAGCTCGAACGCAAGCGCTCAAAACGCTCCGGAGGGCACGCTGAATCTTTCTATTATAAGGGATCGAACCGCGCGACGCGGGATCTCGGAATTGTGCCCTGTGCATCTGCAATTCCCACTTCTCGCAAACAACGACGAGAAGTGGGCACCCACTTTGGAGTGAGGCACCGTCTCTTCACCTGATTCCGACGTAAACGTCCATCTGCAGACTCTCGGGGTCGGTCGCGCGCTCGTCGTAGACTTCGAAATCCGCTTTGTAGAGGCGATCGCCTCCCGTTGCGTTTTTGGGAAGGGAATTGATCATCATCCAAAGCGCGGGCACGACCTTCGCAGGAGGGCCCTTGTCGGAGGTAAAGACGGCAAATTTCTGAGCCGGGATCTTTTTGGCGACCATGCCGGACGGGACTTGGGCGTCGGACGTGACGCGCGCGCCGAGGATATAGGTGTATTCGCCGCTGTGGTCGCTGGCATAGTCGGTATAGACGGCGACGATGTTCTGATCCGCCTTGTTCGGAATCTTTGCCAGCACGCCTTCCCCTGGAAAAGACGTGCCCACGTCTTGCCGATTACGCCCTCGTCGGTCACCTCCCTGGCGTTGGTGGTGCGAGAGGAGATTCCGATGACGGTGAAGCTGTCCTTCTCGATGACTTTCGGATTTGTCATTGGATCTCCAGGAACAGTGGCGAGCGCCAGCAACGTTACGAAGATAAAAGATAGAATCTTCATTCTCTGAACCTCCGTGGCATTTGGCTCGGTCGCAGGCGAAGCCTCGCGGATTACAACCTGGCCAGGAACTCGGTAATGTCGGGCGCGGTCCAATCAACCGCGCCGATAAATTTGCGGCGCATCACACCGTTGCGGTCGATGATGTAAGTTTCAGGAAACTTGAAGGTGCCGTAGAGGGCGTTGCTCTTTTGAGCGGCATCGCGCACCGTCAGCAGGTTGACGTTATGCTCCTTGATGAACTGGTTGTAGGCGCCCTGGTCGACATCGACGCTCACGGCGACTACGGTGATGCCTTTGGCTTTCATGCGGCGCTGCATCTCGACCAATGAGGGCATTTCTTCGACGCATGGAGGACACCACGTCGCCCAGAAATTCAGGACTACGATCTGTCCGCGGAAGTCGCTGAGCTTTACAGAGCGGTCGGAATCCTGAACGGTAACGTCGGGTGCGGCGGATCCAATGCGGGGAGGGCGCGATCCGCTGTAACAGGCGGTGAACATGGCCAGGAGCGGCAGGATCAACGCGATGCAGGGAGAATAAGCAATGCGTCGCACCCGGATATAATAATGGATTCCCGCGCGGTGGATGGGTGCTGCTGCGGGATCTGCTTTTGTTCCCACTCTGCTCGATTGCGAACGACTGCGCTATGTCGGTGACGAATAGATCTGCGAAGCAGCCTGAAGTCTCGGTAATTGTGCCTGCACGAAACGAAGAGGCATCGCTTGCGGACTGCCTGGAATCGCTCGTGTCGCAGTCGGGGGTCGAGTTCGAAATCATCGTCGTAAATGATCATTCAGCCGACGGCACGGGCGAGATTGCAGCGCGGTTCGCGGGGGTTCGAGTGATCGAAGCGGGAGCCCTTCCGCCAGGCTGGACGGGGAAGAATAACGCTGTCGCGTGCGGAGCGCGGGTAGCACAAGGCGAATGGCTGCTGTTTACGGATGCCGACACGGTGCATCTGCAGGGGTCGCTCGCACGCGCGCTGGCCGAGGCCAAGGAACATCAGGCTGAGATGCTTTCGTATTCGCCGGAGCAACTGGCAGTGACGTTCTGGGAGATGGCGATTCTGCCCGTGGTATTTGCGGAGTTGGCGCGGCAGTATCCGCCGTCGAAAGTGAGCGATCCGTTATCGCCGATTGCCGCGGCAAACGGGCAGTTCATTCTGATCCGGCGGGAAACCTATGAGGCGATCGGAGGACACGCGGCTGTGGCTTCGGAGATACTCGAAGACGTTGCCCTGGCGAAGCGTTTGAAGGCTGCGGGCCGGAACATTCGGTTTCGCTATGCTGCCGATGCGGTGCGGACCCGGATGTACCGAACTTTCGCGCAGCTTCGCGAAGGGTGGGCGAAGAATCTGGCGCTGTTGTTTCCAGCCCCGGGATGGCTCGCGGGGAAAACACTGCTTCTATGGATAGTTCCGTGGACCGCGCTTCTGCTCTATCTGACTCACAGCTTGACGAACCCATGGTGGAGTGCAGCATTCGTGGGGGGCTTCGCATATCTCATGATGAGGATTAGTCGCGCAAACTTCACTACGGGAAGGAACATCCTGGCTTCGCTCTTCGGACTGCCTCTATTTGCCTTTCTCCTGGTGCGCTCGAAAAGCATGCATGACAGTGGAACTGTTGTATGGAAGGGACGTTCCTACGGGGAGCCCAACATTAGCACGAACAGCGATACATCAAGCCAAAACCACAAAACCCTGATGAAGACTCCCTTGCTGCTGATTCTGCCTGTAGTGTTCGCGATGGTTGTTATCCCGTCGCCCCTGCGTGCCCAAATTACTGAGGAGCCGCACTGGTTGACCACCATGATCGAACCGGGTCACAGCCTCGGCCCATTGAAGCTTGGGGATTCGGAAGATCGCGCTCGCGAGCTATTTCCGAAGAAAGATATCGATCAGGAGTGGGAGGATGCTTGCGGGACGACCATTGACTGGACCGACTCCAGCAATCCCAATGGGCATGGCGAAGTATTTATCCGGCTGAAGAAGGGCAAGGTATTTCAGATCGAGTCGTCGACGACACGGTTTCACACGGCGGAGGACATCACTACATTCGATTCGCCAGAGAAGGTGGAGCAGTCGTACAAGGACTTGCACGCGTGGGTGCTGCTGACGCCGCCTTCGCCGGCGATGGGGTCGCGTCCGCCAGTTTTCTGGATCGACAAGAAACGGGGAATCGCGTTTGAACTGGCGTACGACGTGCCGCACCACAAGCGATATGTATACAAGGTTATCGTTTTTCAGCCGAACAAAACCTTTTGTCCGGAACAGGAAACCGTCGATTCGGTGAAGTGGCAGGCGATCAATTCGTACGCTGTGGAGCCGCCAAAAGAGCTGAGCCCTGAATCCTTGGGCCGCTGAGGATCGTCAGTCCTGTGTGCTGAACCGGGTGGGCTGCTGTAGCGGAAACGGCACCTCAAGGGCTTAGGGTTTGGCCCGCTCGAAGCTGCGCCTCCCGACTGTCGTGCCCGCAGGATAGCGGCAATGCAGCCGGACTGGACCGCTCGGTTAGGTGGTGTGACATTTGAAGCTACTCCGAAGGACTATGGTCTATCTCACACGTAAAGCAGAGTTTTCTGCCTCGCACTATTACCACAGCCCGGAATTCAGCGCGGAAGAGAACCGGCGCATTTTCGGCAAGTGCAACAACCCGAACGGGCACGGGCACAACTACACGCTGGAAGTTACGGTAAAGGGCGAGGTGGATCCGCGGTCCGGGTTCGTCGTCGATCTGAAACAATTGAAAGAGATCATGCACCGCGAGGTGCTCGACGCGATGGATCACCGGTTTCTGAACAAGGAAGTCCCGGAGTTCATGACGAAGATCCCGACGACGGAGAACATCGCGATTGCGGTGTGGCAACGGTTGCAGCCGAAACTCAACCAGGCGCAACTGCATCGAGTTCGAGTTTATGAGACACCGGATTTATTCGTCGACTTTTACGGAGAAGCTTAACTCGCAAGTGGAAGCCAGAGGCTGAATGAGAGCGCACCTTACCCGCCGGTACCGTTTCTCCGCTTCGCATCGGCTCCATAGTCCCGAAATGTCGGATGCGGAGAACGTTACGACGTACGGCAAATGCAACAATCCGCATGGGCATGGTCACAACTATGCGCTCGAAGTGACCGTCAGCGGGCCGGTCGACGCGACGACCGGGATGGTATGTAACCTGGTCGATCTGGATGCATGCGTGGAAAGGGAAGTGCTCTGCCGCTATCACCTGGAGAATTTGAATACCAGGAAGGAATTTGCTGTAACCGTTCCTACCACGGAAAATCTATGTATTGAGATCTTTGAAATATTGCAGCGAAGCTTCTCTCACGCTCATCTGGAACGAGTGAGACTGGAAGAAACGATGATGAATTCGTTCGAGTACACGGGCGACAACGGGCCGCCTTGGTAAGGATTGGCCTAGCGGCTCACCGCAGTGGCTGAGGCCGTTCCCGTGGTGGGCTTGATCGCAGCCCTGAAGCGCTCGGCAAAACTGTAGTTGAATCGCGAAGGATGAAGGACAACGTCAGGGTGAAGTCCGTGAGGTGCTCTGCTGATCCGTGCCTGCGAAAGGCTCTAACTCAATGAAGACTATCGAAAGCGAAAAATCGAGAGAAGTACCTACTCTGACCAGTGCCAGCTATGAAGAGTTGATGCGCGAGATTCTGGTGCGCCTCGGAGAGGACCCCAACCGTGAAGGGCTCGCGGCGACGCCCGACCGTGTCCACAAGGCGATGAAGTTTCTTACCAAGGGCTACCAAGAAGATCCTGAGGCGCTGTTAAAGGGAGCGCTGTTCACGGTTACGTATGACGAGATGGTGATCGTAAAAGACATCGAGATGTTCAGTCTGTGCGAGCACCACATGCTGCCCTTTTTCGGGAAGGTACATGTGGCATATATCCCTAAGGGGCGAGTGATCGGGCTTAGCAAGATTCCGCGACTGGTGGAGCTATTCTCGCGGCGGCTGCAGATTCAGGAACGGCTCACGACCCAGATTGCCGAGACCATCCAGAAGGTGATCGAACCGCAGGGAGTTGGCGTTGTAATTGAAGCTCGTCATCTTTGCATGATGATGCGTGGCGTGGAGAAGCAGCACTCGGCTGCCGTCACCAGTTCGATGCTGGGATGCTTCCGCAACGAGGAGGAGACGCGCGGAGAGTTCCTGTCGTTGATTCGGCAGCGGCCGAACGGGGTGTAGAGGGAACGGCGCGGGTTGTGTAGAGCCGGACGGCCTTCGTCTGGCTTCCGCGCGCCGGGTGCTAGGTACACGATCGGGGTTCAGGTGGCCGGCGACACGCGCCCTTCGCTTCGCTCAGGGGCGCGGAGCGGACGAGGCGTCCGCCCCTACAGCGAAAACGCCGCGAATCGAAACACACGACAAACAGTGAAGTGCCACTTTAAGTTCCCGGATATTTATCTTATCGCTTTATTCCTCCATTAAAGGCTGCGCTATCCTCGACCACTTCTTGAAGAAACCTGGCGCATCCGCGAACCACAAGATCTAGTGGTAAGGCGAGAACCGCCCAAAAACAATTCTCGTATTAACTAATTAGCAAACATCCTCAGCTGTTAACTAACAAGTAAGCCCAAGATGTAGAGTCCCCGCCGGCGCGTTGTTTAACTATTCATTGCATGTATATGATATTACGTCCCTTAGTGATACTGGCCCAGCTCTGGGAGGTGGGGGTCTCTACTTTAAGATTTGGCATTGCCGCACGTGTGCGAGCTAATACGAAAATGATCCTGTTATATAGCAGTCGATAAGCGCCTCGCTCAGGCGTGCCCTTTGGCAACGGGATCGCCAGACTCAGTCAATATTCTTGTAGGCCGGAACTTACAGACTCCCGAAACCAGCATTCGATTATGGATCTGGACAGAGATAGGGGATTCAGCAGGGATTCAGCGAAGGGGACTGGGCTATACGATGCTCGGAAGAGCGGATGAACGGATTGTCGTCGTGGCCAGGGGAAGGACTCTAGGAAGGAGGGACTCGCCACCTGATCGAAGATTGCTATGTGGGAGTTGTTAGTAGAGTGAAGGATCAGACCGAGCATCCCCGGGTGCACGGAGGGAGCCGGTCGTCTTAGGACATCATAATAGATCGCCATGGGTACGCTATATAAGCGGTGCGATTCGCGGGGAAGACGTGCTGACCCTTGGAGCTGGCGTACCTCAGACACAAGGAAGCGAGCGTTGTCGGAATGTCTGTCAGACAGAATGTAAGACGCGCTGTCTTACATTGGCCATGAAGTCAGGCCCTTGTGACAAAGGAAGTACGCCCTGTTTGGCAGTATGTGCGCCGCGCGTGCATGCGGAATCAGAATAGTAACTCCATTCACAGCCTCGACAGCGATATGGTGCGGGGCATGGCGACAATCATAGCGGTTGCAAACAAAAAAGGTGGGAGCGGTAAGACCACTACGGCCACCAATTTGGCTGGCGCATTCGTGGCGAGGGGCTATCGCACATTGATTGTTGATGCTGATGGCAGCCAGTCGAGTGCTTTTTCATGGAGAAGAACCGGGCAGGCGGCCGGCTGTACGTACGAAGTTCTGGGACTGCAATCCACAAATGTCCGGAACTTCCTCAAGGCCGCTTTAGCAGTGGATCCCTATGACGTGGTGCTCATTGATTGTCCGCCGCGAGATCCAGGAGAGAAAGACGGGGAAGTGCTGCGGAATGCGGTATTGGTGTCAAACGCTGTCTTGATACCGGTGGTGCCGTCTGGGCATGACCTGCGAGCGCTGGTTGGGTTCCTGCAGTGGCTCCTGGCGATTCGCGAAAGCACCAAGCCGGATTTGGACGTTCTTGCATTCATCAACAATCGCGACGCCCGAACGAACTCGGCGAAGGGTGCGCGGACCCAGTTGGTGCTGAACCTAATGGGCCTGCCGATTCGTGTTCTGGAGAGCGAGATTGTGCATCGGGAGGACATTCGGCGGACAGGTGATGCTGGCCTTACCATCTTTGAACTCGCGCCAGAAAGTAAAGGAGCACTTGAATATTTGTCCCTAAGAGAGGAGATTCTTAAATGGCTAGCAGCAACAAGCGAGAGGGCGGCAGCGGTATTAACTTCGGCGCAGACTTCAGCGAACTCCGCGAACGTCCAATTCTAAAAGGCAGCGATCTCGATGTGCCGACGGCGATGGAAGTTGCTCCTCCGTCGGAGGGGGAGCCACAGACTGACGTCATCGAAAGCAGGGAAGCGGTGGCTGCTGAGAAGGCGGCCGATGTTGAAAACGACCCACTGACCAGGCTCCTGACGGCCGCCGAAAGGGAACGCGGGCTGCCATACACTTTTCGGATTCCCATCAGCATGGACAGGGAGTTTCGAACTTTGGCGAAAGAGTTTGATCTGGACCTGTCTGATATTGCCCGGTCGGGTCTGGAGATGGCTCTGGTAAAGCTGCGCCAGATGTCAAAGGCAAGGAAACGGCGCCTCCAGTGAGAAAAGTTCCTGGGACAGTTTCTGTTCTTGCGATTGTCTCCAGCACTACATTAACTCCTTTTAAATGCGGCGTTGCGGTTGAGCGATGACGAGACGCTCACCAGTCAACCGACTCCGTAGCCAAACCGCTCTCGTCACGGGAGCGAGCCGGGGGATCGGTCTTGCCATCGCTCACAGACTGGGCGCCGAAGGCTGCGATCTGATTCTGACCAGTCGTGAACGAAGAACCTTAGAAAGGATCGGCAGGGAACTGACACGTAAGAAGATACGTGTGCTTACTTATCCCTGCGATGTACGAGATCCGCATTCGGTTGATGATTTGATCCGAATCGTCCGTCGGCAGACTCGCCGGATCGACATCCTGGTCAACAACGCGGGTATCGCGCACGCAAACCTGCCGGTGGAGAGACTTCCATATCCGGTGTGGAAGGATATCCTGGCGACAAATCTCGATGGGACATTTCTGATCACGCAGGCTGCGCTCCAGTTGATACCGCGCGGCGGCACCATCGTCAACAATCTTTCGATTGCGGCTACGCGCGTCTTCGCGGGGGCCGCGGCTTACACTGCGTCGAAACACGCCGCCCTAGGGTTTACGAACACGCTGCGCGAAGAGTTGCGCGGAAAGGGAATTCGCGTCATCGGCCTGATGCCGGGGGCTACCGAAACCGATATCTGGAACACGCTTTGGCCGGAAGCACCGCGCAGAAAAATGCTTTCCCCCGAGACTGTGGCCGAGGCCGTGATCAATGCGATCGTTCTTCCATCGAACGCGACTGTCGAAACGCTGGAGATTCTTCCGAGCGCGGGAACTCTGTAGCGATACTTTTCTTTACTAGGGCCCAACCACGCTGGTCAGCTGATTCTTGAGGCCCATCATCACGCAGACGACTTGTCCTGTGCCGAGTGGAGCGCACGCGGGGGAGCCGGTGCCGCTGCTACCGATCTTGACCCATCCCGACCAGGACGTGCCGCTCCAGACATCGGAGTAGAACGCATTGTCGGTAACGGAGGTGACTCCGCAGACGAGCAAGCCGGGGGATTGCGATGTGCAACCGGCATTTTCAGTGACGGCACCACCGAGACCGGCATACACACTCCAGTTGGCCGCGGTCCAGGCTCGTCCGTTATAGCGAGTGCCGTAGATGCTTGAGACGTAGCCTTCGGCGAAGCAGTACACGTTGCCGTTCTGGTTCAGTGAGATGCACTCCGGGGCACCGCCAGCAACGCCTCCGACGTTAAGGAATCCTTCCCAGGCGCCGTTCGCATAGCGATTGACCTCAGTGTTTCCGGCCTTCGTGTAGACGGCACAAATCACGGCGTTGTTGTCGTCGTTTGTGCAACTCGGTTGGGAGATGGCTGTGGTGGCCAGGTTCGCGATGGCGTGCCATGTGCTGCCGTTATAGAGGGTATAGGCGAGGCCGCCACCGGCGTTGCGGGCCACACAAAGCACCTGGCCGACAATATACTGAGCGCAACTGGGCGCGGAAAAAAGGGCCGCGCTCAGTAGCGCCGGCGTGGACCACGTGGTGCCGTTGAAAATCGACCATTGCAATTTCCCGGTGCTGGCGGCGGCTGCGCAGATTACGTTGCCATTGCCGTCGCTGGTGCAACTCGGGTCGGAAGTGACGGTACCGGCGAGAGTTGTCCACGCGCGCCAGGAAGCCCCGTTGAATTCGTTGACCATCATGCCGGCTTTTCCGTTGCGAACCGCGCACACAACGTGGCTGGTCAAGAGCTGGGCGCATGATGGTGTGCCTATAGCCGTGGCGGCGCCGGTCGAGACAAATTTCCAACTTGCCCAGGAACGCGGACTGAGAGACAAAAGAGCGGACAACAGCACGAAAGACACGACGGCTCGTTGCATGGGATTCCTCTTTCCAATGAAAGCGGAACTAGGGGAGGACAGCGGCGGGATTATACAACGAGCACTGCTGGGATCACCGCGCGGCGGCCTCGTGGGCGTTGTAATTCGTGCCTGAAATGGCGAAGGACGGCTATACTGGCTCTATATGTCTGGGGTTGGCGAACAAACCACGCAGAAGACCTTCTACCTCGAAACGTTCGGCTGCCAGATGAATGTCCACGACTCAGAGAAGGTCGTGGGTACGCTGGTGCAGGTAGGATATCGGCAGGTGGAGACGGTCGAGCAGGCCGATCTGATTCTCTACAACACATGCTCGATTCGGGATAAAGCTGAGCAGAAAGTATTTCACCGGCTGGCGGATTACAAGAAGCTGCAGGCGCAAGGAAAAACATTCGGCGTGCTGGGGTGCGTGGCGCAGCAGGAGGGCGAGAAGATTTTCGAGCGTGCGCCGCATGTGTCGCTGGTGTGCGGGTCGGCTTCGTACCGGAATCTGCCCGGCATGCTGATCCAGTTGGGAAACGGGAATTCGGAAAATCAGAAAACGTCTCCGGATAACCTGGTTCGCATCACCGGATTGGACGACCGCCAGACCGACAAGTGCTTTGAGACTGAGTTCACGGCCCGAACCAATCCGCATCGGGGCTACATCACGATTATTGAGGGGTGCGACAAGTTCTGCGCATACTGTGTGGTGCCCTTTACGCGTGGCAAGGAGCGCAGCCGGACGTCGGAATCGGTGTTGGCCGAGGGTCGACAGATGGCAGATCTTGGATATACGGAGATCCAGTTGCTCGGGCAAAACGTTAATTCCTACCGGGATCCCACTGATAAAAAGTCATTTGCTGAGTTACTGGTGGCGGTGGGAGAGGTTCAGGGAATTCGCCGCGTGCGGTTTACGACCTCGCATCCGCGAGACTTCGGCAGAGACATTGTTGACGCCATCGAGGCCGTGCCGACACTTTGCGATCACGTGCATCTGCCCGTACAGAGTGGCTCGACGAGGTTGCTTGGTGCGATGCAGCGGCTGTACACGCGCGAAGAATATCTCGAGCGCATTGCCTGGATGAAAGCCGCCAAGCGGGAAATCAGCATCACAACTGACGTGATTGTGGGTTTTCCGGGAGAGACGGAGTCCGACTTCGAGCAAACCTTGAGCCTGCTGGATGAGGTCGGCTACGACGGGGTCTTCTCATTCAAATATTCGGCACGACCGAATACGCCGGCTGTGAGGCTGGATGACGCGATTCCTGAGCAGGAAAAATCGCGTCGACTCGAAGTGTTGATGGCGAAGCAGCGAGATATCCAGAACACTCGTTACAGGAAATACGTCGGTCAGCAATATGAAGTGATGGTTGAAGGGAAGAATGGTGCGCGCGGCCAGTGGATTGGACGCACTTCGCAGAACAAGACGCTGAACTTTACGCTGGGAGCGGCGCCGGAACCGAGAGTTGGAAACTATGTGCCGGTGCTGGTGACGACAAGTTTTCCCAACAGCCTGCTGGGCGAACTGGTAATGTAGCTTGTCGTCGGGTCGGGAGGTCACGATGGAAGTGGAGATGACAATTCGGGGACTGATGATGGATCCGGTAAGCAATATGCCCATCGTGGTCTTGAAGGATGTTGGCGGCGACACCGTGTTACCGATCTGGGTTGGGGTGTATGAGGCGAACGCGATCGCTCTCGAGATGGAGAAAGTGACGACCCCACGGCCCATGACACATGACCTGATCAAGAATGTTCTGACGGGGCTTGAGACGCAGGTGCACAAGGTAGTCGTGACGGAATTGAAGGAAGACACGTTTTACGCGGTGATCTGGCTGGAGCGTGGCGGGGAAGTCATCAGCATCGATTCCCGGCCGTCGGATGCGCTGGCTCTGGCCTTGCGGGTGGATTGCCCGATCTTCGTGGAAGAGACTGTGCTAAAGACCTCAAAGCTGGCAGCCAACATGTCGGATCGGCTGACCAGCGATGAGCTCCGGAAGTGGCTGGAGGGACTCAACGACGAGGATCTGGGAAAGTACAAGATGTAAACCCACCAGGAAGGTCGCTGAGTGTCCTCTCGGCGTCTATCTCTGTGCGCTAAATGACAGATGGGGTCGTGCTTCCCCAGGGCTTACGTCTTCAGCATTTTACATAATACATGTTATCGGACATTGCGTCGGGTTGTTTCCACTCCTGCCCGGAGCTGTCCGAGGTTCATTGCACCGTTTGCTTCACCGATGCCGAACTGGCTTTGATGTTCGAATTCCCTTGATACGTGACAGTCACCACGGTGGCCCCCAATGGAAGGGACGACGTTGTGAACACCGCCTTTCCGGCAGTGAGTTGAGCCGTTCCCAGCACCGTCTTCCCCACGTGGAATGTCACCGGGCCCATCGGGGTAACCGTGGGTGAGGTGATTTTCGCTGTGAATGTGACCGCCTTAGTCGCAGGCTCGAAAGTGCCATCTCCACGACCTAAGAGGACTCCCACGCTACCGTCCGCCGATAAGCTTCCGCACCCGTTTGTCCCGCAATTCCCTCTATCAAATCAGGAATCCCGTCCGAATTGAGGTCTGCAACCGTAACCGTAGATGCGCCTTGTCCCCCAGAAGCGTATGGCACTGACGTTTGCAGCGTTCCGTTACCACTGCCGAGGAGAACGTTGAGGAATCCCGGGGTCGTACAATTTACGACATTAGCGTTTCCACAAACATTAGCCACAACGACATCGAGTTCCTGATCAGCATTTAGATCAGCAACAGCCAAACCACTGGACACATAACCGCCAGACGCATAGACCGACGGAGATTGGAAGGCTCCTTTACCGTTGCCTAGCATCACGCTGACGGATCCCTGTGGCGGATCGTTCGCATCGCACGGACTCGAGCAATTGTTCAAAACGATCAAATCGAGATTGCCGTCACCATTCACATCCACGGCTGAAAGCGTGAGGCCGGTGTAGCCAAACCCGCCTGTGTTGTAGTCGACTGCGGTGCTGAAGGTTCCGTCTCCGTTACCTAGAAGTACACCGATTCCACCCTCATCCGAGCACACTCCCTGTCCAATCAAAGTGCAACCGTTGGCGGCAAGTATGTCGAGCCTGCCATCATGATTAACATCTGCCAGCAAAACAGAATGCAAATAGGACCCACCGGAATTGACGATTAAGGGACTCTGGAACGTTCCGTCACCGTTGCCCAGCAGCACTCCGATCGTGCTAGCGCTGAAGGCGGTCTTTGCGTCGCCTCGCGCATTGGCGACAAGCAGATCAGGCTTTCCGTCTCCATTGACGTCCCCGACCGTCACCCAAGCAGGGTCGTACCCGCCTGTGTTGTAGATGACTGGGGAAAAGAACAGAGTCGTTAGCGGAACTGACGTGTCAACGGAAGACTTCTGGATTTTGCGTTTAGCGAGAGGTGCCGGCGGCTGCGCCGTTCCATCGAGTCCAGTTGCTAACGGCAGGAAGATAATGACAAACAAGCTCAGACATATTTTATACACGTAAAGACCGGAGCATCTCATACCAACTCCTGTGACCAGTAACTCAGGGGCTTAGTTGTTGAGTTCGCGTGCAGCGATCAGGTTCGGGTAAATAAACGCTGGAAGCTTAGCATAAAAATCCTGCTGGCACTTCCACAGAATCTTTCAGGTAACTCCTACTTGGTCGGTGCCGTTTCTAATCGCAAGAACCTCGCCGCATTGTTATACAAGATATCCCGTTTCTGCTCCGTCGTCAGATAGTCGGCGTTCTGGATGATACTGATCGAATACGCCATCAACTTAGGCCAGATTAGTTGGTCGGTGCCGAACATGACGCGATCTTCGAAACCGGCATCGACCAGGCGTTCGATGTAGCGGTTGACTTCCTTGATGGGATAACTCCAGATCAGGCCGGCGACATCAACGTACACGTGAGAGTTCGCCTGTAAGAGCGTGAGCATGTTGTCGATCATGGGATAGCCGGCGTGCATGACCTGTACGCGCAATTTCGGGTGCTTTGCCAATAATCCTTCGAGCAATAGCGGATCGCCCATCGACCCACGGAATTTGGGCATGATCACGTTGGCACGTCCGGAGCCGCCGGTGCCCATGTGGATGGCCACGGGGATGTCGAGTTCCTCGGCGAGGGCGAAATATTGATCGACCGAGGGATCACTGGGAGAGAGTCCTTCGTATTGCAGGCCGATCTCACCCATTACTTTAAAGCCGCCCGTGGTGAAATCCTTGCGGAGTTCGTCGATCGCGACGCGTTGCCCGGGCGTCATTCCGTTGGAGAATGCTGTTCCGGGGATGACTCGGTTGGGAGCGGCGTCCTTCCATTTTTGGACACTCTTCGGGTCGCCGAACACAACGGCGGTGACGTTGAGGCGCTCCATCTCGGCCAGGACATCTTTCATGTACTCACCGTGGGCTGATGGGTAGAGAGCGGGAGTGCACGGCTCCTTGACCCATCCGAAGGGTTCTTCCTTCCCTTTCGGATCGGAGGCGGTGAATTTCGAGGTGTTGGGACACATCGGCGAGATACCGGGAAAATCTGCGTCCATCGCGTGGACGTGAACGTCGAGGACGGGTGGGAGTTTAGCAACGTCGGCGTTCTGGGCGGCGGCGAACAGCGAAGTGGCGAAGAATGCGACGGCTACAAAATTCAGACTGTGGCGCGGGCACGGGGACATTAGCGATCTCCTGAATGAAGACGTGGGGCACCTCATTCTATTCCTCATGTCGCTTCACTGCCTTTCGAGTTCAGTGGGGCGAGGTGTTACGAGCCGCACAGGACGATCTTGGGATGGAAGAGCGTGCCGGCGACTCGGGTGGCGATGGCGATCAGGTCCCGTTGTCCGGAAAAGACCTTCACCTGGCGGGCGCGGGAAAGTTCGGGCAGATTCACGGGCCGTCCGCTGCGGATGTAAGCGACAGTCATTTCGTCGGCGGTGACTGATGGAAGGGATGGGAGCAGCTTGCGAGGATGGACGAAGAGTTCATCCAGCAGTGCAAGTGCCCCTATGGGACAATGGTCCGGTGGGGCTGTCGAACCCGCCAGTGGAACTTTCGCTCCAGCGACTTCTTCCAGAGTGTGAGCTTCGGCCAGGGTGAACTCGGCTACGCTGTTGCGACGGAGAGATTCGAGATGGGCTCCGCATCCCAGGAACTCTCCCATGTCGTGAGCGACGCAGCGCATATACGTGCCGGAGCCTACGCGGGCACGGAAGGTTAAGCGATCGGCATCAGTGGAGACAATCTCAAACTCCTTGATTTCGACCTGCACGGGTTCGAGACGGACTTCCTTTTGCCTGCGTGCGAGCTTGTAGGCGGGGATTCCTTTGATCTTCTTGGCCGAGAAGGGCGGCGGGGTTTGCGAGATGATTCCCCGGAAGCGGCCGGCAATGTTCTCCAACTCTTCCCTGCTCAGTGCGACCTTTTTCGGCTCACTGGTCGGTTCGCCCTCGGCGTCGTAGGTGTCGGTCGAAAAGCCGAAGCGGACTGTGCCTTCGTAGGTTTTTTCTGAACTGAGATAAAACTGCGCCAACCGCGTGAAGCTGCCGACCACGAGCGGTAGAACGCCGGTGGCCATCGGGTCGAGAGTTCCGAGGTGGCCGACCGATCGCTGATTGAGGATGCGGCGCGCACGGTGGACTACGTCGTGCGAGGTCAGGCCAGGAGATTTGTCGATAATGAGTACGCCGTTCACCGGGATTTGGTAATTTTGTAGTTGAGTAATTTGGTCATTGAACCTGGGAAGCCCTCTTCCGGCTATCCTCAGATCTGAGGCTTTTCAATTTCCCGATTACAAACTTACCAAATTACTGACTCTCCGCCATGTTTCCGATCAAAGACGATCAGCCAACCTACAGCACGCCTTTCGTGAACACGTTCTTGATCGTGCTGAATATCCTCATTTATTTCTATCAATGGACGCTGGGGCCGCGGGGGGAATTAGCGTTTGCCAAGGTCTATGGCGAAGTGCCAGCCCATTTGGCGGCATTTTTGGCGGGTTCGCCCAGATATACGCTGCCGGAGGTCATACTTCCCTTCTTCACATCCATGTTTCTGCACGGGGGCTGGATGCACGTGCTGGGCAATATGTGGTTTCTCTACATCTTCGGTGACAATGTTGAAGACTACCTCGGACATTTCAAGTATCTCGTCTTTTACGTCCTCGGTGGACTTATCGCGATGGCGACGCAGGTAATCATCAATCCGCATTCGAACGTTCCAACGGTCGGAGCCAGCGGAGCCATTGCTGGAGTGTTAGGCGCTTACTTTCTGCTGTATCCACGAGCCCGTGTCTTGACCTGGTTCTTTGTTTTTGTCCTCTACCTTCCGGCGTGGATCGTGCTCGGAGAGTGGATCGTGATCCAGTTTCTGAATGGGACGGCCAGCTTGTCGATGAATGCGGGACGCGATGTTGGAGGCGTGGCATTTTGGGCTCACGTAGGAGGGTTCCTCGCAGGAATGGCGATGATAAAGATATTCCCGGAGCGCAGGCAGAGGTCTCCGTACGCTTACCGGTGAGGGCGGGTCAAGTTTTCTATGGTTTGACCTGCTGCAGTCGTCCGTCCTTGTTCGTCAGGGACAACGAGGGATCCCCGCCATCAGCGTTTATCACGATGTAGGTGGGGTCGATCCCTCCTCCGAGAGTAAGTCCCGAGCCCTGCTCTGACGTCGTAATTTTTACCGACGGGCGTCCATCCGGACGAATCAATCTGAAGATCACGGTTTCCGGATAGATCTTTCCCTCTTTCGCTATCGAGCCATCGGCTTTGCGGGCTGGGCCTTCCGGTAAGACTTGAATCGATGCACGGACCTTTCCCTGAGCATCCACGATCTCCAGACCGCTGCCTCGAAGGACGTTCACAGAGTTGCCAGCATGAACCGGGTGAATCTGGCTTACGATCAGACCCACCATCGTGCCGAGATTGAGAACCGTTAGGAGAGTGAGGGTACAGTGATTCTTCATATCGCCTCCTGCGCCGGATTCAGTAAGGCGCGGGCGAGGGCCCGCGCCGCATCATTACGACTATTTCTTTGGTCGCGATTCGGGTGGAACTAGTCCTGCCACGCGATAGTAGACTGCGAGCTGGCCGTAGTGTTCGCCGCAGTGTTCGATGAACCCGTAGGCGTAATCGATGACCCGCACCTGCTGATGCGCGAACGGATCCACGATCGTGTCACGCATTCCTTTGTCGCCCCTGGATTTGATTGCGGCGGCACCGTCCGCAAAAGACTTCTTCACGAAAGCGACGACGTCGGCCTTGGTTTTGTATTGGTCTCGCTTGGGATCTTCTTCGGCGGGAGGTTTCTGACCGATCACAAGATTGATGAAGTAGTAGTTCGCACCGGCTGCGTGGAGTAACTGTTCGGCGAAACTGCGCTGGGCGGGAGTCGGTTTGAAATCATATTTGTCTTCGGGGAAATCCTCGGCCATGGCGATGAGCTTGCGCCCTACATCGTTCCAGCTATCAAGCACGACCTTCGATTCGGGGTCGGCGGGTTTGACAGCGGTGTTCTTTGCGGCTTCCTGCGTGTGAGCGGGAAGCGCCAACGTAACGGCGAACAGGGCTGCCGCGAGAAACGGGAGTTTTCGCATGGATTCTTCCTCCAGGGAATGGATTGCGGGGACATTGTAGTTCGACTGCTGAGGCGGGGAAAGGCGAGCAGGGGGGTGTTGGGCAGACCTCGGCTGATGGTTCGCTCCTAGCGCGGCACACGCGCCCCTTCACTTCGCTCAGGGGTGCGGGGCGGACGAGGCGTCCGCCCCTACATAAGAAGCTACTCGGCTTTTGTGACGAAAGCTTCCAGCCAGCCCAGGACGCGCTTCCAGCCCTCGCCATGGGCCTTGGCCTGGTCGAGGTTGCCGGCGAAGCCTTCCTGGGTGACACGCACGCGCGTTCCCGTGCCTGATTTTCTGGGACCGCTGGGGTGCAGTGCATTCACGGTTTCTGGTTCCAGTTCCCAGCGCACTACTGTTTTCTGCGTGCCGGTATAGCTGCCGATCCAGGTGTGAACAAGTTTCCGGGGAGGATCGACCTCGAGGTACTCGCCCTCCACATAAAATTCCTTGCCGTCGGCGCCCACGCCGTCGCTGCGCCATTTGCCGCCGGGACGAACGTCCATCGTCGACTTCTTAACGCGGTACAAACCTTCCTGGCCCCACCAGCGGGGGAGTTGGCTGGGATCGCTAATCGCCTGAAATACACGAGCGGGAGGCGCGGCGATGAAGACTTCTGCAATGACGGCGTTTTGATCGGGCGTGATGGTGGCGGTAGCCATTTCTTTTTCTCTCCTGTATGCAGTGGCCGGTGACCAGGGGCAGCAAGGCCTTCTTTCATTCGACCTTTCGTTCCGACGCTATGATTTGCGGTGCAGGTCGAATACTTCCCTGTGCTCTTTTCCGTGGTCGACAAATGTCCACTCTTCCGTGTGGTGATTGTTGTCGATCAATGTAAGAACCATCTTTTGCATGTGGCCGGCGTCGGGCGTTGCCAGATTCGTTGCGTCCACAAAGTTGAAGGTGATGACTTTCCCATCAGGCGCAACGGAAGCTTCCATGCGTGGCTCGTTTCCTGCGGCACAGTAATGCGTCATTAGAAGACGAGTTGGCCCATCCAGATTGAACATCGTGACCATGTCTTCCTTGCCGAGGATCTCGCTCATGACGGCAGAGCCTCCTGCAGTCGACTTGAAAGTCACCTTTACCGGCCCCATATTAGTGTCCCCTTCCCAGGTTCCAGGAAGAGTCTTGATGGTTGCGAAGGCTTTCTGCGCGTCCGTTTGCGCCAGGGCAGCAAGGCTCGTTAGCACGATGGCAGCAATCACGATGCGGGTTGTGATACGACTCTGGTTCGTCATAGGAGTTTTCCTTTCTTTGGACGGAGATTTCCGTCGCGATTCATCTGTTCTTGCGGGCGTCTTCTTCCATCTCCCGGGCATACTCGGCTTCTACAAAGGATTTCAGGTTATTCAGGCTTGCAGCCCAGAAGACACGGTATTGCTCGATCCAGGAATCGACAGCCCGGAGCGGCTGGGGATTCAGCTGATAAATGCGATTGCGGCCTTCCCTGTGCTCTCGCACCAGATGAGCCCGGCGAAGCAGACGCAAGTGTTTCGAGATTGCCGGGCGCGAGACCGGAAAAGCGTTGGCGATCTGGCCTGCAGGCTGAGCCCCACGGCGCAAGAGATCGAGAACGGCGCGACGGGTCGGATCGGCGAGGGCCTGGAAAGTGGCCTCGTGGTTGCGGGCTCTCGAATATATAACCGAACGGTCACGCATAATGCGTAACCATATCGTTACATAAGTCCGATGTCAAGCACTTTTTTTGGGCGCCACGGATTAACACGGATTTCTACGGATCGATGCTGAATAGATCTATCCGTGCGGATCTGCGAAATCCACGTCGATCCATTGTTAATTACTTGCCGTTGGAGACCATGGCCAGGAAGGCCTGGTGGACGCGAGGATCGTCGGAGAGTTCGGGGTGGAAGGTTGCGGCCATGGCCCTGCCCTGGCGAACAGCGACCGGATCGTTGCCCTCGGTCGCCAGGACTTCCACGCCTTCGCCCATGGACACGATCTTCGGCGCACGAATGAAAACCATTTCGAGCGGCGAACTATCGGGGGCCCGGGCATCCTTCAAGTGATGGTTGAGGCCGGCGAAGAACTTCCCTTCCCGGATCGAACTGTCGATCTGGCGTCCGTAGGCGTTGCGGCGAATGCGGATGTTGAGTGCACCCAGTCCTACCTGGTCGGGATTTTCTACCTCCGATGCGAGAAGGATGGCGCCGGCACAAGTACCGAAGGTCGGCTTGGCCTTCACAAAGTTCTTTAACTTTTCGAACCCAGCTTCACCGAGCAGTTTGAGGAAAGTACCGGATTCGCCGCCTGGGATCACAAGACCGTCGATGTGGTCGAGTTGCTCGGGCTTCTTCACAAGGAGGACCTCCACGCCCAGCTCTTCGAGCCGGCGGCGGTGCGCGTCGAAATCGCCTTGTAATGCGAGAACGCCGATCTTCATTTGAGGATTTACCTGCTCCAGGGCGAGGGAACCAATGAACGCAAGACCTCTTTCACATTCTAATGGATCGCGCGCGAGGTTCGCGCAGGATGGGAATGACTTCGACAGGCTGTACGGTTCAGGGTTTCCGGCTAACCAGCCTGGGATGGCAGGGGCCAGAGCAAGGTCATGAGCAATGCGACAGCGATGCCAAGTGATACTTCAACAAAACGGTGAGTCGCCACAACCCAAGGCGAGCGATCATGGGCAATCAGCAAGACGATACTGAGCGCGATGGCGGCGAAACGATACGCGCCAGCGACGCGGAGGATGGAACAAAGAATTCCGCACAGGAAAATGGCGGCTCCGTACAGAATCCAACCGGGGCGGAAATATGTGGCGATCAGCGCGGCCAAAAATGCGCCGGCCGCTGTACCGACGAACCGCTGCCAGGCCAAAGTCATCGGATTCACAGTCGATAGCAGAATCACGATCGTGGAAATCGGTGCCCAGTAGAACTCGGGCATTCGCAGTCCACGCGCAAGAAGCAGCGAAGCCGTGGTAGCCAGCGCAGTTCGAATCGAAACGATGCCGGTGTTACGCGTGAGTCCCAAGCGCCGGAGCACGGTGAACATGAGAGCGTTATTGTAGTGCGTCCTAAGCGAGGAGGTACTCGATCCGCGTCTCCAGTTTCGTCGGATCGTCGGTCCAGTCCCCGTAAATCTCCCACGATTTTCCGCCTAGAGTCATCCCATTGGCTGCCACCCAGTCCTGGATCGCACGATGCGTTTCGCCCATGCGCTCGTACGGACCGACATGCAGAGCGCTGGCGGCTCTTCCTGCTGGGGTTTCTGTAGAGAAAACCTCGCCGGATTGGGGAAATGAACGTGTCACCTCAACGCCGAAGTCCGCTACCATGGTTGATTCTCCCTTGGCCGGATGCTGGTAGAGGAAGATGTTGTGGCCATCGGTTCGCAAGCCGGGATTTTGCCGCAGGAATGCCCAGACCTGATCCAGGGCGGGCCGCCACGCACTGCCGACCTGACCAACACGCACCTGACGACGAACTGCGGCTAGCATCCGAGGAGAGACGACTTGTATCGAGACTGACATGCCTATGGGTCTGAACATCCTAACATCGGAAAAGGACGGTGAGTCGTAGCCTGAGCTCACCACGATTCGAAGCAATCGCAGTTTCGCTCTTGTCATGATAGGTGGTCATCCGACGAAAGGCTGTCAAAGCAGGATTGATTGGCACGCAGTTAGGAGCTAAACTTCCGCGAAGGATTTGGCTGCGATTCCCCTGCGAAGCTCACCATGTGAGGTAAACCCGATGTTTCGCCGAATTGCGCTTTCTGGGATTCTGGCGGTGTCCTGCTGCGTGGCCGCGGCGCAGGTCTTGACCATCCCTGGATCAACCAACCGCTTCAGCAACGCGTTTGCACTGGACGGGATTCAGTCGGCGAGGATGGACTTCGACTTCTTTACCATCAACAACCGGAGTGCGGGTCTCACTCCCTTGCAGACGCCGAGCGGCTCTGTTTCCATGCTCGATTTGAAGGCGCCGGGCAAAGCCCAAAAGGAATATCAGAAGGGTTATCAATTGCTGATGCGAAACGATGTCGCAGGCGCCATCGAGCATCTGACTCGGGCAACCACGATCTACCCGAAGTATGTCGCCGCCCACAACGCGTTGGGGACTGCATATTTGAACCAGAAGCAGAACGACAAGGCAGAGAGCGAGTTTTCTCAGGCCGTGGCGCTCGACGAGCACATGCCGAACTCCTATCTCAACCTGGGGTGTGCCCAACTGGCACTCACGAAGAATGCGGCGGCGGAAGAAACGTTCCGGAAGGCTTCAGCGCTCGTCCCATTGGACACACAGGCTCAACTCGCGCTCGCCTACGCCGAATTCGCCAACAAGGACTATTCGGCGGTGATTTCGACGGCGCAACTAGTACATAGCCGGAAACATGAGGGAGCGGCGCTGGTTCACTTTTTCGCGGCCGCATCCTTGGAGGCGCAAAACAAACTCAGCGACGCCCAGAACGAGATCAGGCTGTTGCTCAGGGAAGATCCGAAATCGCCGTCGGCGGAGGAATTCAACAAGATTCTGGATGCTCTTAAAGAAGAAGGCAGCCGGCGCGCTCAGTTGAAGTTCGATCCAGTACAAAAGGTTACTTACTCGATCGGTATTCCGACCGGAATGAGTCCGCAAGTGGTAAATCGGATGGCGGAGCAGGCTGTCGAGAACTTGTCGGCGCGAGAGCAGATTGAGGAGGCCGAGCGTAGCTCGGACGCGGTTTGCAGGGATTGTGCAGGAATGGTCGCGGAGAGCTCGCCTTCACCTTCGAAAGCCACTTCCTCACCGCCGGGCACTATATTCCGCTCCAGTGTGGACGAAGTAGCGATTTTGTTCGCCGTTACCGATCGCGGCAAGTCGGTGACCGACCTAGCGAGTTCCGACATTCAGGTTCGCGATAACCGGCTCGCACCGGATACGGTTCTGAAGTTTCGCAGTGAAAAGGAGCTTCCGCTGCGGCTCGGGCTTGTCATCGACACCAGCAACTCGGTGACCGACCGGTTCAAGTTCGAACAGGCGGCCGCGGTTCAGTTTCTTCAAAAGGTCGTAACCGGCCCAGACGATCAGGCGTTTGTGGTCGGCGTGAATAATTCCGTGCTTCTGGTGCAGGACTTTACTTCGGACCAAGCGCGCATGGCCCATGCGATCGAGGAGTTGGCCCCGTCCGGTGGTACAGCGCTGTGGGACGCGGTCAACTTCGCATCTGAAAAGCTAGTAAGCCGTGCCGAGGCTCAGTCGGTCGCGCGTGTGATGGTAGTGATCAGCGACGGCGCAGATAATTCAAGCAACATCACGTTGAAGGAAGCCATTGCCGGCGCCGTTCGTCGCGAGATTGCGATTTACACGGTAAGCACTCGAGACGCCATCAACGAACAAGAGAGTGCGATGCTGGGCGATCGGGCCTTGCAGACTCTTTCCGAACTCACGGGTGGCGCCGCCTACCGACCGGGTTCTGTTTCGAGGCTGCAAGGCAGTCTTTCGGAATTGCAGGAAGTCATCCGCAGCCGTTACCTGATTTCCTACCGGCCCGCTTCGTTTCAGCGCGACGGGAGCTATCGAGCGATCGATATCACTGCAGAGGAGAATGGACACAAACTGCGGGTATATGCACGGCGCGGCTACTATGCCTCGGCGCTGGCGATCCAACAGCCCGACCGCAGCCCATAGTGCCGTGTGGAGCTATCGGGGGTGAGTGGCCCATCCTGCCGGCCGTGAAGCCGGACGAGGATGGGCCGTCGTGCCTGGGGGCTTACTGGCTGAAGGCTACCCCGTTAAATGAAGCAATGCCGATCGGGTCTGACGTAGCAACGAAAGACAGATCGCCAAAGCTATCGATGGAGAAAACGGAGACACGTCCGCCGCTTCCATCCGACGCGGTGAAGATCACGGCGAGCCAATTCCCATCGGGAGAGACGCTGATGTCAGTCGCCACTCCGCCAACCGGAACAGATTTGTAGAACGCTCCACCTTTGCCATCACTGAAAAAGATGGAGATCGCCTGCCCCGGGCTGTTGCCGGCATACCAGATGTTGCCAGGTCCCTTCGCCAGCCAGCAGGGTGCATTCGTCGGGAATGCGGGCTGGGGACCCAGGACGGGAAAAACGTCTCCAGCCTTGTCGACCAAAGCGAAGCTGTCCGGGCTGTGGGCGGGAGTGAGTCCGAGAAGGTCTCCCCAGAAGGCGGCGCCAAGAGGAGTGTCATTGGCATCCGGTGGCAGAGTCACGGTGGAACTGGCGCCGTTCAATGCGCCGCCAGGAGTGAGGCCGAGCTGGAGCACAGAGCCCGATTTAAGCGTGACTGCCGACCAGCTCTCGCCGGTAACGATCTGCGCGGCCGAGTTGTCGGGGAGGGACACCGTGTTGCCGTCCACAAACCCGGAGGGCCAGGAATGGCTTTCGGCGCAATTGCTGCCCACGACAAAGGCATGTCTATTATTGAGAGCTACGGAAACTGGCTGCACACAGTTGGAAGCAAGTGGAATGCTGCCAGCTATCCGGATAGAGTGGCCATCGCGGACCAGGCGACTCAGAGTGTTGGAACCGTAGTTGACGACTGCTCCGGTTTCGCCGCGGAATTGGAGGGCTCCCGCATTTCCCCCAGCGCCTCCTTTAGCGCCCGTGGGTAAGGTGTTCACGAGCGACAGCGAAGGCGTGTCTCCTGAACTCAGTTTGAATACGACGACCTGATTCGCGCTGGCATCATTGGTGCTGGTTATGACGAGAGTGCTTTGCCCGTTATGTCGATCCGATGCAGTGGCTGACGCGCCTGCGAGGCATAACATGATCAGCATCCCGCTGATATACGACAACTGATTTTTCACAATGCTCTCCTGTTTCAGTCTGGTTCTGCTGCGTGAGTAGACGACGGGGCCAGAACTCGGCCGGAGCCAGCCCGTGAGACAGCACGGTCCGCCCCAGCAGAGACCTATACAGGGCTTCCCCGCTGCTTCTAGTTTCAAGTTTTGCGCCCGCATGCGGTGGCGCAGATGGGATGCCGGGCGGAGAGGAAGGTTACAAGCTACGATTCGTTCTTTGCACCAACAGTTCGGCTTCTGCCCGTAGTATCCTTGGCGCAACTGAAAACCATTTCATCCAGCGAGGAATACATGGCAGGACGACTGCAGAACAAAGTGGCTGTCATTACAGGCGCCAGCGCGGGCATTGGACAGGCGTGTGCGCGGACTTTGATGCGCGAGGGCGCCAGCCTGGTGCTGACGGCGCGCCGTAAGAACCGCATGGAAGAGCTTGCGTCTGAGGCGAAGCAACTCGGCTCGAGCGCTGTGATTGTCGTGGGCGATGCCCGTGAGGAGCAAACCGCGCGCCGTACCGCTGAGGAGGCGGTGCGAGCCTTCGGGCGAATCGACATCCTCATTAACAACGCGGGTATGGGGAACTACAAGAACCTGGTCGATACCAGCGCGGAGGAGTACGGCGAGATGATGGACGCCAACATGCGCTCGACCTTCCTGTTCAGCCGGCACGTCGTGCCTGTAATGATCAAGCAGAAATCCGGGCTGGTGCTGATGATTTCGTCGATGGCGGGGGTGTATGGGTTCGCAGGCGAGGCTGCCTATTGTGCCACCAAGTTTGCGCAGGTCGGCTTTGCGCAGGGACTGGATAAGGAACTTCGATCGCATGGAATCAAGGTGGGCACGATCAATCCGGGCGGGGTCAAGACGGAGTTTGCGCTCGGAAAGGGCCGCACTGAGAAGAGCGTGGCGGAGTCGGGGATGCTCGAGGCGCAAGATGTCGCCGAGGCAGTGCTGTTTGCCTGCACACAATCGCCGGGATCCCGGATCATTCAGATTCAGATGCGGACGATGGCGGAGGCTCTGGCGTAAGAACTCTGACGAGCGCCAGGATTATCTGGACTATCTTCAGGAATGACCGATACAGGATCAGCGATCTCACCGGCAGTGCGTGCAAGGTTGGAGGCGGCTCGGGTTGCGCGGCTGGCAACCGTCGATTCGAAGAACACCCCGCACATTATTCCAGTTTGTTTTGTTTTTGATGGATCGGTTCTCTACAGCGGGATTGATCGCAAGCCAAAGCGTGTCGCCGCACAACAACTGGCCCGGCTCAAGAATATTCAGACAACGCCGGAAGTGGCATTCCTTGTCGATGAATACGACGACGACTGGGACCGGCTTTGGTATGTGCTGGTGCGCGGGAAGGCGGCACTGGTCACGGCGGAGCGAGAACACAAGCGCGCGCTTGCACGCTTGAAGGCGAAGTATCCGCAATACGCTGCCGGCCTGCTCGACGAGGACGCTCTCATTTTCCGCATCACGCCAGAGCGAGTCACGAGTTGGGGAAAGGTGTAACTGCCTAAGCCGCGAGTCCTCTCAGTTGACCGAGTAGGGACATCCACAGATCGAGGGACTGGCCTCCTGCAGAAAACGCAGGATCGAAAAAGACCTCGTGCGCTCCAATGGCGGCACAAGCCTTCGTGTCCTCGGCGATCTGCTCGAGCGAGCCACTGAAGATCATGCGATCCTTGCCGAGCGGCTTGTCGGCAATTTCGAGAATGGCCCGTACGATCAGCGACAAGGTCGAGGGATCACGGCCGGCGTCTTTCGCCATCTGTTTTACCTGCTCGAACATCTGGGCCATGCCGGCTGCCGGAATCAACACGGGATTCCAGCCGTCCGCCACAGTTGCCAGCCTCTTCAGCGCGGCCGGCGCAAACGCCGCCAGGTAAATCGGAGGATGGGGTTTCTGAACCGGCTTGGGATTGATGTATGACTTCGGCACGCGGTAAAACGTTCCCTGAAATTCGACAGGGTTCGTCGTCCAGATAGCTTTGAGGACCTGCAGGAATTCGTCGGCCATGGCTCCACGTTTCTTCATGTCGGAGCCAGTCGCATCCATTTCATCTTTGGACCATCCCAGGCCGAGACCGACGCGTAATCTGCCCTTGGAGAGAACATCGATCGTGCTCAGGCGGCGCGCCAGCATAACCGGGTTGTAATACGGGATATCAAGAACACTGGTTCCGAGTGTGATCTTCGAGGTGGAGGCAGCCGCAAAAGTGAGAGCGTCGAGCGGATCGAGAGCATGCTTGTAAGGTTCAGGCAACGATCCGTCGGAAGTTGCGGGGTAAGGACTCTGGAGCTTTACGGGGTACAGCAAGCGCTCCACCGTCCAGAGGCTGTGATAGCCAAGGGCCTCGGCGCGCTGGGCCACCTTCGCGATTGCCTCTGGTGTGGCTACGGGACCGATATTGGGCAAAGCGAATCCGAGTTTCATGGTGTCTCCGCATGGAAAATTGTCCGGGTATTCTAGCCGCAAGTGGCACCAGTCTCAACCACAACGAGGCGCGTGATGCGATTTGCAGTTGTGTGCGGTGCAATCGGAGGGCACCACGAAGTCCTGCGCGAGCTCGCAGCTGAGCACACCTTGGCTAGGCGAAGCTCTCGTGGAAGCGGATAGAAAGCTCTTGTCGGTGCAAGGTTGGGCGGACATTAGTTGGTCCGCCCAGCACGCTTACCAGCCGCGAGTCTGCAGCATGTGCGCTTCATCGAGCGCGCTGACGGCGAGGCCCTTCATGGCTCCCTGCAGGTCTTCGCTGACTTCAAGTAATACTTTAGGGTCTTGATAATGCGTCGCGGCGAGGACGATTGCGCGGGCGCGCTTGGCGGCCTCTTCGGGATCGGCGAACTCGGTCGAGTTCTTCATGAAGATGCCGCTGCCCACAAAGACAGCCTCTGCCCCTAGTTGCATTACCAGGCTTGCGTCGGCGGGTGTGGCGATTCCTCCTGCAGAGAAATTCGGGACCGGGAGCTTCCCTGCTTTGGCGACCATCTTGATTAGTTCGTACGGAGCCTGGTGCTCCTTCGCCTTGGCATAAAGCTCTTCTTCGCTGAGCACTGTCAGGATCTTCATTTCCTGCACGATCTGGCGCATGTGCTTTACCGCGTGAACGACATCCCCTGTGCCAGCTTCGCCCTTGGTGCGGATCATGGCGGCGCCTTCGGCGATGCGGCGCAAGGCTTCTCCGAGGTTGCGGGCACCGCAAACGAACGGAACATTGAAAGCGTGCTTATCGACGTGGTGCGCTTCGTCGGCGGGCGTGAGGACTTCGGATTCGTCGATGTAGTCGACGCCGAGTTCCTGCAGAATCTGGGCCTCGGCGAAGTGACCGATGCGGCACTTGGCCATTACGGGGATCGAGACGGTGGACATGATCTCGCGAATCTTTTTGGGGCTCGCCATGCGAGCGACGCCGCCTTCGGCGCGGATCTGGGCGGGCACGCGCTCAAGAGCCATCACGGAGACGGCTCCGGCCTTTTCGGCGATCTCGGCCTGGCGTGCGTCGGTGACATCCATGATGACGCCGCCCTTGAGCATTTCGGCGAGGCCGGTCTTGAGGCGGAGAGAAGTGTTTGTATTGTTGCCATTATTTTGGGACATGTCAGGAACCTGTGGATACCTTTTCGCGATCGCGAAGGATGGGCTGTCGACTCAGCTCTCAGCTGTCAGCTTTCAGCCATCAGCTAACCCATTTCAAAGTCGTGGGGTTAGGCTTTGATTGATTTTAACCCGTTGGGGATATTTGCGGAACCCCGATCGGTCGGCCTGCGTTGGACTGGCGAGACGCGCTTCTTCTGTCGCCTATGAACATCGTGAGCGATATAGGAAGAAGCCCCTATTGACGTCCGCTCAAATACTGCCTACAATCCCGCCCGGCTTCGGAACCCGATGGTTTCCCCGTTTTCCTGAGCAGCCTGCGCCCTAGTGGCAAAGCCGCTCCAGACCCACGCTCGCATGTAGACACAAAGGAGAGCCCCGATGCTCAGTTCTTTGCGCAGGATCGTAAACGTTTACGGTCTCGCACTCTTGGCTTTTGCATTCGTTCCTGTCCAGCTCAGAGCGCAAACCGTCGCGACCTATGACTTCGAGGATGCTACCGCCGACGGCTGGATCTCTTTCTTTGGGGCGAGTACGCCCGCGGCTACCAATGTCTCAGCCTACACCGGCTCTTACAGTCTGCTTACGAGTACCAGCGCCAGCGGGACTGGCGGACCCTCCATCGATCTGAGTTCCGTTCTGCTTCCGGGAGCGCAGTACACCATCACAGGATGGGTACGCCTTACGAGTGGAGAACCTGCGACGAGCGCGAATTTCACGGTCAAGCGCAGCGACGCTTCCTGCTCGGGCGGGGCCTGCTATGACCTGATCGGCAATTACACGGTGGCAGTGAGCGATTCGGGATGGGCACAGATCGGCGGAACTTATACTCCTGCAACTACTGAAACTGGACTCTTGCTATACGCGCAACTCATAGGGCCTACCAGCGCGCAATCTTTCTATCTCGACGACATTGTCATCACCGAGATTGCGCCGCCACCGGGTGGAACTCCAGTAGCCACTTATACCTTCAGCGATGGCGGCCTTGATGGCTGGGCGCCCTTTGGTTCGCCGACTTTGACTAACGTGGTGTCGCCGAGGGTGGATCCGGCCGGTAACGCGAATAGCCTGTTGATTGCGAACCGCACGGCGGGTTACATGGGGCCTAGCCTTAATCTGCTCGGCGTAAACAACATCCTGGCAGGCGCCACTTACCAGGTGAGCGCTTACATTCTGCTGGCGGATCCGGACGCGGCGAATCCGACGGCAACGATCTCGATCAAGCGGGAAGACTGTGCCACGAACGGGGCGTACAGCAATGTCGGAACTTCCGGCGCGCTTTCCAACACGGCGTGGACCAAGGTGCAAGGCACTTTCAGCTTCAGCAATCAGCCCGGGCCGCCGAGCGCACTGGTGCTCTACATCCAGTCGAGCAGCGCGACCGACTCCTTCTACGTGAGCAATGTGGTGATCAGCGAACTGGCCCCGCCTCCGCCCGATCCAAGCCAACAGGACAATACTGGCATCTCGACCAACTTCGAAGATGGCGGTACGGACGGCTGGAGTTCGCGTTCCGGCTCCTCGTCAGTAGCCAATTCGACGGCGGCCGCTCACGCTGGAACGGGCAGCCTGCTTACCACGGGCCGCATTGCCAATTGGGATGGACCGCAAATCAACGTGAGTAACAAGATGTACAACGGTTCCAAATACAACATCAGTGGATGGGTCATGTTTACGCCTGCGGACGGATCCAGCCACGTCATCAACGTAAGCCTCCAAACCACACTCAGCGGGAATACAAGCTACCCGAGCGTGACCAGTTATCCGGGCGTGACCGTGGCTGCGGATGGACAGTGGCATCAGATCAGCGTTACTGGGTACAACATGTCGAACGCCTACGATCAGGGAGCAGCCAGCCTTTATTTCCAGACCGTACCAGCGAGCGGCGATGACCTGGTGTCGTTCTACATCGACGACTTCCAACTGACGTACGTTGCGCCTCCGGTCATCCAGACGGATATTCCGTCGCTGTTCCAGACGCTCTCGGGGTACTTCCCTGTTGGAGCGGCGGTCGACTCAACCGACCTCTCAGGTCCACATGAGCAATTGCTGACGATGCACTTCAACAGCATCACATCGGGCAATGAAATGAAGTGGAGTTCGATCGAGAACACGAAAGGCAGCTTCAATTTCAGTCCAGCTGATGCTGAGGTGGGAGTTGCGGTCTGCCACAACATGCACATTCGAGGACACAATCTGGTGTGGGCCACGGGCGCGCAGACTCCGTCATATGCAGTCGGTGACGGTACCAATTCACCAGGCAACCAAGCCACAGTCGTCGCCAACATCCAGGAACATATTCAGAACGAGGTGCAGCATTTTGGAAACCAGGTGTATGCCTGGGACGTGGTGAATGAGCCGCTGGATCCGAATCAGCCGGATTGCCTGGTGCACGGCCCGTTCTATACCGTGCTGGGCAAGAGCTATCTTGATGTCGCCCTACAGGCGGCCCGTCAGTATGCCCCAGCCGGCACGAAGCTCTTCATCAATGACTACAGCACGGCCGATCCGAATCGGCTGGCCTGCCTGGTGAAAGTTGTGCGCGACCTGCGCTCTCGCGGGATTCCCATCGATGGCGTCGGGCACGAGATGCACAATGCCATCAATTACCCGAGCGTCAAGGCGATGGAAAATGCCATCAACACCGTGCATAAAGCTTTTCCAGATATCGATCAGCAGATCACGGAACTCGATATGAGCGTGTACAACGCCGGGGACACGACGTCGAATTATGGGATGAACATTCCGCCGGCGGTTCTGGCCGAACAGGGATGGCTCTACAAAAGTTACTTCGATCTGTTCCGTCGATTGAGTGGGAAGATCAGTGCGGTCACGATATGGGGGATGGCTGACGACGATACGTGGCTCGACAGCTTCCCTGTGTCCCGCACGGATTACCCGTTACCGTTCGACATGAACCTGCAGGCCAAGCCGGCTTATTGGGGAATCGTCGACCCCACCAAGCTCCCCGGATACGGATTGAAGTTTTCCGCCAGCGTCACTGCAGGACAGGGGAATACGCGTGTGATTACGCTGACCGCGACGAACGGGGATGCGGGGACAGCGTATGCGACACAAATCAACAATCTCACACTGAAGCAGGAATCCGGTCCGAGGTGCACTCCGGTAGTTACTGCGCCGGGAGCATTCCCGATCTCGCTGGGTGATATTCTGGCAAATGGCACGGCCAGCGTGTCGTTTACGGTGAGCCTGCGAGGGTGCAATCCACATTCCGAGTGGAAGGTGGGTGTGCCTTGGAGTTCGTCGGTATATGAAACCGGGACTTTCAATTTCGAGGTGGAATTCAGCCGCGGCCGCAGGTGATTGTCTTCCGCGTCTCCGAATTAAAAGAAAATGCCCCGCATTCATGTGCGGGGCATTTTTGCTGACTTCGTGACTACCGCGCCGGATATTCCGCGGGGATCGGCACCGGGACGCGCTTGTCGATGGGCACGAATTCCCTTTCCGCGGGGCCGAGATAGACCTGGCGAGGGCGTGCGATCTTCTGCTCGGGGTCTTTCATCAGTTCCTCCCACTGGGCCAGCCAGCCGGCAGTGCGCGGAATTGCGAACAGGACCGTGAACATCTCGGGCCGGAAGCCCATGGCCTGATACATGATCCCGGAATAGAAGTCGACGTTGGGATACAGCTTGCGCTTCACGAAGTAATCGTCTTCGAGAGCGATGCGTTCGAGTTCCAGAGCGATATCGAGTTTGGGATTGCGTCCCGTGACCTCGAACACCTGCTCGGCGCTCCAGCGGATGATTTTGGCCCTCGGATCGTAATTCTTGTAGATGCGGTGTCCGAAGCCCATCAGCTTTATGTGGCCCTCCTTCACTTTCTTGATGTAGGCCGGGACGTGCTCTTTGGAGCCAATCTCGTCGAGCATCTTCAGGACTTCTTCGTTGGCGCCACCGTGCAGCGGCCCGGCAAGCGCCGATGCGGCCGACGCCACTGACAGATACGGATCGCTCTCCGAGCTGCCCACAGTACGCATAGTGCTGGTGCTGCAGTTCTGCTCGTGATCAGCGTGGAGGATGAAGAGAATGTCGAGCGCACGCGCGATGGCCGGATGCGCGACGTATTTCGGCTCGACCATCTTCCACAGCATGTTCATAAAGTTTTCGGTGTAGCTGAGGTCGTTGTCAGGGTAAACGTAGGGGAAACCTACGTTGTGGCGGTACGACATCGCGGCAATGGATGGGACCTTTCCGATCAGGCGGATGATCTGGTGCAAGCGGTTCTCAGCGTCATGGACTCTCTTGGCGTCGGGATACACGCTCGAAAGTGCCGCGATCGTACTCACAAACATCGACATAGGGTGCGCTGAGTAGCGGAAGCCTTCCATGAATTTCTTGGTGGTCTCGTGCAGCATGGTATGGTGCGTGACGTCGTAGACCCACTTCTGCAGCTCTTTTTCGGTGGGTAGCTCGCCATTCAGCAACAAGTAAGCGACTTCCAGGAAAGTGCAGCGCTCGGCCAGAACTTCGATCGGGTATCCGCGATAGCGCAGGATGCCTTTGTCTCCGTCGATGTAAGTGATGCTGCTCTTGCACGACGCTGTATTCATGTAGGCAGGGTCGTAGGTCATCAGACCGAAATCTTCCGGACCAGTCTTGATCTGCCGCAAGTCCATGGCGCGGATAGTGCCGTGGTCGTCGACGGGTATGGTGTAGGTTTTGCCGGTTCGATTGTCAGTGACGGTGAGCGTCTTTTCTGGCATGGAGGTGTCCGCCTTTATTCGCTGGCTACAAGCATAGCCGAGCGTATGGCGGATGCTCAAATCGGGCTGTGATCTGGATCACAGCTTCCTGTGACCGTGTGTTTAAAATCACGTTGCGTACAACGGCAGCACGATCCGGGCCTTGGAGCCAAATAGGGCACGCGGCCCCGTGACCATCGTCACTGACCTGCTCTTCCAACCTCAGTTTGAATGCTGAAGAATATCGAGTGACGGGGTGGAATGTGAGCCAACTCTCCAGCGAAACCCGGGGCGACGCGCGAAACACAGCGATCGAGCACGAGAAACTTTTGCGCGACTTTGAGCGGGTCGCTCGCACCGCGCCGTCCGCCACCGCACTGATGGAGCACATTGTCGCCCGCATCCACGAGACGATGACGCGTTACAACTGGGTCGGATTCTACCTCGTCGATCCCCACGATGCGGGAGTCCTCATCGTGGGCCCCTACGTCGGGAGTTTCACGCCGAATGCTCGCATCCCGCTGCATACCGGGCTTTGCGGCGCTGCCGCGAGCACCGGGCAAACCGTGATCGTGGATGACGTCCGGAAAGATCCGCGGTATTTGGCAGGTTCGTCGCTGGTGGTCAGCGAGATCGTTGTGCCCATGTTTGTGAACAGCAAATTCGCTGCGGAACTTGATGTGGAGAGCTACTTCCCCAGCACTTTCACCAAGCCAGAGCAGGAATTTGTTGAAGCGTGCGCGAAGATCGTGGCCACATGCTTGGCGAAAAAAGGTGGCATCTGAAAGGCACTTCGTCCTCGCCCGCCTCGCCGCAGCGCTCCTACTGTCCCTGGTGACTCACTGAGCACTGTCGATCGGCGAAGTCGCATCAGCCTACATCGACTACACGCTCCCCTTCGCTTCGCTCCGGGTCACGGAGCGTCCGCCCCTACACAAGCTATTCGAATTCCAGCATTACTATTTCGGGGTTGGAACCCAGGCGGAGCGGCGGCCCCCATGTGCCCACGCCGCTGGAAGTGAAGACCTGCATTTTCCCGATTCGGCTCAGGCCGTAGACAAATTGGCGGTAAACACGGCGGGCCATCCAGCTCCACGGGATGAACTGGCCCAGATGCGTGTGCCCAGAGAGCTGCAGTGAAAAGCCGAGCGCTTCCGCAGTGGCGGGATCGTCGGGCGCATGTGTCAGGAGGATGCTGGCGCGCTGGCGATCGAGCGGAACGCGGCGCATGACAGAGGCGAGACCACCGTTTGTCGCCGCATCGCGGTAGGGCACGCCGACGATCTGCAAACCGTCGACGTTAACTTTCTCATTCTTGAGGACGCGGACGCCGGTGGCAGCAATCGCATTCAGATATTTGCTGTCGTCGCCGAATTGTTCGTGATTGCCGGCGACGAAGTACACACCGTGCGGCGCAATCAACCGGCTGAGCGGTTCTGCGGCCTTGTGCGCATCAATGGCGGTGCCGTCGAAGAGGTCACCGGCGATAAAGATCAGGTCAGGCTGCTCGCTGAGAACTTTGGCGATCAAGCGCTGCAGGAAGTTGTGGTTGCGGACGTGTCCGAGGTGCACATCGCTGATGAGCGCTGCTTTGCGCCCGCGCCATGCGTTGGGCAGATTCTCAAGCCGAACGCGGGCACGAGTGATGCGCGTCCAATTGGCATTCCAGACTCCATAGAGGCCAAGCGCGACGGCGATCGCGAACAGCACCTCGACCAGTTGGTGGAAGTTGATTCCGATTCTCGCGAGGGACGCGGCTCCCAGCACGACCCACGACGTCAGTCCCGCCAAAAACAGAAAGCTGAGGAATCCCATCCAGACGGCAGCGGCCTTATAGAAGGCGCGAACTGCGGCGCTGGTGTAGGAGAAGGCAAGTACTGACGCCGCCACAAAGCTGACCGACAACACTCCCAACCCTGCCTGTAACCATCCGGGATGAGGGGGCACGTGGCGGAAGGTCCATGTCTGGTAGAGAAAATAGTGGGTTAGTAAAAGAACGACTTGCACGACCGCGATGAAAGTGGCAAAAGCCTGGCGACGGCGCATTTCATATTAGATTCGGGAGCAAACCTCGGAGATTCCGGAAAGATGCACGGCAGTGAGCGATAGAGGCCTACCCCAGGGGGTTGCCAAATCAGCTGCCCAGCGCCGTTATATTACTACCTGCATTTGACTGTGCGGACGGCAACCTGAACATTGCCTCTGTCACTAGTTCACTGTTAGTCTGTCGAAAGCGCTGCACTTCGTTAAAGAAGATGGCGTGGAAGAGGTTGTTGCTTCCCGACACTTTCATTAACGCTTTAGACGGCGTTGCGGTTCCAATCCCCTGTTACTTTACTTGTAATTTCCCCTCATAGGCTGCCTGAAACGCGGCAGCGGAACTCCTGTTTTGTGGTCCCGCAGGTAGCTGATCTGAGCTATCCGCGAACGGCCGAGTATGAGTGGTTTTCTTAAGAACAGCGTCCACTGCGGCGCCTGCAATCGGACTGTGGAGAAGGAAGAATCGACATGAGTGATCTTATTGACGTTCCCGGTGCGGGCAAGCTTTCGATCGCATCGAACAAGGACGGCACTGCAAAGAACGCGACTCTGCTCGTGGTCTTTGGCGGAATCCCGGTAGACAAGATGGAATTCGACGGCGTGCAGCGCAAGAAGCCGGTTTACGTTCTCAGTGGCGTCTACATGTGGAATTTCATGGACGGCCTCAAAGATCGGTTTCACATATTCGTTTCGACCAGCAACGATGTGGGTGGCGATGCCTCCTATAAGTCACTGCTCAAGAAATTGAAGGAGAAGGAGATTGCCGAACCGTCCTCCCAGATCCTGTATCTGTTTTCCGGCGGCGGCTCGCCTGGGACCCAACTCCTCGACGGCAAGGGCGCCGACCGTTTCTCGTCGATCTTTCTCGTGGATATCTGGATGGGATTCGGGAAAAAGCATCCTTCTCCATTCATGCCGAATTTCTACAAGCACTTCGTCAATACGCACGCGGATAAGACCACTTACGTCTACACAGAGGGTGGGGCCGACAATAACGATGCGCGGGACTTCCTCGTAAAAAAGTTGGGATCGCAGAAAGCGGTCGAAGTTGACCCGCAAAAGGGCGAAGACGGTATGCAGACTCACCTGCGGACCAATGTTGTGGCCATCCGGATGCTCCCATAAGAGCGTTCCGCGATAGCACTGACCCGGATCCTGTTTTGTAACGGCAGTGAACTCATCGCAAGAGAGCCTAGATGTCCGGGTGCCTTGGGAGCAGAAATACATGTCTGCCGAACCGTCGGTGATTTTCTGTCTCCGATCAGCGCGTGGATCGCATCATTTGGTATTGCTCTTTTCGTGGCGCGCCCGGTATGCATACAGCACTGCGAGTAATGGCGCAGCCACGAGCACTCCCCAAAATGGCCAAAGAACACCGAGCACAATCGGCGCAAGAATGGATGCCCAGATAGGCACCTTCGCCGTTCTTCTCATTATGTATGGCTGGAGCAACAAGCCGTCGAGCACGGCTATGACGGCGTAAAGCACGAGTACGCCGAGAGGATGCTCCCAATCCATCCATTTGATCGTTGCGGTGAGAACGGGTCCCAACAACCCGAGGATCGGGCCAAAGTGTGGCACGATCTGGAGCACTGCTGCGATCAGCGCCCACATCGGAGCCAGCGGGACATGCAGAATGTAGAGACCTGCCAGCCAGAGAATTCCGACAGCCAGAGAGTCCAGGAACTGAGCAACGGCCCACCTTTTAAGCGCGCCGCCTGTAGTGCGTAGGTGATCTCCGAAGTCCATTCTCACTCCCGCGCAATTCCCTTGATACCACATGGGGCAACGAGTGCAAACGCCTTCCACGGAAGTAGAGGACTTTGTCACCACTTGACAGGGAACCCTGCAGTTACCTAATATGATTATGGAACCATATGGTTCCCTATTGTGAGATGAGCGACAACGCCGTTTTCAGGGCCTTGGCGGATGCGAGCCGCCGCAAACTACTTGACCGACTGCATCAGCAAAACGGCCAAAGCCTGGGGCAACTTTGCGTAGGGCTGAACATGACCCGGCAAGCAGTCGCGAAGCATCTGGCGATTCTCAAGAGGGCCAATCTAGTGTCCTGGAGGCGCGAAGGAAGGGAAAAACTTCACTTCATCAATCCAGTACCCATCAACCAAATCGCCGAGCGCTGGATCAGCAAGTTTGAGTATCCGCGGCTCCAGGCGCTTTCAGGACTCAAAAGGAATCTGGAGGCAAAGCAATCGTGAACCAATCCAGTGAGAGCAGCTTCGTCTATGTAACCTTCATCCGCACTACGCCCGAGAAGCTATGGTCCGCGCTGACCGATGCCAAGCAGATGAAGGAGTACTGGTTCGGAATGCAAATCAAGACGGAATGGAAGCCGGGCGTCGAGTGGCAAATGCTCTTCCCTGATGGAAAGGTGGCGGACACCGGAGAGATTCTCGAACTCGAGCGGCCAAAGAGGATCCGGCTCAAGTGGCGCAACGAGTTCAAACCAGAATTGAAGGCCGAAGGCTATAGCGTCTGCACCTTCGAGATTGAGCGTGTCGGGGGTGCGGTGCGGCTCACGATCACGCATACGATCGAGCGCGCGGAATCGAAGTTCATTCAGGCTGTCTCAGGTGGATGGCCAAAGATTCTTTCAAACCTGAAATCTCTGCTCGAAACGGGCCAGATCATTCTGACAGAAACAGATCACTCCCATGCCCGATGAAACCCACTGGAGGCTAAGAGTCCTTTTGAGGAAGCCGCCCTTGAGTAATTTGCAAACGTCCCACGCGAGGAGGAATCAGCTGTGAATTGGTTCAACATCCAAACCACCGCGACGCGCGGATACGCACCTGTCAACGGTCTGAAGATGTACTACGAAATTGAGGGCACCGGCGATCCGCTGGTTTGTATCCCTCCTGCCTTTGGATACGCCGGAGTCAATTCGTACCCTGCGCTGGTTCAAAGCCACATGGTCATTACGGTCGATCTGCAAGGGCACGGGCGTACGGAGGATATCCCGGAACGTCCGCTTTCCATCGAACAATATGCCAAAGACGTGGTCGGCCTGTTGAAATATGTTGGAATCACGAAGGCTAGTTTCTCTGGCGAAAGTTACGGCGGCAATACGGCGGCTATGATCGCAGTTCGCTACCCCGAGTTTGTGGGTCGTGTGGTGACCTACGCAGCTACCTTTGCCCTCCTCAAGTTGCCTTAAATCCCCGGACCACGCATTTTGACCAACCGCCGACCGCTGATTCCAGAAACATCCGATTTCAAAGAGAAAACTACAAGAAGGTGGCTCCCGATCCAGACTACTGGCCCAGAATCTTTGACAAACTTGGAAACATTCAGTGGGAAGGATTTTCGAATGAAGAATTGGCGTCAATAAAAGCGCGGTTTCTCATCGTTCTTGGAGATTGTGATCTTGTCCGCCTCGAGCATGCCGTGGAGACCGTCAATCTCATCCCTAACGCTGAACTCGCAGTAATCCCGTCTGGCAGCCACTTCGCCCTATTTTCAGAACAGGAAAGGGTGATCCCAATAGTCAAACACTTTCTCGAAAAGCCTGAGAAGAGCATCCCGTTGGCGACGGCCTCAACTGGATATTATCCCGGTGAAACCAGATGAGGCTGTGCCGGGAGAAGGTGACAAAAGACGAGAAGGGCGATGCGATTCGCACCGCCCCTTTTCGATCGCCCGACTACCAGGCGCTATTCATGACGAGGTTAAAGCCGTTGACGCTGCCCAAGCCGGTGGCCATATCCCAGCCAGGGGTGGCGCCGAAGGCGGGTTGATACGAGTTCGCGCTCACCGTCGGCGTGATCGTAGCGGTGCAGGTGGCGCCTTTTCCACCTCCGCCTGATATCGTGCACTTGGGAACGCCGGTATATCCGCTTCCGGCGTTGGTCAGCGTCACAGTGGTGACCACGCCCCCGGACATGGCTGCTGTACATTTCGCCTGCGTGCCTCCCGCGAAGATTGTCGTTCCGGTGGGCGAGGCGTATTTGGTCTTGTTATTGGGAACACTGATCACGCAACTGGGAGTGGTTGTAAAACCGGAGCCACCTTTCTTCAGCGCCAGGCTGGAGATTTTCTGCGTGCTGATGGCGCCATTAGTGCCCGAGGGGCGGTAGCAATCTGCCTTGAACACGCTGGCGTTGAACTGGCAATTCACATCAATATCGCCCTGGGTGATGTCGTTAAATACGCACGCGTTCCCTGCCGTCTCGTTGATCGAGTAACAGGCCGGATCGCCTTTGGTTCCGAACTGGGTCTTCGCAATCGAGTAGTAGATCGGATTCGGGTTGCCGGCACGAATGCTCCAGTGCTGGTTGACCAGCGCCTGGATGCCAGCCATCAGAGGCGCAGACGCCGAAGTCCCGCCGATCCCAACCCAACCGCTGGGTGCGCCAGTGCACGGCACACCGCCATTCGGGGCATCGGAGTAGCAGATAATGATGTAGTGGCCCCAGATGCCGTTGCTGCCGAACAGCGCGACATCGGGCACATCGCGAACGCCGTCGCCGGGATTGCCGAAGACGCCCTTCTGAAAGGCCGGCTTCGGATACCCGGCGCAGGTTGTGTTCTCGACATAGGCCAAGTTCTGGTTGCCGACGCCGGTGTAGCAACCGCTCGGTCCGCCGCCCCCAGCGACCGTACTCAGGAAATTAGCTCCGGTTGTACTGTTGCAGAAGCCAGTTGTTCCCACCGGTGAGGCATAGCCTTCGATGTTGTACACCAGATAGCTGGCACAGGAGTCGTTCCAGGGAATCTCCGGGATGTACGATTTGGCCGAGCCGAAGTTGGCGTCGTTGCTCGATTTCCAGTAAGTACTCTGCGGGGCGCCCCCACTGAGAGCGATGTACAGATCCTCAAAATCGGTACCACCGACGGAAACGGTATATTGGCTTTCACCCCAGCCTGTGATGCCGATGCCGGGATAGGCCCAGCTGTCCCCGTTGGTAAAAAGGCGAGCGCAGGTCGAAGGTCCATTATCGCCCGAAGAAGTGAACACCGAGACTCCGGCCGCAGCCGCCGACTGAAACGCCGAGTTGAAGGCCGCGTTGGCAGCGGCTCCATTGACGACTTCGCATAGCCCGTAGCTCATAGTGATGATGGGTGGCGGGCTGCCTGCGCTAATGATGTTCTGAATCGCGATCAGACCGCCGAAAGTGGTGGTGGTGTCGCTGCAGGAGATCACTTCGACGGCCGCACCCGGCGCGGCGGCGGTCACCATCTGCACATCGAGGTTGGCTTCTACGTCATCGGGGTTGGTGCCAGGGTTGGTGCAGTTCCCTGCCGAATTGGGATGAGTTGTGGTCAGCGTGCCTCCGTACGTAGCGAGCTTGAACTTGCTGCGATATGTCGCCCAGTCTGTGCCGAACGTGTTGGTGTCCTCGACTACCGCGACGGTTTGGCCCTTGCCTGTGATGCCGGCGGTATACAGGGGAGCCAGGTTGTAAATGGTCTGGAAATCCTCAGGCACAAGGGCGTAGCAGTTGGTGCCGCATCCTGCGAAGGTGTAGTCGGTCTTGAATTTGTGATAGGCCTCGGGGCGGAAATTGTGCATGGAGACCACGCCATGAATGGCAGGCGCGAGAGCCGCGGGCACCTGCGGGTCGCTCATATTTGCAATGTGCTCTTCCCTGCCAACCTGCAGATTATGGATCTCGGTGTGAAACGCATTGCGAATCTGGCCCGCAGTTCCGGAGAAATCGATGACCATGTGATTGGGGTAGACGTGATTGACGCTGAATCCCTGCGATTCGAGCCAGGCGGAGACGGCATCGATGTCCTGCTGGGCGACGCCGAATTGCTCTCCCTGCTCGGCGGCGGTGAGCCAGTGACGGAAGTTGGGCGAGGATTTGTCAGTGAGTAAGTCGATGTAGGCTTCGAAAGCGCTTTCCATCTCGGGAGCGCGCTTGAGCTGCAAAAGCATGTGATTCAGCGGAAGAGTGTCGGCGACGCGGCCGCGGTCGAATCTGGCATTCGCCTCCGGGCGTGTGTTGCCATAGAGCGTTACGGTCTGAGCGTTATTGACGGGTTGGGTGATCAAAACCCGCGGCCCGGGGTTTGCAGCCAGAACTGACAAACCGGGAATCGCAAGGAGGGCCGCCAGCATTGCGGCGGCTGTTAACGCGAGAATCTTCCTTGTCATGATTGGTCCACCTTTGTAGTCGGAGCAGGGGTGCGGAACGAGTATGGGCTGAAATTCTATCTCAGATTGTCACGGGTGGAACTGTGGAGAAGAATGCACTAGTACATGGTGTAAATGAAGGGCATGGAGCAATCACAATCCCACGTCTTGCAAACGCGGCGAGACGTGGGACACCCCGGTATTCGCGCACGGACTGTCGCTCACTGGGTCAACTCTGCTCTTTGAGTTTCAGCTTCGACTTGTTCTCTTCCATGAACTGCTTGATGTCGGCGGCAGCGCCGAGAAGGCGGTTCCACTGTTCGTAATAGAGCGTCACGGGAAATCGGCCCAGGCCGTAGACGCTGACGCCGCCTTTTTCACCGACCTTGAAAATCAGGTCACCGCTGCGCTTCTTGGTTTCGACGTCTTTTTCCAGTTGAGCCAGTTTTGCTTTCAGCTCTTCGTAAGTCGGTTCTGCCATATCGCCTCTCTTCAGGATATAGTGCTGGAGAATCGCAGCGACCGGCCAGAATCGCCACCCTGCCTATAGTAACTTGTCGGAAGTTGCCGCGGCGCGGATAACCGTTATAAGCTCTAAGCAATCTAATCCCGAAGCGGGAATCCTATGCGTCCCTGGGTACGATGGCCGGCCTGGCTCTGCCTGTCCTTGATGTTATGGACGGTCGCGGCCGAGTCCACGCACAATCACCCGAACCAAACCGATTCCGCTTCCTGCCTGATCTGCGTGGCGGCGCACAGCGCCGCGCCCGCCCTGAGTTCAGGGCATGTCGCTCCGTTCTTTGCGGCAGTCGGGATCCTGCAAGAACAGGCCGTAATTGCGTATGCCCGTCTGGATTACTCCGAGGCCGGGATTCGCGGTCCTCCCGCAGCTCTCTAGGGAATTCATTTCATTCTTGACATCCGATTCGGGCGCTCGTGTCCGGACGGTCCATTCCCTATCCCTTCTTAGTCAGGAGAGCATCTATGCGGACGATTGGTCAGGTCTACAGCACTTTCTTAGCAGGTGCTTTATGTGTCGGAACTTGCTTCGCCGGAGCCCAAAGCGCGGGAAACTCCGGATCGATCGGCGGGACGGTCGCTGATTCTACCGGAGCCGTCGTTCCTAATGCCACCGTCGAAATTCATAATCCAGTGAGCGGATTCGAGCGCAGCACGATAACCGACGAGGCCGGCCGGTTCACATTGCCGAATATCCCGTTTAATCCTTACCACCTGAAAGTCACGGCGGCGGGATTTGCGCCGTATGCCCAGGATGTCCAACCTAGATCGGCGGTCCCCATAAACCTGAACATTACCCTCAAAGTCGCGGAGTCGTCGACGCAAGTCACAGTGGAGGGCGGCGCCGATCTGGTCGAAAACGATCCCACCTTCCATACCGATGTCGACAAAGGACTGTTCGACAAGCTTCCGCTGGAAAGTTCGACCTCGCAGGTGAGTTCACTGGTGACCTTATCGACACCAGGAATCTCAGCCGACTCGAACGGATTGTTTCATGGGCTCGGCGATCACGCGGAGAACTCGTTTGTGGTGGACAACCAGCCGATCACCGACCAGCAGAGTAAGGTCTTTTCCAATCAGATCCCGTTGGATTCGATTGAATCGCTGGAAGTGGTTTCCGGCGCGCCTCCGGCGGAATATGGGGATAAAACCAGCGTTGTGATCAGTGTGACCACCCGGTCAGGTCAGGGCGTGACAACGCCGCACGGGAGCCTCACCACTTCGTATGGCTCGTTCGGGACTTCAAATGCCTCATTCGATGTCGCGTACGGTGGCAAGAACTGGGGCAACTTCTTCCTCGCCAGTGGACTCAATACCGGCCGCTTTCTGGATCCTTCTGAGTTTGTGGTGATGCATGACAAGGGAAACGAAGAGAATCTATTTGATCGGATCGACTATCAGCTCTCCTCGGCTGATTCCCTTCACCTGAATGTCGGCTTCACACGGTCGTGGTTTCAAACGCCGAACTCGTTCGACGCGCAGAACGCGACGGCGTGGAATGGGGTGACGGTAAATAACGGTGGGCGCGACCCGGATGGGAATGTCGTTGGTCCCTCCGATCAGCACTCGCAGATCAAAACGTTCAATATCGCACCGTCCTGGATCCGGGTTTTGAGCTCCACGTCGCTGTTGAATGTTGGCGCCTTCGTTCGCCGCGATCATTACGACTACCATCCCAGCGCCAACCCGTTCGCCGATCTCTCACCGAATCTGCAGGCCGAAACCGCAGGACAGGACCGGACCCTTACCAACGCGGGACTCCGCGCCAGCGTTTCTTACGTGAAGGGAATCCACAATGTGAAGGCCGGAGCGGTGTATGAGCAGACTTTCCTCAACGAGCGCGACGATCTCGGCATCGTGGACCCGACGTTTCTTCCTGCACTAACCAATCCTGCCGGCAAACCCTGCTACAACCCGGCAACGAATGTCGCGCTCGATTCTCCTTGTACCGACTTGCTTCCTTACGACCTGACACGGGGAGGAAACATCTACGGGTTCCACGGACATACGGACGTGAAGGAATTCTCCACAATGTGCAGGATGCGATCAGCAAAGGAAACTGGTCACTGAATCTTGGGCTACGGGGCGACTTCTACAACGGACTGGTCGCGCACCGGGAAGCCGAACCGCGAGTCGGCGTGGCTTACAACATCAAGCGGACCAACACGGTTCTTCGTACTTCGTATGCCCGGGTCCTAGAGACGCCTTTCAATGAGAATTTGGTGCTCGCGAGCACTGGTTGCGCGAACGCGGTTCTAAACCCGCTTCTGGGTTGCGCAGCCTCGGGGGTGAATCCTCTGAGTCCCGGATGGCGCAACGAATTCCATGTGGGAATTCAGCAGGCGGCTGGAAAGTATCTTGTCTTTTCCGGCGAATACATCTGGAAGTACACACATGATGCGTACGATTTCAGCATCCTGGGCGCGACTCCGATCACCTTTCCCATTGAATGGCACAACTCGAAGATCCCTGGCTTCGCGGGGCGTGTGAGCGTGCCAAATTTCCACGGGTTTTCGGCGCTGATGGTGTTCTCGAGTGTGGCGGCTCGCTTCTTCCTACCACAATTGGGAGGCGCTGGCGCCGTGCCATCGGCGCCGGGAGGAGTTTTCCGGATTGATCATGATGAGAAGTTCAACCAGACAACTCACATCCAGTATCAGCCGTGGAAACAGGGCCCATGGATTGGCTTCAACTGGCGCTATGACAGCGGGCTTGTGGCGGGCTCGGTTCCCTTTGCCAGTTCGGCCAATCCTGCCGATCCCGGTTTCCAGGTGGACCTGAGTAATCTCACCGCGGACCAGCAATTCCAAGCGGGACTGAATTGTAGCGGGCAGCGGGCTACTCCGACAACAGCATTGCCTTCCTCGTGTCCGGGGTCTCAATTTTCCTCGACATTGGTCAAGATACCTGCGCCGGGTACGGAGAACGACGACAAGAATCCTCCGCGGATTGCGCCTCGCCATGTTTTTGACGTTGCGATTGGCGATGACAATCTGTTCAAGGGCGACAAATACAAAGTGAGTCTGCAACTCACGGCGATCAATGTCACCAACACGTACGCGCTTTACAACTTTCTGTCTACGTTCAGCGGCACGCATTACCTAACGCCGCGTTCGCTGACGGCGGAAGTGGGCTTTCACTTCTGAACCTGAACGATTCTGGCGGTATTTGTAAAGGCATGTAAAAACCGAGTGCGGAGACACGAAGGCGTCGATGCGATTGATAACATGCCGTCATCGCTGAATTCCATCGCACATCGATTTCGCGGGAGGGTGCGGAAATGAAGAAAGCAGTCATTGCTGTTACGGTGTTGTGTTGGATTCCCCTGTGGGGGCAGCAGTCGACGGCGCCCGACCTCGCCGCGCAGAATGCGGCGCTGGAGCAGCGGGTGCGCGATCTTGAAGACCGGCTGATCGCGGTGGAAGGAAAAGTCCGCATGCTGCAGAGCGCACAACCTGCGCAGACTCCAACCGAAGCGCAGCCCGCAACACCAGCTGCGGAGCCGGCGGCGCCGGCCCAACCGGAAACACCCCCGGTGTCCGCTGCGAGCACGCCGATGCAGGGACCGTCTCAGGCCGCCTTCGCCGGCGGACAACTTCCTAACTACGGGGGAGCGTCTTCGGCGGCCAAGGCGCTGAATCCGGACATCAGTGTCATCGGCGACTTCATCGGCGCGGCGGGAAACAGCAATACGCCGCCGCTGGCGACCTTACAGCCATTTCCATCCTTCCAGATGCATGAGTCTGAGGTCGGGTTCCAGTCGATCATCGATCCTTACGCGCGCGGTGATTTCTTCATTTCTTTCGGAGAGGAAGGCGTAAATCTGGAGGAAGGCTACATCACGTTCACGGCGTTGCCCGCGGGATTTGTGGCAAAAGCGGGCAAGATGCGGTCGGCATTTGGTAAGGTCAATACGTTGCACAACCACGTTCTGCCCTGGATCGATCGCCCGCTGGTGACGACGAACCTGGTGGCGGGAGAGGATGGCATCGATGATGCCGGGTTTTCGCTGGAGCGCATTCTGCCGGCGCCCAAGGGCATCTTCCTGGAAGCCACTGGGCAAGTGTTTCGAGGAGATTCAGGGGATGTGTTCCGCGCCGAGAACCGCAGCGATGTCAGCACCGTGGAGCACATAAGAGGATATAAGGACGTCACGGAATCAACGAATCTTGACCTTGGATTCTCTTATGCTCGCGGTCACAACGATGCATTGCAGTCCAATGGCAGCTTCGGCGACTTTATTACGCAGCTGTATGGGATTGACGCAACGCTCCGGTGGAAGCCGCTACGGCGCTCGATCTACCATTCGTTCGTCGGTCGAGGCGAATTCATATGGAGCCAGCGGGAGCAACTTCCACGCGAGCAGCGTGCATTTGGTTTTTACACCTCAGCGGATTATCAGTTCGGGCGGCGCTGGTTCGGTGGCGCGCGCTTCGACTATTCAGACCGCAGCCGGTACGACAATCTCACCGACAAGGGAGTCGCGGCGACCCTGACCTACTGGCCGAGCGAGTTCAGCCAGGTTCGCGGCGAATATCGTTTCACGCATTATGCCGAGAACCGCGACAGTCATGAAGTCCTGATGCAGTTGATCTTCTCGCTGGGCGCTCACGGAGCGCATCCGTTCTAGGAGATGTGAATGGACAACATTGGATCGTGTTTTATGGAAAGTCTCCCGACAGCCGCTGTGACCGAAACGCACAAGGTTCCTGCAAGAGTGCATAGGGCAGCAGGAAAGCAAGCCTCAGGCGGTAAGGCACGGCCGGTTGGCGGACACGTGGAGGCGCGAGTGAACTCGCGCCCTTCCCTGTTTCTGTTTATTTGTCTGCTGTTATTTCCCTCATTGGCTGTAGCCAAGAAACTCAACGTCGTGACGGCCACAACCGACATGGCCTCGTTGGCGCAGGAGGTCGGCGGCGACCGCATCAGCGTAGATTCGATTGCCAAGGGATATCAGGATCCGCACTTTGTGGAGGCCAAGCCGAGCTTTCTGCTGAAACTTCGGCAGGCTGATCTGCTGATCGTGGTTGGGCTGCAGTTGGAAATCGGATGGTTGCCGCCACTCATCACGCAGAGCGGCAATCCCCGCATTCAAGTGGGTGCGGGCGGGTACTTCGATGCGTCGCAATTCGCGGAGATTCTGGAAATCCCGCAAGGCGTGGTTACGCGAGCTATGGGCGATGTACATCCATTGGGGAATCCGCACTATTGGCTTGATCCTGACAATGGGCGGCGGGTGGCGAAAGGCATTGCGGCCAAACTGGCGGAACTTGATCCGGCGGACGGTTCCTACTTCCAGGAGCGGTTTCAGGATTTCGACAAGCGCCTGACCGCGGCCGAGCAGAAGTGGGACGCGGCGATGGCTCCCTATCGTGGGCGCAAAGTGGTGACATATCACAACTCATTCACGAATTTCGCCAAGCACTTTCACCTCGATGTGATCGGATACGTGGAACCGCGTCCCGGTATTCCGCCGACGCCCAGCCACACGCTTGACCTGATCGGGCTGATGAAACGCGAGACCTGCAAGCTGGTGCTGGTCGAGCCGTATTTCGATTTGAAGACTCCCAACAGCATCGGCTCTGCAACGGGTGCGAAGGTGCAGGTGTATCTTCCGTCGGTCGGCGGTGAAAAGCAGGTGACAAACTATTTTGAGCTCTTCGATTACGATATCGATTTGCTCAAGAAAGCATTCCAGTAGTCCAAAGGGACAATATGGAAATTTTGGCGTTTCTGCTATGGCCGTTTATGGCGAGCCTGATTTTGACCGGGATCCACGCTTACCTGGGTGTACACGTTGTCGAGCGTGGCGTGATCTTCGTGGACCTGGCGCTCGCCCAGATTGCTGCACTTGGCGCCACGGTAGCGATCCTGATTGGAATGGATCCGCACGGAGCGGGGGCATACTGGCTGAGCCTGGCCTTCACGTTCGTGGGGGCAGCGGTCTTTGCATTTGCCCGCACGCGCCGCGGACACATCCCGCAGGAAGCGTTTATCGGAATCGCATATGCGGTCGCGTCGGCCGGAGCCATTCTTGCCATGAGCAAGGCCACCGGAGAGACCGAGCATTTGAAGGATATGCTGGTCGGGAATATTCTCGCGGTCTCGCGTCACGATGTGGTGAAAACAGCCCTGCTTTATGGAGCGATCGGCGCATTCCATTACATTTTCCGCCGCCGCTTCCTAATGATCTCGACCAATCCCGAGCAGGCGGAAGCCGAGGGCATCAGCATCCGGTTCTGGGATTTTCTGTTCTATGCCTCCTTCGGATTTGTCGTGACTTCTTCCGTGGCCATCGCCGGCGTGTTGCTGGTTTTCTGCTATCTCATTGTGCCTTCCGTTGGTGCGATGTTGTTTGCAGACCGGGTCGGCCGTCGCCTGGCGATCGGCTGGACGATGGGCACACTGGTTTCTGCTTTGGGGATTTACTTTTCCGTGTTGCTGGATCTTCCTACGGGCGCCACCATCGTGTGCACGTTCGGCGCGGTGCTGGTGACGATGTTCCTGGTCCATCTGCTGTTTTTTCATGGTAAGAACGCTCGCACTTTGGCCGGGGCGGCGTCGGTGGAACATCTGGAGGAAAAGCCCCTGCCGCAACGGTAACCATGTGCAGCAGGTAGCCGGAGCTGCAATCACAAAATTACGCACCGAAAACCGCCAACTCTATGGCTTGCTCTCGTGCGTTTCCAGTTCGTGACCAACGTTTGTAAATCCTTGTAAAGAGGCGACATCTGCAGCGCGCGCAAGCAACGGTATTCAGTAGAATCCAAGCAAGCGCTTTTTCCGAGTAAATCAGAGTTCAGTCGAGGAGATATTATTTGGCGACCAAGCTGGTAACGCGGCTCGCGGGTGTGTTCGTTTTTTGGAGCATTCTGCTCTTGCCCGGCGCCGCGCAGCAGAGTGCACCAAGTTCTTCATCTTCTGCTCCAACGCAATCGGCGCCAGCGGGTATGCAGACATCTACTCCGCCACAACCGGTCGACACGCAGACGAAGAAAGATGCCAAGACGACCAGCGAAAGCGCGGGGCAGGGGACATCGAACGACCGCCTCTTCTTCACGCTGCCAAACTTCCTGACCTTAGAGAATGCCGGCCGTGTGCCGCCGCTCACCGCCAAACAGAAATTTGCGGTCACAGTCCGCGGCAGTTTCGATTACTCGCAGTACCCTTGGCACGCATTTCTTTCCGGAATCAGTCAGGCACAGGACAGTGAGCCGGGATATGGCCAGGGCTGGGCGGGCTATGGGAAGCGCTACGCGGCATCTTTTGCGGACGGCACGATCGAGAATTTCATGACCGGAGCTATTCTCCCTTCTCTGCTGCACCAGGATCCGCGATATTTCCAATCAGGGCATGGAAGTTTCATGCACCGGGCGTTTTACGCGATGAGCCGAAACCTGATCACGCGAGGGGATTCCGGGAAAAATCAATTCAACTACTCTGAAGTGGTAGGAGGGGCGATGGCGGCAGCGATTTCGACTTTCAGTTATCACCCCACAAGCAAGGTCGTAACCACGACAACGCCCGGAGTATACCGCTACATTCCATCAGACCGAACCCTTGAAAATGCCGCTAAAGTCTGGGGAACGCAATATGCCTATGACACGATGACGATCGTGATCAAGGAATTCTGGCCTGACATCCGACGGAAATTGCGCAAGACGAAGAGCGAGCCGGGAATCACGGTGGAGAAGCCATAGCAACAACATCCTGTGGCCGAGGGAATTAGGTGGCCCCGGACGCCTCAACCGGGAGTGCGCCAAGCGCAATGTCGCGGCCGCTACGAGTCAGAGTTGTTGCGCCACGCCACCCAGGGCCGGTGTTGCGCCTCTTCGCTTCGCTCAGAAGCGCGGGACGGACGAGTCGTCCGTCCGCACACAGCCATCTACATCATGCGCTTCGCTTCGACAGGACGATCCGTGACCAGATCGGGATGCAATCGGCGGAAGGTCGCAGCCACATGGCAATTCCAACAGACTGGCTGATGGGTGGAAAAGACCTGCGGAAGGTCCTGGGGAGCAATCTCCTTCCACTCCGAAGTTTTGAAGTCCGGTCCTAGTAGCGCAGGCACGTGATCGAGATGGTGTAATGCGCCGATAGGCTTGCGGCAGAACACGCAATTTTTTCCTTCGTACCATTTGGCCACGATATTCCACACGAGGCAGTTCTGCGGATCGGCCTCGATCTGCTGCAGACACTCCTGACCGCAATTCTCGCGTTCGGGCCAGCGGGAACATTCCTGGAGCCGTAACGTTGGTTCGTTGACGAAAGCTCCGAGCGCGGCTTCTCCCGCGGCGACGTCGACAGCGGCGGGAGCGCGTGTCTCCGGACAGGTCACCAGACGTTTCCCGCGAAGCCTGAAATACGCCTGCACTCCGGGGACCGCGCGGAAGATAAACAGGGCGATGGCCAAAACCAGAACTGCGATGACGATGGTGAGCACCGTTAGAGTCATAAAACACCCCCCGGCTTCCCGCGGCCCGGCGAGCCGGGCGAGACGGGAGCCCCGCTCGAAATCAGTGTGGGCGGAGGGGTAGAGGATGACGATGCCCTGCATCACCCCAACCTGTGATCCTAATCACCCTCAAGAAGTCGACGTCGGATCGATCTTTTCTCAGGCCAGTTTGCCTGCCGGTTTTTCTTAAGATCTTTCCGTTGTGGGACGAATGGCGCGGGCCGGTAGCGTCAAATTCTAGGCGCGAGGCGCAGGGCACCTGTAGGACACACGTTGGCGCAGCGCTGGCAGAGGATGCACTGCCCCGAACGCACGCGATTCCCGAGCGCAGCAAAATGTGCCACATCGATGTCCATGGGGCAAACCTTCGTGCAGGCGCCACATCGGTTGCAGAGTTGAGCCGTCGGCGTCATCTTGAGGATGGATGGTCGGCTCGTCATCCCCAAGATGAGGCCGCTCGGACACAGGTACTTACAGAAGGCGCGCTGATCCCGCAGGGCAAAAGCCATGCTGATCGAAGCTGCGTAGTAGGCCGCGACCCCGATCAGGATGCCGCGCAAGCCACCCGAATGCATAGCGCCGGGCATGCCTCCCGGGCGATCGGCGAACAAGAATACAGAGGCAGCCGAAGCGCTGACGCTCAGGCCAAGTCCGAAGAACGGAACAACCTTCCAGGCCCCCGAGCGGCGGCCCGGACTGTGGGTAAGCGGCAGCAGTTCCAGAATCATGGCACGCCAGCAGCCCCATCCGCACAGAAATCTCCCAAAGAACAGGGGGCCGATAACTACGGTGATCAGTGTGTGTCCTATGGCCGCGCCTGTTGTGCCCAGGAAGAGCAACATGAAGAAGCCTTCGAGATCCACATTGGCTTTGCCAAGCACCGCGAAGGAGATGATGCTGAGCCCGCCTGTGAACAGCACGAGCTTCCGCGCCACTTGCTTGCGAGGCTTGGCGGCAACAGCGTAATAGGTCAGGCAAGGCCCAAGGGAAATGGCGAGCAAAAACAGGGATATCGCAAATGCCTTTTCGCCCACACGCACCCAGATGACATCCGCCAGCGGAAATATCGTGATCGCGACCAGAACCGAGAAGATCAGCAATGCGGAGTTAGGTTTGCCGGATCTCAATTTTCACAGTCCAACAGGGGGGCCTGCGCACCCCCGCTCGAAGGCTTTACCAACTCGCGGCGGCAAGCGACATCGGGTTTGCGACGGGTATTCTTCATAGCCTGCGAGTTCGCGGCGAAGAGTTTGATCTTTTAATGCCGTGCGCACTACGAATAGGACCGTAATCACAGCACCACGGCTAATGCCCACAGTGATCCCCAAACGAAAGGTGTGGAGAGATACATCATGCTTGCGCCCACGTACATGAGATGGCGGATGAAGTAGTATGGACCTGCCGTCACAACGCTGTGACCGCGATCGTGCTGAATCCGCACGCTGGTTTCCGCGAAGGGAATGAGACCACCCATAAAAGCGCGCAGATCCATCCCCGAAGCCAATTGATGCGGCCAGCTGCAAGAAATACCGTACCGATCATCCAGGCATAGGTCGGAGCGATCTGCAGGATGCGCTTGGCGGCGCTTTTCTCTTCTCCCCTGTCTTAGTGAGACTCCAAGGGCGTCATGAAGCCTCCTTGTTGGGCAAGAGCTACTTCCCTTTCCCCTTTGCTTTCTTCGCAGGTGCCTTTGCAGCGTGCTTCTTCACCGGCTTCGGAGTCTGCTTCGCGACCGGCTTCGGCGGAGAGGCGGCTGGTTTTGCCGGTTTGCTTTTCTCGACCGCCTTGGGTTCGGGTTTTGTAGGTGGAGGAGGTGGCGGAGGAGCGGCCGCTTTGCCCTTCTTCCCTTTCGCCACAGGTTGACCCGCACTTCCCTGAGCCGCAGCTTGCGCGGCCACTTTCGCAGCTCTCCCACGACGTGGTGCCGGGGGTGGAGGTGGTGGTGGCGGGGCAAAGGGCTTCAGGAATTTCAGCGTCTCGGTGCGCGAACGCAGCTTGCCGTCGAGCAAGAGCATGAACACGTCGTTGGCCAGTTTGGGATAAATCGGCAGCTGCGGCGTGATCAGTAGTTCTGTCATCTCCGGCAACGGAATCTTCTGCTGCACCTGCCGCCACTTCGTAAGGTAGTTCTTGATCTTCTGCTCAACGGATTGCTGCTTGGCCGTCACGGCAAGGAACAGCACCATCTCTGGACGTGCAGACGAGAGCAGTTGCCAGGTGCGCGATGGTGTCGCAGCCTCCTTGCCCATCAACCGCTTCGCGAGTTCCTTGGCATGGTCCTCGATATCGCGCCAGGCCTCGACCAGATCCTTGCGCGGGATCAGCTTTTGGATTTCGCTGCTGTCCTTATCCGAGAAATGCGACGTCAGGAAATACATCACGGCGGGTCCGGCATCGGGTGTGTAGCCAAGATCGACCATCTGTTGGCGTGTCTTCATCAGGGCGGTCAAGCCGTTGGTATCGACTTTCGCCACCGTCCAGTGTGGATGCAAGATCTCGAGCCAGCTTTCTTTCTCGAGCATCTTGACGACATTCAGCGGATCGTCCTCATGAGCCAACGCGGCAATCTCGTGCCCGATGGACGACCTCAGGATGTGGTCGATGTACTTCCCTTCTTTGGCCGCATCGTAGCGCGCCTGTGTGCGTTCCTCGAGTGGCCAGTGGAAGCGCGCTGCGAAGCGCGTGGCGCGAATCAACCGGGAAGGATCTTCGAGGAAGGAATAGTTATGCAGGATGCGAATCAGCTTGGCTTCGATGTCGGCGACGCCGTTGAAGGGGTCGAGCAGCAGGCCGCGGGAGCCCTCGTTCAGCGACAGCGCCATGGCGTTAACGGTGAAATCGCGGCGGCGCAGATCTTCGTGAATGGTCGAGGGCATCACGATGGGCGGCTTGCCCGTCTTCTCATAGCGTTCGGTGCGCGCCATGCTGACTTCGGCACGCGCGTTCCCCGGTAATGCCAAAAAGATCGTGCGGATGTCCTCTTCGATCGCGGTGATCTTGGCACCGGCCTTCTCGAAATCCTTGATGAGCTTTAGGGGATTGCCCTGGACGGTGAAATCCAGATCACGGATGTTGAATCCGCTGATGATGTCGCGGATGGCCCCACCCGTAAGGTAAAGATTCATGCCCGCGGCGCGGACGACGTCTTGCACGAGGCCGACGCCCTTCAGCTGGTCCGGGGTCAGCCGGAGTTCCATCGTATAAATGTAATCAGCCATTCGCTTTCAAGCGGCTGTCAGGCCCCTTTGGCCAAACGCGATTCGATGCCGGAATCGCGCCGGGGGAGGGCTCGATTTGCCGATCTTTCCACAGGATTTCCACAGGCCAGGTGGCACGGCGCAACCGAACCTTGAGCCACTCAGACGCAAGTGGCCTGATACCAACTACTTATACAGAATGGAATCTCTCTGGCAAACTCAAGAAAATAACACAACGTTTATATTTTGGCTACTGCTTAGAGGGATTCCACGTGCACGCATGGAAAAAGTGCGAGAATCGGAAGTTCAGTGACGGTGGCCAGCCCTTTTGCATTTTGGCTTCTGACCTGTGGTCACCGGACTGTGCATTTCAATGCCTTCGACGCACAAGAAAGTGATCGTCCGCAAGATGGATCGCGACTCCGTCTCGGGATATGTCTCGCCTACGCAGTTTGTGAATGACGGCAAAGTTGAAGTGCTGAATACTTCCGGGACGGTGATCTCGATTGATCTACGCGAGATCAAGGGCGTGTACTTCGTCCGAGAGTTTGGAGAAGCGGAGTCGCTTACGCGCAAGACTTTCACTTCCCGTCCGCGGGCGGAGGGATTGTGGGTGCGCCTGCGATTCAAAGACAGTGAAGTACTGGAAGGCCTGATGCCAGCGGACCTGATGCAGACTACGCCCGAAGGATATCTCGTGAACCCTCCTGATCAGCGCTCGAACACGCAGCGCATCTTTGTGCCGCGTACGGCGCTGGAATCGCTGACCGTGCTGGCAGTCATCGGGGCCACCCGCCGTGCCCGCCGCGCGGCAGAGGATCAGCGGCAGGTGACGATGTTCGAGCAGTGAGAGGTTCAATCTCGACCGTCAAGTGAAGAGCTTCGCTTCGGGACAGCCGAGGCGGCTGTCCCGACATGAGCTTAGTTCACCGGCGTGAGCACAAAGGCGTGGTTGTGCCCTTGCCTGCTGCCGTAGCCAGTAATCTGGCCGACGTTGTTGATCGCATTCGCGTTGATCAGGGTCCATCCCGAGTTCTGTGGGATCAGGGAGTTCAGGTCCTGCATTCCTTTGGCGGCTGTCCACATCAAGGCGTGGGGGGCGTTATTGGCGATGTTGCCGTAGCCAACGACCACGCCAGAGTCATTCACGCCGAACGCGACGCTGTAGGTGCCTCCCTTCAATAAACCGAGGTCTCTTATCTTCCCTGCAGCATTCCACTGGACGGCATGCCACTGGCTAGCGGTGTGAAGGCCGTCGGATTGTCCTACGATGATTCCCAGAGAATTAATCGCATTGGCCATGCTCGAGTTGCCGCCTGGGAGCGTGCCCAGATCTTTCATGGCCGAGCCGTTCCACAGGAATCCATGCGACACAAACGGCGGACCGTAGCTGAAAACCGATTCGCCGACGATATGGCCGTTATCGTTGATGGCGAGGCCAGCGGAGAAGATGGCCCCCTGCAACTTGCCGAGATTTCTTATCTTGTTATTGCTCCATCTCGCCGCATTGACGACGCCGCTGGGCATGAAAGAATCACCGGAGATTTCGCCCGCAGAATTGATCTGGAAGGCCGCACTGGAAGAACCACCGGAAAGCGTGCCCAGGTTGGTGATGGCACCGCTAGGCGACCACTTCACCGCAAAGAAATCTGTGGCAGCGTGCCCCTTCATGTTGGAGTAACCGACAACGGCCCCGGCGTCGTTAATTCCGATTGCGCCGCCGACTGTGCCACCGGGAAGCGTGGACAGTTTTTTCATCCCTTTACCGCGGCTCCAGTAGAACGCACGCTGTCCGGGAACCAGACCGGTGCAAGGGTATCCGTACGTGGTTTGGGTATCAGAACAGCCAACGACGTCGCCGAGATCGTTGATCCAGAACCCACTGCTCTCACTGTCGCCGTTGAGTACGCCGAGATCGGTGATGGTATAGGTCTGCGCTGATGCCACGGCCGCGAATGTGCAAAAAAATACCGCCAGTATGCTTTTACAAGCACGACTCATGATTCCCCCAAAATGTAGAATGTTGGGCCAGTATGCCATCCATGGCGATTCCCGGGAACTCTCACTAGTGCACGCAGGAAACGCGACTCTCGGCGGAGGTTTTGTCGCGCAAACGGGACATAAATTGGTTTGAAACTGAGCCCCGGTTGCTGTACTGTGTCGTGTCCACCGGCCTTCGGGCCATTGAGAAATTTGAGCGGCGATACTCCCTTCCTCCGTCCGTTCATTTTCCGTGGACATTGTCGAACCCAGGTTGAGGTGTCTTCATGCGCGCTCTTCTCCCTTCCCTGCTGAAGTCTGTTTTCACTGCTGTGTTTTTCGTATGTGCAGTCATTCCTGGTGGGCAAATCCTGTGTGCACGGGCGGCTGCGCAGGAACCAGCAAAGACCGTCGCCGTCGTTTCTCGCCCGCTGATCACAGAAGCTCTCGACGAATCGCAGGTCAAGGTGTTGAAGGGCAACACGCATCCTTTGGCGCGCCGGGAATTTGATTTAGGCACGGCTCCGGCAACCCTGCCGCTGGAACGGATGCTGCTCGTGCTGAGGCGTAGTGCCGAACAGCAAACCGCACTGCGCAGGTTGCTGGATAACCAACAGGACAAGAATTCTCCCTATTACCACAAATGGCTTACGCCAGAACAATTCGGAGCGCAGTTCGGGCCGAGCGATGCCGACATGCAGATGATCACATCATGGTTGCAGTCGCATGGATTCCAGGTGGGAGCGACGAAGGGGCGGACCGTGCTGGAGTTTTCCGGATCCGCGAGCCAGGTGCAGGAAACGTTTCATGCCAGCATTCACCGGTACATCGTGAATGGAGAGCAGCATTGGGCGAACGCTAGCGATCCCAGCATTCCGGCGGCGCTGGCGCCGGCGGTGGCGGGTATCAAGACGCTGCACAATTTCGTGAAGAAGCCGATGGTGCACCTTGGCGAGAAATATGTTCCGGCAAAGCTTGCGGGGAAAGCGCGCCCGGAGTTCACTTCCAGTAGCGGGGGGCTGCATGCGCTGACTCCGGACGATTACCGCACGATCTACAATTCCTCGGCCAGCCCACTCACCGGAGCGGGGGTCACGATTGCCGTGGTTGGCCGCAGCAACCTTTACAACCAGGGCCAGGACATTTCGGATTTCCGGAATGTCTTCGGAGCGACTAACTCTTTCAGTATCGTCGTGAATGGTCCCGATCCCGGCGACTTTGGAGGGACGGACGAACTTGAGGGGACTCTCGACGCCTCCTGGGCGGGAGCAGTAGCTCCGAATGCCAATGTCGAGTTTGTTGTCTCCGGATCGACCAACAGTACGGACGGTATCGATCTTTCCGAACTGTACATTGTCGATAACAATCTGGGCGCGATCATGACGGAGAGCTTCGGCATATGCGAGGCAGCCGTCACCAGCGGCGACGCGCAGGGGATTTCCATGCTGGCCGAACAGGCCGCGGCGCAAGGCATCACATACATGGTTTCTGCAGGAGACACCGGGGCGGAAGGGTGCGATGACCTGAGCGAAACGACCGCCATCGGTGGGCTCTCGGTGAACGTGCTTGCGTCGAGTCCGTTTACGGTGGCCATGGGCGGAACAATGTTCAACGAGCACGGCCAGGACGCCATGTACTGGGGCACGAACAACACCGCATTTGGCTCGGCTCTCCGATATATCCCCGAGGAAGTGTGGAATGAAACCTGCACCTCGCAGTGCCAGCAGTTCCAGCCTCCTTTAGGCGCGGGAGGAGGTGGCGCAAGCATTTACTTCCCCAAGCCCTCCTGGCAATCTGGAGTGACCGGAACGAACGGCGACACGTGGCGGGACATCCCAGATGTGTCATTGACGTCAGCGGGACATGATTTGTATCTCATCTGCCTGCAGGGATCCTGTGTGCCCGATGCGCAAGGGTTCATCTCGTTTGCGGGAGTGTTCGGAACGTCGGCGGCAGCGCCGTCATTTGCCAGCATCATGTCTCTAGTGGATGAGGGCCAGGGCGGACCGCAAGGAAACGCCAACTACGTGCTCTATCCACTGGCCCTGGCGCAGCAAACCGCGAAGACGGCGTGCGATGCATCCAATACGTCGACCCCGACGGATAGTGGGTGCGTGTTCAACGATGTCACTTCCGGGAACATCTCCGTGCCCGGAGAAGCCGGATATCCCAACGGTCTGTATGCGGCGGCGGCGGGATATGATCTGGCCTCGGGTCTGGGCTCGGTCAACGTCGCCAATCTGGTCACTGCGTGGCACAGCGCGAACTTTAATGCCACCACAACGATCCTGACGCTAAACGGCTCAACGACGGCCCTTACAGTAGGTCACGGCTCATCTGTGTCGGTGGCCGGAACGGTTACCTCGAACACCACGACTCCGAATGGGGACGTTGCCTTGATGGCCGCTACCGGGCCTGCGGGGTCGCTGACGAATCAGACTGGAGTAACGTGGTTCGCGCTGGGGAGCAGCGGCGCATTTTCGGGAAATACCAGCCTGCTTCCCGGCGGTACATACACGGTCAGTGCGCACTATGCGGGCGATGGTACTTTCGCGGCCAGCGATTCGACACCAATTCAAGTTACGATGAACACGGAGACCAGCAAGACAATTCTTTCGGGGCTCGATCAAAACAACAATCCGATTACAACCGCAAATAACACGTTCCCGTTCGGCAGCCTCATTTTTGTGAGGGCAGATGTCATGCCGGGCACCTCAGGAGTGGGTGTGCCTACTGGTTCAGTGACATTCACCGACAGTCTCGGTGCGATTCCGACGTCGAACCCGCAGATCCTGCCCCCCGTGCAGGTGCCAAACCCGTCGCCTCTGAACAGTCAAGGCAACACTTCCATTGGCGACGGGATCATCAGCTTCGACGCAGGCAATCACTCAATCTCGGCCAGCTACGCGGGTGATGCCAGTTTTTCGAATAGTAATAGTGCCACGCCGGTCACATTCACGATTCAGCCGGGATTTGCATGGGTATCAGGGCCGACGGATGTGTCCATCAGTAGTCCGGGAATGTCCGGCTCTACCAGTATCGGGATCGTCGCATCCACAAACTTCACCACTGCGATCAGTTTCACGTGCAGCGGCCTTCCGGCGGAAGCGACCTGCTCTTCGGCCTCGGCTAGCAGTCAAGGGCCGACAACGATAGTGAACACGAGTATGACGGTCAACACCTTGGGGCCGCACACAGTACGGCTGCATTCGGACGAGCAGCGGTACTACTACGCGGTGTTGCTCGGCGGAGGGCTTCCGCTTGGGTTGATGCTCGTTGCCGCACCGCGACGACGCCGCGGCAGGACGGTGGCAGCCCTGATATTGCTGACCATTGTGTTTCTGCCGGCGTGTGGTGGTGGCTCTTCACATCGCCAGGATCCGGGGACGCCCGCTGGTACCTACACGGTGACCGTGATCGCACGCGCGGGTAATCTCACAAGCCAAGGCAACTTCACACTCACAGTGCAATGAAGGGGACTGTAAGGACTTAGACCCAGATGCCCGCGCTTTCCTCCCGGGGGAGGTGGGCATTCCTGGTGTACGATTTATCACGTCATCACTCAACATCCATGAAACTTTCTGCGATTGTTGCGGCTCTTGAAGTGCGTCTTGAGAATGGGTCTCCTGAGATGGAGATTCGCGGGCTGAATGGGATTGAACAGGCCGGGCCGGGGGAATTGAGCTTCGTTTCCAACCCGAAGTATGCGGCGGCGGCGCGGACTACACGGGCGTCGGCTGTGATTGTCGGCGAGGACTTCCCTGCGATCCCGAGCGCGATGCTGCGGGCGAAGGATCCTTACCTTTCGTTTGCGCGGGCGCTGGAATTGTTTCATCCGCCGCGCCGGTATGTGCCTGGAAAACATCCGACCGCAATGGTGCACGTGGGCGCGCGCATTGGACCTGGCGTGCATGTCGGGCCTTACGTTGTCATCGATGAAGATGTCGAAATCGGGGCCAATGCGGTATTACTCGCGCATGTGGTGATTTATCGCGGGGCAAAAATCGGCGATAACTTTTTTGCGCATTCGCATGCCGTGGTGCGCGAGAACTGCCGGATTGGCAACAACGTGCTACTGCACAACGGCGTCGTCATCGGCAGCGATGGATTTGGCTTTGCTCGTACTGCCGAGGGGCACTGGCACAAAATTCCGCAACCGGCGCCGGTAATTATCGAGGACGATGTCGAGGTTCAGGCGAATTCGTGTATTGATCGCGCGAGCGTTGGCGAGACGCGGATCAAGCGCGGTGTGAAGGTCGACAATCTCGTGCAGGTCGGACACGGTTCGACTGTAGGCGAGGATGCGCTGCTCTGCGCGCAGGTTGGAGTTGCCGGATCGACGGTGATTGGGAATCGTGTGATACTCACCGGGCAGGTCGGGGTCGTGGGGCACGTCAAGGTAGGGGATAACGCCATTGTTACGCCGCAGAGTGGTGTGGCGGGAGATATCCCGGCTGGAGCTTTGGTGAGCGGCGCTCCGGCGGTAGATCACAGGCTCTGGCTGAAGTATTCGGCGATCCTGCCACGGTTGCCCGAGATTGCGCGCGCGGTGCGGAAGAAGGAATAGGCGAACTCGAGTGATAGTGGGATTTCACATTAACTTCTGACGCTCTAAACAGGGGGTGTCAAAACTTGACAGGGCAACCCGGCAATGAAGGATTCCACACCAGGCTCACGGCTGCACGGAGAAATCTATCGGTGAAACCGATTGTGCGTTCCAGGCACATGAGCCATGCCATTGGGCCGACGACCAAGATGGCTTCTTTGTTGTGCCTGGCGGTTTTATTCGGCTCGGCAGGTTGTGGAGGGAGTAGCCCCGGCCCGCCGCCACCGCCTCCTCCCCCGCCGTTGTCGTCCAGCAAGTTGGGCCCTCACATACTCGGGGCCCCGAATAATGCCGGTGCCGGCACTATTCTTGGTGCGTGTCCGCGAGTAGCGAAATGGGTGGCTCCATACGCTGGGATCGATCTGGCGATCTCCAGTTACAAGAGCCGCTGTCCGGGTGGGGTCGTGATCCTCAGGGTCTATGTTCCGAGTTCCATGGCAGTGTATGGTGCAGCCGACGATCCCACCGCTTCTGCCAACGATTTCTGGAACAAGATGTCGACACAGGGCCTGAGTGCGGCGGGCCCGGCAAGCCAAATCGACTGGCTGGAGGGACCCAACGAATTAGATAATCTGCCGAACTGGTACAGCGATCCGACCACGGCCAACTGGGTGGCCACGTTCTGGTCGAGCCTTGCCGATCTCATGCATAGAGCCGGTTACAATCCGTTGGTGGGGTCGTTGGTCGCCGGCCAGCCTTCTCCGGCTTCGGTTTTTAGCCCGGTTGCGGCAGCGATGAAGCTTAAAGCATACAGATGGGGCTGGAGCTATCATTCCTACACGTTTGGTGCGACCACCAGTGTTAGTACGGAGGCCGCATATGCACTGTACTACCGTCAAGTTCGGGATCAGAACGGTCTTGCGGGCATTCCGCTCGTCGTGAGCGAGGGCGGGTATCTGACGACAAGCTCAACGGGTTGGCAAGGACAGCTGAGTAGCGATCAGTATCTCTCATGGCTGAAGTGGTTCGATGCCCAATTGAAACAAGATCCCGAGATCCCTGGCTTTACAATCTTTCAGGTTGGCAACACTACTGACTGGCAATCCTTCGACCTGACACCCTTTGCCCAGGAGCTTGCGAACTACTTAACGAGTGGCTCGTGATGCGTCATCGGCGCCCTGAGATCCAACCTGTTGAGGGCGAACGAGGTGGACCGCGCCCAAGCGATCAAGTAAGGATAGATCTTCATTACGCTTGAACCAACTGAGCCGACTGGTGTTGAATTGCGCTCGCGGGCGTAGAATCTCCCATCAGCGGAGATCATGATGCTCGAAATCAAATCGGTTCGGATGGAGTTTCCCGCCGAGACCAACATCGTTGTCGGCCAGTCACATTTCATCAAGACCGTAGAAGACATTTATGAGGCGGTGGCTACGACTGTACCGCAGGTCAAATTTGGCCTGGCGTTCAATGAGAGTTCCGGGGCGTGTCTGACGCGGTCAGAGGGGAATGACGCGGCGCTTCGGGATGCGGCCGTGCGGAATGCCCAAGCGCTCGGAGCGGGACATACATTTGTGCTTCTGCTGCAAGATGCCTATCCCATTAACTTGCTGGGCGCACTTCGCAACGTGCCAGAGATTTGCAGCATATTCTGCGCGACGGCGAATCCGGTGGAAATCATCGTGGCGGAGAGCGAACAAGGGCGCGGTGTCCTGGGAGTCATCGATGGAAGTTCTCCGAAGGGTGTTGAGGGGGCGAGCGACATCACCTGGCGGCATGATTTGCTACGCAAGATTGGGTACAAGCGGTAGGCTGTCAGGTACTTGGCGGTGCCGAGCGAAGGGCGCCCCTAAGTGCAGTCGCGCAGAGCTTATGCGGGATCTGGCTCAGGGATTCGAAGTCTGCCGATACTCTTCCGGCAATCCGCTTTCGATCGCGGCACGCACCTTCTCCATCAAACACTCGCGGGTGCCGAAATCTCTGGGTTCGATCGGGGGATGGAAGATGACCTGAATGTTCCCCGGCTTGATCGCAAATCTTGTTTTCGGCATCGCGGAGTGTGTGCCGACAATCGTCATCGGGATAACCGGCACTCCGCACTCCATCGCAAGGTAGAACGGGCCTTTCTTGAAAGGGAGTAGTTTCCCGTCGAAAGAACGTTTACCTTCCACGTAAATGATCATATTGATCCCCTGACCGACAACAGATTTGGCGGCGTGGACGGCTTCGATTCCGGCTTCCCGATTGCCGCGATCCACCGGCACCAGGTTTCCCAAGCGCATGGCCGCGCCGAGAATGGGTGTGTTGAACAGTTCTTTCTTCACCATGACCGACGTGCGGCGAGGGATTAGCGGAACTTCGATTGGCGGATCGAGATTCGATGCGTGGTTCGTCATGAAGATATAGCTGCGAGAGTGATCAAAGCGGTCGAGGCCGATGGTTTCGACGCGCACTCCAGCAAACCGGACGCCTTTGAAGGCTCCCCATGTGAACATGCGGTAGAGCAGGCTGACGTCGCCGGTCAAAAGTGTCCAAGGGAATCCGATTATTGCGGCGAAGGGGGCGGCGATCGCCCAGAAGGTCAGCATGATCAAGGTGCGGATCATTGCGCTAGCGCTCCTGACAATTCTGCTTCGCCCTTGAGCCAGGCAGCGCGGTGGGCGCGTTGTTCGGACGTAGCCTGGTCGATCTCACTTACCTGATAAGAGAGCTGCGGACGACTGGTGACCTTCCAATGGAGCTCGCGATCCAGACCCCGGGAGCGAATCTTGATCGAGATCGTGTCTCCGGACTGCATCCGGGACAATTGCTGATTGGTTTCTTCGCCTGCGGGTTTGCCTTGAACTTCAGTGACGATGTCGCCGACCTGCAATCCGGCCTGGTCGGCTTCGCCGCCAGGGGTAACGGCCACAACGGACATGGGGCCGTCGAAATTACGCGAGGCGCTGAATCCCGGGTCGGGCACACTGATCGAGAACTGCTCGACGCGCAGGCCGACATACCGCAGAAAGTCGTTCCAAGGAATCTCTTCGGTGCCTGAGACGTACTTTGTGAAGAACCAACCGAAATCGGTGTGGCTGATCACTTCAGCGGCCTGACGTACCCCGTCGGAATCAGCGAAGAACTGGCCTTTCCTGGCGTAGGTTGCGTTCATCCATTGAAAGAGTTCACGCAACGAGGCACGGCCGTGGCTGGCTTCACGGATGGCGAGATCGAGCATGGATCCGAGGAGTTCTCCTTTGTCGTAATACGAGACGCTGCGCTCGGGCCGGCGGTAGTAATCGGATCCTTCGAGCCAGGCATCAAGACTGGAGACCTCGGCGGATTGGGTGAGGTGAGCGGGGCGATTCTCCAGTTCGGAGATCTGCGCACCCAGGCGGCTCAGGAATTGCTTTTGCTCCATGAGCCCGGCACGAAGCTGAATGATTTCCTCCGCCGTGCTGGTTACGCCCTCGCTAAACCACAGCACACGCGTGAAGTTTTCCTTTGTGTAATCGATCGGTTCGAGGCTCTGCGGGCGAATGCGTTTCACGTTCCAGAGATGAAAAAACTCATGAGCCGTGACGGAGTTCAGCGGAAACAGGGTGCGGCGAATGGTTTCGGCGTCGATCTCGATTGCGGTCGAGTACGCATGCTCCATTCCACCGCCTGCCGGGCCGCGCGGAAAGTGGTAGAAGAAAGTGTAGTTGTCAAACGGGCGGTCGTTCATCCAGGAAGTCGCGGCGACGACGATCTTGTGCAGGTTAGCAACAATCTTGTCGGGGTCGTAGTCGGTTGAATCGGCATCGATGATCACCCGGAAACGTCCGCCGGCCTCATCGAAATGAAACTCACGAAACTCACTGATTTCAACTGGTGAATCGACCAGCCGGTCGTAATTATCGGCCCAATAAGTATCCGAACTCGATGGTAGCGGCGTCGCGATATGCCATTTTCCAGGAACATGCGAGAAGCGAACCGTCATGGGTGCGTTGCGGGCATCGACAGGGTAGATCAGAATCTGCGCGAGGTTGAAGAAGGCATGGCAAGAGTTGAGTTGCGCGCCGAAAGGGCCGAACGAGTCGACGTAGATCTGATATTCGACGATGGCGCCGTTCGCAGCATCTTCAAGTCGCCAGCGGCTAGCATCAAGTGCCCGAAGCTGCAACGGAGCACCGGCGCGATCCTTGGCACGAATCCAGTTCACGAACTGCGCAAAGTTGCGAACCTGGTAAAGAGCGTTCCAAACGGGGAGTTGGAGTTCGCGTGTGGCCGGGCCGGACGGCAAAATGATCTGCACCTGGACGAGGTGCTCCGCCGGGGACTCCAGGGAAATCGTGTAGGCGGTGTCTACGGCGTCGCAGCAGATCGTCAGCAACGCGATGGAAAGTGCGAGTTGGAAAGTGCGAGGGAGGGCGTGACGGGTCATTTGTCGTTTGCCAACTCGCGCAGTCGAGCTGGGAGCTTCTCGTAGATTCCACCGAAGCCACCATTGGAAAGAATCGCAACCACGTCTCCGCTGCGCAGTTCGGGCGCAATCGCTTGAACGATGGCATCGGCATCCGCCAAAAGGCGGACTGAACGGCCGTTCTGCTTGATCTCGGCGGCCAATGCCGGCAGCTCCAGGCGTTCGTTTTCCGGCACAGCTTCGGAGCGAAAGACATTCGCGACGATCACTTCGTCGGCTCCGGCCAGGCTGCAGGCGAGGTCGCTTTGCAACACGCGTCGTCTGAGCGTGTTGGAGCGAGGTTCGAGGATCGCCCAGAGTCGCGCTCCGGCGTAACGGGCGCGCAGGGCCTTCAGCGTTCCGGCGATCGCGGTGGGGTGATGGGCGAAGTCATCGATGATCGTAATGCCGTTCACCTGCGCTTTGACTTCGAGGCGGCGCTTCACGCTCTTGAAAGTCTTGAGAGCTTCAGCGATAGCTTGCTCGGATATTCCGGAGTATGAGGCCAGAGCAGCAGCAGCCGTGGCGTTCCACACGTTGTACTCACCGGCCAGAGGGAATTCGAATTCAGCGAAGTGCCCGCCGTTTCTAAAGACCGTCCAAGTCGTATGGGAGGGATCAAGGCGGAGATTCGTGACTTTCCACTGTGCTCGCGGCCCAGTACCATAACGGTCGACCGGACAGAAAGCCTTGCCCAGAACCCGCTCCAGACTCGGACTCTCTGGCGTATGCTCCACTGCGCCGTCAAACGCAATCACACGTCCACGCCGAGGGATCAAATTGATCAGACGCTTAAAGGCGGTCTCGACTGCGTCCAGATCCTCGTAAATGTCGGCGTGGTCGAATTCGACAGACGTAAGAATGACGGAATCAGGAAAGTAATGCAGGAACTTCGGTCCTTTATCGAAGAAGGCGGTGTCGTACTCATCGCCCTCAAGAATGAAATGCTTGCCGTTGCCGAGGTGGAAGCTGGAACCAAAGTTCTCGGCGATGCCGCCAATCAAGAATGAGGGATCGAGGCCGGCGGAGTGGAATATCCAGGCGAGCATCGATGTCGTTGTAGTCTTGCCGTGCGTACCGGCTACGACCAGCACTTCCTTGCCGCGCAAGAACTCATCGTGCAGCAGTTGCGGCATAGAGCAGAACGGAATGCGCCGGTCGAGAACGTGCTCGAGTTCTACATTGCCTCGGGAAATGGCGTTGCCTATGACGACAAGGTCCGGGGCGGGTTCAAGATTCTGGGCGGCGAAAGGCTGTGCGACCGGAATGCCGAGATCGCGGAGAAGATCCGACATCGGCGGGTAAGCTGCGGCATCGGAACCGGTAACTCGGAACCCGCGCTCTTTTAGCATTCCCGCCAGTGAGGCCATCGCGGTGCCACAGATTCCGATCAGGTGGATGTGTTTTGCAATTCCCATAAGAATCAATAATCACGAACGACATCAGGCTGCCGAAGAAAAATGTTACGGGCTTACCGCAGACTCCAATATTCTCAGGCTTACTTTTGCGTCGCGGACTGCCAGACTTGATTGCACGCCGAATGGTAGCGTGATATTTCCTGACGTAACGTGGCCTGATCGCACGCCATAAGCTACCGGAATTCCCAAGTCCCCTATGATTCGTGTAATTACTTCCTGCAGACTGTAACCCTGATTCGGCGACTGTGTGCAGTCCACCATTTCCCCGAAGATCAAGCCGCGGACGTGTTCGAGATGGCCTCCAAGTCTCAACTGCATCAGCATCCGGTCGATCTGATAGGGTTTGGCTGCGAGATCTTCGAGGAACAGAACCTTCCCCGCCGTCTTGATCTGGTACGGAGTCCCGAGGGATGCCACCAGGATTGAGAGACATCCTCCGTAAAGTAGGCCTTGGCCCTCGCCGTCGACGAGGCCCTTAGCCTCTGCATTTAGCGGAACGTCCCACGGGGCAAACTGCGACATCGCGGCCTGCCAGGAGGATAGATCGACTCCATCTTCGTGCGCCCAATCTTTGGCTGCCATCGGTCCGTGGAATGTGACCAGCCCTGCTGCGTCTGTGAGATAGGCCAGCAGGCTCGTGATGTCGCTGTAGCCCACAAAAATCTTTGGATTTTGCTTAATCTTTTCGAGATCGAGTTGGGTGAGCAAATAGTTCGCGCCGTATCCGCCACGGGCACAGAGGATCGCTCGCACGTCGTCGCGCCCAAACATTTGTTCCAACTCGCGGACGCGGCGATCGACCGAGCCTGCGAAATACAGGTCGCGATCGAGGATGGAGTCGGAATAATAGGGGCGATATCCGGCGCGGCGCAGAACTTGGCAGCCGGATTCGAGGTCCGCCTGCTTAAGATTGCTGGCGGGCGCGATGATGCCAATAGTGTCGCCGGGACATAAGGCGGGAGGCTTCACGAGTTGAGAATACGAGGCGGACATGGCGTTCGGGGCCTGGAAAGATCAGCGTACACGCCGATTCAGCTCAGAAAGAATTCTCCTTGGCAAAGCAAACGTGCCGGACCACGTAAAAAGATGTTATCGCCAAGACGGCGCACGGTCTGCGTGCCGCCAGGCGCATGGACTTTTACCGGTGACTCGACGCGTCCCGTGTACATTGCTGCAACGGCCGAAGCGCACGATCCAGTACCCGAGGATCTGGTTTCGCCCGCACCACGTTCGAAAAAGCGTGCGCGGAGGTCAAATTTGCTAACAACCGCCACGTACTCGACATTCACGCCTTCGGGAAACTGCGATGCGCTTTGAATCTCCGCTGCACGAGATTGCCAGCCGCGCTCAAACTCGGGCGCGAAGATGACAAAGTGCGGATTACCCATCGATACGGGTATTCCGCTCACCTCGCCGGAACTGATTTTCAACACAAGTTCCGCTTCAACTTTCCCCTTGCCCATTTCGATTTCAAATTCATATTCCGAGTCACGACGAGAAGTGAGCGAGCAAACCTTGGCTCCTGCGCCAGTCAGGATCGATACTCGCTCCTTCCCTTTCGTGGCGCAGACGTAGGCGGCGACGCAGCGGGTTCCGTTGCCGGAGATTTCAGCCGCCGAGCCGTCGGCGTTAATGAGGCGAATCTCCAAATCGGCCGAGAAGTGCGGCGACATCCATTCCACACCGTCGGCGCCAACCCCTTCGTGCCGGTCGCAAATGCGGCGGGTGAACGCTGCAACATCGGACGGGGCAAGGGCTGCATCGATCAGCAGGAAATCGTTGCCGCAGGCGCTGGCTTTGACGAACGGAATTGTGCGGGCGCCGGGCTTCACTCGCGCTCCACCCGTCCCAGAGAAGTGGCGCTCTGCAGAACCGTCGACGCCTTCAGTTCTTCGAGGAGCTTCTTCTGTTCGCGACTGCAGCCTTCGACATCGAATTGCAGACGAACGTGCTGCCTGGTGTTTCCACTGATGACGTTCTCCATCATGCGATGATGTGGTTCCAGAATACGATTCACTTCAGTCGTGATTTCGTCGACACTGCCGCCGGTAACCTCATAGCTGAAGAGCAGAATCTTGATATTGAAGTTCGCTTCGGCATAGCCGAGAAAGAAGAGAGATCCGAGGACCAGAGCCGTGGCGAACGAGGCGGTCAAGTAAAGCCCGCCCCCGGCAGCCATTCCGACCGAAGCCACGACGAAGATCGTGGCCGCCGTGGTAAGTCCGCTGGTTATGCCTCGCGTATGGAGAATCGAGCCGGCGCCGATGAATCCAATGCCGGGAATAATCTGAGCGGCGATACGAGCCGCATCCGACGGCACGCCGGCCAGACGTTCCGACAACAGAGTGAACATAGCGGCCCCGAAACAAATGAACATGTTGGTGCGCAGGCCAGCGGCACGGTGCTTCGATTCGCGCTCCAGCCCGATCAAGCCGCCCAGGATCGCCGCCACCAGGAGTCGGGTGATGGAACTGCCGACAATCCCGCTTACCATCTCGCGGTGCATCAAGTCGACGAAGTGTTGCCAGTTCATGCGAACGTTGCGCCTGCTCTCAACTTGTCTCGGATGGCCGGATTTTATCATCCGAGCAGGCGCAGGCTGCCGCGCGGTTACCCGGCTGATTACCGGCCTTGATAGAGAATGCCACGCGCCTGTCCGGTGACGTGGATTTCGACCAGTTCAGGCAGGTGCAGATCATGGACGGCTTGCCAGACTGGGTCACCTTCGAAAGCAAGGATGTAGTCAGCGTACTTGGTCGGATCCGCGAGGGCGCGCTCCCAAAGACCATCGGGATCGCTGGGCTGTTTCCAGACCCGGTGGTTGCCTTCGTTGATGGTGTGGCTCAACGGAATTCCGGCGCGTTGGACCGCTCCGACGTGATCGCCCGTGTACATCAGCAGCGTGGTTCTGGGCGGAAGTTTTTCCAGCCATTTCGAGAGCTGGATTTCAAGCTGATTGCGCGTTTTCATGTTGATTTCGGCTTCCTGCAAACAGACTGGCCCGGCACGCCAGACTCGGCTGTAACTGGCGAGCACGAATGTCAGTAGAGCAAGGACTCCAGCGAAGCGAAGGCGCCAGTTCCAGCGCTCATTGCGCAGTACAAAGCTGATCAAAACAGCCGCGGCAAGGGAAAACGCGGGAAGCAACTGCAACCCGTAGCGCGCGTTGTAGTGCGTGAAGGGCCACCATTGTGGGATGAAAATGGGCACACCACTGTAGGCGATTGACAAGGCGTAAAACGGAACTGGGCCCAGAAGCAAGACCAGAGGCCAGGCGGATTTTGCGTAGGTGCTCCAAGGTTCCCGCCTGAACGAGACGAGCAGAATCAGGATTGCCGCGACCATCAGTAGAATCCAGCCACGCTGCAACCACTGGTTCGACGCGACATTATTCTCAGACGCTTTCAAGAAATACATTCCGGCCAGGAACAAGTTTCCGCTGCCTGGATGACCGGGGTTTCCGGCCTGCTGGGTTTTGAGCTCAATCGCTTTTGCGGAGTAAGGTCCGTTTTCGAATTCCAGCGGATTGCGATAAATGATCGCGTTATAGGCGAGCCAGAGAACGGGGGCGGCCGCGGTGATCAGCATGAACCGTACCAGATCGCGCTTTCCGCTTCTCGCAACGGCGGCACGAAGTGGGACACGTTCGCTTGCATTCGATTCAGCAGACCGCCGGTCCATGAAAATCCGGAGAAGAACAACCGCTGCGATAACTGCTGAGAGAAACCAGCCGTCATATCGCGTGAGAGCGGCTCCAGCCAGGCAGATGCTGCATCGTGTCAGAGCTGCGGGGTTGCCCCGTACCCAGTCGCTGAAAGAGGCGACGGACCAGACAAAGAATGTGAGGTAGATCGCCTCGCCCATAGCGGTGGACTGCATGTACATCAAGTTCGGATTGGCAGCGTAGATGATGGCAGCAATCCATGCGGAGGCGCGTGCAACACCGTCTGGCGGATTCGAGCCGGATATGACGTTGCGAGTGAGCCGGAACATTCCTACCGCCCCAAATACATACGCTGCCATCGATGGAATGGAGCCTCCGGCACCGCTTTGCCACATCCTCATCGAGACCAAGAACGGAATCATCAGCAGGTGCGGCAGCGGGAGCCACACGGTACCGAGTTGCAGCAGGCCCGGGGTTTTCGAATCGAAGACGCGGCGCGCGATGTTGATGTGCGCGACCGCGTCGCCATAGAGCAAGACCTGACCGTTCTTGAAATAGAACAGAAACGTGAAGATGGATGCGCAGGCCGCGAGCCAGGCCAGTAGGGCTACGTCAGATGCGGCAGGAGAGGGCGGTTTGGTCCTTGGTGCCTTGGCCATTCGGGGATCGGGACATTCGTCTTAGATCTTGCCTGCGATGCTATCCGATGAGCTTGCTCGGCGCTTGAAAAAGCGAACCTCAGGCGCAAAAACGCAGATTTAGAGCGCTGAGCGGCACGAGCAAACTCGTGCCCTTTCCTATTTAGCTAGGACCGCAGACTTTACTCCAGATGCGTCAGCTCGCGAAAGATCTGGAAGCGTGCGTCGATTTCTTCGCGTGTGAGCGACTGAAGGCGTTCGGTGCCGAAGCGCTCGACTACGAACGATCCCATGACACTGCCGTAGAACATGGCACGCTTCAGCACTTCGCGGTTGATCTCCTGCTGAGAGGCGACGTAGCCCATGAATCCTCCGGCAAAGGAGTCTCCCGCGCCGGTGGGGTCCTTCACTTCCTCAATCGGCAGGGCCGGAGCGCGGAAGGGGTGATGGCCGAATCCGAAAGCACCTTCGCGGAAGAAAATGGTGGCGCCGTACTCGCCGTGCTTGATGACCAGAGCCTTCGGGCCCATGGCCATGACTTTCTGGGCCGCGCGCGGCAGATTGGTTTCGTGACCGAGCATCTTCGCTTCGGTGTCATTGATTAAGAGAATGTCTACAAGCTTCAGCGTCTCGGCGAGTTCTTTAGGAGTGCCGTTGATCCAGTAATTCATGGTGTCGCAGCCGACCAGGCGCACCTGGTTCATTTTGCGGCGCACGTCGGCTTGCAGGGTCGGCTGGATGTTGGCCAGGAACAGATAGTCCGTGTCTTCGTATTCTTTGGGAATCTGCGGCTTGAATGACTCGAACACGTTGAGGTGAGTGAAATTCGTTTTCGCCTCATTGAGATTTTCAGTGTACGTGCCACCCCAGCGGAAGGTCTTCCCATTTGCGCGCTCGATGCCGCGGGTATCGATTCCGTGCTGATGGAAAACTTTTTCTTGGTCCGGACCGAAATCGTCTCCAACCACTGCGACGACCCGGACCTTCGTGAAATAGCTCGCTGCCAGGGAGAAATACGTGGCGGCGCCGGCCAGCACGTTCTTTACGCTGCCGGAGGGCGAAGTGACGTCATCGAATGCTACCGAACCGACTACCAGTATGCTCATGCGCTCTTTTGAGTTCTCTTGGCTGCTTCGCGAAAGGCTTTAAGTGCGAGGACACGAGGGAACACTTTCATTTGGATTTTTTCTTGGAGTGCAGATATTTGCCGACTATGAGACTGAGTTTCTTTCTTGTGGCTGCAGGGATCTTCGTCCGATCGGTCAGAATGGCATTCGCGAGCGCCGCGCCGCACTTGCAGGAACGATCCTTTGGCATGTCGGCGACGGTCTGGCGCACGACCTTCGCTGCGTTCTCAGCGTTCTTCACCAACACGGCGATGATCTGATCTACAGTGACCGAGTCGTGGTGCGGATGCCAGCAGTCGTAGTCCGTCACCATCGCCACGGTGACGTAGCAGAGTTCGGCTTCGCGGGCGAGTTTGGCCTCCTGCAGGTTGGTCATGCCAATCACATCCATGCCCAGATTGCGATAAACGTTTGACTCTGCTTTTGTGGAAAACTGCGGGCCTTCCATGCAGAGATAGGTGCCGCCCCGTTTGCCGGTGACGCCGACTTTGTGACAGGCATCCGCGACGACCGACGCCAGTTCCCCGCAAACAGGGTCGGCAAAGGCGATGTGGGCAACGATGCCATCGCCGAAAAAAGTATCCACGCGATGGCGCGTGCGATCGAAGAACTGATCGGGGATGACAAAATCGAGAGGCTTGTGCTCTTCCTTCAATGACCCGACAGCGGAGATGGAGACAATGCACTCCACGCCGAGTTGCTTGAAGCCATGGATGTTCGCGCGGAAATTCAGCTCACTGGGGAGAAGGCGATGGCCGCGGCCGTGGCGTGCCAGGAAAGCGACTTTGCGGCCTTCCAGCGTCCCGCAGACGTAGGCGTCAGATGGGGCGCCGAACGGCGTTTTCAGCCGCAATTCTTTCACTTTCGTCAGGCCGGGCATGGAGTAGAGCCCACTGCCGCCGATGATTCCGATTTCTGCTTGAGGCAATGGTCCTCCGGAGGGATTCGAGCGCTGAGGCAAACTGGTGATTATACAGGACAGCGTTTTTGCGGAAGGCTGACGTGTTGGCGACTTCAGCTGTCGCAACGCTTCGCGGGGCGGACGAAGGCGTCCGGCCCTACACAGGCATACAATTTTGCTATGCGCGTTGTGATTGTGGGGTTTGCGTTGCTTTTGCTCGCCGGATATTCGCCCGCCCAACCAAAGAATGCACCTGAAGGCAAGGCAGTGACGGTTCCCGCCACGATTGACCACAACCGCTTCGTCATTCGTGCCGAAGTTCGGCTACCCAATGGCTCGACCGAGACCGTACGGGCATGGGTGGATAACGGCAATCCCGATTTGTATCTCTCGCGGCGAGTGGCGATGCTGCTTGCACTCGATGTGAAATGCGGGGACCAAGAGTGCACGGCGCCGCCGCCCTCTGAAATTCTTATCGGCGGAATGAGCATTCCTCTAACCGCGCTCAAAGTAGCCAAGATCCCGCTGCGGCCGCCTGATCAGGCGGCTGTCCTCGCACTTGGAATGGACGCTGAGATCAACATTCCTTCCAGCATTCTGCGGCATTATGACGTGCTCGTCGATTTTGTGGACCGCAAGTTCTCCATTGGAGCACCGAGAACGATTCGCTTTCAGGGCTCGCCGGCCAAGGTGCAGGTAAGCGCGGAAAATGGATTGATCCAGGTACCCAGTCAAATCGAAGGCAAGAAATACAATCTCGCGCTCGATTTCGGTTCTTGCACCAGCTTCCTTTCCGAGGATCTTTTCGCCAAGCTAGCCGCAGCGCATCCAGATTGGCCACACATTACGGGGGCAGTGGGTTCGGCCAATATGTGGGGAGCACCGGAAGAAACGAAGTGGAAGATCATGCGGTTGGATCGTGTGCAGTACGGCCAGCTGTTCCTGACGAACGTGCCCATGGTCTCATTGCCCAGACCGATCCTGGAGTTCTTCGAAAAACGGGCTGGAATGCCGACCGTAGGCTTGATGGGTTCAAATATGTTGTTGAACTATCGAGTTGGTTTGGACTACGCACATTCAACCATCTATTTCGATCTTGGGCGGACATACAAGTTTCCGGATTTCGATGTCGTGGGCCTGGTTTTACGTCCTGAGGGCGATGGGCGTTTCACCATACTCGGAGTGGCTGATTACGACGGCAAACCCTCGGTGGAGGGCGTGCAACCGGGTGATCGTCTGGTCGCCGTGAATGATCTGCCGCTGCACGACGCCACCATGGGACAGGCGTGGTCTATGCTCGGAGGAAAGCCTGGCGACGAGAAGAAACTGACGATTGAGCATGCGGGGAAAGAGTTCACGGTCCCGGCGTCGGTACTGCATTTTCTGGGTGACGTGCCGTATGACACGTCGGGCAGGAGAAAGTGATCAGGACACTCGTCTCGGACCTCACGGACTCGGCGTGCTGAGCCGGACAGCCGAGGCGGCTGTCCCTACAGGTTCAATTTGTCCCAAGCCCCTTACTTGCTCGATGTCGCCTGTGAATCAAGGACTTCTTTTTCGAGCATCGACGTGGTGTTGTCGTCGAGGCTTTCTGTGACGAACACCGTGTCTCCCTTTTGTTCGATCAGGACCGCACCCTCTTCCGTCGTCCAAGTGTGGCGGCCTTCAAGCGGGGGTGGCGCGGTCTGGTCCTTTTCGGCAGCAGGCTGTTGTGGATCGTGCGGGTCTTCGGATCCGGTCACGTTCTTGTAACGCTGCTTCAGGGAACGTGCATAAATGCCTGCGAATTGCGCGGCGGTCGCCGGGCTCGACCAGCGCGAAACGTACAACAGCGCGAGCGGAACGCCGGAGTCTTTCTTTGATTTCGCGGCGTAGTAATAGCCACCCCGCCACTCGGGATACATTTGCTTGGAAATGCGCTTCCCTGCGTACTGCTCGACGAGCACGGCGACATCGAACTCACCCATGGCACCGATGTCGAACTTCAAGTAATCCTTGAAGTCGCGTTTGAAGTCGGGGATCAGAATGGGCTCGATCTTCTCCCCCGAGAGGTAGGTCTCCGGTTGCATGATTTGGCGCGTCGTGTGCGGGGGGCTAGCCAGGATGCCAGCGAATGCCTGTTTCTTTCCGCCCTTTTGCAGGACCTTGATCACGAAATCCATCCCATAGCTGTAAGGGAAGGTGAGTGACTCTTTGAGAAAGATGGGTGCGTCGTTGAAGACCTTCGTGTTCGGCGTGCCGGTCAGGCTTTCCTCTTCCATGGCGCCGACCAACTCGGGTGACGTTGCGATGGAATGCCCGGTTGGCGAGATCGCGTATTGAAACATCATGGCTTGCGCCTGGCCTTCGACAATGGCCTCGCGGGCATTGTCCATCTCGTCATTTTCGATGTCGGCTGGCGTGGGGTCTTTCTTGATTTCCGCCAAGTCCTTTTCGCCGCGCTTCATCCACTTCTGGAGGTTGACTTCCTGATCCTGAAGAGCGTGAGTGAGTTCGTGCGCCATTACCGGCTCCTGCTCTTCCATCGGCACCCAATCCAGCAGGTTCACGGTCTTGGTCTTGGGATCGTAGTAGCCGGCTACCTCTTCGCGGAGGAGTGCTACGAGAAATGTTTCCAGATTGAAGTCGCGGGGCAGCAAGCCAAATTTCTTGAGCACAAGTTCGGAGCGGCGGAGACGCTGCGTGTCTTCATCGTTCAAGTGTTTGGTGAGATAGGAGACGACCTCGTCACGGCTAGTAAGCTTGCGCTTGACCTCGTGTTTGATGGGCAGGCCAGTTTCTTTGCTGTCAAAAGCGAGAATCTCGTCGACCGAGTGAAAGAGTTCCTCGGCCTGACGCGGCGTGATCTTGACCTCGCCCTTGGGTTCCTCGGGCGCGGGGATCGGCTTTGTGGGCTGCGACTGCTGTGGCGCCTGAGCAGGTGGATTTTGCGGTGCAGCGTTCTGCGCCAGCGACCCGCATAGCGATGCGAGGACCAGTACGACCGGCAAAAACAACCGCACAAATAGGAACCGAGACACTTCGCTTCGAAGCATTGCGTTTGAGTGTAACCGTTTCTTTATACTTTTTTCATGAGCACTACTGGCCCGGTCAATTTGTGGACTTCGAGCGAGCATGTCGACGACTATCTTCAGCGCGCGGATCAGATCTCTCATCGCGGTGAGGGCGAAGCGGCGCTGCTGGAATTCATTCCAGAGAGTACGCGCCGGATTCTGGATCTCGGCACCGGCGACGGGCGGCTGCTCGCATTTGTGCGGCAACGGCATCCTGAGACCGAGGCTGTGGCGGTCGACTTCTCGGCGGCAATGTTGGAGGCGGTTCGTCAGCGTTTCGCCCAGGAATCGCTAGTTCGGGTTGTGGACCACAACATGGATTTAGCTCTCCCGGCGCTTGGTAGGTTTGATGCGGCTATTTCAAGCTTTGCGATTCATCACCTGGTGCATGAGCGGAAACGGGCCCTTTACGGGGAGATTTTTGGTCTGCTGAACCCGGGTGGGGTGTTTTGTAACCTGGAACACGTGGCCTCACCGACGCAGCGGTTGCACGAACAATTCCTGCATAGAATCGGGTTTACGGTTGAGACCGAGGATCCGTCGAACAAGCTCCTGGATGTGGAAACCCAGCTTGGATGGTTGCGAGAAATTGGGTTTGTCGACGTGGACTGCCAGTGGAAGTGGCGGGAATTGGCGCTGCTGACGGGTGCCCGGGCCTAAGCCGGTTGCTTTCTGCGACAAAGGAACTCGTCCGTTTCCCGCCAGGTGCCATCGGGTAGTTTTTCTTCGTTCAGGATGTGGAATTCGTCCGCGCTCTGCCTAGTGATCGTCTGACGGAGTTCGCAGTCGACTCCCAGCATGGTGAGTGGGCCACTGAAGACGATCTTGTCGCCGTGCCATCCGTCGGACTGAAGCACCCCAAAGAGGCCTTCAGTGAAGGTCATCATCCAGCGATTGCTGAATGGGTCGAATGTTAGGTACGGGCGCGCCTTGGCGCCGTGACCGCTGACTGTGTAGCGGGAGCCGTTGTCTGCGAGTTCGTAGGTGTAATAGTACGTGTCTGTGTACGCGGTCGTGGTGAGCGTCGCGCGGACGTGATTTTCGAAAGCCCAGTCACCGATGAGCCATCGAAACTCTTCAATTCTCTGCTGGCGGATTGCGGGGAATTTCGCGAGCACTGGAATGTTGAAGGTAAGGACTTTGCGGTTTGGGTCGAAGACCATCAAGCCGCGAGCTACAAGTTGTTCAAAGATCAGCATTGGTTCACTCTCGGTGGCAGTCCAGGACTTTTCCCGGGTTGGCTCGGTTCGCATCGCCGGACAGCCGAAGGGGTTGTGTCCACGTGAGCTTCTTGCTCATCAGGAAACTCTATTGGCTACCCACTCACCCGCTTCGCGCGTTCCCAACGTCCCTCCGATATCCCGGGTCGTTTTCTTTTGATGTACGGCTTCGAGCACGGCGGCTTCGATCCGGTCGGCCTCGTTCGTGAACTCTAGATGCCGGAGCATCATGGCTGCTGTCAGAATCGCACCGAACGGATTTGCCTCGTTTTTCCCTGCAATGGGCGGGGCCGAGCCGTGGACCGGTTCGAACATTGAAGTCCGGCCGGGGTGAATGTTGCCGCTTGCGGCCATGCCCAAACCTCCCTGAAGCGCTGCGGCGAGGTCGGTGATGATGTCGCCAAAGATGTTGTTCGTCACGATGACATCGAACTGACGTGGATCCCGAACCATCTGCATGCAGAGGGCGTCGACATACATGTGTTGCGCGGTGACGGCCGGATATTCTGCGCTGACTTCCTTGAAAACGCGCTGCCATAGGCTGCCCGCGTGGGTCATGGCATTGGACTTGTCGCACATCAGGACTTTGCCACATGGCGAACCGTCGAGTTTCGTATGGGCACGACAGTATTCGAAGGCGTAACGGATGATGCGCTCGACACCCTTGCGCGTGTTGATGTCTTCCTGGGTCGCAATCTCGTCCGCAGTTCCCTGCTTGAACACGCCGCCGGCATCGGTGTAGACGCCTTCGGTATTCTCGCGAAGCACCACGAAGTCGATGTCCTTCGATTCGACTCCTTTGAGCGGGCAGAGGGCGGTATCAAGCAGGCGAACCGGCCTCACGTTCGCGTACAGATCCATCTTGAAGCGCATACCGAGGAGAATTTCTTTGGCATGGGTGTTTGTTTTTACGCGCGGATCACCGAATGCCCCGACCAGGATCGCATCGAAGTCGCGAGCGAGCATTGCGAAGCCATCGGCGGGAACCGTTGTTTGATCTCGCAGATATCGATCGGCGCCCCAGTCGAAGTCGGTCATTTCCACTGGTGCGCCCGAAGCCCGGATAACCCGCACCGCCTGCGGGATCACCTCTTTGCCGATCCCATCCCCCGGAATGACGGCAATACGCTTCTTTTCCGGCTTTTTCTCACCCACGGCTGGAACGTTAACACACTCGCTATAATCGAATACAGGTATGGGTCTCACAGCTTTGCAGGAAGAAGCAGGCGGCTTGGGGGCGGCAGTCGCCGAATATCGGGGAGCCACCACCAGTCTGCGGTTCAGCGATCCGCAGTCGGAATTCCTGGCTTTGCGCACGGGTTGCGGGGTCTATGATCTCGGCTATCGAGCAAAGATCTCGCTCACTGGCGGCGACCGCGTGCGCTGGTTGAATGGGATGGTCACGAACAATATCCGTGACCTTGCGGTCGGGCAAGGCGTATACGCATTCCTTCTCAATCCCCAGGGCCATATCCTCGGCGATCTGCATGCGTACAATCGCGGCGAGGCGATCTTCGTCGACACCGACCGCCGGCAGTCTGAAAAGATTCTCTCGACTTTTGATCACTACATCATCATGGATGATGTCGAAGTGAAAGACCTTACCGACTCACTGACATCACTGGGCGTGGCTGGGCCGAAGTCGCGCGAGGTTCTGGCCGCCGCCGGTATCGCCGTTCCGGAGGCGGAACCGCTGCAAATCTTCGAGGCAAAGTGCACGTGTAACTGCGATTGTGTGCAATGTACGGCTGTGAGGGGAGAAGACCCCGCCTACGAGAGCTACGAGCTTTGGCTAGCGCCCCAAGATGTGAAGAAGACTTGGGAGGCGCTGCGGGCGAACGGGGCTATTCAGGTGGGATCGGAAGCTCTGGAGATGCATCGTATCGCAAATGGAATTCCGCTGTACGGCGTGGACATCCGAGAGCGCGATCTGCCGCAGGAAACTGAGCAGGCTCGTGCGTTGAACTTCAACAAGGGGTGCTACATTGGTCAGGAAATCGTGGAGAGGATTCGCTCCCGCGGTTCGGTGCATCGCAAATTTGCCGGATTCATTGCTGACGCCGCACAACCGATCATAGCCGGCACGAAGATCGTTTCGGGAGAAAAGGAAGTCGGGGAGATCACCAGCGTCGCTCCCCTGCGCCAGTCGGGTGCGGAGAAGAATGTTGCGCTGGGATACATCCGTCGTGAATTGGGTGTACCCGGCCGTGAGGTCGTCATTGGCGGCATAAAGGCAACCGTCGTGCCTTTGCCGGTTCCTGACAGCATCCTTAGGCTCGACTCGACAGCTGCAGTGGCGCGTCCGGCATAATAGGAGTTCGATTTAGTGTGATGTGGGGAAGAATGCATGGCTGAGAAGAAGAATGATTCGGGTTTCACAGTAACTGATCGGCGGTTGTTTACGTCAGATGGCGAGTTGCGGCCGACCGTTGCGGAGGAGGCGAAGGAATCCTCGTCGCCGACTGCACCGAAAGAGCCTGCACCGAAGGCTGCATCGACTGCCCAGAGAGAAGAAGCGACGAGCGACCGCGAGATGCCTCCGCCGCCTTCCAGTGCTGAGCAGGAGGCGCAGGCCGCGGCTTACCGGCAGTCTGCAAAAGACCTTGACAAGGAGGTCGAGCTCAGTGGGCACTCGGCCAGGGATTTCGAAATTACGTTTGAGAAATTCATGGCATCGCTTTATATGACCGCCATGTTGCAGATGGGCTTGATGCGGCAGCAGGGCGAGCAACCGCGAGTCGACATCATTGGCGCGCGTCAGACCATTGATACGCTCAGTCTGATCGCCGAGAAAACCAGAGGCAACCTGAACGCCGCAGAGGAGAATTTCCTGCAAAACAGTCTGTATGAACTGCGCATGGCATATGTGGAGGTAACGAATGCCATCGCCAGGCCGCCACAACCGGGGCCCGCGACTGGAACGACTGGACGATGAAAGCAACCTTAACCGTTCTGGGGAGCGGGACGTCGATGGGTGTCCCCACACTGGGCTGCGATTGCGCTGTTTGCCACTCCGAAGACCCACACGACCGCCGGACGCGTCCGTCGATCCTGTTGCAGTATGACAACAAGTCTGTGCTGATCGATACTACGCCTGATTTTTATGCGCAGGCGGTCCGGGAGCGCATCTCGCATCTGGATGCAGTGTTTTATACGCACACACATGCAGATCACATTCTCGGCATTGATGATTTGCGGCCGCTCAGCTTCCATCACAAGCCCAACAAACTTCCTCTTTACGCGCGTCCGGATGCGGCTGCCTTCCTGCGCAAAATGTTCGCTTACATTTTCGATGCGGATTACAAGTTTGGAGGGCTGGCGCAACTGGAACTGCATCCCATCGACGGGCCGGTCGACGTTTTCGGAGTGCGCTTCGAGCCGATCATCCTGATCCATGGAGAAGCGCAGATTTATGGGTATCGATTCGGTTCGGCAGCGTATTTAACCGATCACAGCGAAATTCCCGAGTCGTCGATGGACCAGTTGCGAGGTCTAGACATTCTGTTTCTGGATGCGCTGCGGCACAAGCCTCATCCGACGCACTCCACGGTCAAGAATTCGCTTGCGATCGTAGACCGTTTGAAACCGAAACGGACCTTCTTTACCCACATTTGTCACGACCTGGGACATGAAACGACGAATGCCATGCTGCCGAGGAACGTGCGCCTGGCATATGACGGGATGAAGCTGGAATTCCAGATCTGATTGCTGCATTGCGAATGCTGATTTGCGGTTGCCCCTTAACGTCCGTTGGCGGCCAATCGAAAATCGGTGATCGTCATTCGACAACCGATGCGCGTCTTCCACAATCTTGAGCAAGTCCCCGCCGACTTTGGCCCCACTTACCTCAGCGTGGGGAACTTCGACGGTGTGCATCGCGCACATGCTCATGTGCTCGGAGAAATCGTTCGGCGTGCGCGAACGAATGGTGGCGAGGCCGTGGCAGTTACCTTTGAGCCGCATCCGGCACGGATTCTGAAGCCAGAGTCTGGGCTCAAGCTGCTTACGCCTACTCCCGAAAAGCTGCGCTGGCTGGAAGGAGCCGGCCTCGATGCTGTGCTGCTGCTTCCGTTCGGACGTGATCTGTCGCTCATGACACCTCGACAGTTCGCGGACCGCATCCTGAAACGGAAGCTGCATGCGCGCGAGGTGCACGAAGGATACAACTTTCGCTTTGGCCATAGGGCCGCAGGTGACGTGAATGTTCTGCACGAATTGGGGCACGAGATGGGATTCGAGGTGAGGGTCTATCCCGAGATGAAGCTGCGCGGCGAAACCGTTTCCAGCAGCCAGATCCGCAGGCTTATCACTGAAGGACGCGTAAGCCGTGCACGACATTTGCTGGCGCGTCCGTTCTGCATTCTGGGTAATCCCGGACGCGGACGGGGCTACGGATCGAAATACACCGTGCCGACCATCAATATGGCGCGATACGAGGAACTGGTGCCGAAGGACGGTGTGTACATCACTTGGACGCGGGTTGGGACCGAGCGCTTCGAATCGGTAACGAATGTGGGGAACCGTCCCACGTTTGGTAATGAGTTATTCGCGATTGAAACCCATCTACTGAACTTCTATCCGCTGGAACTGACGCCGGGCACCGAGGTTGAGATTTGTTTTCTAGAGAGACTACGGGACGAGATCAAGTTCCCTTCTGTCGATGCGTTGCGCGAGCAGATTGCGCGCGATGTGAAGAAAGCGCGGCGGTATTCTCATCTGCTTCGACTGCACGGCGACCGTCCCTAGATCCACCACAGGGAGGACAGAGGTAAGCAGGGACACACGAGGCTTCTCTGTTGGCCTCCGTGTCCCTTGTTGGTGAGCTTTCTTCAGTGAGGCAGATATCCCGTTTCCATTGGCAGCTTCCCATCGATATGGATCACGTTGATGCTGCTGTCGATAGAGTGCACCTCGATCAGCCCCACAGCTCCCGGTTCCGCCTGGACAACCTTGAGTACGTCGGCATCGGCATCAACAAAGACGATCCAATCCCGATGAGCCGCCACAAACGCCCTCCATTCCGACGCTGACATCTTGTTCAGTCGCTCGAGCGCTTCCCTTTCGCCGGCGGAATCTTTGTGCAAGACGAGGATAACGTTCTTCCCGTCGGGCCATTTCTTGATTTCGCCGCGGATGATCTTCGTCAACTGCGCTGAAGAAACATTTTCCACGGCGTTATCTTTGTTCACAACCACGGCAGTGTGATGGGCAAAGGACGGCGTCAGGATAGCGGTCACAAACGCGAGCGCATACAGGGCAGAGCGAAGCTTCATTGAGGGACCTCGATGCTGTTTGTTTTCGGGGGGAAGTTAAGCGTAGCGAATTCGGGTCTGGATGTTTGTCACGGAATTGTCATCCGAGAAACCGAAGTAACCGAGGGTAATGCAACTTGGTGGTCGATTTTTATTGCGATAGGTCGCTAGAGAATTCTCTCGTGGGGGTATCCTGCGGCCACCAGCGCGGTCAATAGCTCGGCAATGTGCTCCGGCCCGCGCGTTTCCATGGTGATATCGATGGCGGTATCTCCTAGGTTTACGCCGTGGTAGGCGCGATCGTATGCGGTCTCGACAATGTTGGCTCGGTGATCGGCGAGAATCCCGGTGAGTCGGTGCAAGGCACCCGGATAGTCGGGAAGGTGCACTCGCAAACGCACCAAGCGTCCATCTTTCACCAAACCACGCTCAATGATCCGCGCCAGGAGAGTCACGTCGATGTTCCCACCGCATACCAGCACCGCAACCCGCTTGTCCTGCAACGGAAGCTTGCGATTCAGGACAGCCGCAATCGCCGCCGCGCCTGCACCTTCAGCAAGCGTCTTCTCGCGCTCCAGAAGGAGAAGGATCGCGTTGGCAATCTCCTCTTCTTCAACCGTGACGATATCGTCTACGTACTTTTGGACAAGCGGCAGAGTCCGTTCTCCCGCGCGCCGCACAGCGATTCCATCGGCGATCGTCTTGGCTGATTCCAGGGTGACGGGTTTTCCCTGTGCCACGGCCATTTTCATCGACGGGAGCCGTGCCGGCTGCACTCCGTAGACTTTCACCTTGGGATTGCTTTCCTTGACTGCGCAGGCAATTCCTCCGATCAGCCCGCCACCACCAATGGGAGAAACAATCGCTTCGAGTTCTGGAGTCTGCGCAAGAATCTCCAATCCTAGAGTTCCCTGCCCTGCGATCACGGCGTCATCGTCGAACGCGTGGATCAGGGTGAAGCGATCCTGCTCGCTGAGTTCGATCGCCTTGCCGTACGCCTCATCATAGTTTGCGCCGTAGAGCAGAACGTCAGCACCGTAGGCGCGCGTTGCCGAAACCTTGGTCAAAGGAGTGGGGAGGGGCATCACGATTCGGGCGCGAATCCCGTGGCGTCCGGCATGATAAGACACGCCCTGCGCGTGATTGCCCGCCGAGGCGGCGATGACTCCACGGCCGCGTTCCTCACTGTTGAGGGTGAGCAACTTGTTCAGAGCGCCGCGCTCTTTGAACGCGCCGGTGCGCTGCTGGTTATCGAGCTTGAGGAAAATGGAATTGTGAGTGAGGCCGGAAAAGGTTTCTGAATGTGTGCAGGGGGAGACGCGGATGTCTGCACGAATCCTGTTGAGTGCCGCATGGATGTCTGAGAGTTGGATCATTGTCGCGCTAGCAGAGCCGCCCTAGAAGCGCCAGAACGCGCCTCCGCTGACGAAATAGTTATGCTGGCGAGTTTTGCCAGTAGGAGCGAGCGGAAAATCGGGCTGGCCTGCCCAGAAATCTCTGGCCCCCGCCCGAATGCTAAGCTTCCTCCAGACCTTCACATCCAGTCCGACTCCGGCCTCGATCACCCCGCTTGTGGTGGATTTCCCCGGATTTGTTCCGCCGTAGATCAGTTGATCGTTCTGGCTTATATGGCCGAATCCTCCCCCAAAGCTGACCCAAGGAGAAACCGCGGTGGTTGGAAAGAGATTCACTCGAGCGGCGGGCGTAATGAACAACTTCTTGAGATCTGAGGGAACTACCGAATGACCGTATTCACCCGCGTTCAGATCGAGGTCCGTGTTGTAGACCACTAGTCCTTCAAGTGAGACCGAGTAGACGGGAGCGACCCAGAGGCGGCGCGCATACTCGCCGCCAAAAGTTAGGCCCTTGCCGGAGTGAATGATCGGATCAAAATATGTCGCGTTCTGAATGCCCTGATCACTGATGAACGTGCGTCCTAACTGTCCGCCGATTTCGTTCTTTCCGTCCTGTGCGAGCGCCGAGATCGCAAAGATTGCTACAACTGGGAGCATTGCAACACAACGCCATTTGACAGACATTTCCCCTCCCGCGGGTTTCCTACTCTAAATTGTTACGGCGGTAAGGCATAGCGTAGCACGACCGAGGCTTTTTTTGACCTCAGGAGAACTAATCTTCTGTTCAAATCTCCAGGATATTCTCCCTGCCACGTTCTGGGGAGTTGAGTGGCGTTCTCGTCACCGGTCAAGGTGCGTTTTCGGTAGACGTGACAAAGATGCCGCCCCCGCTCGGGCATGTTTCGCTGCGATGCTAAAATATGAAAATTGCATGCCAGTACAGGACTTCGCTGTCAGCGGTTCGCCTGACTTGAATAAGGAAAAATCTCCGGAGAATACGCGCACCAACGGGACCCGCCTGCAGAAGGTAGGGTTCGTCAGCCTGGGCTGTCCCAAAAACCTTGTCGATAGCGAGGTGATGATGGGGATGCTTGCCCGGGCAGGAGCTGAACTGACTCCCCGCGCCGAAGACGCCGACGTCATCGTCGTCAATACTTGCTCGTTCATCGAGAGCGCCCAGCAGGAATCCGTCAATACGATTCTTGAGATGGCCGGGCACAAGGTAGCCGGAAAGGCAAAGAAACTCGTCGTCGCCGGATGCCTGGTTGAGCGTTTCCGTGACCAGATCCGCAAAGATATTCCCGAAGTCGATGCTGTTGTAGGTACGGGAGAGTTGCTCAATATTTTGCCGGCGACCGGCATCGCCGCCGCGCCTTCGCAAGCGAATCCTTTGATCGTGCTGAACGCTCGCGCGGAGGGGGAGGCTCGCGCGGCTCAAGGGCGTTTCTCGCGCGCGTCCTGGGACGGCGCCATCGGTGATCTTCCGAACTATCTGTATGACGAAGATACGCCGCGCGTTCTCGCGACCCCGAAGCACATGGCCTATATCAAAATCGCCGAGGGTTGCGATCATCCCTGCACGTTCTGCATCATTCCGCAGTTGCGCGGGCAGTTTCGCTCGCGACGATTCGAGTCGGTGATGGCGGAAGCCGAGCGACTGGCGCAATCTGGCGTTCGCGAGATTACACTCATTGGCCAGGATACGACCTGTTATGGCGAAGACTTTGACCTGAAAGACGGACTTGCGCTCCTGCTGGAGAAGCTCGCCGGCATCGAAGACCTGCGCTGGATCCGTTTTCTCTACGCCTATCCCAACAAGATCACCCGCAAGCTGCTGGAAACGATTGCGGCGCACGAGAAGATTTGCTCGTACATGGATGTGCCGCTGCAGCATGCCTCCGCGACGGTCCTGAAGCGAATGAAGCGCGGTGGTGGCGCGGAAGTTTTCCTGAAATCGATCGAGAAGATGCGGAGGGTCATTCCAGACCTCACCCTACGAACGTCGTTTATCGTTGGTTTTCCCGGCGAGACCGAAAGAGAATTTGAAGAACTCTGCGACTTCGTCCGCGAGGCGCAATTCGACTGGATGGGAGCCTTCTCCTACTCTGACCAGGAAGGCGCGCGGGCCTACGATCTCGAAAAGAAGCTGTCTCCCCGCGAGATCGAACGTCGCCGCAGGCATCTGATGTCGATCCAGCGGCAGATTTCAAAGAAGAAAAAGAAGGCACTCCTGGACCACGAACTTGATCTCCTGGTTGAAGGCAAATCGGAAGAAACGGAGCTTTTGCTCGAAGGCCGCACCCCGATGCACGCCCCCGAAATTGACGGCAAAGTGTTCGTGAATGAATATCCCGAAGACCTTGAGCCGAAGCCGGGGCGCTTCTACCGGTGCCAGATTACCGAAGCGCACGATTATGATCTGGTTGCCAAGATCGTTTGACAGCGATGGAACGGCTTGTTTTCGAGTCTGCTATCGGATCTTCCTTCTACAATAGAGGCCCATGCCCCGGAAGCGCGCGGTTAAACTTCGCTGCCCCATCTGTAAAAATCCGGTGAAGAGTGCCGCTCGGGAGTTCCCTTTCTGCAGCGAGCGCTGCCGCACGATCGATTTGGGGAAGTGGGCGAGCGGGGACTATGTGATTTCCTCGCCGGTCAAGGATACCGAAGAACTGATCCAGGACCAAAGCCCGGAAGACCGGGACAGAGATCGTTAGATGAACGATTCCGGATCTCGTCGAGGCCCGCCGTGGGCCACTTTGACGGCTACATTCTTCGGGGTCGGCTATATGCGTCCCGGCCCTGGCACCTGGGGATCCGCGGCAGCGGCCCTTCTGTGGGCCGCATTGGCGCACTTCCTGCCACATTCGGCTCGCATCCCGACTGCGATTGCCGTGGTCGTCGGCGTCATAGTCGTCGGCATTCCTGCCGCCACCCGGGTTGCGCGTGCCTCGGACCGAAAAGATCCCAGCTTCGTGGTCATCGATGAAGTCGCGGGACAACTCATCTCGCTCATTGCAGTTCCGCTTGCGTGGAAAACTTTCTTGGCCGGTTTTATACTTTTCAGAGCCTTCGACATCTTCAAGCCTCCCCCTGTCCGACAACTCGAACGACTGCCAGAAGGCAGCGGGATTGTGCTCGACGATGTCGTAGCAGGCATTTACGCTCTCGCACTAATGCAACTTCTTCTTCATTGGGGTCTACTAAAATAGGTGATGGTTTGGGAGTACCGAGTCCGAAAGCTCAACCTCTCGTACTCTAGACTGGGTACTGTTGAATGGGATTTTCCGATCGCATCTTAGGTAGAAAGAACGCCAACGGGACTCCGCATATCGAATTGGTGTCCCCTTCGGCTGCCCTTGCGGGCGGCGAAGTGCGCATCATCGGCTCCGGCCTCCGTCCAGCCCAACTCGCGCGGCCCAAGGTAAAGTTTGGCGATTACGAAGGACCGATCATTGTCAGTTCTGATGCATTCGTAGTGACGCGGGTTCCTGAGGGAGCGACTTCGGGCCCAGTAGTGGTCGCCACGAACGGCCACGTCAGCAACCCGCAGACGGTGCGAATTGCCGAGCCCATCGCTGAGAATCTCCATCCCGTCACTAATCCGGCGCTCGACGCGGAAGGCAGCATTTACGTTACGTTCTCCGGTTCCCGCGGGCAAAAAGTGCCGGTCTCGATCTTCAAGATCGACACCAACTACAACGTGAAGCCGTTCGCCACTGAAATGATGAACCCTACGGCGATCGCTTTTGATCGTCAGGGACAGATGTATGTCTCATCCCGCTTCGATGGCGCGGTCTACCGGGTGGCTTCCAACGGCACGATGACCACCTACGCCGAAGGCATGGGGGTCGCAACCGGCATCGCCTTCGATCGTGAAGGCAGTCTCTATGTCGGGGACCGCAACGGGACCATCTTCAAGATCGCGCGCGACCAGCAGGTTTTCGTCTTCGCAACGCTCGAACTTAGCTTGTCCGCTTATCACCTCGCTTTCAACCCGCAAGGGGACCTTTACGTGACCGGCCCCAACGACCGCGTCTTCAAGATTGATCCCAGCGGTACGGTGAGCACATTCTTCAGAGGATTGGGCCGCCCGCAGGGTTTGGCTTTTGACGTCGAGGGCAACCTCTATGTAGCCGCCTCGCTCGGTGGGACCCGTGGAGTCGTCAAGATCACGCCTGATGCGAAAGCGAAGTTGGAAGTCGCAGGCCAGGGGTTAGTGGGCCTTGCGTTCGCGCCGGGTCGCTCTGTCATTCTCGCCACTACGAATGCGGTTCATCATCTTTCCTGGAACATCCAGGGACTCGAACTGGTACCGGAATAAGCAGCAAAAAGGGTAACCACTAACAACTCGAAGGAACATAAGCGACCCCTCGGGTGAATTGGATTCGTTGGAGTTCATAGTGGGCGTTGCCTCTGCGTCCTCCGACTGCTTGCAGTTTTCGTTTACACTCGTTACGCGTGAATGCGGAAATCATTGCGGTGGGTTCTGAGATGCTTACCCCCCACCGCCTCGACACCAACTCGCTCTACCTGACCGAGCAACTGAACCTGCTGGGAGTCGATGTCATCTTCAAGAGCATTGTGGGCGACAACCTCCGTCGCCTTGTCGCCGCGGCGCAGCATGCACTGTTTCGATCCGATATCGTGGTGTTCAGCGGCGGCCTTGGCCCCACGGAAGATGACCTGACTCGTGAGGCGGTTGCCGAGGCACTGGGCGTAAGCCTTCACCGTGACCCCGAAATCGTGGCCAAGTTGGAGAAGCGCTTCGCTGACCGTGGCTGGAAGATGACGGCCAACAACGCCAAGCAGGCCGATATCATTGAAGGCGCGGCAGTCCTTCCCAATCCGAACGGCACCGCCTCGGGCCAGTGGCTTGCGGGAGAATTCGAAGGCCGCGAGCGCATCGTAATTCTTCTGCCGGGTCCACCCCACGAGATGAAGGCGCTTTTCGAAAACGAGGTTCGCGAGCGCCTGCGTGCCAAAGTTCCACCCGCGCATTTGTTCACCCGGACCTTGAAGGTCGCAATGCTGGGGGAATCTGCCGTTGATGCCCGTGTGGCACCGATCTATACGCGCTATCCCGGCGTTGAGACGACGATCCTTGCCGGCGCTGGAGAAATTGAACTTCACTTCAAAGCGCGTGCTGCCACGCTCGCAGCGGCGCAGACCTGCGCTGATGAAGTTGCCGGCCTCGTGGAAGATGAACTTGATGACGCCGTTTATTCGCACGATGGACAGTCACTCGAGCAGATCGTCGGCTACTGGCTGCAGATGCGCGGCGCAAGTCTCGCCGTGGCCGAATCCTGTACCGGAGGACTGCTCGCTGAACGCATCACGTCGGTGGCCGGCAGTTCTCGCTATTTCCTCGGAGGAGCCGTTGTTTATTCCAATAATCTGAAAACGGAACTGGCTGGCGTCCCGGCTGAGATGATCGAACGACACGGTGCCGTAAGCCGCGAAGTGGCGGCGGCCTTGGCGGAAGGCATCCGTTATCGCTGCGAATCTACTCTGGGCGTGGGCATAACCGGCGTAGCAGGTCCCGGCGGAGGCACAGCCGAAAAGCCGGTGGGTCTTGTATTTCATGCGGTGGCCAGCGACAGAGGAACCGAGGTGATCCAGCGAAATTATCCCGGGGATCGGAAGCGCATCCGCCGGTTCGCCTCGACCATGGCACTGGACATGGTGAGAAGAAAATTGATGTAGAGCAATGGGCAGCGAGCGATGAGCTCGTTCTGCGGATTTTGCTCATCGCTGAGTACTCATGGCTCATTGCTGGTTTTATGCGCCTCTTCATCGCTCTCGATCTTGAAGACTGCATCCGCGAACGCCTCGCCCGCTTCGTCGATGGCGTCCGCAATTTTGCTCCTGACGCACGCTGGGTCAAGCCGGAATCGCTCCATGTCACATTGAAGTTCATCGGCGAACAGCCAGGCTCAACGGTTGAAAGGATCACGCAGGCTTTGACAGCCGTTTGTGTGCCCACGACTAAAATCCGCTTCCAAGGCTATGGATTCTTTCCCACGCCCAAATCCGCCCGCGTTTTCTGGATCGGCATGGAAGCCAGCCCGCAACTTGCTGCTTTAGCAGCAGCCATCGAGGACACAATGGGAATATGCGGCATCCCGAAAGAAGAACGCCCATTCAGTCCTCATCTCACACTGGCGCGCGCTGGTGGAGGCTCTGGATCCCCAACGTGGCGCAAAGGAGACAAGCCTAATCCCGTCTTTCAGCACCTGCAGGAACGGCTGGCCGTTCTTCCTACACCGGAGTTTGGTACCATGACTCCCCACGAGTTCTTTCTGTACCAAAGCCAACTCTCCCCGAAAGGATCGAAGTACATAAAACTTGCAAGGTTTGTACTGCAATCCCACGACACATAATTCTCGAGTCACGATTTCAGATTTGAGATTTCAGATTGCAGAATTGAAATAGAGTGAGTTGTAAAATCTGGAATCTGGAATCTTTATACTTCATGCCCCGCTTGGCGCTAATCCTGGTCTCGGCTTACGTCTTGGGCTCCATCCCGTTCGGTTATCTTCTGGTACGCGTTTTCCACGGCGAAGATGTCCGGCGGAGCGGGAGCGGCAACATTGGTGCCACGAATGTCTCTCGTAAATCCCCGATTCTCGGCGCGTTGACGCTGCTTCTCGACGCTGCGAAGGGATTCGTCGGCGTGCAACTGGCGACGTACTCTGCCCTCGAGCCAACGGATCCTCGATTCCCGCGCCTCATGGCGGCGGCAGCCCTGCTTGCCATCGCCGGACACATGTTTCCAATCTGGCTTAAGTTTCGTGGGGGCAAAGGAGTCGCGACGGCTCTCGGGGCCTTTCTCCGTTTTGTTCCTTTGGCAGTTGGCGTCGCCGTGGTCATCTTTGTCGTTGTAGTGCTCGCCACGCGCCGCATCTCACTCGGGTCCATCGTCACGGCCGCCCTGTTTCCCGCTACAGTATGGACGCTCAATCTTTCGCATGACCCAGTGGTTCTCGCGTTAGTCGGCGCAGCTTCCCTTCTGATCATCGGCCGTCATTACAAAAACATTGTTCGCCTGCTGTCTGGCGAAGAGCCACGTTTCACGCTTGGCGGCAAAAAAGATTCGCAAACGAGAGCGCCTGAATGAGTCGGATCGCGATCATTGGAGGCGGAGCGTGGGGCACCGGACTGGCCATCGTTCTCGGCCGCAAGGCGACCCACAAGGTGCAACTCTGGGCCTACGAACCGGATGTGTGTTCCTCCATCAACCAAGATCGTGTCAACCAGAGGTTTCTTCCCGGCGGAAGCATCCCTGAATCGGTCTCGGCCAGCAACGAACTCGCTGTCGTCCTGCAGGATGCCGAAATCATTGTCAGCGTGATGCCCTCACAGCACTGCCGCGAGATCTTCGTGCGTATGCGCTCTCTGATCCCGCCGCAGGTGCTGATTGTCAGCGCAACCAAGGGCCTTGAAGAGGGGTCTCTCTTGCGCATGAGTGAAGTCATTGCGGAGACCCTCAAACTTGACGAGAACCTCCAGCCACGTATTGGCGCGCTCAGCGGGCCAACTTTTGCGCAGGAAGTGGCACGCGGCGACCCCACCGCCATCACTATCGCCTCACAACATCCCGACTTGCTGAGCATCGTGCAGCGAGAGTTCAGCGAGGCCAGTTTTCGCGTCTACACTAACAGCGACATGGTGGGCGTAGAACTCGGCGGCGCACTCAAGAACATCATTGCCATTGCGGCTGGAATTTGTGACGGACTCGGCCTGGGACACAACTCGGTCGCAGCCCTGATCACGCGCGGTCTCGCCGAAATGACACGCCTCGTCGTCGCCTGCGGAGGGCGTGCCGAAACCATGGCAGGGCTCGCCGGGCTGGGGGATCTGGTCCTGACCTGTACCGGAGGCTTATCGCGAAATCGCAGCGTAGGCGTAGAACTAGGACGCGGCAAAAAACTTCCCGAAATCATCGCTGGCATGCACGGCATGGTCGCCGAAGGGGTCTTCACAACAACAGCCGCGGTAGGGCTAGCCCAAACCCGAGGCGTAGAAATGCCAATCACCGAGCAAATGCACGCCATCCTTCATGAAGGAAAATCCCCGAAGGAAGCAATCCAGGAGTTGATGACTCGAAGCGGAAAAAGCGAAACACGGAGCTGAGATATCTTTTGCTCGCTTTCGCGTTCTTAGCGGTTACGCGATTCGCTAACCTTGTTTCCGGCCCATGCCGCACCAAATCTCGTGTTACTCTTTTCCGTTTCAACGAGTCCTAATGGAGGTCATCATGCGTCTTGGTGCGCTCTCGCTTCTCCTGCTGCTCTCATCTTTCACGACTGCCCAATCCAAAACCGTTGCTGAGCGACTTGGCTATCCTCGCGACTCCAAGCTTCTTATCATCCACGCTGATGACCTCGCCGTAGCTCATGCTCAAGACGCCGCCAGCTTCGACGCCCTCGATAAACGTGCCGCGACTTCCGCCAGCATCATGGTTCCCTGCCCTTGGCTCACAGAAGTCGCCGCCTATGCCAAGGCCCATCCCGACGCAGATCTGGGTCTGCACCTCACTCTCACCGCGGAGTGGAAGACCGACCGCTGGGGCCCTGTGGAGTCAAAAGACAAAGTTTCCAGCCTTCTCGATCCCGACGGGTATCTTTGGGGTGATGTCGCTCCCGCTATCCAGCACATCAAGACCGAGGAAGCCGAACGCGAAATCCGAGCACAGATCGAGAAGGCCATTGCGATGGGCATTCAGCCGACTCATCTGGACAGCCACATGGGCACGCTCTTCGCGCGCCCCGACCTGATGGCCGTGTATGTGAAGGTCGCTCATGAATACAAGCTGCCCTTCCTGGGAATGCTCACACCGAACGTACCGCCCGAGGTCAAGGCGTTGTTCTCCGACAGAGACGTTCTCCTGGACTCGGTCATCATCGCCAATCCAAGCGTCCAAGCTGCGAACTGGAAGAACTTTTATCTCGATGCGGTGAAGAATCTGAAGCCTGGCCTGACTGAAATCATCGTCCACCTGGCTTATGATGATGCCGAGTCGCAAGCCGTAATGGTGGATCATCCCGACTATGGTGCCGCGTGGCGGCAGCGCGACTACGACGTCATTACCAGTCCAGAGTTGAAGAAGACGCTGGAAGACAATCACATCATCCTGGTCCAGTGGAGGGATCTCAAGAAACTCCTGAATTAAGCAAAGTCTGCCAGTCCTGATTGTGGTGGGTGCGTCTGTTCGCGCGCGTAACGCTGAAGCCAGAACCGGTCGTACTATCTTTCGCGGTACTTTCGTAACCTTCAAACGCCGCGCCCATGGCTTAATCCAGCCCATTCCCCGATAGAATTGAAGAGATATTCGTGTCATCCGCGCCACTGTGTCTCGGCGTCCGCGACGAGTGAAGGAGAGACTTGTCCTCGACCGCTTCCAACTACGCCCGCATCCCCATTCTCTGGCTCATTCTCGGGGTATTGCTGGTGATCAGCATCGTTCCAATGTATTTCTACTCGGCGCAGGTGGAGAGCATTAACGGCGAGCGCCTGAAGACGAACGAGATGCTGTTGCAGAACACGGTAACGCGCTCGCTGGCTGACGATCTCGCGCAGCACGAGCGGTCGATCCGCATGATGCTGGCCAATCTGTCCTCAGCGATTCAAGTGGCCTCTGGCGGCGATATCGGCGAAAAAAATATCGAAGCCCCCGAATTGCGCGCTTTGCTGGAAAACTTTGTCTCCTCTTCTGACGAAATTGCCTACGCTACGTTACTGAATTCCGAAGCGAAAGGCATATCTGCCGGGCGCATTGCCCCCGATGCTTTTCTGCAGCGCGAACTCGAGCGCGCATATGCCGCCGCGCGCGATGGCCGCGTCTACAACGGACAAGCGCTTGTCGTTGGCGAGGGCAAGAGCGCTCGTACTGTCTTCCTGGTTAGCGCTCCGGTGCAATACGGTCCGCGCTTTCTGGGGATGATCGCCTCCGTTGTGGATCTTCAATTCCTCATTCGCCGTCTGCGTGAAGTCAGTGGAGGCGGGCTGACCCCCTACGTTGTCGACGCCCAGGGACGTCTGGTCGCCGCGGCTACTCCGGAATTCGCAACCGGGCAGGAAATGAAGAATCTCGAGATCGTCCGCACCTTCGTCGAAGGCGGCAACAAGGCGCAGCTCGCAGAGACGCGTGAATTCAAAATGGATTCTGGCAACGAGCACATCGACATGCTGGGGACCTATAGCCCAGTAACGTCGCTGGACTGGGCCGTCGTCGTACAGAAACCGCGCCGGGAGGCCTATCGCAGCATCTACGAGATGCAGCGCACGGCCCGTCTGCTTGCTATTCTGGCAGTGCTGCTGAGCATCGGCGTCAGCATCTTTGCGGCGCGGCGCATCACCAACCCGCTGCAGGTGCTCACCGAATCCAGCCGCGCGCTCGCGAAAGGTGACTTCTCGCAGCGCGTGCACCTTTGGAGTCGCACTGAAATCGGTGAACTGGCACAGACCTTCAACTCAATGTCGGAAGAACTTGAGCGATTCGTAGAAGATTTGAAGCGCGCCGCTGACGAGAACCGCGCGCTCTTCATGGGATCGATCCAGATGCTTGCCGGAGCCGTCGACGAAAAAGATCCCTATACCCGCGGCCACTCCGACCGCGTCACCCGCTATTCGCTGCTGATCGCCAAGGAAATGAACCTGCCTTCTTCCTTCATGGAGATCCTGCAGGTTTCCGCCCAACTTCATGATGTGGGCAAGATCGGCATTGAGGATCACATCCTGAAGAAACCCGGCGCCCTAACCGAAGAAGAATTCGAGGTGATGAAGACGCACACGACCAAAGGCGCGAACATCCTGCGTCCGGTGACGCAACTGGCCGAAATGCTTCCCGGTATCGAGTTGCACCATGAAGCGCTGGACGGTCGCGGATACCCCTATGGCCTTAAGGGCGACCAAATCCCGCTGCTGGCTCGCGTAATCGCGGTGGCCGATACCTTTGACGCGCTGACGACGAACCGTCCCTATCAGCAAGCCCACACGCCGGATCAGGCCCTGCAAATCATCAAGAACCTTGCCGGCAAGCGTCTTGATCCAGCTGCGGTTGCCGCCTTGCTCGCGGTCTACGAACGTGGCGAGATCAAGATCCAGCGCTTCACGATTAAACGACCCGTCTTGGCGCCGCAACCGCAAGCGGCAGCACCCACCGTTGCGGTGCCTACCAGCCAGGAAGCAGCCCCCCTCGAGCGCACGCGAGTCTAGCGGCAACTGTCCCGCTAACCGGGGAATTTTCCACTTGGCTGCACGCTATAATGGACTCCCGCATGTCCCTGCCTCCAGGCACGAAGCTTGGTCAATATGAAATCCTCGGCCCCATCGGCGCCGGCAGCATGGGAGAAGTTTACCGTGCCCGTGATACGCGCTTGAATCGTGACGTTGCCATCAAGGTTCTTCCCGCACTGGCATCCGCTGAGCCAGAACGTATGCAGCGGTTCGAGGTCGAGGCAAAAGCTGCGGCGGCCCTGAACCATCCCAACATTTTGTCAGTCTTCCAGATGGGGACTCACGAAGGGGCACCCTATCTTGTCTCTGAACTCCTGGATGGCAAAACCCTTGCCGAGAGCCTGAGGCGTGGCCCGTTGCCGCTTCGTCAGGTGATCCAATTCGGGATGCAGATCGCGCACGGACTCGCCGCAGCTCACGAAAAAGGAATCGTGCACCGTGATCTCAAGCCCGACAATCTTTTCGTAACCAAAGAGGGGCGTATCAAGATTCTCGACTTCGGGCTAGCCAAAATCGCTCCCTCCCGCCAAACCCCCACGACCATGGCCACCACCATAACGCGCATTGGCGTTGCGGTTGGAACCGTGGGGTACATGTCTCCCGAGCAGGTCCGTGGGCAAGTAACCGACCATCGCACCGACATCTTTGCCTTCGGCGCAATTCTGTGCGAAATGGTGATGGGACAACGGACCTTCCAGCGGGCCACCGAGGCCGACACCGTCAGCGCTATTTTGAATGAAGAGCCCCCGTCGATTACCCAGCTCTCGCCAGATACGCCGGCTGGCCTTGGGCGCGTCATTCGTCGCTGCCTCGAAAAAAATCCGGAGCAACGCTTCCAGTCAGCGTCCGACCTCGCATTTGCCCTGGAAGCTATTTCGGATCCCACTTGGAGTATGAGCGGCACTCACGCGATTCCGGTTGCGCCGCCGAAACCGCGCCGGCTCGCGTCGGGTGCAGTCGGGGTGATCCTTCTCCTGGTGGGTGGTCTCCTGGCATATCTATGGCTGCAACCGCCGCAAGTTCCCACGGTGGCCAACTATGTCCAACTCACGCACGATGGACAGCCCAAGACGCTGGTAGGAACCGATGGTTCCCGCCTCTACCTTGCTATGGGGGTCGGCACCTCGGCCAGCTTTGCACTTCATGGGATCGCCGAATTATCAGCCTCGGGAGGGCAGCTGAGAAAGATCGACGTCAATACCTCGGCAGATATGGTTCCTTTGAGCCTCTCGCCAGACGGTGCGGAGATTTTGCTGATCGAGGGACAGGGCGCCCCACCCAAAGGGCCTCTGAGCAGTGTGCCCGTGCTGGGAGGGGCACCGCGCAGAATCGGCGACTTCGTTGCGGAGACGGCGGCGTGGTCTCCCGATGGAAAACTCCTAGCCTATACGAGCTTGGGAGACTTGTTCGTTTCGAAATCGGATGGAAGCGACCCTCGGAAGATTGTCGCTATCAATGGCGACATTCGCAATGTCACCTGGTCTCCTGATGGCACTTATCTCCGTTTCGATTCGTCCGAAACAGCGGGAACTGTGGGTCTGCAGGTTGAACGCGAGGTGTCCGTCGACGGTACGGGCCTGCATCTGTTGCTTCCGGGCTGGCACAACCCACCCGACGAGTGCTGCGGCAAGTGGACCGCCGACGGAAAATATTTCCTTTTCCAGTCACAGGGGCAGATCTGGGCTTTGCCGAAAGGTTCCGGTATCTTCCAGTCGGCTCACCAGCCGATTCAGTTGACGTCAAGCCCGATGACACTCTCCTCGCCCCTTCCTAGCAAAGACGGAAAGAAGCTCTTTGTCATCGGCCGCACGTACCGCGGCGAACTGGTTCGATATGACCCGCGAACATCTCAATTCGTACCACTTCTCGGCGGCATCTCCGCCGAGTATGTTGACTTTTCCAAAGACGGGCAGTGGGTGACTTACACGTCGTATCCGGAGGGTGCACTCTGGCGCAGCCGAATCGACGGTAGCGAAAGGCTCCAGCTCACTTTTCCACCCATTTCTCCCGTTCTTCCGCGCTGGTCCCCTGACGGCAAGACAATTCTTTTTTTCCAATTCGCACAGGCCGCCGACAAGCCGGCAAGGATTTACCAGGTTTCTCCTGAGGGAGGCAGCCCGCGCCTTTTGCTGCCGGACGATCACGCCCAGCAGCTTGACCCCAACTGGTCGCCGGACGGCAGCAAAATCATCTTCTCGGGCGAGTCGAACAATTCCTCTTCTTCGATTCGCATTCTTGATGTCACGACCCGCCAATTGTCCACTCTTCCTGGTTCCGATGGCTTGTATTCGCCGCGTTGGTCACCGGATGGGCGTTACGTCTCTGCCTTCTCTGCCGATTCAAAAGCTCTGCTTCTGTTTGACTTCGTAACGAACCAGTGGAAGGAACTCGCCAAGGGATCTCTAAGCTGGCTCAACTGGTCGCGTGATGGCCAATATGTCTATGTGCTGGACTACCGGCAGAAAAATGCTGTGATCCGCGTACGAGTGAGCGATGGCAAGCCGGAACCGATTGCCGATGTGAAAGACTTTCCGGCTACCGGCCGTTATGGCGCAGCTCTCGCTCTGACGCCAGACGATCAGCCAATCCTCCTCCGAGATACTGGCACACAGGATGTATATTCCGTCGATTGGCACTCCCCGTAGGCCAAGGCGCGTATTTGCGGAAATCAATAACGACGGGAACGTTCTGAACACCGAACTGCAGAAATCAGGGCAAAGCGGGATGGGCAGCTGAGAGCAAGGGTTCGCGGATCACTCTCACAAGGCTGCGACGCGCCGCTGCATCAGCAGGAAGTACAGCGCAACCAGGATCAACAAGAATCCATTCACCCCAAGCACAATAGGAGCCGTATAAATCGGTACGAGCCATCCGGACACCAGGTTGCCGATCGGCATGCCCCCACGGAAGGCGAAGTTGTAGACGCTCATCACGCGCCCGCGCATTTCGTTGGTCACGATCAACTGCACGAGTGAGGTTACGGTGGCGAAGACAGCCATCATCGAGGCTCCTACCACGAGCAACATCGCGTAACTGAGGGGTAGGAATTTTGATAATGAGAATCCCGCAATTCCCGCTCCCAGCACCATCAACATAGTCAAGGCGAAGCGCCCCTTCCTTTGCATGTTTCCAACGCTGGCCACGGCGAGCGATCCGCAAATCGATCCAACTCCCATCAATGACATCAGGTTTCCGTAAGTTTCCGGACCACGATGGAAAATGTCTTTCACGAAAACTGGAAAGTAGGTTCGCATGGGCATGCTCAGAAACGTCATGCAGAACGCGAGCACGATCAGCGCAACCATGGCGCCCTTGTGCCAGACAAAGTGAATCCCCTGTTTTAGACTCTCAAGCATCGACTCGCTCGACTTCTCGGGGAGAAAGCGGGCGCTGATGATCGACAACGAAACGATGGGCGCCAGGAAGGAAAGCGCGTTCAACCCAAAACACCATTTTTCCCCGAATCTTGCCAGGGTGATTCCGGCCAGAGCCGGGCCAACCGTCACCGCCAGGTTGAACTGAATAGAATTCAACGCGATCGCATTGGGCATGTCATCACGATCCACCAGGGTCGGTATCAGCGCCTGGTAGGCAGGGCCGCCAAAAGCCTGCGCGAGGCCGGAAATGAATGACAGGCATAAGATCGGCCATACGTGTGTCAAACGCATTGCCACCAGAATTGTCAGCGTTGCCGCACTGGCCATCTGGATGTACTGCGACACCAACAGGATCTTGCGGCGTTCGGTGCGATCTGCCACCACGCCTCCAAGCAAAGAGAATAAAAAGATGGGCAGTCCAGCCAGAAATTGGTCCAGAGCGAGGAGAAATGCAGAATGGCTCAGCCGATAGATGAGCCAGCCCTGCGCAACGATCTGCATCCACGTCCCAATGCTGGACGTGCACGCGCCGATCCACATGAGGCGGAAGTCGCGATAGTGAAATGCCTTGAAGACTCGCCGAAAGGTCGACGTCTGGATTTGCTCGGGCGCGGCCACGGTTCAGATCTATATCTTCGCACGACGCTTGCTCTGCGTGGCGACTGAAGCAACTAAATGGTCACGCTGCCGGCTGTCTGGCCATTTGGCTTGCTCATCATGTCATGCATAGGCGATCCAAAGGGGCCCAGAAGACGCTTCCGGGAGAAGCAGCCTGCGGAACAGTCGGCCGTATTATCGATCCAAGCTTTCCGGAGACCCAAAAGGCGAAGAGCAGCAAAGGTCGGCTTTGCTGCTCTACGCCAATCCAAAAGCCCAGCAGTAGGAGGTTACTGGTTGAGCGGATTAAAGGTCAGTACTCCGGCTTCTGTGTTCGAGCAAACTCCAGCAGGATCTACCCGCACCACAGCATCCTCTTCTGCACAGAACGCACGGATGCCGGTCTGATTTATCGTGATCGGTACGGCTACAACGGTGTACCCCGAATTGACGCCACCGGCCACTGTGCCCGCGCCGGTAGTGAACAAATAGCCGCTTTTTCCGCTGCCTGCGGGGTTGCCGTTATTGGCCAGCACTGCATCGATCAGGCATGCCGTGGCCTGCGCAGGCACGCACGCTGCCCCGATCGGGCCGCCGAGATCTTGCAGTTGCGCCGCGTAGCCAACCTGTGGGTAAGTCGAGTTGTAAGTGGTCTCCGCACTGTTGATCGTACGAATAGACGATACAGCCGAGGACTCATTCGCGGCCATGCGGGCGCGCAGTAAGTTAGGAATTGCAATGGCTGCGATGATCAGAATGATGGCGACTACGATCAGCAGCTCGATGAGCGAGAAACCTTTGTGCTTCTTCATTTTCCCTTCCCTTGTAATCATCAAATCGGTATCAATAATTGACTGAAATGAGCAAAGCTTAAAACGCGATGTTGTGTGGACACACTCAGCCAGAAGTTGCGCCGCAAATGTGCTACCAATGTGTTTAGCTCTCGGACTTTAGGAAGGCTTATCGCAAGTGCTTGCTTTTATTGGAGAGTATTAGCGAAGCGGCATACCATTCTTCTACGGATGACGTGTTCATTTTTCATCAGTGATGAGAATGATCAAGAGAATGACAAATATTGCCAAGAGACATATTCCCGACAACCGATTATGGCTATGTGATAATCGTGATTTAAATCACAAGCTGTCTGCGTGAAGTGGGGACTCCGGAAGCGTGCGGCAGGATCAAAAAGAATTCTTCTGGGCAAGGGACGACTATTTGTCGGAAGAGGGGTCTTTCACAAAAGTAACTGCCCCCTCAACACAAAATGGCAGCAGAATATGGCGATGCAGGATTGTGCCAACTTTCTCGTGACCGCTGTATGCACCGTAGCCCTTTGTGGCACAGCGGCGTCGCGGGGACAAGACGTCAGCCGCGAATCGGCAGCACCTGCCACCAGATCCCGGACCCCGCATCAACCTGGGCATCGCACCTTAAGCAAAGCTGACCGTTCGTCGGTCATTGCTGTGGCCTTGCATTCCAAGGAAACGCGAAACGCGGGACCCGACTGCTCCCATCTGGTGCACTCGATCTATCAGCGTGCTGGCTTCCCTTATCCCTACGCCGACTCCGAAGACTTGTATGATGGGGCAAAAGGCTTCCAGCGGGTCGAACAACCGAAGATGGCCGATCTGGTCGTTTGGCACGGCCATGTCGGGATTGTTGTTCGCCCCACCCACCACCAGTTCTTTAGCCTACAGAGCACAGGGCCGAAGGTTGACGATTACCGAAGCGGCTACTGGAGAAGCCGTGGACAGCCCCGCTTTTATCGGTACGTAAGGACCGATTCGTAACTTGATTGGCAATGGGGCATCACGCGGGTGCCTGTTAACAGTTCGATAAAACAATTGCCTTGCGGACGCGCCCCTCGACTAGGGATCTCGAAGCACGAGATCCGCTGATGACTATGTCCAGCCGGACAGCCGCCAACATTTGACCAGAATAGCGAGCCCCGCCCTCGCTCGCAGTTTCACGGGCCAGGGCGGGTATCCGAAACAACTGCAGATCTCAAGCCTCCGCCGGATGTGTAGTCATCCAGTTCTTCGCGGGAATGCTTCTGGGAAGGATCTCCAGATGTTTCACTGCGTAATGGAAGATCACGCCAGAGGCGGTGACAGTGGCTAATGTCAGGGCGAACTCAGTCCACTTCGGAACATAGTAGAAGCCTGAGCTTGCCTGGAAAGCCGTAATTGAAACATTCAGACGATTAGCCATGAAACCCATCACTACGAGAGCGCAGGTACCGTAGAGCGCATTCGGATTGTTGCGCACTTTTGGCTGACTCAACAGGAACACCGGAGCGATGACGAACAATGCGATTTCACACCAGAACAGAAGTGTTTCTTCGCGCCAGCGGAATAGATAGCCGGCGGCTCCGTGGGTAGCCAGATCGATGCCTCGCAGCAGCGCGTAGACGTAAAGCATGGGAGCAATGATCTGGCTCATTTCCGAAAGCAAGCGGGGATCGACGCGCGCGCTCAAAGACCGGTTGCAGAGGTACACGGCCATGATCGTGGCCGCTAGACCCGCAGGTACCGCGGAAAGATAGAACAGAGTCGGCAAATAGGAGCTGTACCAGAGTGGATCAACCTTACCCTTGGCCAATAGGTAGAGCCCGCCCAGAAAGGACTGATGAAGCGAAGAGAGAATTGCCCCGATCAGGACCAACGCGATCAGGATCTGATGGTGCCACTTCAGGTAGAAGTCCCGCAGGCGAACCCACGGAATCTTCTCCACCAGCGAAGGAGAGAATTCCAATGAAAGCACAGTGGTGTAGAGCATCACGCACCACGAGACCTCGAACAATACCGAGCGCCGGTTCCACATCACGATTGGGTGCCAGATTCTCCAGGGCAGCCCCAGTTCGTACATCATCCCGACAATGACGGAGAGATATCCCAGGAACGACAGCAGCACGGCCGCTCGAACTACCGGTCGGTACCGCTCGAAACCGAGCAGATATACAGCAGCGGCGATGGCAAACCCTCCGGCGGAGATCCCGACACCGCAAAGGGTCCCTAGCCCGACCCACAAGCCCCAAGGCTGTGAGTCCGCCAGGTGGGTGGATTTTTCAAAGCCCAGTGCGAAACGCGCGTAGGCCGCATAAGCTCCGACGAGGAAAATGACTGCGACAACCATACGCCAGAAAGTAACTTTAGGAAGGCGGATATTAGACATGATGCGGATCCTTTCCATTGCCTGACCGGCCGGCTGCTTCTTCAGCCTCGGCCAGCGCCACCAGTTTCCTGCGATTCGTAATCCAGTAGAGTCCGGCGAGTAATCCTCCACCCACCATGACCACGGTTGGAATGTCGCCCAAGGCATTCGCGGTCAGGACCGGCATCGGCTGCGACTGCACGCTGGTGAATCCCAGTTTTTCAAAAGGAATATCGGAGATGTAGAAGACCGACGTGCCGCCGACTTCTTCGCTGCCATAGATGCGCTTCACGTATTTGGACTCACCCAGAATGCGCCTCTGCGCCTCTTCCAGAATTTCGTCGCGCCAACCGACAATTGACGCCTGCACCGGGCAAGCTTCTACACAGGCTGGAGGTTGGCCCTGCGCCTGCCGCGCGTAGCACATGTCACACTTCGTCACGAATGGGGCGAGTTTCGCCCACTGATAGCGTGGCACATTGAACGGGCATGCCACCAGGCAGTAGCGGCATCCGATGCACTTTGAGGAATCGTAAGTGACTGGGCCTAGTTCTGTTTTCTTCAAGGCCCCAACCAGGCATGCCGACGCGCAGGCCGGATCCTGGCAGTTCATACACATGCGTCGCACAAAACGATCGCCGTGTTGCTCAACAATCGTGAACGCCGTCGGCGACAGCTTCGGCTCAGGGTCTTGAGGAAAACCGTGGAGTTCCTTGCACGCCGCCTCGCAACTGAGGCAGCCGATGCACTTGGTGATGTCGATCAGGATTGCTTTCGATTTGGACATTCCAGTTCTCCTTCATTCCGAGCCATTCAGTTGAGGAAGAACTCGGTGATGATTCTCTGGCGGAGGTCCTTGGGAACTTGCTGCAGAAGACCGGTGACGGGAACACCGCCATCTTGCGCAAGCGCGGGCGTCAGCTTGGCGATTTCGGCATTAAGACGGTTCTGGTTGTAATGCATCCAGGGAGCCACCATCGAGGCCTGCATCAGATTTCGCTGGTTGGTCTGTAGATCAGGAGCCTTGAATGTGGCGATCCAGCCGTCTTTATATGGGTCACGCAGAGCAAGCTCCGGACTCTGGATTACGTCGTTGTTGATGTGGGTCACAACGCCTTCGACGGGTGACACCAGGTCGAAGGAAAATCCGTCGCTGTAAATGGTCATCAATTTCTGGCCCTGTCGAACCCAACGATCCGTTTTCGCCACTTCGATCCGCTCGATCTTCCCGATGAGCTCGGCAGTGAAGGAGTCGAGCCCAACGCGAGCATCTTCCGGACCCTCCCGCAGGACCCAGGTGTGGCCAGGATGAAAGCAATAGTTCTGCGGGATGGAGAACCCAGCTTGCTGAGTCATAAGCGGCGCCGGAGGCTTAAGCGAGGGATGCGTAGTAACCGGTAAGGCCGGTGCCGGACGAAACCAAAGATAGTTGACCGAGATCACAACAAGGAAAGTCAGCAATACGAAAAGTATGGACATGATGCCCTCGGTTGTGCGGAGCCGCCCGGTTCGGACAAGGGCGACTGCAATAATCGAGAGAGCAAGTGGGTGGCAACTCTTACCCGGCTGCTGCATATTGATTAAAAGGGACTTATTACGTTCGAGACCACCCAACAGCACTCCTGGAACGCTGCATGCTGCAAAACGCAACTGCATTTTGCAGGGATGCGGTGACGTGACGGCCCAGACGGGGTGGGGGTACCACGATCGCAGAGGATGCAGTTCATCTCACCGTTTCACTTCCCGCAAAATCGTTTGGTGGAGGGTCCGTCCCGAAACTGGCCTATTTCTCTATGAGGGCATTTCCAGCGGAATCTACGTGAGTACTTGTGACTGGGAAATAGGGTCCAGCAGATTAGAGACAGCGTCATCCAGGGGGGACCTTGCAAGAAATGCACTGCCTGCGCTGCAGGCGCGAGATTGGGATGGGAGATAAGTCGGTTGCGGTGTACATGTTCGCCCAAACCGTAGGCGTCCGGCCGCGGCAGAAATCGACCGCACAGCGTATTTGCTTTTGTCCACAGTGTGCGGTTTCGCTGGCGATGGGGCTGCCTCCAGAGGGCGGGCTGAATATCGCCGCGTGGGAGATGATCCGCGACCTAGTCAGCGCGGAGGCATCCCTAAGCGACGCGGCCTGGGACAGTCTTCGTGGGATTGTTGGCCTGCTGGGTTCAGGCAAAGACGATAATTCGGCGCGGTATCGCCGGGCCGTGTAGAAGTCGTTCAGAGCCCGCGATCGAGACCCGGCATTGACCGAAGCTACCTCGTGGGCACGAAAAATGGTCAAACTCCCCCAAACGGTGGGCAAGGTTTACTGCTTGGTTTCAGCGCTCTTTTTAGCGAACGCACGGACGTAATTCACCAGATCCCAAGCTTCTTCGTCTTTGACCCGAGGACCCTCAGCCGGCATGTCGTTGTGACCGTTCTTGATGATGTAGAAGACTTCGCCGTCGGTTCGGTCTTTCAAGGTGTCGGGATTGGTGAAGTCCATCATTGTGAGCTTCATTTCCTTCGCGATGTCGCCCTTGCCGTCGCCGGTTTTCCCGTGACACATCTCGCAGTCAAGGGTCCACCACTTCTTTGCGCGCGCCGTAGACTCCGGTGACGGCTTTACTGGATTTTGCTTTTTGGCCGCGTCCACCGGAATTGCTGCATATTGTGATGGTTTCTGATTGCTAGTATTCGACGGTTGCTGGGTGAGAACCGGGATGACGAGCAGGAAGAATGCCGGAAGAACCAGTGCCAAGCGGTACACAGGAACCTCCTCTGGGACGAGTGTGTACTACAGAAAAATTGTACACCGTGCTTCAAGCGGATACCGTGAGCGCGGCCGCCTCGGCGTTGTTCCAACGGCGGCCGCGCCTGTCGCGCTGCGGCTGTACACGGGGAAGGCTCAACCGAGCGAGCTCGTTTCTCGCGGTCAAAGCATCGAGAAACCTGTCGAGTTACTCCCGGGGGGACGAGGGCTTGAGTGGGCTGCCGCCCTGTTAGTGTTTGTTCCGACACCTGGGAGGATTGCACACCAGCCATCTGAAAATTAGATGAAAACGGTACGGTTAGGTGCCGAGCGATCCTTTCGCACTGTTGAGGGCGGCCTCAATTGCGTCGGCATTGGGAATTGCGCCCTGGGCCATATCCTTACTGCCCCCACCCCTGCCGCCGAACCTGGAAACGGTTTCCTTCATCAAAACTCCCATGTCGTTCGGTTGTCCCTGGGACTGCGCAAATATGAGCGAGGGTTGTGGCGATGTACTGGCCAGCAAAACGACAATGCGGTTATCCAAACGCGTCAACTTCTGCGCGAGTAGCTGCAGGAAGTTTATCTCGCGATCGGAGAGGCTGCGAATCACAACCCTGCGCCCCTCCATGGGCGACGTTTCTGCGAGAAGAGCGGCGGCCTGAAATTCCGCGAGTTCTTCCAGCGACTGCTCGCGTTGCTTGCGGAGGAGTCGGACCTCGTCGAGCGACTTACGGACTTGCTGTGGTACGTCATAGATGTGGGCGGAAAAGAGGCCGCCCGCCTCGGTCAGCGTGATGAAGTCACGCCGCGCCGTGGCGACCGCGCGTTGTCCGGCAACGAATTCGACGCGCCATCCCTGGCGCACTTTTTCCGTCTTACGCAAGAGGATGCAGCCAATCTGCCCCGTTTGATTTACATGAGTCCCACCACAAGCGTTGACGTCAAATTCCTGAATGTCGATGAGACGAAGTTCCTCTCTCTCGGCGGGAGGGACCTTGCGGAGCCCCAGCCGTCCTGCTTCTTCGCGGGTCACGAAGCGGATCATGACGGGGCGGTTCTCCAGAATGACTTCATTGGACAGGCGCTCGGCTTGTTCGACCTGCTCTTTGGTCAGGGTAGGCGTTTCCAGGTCGATCGAGCAGTAGTCGTCTCCCATATGGAACGAGACGGTAGGCATGTTGAAAAGGCGGACGAAGGCGGCCGACAGGACGTGCTGCCCGGTATGTTGCTGCATGTGATCGCGGCGGCGTGCGCGGTCGATCTCGCCTCGGACCCTACTTCCCGGCTTGATCTTCTTTGGTGGAGCCTCAAGGTAGTGGACGACGCGCCCGTCTTCAGCCTCGGAGACTTCGGTGACCCTTAGCTGTTCGCTATCGGATGAGATTACGCCGGTGTCGAAGACCTGTCCGCCGCTGGTCGGATAGAAGGCTGTGCGATCGAGGATCAGGGAGGGACTGGGGTTCTCGGACAGCTCCCGCACGTCGGCTTCGAAGTCGTAGAGGAAGGAGTCGTGGTAATACAGACGATCGGTCATGAGGCTTTATTCTAACCAGATGGTTGCCACAGGTTGTCAGAACTAGGACTGATGGGGGCGGGCGCTGACGCCTTGCACAGTTTGGCAGGGTTAACGAATCATTGCTTCGTACCGCGCCCTGCCCCTTGAGAGCGATAGCGCAGATACGCGTTTCGCAAGGAATCGCCTCCCGAGCCCAAGAAGACGATCCTTCCTTCAGGGTCAATGAGAATGTCGCGGATTGCAGGATCGTGGATTTTCGAGAAGCTCTCCGCACGCCAATTCAGCCTCCAATTGTTCTCCTGCCAAGGCCGCCTTGCGCGCGGTGCAGAACTGGAAGAACTCTCACAGAACGCAAATAGTGATTGCGATCACTGAATACTTTTCTGGTGCTGCTCATGATCGCCGGAGGGGCCTTTAGATGGATAGCACCTATGGCGCCGATGCAGCTCTGCAAACGCTGCGAGGCGACGTGATCAATATCGTCCTGGGAACTGTTTTCCTGACCGTAGGAGCAACAGCATGCGTCATCGCTGCAATCCGTGGGCGCTGGGGCGTTCGCATCCTGGCATGGTGGGGAATCTTTAGCGCGATGTATGGCCTCCAAACTCTGGGGCAAGCGTCCACCATTTTAACGATTCTGCCGCACTCCTTCAGGTCTGCCAGCCCCTATGTAATTACGCCGGTCAGGTACTTGCTCCTGGTTTCAGCTTTGTTCGCGTGGCGCGAACTGGCCGTAGGCAAGCTCAGACTTCTCATCCAACTGGAGATCTTATTCGGGTCGGCAATTGCGGTGCTGGGTATTGGCACGTTCGTCCTGGGCGGCCCAGCCGACAAATGGATCTTCTACAACAACCTGCTCGTCGTACTTGCGACTCCGGTCATGTTGGCTATCGTGCTGGTTCCAAGATCCTCCAGGTTCCTGGTGATGCCCATTCCGCGCATTCTGGCCGGTAGCATGCTCATTTTTGGGCTGGAGGTGCTGTATACCAATTTGGGGACGGTCCTGCAGTATCGCCCGCTACCTTTGGTGGACTCGGTTGCGTTTGCCCTCCTTCTGTTCTCGCTGGGGTATGTAGCTTTGGAGATACTGTTCACGAACGAGCGTCGCCTGCTGTCCATCGAGACCGAACTGGAGACGGCCCGACAGATCCAGTCCTCCATACTTCCGGCGAGAGTTCCCGAGCTAGAGAATCTCCGTATCGCCGCTTCTTACCAGCCCATGACCGGAGTTGCAGGCGATTTCTACCAATTCGTCCACTCAGACAACAATCATCTCGGCATTCTTGTGGCAGACGTCTCTGGACATGGCATCCCGGCTGCGCTCATTTCTTCGATGATCAAGGTGGCGATGCAGTCTGTCGCGATCCATGCCCATGATCCCGCGCAGGTGCTGAGTGGATTGAATCGCATCTTATCGAGTGAGGCACCCGGCCAGTTTGCCTCGGCGGCTTACGTCTGGATCGACACGGAGAATCGCAACGCGCTTTACTCCGCTGCCGGACATCCACCCCTGCTGTGCTGGCGCAATACAAAGGGCGAAATGCAGCGTATTGAGTCGAATGGGCTTTTGTTCGGAGTCGAACCTGACGCCATCTATCCAGTGTGCAGCGTGCCCATTGAACCATCCGATCGGTTCCTGCTCTATACCGATGGTGTGACGGAAACGGAGAATGCGGCGGCGGAGGCCTTTGGCGACCAGCAACTGGAACGCATTGTACGCAACAACCGCCGCCAGTCCGCCCCCGAACTGTCCCGTCAAGTGCTCTCCGAACTCGAGAGATGGCGACCTGCCGCAATGAAGCAGCAGGATGACCTTACGCTTATCGTCGTCGACGTTCTTTAGCGGTCCTGTGATGCTCAGATACTGAGCGAACCGAACCACCCGACAACCCTTATAACGTCTCGATTGGACTCACGAAGCATGATGCCCAGTCGTCAATACGGGCCGATGATTCCGCCGATTTGACGAGCTGGGGGTTTGGCTGGTGGAACGGCTTGCGGTGGCGGCACGACATTCTCATCCAACACATCGAGATACTTCAGGCCGCTGCCAGTATTGAATAAGACAACCGTGTCCTCTGACTTGAAGAATTCGGTAGCGCGCAATTTGCGGTATGCGACCAGACAGGCTGCGCCCTCTGGAGCAGCGAAGATTCCTTCCGTCTTCGCCCAATGGCGTGTGGCTTCCAGGATCTCTTCATCTGTCGCGCTCACCGCCGCACCCCGGCTATTCCTCAATATTTCGAGAATCAAGTAGTCGCCGTACGGCTTGGGGACGCGGAGGCCTGAAGCCAGCGTGGCCGCGTTCGGCCACATCTCTGCGGATTGCCTGCCCTCATCCCATGCTTTCACAATTGGAGCGCATCCCGCTGACTGGACGACGATCATCCTCGGTCGTTCGGAGCCAATCCAACCCAAGACTTCCATTTCCTCGAAGGCTTTCCACATGCCAAGCAGTCCGACACCGCCGCCTGTCGGATAAATAATGCCCTGCGGCATACGCCAGCGGAGTTGTTCGGCGACTTCGTATCCCATCGTCTTTTTACCTTCGACACGATAGGGCTCTTTGGTGGTACTGACGTCGAACCATCCTTCCTTTTCCCAGAAGTCTTGTTTCTTCATGTCAGCGACTTTGCTTGCGCAGTCGCTGATCAGGCCATCGACGAGCGTGACTTGCGCGCCATAGTAGTCGCACTCGATGCGATTCGCGGCGGGCACATCCTTGGGCATGAAAATGTGTGCTTCGAGGCCGGCCGCGGCGGCGTAAGCGGCAAGTGCTCCGGCGGCGTTACCTGCGGATGGAATTGCCAGCTTCTTGAGACCGAAATGGCGGGCCATGGTGACCGCAGCAGAAAGTCCCCGGGCTTTGAAAGACCCGGTAGGATTCAGGCCCTCGTCTTTGATGTAGACGTTCGAAAACTCACGGCTGGGCAGCATGGGGGTAAAGCCTTCCCCGAGAGATACTGGATTGGCATCCGGGAGAACGGCATCGTAACGCCACATCGTTGGAGTGCGTCCGGCCAGACGAGCCGAGGAGAATGTGCGTTTGATTGACGCGAGATCGTAGCGCGCATAGAGGATGCCCGCATCTTTCGGACACACGGTTTGTGGCCGGTCCGCAGGATAGTGCTCGCCACAGCGGGTACATTCCAGATGCGTCAGCATGACTGGCGAGTTTAACAGACGAGCAGAGGTGTTCTTAACGCCCAGTATTGAGCAATCAGTGCTCGGCTCTACGGCTCGCTTCTGGTCGTTTCGCTCTGTACGCAGTCAACCATGCACAAACCTAAACCGCGCTTAGAACGCGCAATCTGTCGAGGAAAGCTTGAGAGTCCAGGTGAGCTCCATGCATGGGCATGCACGAGGCCACCTGAAAAACGGCGTCATCGAGTGCAGTTCCATGCTGCCATTCCGCAAGGAGGCCTTGCCGATAGAGGGAACGGAGTTGAGTATGGCGCAGCCACACAGCCGGCAAATTTGCCGTTGGGTTGCAGGCACGCGCAGTCATCTCGATACTGATCACTCCATCTTTGCCGCAATATCGCTTGGCTCTCTCCACACACAGCTCATGAAGAGCCTTCAGATCATGCTCATCCACAGGCGGTACGGAAGCACCTTTCTCCACTGCCTCGATGAAATCACGAAAAGATTTGAGGAAAAGAGCCTGCACATCGGACATCGTTGTCACGCCTCCAGTCGCCCTTTCTCGGGTAATACAAGTTTACCGTTCAGGCACCCGATAATTGCCCCGACCAGGATTGCAGCGATCAGAGTATAGCCGGCCTCGATAGTGAGCAGATCGCGCGGAAGGCTCACAGTCGAAGGCAAGGTTGCTACGACGAGTGTTGCCCATAGCAGGCTGGACGCCATAATTCCCGGCCAGAGTCCCTTTCGCGACAGCCAAGTTTGAAACCACCCGACTCCATAAGCAAATAGCAAACACGCTGCAACTGTCAGCAAGTGTGGCGAGTACCAGTTGACCAGTTGCTTCAGCTGGGATGGAGTCAGCCCGACAGCAGCCATCCATGGAGCACGGAACAGATAGTGCGAGTGCCAGATCATGCCTACGTACCAGGCGGTGAAAGCAGCGAGCAGTATGGGAAGGTGATAGATCCGACGGACGGATCTGGAAGGTTCGATTTCACCTTGAGTATATGCTTCGGTGCTGAGGGCTTCGGGCAGGCATTTCTGGGCGCATTTAGCGCGCTCCGGCCAGCGGGTGCAGTCGGAAAGGCGGAAATGGGGAGTACCACAGAGGCTGGTCGCGGCGACGTGTCTCGCATCGATGGTAACGGCGACTTGCCGCTGAGTCTCGGGACATGTCACAGCGCGAGGTGCCGAATATCCATGATGGACCTCGCGCGCCACGAGCGCAGGCATAAGAACGAAGAGGGTGGAACTCAACACGAAGAGTGCGATAACGAACAGGAACAGCATGACACACCTCCCAACGCAGAGATGTTTCGTCAGTGCACAAGTCGCTTCTGCATGAATCGTAGGTTGAGGATGACTCTGAGTCTGTGAGTAGAATCACGTGCAGCGCGTCGATGCCCGAGGCTGGGTTAGTATCAGTGATCGGTAAGACCGGTCAGGAGAAGATGAATGGTAAAGTTTCTGTTTGGATTGATCTTTGGCTCACTGTTGGTGCCACTTGCGATCTACTTATATTTCTCCAAGGGGTTAGCGCCAGTAGCAACATCGGCGCCCCCCATGCCATTTGAGAGGACATTTGCGAGGATGGCCTTGCACGCGCGAATGGACAAGGAGATTCCAAAGGATGTGCCGATTGCGGCGGATGAGGGTGCTTATACGGCTGGCGCGCAGATCTACAAGGAGCAATGTGCCGTGTGCCATGGCTTGCCCGGGCAAACTCAGACCGCGATCGCGAAGGGGATGTTCCCGAAGCCTCCGAAACTAATGGAGGGTACCGGAGTGACGGATGATCGTCCGGGAGAGACATTTTGGAAGGTCTCGGGAGGCATCCGAATGACGGGCATGCCCGGTTTCGAAAAAACGCTTTCGACGACGCAGATGTGGCAGGTCAGCCTATTATGCGCGAACGCAGACAAGCTTCCGAATAATGTCAAGGATGCTCTCAAAGAAGCTGCCTCTGCGTCCCCCGCAGCGATGGTTAAGAAGTGAAAACTCGTTCAGTTCAGGCATGTCGAAATTGGCGCTGAACGAGACCTGGTAATCCAGACTGATCTCACCCGCATGCTATAGTGCGTTTTCACTATGGGATCCTTCTGGTTCTTCACCTTTTCGTGGTGGTCGATCCTGCTTCGAATCATCGCGATTGTGCACTTCATTCGGCGACGCCCAAATTTTTTCTGGATATGGGTGATCTTGTTTCATTGGGTGGGAGCGTTGATCTATATCGCCGTCGAGGTAATCCCGGACGCAGGGCTTCTGCGAAGTTCGTTTCAGGTCTTTCCCCGGCGGCGCAGAATCCAGGAGCTGGAACGGGTGATCATCGACAATCCATCCGCGGGGAATTACGAGGAACTGGGGCTGCTCTATCTGGATGACGGGAACTTTACCCGCGCTCGTGCTTGCTACGACCGGGCTATCTCATCGCGCACCGACCATGCCGATCCGTTCTATCGCCGCGGAATCGCTGAAATTGAACTCGGTGACTTTGCCGCTGCGGTGCCGGATCTGGAAAGGGCAGTGACTTCAGATCCGGAATACGATTTTCATCGTGCCAAGGGTCTGCTGGCGTGGGCGTACGCCCGGACCGGGCAAATCGAGAAGGCGGACGGAATGTTCCGGCAAGCGATCCAGATTTCGACGCTCTCCGAGACGTATTACCACTATGCATTGTTCCTGGAGTCCCAGGGGCGGAATGCAGATGCGCGGACCTGGGCGCAGAGAATTCTGGAGAAGAGACCCACGATGCCGGGATATCTGAGGCGCCGGGAACGGCCCTGGTTTCGAAAGGCCAGCGGCCTGCTTGCAAAGCTCCCGGGCTAACTCAGCGTTCAACCGAAGCCGCAGCCCGCATTTAGGTGAGCCGGTGAATGGTACCATTGTAGATGGTGACGTTTTCGACCTCCTCCATCCGGCTGCTGGCGACGGATATCGACGGCACGCTGCTCAACCCACAGTTTCAGATTTCCGAGGGCGACCTGGCTGCTCTGCGCCGGGCGCATGCGGCGGGAATCGAGATTGTACTGGTGACCGGCCGTCGGCACAGCTTTGCTTTACCGATCGCGAAACAACTCGGATTTGACTTGTGGCTGATCAGCTCGAATGGCGCGGTTACTAGGTCCCTGAGCGGGGAGACTTTTCATCGCGACTTGATGCCGGCCCAGATTTGCCGCCAATTGTGCGGAGCGATGCAAGAGTTTCGCGGCAATACCGTTCTGACGTTCGACAAGGAAACAAAGGGGGCCATCGTTCTGGAGCACCTCAATGACCTCAGCGCAAGCATCCGACGCTGGCTCGAGAAGAACATGGAGTACATCGAGTTTGTAATTCCGATCGAGAAGGCCCTGGTCACCGATCCAGTGCAGGCAATGTTTTGCGGGACGATGACTCGAATGCATGATGCCCTGCAAGCTCTGGAGCGGGCTGGAATGGACGGCCTGGTGACGATCCTCCGGACCGAGTACCCATTGCGGGATCTATCGATGATCGACGTGCTGAACGCAGGATGCTCGAAGGGCCATGCGCTGGAGCGGTGGACGACATATCGTGGTTACCGGCGCGAAGAGGTCATGGCCATCGGTGACAACCACAACGATGTGGAAATGCTTGAGTTCGCCGGACATCCGGTTATCATGGGAAATGCGTGCGAAGAGCTGCGCACTCGAGGCTGGCGGGTTACCCGCGCGAACCACGAGTGCGGCGTGGCGGCGGCGGTAGATTTGGCGTTGTCGCAGGCCGCCGTTGGGTAGCAAGATCTCGTTCGCTAAGAGTTGGAACGATGCGATTTCGTTTTTCACAATCCGTTCTCAGTTGGATGCTCCTGTTCTTCTTGGCTTCCCTACCCTGCTTTGGAGGTGAGGTTGCCATACTGAAGAACGGATTCTCCATCAAACATGAGCGACGGGAGATTGTGGGAGACCTTACTCGTTTGTACGTAAACGCTTCTGGGTCGAGTTTCATCGACGTTCCGACGGCTGAAATAGAGCACTTCGAACCCGCACCGCCCGAACCGGTGGAGGATTCCGCTGCCAGGACGGAATCTCCGGTGGTCCCGCTCCGGACGGCCTCCAATGGCAGACCCAGTGCATTCCCACAGCGGCCAGTCACAGATCTTTCCCAAGTAGTCAATGACGCGAGCGGACGGTATCGTCTGGACCCAGATCTCGTAAACAGCGTCATCAAGGCAGAAAGCGGATTTAACGCGCACGCGGTATCGCCGAAAGGAGCGCAAGGTCTGATGCAGCTTATGCCCGGCACGGCCGCACAACTCGGCGTACCGAATGCGTTCGATCCGCAGGCTAATGTCGATGGTGGAACTCGATACCTCAGAGAGTTGCTGGAGCGATACAACTTCGATCTGGTGAAGGCGCTGGCGGCCTATAATGCCGGGCCACAACGCGTCGAGCAGTTCGGAGGCGTGCCTCCGTATTACGAAACGCGGGCCTATGTTGCCAAGATCGTAAAAGACTTCAACAAGAAGAAAATCGCGCAGGGAAAGGCGGCTCCTTCGAAGAGCAGTGTGGCCCAGACAAAACGCTCGACAACGTCGGCTACAGGCACAAAGAAAGATTCAAAAACTGCCGCCGGCACAACCGTCGCCTCTGCGCAAGGCAAGTGACACCAATCTCCACTAGTCTGACTTGTTATCCACTTTCCTTCGTCCGCTGCCCTGATGTTTGACCCTTATGTTCCACTCGTTTACCTTGGAGTGGCCGTTTCCCACCTCGCGTTGCGGGACCGCGGCGCGGAACTTCCCTTTTCATGGATAAGAAACGCATCCTGGCCAGCGTAGTCGTGTTCTGTATCCTGGCAATTCTTGTTTACCTGCAATACCGACATTGGCGGACGTTTGACTGGGGTACGTTCTGGAGCCAGACGCATCGAATCCACTGGTTGCACGTTCTCCACGGTGTTGCCCTGATCTATCTGGCGTACGTGGTTCGGGCGATTCGTTGGAAGATCTTTCTCAGACCAGTGCGACCTCAGACCAAGGTGACGGAACTGGTATCGCCAACGCTGATCGGGTTCGCGGGATTGGCCCTTCTGGGCCGTGCGGGAGAATTCATCCGGCCGTATCTCATTGCTCGGCGGACTGGTCTTGCCTTCTCTTCTCAACTTGCAGTCTGGGCCGTAGAACGCATTTTTGATATTGGTGCGTTCGGAGTACTGATGGCGATAGCCATTTTTCTTCCGAGTGCCCTGCAGTCCATTCCGCATCCTGAGTACTACCAGCGCTTTCGCGAGGCGGGATTTTTTCTGATTGCATTCGTCCTCGGGACCACCGCAATCGCCGTGGTGATCGGCCGCAGCGGCGATGCCGCAGCGCGATGGGTGGAACAAAGGTTCTCGCATCTCTCGTCGAATCTCGGTCACCGCTTGGCGCAAAAGGTCCGCGAATTCGGCATGGGGCTCAACACCATTCACGGACCAATGTCGTTGTTATGGCTGAGTGTAGTTTCCGTAGGAATGTGGTACATGATTGCGCTTGCTTATCACGAGGTCACGCATTCCTACGGAGTCGACGCATTGGAGATTCCGGTCTCCCAGTTGTTGATCCTGATCTTCGCGAGCATGCTGGGATCAATGCTGCAACTGCCTGCCGTTGGCGGTGGATCTCAGATGGCAACCATTGCCACGCTTTCCAGCGTCTTCGATGTTCCTCCCGAAATGGCCGCCAGTTGCGGCATTCTATTGTGGCTGGTGACGTTTGCGGCTGTCATACCGCTGGGATTTTTGCTGGCCCATCACGAAAGGCTGTCGCTTCGCAAGTTGTCGGTTGAAAGTCATCAGGCCGAAGAGTGCGACAGCGCACAAACGACTCGTTCTTAGGATTTGCGCTTTGCTTCCCCAACAGGCCATAGATATCCAACTCGTCATCCTGTACCAACACGCAGCACGAAACAGTCGCAACAAGGACTTGTATTGCTAATACGCAAGGCGGATTGACGGGCTGTACTACGAGTGAGAGACTTGTCGTGGTTTTATGGTTCGTCGTATTTCACTGCAGGCATCGAGTTGCCTCGGGTCATGGTTGGTGTTTTTACTGGCGTGGCCTCACCCCGCTCATGCTCAACAACCACAATATGATCCCTTCAACGGACTCGGGAGCACAACTGGTACCGTCCGCGGTTACGAGAATCACAGCGGCACTATTCTGCGCATCACTGTGTTCGCCGAGAACAAAAAAACCAGGCTTGACCGGCAATGCCTCTTGAAGCTCACTAATACCACTTCTCAAAACATCAGTTGGCAGACGACGGACGAGCGATCTGAAGCGGGGTTCGGAGACCTGGCTTCAGGACACTATGATGTGGAGGTTAGTGCGGTCGGGTATCTCACTGCGCACAAGGAATTCCAAGCAATCAGTTCCTTTGTGCCGGTGAACCTGGAAATTGTACTGGAGAAGGATCCAGCAGCTATTGCGCTCACCTTCGCTGACGCCGCTATGCCGTCACGGGCGCGGAAAGAGACAAAGCACGGGGTAGCAGCACTGAAGTCAGGAAAATGGAATGAAGCCAATAAACGCCTCGACGCTGCTTATAAGATGGCGCCTGAGAATCCTGATCTGAATTTTCTGCTTGGCTACCTCTATTATCAAAAAAAAGAACTCGGACGGGCGTCACAATTCCTGGGAACTGCCACCAATCTGAATCCGCGCAATGTGCAGGCCCTGACTTTACTGGGTCGGGTAAGCCTTGAACAGGAAGATTATGGGAGAGCCGTATCCAACCTTGAGAAGGCGGTCCTCGGCGATTCCGAGTACTGGGTCGCGCATGATCTGTTGGCGGCTTCGTACCTGAAGCAGCAAAGGTTTGATCAAGCTCGAAGACAGGCTGAGCTTGCCATCAATCAGGGGAAAGAAGCCGCATCCGCGTCGCGGCTGGTGCTCGGACAAGCTCTCATCAATATGGGCCAGCGCGAAGAAGGCATTCAGGCTCTTAAGGATTTCATAGCCAGTGCACCCAACAACCCTGCAGCACCGCAGGTCAAAACGTTCATTGCGCAACTGGAGACTCTGCCTGTGGCGGCGGATTCGGGCACAGGCGGCAGCTCGCCCCCGATCGCGCAGTTTACGGTCATAGATCCGCTGGTTGCTGCTGCGGAACCAACGTTTTCGGTGCGTCCCTGGCAACCGCCGCCAATTGATCTGAACAAGCCAACTGTTGCAGCCAATGTGAATTGCCCGGCAGACATCATTCAAATGACTGGCCAGCGGGTGGAGGAATTCGTCGCAGATGTCTCACGCATTGCGGCAATCGAACATCTGCTTCACGAACGGCTCGACGAGATGGGCGACACGCTTACGAAGGAAACCCGCACCTTCAACTATGTTGCTTCGTTTGTCGAGCCGAAGCAGGGCGCGATCGCAGTGGAGGAATATCGGCAGGAACATCTGGGGCTAGCCGACTTTCCGGACCAGATTTCGAGCAGCGGATTCGCAACCCTGGCCCTGGTGTTTCACCCGAAGATGCGGGAAAGCTTCGAAATGAGCTGCGAGGGACTCAGCGAACTGCGGGGGCAGCCTACTTGGCTGGTGCACTTCAAGCAGCGCGACGATCGCCCGGCACAAATGCATGATTACCGGGTTGGCGGCGTGCTGTACTCACTGAAGCTTAAAGGGCGCGCCTGGGTCACGGCTGACAAGTTCCAGATTGTGCGCATCGAATCAGAATTGATGAACCCCATTCCCGAGATTCGGCTGGCCGGCGAGCATCAGGTGGTTGAGTATGGCCCCGTCCCCTTCGAAAAAAGGAAGCTCCAACTGTGGCTTCCGCAAAGTGCTGAGATCTATCTCGACTTTCGCCGCCATCGCTATTACCGAAAACACAGCTTCGATCACTACATGCTGTTCGCCGTGGATTCGGAAGAAAAAGACAAAGCTCCGACAGAGTAACTCTTCGAGAGCCCGGCACCAATCGAATCTAGATTTCGACAGAGCATGTGCAGAGCGTGCGAGTCGAAACACCAGGATAGCAAGCACCATCTCGATCTTGGAAGCCGCGAGCATATCTTGGAAATTAACATGCTGAGGTGAAGATTTAAGCAGCTCAAATCTCGGGTGCGCTCGTAGCACGCCTCAACCGCGCCCTCGGTTGATTATTTTCGTTTGGGGCGAGATACTGTCACGCTAGCTATTCATGAACAAAAAGAGTGTGTTGGTTACGGGCTCCTTCGGGCATTGGTTCCGAGGTTTGCGTTCAATTCAATCACGCGGGTCTGCGACAATAACGGTACTGTAAGCGGCAGAACGTGGCTCGGTCGTGTTGCCCAGATACGAGAGCGCCTACCTGCCGGTTGTTGCAGGCACGGGAGGCGTGCAGAAAACTACTTGCGAAGTTCTGGTGGAAGGTCATAGAATTCGACGTTCGGTGAAGCTTGGTCAGCGGTTCTCGAACCACAACTACGAATAGCGGTTGTGCTTCCCCTCCCGTACCGTTGCGTGCTCACCGGGAGCTGAACGTTTGTGAGTGTGGGCGTGTGTCGAAGGCGACCGGAAGGAAAACGCGATACGCTTCGCCTGTTCGGTCTCTGCCGCAGCGAACAAGCGCTTTGTATTTTGCGTATACAGCGATACACGTCAACGCACGAATCCGTTCTGGCGACGTCTTAGATCCCAAGTTGCATCTTGCAGAGAGTTGGAGGTAGTTCTATGCTTGCCATCCAACACTCAGGCAGACTGACGGATCGAATAAATGTTCTGGCCGAGTGATGGGAAGTCTGAATGAAAAACGGTTTTGTGGAGAGATTCGCGCGAGTATCGGGTTGTAGCATGCATTGAAGCCATACGGACGTGCGGGGATTGAATGAGGCGGGCAGTCGTAAACCCTTGGGGGATTAGTACATGATGTCGCGAGTGTACGTTTACAACCTGTCGCTACGGGTTTTCGTGTACCTGCTTCCTTTGTTCTCTTTCGGGATTTGCGGATACCTGAAGTTTGGTACGTTCAGCCTCAACATCCCCGGAAGGCAGCATTACCTGGTTCTGTTTCTATTCACTGAGATCGCTTGGATTCTCGCCGCCGACTACTCCAAAATCTCGACTGTCGCGGACCTGTTCTGGGAGCACACCGGAATTCGAGCTGCCTTTTTTGCATGTTTCACGACATTATTATTGCAAACGGGGCTGCTGGTTTTTGTTCGGCAGTTGGTGATTTCGCGAACTTTCCTGTTCGTCACCAATCTTGTCCTCTTCCTCTCTGTAGTGGTCGCCAGAAACTTCTTTCGTTTGACCTCAGCTTCGACGATCTGGCCTAGAAAATGTGAAAAACTGCTCATTGTCGGAACCGATCAATACGCCAAGCGTTACGTGAAACTTCTGCGGCGGATTCCATTTTTTGACTGCACGGTCGAGGCCTACCTGCAACTCCCTGGCCAGGCGGTGCTGGTGGTCGATGCACCAGTGATTAGCGTCACTGATCGGCTAAACCCAAAGAGATTGGACATCGACGAAGTGGTCGTCGCGGTCCCGCCCTCCTCATATCCGATTCTTTCCACCGCGCTCGAGAGCCTGGAGGATCTCGGAAAACCAATCCGCGCTGTGTTCGACCTTGGCCCACGCCTCTCGTTTGGCAGCAAACTTTTCCAGGCCGGTAGACTGCAGATGATGAATCTGGCCATATCGCCGGTGGAAAGCTTCGCTTACACGGTGGTCAAGAGAGCTTTCGATTTGTTGGCTGCCACCTTGGGCCTTATCATTCTGAGCCCGGTGTTTCTCGCTATTGCTGCGCTGGTGAAATTCAGCTCTCCAGGTCCCGTGTTATTCCGTCAAGAGCGCATCGGACGCCACGGAAGACCCTTCACTTTGTTTAAATTCCGGACCATGCATTGCAGCAGCAAGATGGAAAGCGATATCTTATGGACCACCAAGAACGATCCGCGTTGCACCATTGTCGGGTCTGCTCTGCGCCGATTCAGTCTCGACGAACTACCCCAACTGCTGAATGTCGTTCGCGGCGAGATGAGTCTGGTAGGTCCTCGGCCGGAGCGCCCTTACTATGTCGCGAAGTTCGGAGAGGATTTCGAGAAGTACAATATGCGTCATCGCTGCCATGTTGGCATAACTGGATGGGCACAGATTAATGGTCTTCGCGGTGACACATCCATCTCTGATCGACTACAGTATGATCTCTACTACATGCGCAATTGGAGCTTTGGGTTGGATTTGCAGATCATTTTTCGCACAGCATTCGTAGCGCTTACCGGCGCCAACGAGTATTGATTTGGACTTGTGAAGCGGCGGAGTCATCTCCCTGAAGAATCCGCTTTTACCTTTCGCTGTCAACGCTGGCTGACGCAAGTCAGTCAAGCAGATGGTGGGTTACGGTCTAATCCCGTCCACCGTCGGAATTCTCAAGAGGCGTTCGTCCCAGAAGCGCCCTTGAAGCCGCAGTGATACAAAGGTTAGTCATCACGATTGTCGGAAAGTCAGTGATTGTCGTTTTGAAGCACCCTCCGCGTGTGTTCGTCTAAGTCTTGGTGTATTCTTTTCAAGGTGCCCCAAAACGCAATGGGACATACGATAAGCGTATGATTATCCCTGTTCGGCGATTGTGTTCCTAGGTAATCGGCTGCCGATAGAACGGATAACCGTAGACTCAGGAACGGGAAATTTGTCGGAAAGACAGCCCAATCGCCGGGTACGGGTCAAGACGGTTCCTGCTTGGCTGAGGCTTCTGCTCAACTTTGGCTACGTGGATCCCCGCATAAGCGCCGGCGCAGTAGTTTCGGTCGCCTGTATGCAGGAAATTCCGCGCGTTTTTTTTGCAGTGGAGGAAGCAGTCCCTGATCCGAAAGCGGCTCGATCTGACGCGGTGCAGGCATTTCACATAACGCCGCGCCAGTTGTTTCCGTGAGGCATGCGAATCCAATCATCGAGGATTTACGATTCTTCTCGCTCGCCCAGTTGGGAGATGCTTCCACTGAAAACATCGCACAGCGCGTCCGAGCTTGGCTCGTTTGCCCGGGCTTTTCGTCGTGAACAGCAAACTAATTCCGTTTACCACGTTGAGGGAACTTCCACAAACCTCAAGCTCGTCTGCAAATTCAATATGTCGCGCGGGAGACAAACGAGGTGTGATTAGGTTACGTGCAAATCCAACCCTGCATTTTGTAGACAGGTATGCAGGAATCCCAGCAATTGCCTTCTTTGGAGTACTTCGGCGTCGACAGAAGCTCCCAACATCAATAGGCTCTATTGGTCTATTAAAAAGTGCGGCCATCGGAGACACCGTATTACTGAGCGCTGTCATCGCGGATTTGCGACGCGCATTCCCGCACGCCGCGCTTATTTTGTTTTCTGGAGAAAGCAACTACGAAATCGCTTGCATGCTCGAGGGCTTAACCAACGTTGTCAGAGTTCCAATCGGAAATCCCTTAGCAGCCTTGAAGATCGTGCGATCCGTCCCGGTAGATGTGATAATCGATTTCGGACAATGGTCACGAATGGAAGCACTGCTAGCGGTTAGTAACCAGAGTGCATTCACGATGGGATTTCGAACAGCCGCACAGTACCGACACTACGGCTACGATATCGCAGTCGAGCATTCGTCTGAAACCCATGAGTTGGAAAACTACCGCGCATTGGTGCGGACGCTGGGTGTGGAAGCAGAAAGCTTGCCTTATCTGAAAGCTCTTGAAGCTAATCCCTTAGCTGGAAGAAGCTACGCAGTGTGCCATCTGTGGCCAGGCGGCGTAGGCAGCGCTCTTAAACAGTGGTCCCTGGGAAATTGGAGACAACTCTTGGGCGAGCTTAGCCGTAGGGGCCTGGAAATTGCTTGCACCGGATCCTGGGCGGATCGCAACCGCAATGAAGAGTTTATGGCCGGCCTTCCGGCTGGGATGCTCCACCAAATTCACAATACAGCGGGTCTTGACTTAGCCAAGACAGCGGCTGTGTTGGCTGAAGCGCGGTTAGTGGTCAGCGTGAACACAGGGATTATGCACATGGCAGCGGCATTAGGCAGCCCTGTCGTGGGCCTGCAGGGTCCAACGTCTTCACGGCGATGGGGGCCAATCGGTAAAAGGAGCATCGCGGTAGACTCGATGTTGGACGGGTGCGGCTATTTGAACCTAGGATGGGAGTATCCAAAGAATCCACCACCTTGCATGGAAGCCATTAGCCTCGCCTCGGTGGTTTATGCCTGCGATTTGATGCTGGGAAGCTCTTCGTCAGTTGCTGATATCAGAAGAAGCACTTAACTCAAGTATAGTTGATCAGCAGATCATTGCTGGTGACTCGACGAAGAGACGCACGGGAAAATCGAGACGTTCATTACGAAGCAAAGGTCAAGCTTAGCCAGCGTGGTCGCCGAGTCTGATTTTGGTTCTACTTGTCTCATCAAGTTGATTGAGGCTCAGTCTCCGCCGTGGCACAAAGGGTTGATTCGGATTCTGCGTAACGGCGGCAAGGTTCTTGCATAAAAATGGTGGGAGTGCCGCAGACTGTAAGCACGATGGTGTCGAGCCTCAATTTGCGTGAGGGGAATGGGTGTTCAAAGAACTGGACAGGACGATTGAAGCTGTAAAACGGGAATTCGGACGTCCTCAGATCTTGGTTGTTGGTGATCTGATCCTGGATCGATATCTCTGGGGCCGGGTAGAGCGCATTTCTCCGGAAGCGCCTGTTCCCGTTGTTCACCTCGAACATCGAGCACATACACCTGGAGGCGCGGCAAATGTTGCCTGCAATCTTGCCAGACTCGGTTGTCAGGTGTCTTTGGCTGGCATCATTGGCGACGACGACGACGGCAGAGACTTGATAGAAACGCTCGCTAATTTTGACGTTGAAACCTCCGCCATCCAAATAGTACGAGGCCGCCCAACCACAGTAAAGACACGTGTGGTAGGGGGGCATCAACAGATGTTGCGACTCGATTCCGAGGATCGCTCGGCTTTGGCACCCAGCGAATGTCAGCGGCTACTCGATGCTCTCTTGCCAACAGTCAGCCGCTATTCGGCGTTAGTACTTTCAGACTACGATAAAGGAACCTTGGGCGAAGATGTCTGCAAACGACTGATTGTCGGGGCCAAAGAAGCATCGATATCAGTTTTTGTCGATCCGAAGGGTCTCAGCTACCGAAAATACGCCGGAGCCACCATGATCTGCCCTAACCGATCTGAGGTCGCGATGGCCACGGGCACGTCGCCCGATAACCTGAGCCTTCTTTTTGAGAAGACCGAGGAACTTAGGAGTAATCTGGGCATCGACTTCGTGGCTCTAACTCTGAGTGACTTGGGCATCGCAGTGTTCCAAACTGGTTCAACATATCAGTGCGCCGCGAAAGCGCGGGAAGTGTTTGATGTTTCCGGAGCCGGTGACACAGTCATTGCCACTCTGGCTGCAGCCTTTTCCTGCGGCCTCGATCTTTATGATTGTGCGCAATTAGCGAATACCGCTGCCGGCATAGTGATTGGGAAAGTTGGGACCGTGACTATTTCGCGGGACGAGCTTTTGGTGACGCTCTCAAAGCAAAGTCTGACCCAGGTATCTGATAAAGTGTGCTCGCTAGAACAAGTTCGGAAAACGCTCGCAGTCTGGCGCGCGGAGGGGGAACGTGTAGTTTTCACGAATGGTTGTTTCGATCTCTTGCACCTGGGACATGTGAAGCTACTTGAATCTGCGAAACAGGAAGGGGATCGCTTAGTGGTTGGACTAAACAGCGATAGATCAGTACGCCTTCTCAAGGGTCCAGATCGCCCAGTCCTGGGAGAAATCGAACGCGCACAGATGCTCGCAGCGATGTCTCCTGTGGATGCGGTGGTCATCTTTGATGACGAGACACCTCTGAATCTGATTCGCGCTATCCGACCAGATGTATTGGTGAAGGGAGCCGACTACAAAGAGCACCAGGTTGTCGGAGGATCTGAAGTGCGGAGTTGGGGAGGAAGGGTTGCGCTTATTCCCTTAGTGGAAGGGCACAGTACGACGAAACTATTAACCAGGCTCACGAGGTGAAGATCAGACGCTGAAGAGATCAGGCAGATATGTCGTGTTGGATCGAGATGGAACGCTGAGCGTGGAAAAGGGATATCTTTGCGACCCAGCTGAGCTTGAGCTCATCCCGGGAGTATTGGAAGGGCTTAAGGTGCTCCAGAAGCAGGGCTTCGGGCTGGTGGTAATCTCAAACCAGTCAGGTATCGGCCGCGGAATTGTTAGCAGGGATGTCGTTGAGGCCGTTAACGCACGGCTCAGAGAATTGCTTGAGCGGCAAGGAGTAAGGCTAGACGGCATTTATTATTGTCCGCACTCTCCTGAACAAAATTGCGGTTGTCGTAAGCCAAGTCCAATGATGATTTATCAGGCTGCCAGAGACTTGAACTTCAACCCTGCTGAATCATTCGTTGTCGGAGATAAGTGCAGTGACGTTGAAATGGGTAAGCGAGCAAATGCGGTCACGATACTCGTGCTGACGGGATACGGGAAACAACAGCCAATGCAAGACAGGGCAGATTTTGTGGCGGAAGATCTTCGGCAGGCAGCCGCCATCATTGTTCAAGCATCCCAGCGATACAAATCCTCGGATTGAATTCTTTTCTTTCCCGAGGCAGACGTCAAAATAGAGGCCGACGTCTTGCGATTCCAACACCGCAAGGTCCTGCAACGCCGATTGCCCCATCAGCCAGCCTGCCTGCGGATTCGTGCTGAACATATGACCCAACCCCCGAAAACTGGACCATCTAGAATGTGAGTTCTCCCCAACCCAGGAAAGGAGAACCGCAATGAAAGGCACGCGACACAGTGAAGAGCAGATCATAGCGATCCTGAAGCAAGGCGAAGCAGGATTGACCACGGCGGAGTTATGCCGACAGCACGGGATCACGGAGCAGACTTACTACCGCTGGAAGGCAAAGTATGGCGGGATGGAGAGCGGCGACGCGAAGAAGATGAAACAGTTGGAGGATGAGAACCGGAAGCTCAAGCACGTGGTGGCGGACCTGACGCTGGATAACCGGGCGCTGAAAGACGTGCTCTCAAAAAACTGGTAGTGCCTGCGGGACTTCGGGCAGCCGTGAGCTATGTCGAGGTGGAGTACGAGATGAGCGAACGGCACGCCTGCAGGCTGCTGGGGTTGGGACGATCGACGCATCGCTATCGAGCGCGCCAGGCGGAACGAGACGTGGCACTGCGAACCCGATTGAAAGAACTGGCCGCCAAGCGCATGCGGTTCGGATATCGCCGACTGACCGCGATGCTGCTACGGGAAGGAATGCTGGCAAACCATAAGCGTGTGTACCGACTCTACCGCGAGGAAGGCTTGGCGATGAGGATTCGACAGCGGCGACGGATCCGCTGGAACGGCGCGGTAACGAGTCCCGCCGCCACCAGGCCGAATCAACGTTGGTCGATGGATTTTGTGAGCGATTGCGTGAGCCGGGGGAAAGTAATTCGCATGTTGACCATCCTGGATGACTGCACGCGGGAATGTCCCCTGATCGAGGTCGACACCTCGCTGGGCGGACGCCGTGTCCGTCGCGTGCTGGATCGGATTGCGCTGGAGCGCGGACTGCCTGAGGCGATTGTTGTGGACAACGGGCCGGAGTTTCGCGGCCGGGCATTGGCGGCCTGGAGCGAACAACGCGGGGTACGGCTGGAGTTCATTCAGCCAGGCAAGCCGGTGCAGAATGCCTACATCGAAAGCTTCAACGGCCGACTGCGCGACGAATGCCTAAATGCGAACTGGTTCACAAGCCTGGGCGATGCACGGCGAAAGATCGAAACTTGGCGGCAGGATTACAACCAACAACGCCCACACAGTTCGCTGAACTACTTGCCGCCCGCAGAGTTTGCCAGGAAGGCAGCGGAGATGACAGCATGAGGAAGGCTAGTAAAGAGCTGAGCCAGAGCAGGGGACTCAAACGCCGTCCCCTGCTCCGGACCTCATCCCCGCTCAAACCCAAAATCAACCGAGAACTCACCTTGGAATTGGTACAACGAACGGGGGCACTTCA
>DATKAP010000152.1:0-12042 GCA_035577905.1 Binatia bacterium
GTTGCCAGGTCCTGCGCGGAAAGCTGGGCCCGCAGTTGGGCATCGGCGCGCAAGCGCTCCTGCTCCGCCTTCGCTTCGTCGATTTTCTCAGCGGGTACGGCCATGTCGGTCAAAATTGAAATTCGATTGCCCGTTACTTCCACGAGTCCCTCACCCACGGCGAGGAAATCGACCCTGCCATTTCTGTGGAAACTCAGCTCACCCGGAACCAATTTCGTCATCAGACGAATGTGCTGCGGATAAACCCCCATCTCCCCTTCTACGGCTGGAATCGTAACCAGCTCCGCATCTTCGGAGTACACCGTTCCTTCCGGGGTTGCGATCTCGAGCTTTAACGTCAACGGCATGCAAGCTCCAGGGGGATCAAGATTGCTTGATCTCTTCGATGGGACCTTTCATGTAGAAATTCGCCTCGGGGATGTCATCGTATTTGCCGTCTAGAATCTCCTTGAAGCCGCGCACGGTATCGGCTACCGGCACCTGTTTGCCTTCGCGACCGGTGAAGACCTGCGCGACGCTGAATGGCTGACTGAGGAAGCGCTGAATCTTACGCGCTCGGAATACAGTCAGCTTGTCTTCCGGCGAGAGCTCGTCCATGCCGAGGATGGCGATGATGTCCTGTAAGTCCCTGTACCGCTGAAGCACCTTTTGGACTCCGCGCGCGACCTCATAATGCTCCAGGCCGACCACTTCCGGAGCGAGCGCGCGGGAAGTTGAAGCCAGAGGATCCACAGCCGGATAAATCCCCAATTCGGCGATCGCGCGATCCAATACGATGGTCGCGTCCAAATGGGCGAAGGTGGTAGCCGGCGCCGGATCGGTCAGATCGTCGGCTGGTACGTAAACCGCCTGAAATGATGTGATCGATCCTTTCTTGGTCGACGTGATGCGCTCCTGCAATGCTCCCATTTCTGCGGCCAGTGTCGGCTGGTAACCGACAGCGCTGGCGGTGCGGCCCAGCAAAGCGGAGACTTCCGAGCCCGCTTGCGAAAACCGGAAGATGTTATCGATAAAAAGCAGCACATCCTGATTCTTTTCGTCCCGAAAGTACTCTGTGATGGCAAGACCGGAGAGGGCCACCCGCAAGCGCGCGCCTGGCGGCTCATTCATCTGCCCGTATACCAGAGCGATCTTCGACTCCTCCAGTTTGTCTTGCTTGATGACCCCGGCTTCGGACATCTCGTGGTAAAGATCATTGCCCTCGCGCGTGCGTTCCCCTACACCGGCAAAAACCGAGACACCACCATGCAGCTTGGCAACGTTGTGGATCAATTCCATGATTACGACAGTTTTCCCCACGCCCGCCCCACCGAATGCACCGACCTTCCCGCCTTTCAGGAAAGGACAGATCAAATCGATCACCTTGATGCCCGTTGGCAGGATCTGTGGAGAAGTCGCTTGTTCGGTAAGGGGCGGCGGCGTGCGGTGAATCGGATAGTATTTCTCGGCTGTCACGGGCCCGCGTTCATCGACGGGGTTGCCAGTCACATCGAATACGCGGCCCATCACGCCCGCGCCTACCGGCATGCAAATCGGTTGCCCGTTATCGCTGACCGCGAAGCCGCGCTTTAAGCCTTCGGTGCTTGCCATCGAAATCGCACGAATCAGTTTGTCTCCAAGGTGCTGTTGTACCTCGAGTGTGATCTTGGCCGGCCGGTTCTGGACTTTGTATTCCACAGTCAGCGCGTTGTAGATGCCGGGTAGTGCCTCGGGAAACTCCACATCGACGACCGGACCCGTTACCTTTACGATGGTTCCTGTATTCATAGGTATTCTCGTTCAGCGGCCAGAAAGCCGGCTTCAGACGGTTTGACCTCCCGCGATTTCCAACAACTCCTTGGTGATATTTCCCTGCCGCAGCGTGTTGTATTCGAGGGACAACTCCCGAATCAAATGATTGGCGCTGTCGGTTGCGTTTTTCATCGATACCATTCGCGCGCTTTGCTCACTGGCCTTGGCATTTAGAAGTACCTGATGCATGTAAATACCCACGTAGTGCGAAAGCAAGTATCCAACCACCGCTTCCGCGCTGGGTTCAAACTTCACTGCGGTAGCGTCGGTTCTCAGTTCTTGTTCCAACTCCATGCCCGGGATCTGGAGTGCTTTTATCTCGCCCACGGGAAGGAATTCCATGACGAGCGGATTCTGAGTCAGGGTATTCACGAAACGTGTCGCAGCCACTAGAACCTGATCGACCTCGCCCTTCAAGAAGAGATCTCGGGCCGAAGCAGCTATGGCGGCCGCCTCGGCAAAGCGTGGCGTACCAGAGTAGGCAAATTTCGAGTGAAGCCGGCGGCCACTGTGAGACACGAATTGGGCGGCTTTTCGTCCCGCAGTAATGAAAACGGTCGTCTTCGTGTCGTACGGCGCTACCAGACGGAAGAGGTTTGTATTCAAAGCGCCACACAAGCCTTTGTCCGCACCGACCAGAACGATGGCACGTCTTCGGACTTCGCGGATTTCAAGCAGCGGGTGGTGAAACTCACCCACGTGCGTGGTAGCCGCACGTTGAATGCGGTACAGCAATTCGACAAAGGGGCGTCCGGCCACCGCGGCTTCTTGTGCCCTGCGCATCTTCGACGCGGCCACCATCTGCATGGCTTTGGTGATCTGAGCTGTAATGCTGATCGATCGGATGCGGCGCCGGAGGTCGCGTGTGCTATGCATGACGTTTCCCGTTTACGTAACTGAAACCCTTAGAAGTATTTCGCCTCGATCCAAAGTGTATTGAGTCTCGTTCGCCATCTCATTTCCAGGCCTGCTTAAACTCCTCGCTAGCCGCCTTCAAGGCAGCGATCAACTCATTGTTGAGAGCTTTCTCTCGCGTAATCCTCTCCAGCAAATTCGCCTTCCTCGTACTCAGGAAGTCGGTAAATTTTGATTGGAACTCCTTGACCCGTTCCACAGCGACATCCGACACGTATCCGTTTTGTGCAGCCCAGATCACTGCTATCTGAATCTCGACCGGAACGGGACTGTATTGCGGCTGCTTGAAGATCTCGAGGATCCGTTTGCCGGCATCGATCTTTGCCTGGGTCTTCGGATCGAGTTCGGAGCCAAACTGTGCAAACGCCGCCAACTCGCGGAATTGGGCCAGATCGCCCTTGAGCTGTCCAGCAACCTGCTTGAGCGACTTCACCTGAGCCGCCGATCCCACCCGAGAAACCGATAGACCTACGGAGATGGCAGGCCGGACGCCCTGATAAAACAAATCAGTTTCGAGATAAATCTGCCCGTCCGTAATCGAGATCACGTTGGTGGGAATATAGGCGGAAACATCGCCGGCTTGTGTTTCGATGATGGGCAAAGCGGTCAGCGAGCCATTGCCATATTTCTCGTCCACACGGGCCGCCCGTTCCAGTAATCGGCTGTGCAGATAAAACACGTCGCCGGGATAGGCTTCGCGGCCGGACGGACGTTTTAAAAGCAAGGAGACTTGCCGGTAGGCCACCGCGTGTTTCGACAGGTCGTCGAAGACAATGAGTGCGTCCATGCCGTGCTCCATGAACCACTCTCCCATAGCCGCTCCAGCGAACGGTGCCAGATATTGATTGGTGGCTGAATCGCATGCCGGCGAGGCCAGCACGATGGTGTATGGCATCGCGCCCGCTCTCTCCAGATCGGCGATCACGCGCGCGATACTTGACTGCTTCTGCCCGATCGCCACGTAGATTGAATAAAGCGGCCGGAAGTTCTTGTCCCCGGAGGCTTCGGCAGCCTGATTCAATCGTGCCTGGCTGATGATCGTATCGAGACAGATCGTCGTCTTTCCGGTAGAGCGATCCCCAATGATCAACTGCCGCTGTCCGCGGCCAATCGGAATCATGGCATCGACGGGCATGATGCCGGTTTGCACGGGCTCGGTCACCGGCCGCCGTTGTATGATTCCCGGGGCCATCCTCTCAACGGGATACCAGACCTCTGTCTGGATCGGGCCCTTGCCATCGACCGGCTGGCCAAGCACGTTCACGATTCGCCCCAACAGTGCCTTGCCGACCGGGACCTGCAATAGCTTGCCGGTGGTTCGTACCTCGTCTCCTTCTTGAAGTCGCGTATAGTCGCCGAGAACCACTACTCCGACGTCATCCTCGCCCAAATCCAGCGCCAAGCCGGTAATGCCATGGCCAAGGTCGAGCATTTCATTCAGCATCGCGTCGCTGAGACCCTCCACCTTCGCGATGCCATCGCCGATTTCGCGAATCACGCCTACATTCTGACGCGCCCCCGCTGCTCGGGCGCCCGCAATCTGCTCTTCGATTTCCTTCAGTAGATCAGCCATCTTGCTTCACCCAGATTCAGCTCCGTCCTCTCGGTCCGTTTGTGCTGCCCACACCAAAGCTCGTCCCGAGCGCGGTCAATCCGTTCAATATGCTGGCGTCAAACACGTCACATCCGACCTGGATACGCATGCCGCCGATCAGTTGCGGATTGTGTGCGAACACCGTGGAAATTCCCGCTCCATAAAGGCTCTCAATGCGATGTCGCAGGGATCGCTCCAAATCGGGTGTCGCGGGAACGGCACATTCGACCCTCGCGCTGCGCTGCTGCTCGTGCAACTTCAGCAATCGCCTGAATTGACGCAACAGGCGCAAAGATCCGCGCCGACGTCTGGCGACCAGCATCTCAACCGCCTGATGCGCCCGGCCGGGATCCAAACGGCCACTCACCAGGCACAGCCGGAACAACTTCTTGGCGTTTTGCGCAACTTGTTTACCCGTCATTCAATCGTTCCTAACTATGCTGTGGTCAGTTGTTTTTCCGCTTCTTCTGCGAGCCTTCGCTGATCGTCGTCGGTCAGAACCTTGCCGGCGAGCGTCGCCGTCGTCTGCACCACCAGACGTCCCAGCTCGCGCTTCAGCTCGATAAGCATATGTGCGCGTTCCTGCGCGGCCGCTTCGCGCGCCTTGAGCAGGATGATCTCCGCTTCCCGGATGGCCTTTTGCGTCTCCACCTGCTCGACACGTGCTGCGGCGCCGTGCGCCTCGTCAATGATTTGGTTTGCCTGAGCGTTGGCCTTCGAAAAGATCGCTTGCCGCTCGAGTTCGGTTCGCGCCAGGTCTGCTTTGATCTTTTCCGCATCCGCCAGGCTTTGGGCGATCTGCTGACGCCTTTGTGCCAGCATCTTCAGCACAGGTTTGTAGGCGAAACGCTGAAGGATGATACAAACGATGCAGAAGCTGATAATTTGCGCAATCAGGTGAGGCCAATCTACGCCGAATGTTCGCGCGATCGCGCCAACCTCTCCACCGCCCGACATCAGTAACAGTGCCGCCAATTCCATAGTCAAACCTCTCGTCAGATCCGATGCTTAAGCACCGCCCGCATGGCTTCGTTTACTTCACAAGGAAAAGGGTGTAGAAGACGATGGCCTCGGCGAAGGCGATCGCCAGAATCGATTGGACGAGGATCTTCGTCGAAGCCACCGGATTCCGACCCACTGCATCCGATGCCTTCATTCCGATGAGTCCAACGCTGATGGCTGCGCCGAATGCCGCCAATGCAACATGTATGCTTCCGTTCATTTGTTTCTCCTTCGTGCTAATTGTTTAGGCACATTGAGCCACCGGTTCTTCTTCGTGGTGACAGATCAGGAGCGTGAAGACCGCGGCCAGTAACATGAAGACCAAAGCTTGAATGACGCCGACCATCAACTCGAGAAAGTAAAACGGAACCGGCAAGAGCCATCCCAGACGAGGAACCAGGGTGGCCATGGCGTCGAGCATATTTTCACCGGCGAACGTATTCCCGTAGAGACGGAAGCTCAAAGAAATGGGCCGGAAGAGAATGGAGATGATTTCCAGGCACCCAGAGGCGAAAAACACAATCGCCATTACGACTTTCAGCAGCCCGTCGGTCTCGCCTTTGGGCGCAAACAATTCCTTCAGGAATCCGATCACGCCATCTTCACGCAGCGCCCAGAGAATCCAGCAAACGAAAAAGACCAGAGCCATCGCAAGGGTCAGGTTGACATCGGCATTCGCACCTCGAAAAAAGGGGGCAACGACCTTGAAACCGTGAGATGTGCGATGCCCCCAACCGACGGTTCCCACGCCGGGAATCAGCCCGACCCAGTTCGCCGCTAAGATAAAGATGAAGACGGAGGCGAAGAACCAGAAGGTTCGTCCGACCAGGTGAGGCCCGATGATGCCTTCCAGAAACGAGTAGAGGCCTTCGACCATCCACTCCCAGAAATTCTGTGCACGCCCGGGAACTGCCTTCATATTGCGGGTTGCGAACTGAGCGAACAGAATCAGCCCGACCGCTACGATCCAACTGACAATCATCGAGTTTGTAATCGGAAAACCAAATGGCCGGGCGATTTCCAGCGCCTTTTGCGAGGGACTCTCGGGTTTTTCCTCAACGGCCGTACTGACTTCGTGTTCCCCCGCGCTGATCGCTGTTGCGGGCAACAGTTGGGTGCGCGGCATCGCTACCGAAGCATGCCCCATCCAGGAGAACGCGAAAAGCGCGAGAGCACATTGCGCAAGAAAGTTTAGTTTCACCGTAAATCCACCGGCATATACAAAGTGCGGACCAGCCCCCATTTTTCGAGTACCCGAGTCGCCACTTTGCCTATAGCACTCAGGTTTCCATCGGTACAGCCCGAGAGTTCTGAGTGGGGCGGCCCCGGCCCTGAAGCACTTACGCGGATTGCCATTCTCGTCTTGGTTTCAAGATTTCGAGTGGGAGATGATCGAGCGACAGAGTTTTGGCGCCGGTGACCATTAACGGGCGAATGGGGCTCGAGTCGAGAAGACCGGAACAATTTGCGGCCCGAGGCAAAGGTTACCGCGCCACCGGTTCGAGAGTGGTTTGGATCTGGCCGGAGGGCGGACCGGAACTGCCGCTTTCGCGCTTCGACTCTCTTGTGAGCTCCGATAACCAGTCGAAAGCCGGAAGCGAGAGCATCTCCGGAGAACATCGCCAGGACCAATTCCCCTCTGCTCGGCCAGGCACGTTCATCCTGGCCCCTCTACCAAGGTTGAGCAAATCCTGGAGCGGGGTGATAGCCAGCGATGCTTGCGACGACCAGGCCAAACGAATCATTGCGGGCGAGACATCCAGCGGCTCGCCATATGCTCGACCGAGATAGTTCCAGAGATTTTGCCGCTGATATCCGGGCAAATCCTCGTACCATTCCAGCGTCGTCGCGTTATCGTGCGTCCCGGTGTATACAACCGTGTTCGGCACGTAGTTGTGTGGAAGGTATGGATTGTCCGAATGCCCGTCGAAAGCGAACTGCAGCACTCTGGTCCCCGGGATCGCAAGTTCGTCGCGCAAGGCACGAACTTCAGGTGTGATGATGCCCAAATCCTCAGCAATGAAGGGGAGGCGGCCAAGTTCCTTCCGTATGGCTCGGAAAAAAGCCATGCCGGGACCGGCAACCCACTCGCCTGTTTGCGCCGTTGCGGCTCCTCGCGGGACATGCCAGGCGGCTACAAACCCACGGAAGTGATCGAGCCGAATTACATCCACGTGTGCCAGGAGCGCACGTATCCGGTCGATGCACCAGCGATAACCGGTCGCGCGCAGCGCGTCCCAGTTGTAGACAGGATTGCCCCAGAGCTGGCCCTGCGCACTGAAATAATCAGGTGGAACACCGGCGACAAAGCGAGGACGGCGGAGTTCATCGATGAGAAAGAACTCCGGGTGGGCCCAGACATCGCTGGAATCGGGGGACACGAAGAAAGGAAGATCGCCAATCAACCCGACGCCTCTTGCATGGGCGTGATGCAAGACACAATCCGCCTGACGTTGTAGAAGAAATTGCGCAAAACGAATCGGATCGATGATGCTGGTTAACTCGTGGCTCGCCGAGGCCAGCGCCCTGGGCTTGCGTTCTACTAGGTCGGCTGGCCAGTCGAGATAGGAGGCACCGTTATACTTCACCTTCAAGGCCCGAAACAAAGCGTAGTCATCAAGCCAATGGGCTTGCTGCTGACAAAACTGTTCGTAGACGGGCCGAAGGTCTTCCCTTCTTCCTTTCTTAAAATTTGTCCATGCGATTTCGATCAGCCGGTTCTTTGCCGGGATCACCCGACCGTAGTCAATTGTTTCGTTCGAAACCTGCTCTTCCAGGTCGGTCCGGTCGAGCAGTTCATCGGAGATGAGTTCTCCCGGGCTGATCAGCAGCGCATTGCCGGCGAATGACGACAACGATTGGTATGGCGAATTTCCGTATCCAGTGGGGCCGACCGGCAGAGCCTGCCACCAGCGCTGTCCAGCAGCGCTCAGGCGGTCAATCCAGGAAAACGCCCCTGCGCCCAGATCGCCAATTCCGTACGGCGAGGGCAAGGAGGTCACGTGCAACAGCAGACCGGAGGCCCGAGAATCGGCGGAATATGGCGAACTTGAGAAATCGCCCGCGGTCGTCATCGCCGCTCCCCGGAGTGCTCAAGAGCATGGTTCACCATCTGCTGTGCCTCGTTCAGGATTTTCGAGAGATGACTGGCATCTCTGAAACTCTCGGCGTAGATCTTGTAAATATTCTCGGTGCCGGAAGGACGGGCGGCAAACCAGCCCATAGCCGTCGTAACCTTGAGTCCGCCAATGGGAGCGTTGTTGCCCGGTGCGGTTGTCATCTTGGCGAGAATGCGATCGCCGGCCAACTCTCTCTCAGTCACAGATTCGGGGGACAGCTTTTGCAGTACCGCCTTCTGTTCCGGTCGTGCAGGCACATCAATCCTTGAATAAAAGGGAGAGCCAAATTCGGATGTGATCTCGCGATAGTGTTCGCCTGGATCTTTTCCCGTTTGGGCCGTTATTTCTGCCGCCAGCAGATCCATTATTGGACCGTCCTTGTCCGTGGTCCAGACCGTGCCGTCGATGCGCGGGAAGCTGGCGCCGGCGCTCTCTTCACCGCCGAAGCAATACGAGCCATCGATCAAGCCGGAAACAAACCACTTGAATCCCACCGGCACTTCACACAACTTTCGTCCGAGCTTGCGGACCACGCGGTCGATGATGCCGCTGCTGACAAGAGTCTTGCCGACTGCGGCGTGCTCGGACCATTGCGGACGATGCGTAAGCAAATATCTAATCGCAACCGCCAGATAATGATTGGGGTTCATTAAGCCAGCCGTGGGTGTGACAATCCCGTGCCGATCGGAATCGGGATCGTTTGCGAAGGCTAGCTGGTATTTGTCTTTGAGCTGAACGAGTCGAGCCATGGCATAAGGGCTGGAGCAGTCCATGCGAATTTTGCCGTCATGATCGAGCGTCATAAAAGAAAAGGTTGCATCTAGGGTTGGGTTCACCACGGCAATGTCCAACCCGTACAACGAATTGATGGGCTCCCAGTAGGGCCGCGCGGCTCCACCTAGCGGATCGACGGCAAGCTTCAGATGAGCGTCGCGGATTGCGCCCATGTTGACGACGTTTTTTAGGTCCTGCACATAGGGCAGGACAAAGTCGTCCTGGTGTGTCGAAGGTGCTTTGATCGCCGCTGCAAAAGAAATGCGTTTGACGCCGAGATTGCGAGCGCGCAGAAGATCGTTGGCTCGATTTTCAACCCAACGCGTCACACCGGTATCGGCCGGACCGCCATTGGGCGGATTGTATTTTAATCCCCCATCCTCGGGAGGATTGTGAGATGGAGTAATGACGATGCCGTCGGCAAGGTGCTCCTGGCGGTCTCGGTTATAGACGAGAATCGCTCGAGAAATGACGGGCGTCGGGGTTACGCCATCGTCCCGCTGAATGACAGTCTCGACCGCATTCGCGGCCAGCACCTCGAGAGCTGTCTGCTGGGCTGGGGTGGAAAGCGCGTGCGTGTCCTTGCCCATGAATAAAGGTCCATCGATTCCCCGCTCGCGCCGGTAATCGCAGATGGCCTGGGTAATTGCAAGGATGTGGGATTCCGTGAATGTCCCATGGAGGGAGGAGCCACGGTGCCCGCTGGTGCCAAAACTAACCAGTTGATTCCGATCGCCGACATCGGGCTTGCACTCGAAGTACTCTTTTTCCAGGCGAGCGAAGTCGATCAACATCTCTCGCGTTGCCGGTTTCCCGGCAAGCAAAGAAATCTTCTCCTCATTATTATTACTGCTAGCCGTGCCTCGACTACGACTGTCGCTTCCGCCGACGGATTCGATCTCTTCACCAGCAGGCACGTTTCCTCCTTCTATCGATCGGTTGCTTACTCCGGCAGTCTCGGGACCGCCCGGGAATTTTCTCCACCTCACCAACTCGCATGTAGGCTGCTTCGAACATTTCGAAAGACTCAGAGGACTACGTGATGATCGTCGTTCCAGAGTCTGATCACCGGGTTAGACGTATTGTGTTCGTAACTGAGTGCACTGAGACTGGAAGGACTCAGCATCAAATACTTTCCCGCCGAACCTAGGGTCAGCGACAGCCAGCGTGCCGCCAGAACCCGGATGAAGTGTCCGCTCGAAAACAGCAAGACGTCCGCTGAGACCGACCGGACGCGCTCGACCACTCGATCAGCTCGCTCACCGATTTGGGCGGGAGACTCTCCTCCAGGGCATCCGTCTCGGAACAGCTGCCACTGGGGGCGCTCGGCCAGAATTTCGGCGCTGCGCCGCCCTTCGTATTCCCCATAGTTCCACTCGACCAGATCAGGGTCGATTTGGGCAACGCTACCAAATCCTGCCAGCTCACAAGTGCGAGAGGCACGGCGCAAAGGACTGGTAAGGACCTTCGCGAACTTCAATCCTTTCAGCCGGTATCCTAACCGGCTTGCATTGGCTTCTCCCGTTGGAAGCAAGGGTAAGTCAGTCAGGCCGGTATGTTGTCCAGAAACGGTCCATGCCGTGTCGCCGTGGCGGGCGACGTACACCACGGGAAGCGCTTCTTTCATCTACTCCTCCAGTTGAAGGTTCGTGTCAGCATGCAAGATTCCAACCAGTGCTGCTCATCCGGCCGCGGAATATGATGCGCAGCAACTGGCTTAGCACTGACCCAAGGAACGCCACTCACCTCCAGTTTGTGTGGCGAGAGTTTGTCTTTGCGCCAAACAGACGGGACCGCGGCCGATCCCTTGTCCGTTGCGCCCTCAAGCGGCGGCGTTGCCCCTTCGCATCAGCTTCCAGCATTCCGCGGCGATGGCCCAATCCTCCTGCGCTCGGATGACGAGGATGCGAACGCGTGAACCAGCGGTGGCGATGTCCTGATCAAGCTGTGGCTGGGAATTCGCTCTCGAATCGAGCTGCAAACCGAGAAATCCTAATGGCTCACACACTTTGCGGCGGACGGCGGCAGCGTTTTCGCCCACCCCGGCCGTAAACACCAAAGCATCAATCCCTCCAAGCACTGCGGCCATGGCACCCACGGCTTGCTGAACACGGTGGACGTAAACTTCAAACGCCAACTTCGCTCTAGGATCGTCGCGATCGATTGCGGCCAGAATGTCCCGCATGTCACTCCATCTTCCCGATAGTCCAAGCAGTCCCGACTGATGGTTGAGAACTTTGTCGATCTCATCGGCCGTGAGTTGCCCCTGCCTCATCAAGAAGGTAAGGATGCCCGGATCTACAGAACCAGAGCGAGTGCCCATCACAAGTCCTTCGAGGGGCGTAAATCCCATGGTTGTATCAACGCTGCGACCGCCGGCAATCGCCGCCGCCGAACAACCGTTGCCCAAGTGGCAGATCACCAACTTCAATGTTTTTAGATTCTCTTCAAGGATCTGTGCCGCTCGAGCGGCACAATACTGGTGATTAATCCCATGGAAGCCGTAACGCCGGATTCCCTTCTCCACCCATTCGTAAGGGCCGGGATACACCGCGGCAGAATCAGGAATCTGGCGGTGAAAGCCCGTGTCGAACACAGCAATTTGAGGAATTCTGCCGAGAAGCCTGCCCATGGTATCGACCCCGTCCATCTCGGCGCGGATGTGAAGCGGAGCAAAAGGTGCAACACTCTCGATTGCAGATCGGACCTCGCTCGTCAGTAATGCCGGCTCCTCAAAACGTGGGCCGCCGTGAACCACGCGATGACCGACGACATCAATCTCCGAGGGCGAAGCAATGGCTTGTGCTTTGCCACACCATGCGGTCTGGACCAGATCTCGGACAGCCT
>DATKAP010000153.1:0-19681 GCA_035577905.1 Binatia bacterium
GCTTCGATCCTTCCGGTTACTACATGCTGTCTTCGGATTCAAACAGCCCGTATGCCAACTACTCGGGCACCGGCAATACCTTGAATTTTGGCCAGCCTCACGTCCGCAAGATGGTCATGGACAGCCTGCGCTATTGGAAAAACGAGATGCACGTTGACGGATTCCGCTTCGATCTCGCCTCGGTATTCAGTCGCAACGCCGACGGGTCACTGAACTGGGGAGATGCTCCCATCTTCAGCGAAATCGCCGCGGATCCCGAATTGAGCCGCTTGGCACTCATCGCAGAGCCATGGGATGTCGGAGCCTATCAATTGGGACGTGGATTTCCGGGCACGACCTGGCTGCAATGGAATGCGCGCTACCGTGACGATATTCGCCGTTTTGTCAGAGGCGATTCGGGAATGGTCCCTGACTTGATGCGTCGCCTGTATGGCAGTGATGATCTGTTTCCGGACAGTCGCGAGCATTCGTATCATGCCTTTCAGAGCGTGAACTACGTCGATTGCCACGATGGGTTCACACTGTACGATCTGGTTTCCTACAACCAGAAAAACAACTGGAAGAATGGCCACGAAAATCGCGACGGAATGGACGCGAATTATAGTTGGAACTGCGGACATGAAGGAGACGAGGGCGCGCCTTCAGAGGTCCTGGCTCTGCGCCGGAAACAGGCGAAGAACTTCTTCTGCCTGCTGATGCTCTCGAACGGCATCCCGATGTTTCGGGCCGGTGATGAGTTCCTGAACACCCAGTTCGGCAACAACAATCCCTACAACCAGGACAATGAAATCAGTTGGCTGGATTGGAACCAGCTTGAGGCAAATCAGGATATATTCCGATTTTTCAAAGGGATGATTGCGTTTCGGAAGTCGCATCCTTCTCTTTGTCGCAGCCGTTTCTGGCGGCAAGATATCGCTTGGTATGGCACTGGTCGGTCGGCCGACCTATCGCCAGATTCACGCAGCCTGGCTTTTTGTCTGCATGGCGCCTCCCAGGGCGACGATGACATCTATGTAATGATCAATGGCTATTGGGAAGCATTATCATTCAAAATCCAGGAGGGCTCACCTCAAGATTGGGTCAGAGTTGTGGACACCAATCTTCAAAGTCCAAACGATTTCTCGGCCCACGGCGTGCAACTTTCAGAGTCGACGTATCAAGTGGCCGCCCGATCCATCGTTGCGTTGATCCGGTCCCATAAAGAGACTGAAAGCGTTCGGAACTAACTTGTTGTCGGATCAGAATCGCTGACAAGAGCTGCCCCGAGTGCTAAATTAGGTCGCTAAGGACGGAGTCTCGTCCAGCATTTGCCCCTGTCGTTGATGTGACTGTCACGTCCTGCCACAATGAAATTTGCGCTGGCGATCGTCGCAATCGGCACTCTTGCATTGCTGCCAGGGCCTGATCCCGCCTGGGCGCTGGATCCAAACCTGGATGTCAGCCAATACGCTCATACCGCATGGACAGCGCGGGACGGCTTCTCCGTGGGCGCGATTTTTGCGATGGCCCAAACGCCCGATGGCTATCTGTGGCTCGGCAGCGAATTCGGCTTGTACCGCTCTGACGGAGTTCAGCCGGTTCTCTGGCGCCCGCCCGCAGGTCAGCAACTACCAAATAAGCCATATGCTTTGCTGGTGACCCGCGACGGCACACTGTGGATCGGCACCTTTGAAGGCCTGGTAAGCTGGAACGGCAAAAAGCTGACCGCTTACCCGGAGATTGGCCCAACCTTCGTTACGTCTCTGCTAGAAGACCATGAAGGAACTGTATGGGTGGCCACTTACAGCAGCGAAAGTGTGCCAGCCCGCGTGTGCGCGATACGAGCCGGCAACGTGCAGTGTGAGGGAAACGATGGTGCCTTCGGCTCATTTGTTTGGAGTTTGGCTGAGGATGGCCCAGGCTCTCTCTGGGCCGGCGCCGACTCCGGAGTTTGGCGATGGAAACCCGGTCCTCCACAACGCTACGCAGTACCTGGAATGCGGGTTGGCGACCTGCTCAAGTCTGATGGCGGCCGGCTGTTGATTGGAATCAGCGGGGCAGGACTGAAGCAGCTGGTTGCTGACAAGCTCGAACCGTACCCTATTCCCGGCGCGATGAACCGGAATGCGCTGCTCGCGGACCGCGAGGCCGATTCGAACAAACTGCTGCGCGACCGTGATGGGGGACTATGGATCGGAACCCACCAACGGGGGCTTATCCATATACACAACGGCAGGACGGATGTCTTTTCGAAAGCCGACGGTCTCTCGGGCGACATCAGCTGCAGTCTCTTTGAGGATCGTGAAGGCAATGTCTGGTTCGCCAGTTCGCGGGGATTGGACCGGTTTCGAGAGCTCCCCGTTGCGACGATTTCTACGAAGCAAGGCTTGTCCAGCAGCGCTCTTTCTTCACTGGTCGCGGGTGCAGACGGAAGCGTTTGGATCGGGACTCACGATGGCCTGACCAGGTGGAGGAACGGTCAGAGCACGATTTTCCGCAAGCCGAACGGGCTGCCGGACGATTTTGTCAATTCTCTCTTCGCGGACCACCGAGGGCGGGTCTGGGTCTCGTTCTCACGTCACAGACTCTCATACTTCAAAGACGGCAGATTTGTGAGCGTAGCTGGCGTGCCCAGCGACCAAGTGTTTTGCATTGCCGGGGACGACAAAGACAATCTGTGGCTGTCGGGGGAGAAAGGTCTGTCACATATCCGCGATGGGCATCTTGTCGAGAATTTCCCCTGGTCAATCATGGGGCGTTACCAACAGGCGAAGATTGTAGCCCCAAATGAAGGTGGAGTATGGCTTGCATTCTGGACGAACGGGGGCGTCATGTACTTCAAGGATGGTCAGGTCCGCGCCTCGTTCACCGCCGCCAACGGGCTGGGAAAGGGGCACGTGGCGAGTATTCGACTCGACCAAAATGGTGCGTTGTGGGCGGCAACCCAAGAGGGCGGACTCAGCCGCATCAAAGATGGCCGGGTTACGACGCTCACAACGAGCAATGGTCTGCCATGTGACACAATCCACTGGTCCATTGAAGACGAAGATCATTCCGTTTGGTTAAACGCAGCTTGTGGTCTGGTGCGGATCGTGCACTCTGAAGTAGAAGCTTGGATCTCCGACCCGAAACATAAAATTGAAACGACGGTCTGGGATGCTGCTGACGGGGTTGGGCTCACCTCCACTTCGCCTGCCTACTTCAATCCTCCCGTAGCAGAGTCAATCGACGGCAAGTTTTGGTTCCTGGGGGGAGAGGGTGCCTCAATAGTTGATCCCCATCATCTTGCCTTTAACAAAATTCCTCCCCCCGTTCACATCGAGCAGATCATCGCCGACCACAAGTCGTACTGGCAAAACTTGCCGGAGCAGGCAGTGTCCAACTTGCGCCTGCCGGCGCGGGTGCATGATATCACCATCGACTATAGTGCTCTGAGCCTCGCCGCGCCCGAAAAGATTCACTTCAAGTACAAGCTCGAAGGGCAGGACAGTGACTGGAGAGAGGTAATCAATGACCGGCAAGTGCAATATTCCAACCTGCGTCCTGGGCCGTACCGTTTTCGTGTAATCGCCGCCAATAACAGCGGCGTTTGGAACGACCAAGGGGATGCGCTGGAATTCACCATTGATCCCGCGTACTACCAGACGAGTTGGTTCCGTGCCTTGTGTGTAACTGCCTTTGTGGCGTTGCTGTGGGCTGCCTATCAGTTGAGAGTCCGGCGCTTGCAACATGACTTCGATATGACGCTGGACGCCCGCGTCAGCGAGCGCACACGCATCGCCCGGGACCTGCACGACACAATGCTGCAGAGCTTCCACGGATTACTGCTTCGCTTCCAGACGGTTCTTCTCCTGTTGCCGGAGCATCCGATCGAGGCAAAGGAGAAACTGGATGGTGCGATCGAGCAGGCTGCCGGCGCGATCACAGAAGGGAGGGATGCGGTGCAGGGACTGCGTGCATCCACAGTCGAAGGCAATGATCTGGCGCGTTCCATAAGCACCCTGGGAGAGGAGCTCGAAAAGGATTCAAGCAATCATCGACCTGTCACCTTCTGTGTAGCGGTTGAGGGTCGGTCGAGAGAGCTCCACCCTATCCTCCGCGACGACATCTACAGGATCGCCGCCGAAGCGCTACGCAACGCCTTCCATCACGCCCAAGCGAAGCAGATCGAGGTGGAAATCCGTTATGACCATGACCAATTCCGATTGCGCGTGCGCGACGACGGAAAGGGTATTGATGCTGCGGTTCTGTCCAGCCATGATCTTGAGGGTCACTATGGCTTGCGGGGAATGCGGGAACGAGCCACACTTATCAAAGGTAAGCTGGCGGTTTGGAGCGAAGTTGATGCGGGAACCGAAGTAGAACTGCGCGTTCCTGCCAGCGCTGCCTACATGGCAGATCGCAAACGTTCCTCGTTTCTCCCGAGATTTGCCGGAAAGACGAAGGCGTAAACGATGAAAACCGGCAGTTCTCAAATTCGGATTTTGACGGTTGACGACCATCCAGTCGTACGGCAGGGCATCGCAGGTTTGCTTGGGGTTCAGCCCGATATGAGTTTAGTCGGCGAAGCGTCCAACGGCCGGGAGGCCATTCAGCAATTCCGCGCGCACCATCCCGATGTCACGCTGATGGATTTGCAAATGCCAGAAATGAACGGCATCGACGCTCTCATTGCCATTCGAAATGAATTTCCCGATGCAAAGGTGATCGTACTCACGACCTATGCAGGCGATGTCCAGATCCTGCGTGCTCTCAAGGCGGGTGCCCAGGCTTATCTGCTCAAAAATACGTTACATAAAGAATTACTGGAGGCGATTCGGACGGTCCATTCCGGCAAGAAAAGCATATCGCCAGAGGTCTCATACGAAGTCGCCGAACATGCGACCGATGACGCCCTGACCCCGGCAGAAATCCTTGTGCTGCGACTCATCGCTGCCGGCAACGCCAACAAGCAGATTGCAGATCAGCTTTCGATCACAGAGGAAACCGTCAAGAGCCGGGTCAAATGCATTCTTTCGAAACTGGGCGCCAATGATCGAACGCACGCCGCCATGATCGGGTTGAAGAGGGGGATTATCGAGCTCTAGTTTCCACCACCGCAGACTCCTCTCCCACAAGTCCCAATGACTCTAAAGAGTGAGGAATCAGAACCCTTTTGGGGTTTCAGCCAGCCTTCACAATGTCAGAGGATTAGTGTGTATAACGTGCGACGGCTATATTCCACATTCGCCGGCGGTTGGCCTGGCACAGGCTTGCTTCTCTTGCGCTTGGTGATTGGCTGCGCACTGGTTGTGCGGGCTGCTTCGAGACTGTGGATTGATCCTCCCTTAAACGTCACAATTCTCGCCGTGCTCTCAATCGCAGCAGGCATCCTGCTCATTCTAGGGTTATGGACACCGATCGTCGGAAGCTCGGTAGCATTGATTCAAATCTGGAAGATGATTACTCTACCGGGAGATAAGTGGGTTTGGCTTTTGTTGGGAACAGCAGGCGCCGCACTCGCAATGTTAGGCCCGGGTGTATGGTCGATCGACGCACGTCTTTTTGGATGGAAGCGCATCGAAACTCCGCCGCGCAAATCGAGCTCTAACTCTCGGTAAGAGATTCCCCACATACGAAATTTCTGCCTCAGAAGAGGGTGACGTTCGTCACCTCAAGAGGTTGCGTTTTGTCCCGATCTGGGGTCGCCAGCAAAAAGAACTGGTGTCAGAATGGCTCCCAAGTTCAAGCCAACAGGGTTGAACAAGGAGTACTGGGTATGACATTCATCCCTACGCAAAACGGGTTTATGCGCCTGGAGGATTCCGAGAAACTGCTACGCGCTATTTTCCCTAACTATTCCGTGCTGGAACCGCGTCATCCCGCACCGAGTCTGGAAGCAATTGCCCAATGCGGTGCCGATCGGGGGAATTAGCCATGTTCCAAATCACTCCGCACACTTGCCGTGCCTTTACATTCGCAGAAGTTCTTATCATGGCGGCGATGAACGTCGAGAGCGTCCGCGTGAGCCTCAATGGCCGCAACGGCGCCGACAGTCTGGGAACGCCGGACAAATATGCTCGTCATGTTGTTCGTCCAAGGACTCCCCAAGCACCGCAATTGTGAGCGGTAGATGGAGAAGATTATGGCAGACGCAGCTGTTGCTTTCACCAACTTCGAAAACCAAGAAGGAACGGGTTTTGAGGAAATGAGCGAATTCGAAGTCAATGGAATGAATCTCGAAACGGACGTCAGCCCCGAACCCTGCTTCGAAGACATTGTGGGCAGGAGCCCAGCGATCCAGAGGGTACTGGAGCAAGTTGCGATCGTTGCCCCTACCGATTCCACGGTTCTGCTTCATGGGGAAACAGGCACAGGAAAGGAATTGATCGCTCGCGCGATTCATAACCTCAGCACTCGCCGCTCACGACCGTACGTGCGCATGAACTGCGCTGCTATCCCCTCGGGACTACTCGAAAGTGAACTCTTCGGTCACGAAAAGGGCGCATTCACAGGAGCGTTATTGCAGAGAAAGGGCAGATTCGAGCTCGCCGACGGAGGCTCGCTCTTTCTCGATGAGATCGGGGACATCAGCCTGGAACTCCAACCGAAACTGCTACGCGCAGTGCAGGAGCAGGAATTTGAGCGTCTCGGAAGCTCGAGGACGATGCAGGTTAACGTGCGGCTGATCGCAGCGACCCATCGTGATCTTCGGGCCATGATTCGGGACGGGAAGTTCCGCGAGGATCTTTTCTATCGATTCAACGTGTTCCCGATCGAGATCCCGCCGCTGCGGGAACGGCGCGAAGACATTCCGCTGCTGGTGAACTATTTTGTGTCGAAGGTATCCGCACGCATGCGGAGACACATAAAATCCATTTCCAAAAGCGCCATGGAGACGCTGAGCAACTGTCCATGGAAGGGAAACATCAGGGAATTAGCCAACTTCATCGAACGAGCAGTCATTCTCACACGGGGTTATGAGTTGGAGGTGCCGGTTCACGAACTTCCGACATCCTCCGAAATCCAGGTGGCGATTGGAGCACCCTCTACATTTCGGCAAGCGGAATCTTCTGTGATCATCGACGCCTTGAAAACTGCTTCGGGACGCATCGCCGGCAAGGGCGGAGCCGCCGAGCGGCTGGGATTGAAGCGCACAACACTGCAGAACAAGATCCGCCGACTTGGCATCACGAAAGCACAATTCCAGAATTAGCCAAGCAAGCGTTCGTATTTAGGGAAGCTGGGTAATGAGAAAGGAGTCGACTATGTCGTTTGAGGCAGCCTGGGGTTTTGACCCCGAGAAGGCGATTCAAGCTCAGGCTTCGTCAGCCTCCGGGACAGAAACCGAAGAATCCACATATAGCGCGGAGGAGCAGCGAGCGGCACGGATACCGTCGGCTGCGCACTCGCAGGTGTATGAACTGCGCCGAATGTACAGCTTGTGATGCAACCGGTCGAAGAATTCCGCACGTAGCCCCACCGATGTACTCCCCCGGCGGTCATTTGGTAAAAATGGCCGCCCCTCCTCATTCCAATCCGAATGATCGATGTTCGGACTGGATATGCCACAAAAGCAAATCTCTCAATGATTCTTCGGTTGACCGTGTGTTCTTCGCTCCGTCTGAAAGAATTTTGCCAGCCACCGGTCAAGGGTAGGAGAGAAGCTGTGCTGAACCGCCAGTTCGTAGTTAACCGATCAGGCCTAAAATCTGGCAGTGTTTGCCCACACTCGGACACAGCCCGTATTGAGGCATGCTGACGAAGGTCAGCCAAGACCAAGTCTTCCGATAGCAAGCACTTAATTCTTTATCTTGTTGGCATTTGATTTGCCTCTGTCAACCCGAGGACGGCGCGGTGTGAGCGCCAGAGGATCTCGCTGAGAGGTTGCCGAAACAAAAGCCAGCCTCTGAAGACGAGCACGATACTGAGGAAATCAAAACAACGATGGGCAAGAACTTCAAGAATGCCAAGAAATCAAAATCAAGGCTGGACGGTGTTACGAAACCTCCCGACGTCAATGGCCAGGAGAAGATTGGCAAGAAAGAGTACGAGGCCGAAATCTTCAAGCTGCAAGTTGAGCTGGTTAAACTCCAGGACTGGGTCAAGGCGACCAACGCCCGGGTTGTTATTCTTTTCGAAGGCCGGGATGCTGCCGGAAAAGGCGGCATCATCAAGCGCATCATGGAACGCGTCAGTCCACGCATTTTTCGCGTGGCCGCGCTCCCGGCGCCCACCGAAAGACAGAAAACACAGCTTCACGCTCAGCGCTACATTGAAGATCTCCCTGCGGGAGGTGAGGTCGTCATCTTCGATCGAAGCTGGTATAACCGCGGCGGAGTAGAGTACGTGATGGGTTTTTGTACGAAGGAACAACACCGGCAGTTTCTTAGGGACTGTCCCACGTTCGAAGGATTTCTTGCCAGCCAGGGCATCATCCTGTTGAAGTACTGGCTCGAAGTATCCAAAAAGGAGCAGCACAAACGCTTCCTTGCTCGTATTAAAGATCCTTCCAAGCGGTGGAAGCTGAGTCCTATGGACTTGGAATCGCACCACCGTTGGTACGACTACTCACGCGCCCGGGACGCAATGCTGGCAGCCACAGATACGGCAGCATCGCCCTGGAACATTGTTCCCTCTGACGACAAAAAACGCGCCCGCCTGAATTGCATCGCTCACATATTGAGCAGTATTCCATACGAGGAAATTCCTTACGCCCCCCCGAAGCTCCCGCCAAGACAAAAGCGTAAAGGATACGTAGAGCCGAAGCAGAGACGTCGAATGGTCCCGCAGCTCTGGTAGGGCAAGTGATGTCAGCCCCTCAATGGTTCCGTGCTTCAGAGTGGATTTCCCGGGTTGTTCGGGACCCGCTGCAAGCCGATATCCTCGCGGGATTGACCACGGGTGCAGTGATCATTCCCAAGGCGATGGCATTTGCGATGATTGCCGGGCTACCGGTGCAAGTTGGCCTCTATACCGCCCTAGTGCCGATGGTGATATACGCGGTGCTGGGAACCTCGAGAGTGCTCAGCGTCAGCACTACCACAACTTTGGCAATCCTGACTGCGGCTCAGTTGGGACAGGTGGTGCCCGACGGCGACCCCGCCGCCCTGCTCCGAGCATCGTCAACATTGGCGTTCCTCGTAGGTGCTGTCCTGGTGCTCGGTTGCCTCCTTCGCCTGGGATTCGTCGCAAACTTTATCTCCGAGCCCGTGCTTGTTGGTTTCAGAGCTGGGATCGGACTGGTCATTGTGGTGGACCAGATCCCAAAGCTTCTTGGCATCCACTTTTCAAGAGGGACATTCGTCCGCAACGTTCTTTCAACAATTCACAGCATTCCAAGAGCCTCGTTAGTGACTCTGGCAGTCGGCCTTACGGTCATCTTGTTTCTATGGGGCATGCGGCATTTCCTCCCGAAAGTGCCAGCGCCGCTCGTGGCTGCAGGTTCCGTGGTCGCCGCTGCATATTTTCTGAATCTGCAGCATCGAGGTGTGGAACTGGTAGGCCATGTACCGCGAGGATTTCCTTCCCTGATAAGACCCGACCTTTCTTTGGCGACGGTGCTATGGCCGGGTGCACTGGGAATTGCTTTGATGAGCTTTACCGAGACGCTTGCCGCGGGCCGAGCCTTCGCTGGCAATGACGATAGCGTACCGCGAGCAAACAGAGAATTGCTGGCGACAGGGCTCGCCAATGTGGGCGGCGCGCTCCTGGGTGCCATGCCGGGGGGCGGTGGCACAACACAAACGGCAGTGAACGTCCAAGCGGGAGCGCGCACGCAGTTAGCGGAGATGGCGACTGCGGCGATGGCATTGGTGACGGCGCTCGTGCTCGCTCCCTTCATTGCGATGATGCCGCAATCTGCGTTGGCGGCGATGGTGATTGTGTATTCAGTCGGACTTATCAAGCCGATCGAGTTCTGCGACATTCTTCGAGTTCGCCGGACCGAATTCTTGTGGGCCATCGCGGCGTTCGCTGGCGTCGTGTTCGTGGGCACGATGAAAGGAATCGTCGTGGCAATAGTCATTTCCCTTGTCACACTGGCGCACCGCGTAGCGGACCCGCCAGTGTATGTCTTGCGGCGGAAGCCCGGAACCAATGTATTCCGACCGCAATCGAAGGATCACCCCGAAGACGAGAGTTTCCCCGGCCTGTTGCTGCTTAGGCCAGAAGGTCCAATTTTCTTTGCCAATGCCGCACAGCTCGCGCACAAGATTGAGCCTCTGATCCGCGAAATGCAACCGAAGGTCGTGGCGGTGGATGCGAGCGGCGTGCTGGACATGGAGTACACCGCACTAAAGATGTTCGCACAGGTTGCGAAAAAGCAAAGCGAGCATGGTATTCAACTGTGGCTGATTGGCATGAGTCCCAGAGTGTTGGCTGTAGTAGAACGATCACCACTTGGGCACTTGCTGCGGCGTGAAGCGATGCATTTCAATCTGGAGATTGCGGTTCGACGCTATCTGGGTGATGAAGTGGTGCGGAGTGCTCAAAGTGGTATGTTGGGCTCCATGCCGACTATAGCGTAAAGCTCACTCCTCGCAAAGGCGCGTTGATTTAAAGACCACTTTTGCGCGGGATTCCTTGAACGTCACAAATTGTCACAGACGAATGGCTAATGGCTCTGTATGAGGTTGTCGATTAAACTTCTGCTGTTCATCGGTTAACGTGCGGGGACCGGTGACGCGTTGGCAGGGTCCGTAAGCGCGGCCAAATTGCAGCTATCGGCCTCATTGAAATCCATCCTGTAAAAGACCCAAGTGTCGGGGCTCGTGTGCCAGACCCATGTTCTCTCTCTTCGACGAGCGCCCGGCTGGTACATGCTGGCTTCGCCAAGTTCCTTCTGCAAGCTCCGCAGGACGACTCCACACCAAGGTCCATCAATGATGGAGTCAACACTCTCCACTACTCCCTCGTAAAGAATCACAGCCAAGTGAGCGCTCCGGTAGGGTGCATTGTTTATCGCGATCCAACTGTAGGGCGGAAGTGGGGGTAATGAAGGGGAAAGACAAATGGAATTATTCTCAGGTGTGTCTTCTGCGCAATCAGGTAGAGGGCGCAGGGGCGCGCCAACGGTAATTTGCCAGAAGGTAGTGCGTGCTTGGGGAAGGAGGTGTCGGTGGGCCGCGGCTTGGCTCATTTCGTTTTGGCTGTGAGGGAGGAGATGACTCTTCGACGGCGCTACGTCCTGTGCCAGAAGGCGGAAATTGCCAAGCAGTACAAGGATCCAAGGTATCGCGTGCCGAATCATGCGCTGTCCCTCCGCGGTCGTGCGACAGGAGTTAATTCTTCGACGGGTACGGAAGCGCAATCCCGCCAGGCATTCATCGATAGAAACTCCCTATTGTGGAGAATGCGTGCAAACCGATTGCCATCGATAAAATCGAACCTTGACCATGGATAGATCGTACGAGCGGTAAATAGCGGGGATTCGGTCAGGACGTTCAGAGTCAGAGCCAGCGCTTCTTACAACGCTCAACTGGCTGAGCTCGCAAGCCCCGTGTTACGGTCCATGGTGCACGAACGTACCGCTCCACCGCTTCGTAGAGATCAAGCCAAAGGAAGAACTATTTAGTTGAAGTGACGCAATACTTCGAGCCGGCGCTTCGCGTCCCAGTTCTGGCCTTTTGTTAGTGCCAATACCCGCGCCAAGAATGCCTCGACAGGCCGCTTTCCTATCGTTCGCGCGGCTAAGGCATCCGCGTCGGCTTCGATCTGTGGATCGCGAACAATATAGTCGTTACATCCCAGGGTCTCGTTGTCGCTTACCAGATGTGCCATCTCATGTGCAAAGAAACCCGTGAGTGCAGTTGGGCCGAATCGTTCCGCCGCCTGCTGTCCCACCAGGATCTTGCCGCGCACATCTACGGCTACGCTGGCACCGATATAGGCCATGTTCATACTGCCGGGAACGGTATAGATGTGCGGAATGGCCCGACCATACCTCCCCGCCACCTGGATGAGCACGTTGTAGACTTTGCCTCTCACGACTTCACGCCCACCCGAGGTAGCCAGCATCTCCTCTTCGCAGGTGGTTTGCTCCTGGACATTAAACTTTGCGATATGGGCGCTTGCACTGAACGTCTCCTGAGGAGCCAGCATACTTCCCAGCAGGATGATTCCCGCAATGATTCGCACGCCGACCGCGAAACGAACTGACACAAGGAGCATTCGTGCATCTTCTGGGGGGAACGACGCAGCCCTCCGCTAATTCCTAATCTGTGCACGAGAGGGGCAAAAGAAGATAGTCCCGCGACGTTCATGCCAAAAGACTTACGAGCAGGAGATTTTGCCGGGAGTGACCTTTCGAGGGCAGTACCCGCGTGCAGGCTGGCCGGGCGTCTTTACTCGGGCCTATTCGATTTTGCGCCCGAGGGAGGAGCAGCAAGGTCGAAGGCGCTCAAATCGTGAAAACAGCTCTTTATACGGCGTCATCTTTACGGCGTCATCTTTCTGGCCACCTTACATGCCCCGTGCAAGTGTCCGAGAGATTTCGTAGTTTGTCAGTTGTACTCACACAGAAAACACAACTGCCTTGAACCTGCAGTCGTTAGGACTTATCTTGTAGTCTTTCGCCTTGGGGTTCCTCGCTTGACAACAACCTATTCGGTCGATTCGTCTGCACGGGTAGTATTCACCAGCATCTGCGCGCCGCTGACTCTCGGCGATCTCATCGCCCTAGGTGACGCGCTGCGTAAAGATCCCTCATTTGATCCTACGTTTGACGAACTCCTCGAAGTTTCTCCGGGATCCGCCGTAGATCTTCGCTATTCCGATGTGCGGGCAGCGACAACGACTGATCCGTTCTCAAAGCAGTCCCGACGCGCCATTGTAGTCCACACGGACGTGGACTATGGCGTCGCACGCATGTATGAGCTGATGCATGGCGGTCACATTCACGTATTCCGGTCTCTCGTAAGCGCGCGAGAATTCCTGGGGCTGAACCGCGAATGAGGTGGGACGGCGTGTAACCTCCGCTGACCTAATCTAGGCACTCACCAGCGAGACGGTGACCATATTTGGGCACATGAGTTCAACCATGCGCCAACCTGACCTCAGGACGTCGGTGGAATCCATGAGTTGACCGCAGATGCTAGAGGCGTGGTACACGTGCTTGCGGCCCCGCCTTGGTTCGTGGGCGGGATCTCTAAAGCCTGACGGTGCAACGCGCGGCCGCATGGCTGAGCCTACAAGCCGAGAAACAGAAACATCACGTCGACACCTGGAAGGGTGCGGCTCCCACAAGGAGTAGTCGGCCGACCACACCTTGTCAAAATCGGAATCTTTCTTGCTAGACTGCCAGCGTGCGGCGCCTCGTGGTCAATGCGGACGACTTGGGATTAACCTCTGGCGTAAATCGGGCGATTGTCAAGGCCCACACGGATGGAGTGGTAACCTCCGCGACATTGATGGCCAGGGGCGGTGCATTTTGCGAAGCAGCAGCACTGGCGAAGCAGCTTCCGCGGCTGAGTGTGGGGTGTCATGTGGTGTTGATCGACGGTCAGCCAGTTCTCCCTCCCCAACAAGTTCCTTCATTGACGCAATCGGGGCGATTTCCTGACGGCCTGAAAACATTCGCCATTAGGGCGCTCACGGGGCGGCTTGACTCAACTGAGATTGCCGCCGAGGCAAAGGCACAAATCCGGAAACTGCAGGGTGCGGGAATGTTCGTGTCACACTTCGACACGCACAAGCATACGCATATGTTTCCGAAGGTCTTGCGCCCTCTGTTGCTAGCCGCTGCCGAGTGCGGTGTTCGAGCTGTCCGGAATCCCTTCGGCCCGCGACTCCCTTTGCGATTGCCTGACCTTGTGAAGCGACCGAATCTCTGGACACGCTGGGCGGAGGTCAGTGTGTTGGCAACCTTTGCGGGTAAATTTCAGAAAGCCATTCGGCGCGAGGGCTTCGTCACTACCGATGGAACCTTGGGAGTTGAGATCACCGGGACTACGGACGAGATGCTGTTCACGGCCGTGGCAACGAGTGTTCCTGAGGGAACCTGGGAGTTCGTATGCCATCCCGGCTACAACGATTCGTCTCTTCAGACGGTCAAGACCCGATTGAGAGAGTCACGGGAAGTCGAATTGCATCTTTTGACGTTGCCGAGAACGCGGGAGATCCTCGCGCAGCAGGGCGTGGAATTGATCTCTTACCAAGATTTGATCGAAAGCTGAATGCTCAGGAAATGAACCTGCATTCTTTCTGTCAATCGAAATTGATGTTGGAGTCTGCTTGAGACGACCCCAAAGCGTCGCAGAACGTTGCGCCCGAAGTCGCCCCGTCTGCCGGCGACGGTGCCAGGGATTCAAATGGGTGTTCCTTACACTGCGAGCTTGTATGTACTTCTGCAAATGGGAATAACTAGTCCGAAAGTGATCGCAATCAGAAAATCACGAGACATTGTTGTCGTAAAGCCTGCTAGCGGTGCTGTGCTCGCGCGTTTTCGCTTTGGATCCCCGGCTCAGTATCAGCCAGTATGCCCACACCGCGTGGACCTTCCGGGACGGGCTCTCGACTGGCAATATTTTCAGCATGGCCCAAACACCTGACGGGTATTTCTGGCTCGGCGGGGAGTTCGGCATATTCCGGTTCGACGGCGTTCGCGCTGTGCCGTGGCAGGCTCCTGCCGGGCAAGAGTTGCCTGAGAAGTTCGCGTTTCAACTGGTGAGCGCACGCGACGGCACACTTTGGATTGGCACGTTCTCGGGCCTCGCAAGCTGGGATGACGTCAAATTAACGCGTCATCCCGAGTTCGCTGACAGGTTTGTGCAATCGCTGTTCGCCGACCGCGAGGGAACCGTCTGGGCCGCCACTCGGAGCGGTGTGGGTGCCTACGCCCGGCTCTGCGCCATGCGCCGCGACTCCAGCCAGTGCTTCGGAGATGACGGATCGCTTGGCAAAACTGTATGGACAATTTCCGATGACCGGTCCGGCGTTCTCCGGATCGGAACAGATTCCGGCATTTGGCGATGGAAGCCCGGGCCTCCGCGGCGCGAAACTACCGAGCCGCGGGATGTCAGTGGCCTGGTGGAAACTGAAGACGGGCATATTTTAGCTTCGACGTTCGCGAGCGGCCTCATGCAACTGGACGGGAGGGTGGGCGCGCATCCGGTACCCTATCCGTTGCGTCTGCCGATGGGCTGGACGCGGCCGCTCTCCGACCGCGAACTCAGCGCCAGCACGCCGCTCCGCGACCGCAATGGCGGTTTGTGGATTGGAACGAGCGAGCATGGACTCGTGCATTTGTATAACGGCCGCACCGATGTCTTCACGAAGGCGGACGGGCTTTCCGGCGATATCGTCAACTGTCTGTTCGAAGATCGGGAAGGCAATGTCTGGGTGTGCACGACTGGCGGCATCGATCGCTTTCGTGAATTCGCGGTGACCACGATCTCCTCCAAAGAAGGATTGGCGAGCGCTGCGGTTGTATCCGTTGTTGGTGACAAGCTTGGAAGCGTCTGGATCGGCACTCGCGGCGGCCTTACTAGGTGGAAGGACGGACAATCGACCGCCTTTGGGAAGGCGAACGGATTGCCTGGCAATGCGGTGGAATCTCTCTTTCAGGACGACGCTGGGCGGCTCTGGCTCTATGCGGCAGGCGAACTCGCATATTTCAACGGAGACCGGTTCATTACGCTGCCGCGCGCCCTGCCCAGCGAAGAGGCGCATTCGATCACCGGGGACAGTCAAGGCAAACTGTGGCTCGCCGGAAACGGGGGCTTGTATCGCCTAAGAGAGGGCCGCGTCGTCGAGAAGTTGCCATGGCCAGCGCTGGGAGCGCCCGAGAGGGCCAAAGTGATCGTTGCGGATCGGGGCGGAGTTTGGATCTCGTTCTGGGGCACGCGGGTGGTGTTGTATTTCAAAGATGGTGCGCTTAGGGCTTTTTACAAGTCCGCGGACGGGCTCGGCAAAGGCCGTATTGCCGATCTTCGACTCGACGTCGATGGCGCACTCTGGGCAGCAACCGACGAGGGCGGTCTCAGCCGAATCAAGGACGGTCACATTGCCACGCTCACAACTGCGGAAGGCTTGCCCTGCGCTGCAATTCACGGCTCTATTGAGGACAACGATCGGTCGTTGTGGCTATATACGGGATGCGGCCTCGTGCGTATCGCCCGTTCCGAACTGAGCGCATGGATCGCTGATCCGCGACACAGGGTGCAAACCGCCGTTTTGGATGCGGCCGATGGCGTCCGGCTCCGCGCACTTTCGCCCAGCAGTTTCAGTCCTGTCGCCGCGAAGTCGCGAGATGGCAAGCTGTGGTTCGTGACCGGGGACAGTGTTCTGGTCGTGGACCCAAGTCATCTTCCTTATAACGACTTACCGCCGCCGGTTCATATCGAGCAAATAGTCGCCGACGGGAAGAGTTATTGGCAGGGCTTGACCAGCGCGGAGGGCTCGAATGTTCGTCTTCCGTCGCGGATTCGCGATCTGCTGATCGACTATACCGCCGTAAGCCTGGTAGCACCCGAAAGGGTGCACTTCAAATATAGGTTGGAAGGACAGGATCACGATTGGAGAGAGGTGGTCAATGATCGCGAGGTGCAGTATTCGAACTTGCCGCCGAAGCATTACCGGTTTCGCGTCCTCGCCTGCAACAACAGCGGGGTGTGGAACGAAGAGGGCGCGGCGCTGGACTTCGTTATTCCTCCGGCGTGGTCTCAGACGAAGTGGTTCCGCGCGGTGTGCGTGGCGGCGTTTTTCGCGATCCTCTGGGGAGTCTATGAACTGCGTGTACGGCAAGTGGCGCACCAGTTCAACATGCGTCTTGAAGAGCGGGTAGCGGAGCGCACGCGCATCGCTCGCGACCTGCATGACACGCTGTTGCAGAGTTTTCAGGCACTGTTGCCACCTCTTCAGGCCGGTATCAATATGTTAGTGGCACGTCCGGATGACGCGCGCAAAGTCCTTGAAGATGCTGCCGATCACGCTTCTGAAGCGATCGCTGAGGGCCGGGATGCCGTGCAAGGACTGCGCCTGTCTACCGTGGAGAAGAATGATCTTGCTCTGGCCATCCGCACTCTTGGGGAAGAACTTGCTTCTGCCGGGACCAATTCCTCCTCACCCACATTCACCGTGGTTGTCGAAGGGGCCTCTCGCAACCTGCATCCCATACTCCGTGACGAGGTCTACCGGCTTGCGACGGAAGCGCTGCGCAATGCGTTCCGCCATGCGGCGGCGCGAAATATTGAAGTGGAAATTCGTTACGACCAAAAGTACTTCCGGCTCCGCGTTCGCGACAACGGCAAAGGGACTCCCTCCGACGTGCTCAGCCGAGACAGCCTCGAAGGGCATTACGGCTTGCCGGGTATGAGGGAACGAGCCAAACTTGTCGGCGGCAAGTTGACGATCTGGACTGAAGTAGATGGCGGCACCGAGATCGAGCTCAGTATTCCAGGAGCGAAAGCGTACGTGAAATCGGCACGGCCTTTCTGGCACTTTGGTAAGACCTCAGCGTCAGACGCAGACGAGAAGGAGACGATAGAACATGGGTGATGGGTCAGCTCAAATCCGGATTCTTGCGGTTGACGATCATGCCCTCGTGAGGCAGGGCATATCTGTACTGCTCGATACTGAATCGGATATGGCTCTCGTGGCCGAGGCATCGAATGGTCGCGAAGCTATCCAGCAATTCCGTGCGCATCGGCCCGACATCACGCTTATGGACCTGCAGATGCCGGAGATGAACGGATTGGACGCGATCACCGCCATTCGGGGAGAATTTCCCGACGCCAAAATCATTGTGCTGACGACCTACAAGGGCGATGTGCAGATTCTTCGCGCTCTCAAAGCAGGAGCTCAAGGTTACCTGCTAAAAAATACCATTCACAAGGAGCTCATAGAAACCATCCGAGCGGTTCATGGCGGCAAAAAGGCTCTCTCTTCTGAAGCCTCGTTCGAAATCGCCGAGCATGCGACCGATGATGCCCTGTCACCAGCAGAGATCAACGTTCTGCGCTTGATCGCAGCCGGAAATGCCAATAAGCAGATTGCCGATCAACTCTCGATCACCGAGGAGACCGTCAAGTCGCGAGTCAAGAACATCCTATCCAAGCTGGGCGCCGACGACCGAACCCAGGCGGCCATGATCGGGTTGAAGCGGGGGATCATAGACTTGTAACGGGCATTATAGAGTTGTGGGTCCCACCAAAACGGTCGCAGCTCCGAATCCGAAACTCTAAAGAGTGGGCGAGCTGACTCCTTTTGGGCTTTCGCTAGGAGTGGAGAACGGCAGAAACTGGCAAGGTACTGCGGAAAGGTGCGTCCTTGCGGCGCCTGTATTCAACATTTTCTGCCGGCTGGCCCGGTGCAGGGTTGCTCCTGATGCGTCTGGTTGTCGGCTCCGCGCTGGTTGTGGGCGCGAGTCTAACCCTGTTGAGCAATCCACCACCGCTGAACTCAACAATCCCGGCCACACTCTTAATGGGAGCGGGAATTCTGCTCATCGCGGGTCTGTGGACACCAATCGCCGGAGTCTCGGTGGCCCTTACTGAAATCTGGAAGATGCTCATGCTACACGGCGACAAATCGGGTTGGTTGGTGGTGGGGACCGTTGGTGCCGCCCTCGCCATGTTAGGACCCGGGCTATGGTCGGTCGATGCTCGCCTCTATGGCTGGAAGCGCCTCGAACCGACGCCTCGCCGAAAAATCCTCTGACCTGCAAAAGAACCGCCAAAACGTTAGCAACGTGAATCAGGGAATGTATAGCATGAGAGGGCTGAACAGCGGCTGATTAATAGGTATAGGTTGCTAAACGTGCAATTAAGGCGCTGGGCGATCGGGAAAATAACGCCGCTGCATCCGGGAGCGCGTAACAGAATGTCTAGTCAAACGAAGACCGCACATCCAGATTCCAGAGTGACTTATCAAGCGCGGCCATGTGTCCGTCTGAGGGCATGTGCCGGAATGTAGGCGATCGGCCGACTCCCGGTCCAATCGTGATGTTGCTACAAAGTGAATTAGGACCATCGCTCTTGGCCATCGGCTTGCTTCGATCCTAGCAGCAGGGCGAGCAGACGAACGATTGGATCTATGCTCAAACATAGATCTCCGTTGCTTGCTTGATCTTGCTGGCCTGTCTGCTGGTGCCCGGACCGGGGTTTGATATGCGATTTCGGAGTTTCATCATTGCTTACGCGCTCGTGCCTGGCCTCTTCCTGTTTGCACTTCGGCGGCCTGCACCCAGCCCAAAAAACCGGTATTCCCAAGTGGTAGATCTGACCGCCAGTGGACGGGTGAAGACGGGCTCGGAGGCGAAGTCGGGGACACGTATCATTTCCCCCGCCGCTCTGGTTTCAGGCGCCTGGACTCCGCCGCAGATTCCAGCCGAACGGTTGATCGGACCTCTGGTGATCATGGACTTGAATGCCTCGTCGGAGCAGATTTGTATCACCGACATCGCCAACTGGGAAGCGCAGCATGGACATGTGCCGCTTGGAGCAATCGTTGCCGTGCGACGTACGGGAAACACTCCCAGATCGATCGCAGATTCGTTCCCGGTCGCAGATGATGCGGCCCAATTTCTCATGGATGCGCGCTATACACGTGGTTTCGTTATCGAAACTGAAGTCCGCCTCGGCCGCACGCTCTCCCGTCTGATCGCACTCCACGGAAACTACATAATCGAGGGTTCAGTGAGGTTGGCGGCATTACCTGATACCGGCTCCCTCATCATTGTTGCCCCTGGAACGATCGGCAATGCTGCAAAGAGTCCAGTACGCGT
>DATKAP010000154.1:0-4690 GCA_035577905.1 Binatia bacterium
TTACCGGCCATTCGGGATGGATCGATCATCCCTACCTTATTGCCATCTTGAAACCAGATCTTTCCGTCGGACGACTTCGTAACGTGGGGCCTGAAAGGGCTCGGGAGCGGAACTAATTGAACCCCGTCGGCGCCGTCGAAAATGGTCGTCTGGATTTTGCGTTTGGGATCGGCCACCCAGGAATCCAAGTCAGTTTGTGCGATACGTAAGAGTCCGCACCGCGTGTATACCCAATACGACGACCGGTCGTCTTCGATGATCCAGTGCACGGCATTGCAGGGCAACCCATTCGCGGTGGTCAATGTTGATACACGGCCATTCGCGATCCGGTTGAGGCCGCCTTCGCCTGCGGCCCAAAGCGCTCCATCGTGGCTGCGGTAGATGTTGAAAATCCTCGCTCCCGAACCCGCTCCATTCAATGGCAATTTCTCAATATGGCCGGCGCGAAAATGCACTATCCCGCCATCCAACAGTCCAGTCCAGACGCCTCCGTCTTGGTCCGACGCCAAGCCTGATCCGGGCGTCCCACCTACTTGCTGCCAGGGCATCCACTCCGTCAGTTTGCCGTTGACCAAGTGAGCCATACCTTCCTTCGAATCGCGGGCCAGGCTGAGCCACAGCCCGCCGTGCTGATCGCCCCCGATGGAATTGATTTGACCTGGAGGTACTGACGGAATCCCAGTAAATCTCCCATCCTCGAAGACCGCAAGGCCGTGCTCTGTTGAAACCCAGATCCGGCCGCGCTCATCCTCGAACAGAGATCCGATCTGGTCGTCGGGGAGGCCCGGACTGTTCCGCGTCGTATACGTTCTAATGAGCCCGTCTTTCCATCTATTGACCCCAGTTCGAGTGCCTATCCACAGACTGCCGTCGCGAGCGGCGAGCACAGCTCCAACGGTGTTGCTGGACAACCCTTCAGTTGCGCTCAGCGAGGGCACCGGCAGTTCGCGGAAGCTGTCGAGGCCCTCGGATGTGGCTGCCCAGACTGTTCCTTCGCGGTCCTCGAGAAGCGCATTCACCTGATCACTCGAAAGTCCGTCGTTATGGGTAAACAGGCGCGTTTTCCCTTGGTATGAGTACACGAGGCCGTGACTGTCGGTACCAATCCACAGGCCGCCGCGCCGATCACGGAGAAGATGCTTTGCAGTCAGGGGCGACGGCACGCCGGCAAGGGGGTAGTCAATGAGCTTGCCCGCAACGATTTGACGGACTATGCCGCGATCAAGCACGACGGTGAGGCCGGAACCATGATCGCCTGGCGCCATCGATAGCCCATCTGAAAATGGGTTTGACAGGTAACGCGTCGGTGTACCGGGCCTCCATCGCCAAAGTCCGGATGCCGCTCCTGCCCAGAGGTTGCCATCGCCATCTTCATTAAAGGAGATCACTCCGTTGCCCAGGCCTCCGTTCTCGCCATCACACGTCACGCCACCATTGCGAACGGCACAGACCTTGGCCGTCGGGAATTCCAACGTGCCGACCCACAGAGTTCCCTCGCGATCCTCGAACAAGGCCAGGATGACGGTCTTTGAGAGCGCCGGATAAGGGGTCAGCCGCCCATCTTTCCAACTCGCCAGCCCCCCATATGTGCCGATCCAGAGTGTGCCGTCGTGTCCTGCATAGAGAACCTCAACCGGACCTGGTGGAAGCTCCTGGCCGCGGGGAGGCGTCCAGGGAGACATACGGACACCGTCAAAGCGAATCAATGCGGACTCGGTACCCAACCAGAGATAACCATCACGCGTCTGAGCGATCGTCTGAACGCTGCTTCTTAAAGCACTGTTTTGAGGGGTCCACGCGTTGTGCGCATAGCGATCCAGGCCGGCATAAGTATCCTCGCCGATCCCAACGGAACAGAAGGATGCCAGCATTCCCAGAGCGATTATGGTCGGTTTCCATTTCGCCACTGCCATCACCGCTTACGTTGTACGATTTTATTGCACTTGGAAGCTGCAAGTCTCAGAGCGGCAAGCTCCCGACGCCGATGCATTCTTCATGCTCGGCCGTCACGCAGGTCGTGGGAAACCCCCGAAAGCTCGCGGCCGCACCCCTATTTCGAGGGGTCTTGCGGAAGGAGTACGAACTATGGCCTCTTCTCCTGCATATTGTGCGCGGCGATTAACCAGACTCCCTGCGATTTCACCACTACAAAGGTGTCGGTTTGTGAAAACGGCGGGATGCGATCTCCATCGATAAGCGAGATCCCCTCTGTAAACTGCGAGGACACCTGAACCAGGGCCAGATCGGGGCGAAGAAGTCGAATCTCCTCAATCGTGATTATCGGTGGTGCAGCGTTCCTGGCCACTACCTCGAAAGAGTCTGACCACAGCTTCTCGTTGTCATTTCGTCCGGATGATACATGCAGAACGCCGAATCGATCAACAACTTGTACGTCGGGCGTTTCCAGCGCGACTAACCGCTTTGCATCAAGTGCTTTGTAGGCTTCTATCCATTGCGAGATGAGCGAACGAACCGCGCTTTCCTCCTTCGGCTTGGAAGACGGCCGCTGGTCGCTGGCAAGAGCAACGAGACTGATAACCACAGGCGATATAAGGCCGAGTTTGGCGAGCTTTGACCATCGCGCAATCGCATTCATCATTTCACTGCCCTTCCGCGTTCAGAAATGCAATCAGATTCGACATTTCCGCCACTTTGAAACGCGGCCAGCCGATGCCCTTTGCCTGCATTTCGTCCAACATCCGCGGACCGTGATGCCACAGAGCCGACACCATGGTGATGGCGCTGACACGCCTCTCATTCCGCTTCCCCGCGCTGATCCCGGATGCACCGTGACACGCGTCACAACGCTTGGCCAGAAATACGGTCCTCCCCGATCCGGCGTCGCCGGAGTTTTCAAAGAAGCTTCCCGCCCACAGAAAGCTGGCGATCTCGCGCATTTCTGGAACCGACAACGGCGGGGCGGCCGCGGCCATTCGAGACTGATGGTTCCACATTGCGGCGGTGATGTCCGTCAAGGTGTTGCCCTTGAGGCGTTCGGAGAGGGCGAGTCGCCCCGTGTGGCACCCTTCGCACCCCTTGGATCGAAACAGTGATTCACCGGCCGATCCGGAGCTGATCTCGACGCGCCCAGAGACGCCGCGCACCGCCGATTGCCCCTGGATGTAAATCACCAGGTCCGTGAGGTCCTGGGAGGTTAGTTGAGGCGATTTGAGACGGCGCTTGGTTAACTCCGCGTTCATGGCAGCGCCGTGGTTCCACATCGCGCTGGCCAACGCAATTGGCTCCGATGCTGACTCCCATTGCGAGACCGGAACGACTCCCGCCACTTTGGCCTGCTGAAGTCCGTGACAGCTTGAGCACCCTTTGGAATCAAATGCGGCCTTGCCACGTTCGGCATCGCCAGACTTCTCGAAGAACCGGACGGCGTAGAAGTATGCGAATAGGTCTGCGGCGGCCTGCTCGTCCAGATCCGGTCGCGGGGTGTCTCCTGCTCGCATCGCGGCCCACATCTGGGGTGCATGGTTCCACATCGTTGCGGCGAGGGCTGCGGGCGTACAGTTGCGGCCAATTCTCCACCCGAGATCGGAACCGCCGGTGCCACCTTTCCCGTTGATCCGGTGGCACTGAAGACACGAATTTGTCTCCAGGATTCGGGCCCCGCGCGACGAGTCGGCAGGTATGGTCGCCGCATGGCACCAGTTCGAACTCGCGGCAAATAGCAATGCCGCCGTCGTGCCAGCCACAGCTAAGGGCTTCACGGTTTTTCGCTCCTCTCGGAAGTCCGGTCGGGTTTCCGCACAACCGCTCCGAATGTCACGCAAGCCACCGCCAGCCCGAACATGGCCAGGCAGGCTCCCATCAGCAACATTTCCATTCGCGTTCTCCTCTCGTTTCACAACACTTTCCTGAGGTTTGCCTATCCTTCCGCGCCGCAACCGGGACAAACGCATTCGGCGTGGTGGTCGCCGGCCGAGTAGCCGCAGGCTGAGCAGATGCACTGCACCCGATGACGCCCGCCGCGCTCACCACACTGCGGGCACACGCATGTAGGGATATGCTCGCCACCGCTCGATCCGCATTGCGGACAGACACAGCCAGCTGCGTGACTGCCGCCGCGCTTGTAGAGGTGTTCTCTGTAATTCGCAGCCGCGATTCTCCAGCATGCGTATCCGGTGGCCGCCAGTGCGGCACCCGCAACTGCCATGCTGGTTACGGTAAAGAAAACCCCCATCAACACCGTTTGCATAAGATCCCGGCTTTCGGACGAGTGAAACGCAACTGCGATTCCACGCATCGGCGACCGATAAGCCGAGCAAAATGAAGAGACAATCGCGGTGCGACTCGGTGGGAGGGTGTTAATCGTCGAAACTGTCAATCACGGGTTGACAGATGGAGCGCTCACTCGAATGTACGTGGGACGCAGGCTCCGGACGAACAGAAAGTTCTTTAAACTGATGTTCATGGCGGAACGCAGAGCGGGAGGTCGGACGAAACGGGAGAGGTGGCTCTGCTGAATTCCAGCGCGGCGCTCTAATCTGACCGCGGCCGCTGTCTGCAGATTATGGCCGGTCAGGTGCTGCACTACGGTCCAGCGAGGAGAAGACAGCGATGAGTGAAGAACAGGCACGGGCTCGGGCGCTGCATCCCGAAACTCCACCGCAGGCCCGGGAAATCGCCCAACCCGCTCAGAGCCTCCAGCAGCAAAATGATCGCCTGCAATTGCTTCTGA
>DATKAP010000155.1:0-167278 GCA_035577905.1 Binatia bacterium
CCAAAGCGATTCAAGTCGTAATGATGTGAAGCCCCAGCTCCGAAAAGCCAAGTAGTTTTGGCTGCACGTGACAAGATTCGTGCGCGAGCGCTTGGAGGTAAGCTGAACCAGCAAAACCGCATGAAACGGTCGTCCACTGAAGCCAGCGTCGGTATCGTCATCAAACACCTGAGTAGCGATGAGACGCTATCTTCTCACGACCAGCACCGGAATTTTCGTGATGCGGACGGGCGCACCGGAGGGCTACAAGACTGGGACCGTTTATTGTGCCAGGCCAACTGACCAGACGAGGCCGCGTTCGAGAGCGCACAGCGATCTACAGCTCAAGAGAAGCGCGCCCAAGATTATGAGTCTTAGAAAGCCAGCGAATTCCATTGTGTCTTTTCTGCAAAGCTGCTGTTAGACAATATCGAATTAACAAAAAGAGCGCTTAGACGCAGCGCAATGTTTGAGCTGTAGAATTGTCGTTTCGATGGCCACAGTCACCTAGGTAAACTAACAGTCGTTTATGTTCTCCAGTCCAGAAGTAGGCCAGCTCGTGGTCGTACGCAAACGACCGTTTGTTGTCATGGAGATCGTCCCTTCGGCGATCAGTTCTGCGTCTGACGCGAAGGCCACATGTCGCCTGATAAAGCTTTCCTCTGTCGAGGACGACGGACTCGGGGAGGAGTTGGAAGTACTTTGGGAGCTCGAACCTGGGACTTCCATTCACGAAAAATCAACACTTCCTGAGCCCACCAGCTTTGACGATCCCAAACGCCTGCGAGCGTTCTTGGATGCGGTGAGGTGGGGCGCTATCTCACAGAGCGATGACCGTGCCTTGCACTCGCCCTTTCGGAGCGGGATAGAGATTGACGAATACCAACTAGACCCTGTAGTGCGGGCTCTCTCCATGCCCAAGGTGAATTTGCTGATCGCCGACGACGTGGGCCTTGGGAAGACCATCGAGGCGGGACTAGTCGTGCAGGAGCTGATTCTTCGCCACAGAGTTCGATCTGTTTTGATCGTTTGCCCGTCTTCGCTGCAACTCCAGTGGCGAGACGAAATGCGGGACAAGTTTGGACTTGAGTTCCGAATTGTCGATAGCGATGGAATAAGCCAGTTGCGTCGTAAGCGCGGGATTCACGTCAATGCTTGGAGTCATTTCCCGCGGCTCATTACGTCAATCGATTTCCTTAAGCGAGAGCGGCCGCTCCGTTCTTTCAGAGAGACGCTCCCTGCCGGTGAAGAAGCTGCCTACCCTCGTCCTTACGATCTTCTCATCGTTGACGAAGCGCACAATGTGGCACCGTCAGGGCGAGGCCAATATGCAACTGAGTCAATGAGGACTCTGGCGATCCGGGCTCTTACTCCGCATTTCGAGCACAAGTTATTTCTTTCAGCGACACCACACAATGGCTATCGCGAAAGCTTTGCGGCGTTGCTCGAACTCCTCGATAATCAGCGTTTTGCGAGAGCGATGACTATCCCAAGTCGCGTACAACTCGAAGCTGTAATGGTTCGGCGAATGAAGAGTGACCCACCTCCCCACTTCGACAGCAGTGACACCCAAGAGTTTCGCAATTCGTCCCCACGAGTACGCTTCGTTCTTAATAGAGGCGCCCTTTTCGGTCTCCGCTTCCATTCCCGGTAGGGCAACGCCTCCGTGTCTGAGACGGAATTCTGCGAGGGAGGCTGCTGAGACGCGCGGGTCCCGCACTCTCAGAAGACCGCTACCAATCAAACGCTGCAGCCGCCGATGGCTGATATGCAGAGTTTGCTGGATTCTTCGCAATGACCAGCCATCTGTAACTCTCGCGCTTATGGCCCGGCCTTTGAGCCGGAAGCGAACTGATTGTTCCGAGCGATTGAGCTTTCTGGCAATGGCTTTGACGGGCTCATAGCCGGCGCGTACAAACAATTCTTCTTCCTCTTCCTTGGTCCAATGTCGTCGATCGCCCTTTCGTTTGTTTGCCTGAGTTTCGTCCAGCCAACCTTGACTCCGAGCGAATCTCGACACCGCATATCCAGCGAGTCCTGGGTAGAGCGTCCTCACGGTTTTGATTGCTTCCGTCTTTTTTCGACCTCCACTGCGATAGCCCTCGCGGAGAATTTCAATCGCGGATTCGCTCAAATCGATGGATGTCGTACTCCTGCCGTGCTCTTTGTCGCGGAGGTGCCGCAGTCGGTGCCAGACTTGGGCAGGCGCTAGCTCCGGGGTGAGTTGCCGCACTTTTCTGACTGCCTCTTGAGTGCCCCTCGGACCGTACCTCATCCCCACAACCAAGATCCGGTCTACCTCCTCGAACCAGGGGAAGGACTGGCTTTGCTTTTTTCTTTCGGGATTTATTCCATCTTCCATAAGCATATCGGGGCTGCATATGGCTCTCGCTTCTGAGAAATCAGAATTGCCCCCATACTGATAAAAGGAACCAAAACAGTACCCAACCTATCGAAAATATTTTCGCTACTTTCTGCTCGCGATCGGGTTGGTCTTGACATCCCTTTCTGTCGGATGGCAGGCTTGCGTAATCCCTCTGGCCGGGTGCCACGCAATAGCTGATGTGAGGCGTTTGGTATGCCAGCCCCGGAACCCGGTCCCGAGTGGGTGCTCTCAGGCACTCACCCTCGTTTAGATCCGGCCATCGAAAGCGAACTCTCGAAAGCTGCACGATCAGCGTGGCCGAAAGCGTTGGCTCACGTCCGGCAGGTTCAGTCACGCGATCCATTCGATGACGACGGAATCGTGGTAGCCGAAGTGTGGGAGAGCGTTCTTCAATCTGTTTCCAAGACGCTCGATCGGATGAATGGAAGGCGCGGTGAGATTGGAGATCTGGAGGCCTACGTTCTTGGAAGCTTTTACCATCGGCTTGGACGTGCTCTCAAGAAGGAAGAACGCCGCGAGGAAATGATTCATCTTGTACCTTCGGCCCTGGAGTTGGAGGTTCTTGCCAAGACGAGTCACGCGAAGCAGCACGACATTGAAGACTCGGCTCATGCTCGGGAGATTCTTGATCGGATGGATAAGTGGACGCGCGAGGTCTGGGTTGCGCGGGAGTACGGCTATTCCTGGAAGCACATTGGCCACGTCTACGGAATGTCTGGCCTTAGCGCCATGCTTCGCTTCCGACGGCGCATGAAAATTCTGCGAGAACGTCTGTCTGGTGATAGATGAGATGCCACGGTGTGTGCTGGCCCCCCTTTCAGTTACACTTGGGCTGTTTTTCAGATTGAATTGTTTGCGAGCTGACACTCTCTGAGCAGCGAAAACCAATCCAACGCGGCGGACAAGCGCTTCCTTGAAATTCTCCGGCAGGGCTTGGCGAAGGAATTCCCTAATCCCGAGAGAATCGGCTGTCCGGAGAGTTCTTTGCTCAAGGGCATAGCACAAGGAAAGGTTTCTCTCACCGAAGCAGAGCCTTGGCTTGACCACCTGGGCTCATGCAGTCCGTGTTTCAAGGAATTCAAAGAATTTCGGAGGCAATCGACCAACCAGCGCCGACGTGTGCTGGCTTTGATGGCCACTGCTGCTGTTCTGCTTTTCGCCGTGGGTGGATGGTTGTGGGTGAGAGCTCGACACTCGATGCAAACGACTGAGACGGCCGTTTTGGATCTGCGTGAGCGTTCAGTGGCCCGCGGGCAGAACCCTTCTGACGCGGGTCAGGCGCCTCTGGAGATTTCTCGAACGACGAAGCACCTGGTTCTTGAGCTTCCGATTGGGAGCAAGGAAGGACCGTACGATGTCGGGCTGATCACTGCCACCGGCGACGAGCTCTTGCGCGCGGCGGGGACGGCGGAGTTGCGTGATCACATTAACCGTCTGCGGGTCGATGTTGACCTCACCGGTCTTGGGCCTGGAACATATTCTCTAGGAGTTCGGCAGCCTAGTCTTGAGTGGACTCGATTTCCTATCCGAGTCTTCTAAACCGCATTGGAAACTGGCGCAGTATGACCGTTTGAACTGCAGTGACGCCTCCTTCCCTCTTCCCTCAAGGTGCGCAAGGTTCCAATCGCAATATGGAACGTGGTAGAAATGACCGAAGAAATATCGTGTGGCGTTAGCCGATGGTGTCCTTGGGCCCGGCGCAGTCCTGAGTCCAGGTGCGACCGTCCTATAGTGGCGGAATCCAAGGCTCATCGTGGATAGGGGGGACTCGAAGCATGTATCTTCACATCCCATCTTTGATAAAGCCAAAACAGCTGTTGCTGCTGACACGCAATCTTGAACAAGCAAAGTTCGCGGACGGAAGACATACTGCTGGTTCGATTGCATCCTCTCTAAAGCGTAACAAAGAGCTGTCACCAGGGCCGATCAGAGACTCACTAGGATCTCGCGTTCTGGCAGCATTGATGGCGGACGATACTTTCAAGAGCTATGCTTTGCCGCGCCACATTAGCAAACCGGAATTTGTTATCTATGATCGTAGTATGCATTACGACAAGCACGTGGATGCTGCGATCTTCAATATGTCTTCTGCGCAGCAAATAAGAACTGATCTCGCGGTGACCGTCTTATTGAATTCAAGTGAAGATTATGACGGTGGAGAGTTGCTGCTGTACGAGGATTCAAAGAAAGAAGCTTTGAAATTCGCTGCTGGGGACGCAGTAGTATACAGTTGCACACGCATACACGAGGTAACGCGCGTGACCAGGGGCAGGCGTATTGTCGCCGTCGCCTGGGTTCAAAGCTACGTAAGGGACGAAGCTAAGCGCCGACTTCTCCATTGCCTAAATGAAGTTGCGGAGAGCGGTGTAATAAGGGGCGAGCGAGAGAAGTTGACAGAACTCTCATCCATATACCATAACCTCATGCGGATGTGGGCATCGTCCGATTAGGGATGATCCAACGAGTTCAAGACATCTTGCTCTATTTGAGCGCTGCTCTCGACTATTCCCACGCGCTCAGCCCACTGAAACAAATTACCGTGAACCTGCATTCTTACGGCCGTCATTGCGAGACTCCATAAAATTCGTTCCGACCAACTCGATACAAGCTCCCGCAAGACAGCTGCGAGTTTTCGTTCAGACAGCCGTGCGTTCCAGAATGTCGTTACCGTGGCGGACACCCCATGACCCTGCGCAGAGTGCCACCAGTCAACTGGAATGTAGAGACAGTCGCCTGCGTTGAGCACGATCTCCTTGATTGTCGGGTCTCTGAGCGCGACCTGGTGCCGACGCTCTATCGAGCTAAAATTCCTCCGAGTGGAGTACCAAGGGTGTCGGCGAAACAAATGAGAGGATTGCGGACAGGTGAGTCGAAAAGTCTTTGTGCCGAACAGCTGCTTGACGACTGCGTGCTCGTGTTCGTGAAAGTGGAAAGGCGTAAATGAGTCCCTTCCGACAAACAACACCGAACGCCCCACTATGGGCGGAGGCAAAACGAACTCTTCGTTGAAGCTACGCTGCAAGAAGCGAACGTCATATTCAGCTAGGTAATAGGGGCAGTTATCCTTAGACAGATCGTCAAAAAATCTGTCGCGCGAAAAGCGAACTATCGAGGGGTATTCTTGTCGAGGCGAGGTTGCTTCAACCGGTATGAAGTCAGCTATCAGGGCGGTTTTGATCCGTTCCAAACTGCATGCTTTATACCCCCGAAGTGTAAATGCACGTGGCGACCTGCAGCCCTTTAGAAGAAAGATGTGTTCACATGTCACAATCGGCTTCACTTCTTCCACACTAGAGGGAAAGACGGAGAACTCAGCCTCTCCCCAGGGCTCAGCTCACCCGGCTTCATTCTGAGCTGAGTCCATGGATAAGCGGAGGGTAGCCAACGAGCGTCTTCAGTCACGAAGCGAAACGTTAGACGACGCAAGCTACTACCACAGGGGATTCCCGCGCCTCTTCCGTGGACAGCTCGACCATCGAATAGTATTGCGTCTCCTCGGGCCATCTCCCATCTCATAAATTCCACACCGGACTCCTCTTTGTCTGGATTGAATGGTGGCTCAACATCTTGGGGGAGAGATACTGTTTCCAATATATCGTTAACCGAACCGCTGAAGTCAGCAGGACTGAAGCGACGCCCCCACTTGTGAGAGGCTCTTACAACGACCAAGCTGGCTAATTCCTCAACCGAATCTAGAGGAATCCATAGGCTGTATAGATGGCCAGCAAGATCATAATACATACAGTCTTGGTGCCAAGGCGTAGGGATGGACTGCGGATGACGATTCCAAAGGAGATCGTTGTCCAAGACATTCAACTCGTTCGCTCCCGAAAGTGCTCCCACTAATGAGGCCGTTGGCGATTCCTTCACGAATTGAATGTATTCCGGAACATGCATCCAACAGTTACTGTCCATAACAAAATCCGAAACAAGATCGATGTTGATGAGTTCCGAGCGTCGGGAGTCAATATTGCGCCAAAAGCCGTCATCTAACGTTCGCATCCACTCTGGGTCGATAGCATCGCGCACACAGATCGCGCCCTCCCGTGCAAGGTCTTCGGCTAGGGCAATCAGGGCTCTGTTATCGATCACGGGGCCACACGTGTGCACAAACATATCTGGCGGTCATGGCTTCCAGACAATCGATCGTTTCTGTACGTACCAAATCGATCGATGATTTGAAAACCGTGGCCGGTCAGCAAAGTCGACAGTTCGTTGGGGAATAGCAACCTAAGAGTCATTGCAAACGTTGTCACGTTTCCATTCTGATCCGTAACTCTGAAATTGCGCTCGACGTGTTGTTTTGTTTTGTCGTATACCAGGCATTCCGACAGTGAAAAGCATCGTCCCGATTGATCGCGAATCGGTTCCAAATCGTGAAACGAGCTGTCTGCATATACAAAAAACTCTCGATCGGGAATGAACACATCGACTACAAACAGAGAGGTCTCCGAGAGAAGGCTTCTCCGCGCTCGCACAAGAAAGTTGGACAATTTGACAGAGTCGACTAAATGTAAGATCGCATTGTGACCTGCAATAACCACATTGAACTGACGTTTCGGTTCGAAAGAAGCCATGTCGTCCAAAATAAAGCGATCCCTCGCATCGCGCTGTCTACGCGCAACCTCCAACATTTTCGGAGAGATGTCCATCCCATACGCGTCTATCCCATAATTCAGGAGGTGCGTCACGAGCCGTCCAGTGCCACAACCGACCTCCAGAACGGGTCCACCGACCTTCGTCGCGATTTGTGTGTAAAAGTTGAATTCTTCTAGGTCAGGGGGGAGAAAGCGTTCGTAGAGTTCTCCCAATTCGTACAAATTGCCGCTCATCTAGAGTGCTCTGCATTCCGTCCTGCTCAAGCGCTTGAATGCTAAGAATATTCTGGCGGCTGAACAGCAGCAGTCCATTAGGTCTGGCTCTGGGTGGTCCTTCATGATTCTCCACGCACGGCAAGCGCCGCCGATCGCCTGGCAGACATATCTTATGCCGCAACGTCCACAAGTAGAATCTGCATCGACATCGTAGTGATACGGTTGAAGTTTCGATCGCTGCTCAGGCGTGCTAAGGTTTGCGCAGCCCGAAATCGAACCATCAGATCTTAAGACCAAATGACTCGCGCCTGCTCCGCAATGGCTACGCGACACCTGGCCTCGTTGAACGGCCGCGAATGCGGCATCCAGTTGTCCCTCCCAGACGCCAAGACGTTGACATAGTTCATATAATTCCGACAATCCTTGAACGTAGTTGTGCAGATCCGCCGACGTGACAGGCAATGCTCTGACGGGTTCTATGTAAATCGCATGAGGCGTGTAGGACAAGAGATCGCCGAAAACATCTTTCTGTTTCAGAAACTGCTCCGGTCTGAGCGTACATCGCACTTGGACCTTGCGCAGGTCCAAGAATCGGCCCAACTTCTGAAGCGGATTAGACTCGCCGAGTTGCTTTAGTGGACGATTGTACGTCTGGAAGCGACCATCAGTGCTGACAGTGAACGAAACGTTGTGCGTAGCTATCCAGTCAGCGATCCGCTCATTCATCACAGTCCCGTTCGATGTGATTTTCACTTCCAGTTCGACCGAATGCTGGATGCAAAGAGCAGTGACGCATTCCGTAAGCTCTTTAATGACATCGAATGCAATGAGAGGTTCTCCACCAATGAATAGCAAACTCAGGCGTGGACCCACTCTGAGGTCGTCGAAGAGATTTTCAAGAGTTCGCCGAGCTGGGCCAATATCTCGCTCTCTTGGCGTCAGCTTGTCAGGAAGAGGACCTAAATAGCAGTACGAGCAGCTCAGATTGCACGCGGATGTCGCGAAATACTCAATCGAACTGACAGCTCCTTGTAAATAGGGATCGTCAATATATACGGGCAATGGGCTAACTTGCTTCAGCTCGCTCATTAAACTGGAACTATCAGAGGCCTCCACGAGCGTATGCGTTGTAGGCTCAAAAGCGTAGATGCGATCCGAACATTTACAAATGATCCAATTCAGGCCTCGTAGACAGACCTCTTCGAGGCTCATATCTAAAGTAGTCGTTAGTACTGGAATCACATCGAGGAGCACAGGCTCGCCGCGGAAACTATCTGCATTTTCACTGGAAGTGAAATAGTTCACGCCCTCCTATTTTCCACTCGGAGCTTGTGGCGTTTTTTTTGGTTCAACACGGTCGTCCTTAGGTGCAGTTCCGACACTTTTCCCCCTGCATTGACAGGTTGCGGAAATTAGAAGGATACGAAAGTTACGATCTGACTCGTGCAATTTGTGCTCTGCAGCAAATGCCTTGAATTTGTTCGCCGCTTCGGCCGATATCCATATCGGTGACTCTAAGGCGCCGGTCAGTTCTACAATCTGATCCGCAAGCCCGGTTGCTTCACAGATTCTGTACATCTCCGAAAAATCAGCAACTCTGAGGGGCACGTAGGTTTCGCTACCGTTTGACCGTATTTCACGTGACCACTTCGTGATCAGTGAGTTGATCTCGGGCGATGCAGAAAATTCAGATCTGAATAATTCGATAACGACTTGAGGTAGCCATAGAGTGGGATTGCTCGCTGAAATGCGAGCTTCAAGCTCTATGTCGAGATCGTGCGCGTGAATAACGCGCATCAACGAGAACAGGAATGAAACTCGCATCTGCGTGACCACAGCTTCTTCGGGGAAAAGGTGTATCACAGGGCCGCCTTGAACGAGTCTTCTCGCGTAGGCCATATACTCAGCATCCTTTCATGGGAGATTTCGCAAGAGTCTACTCGAAAACCTTCTTGTGTCAAGTTCAAATAATAAAGGGGGCAAGCTCTCGGATGAGGGCGGTGGATCAGATAAGATCGAGGCGGGTATCCGTCCCGAAGATTTTTTCAGCCGAGCGCATTTTGGGTGGTGACATCCCAGCGTCTTCGACGACAAAATCATTGTGCACGCTAAGATCATTTACATCAAGCCGGTTATAGTCGCCGAGCGGCTCGCCATGTCTGGAATCGAGTACTCGCTGCAGGGCACATTTGACTGGAATCCTATTCCGCTTTAAATACGATCCACGGACCAGCCCCGCTATCGACTCGTGGCCTTTGTCACTGGCGTGACAGAACGCATCCGAGAACGCCGCTGAAAGTCGAACTTGCGGTCCCGCAAGGAAGAATACGCCCATGGCTACTCTACCAAGACCAGCCGAACCGTCCCGATCCCCATCCCTCGAAGTCCTGGAATCGTCTACCTTTCACGTGAAACCCAAGCGTTTGCTCGACGTAAGCGATGTGGCGGAATGGCTAGGGGTCAGCAAAGGATGGGTACGCGACCACGCTTTAGGCCGCCGGCAACCGCGGCTCTTGGCGATTAAACTTGGCCCGGCAAAGGGAAAGGGCCTGTGGAAGTTTCGTGAAGAAGACGTCCTTCAATTTATTCACGATCAGCGGCGGAGATAGAGGATCGTCGGTGACTAGTCCGTTCGGAGTGCTTTTATGGGGTCAACTTGTGTGGCGCGCATTGCCGGAAGATACATTGCCGAGAGAGAGACTGCCAGGAGCAAGGCTGCAGCGATGCTGTAAACCAACACGTCGAAGTTGCGCAAGGGGAGCGGAGAGTTCTTGAGCAACCGAGTAAAGGTCCATGCTGCCGGCTCGGCAAGCACTATGCCACACACTAGTCCCAGTGCGATTTGCCGACACCCTCGTAGCAAGATCGAACAGAAGATTGAAGGACGATTCGCGCCCAGCGCCATCTTGATCCCAAACTCTCGTCTACGCTGGTTGATGACGAATGACAGTACTCCGTATACACCCGTGAGGGCCAGCAAAACTGCGATTGAAGCCATCACGACAACAATAAGCGCCAGAGAACGCATCTGCCCGGCTTCCGCCTCCAGCGATTCCCAAATCGTTTGTGGCTCCTCGATCTGCGTTGGGTCAAGGCTCCTTACCGTGTCTCTCACCGCACTTTCTATTGTGTTGGTGTTTCCGGTGAAGCGCACGTACATTTCTCCATCCAGCGCAGCCGGATCGCGTAATTTGTAGAGTCGCGGTCCATCAGTGACATCGAAACGTTCGGAGCGAGTATCGGCAACTACGCCCACCACCACAGAGCGTTTGTCGTCGGGAGTAGTGATCACTTTGTCGATCGGATTGTCATCGGGCCAGAACTGCTTCGCGAAAGCTTGGGAGACCAAGACAACAGAACCTGCACTTGCGGAAGTCTCATCCGAGGAAAGAAATGATCTACCGGCAATCACGCGAATGCCAAAGGTGGAGAAGAAATCAGTCGAAACGCTGTCGACAGACGCCGGCTTCCCTTGTCCTTTCTCCTGACCTTTCAACCGAATCTCATTCGGCGGCGACTGACCCCGAAAAGGCTGCAGACTCTCGTACGCGAGCGACTGCACGCCGGGGATAGTCCGGATTCGCGATTCGAGGGCGCCGTAAAAGGCAAGAGCTGCGGCACGGTTTTCGGGGGATGTATCGACGTCCAGTGGGACAGCAAGCGTATGGCGGGTTTCGAATCCCGGATCCATCCCAGCCACCATGCCCGGCATGCGTCCAAAAAGAACTGCAGCCGCTAGCAGGACAAAGCTCATGGCGACCTGCGCAATAATTAGACCGCTTGTGGTGCGGGAGCCCGCGGTAGTCGAGCCCTCGCGTCCCTTCAGCGCAGTGGTCAAATCCAGCCTCCAAGCGGCTCGCACGGGGGCGAGTGAGGAAGCTACTGTAGCCACGATTACGAGAGCAGCAAGGTAGCCGAGCACGTGCCAGTTCAGGTGCAGGAGAGGCACGAATCCGGATTGGTTAGGGTCCGCCACATTCATGATCAACAATGGGACGCGATACGCTAGGACGACGCTGATTGGGGCGGCGATCAAGACTGTCAACATACTCTCCATCAGCAGCATGCGGATGAGTCTGGTTCGCCCGATTCCGAGCGCGAGCCGAACTGCGATTTCACCCCGCCGTACTACGGCGCGGGAGAGAAACAACATGGTGACGTTGCTGCAAGCTAGCAGCAGCACCAGTAAGAGTGGTCCCAGAATCAGAGCCATCAGCGCCAAGACCAAATCACGCATCGCAGGATTTTGGACAAACGACCCATTAGTCAGTACCACAGACGTCTTGCGATCGAACGCAGAGGCCTTGTGCTCCACATAAGCACGGTCCTGCTGCCGAAGAATGGTCGCCAGCTCTGCGTGCGCATCCGCTCGTGAGTACCCTTGTCGCAACCGAGCCGTTATGTTGAGCCACGGCGAGTCGGGGCTTGTCAACAGGTTAGTGCTGCGATCGAGGATCGGCTGCAGCGTGTACGGAGTAAAAACTCCGGCAACAAGGAGATTTGCGTCCTCCGCTGGCACGACGCCAATAACGGTGAAAGGCAAACCATTTAGATGAATGATCCCTCCCACAATGTGCGGCTCCGCATTGAACTGGCTCCTCCAAAACGGCTCGCTGAGCACCACTACTTGTGTGGCAATGCCGCGGTTGCACTCGTTCGCTGCCAACAGCCGGCCTAGTAAGGGTCGATCGATTCCGAACACATGGAAGTAGTTACAGGTCACGAACAGAGTAGAGATCCGTTTATGTCCCTGATCGAGAACTGCTGAGGATTGTTGGGATGCGGCAGCTTCCTCCAGCGCAGTCGATCGGGTTCGAATAGCGTCGTAGTCTTCGGTGGTGAACGAAGAAAATTGCGCGGCTCCTGTAAACCAGCCTTCGTATCGCGGATAGATTTGGACGAAACTGGCAGGATTCATTTGAGTCGGCGCACTTAAGAACATTGAGTTGAGCAGAGTGAAAACACCCGCATTGAGACCAATACCGAGGGACAAAGCCAGCACTGCGACAACGGAAAGCACCGGTTCACGACGTGCCGATCGAATCGTATAGAGAAGATCTTGCCGGTCAATCCACATGTTCTTGCTCCCGAAAAAACGCGGGCCCGAAGAGCTCTAAACAACTTCGCACTGCCAAGCATGTTACATGCTTAGCCTGCAGGATATCCTCTGGGTTGCGGAAGGTTGGGGCGAGCCTGTCGCCCTAGAATGGTTGATGACCGGTCGGCCAAGACTGGGCAGCTTCGCATGGCCGAGGGATAAATTGCCCGAAGCATTTCGACGATGGTGTTAAGAATAACTGGCGGAGAGAGAGGGATTCGAACCCCCGATACCCGTTAAGGTATACACGCTTTCGAGGCGCGCGCCTTCAGCCACTCGGCCATCTCTCCGCGCCGTTGATTTCGATTTATTTTAACAGGAAGCGTCAGCTTCTATTTCTCCTCACCCCTTTCACTGAACTGAGCCCGACTCGCCTTCCTCACCCAAGCCTAAGATGCGGTTTGTGACCTGGTTCACCATTCTGGCCACTTCCGGGTCCGAAATCTGCGTATAGATGTCCAGGGTGGTACGAATATCGCTGTGTCCGAGTTGGGCCTGCATCTCGGTAGGGTGTGCTTCCTTCTTGCCATGCGTGGAGAAACTCCTGCGCAGCACCTGAAACGTAGGGTGAAATGCGATCTCCAATTTCTTCGCGACTGGGTACAGACGCAGACGCAGCCAATTGTCTGGATGAATGGGAGTCGCCAGTGGCTTTCGTGCACGGGCTCGCATCCCAGGGAACATGAGGGCATTGGCGTCAGCGTTCGGACACCTCGCCCGCCACAGGTCAATCGCCTTGCGCACGGCTTGGGGGATCGCGACAAGGCGGTAATTGGTGCGACCATAGCGGTTCTTCCGCTTGATCTTTTTGCGCTGCAAGCGGCCACGCCACGCGGTATTGACGATCGTGAATACACTACCGCTGTAGCATCCCCAAGTCAGGCCAAAGAGTTCGCTCGGCCGGAGGGCGCAGAAACACGCGATCAGGAAGATGGCGCGGTCCCGGATGCCGTCAAGACCTGCCAACAGCTTGGCGTACATCTCGACGGGAAGAACCGGCTTTTCGGACTCCTCGATCTCGGGAATGACGGTCTTGCGAGCCACATTTCGCTCCAGGACCTCTTGGTCAAGGGCCTCCGCCAATCCAGCTTTGATCAGATCGCGCACATGGTAAACAACCGTGTACGAGTATTCCTCGGCGGCCAGCCGGTTGAGTAGCATCTGCACTTGAAACTTCGTGATGTCCTTGAGTGGGACGTGTTCGAGGGTTGGATAGACGTGACTGGTGAGGTAGTCGAGGTTGGTGCGGCGCGTCGCGTCCCGCCAATTGGCACCACGCATGGGGATGTAGAAATTCCGCATCCAGTCGCCAAATGTGATGGTCCCGTCTGCCGCTCGGGTAACTGGACCGCCATTGATGGCAGCAAGTTCCGCTGCCAGGATTTTCTCAGCGTCGGCCCGGTGCATCTTCGGCCTGTAGCCCACTACCCGGCTACGGTGATGTCGTTTCGCTTTGCCGGTTGTAGGATCGCTCAGGTAGACGTTGTAGTGGATCTCCCAGCCGCCGGCCTCGGTGGCGACCACCCGGCCTCTTTGATAACGCGCACGTCCGCGTGCCATGAAACCTGCTTTCTGCGCTGGAATTGTGGTTCAGCTTTCGATTTCGCGCAAACGCGCGATGAAGAGCTGACACCCAGCCGAAAGCAGCGCCCTGTGGGCGAAATTCGGCGGTTGCTGTCGAGGGACTCGTTCAACGAAAATGGCGACAAGTTTTGTATTTGCACCTTTATTGCACCCTTCAAAACTCTAAGCCATTGACGTAGAATCGCTTACATGTGGAGTACGGGCCGCCTCGAAAGCGGACATACCTTAACGGGTATCGGGGGTTCGAATCCCTCCCTCTCCGCCATGCAGTCTGGTCTGCAGAGAATTTTCGCCTCAGTTCTCCTCACAATTCGCGATCTTTGCCCATTATTCGCGATTTTAGATTCTCAAGTTAGACGCAGAGAACGGACTATGCTGGTAATCGACTGCGCCATGTCGGCGTTTTTCTCCGGAGCAGCGCTAACCAGTCCGACTCTCAACCGGGCCTGAAGCGAAGCTTTGGCGATGAGACGTCGACGCTCGACTTGACTCCCGTTCCCGGGCCAATTCTTCTTTTCCCCTTTGGTCTCTTTAGGGTTCGCATGGCCGGACCAATTCCTCATTGGCCGGTGTCAATGTGTGAAATCACCGTTAACAACAAGCAAAAAGCAGGTGTTAAATCAGATCGGGGGATAATCAAAGTAAGCCGAGCTGCAAGCGACCTAGACAGGATTTAACGCAGCGATAATTTTCCAGAGCATTTCATATTCCGACGTGGAAGCGGTTTTCCTGCTAGCCGATCCCTAAATCGAAAACGCCGGATTGCCTTCGATCACCTTCTGCTCGAGATTCGGACGTTCGTGTTTGCCCCAGAGCTTTGCACCGTGTCGGACCCGATAGAGAATCGGTCCGCCATCCGGCTGGTCCTGGCGGACGATGGGACGCGGCACGCAGACGAATTCGGTCTCTAGCCGGTCCGCGGCGGCGTGCACGACCGCATACCCATGGCCACCCATGTCAATAAACGACAGGTGCGGTGACAAATCCGGGTTGGAAAGCTGGCGCGCCTTCTGCACGTCACCACTCTTGGCATATTCCAGGCATGACCGAACACCGTGACGCACCAGCATATTGATCGTGGGTTGCGGACGATTGTCACCGGGACCTTGCCCAACGAACAGAGCCCGCAGCGGAGCGTCTTTGTGCAGCTGATGTTCCATTGCCTCCACCGCCCCAGGCGCTGAGATTGATCCAACCACGAATGCCACACCTACGGGATCGAAGGGCTTCGGCGGCAAAGACTTCGACGATAAACCTGCCCAGAAGCTGTGCGCGTCGCCGGCAACCGTGGCAAGCCCCGTGATCGCATGCGCTCGAATGAAATCGTAGATTTCACCGCGCTCCTGAGGGGCAGTGCTGAAGTCCACGCCGCCAAAGCTGGCATACCCGGCACCGGGCCAGGCGCTTGCCACCATTCCCGCGGGAAGGTTCAGCGGGTCGGCACGCATATCCAGCGTCGAAGCTGTGCTTCCCCAGATCTTCCAAGGAGCTTTCGAGTTTTGTAGTCGTTCCAGAAACCACGCTTTTTGCTCGGCTCCGAGGATGGTCTGCGCGGGATCCGCCTTACGGAGGTTCGGAACTTGCTTATCCCCGAAACGGATAGTGTCGGGCGGTTTGCCTCCGTTGTAATCCCGGCCGCCATCGACGATCTCCAACACCTCCTCAGGCACGAACTCCGAATAGTCCTTATTAAAGAAAGCTGAGTCATCGAACTTGGTTCCCGGATCCTCCGATCGGTAGGTTCGCTCGTCGGTGATCATGAGCTCCACGTTCCGGCCCCAGCGGAGCGACCGGTATCCCTTCAGACTATGGATCGCCGCAAGATTGTTGGCCTCCTGCCCGAGTCCATGCTCGTCGAAAACAGTGACCGGGGCATCCTGAACCTTGGGTGGGTTGAACTCTTCTAACGACGGACCGCCGCTCTTCACCATGCGCGCGGGCTGATACTCAAAAAATGCCTGCATGGCAGCAACCTTGCGCGTCTGCGCGGGACGCGCTTTCCCGTCGAACACTTGCAAGGCTTGCCATCCCTGCCAGCTGTACTCATGGTTATCCCACATGGGAACAAACGGCCAGCGGGCACGAGCGTCCTGAAGGTCAGGATCGCGCAAGTAGGCACGATACACAGCACGGTAGTCATCCACGTCCACTGGGATGTGGAAGTCGTGAATTTTTTCTCCTTTTGGATAATGAACGATTTCCTTCACCTTGCGGTCGTAATAGGTGGCGCGGTCTTCCGGATACCAGACCAGCTCGTATATGAAGTCGCCCAGGTGCAGGACAAAGCTGAGGCGGTCCTGCTCAGAAGCGCGCTCGTCCTCGAAGATCATTCTTCGGTACGCGTTCTGCGCTCCGAGGTTTGCGTTCTGACAACTGACGAACGCGAAGTGTACCGGCCGAGAATCATCATCGGCAGGCGCGGTGATGGTGCGGCCGAGGCGGCTGCCGGAACCCTCAGGATCGGTAAAGCGATACCAATAGACCTGTGCTGGCTTCAGTCCTCCGACCAGCACACGACAGGTCCAATCCGCCTCCGCCGAAATCGACACTCTCTTAGTTGCGATCACACGTTGGAATGTCTGGTCGAGCGCCACTTCGACGATCAGTTCCTTAACGGGTTTAGGCTGCGGGGCGTGCCGGGTCCACAGCAACACACTGTTGCTGTCAGGATCGCCGGAGGCTACCCCTTCCGGGAAGAGGTCGCGACTCTCGCGCCAGGAAATCTTCGAGGGAGTCGAGAATGAGCGACCCCAAGCGGCTTCCGCACCAAGCACCGCGGCCATAGCCAGAAAATCGCGACGGCTAATATTCCCCATGCTGTGACTCCTTCTTTCCGCTGCAAGGCCTACGCGCACTCGAGACGAAACGTCTCGTCCCAAATAGTCAGAGTAAACATGTCGGCCAAGTATCTTGGACGGTCTTGCGCTGCGAGCGTGATCACAAGATCTCGGTTTGCAATCGAGAACCCGGGTTCTCGCACCGTGTCCTGTCGTGACCTAAGTTACCCGCCGTTTTTGAGAGACACCAATGCGCCCAAGGAAGCAGCCCCTTGATAGTTGGCGAAAGATCGCCACAGCACGCATTGAGGCGGCCCCGACCTCCTGAGAAGGTGGATAGAGATGCCAGAAGGTTCGGGAAAATCGAGACTTTTTTTCGAGCGAAACTCTGTTGAAACGGCGAAAAGCTTGGCTTGAGACTGCATGTTAGGCACCCAGTCGCTACGCTCCGATTTTCTCATCTAGGAGAACCCCCTTTTCACAAGCATTGCGCTTATGTTTCGCCTCGGCTGCTACAAGGATTGCGCTGGTTTGTATGGACTAGCTGGCAAGCGGGCAGTCCGGAGACTCTCTGACCTGGCCGATCCCGCTTAACTGACGCCAACGTTAACCGCTTGCAACGAACAGACTTGACGTCCGCAAGGGGGCCTGGGGCCGGCTCTCCTTGAGAGATGTAGCGGCTCGTTCCTGTGCAGTTTGCGGTACGCAACTTTCATCGTCAGATTAATGAGTCAGGGTTCAGAAATCAGAAATCGCGAAATCCACACTTGACAACGGTAGATAATCCACTACCATATGGTTGTGAATAGGCTGGGCACAACATTTTCGGCTCTGTCTGATCCAACCCGCCGGGCGATGATCGCGCGGCTCTCCCGTGGGCCTGCCTCTGTGCACGGCTTGACGGAAGGGTTTGCACTCTCGCAGCAGATGATTTCGAAACATATTGCCTACCTGGTGCGGGCGCGGATTGTGACCAAGACGAAGCGTGGGCGAGAGAGTATCTGCAGGCTTAGGCCAGAGTCCATCAAGGCAGTCAGCGACTGGGCGATCAGCTATCGCCGATTCTGGGAAGAGAGTTTCGACAAGCTGGATGTGGTTGTGAATCAAATGAAAAAAGCGGAGGTCAGAGATGACAAAAAACGCGGTGAATGAGACGGAGCGGATGGTTGTCACCAGGGTTTTTGATGCCCCACGCGAATTGGTCTGGAAAGCTTGGACAGACCCGAAGTACGTGATGCAGTGGTGGGGACCGAAGGGGTTTACTGCGCCCGTTTGCAAGATGGATTTTCGCGTTGGGGGGAAATTCCTCTGCTGCATGAGATCTCCAGATGGGCAGGAGTTCTGGAATGCGGTCGAATACCACGAGATTGTTCCGCATGAGAAGATCGTTTCCTTGATGTACTTTTCGGACTCGAAGGGAAACAAGATTGATCCTGCGCAGCTAGGAATAGAACATGAGGCCATCGAAGGTGCGTACGACGTGACCATCTTTGAGGATCTCGGAAACGGCCAGACGAAACTCACCTTCATTGGAAATGAGCCCATGGAGAGCGCGAAAAATAGCGGTCAATTAGAGGGCTGGAACGAGATACTCGATAAACTTGCTGCGGTTGTTGCGGGACTGACACAGGCGAAATAAGAAGCTGAAGTTTTGATGATCGTCATGTGCGAGCTACTGAACATAAAGTAAAGGCAGGCGCAACCGAACATGCAGCGCTTGGCTACTGGAAAAGACTATGCGAAATAACATTCTGACACTCATCGCTGTGTTGCTCTTGAGTCTCGCCGGCCCTGAAGTTAGGGCGTCAGGAGTTCCTATGAACGCAGAAAGTAAAACTGGATACGCACCGATTCATGGCATGCAGATGTACTACGAGGTTCATGGCCAAGGTAAGCCGATGGTTCTGCTCCACGGAGGAATCACAGCTTTCGAAGGCTTTGGCACGAATATCGATGCTCTGGCGAAGTCCCGTCAGGTGATTGCGGTGCATTTGCAAGGACATGGAAACACCGCCGACATCGATCGTCCTTACCGCTTTGAATCACTGGCCGATGATGTAGCCGCGCTGGTCGAGTACCTGAAGCTGGGGAAGGTTGACTTGGCCGGCTATTCATTCGGTGGAGGTGTCGCATTGCAAACTGCTATACGACATCCCGAAGTCGTCGATCACCTGGTGGTGATTTCCTCTGTCATGGCCCAAACCGGATTCTATCCGGAAGGGCTTGCCGCGTTCGCACAGATGAGCCAGAACGCGCCGATGCTTGCAGACAGCGTCAAAAAGTCACCACTTGCGACGATGTACCCGAAGACGAACTGGGAAACGTCATTCAAAAAGATGGGCGAACTGGCCAGCACGCCATTTGACTGGTCAGCGCAGGTCAAGGCTCTCAAGGAACCGACACTCTTGGTCTTTGCCGATGCAGATGCCGTTCGCGCCGAGCATATTGTTGAATTCTACAAGGCTCTTGGTGGCGCACAACGGGACGCCGGACTAGACGGATCAATGAGGTCGACGGCGCAGTTGGCCATCCTTCCCGGCACGACTCACTACAACATCATTGCTAGCCCGTCGTTGGCGGTCGTAATTGGTGAGTTCCTGGCGCGATAGCCCGATTGGGCGCGCGCGGGCAACGCCGCGCACAAGTTTATCAGCTCATTGCAATTGCGTTGCGGCATTTATCTCCCAAATCTTGAACGCGTGGGATCCGCATGAATTTTCCTAGGAGCACGCGGTAGCTCATTCCCTGAGCCCCGTCTCACTAGGGTGGCCATCCTCGCCGTTTCCAACGACTAAGGTGCGAATTGATTTTCCCAGCGATCTGCGGCAACTATCGTGGCATCGGCATCGACGAGTCCAGATACGCGTGATGAATGAGTTGCATGAAGGCCGTTGAACAAAGGCCCGCGGCGCAAAAAGGCGTTGTTGTGGACCTCCGGTCCTACGTTCTTGGCCCTGCAAGGGTAGTGTGCACAATGAAGCGTTGTGGCGCTCTACCGATGTAGTAGAATGGGTAGCAGGTTACGAGTGTCAGCGTTGATTTGTCGGAGGGACGCAGGACGCTTACGTCAGGTGGGCTTGCGATCTCCAATTGATCGACAATCTACGTGGCGACGCGGTCGGGCTCTTCCAAGTCGATCTGGTCTCCCATCTTTATGTCCTTCAACCCCCGGAAGAAGCCATCCCGATGACCGGCGATTCCGATGTTTCCGTGCTCGCCGAAGAGTGCAGCGCCGGTGATGTGACCGACTCCACGATGTGCGAAGAGTTGCTGACAGCAGTGAAGCATTGGGATATCCGGCTTTCGGAGTAATTGGCAACAAGACAGCCCGCGAATTGAAGGATGGGCGTCTCTCCGTCTGTCTCCTAACGGCTTCCTAAAGATTCGTACTGTTCTTGGCCCGGTCGCTGCCGCCTTCTAACGTTGTGTGCTACGAGCCAAGAGATCACGAAGAGCCCAGCGACTACGGAATGAAGTGTCCAACCTGCAGCACAGCCTACTGCAAGAGATTCGGAAGCGGTTCGCTATAAGAATAGGCGAGTATCAATTTTCACGGTGAAACTATTTAGGGTGAGCCCGAAGGCAGACCGTGGATAGATTCCGGAGACATGCCAGGAACACAAAGTCCCATTCCGGCAAAGTCTGAGAAAGACTGTGGTCTGACGTCCCTGCGCCGGTTGCAATCCGAAACTGGATTTCCTTGGATTGCTCCAGGAGCATGCGCCAAAACGTGCAGAACCACCAAAGAAGACTTCTGATAAGCGCATTCGCTGCTTTGGCTCGTGACTTCCCGTCGGGTGCATAATAGAAACCGATAAGAGGGCAGCGCACAGTAAAAGTGACCTTATTGTGCTAAGAGAGTGTCGCTATGAAACCTCTGGAGTTGGGCACCACTGTTGTGGACGCGCCGCCGCCCTCCACACCCGACTCGCCCCCACCGGCCGGCGGGGAGCCAGCTCGACATCGAAGCAGGCGACTGCTGCTCTACCTCGCCGCAGCGCTTTCAGCTCTTATATTCGTCTCATTCATCCTGAAGACCGTCTTACACGAATCAACCGCACCAAGTGCGAAAAATGCCCGCTCCATGGGAAACGGCCAGCGGACGATCCGGATGACGGGCACAACAGAAGCAGTACACATGCGCTCGATTGTTGCTCCAATTCTGGAGGGCGAGCACATGGGAATGCTTACGATCACAAAATTGATGAGCGCTGGAAGCAAGGTACGGGCGGGCGATGTGCTGGCGGAATTCGACCGTCAGGCGCAGACGCGTGAATTCATCGACAAGCAAGCGCAATACGAAGAGCTTGCGAATAAAGTGATGGAGGAACAAGCAAAAGAGAATGCGGCTCGCGCCGCCGACGAAACTGAAATCTCCCAGGCGGAAAGCAGTCTGAGGAAAGCTGAGTTGGAAGCGCAGAAGTTCGAGTTGCTCTCACGCATTGACGCCGAGAAAAATCAGGAAGCTTTGGAGGAAGCGAAAGCCACCCTGCAGCAACTCCGGACCACTTTCGATCTAAAGCGTCAGTCTGCACATGCCGCCATTCGACTGCTTGAACTTCAGCGGGACCGCGCTCGCCAGGTCATGGAGCATGCGCAGAAAAATGCTGAACTAATGATCGTGCATGCCCCAATTGACGGCATTGCGGTGCTCAATACGATTTGGAAACAAGGGAAAATGGGGGAGGTGCAGGAAGGAGACCAAGTGCGCCCCGGCATCACCTTCATGCAGGTCGTCGACCCTTCGCAGATGCAGGTACGCGCGTTCGCCAACCAGCAGGACTTTCTTAACTTGCAACTCGGTCAACAAGCGGAGGTGCGCCTGGACGCGTATCCAGAACTGGTATTTGCCGGCAAGCTGGAAGAAATGGCACCCGCGGCAACGCCAGGTGATTTTTCGTCCAAGCTCCGTAATTTCGCAGTTGTAGTTTCGATTGCCGGCAACGACCCCAAGTTAATGCCAGACCTCTCCGCCGCCGTCGATATAAGTCTTACGGCGCAAGCTGGCGGCGCGGGTGCGTTCCACTAGGCGATGAGCCTGAATGACACAATACGACAGCTATGGAGTAAGCGACCTCGAATAGCGCTTACTGCCCTGCTGCTTTGTGCAAGCTTCCTGCTTCTGGGCGTCATGCATTATGGCCGTCGTTCCCCCAATGTACCGATTTTCGAAGTAAAAGATGGAGAGTTCCTAGACTCCCTGCAATTTCGTGGCGAGGTAACTGCCCTCAAATCCATCAGCATTGCGGCACCTGCGGAGGCCGGCGAGTTACAGATCCTCAAGATTGTTGCGGACGGAGACAAAGTAAAACAGGGCGATGTCATCGTCGAGTTCGACAAAACAAAAACCGAGCAGGAGTTGAAGCAAAACCAATCATCCCTGAAATACACCAGCGCCGATATTGAGCAGGCACATGCTCAGGCTCGTCTGACCGACGAGCAAGATCTGACTGCCGTTAGCAAGGCCCGCTTTGAACTGGAATCTGCGAAACTCGACGCCAGCAAGAAGGAGATTGTCTCGAACATTGAAGGCGCGGAAGCAGAGTTGAAGGTCCGCGATGCAGAACAGAAATTGCGCGAGGCGGAAGCCAAGCTAAAATCGGACCGGGCGGCGAGCCAGGCGACAATCGATAGCAAGATCGAGGCCAGCCGCAAAGCTGCGTTCGATGAGCATCGCGCCCAGGTTGCATTGTCGAGAATCACTTTGAGAGCGCCTATCACGGGCATGGTGAGTCTCGTCCCGGTCTGGCATCCGGAAGGTTTCACCCCTTTCAAGGCCGGAGATCGCGCCTGGCCGGGTGCTCCCATGATCGAAATGCCTGAAACCGCGTCGCTTCGAATTTCGGGGAGGGTAGATGAGATTGAGCGTGGTCGGCTGGCCACGCAACAGTCCGTGACTGTACATTTCGACGCCATACCAGATCGTCAGTTCACAGGACAAATTGAGGAGATCAGCACGCTAGCCAGTGAGGACTACTCCGCTGGTTGGCCCATACCGCGCAATTTCAATCTCCGCGTGAAGCTCGATGAGGCGGATGCGCGCTTACGCCCGGGAATGACCGCCCAACTCACCGCAATTGTAGAACGCATCCCGTCGGCATTGACCATCCCCGCTCAAGCGTTCTTTCAAAAAGAAGGTGGTGAAGACATCGTCTACGTGTGGAACGGTTCTGGCTTTCATGAGCGTACCATTCAGGTTAGCCGCAGAAGTGGAGACCGGATTCTCATCGCTAATGGACTGCGTCCCGGTGATCGAGTCGCTTTGCAGGATCCCACGGTGAAAAGCGAGTGACGGATGAAAAACTGGCGATGGGCTATACCGGTGGTCGTCGTAGCTTTGCTGGCCGGCATCGGTGTCACGATGGCCGCGCGGCAAAGCCAGTTAAGTACGACGAGTGCTGATGTTCCTCTGGCTCTAGTCAAACGGGGCGAACTTGATCTGAAAGTTCACACCACCGGCGAACTACGCGCTGGACACTCCGTAACGCTTGCAGCTCCACCGATCGGTGGAGGAGCGCTGCAGATCACTTACCTGGTACATACGGGAGCCGCGGTGAAAAAGGGTGACGTGATTGTAGAGTTCGATCCCAGCGAGCAGCGCTACCAGCTGGAGCAGAGCCAATCCGAACTTTTGCAGGCCGAGCAAGACATCATCAAAGCCAAGGCCGATGCCGCTGTGCAAGACGCAAAGGATCAGGTCGCACTCCTCAAAGCGCGGTTCGACGTACGTCAGGCCGAACTCGATGTTCAGAAACATGAATTGGTCAGTGCCATCGATGCGAAGAAGAATGAACTCGCCTTGGACCAAGCCAAACGTGCCCTTGCCGAGTTAGAGCAGGCCATAAAATCGCACACCACTACAGGCCGTGTCGGCAATGACCTCGCGCGGGAAAAGTGGAACAAAGCGAAGCTAGCCATGGATCAGGCCAAACAGAATATCGATAAAATGCGGGTGGCTACGACGATGGATGGTCTGGTCGCACTTCAGAAAAACTTCGGCGGTGACTTTTATTTTAGCGGACAGTCGATACCCAACTATCACGTCGGCGATCAGGCGAGACCAGGCAGCGCGATCGCGCAAGTAATCGATCCGCATGAACTCGAATTGAGCGGCAAAGTAAGCGAACTGGAACGGGCCATCATCAGCGTGGGACAACCGGTACAGATTGAGTTCGACGCTCTGCCGGCTCGAAGGTTTCGCGGCTCCATCACGGCCGCGGCCGGCATGGTACAGCGACAGTTTTGGGACACGGATTCTGCGGGAAAATATGATGTCTCCATCAAGTTGATTGATGCCGATGCGACGCTGCGTCCAGGCCTAACCGCGCAAATTACGATCGTCGGCGACAAGAAACCAAGCGTCCTCTACATTCCTCGCCAGGCGCTTTTCTTGAAGGATGGTAAGCAGGTGGTTTTCGTGAAAAAAGCTGCCGGCCTCGAGCAGTTTCCGATCAAAGTGGATTTTGAGAACGAGAGCCGTGCGGCAGTTGAAGGCGTCAAGGAAGGAGATGCCGTAGCGCTGATCGATCCCACGGCGCCCAAGAAAGCAGGCACCTCCTCTGCGACCTCAGGGCCGGAGGGAGGAAAGCTGTGACGTCTGTCCCCGCTTCCGCACCCGCGCGCATTATTTACGGCTACAAGCAATGGATTCCTGACCTCCGTCTCGGTTTCGATAATCTCCTGGCCCATCGACTTCGCACTCTGCTTACGATGCTCGGCATGATTTTCGGCGTGGCGGCGGTCGTTTCAATGTTGTCCATTGGGGCCGGTGCCAGGCAAAGGGTCATGGCTTTGATTGAGCAATTGGGTGTCCGGAATCTGATTGTGGAAGCCAAAGAGACAACGGAACCGCAAGCTCACATGAAGATCCGCCAGATTTCTCCAGGCCTCAGTTTGTACGACTATCGAATCATTCAGGATGACATCAGCGAAATTGCAGCCTCGACGCCTCGCAAACGGTTTACACCATCGAAGACGATTCCCAAATCACAGCAGGATCCGCCAGCAGTTTACGGCGTGGCGCCCAATTACACCGATATTTCCGGTTTGCGGCTTATTCAAGGCCGTTTCTTCACGCCGGACGAAGACGCCCATGGTAGCGCCGTGTGCGTGTTGGGTGCCGGTGCCAAGTCGAACTTGTTCGGCGCGTCCAACGTGATTGGCGAGTACGTGAAGCTCAACCAAAGCTGGTTTCAGGTAGTTGGAGTCGTTGGACCCCAACTTACTTCGCGCACGGAAGTTGCTGGATTACCGAGTCAGGATCTCAACAATCTGGTTTATGTCCCACTCAATGCCTCCCTTTTTCGCCTCGAAGACAGCTACAGCGATGTTCGCGATGAGATCGATGGGATCTATCTTCATCTACGCGAGAACGCCGATGTCACCAAGGTAGCTGAAGTCGTGCGAGCGATTTTGGACTCCACCCACCACGCTGCCGGGGATTTTAGTGTGATAGTTCCGGCCGAACTGCTTGCGGAGCAGAAGCGGACAGAACGGCTATTCAACGCCGTCATGGTTGCCATTGCGTCCATTTCGCTGTTGGTCGGGGGCATCGGAATTATGAACATCATGCTGGCCAGCATACTTGAGCGCACACGCGAGATTGGGGTTCGCCGCGCCGTGGGGGCGCGGCAGATCGACATCGTGCGCCAGTTCGTGATGGAGGCGACGATTATTTCATTCGTCGGCGGAAGCCTCGGAATCGTATTCGGGTTCACCATGTCCCGGCTCATCGCATGGCTTGCAGGATGGTCAACGATCGTAACTGTGAGTTCCATTACGCTGGCTTTTCTGGTTTCGATCACAGTAGGCCTCGTGTTCGGAATTTATCCGGCAATGAAAGCTGCGCGGCTCGACCCAGTCGAGGCGATCCGCTACGAGTAAGTCCTTTCTATTTCTACGGTCGGGAGGAACGTCATGAGGATTCGCGGGGGGATTTGTTGTGTTCTGCTTTGTTGCGCAGGAGTTGCGGCGCATGGCCAGGTGCGCGAAACCTTTGATGGGTTGCTGACTCAGGGGGTGCGCTCGCCTAAACTGCCCGGCCCGCAGCATCTGCGCGATTATGTGCGTGACGGCAAGCTCACGCTCACTTTGAATGATGTCGTTCGACTTACGCTGGAAAACAACAGCCTCGTACATGTCAACGAATCGCAGGTCGAGGCGGCCAAGTTTTCACTCCTGCAAACGTACCACCCGTTTGATCCGGCCCTACAGGCTTCCGCCAACTTGAACCGCTATTCATACCCAGGTTTTAGCCAAATACAAGGCCAGGGCACATTTGATCAGCTGACTCAATTAGGCCAGGTCATGTACACGCAGACGTTCCAGACTGGCACTGCCGTGCAAGTGCAGTTTAATGCCACCAGGTACTCAACGAATAGCGGGTTCTATTTCATCAATCCGTATTGGAATTCTTACTTGAATTTGCAGTTCACCCAGCCGCTGCTTCGCAATGCATGGCGCTTCGCCAACACGGCGCCGCTTGTCATCGCACGCAGAAACTTGCAGCAATCGCAGGCCGGCTTCCAGGCGCAAGTAAGTACTGCGATCTTGCAGGCAGTAACGCAGTATTGGACCGTGGTACGTGATCGCGGCAATCTTCGGGTGGATCAAGAATCGCTCGATGCCGCACAAGCCAGCTATCAGCGCGACAAACGCGCGCTTGAACTTGGCGCACTTTCGCCGCTCGATATCTACCGTCCGGAGGCAGAGGTCGCAGCGCGGCGCGTAACTGCTATCCAGGCGGAGTACACCGTGAAGCGGGCGGAAGATACTCTGCGAATGATTATTGGAGCCGATCAAGACGACTACATTCAGGCTCTTGATTTGGACTTGACCGAGAAGCCCGAACCTGTCGGAGAACTGAAATCGATTGACGCGACGAGCGCCTTTCAGATGGCGCTCGCGAAGCGTCCCGAAATCCAGGTTGCACAGCGCGCCCTCGAAAACGATGAGACCAGCATCCGGTTAGCGCACAATCATCTCTTGCCCGATCTGTCGTTGACCGGGTTTTATCAAAGCACCGGCATTGGGGGCAACGAAATCAGCTTAGCCACCGGGCAACCGACGTCCACTGCTGGCTTGGGGACGTCGCTCAACCAGTTGTTCGGGTTTAACTTTCCAGGCTACGGAGCGGCCCTGACACTGAATTTGCCGATCAAGAACCGCGGCGCCCAAGCGGAATTGGGAACCGCTCTGGTTGGGCGGCATCGAGATTTGTATTCAGCGCAGCAAATCCGGCAGCAGATCACTCTGGACGTAAAGAATGCTGTGCATCAACTCGAAGTCGCAAAGCTGAGCCTGGCGGCTGGCCAAACGGCGCTCGAGCTGGCGCAAAATACACTCTCTGCCGAACAGCGCAAAACCCAGCTCGGCGCCGAGAATGTCTTCTTCCTGCTGGACGCGCAAACTCGCGTGGCGTCGGCTCAGGCTGGACTGCTACAAGCTCAAGTCGACTATCAAAATGCGATTGCAACACTGGATTACGCGACCGGGAACTTGTTAGATGGATACGCGGTGCAGATTTCGGACAAATCAACTCATTAAACTCACATGTCTTGGGGCTCAGTCCTGGAACGAGGGGCGACCCTGTTTCGACTCTATATTGGCTATCATCGCCGAGTGAATCTCACCATCTCATTTAAGCTTCGGCCCCCTTGTGTCGACGTTACTCGGCAACCTTTGGTAAGCTGTCGCTTCCGCTGATCCCCTCTGGTAAGGGGCCTTTCGAAAAGGACTTCTATCGGTAGTCAGGTGATATTGCTATGGTGTCCGACCCCATCAGCGCCCAAGCATCGGCAGCCGTTCTCGCCGTGCCGCAGCCCGTTTCCTCCCCGCTCACAAGCTCGGCGATTTTTCTCGTTGCCACGATTAATCCCGGTGACCAAAATCGTGCCTCGGTCCTTTCCCTCTGTGCCGACCTTTCCGGGCTGCTGCGCGCGGTTGGGTTTCGCGCGCTCGAAGGCTCCCTTTCCTGCATCATGGGCTTCGGCTCCGATGGCTGGGACCGACTGTTTGGCATCCCACGTCCGGCCGAACTTCATCCCTTACCGGAAATCCGCTCCGGGCCGCGCCATGCGGTTTCCACTCCCGGCGATCTGATCTTTCACATTCGCGCCAAGCGCATGGATCTTTGCTTCGAACTTGCCACGCAGATCATGGCTCGTCTTGAAGGCGCCGTCGCCATCGCCGACGAAGTTCACGGCTTTCGCTACTTCGACGAACGCGATCTGCTCGGTTTTGTGGACGGCACCGAAAATCCGAGCGGGAATGCCGCGGCCGATGCCGTCTTCATTGGCGAGGAAGATGCGCCCTTCAGCGGCGGAAGCTACGTCGTCGTGCAGAAGTATCTTCACAACCTTGACGCGTGGAACGAGCTTTCCACCGAGGATCAGGAGAAAATCATTGGGCGCAGAAAAGTGTCAGACATCGAACTCGATGAGTCGGTGAAGCCCAGCTCCGCGCACAATGCCCTGACGGTGATCGAAGAGAACGGCAAGGAAATCAAAATTCTGCGCGACAACATGCCCTTTGGCCGCCCCGGTCACGGTGAGTTCGGCACGTATTTCATCGGGTACAGCCGCTCGCCGCGCACCATTGAACAAATGCTTCAGAACATGTTCATCGGCCGCCCGCCCGGGAATTACGATCGCATCCTTGACTTCAGCACTGCGGTTACGGGAAGTCTATTCTTTATTCCTCCCGCCAGTTTCCTCGACAATGTCTCGCCTGACCAGCCTGCGCCCGGAGCCGCCTCGGCGGCGGTTGAAACTTCCGCCTCCCCCGCGCCATCCAACACTGGTTCACTCGGCATCGGTTCTCTGAAAGGAGAAGTTTCCCATGAATAACCTGCATCGCGAGCTGGCTCCGATTTCAGAGGCTGCGTGGGCGCAAATCGACGAAGAAGCTTCGCGCACGATCAAGCGCTATCTCGCCGGACGCCGTGTTGTGGATGTTCATGGCCCGGCAGGCACTACTCTCTCAGCGGTAGGCACCGGCCACCAGAGTGCGATCACTGCGCCCGCAGACGGTATCACCGCACAACTGCGTGAAGCGAAAGCCATGGTTGAGTTACGGGTTCCCTTCGAACTCGACCGCCAGATGATCGCCGATGTCGAACGCGGCGCCAACGATTCCGACTGGCAACCGGCGAAAGACGCCGCGCGCAAGTTGGCTTTCGCCGAAGACCGCGCCATTTTCGAGGGTTATCCCAATGCCGGAATCGTCGGCATCCGCCAAGGGACAAGCAATCCACGGAAGTCTCTGCCCGCCGACGTGCGCAAGTACCCGGATGCCTTTGCCCAGGCCTTAAGCCAGTTGCGCCTCGTCGGCGTTAACGGGCCCTATTCCATTCTGCTCAGCGCCGACGCATATACCCAACTCGCTGAAACCACCAATTACGGCTATCCGGTCCTGGAACACGTCAAACGCCTCGTCGAGAGCAAAATCATCTGGGCGCCCGCCATTGACGGCGCCTTTGTCGTGACTACGCGCGGGGGTGACCTCGATCTTCACATCGGCCAGGACGTCTCCATCGTCTACCTGAATCACACGGATACGCGCGTTCACCTCTACCTGCAGGAAACATTCACCTTCCTCTACCTCACTTCCGAATCGGCCGTCGCCCTCGCTCCTCCGTCCAAGGCCTAGTCCTGTTAACGCTCGCATCTCGCGTGAGCATTTGTCATGGCGGACAGATTGCCACCCAGACGTCTGGGCAATTTTTCTCAACTTCGCCTACAATGCTTGCCACTCACCTCTGGGTGGAAATTTTGAGCGTCCAGCATGTGCGCCACACTCCCGGCCAATCCCGAAGTCGCTCCTGATTTTGCCGGCAAGGTTGCTGGACCTTGCATTTTCGCCCTGTTCGGTGCCGCCGGTGACCTCACCAAGCGCAAACTGATCCCTGCCCTTTTCAACCTGGTCAAGGCAAAGCTCCTCCCTGACACCTTCGCGGTCATGGGCGTCTCGGTCGATGATCTTGACGTCGAAGGCTTCCGCAAGCAGGTCAGCGAATTCCTTCCCGCGAATGATTCCGCCGCGCTGGAGTGGCTGCGCAACCGCCTCTTCTACGAACGCGGCGACTTTGCTGATCCCAACACATTCCTGCGACTTCGTGATCGTCTTGCTGCTATCGACACCGAATCTCACACCGAAGGCAACTACCTGTTCTATCTGGCCACGGCGCCAAAGTTCTTCGCGCCCATCGTGCAGCAACTAGGCCGCGCCGAACTCTCCCGCCAGGACAACGGACGCTGGCGGCGAGTCGTCATCGAAAAGCCCTTCGGTACCGACCTCGAATCCGCCAAGGTCCTGAATCGCGACATCAAGAGCGTCCTGCACGAAAACCAGATTTTCCGCATCGATCACTACCTCGGCAAAGAGACCGTGCAGAACATCATGGTCTTCCGCTTCGATAACGCCATCTTCGAGCCGATCTGGAACCGCCGCTACGTCGATCATGTGCAAATCACCAATGCCGAAACGGTCGGAGTCGAGCGCCGGGGCGCATATTTCGACACAGCCGGCACTCTTCGAGACATGGTCCCAAACCATGTCATGCAACTTCTCAGCCTGACCGCCATGGAGCCCCCCGTCTCGTTCCAGCCCGATGCCGTCAGGAACGAGCAGGCAAAGGTGCTTCACGCACTGCAACCGCTGAACTCCGAAGACGTGCTGGAATACAGCGTGCGCGGCCAGTACGGACCAGGCACAATCTGCGACGAGCGCGTTCCCGGCTACCGCACCGAGCCGGGCGTGAATCCCGAGTCCCGCACCGAAACCTTTGTTGCCCTCAAACTCAATATTGACAACTGGCGGTGGGCGGGAGTTCCCTTCTACTTCCGCACCGGCAAGCGTCTCGCCAAACGCGATACCGAGATCGCCATCCAGTTCAAGCGCATGCCGTTCGAGCTATTCCGCGATGCACCGTTGCATCACGGTCACACCAACACTCTAGTGATTCAGATCCAGCCAGCGGAAGGTATCTCGCTGAGCTTCGGCGCGAAAATTCCTGGTCCGGTCCTGCGCGTGGGATCGGTCGACATGAGTTTTGAATATTCGAAGTATTTCGGCGCCGACGCCTACACCGGATACGAGGTCCTGCTCTACGACTGTATGATGGGCGACGCCACGCTCTTCCAGCGCGCCGACATGGTCGAAGCCGGGTGGACTGTCATCGATCCCGTCCTCGACGTTTGGAAAGCACTCCCTCCGCGCAAGTTTCCCAACTATGCTGCTGGAAGCTGGGGCCCCGCCGAGGCCGACCACTTGCTGGCAGCCGATAACCGTCAATGGAGGAACATCCAGCCATGATCCTCGCCGGAGAAATCGGCGGCACCCGTACCCGTCTCGCCGCTTTTGACACCGAAGGCAATCGCCTGAAGTGCATCGTGGAGAAGATTTATCAGAGTCATGAACTCAGCGGCCTCACCGAGATCCTTCAGCAGTTCACCCGGAGCGAAGGTATCCCTGTGCACAGCGCCTGCTTCGGCGCAGCTGGCCCGGTGCGTGCGGGGCGCAGCAAGATCTCCAACCTGCCCTGGACCATCGACGCCAAGGAACTGGCCGCGCAACTCAAGCTGCCCACCGTAGGCCTGCTCAACGATCTCGAAGCCTACGCCTATGGAATTGACGCGCTCGATTCGAAGGACCTCATCTGTATAAGTCCGGGCTCTGAACACGCCGAAGGCAACCGAGCCGTGATTTCTGCCAAAACTGGCCTCGGGATGGCCGGCCTCTTCTGGGACGGATTCCGCCATCATCCCTTCGCCTGCGAAGGCGGACACGCCGACTTCGCCCCCCGCGATCCGATCCAGATCGAATTGCTGGCATATCTTCAGAAGAAATACGGACGCGTAAGCTGCGAGCGCGTGCTCTCCGGCCCCGGCATCCACGATATTTACGATTTCCTGCGCGATACCGGCAAAGCAGAAGAGGCCACGGAGGTGCGCGAGCGATTAAAAGCCTCGTCAGACCCGTCGCCGCTGATTTCCCGTCTGGCCCTGGAAGGCAAATCCCCCATTTGCGAGCAGACCCTCTCTGTTTTCGTCAGCGTCTTCGGCGCGGAGGCTGGAAACTGCGCTCTGCGCTACATGACCACCGGAGGTATTTACATTGGAGGAGTAATCGCAGCCAAGATCGCTCCGAAAATGCAGGATGGAACTTTCATGAAAGCGTTCCTCGACAAAGGCCGCATGGAGTCGATCCTCAAAGACATGCCGGTCCAAATTATCGCGAACGACGATGCCGGCCTGATCGGCGCCGCCCGCTACACGCTGGTGCAAAAAGCTTTCAAAGGGAGCAGCCGCGCTGCAGATTGAATTTTGTGGGGACAGCCGCCTCGGCTGTCCGTCGAGCGAAGCTCGACAGGTTTTGCTGATGGCTTTACGAAGCCGCACTCACTGCCCACACCTTCAAGCTCCAGCCAGCCTGAAAACAACCTGCACGTCAGTCTGGATTTCGAGCGGCTTTCCCTCGGATTCATAAGGGATATATTTCCACTTCTTGACCGCTTCCACCGCCGCGGGAGCTAGCATGGGATGCCCGCTCACCAGCTGCGCACCGCGAACCTCCCCCAACAGATTGATGACGATCCTGAGAATCACCGTCCCTTGAATCCTGGCCTGCCGGGCTAGTGGCGGATACACCGGAGCAACTTTATAGACAAGTCGATCCCGCATATCTTCCGCCGTTACCTGAATCGGCGATTCTGCCTGAGGCGCGGATGTCTCGGTTTCCACGTCACTCGCTTCTGAAAACGCCACCCGAACGATTGTCTCCACCCTCACCGGAATCCCATTCACCTCGTAATGTCGGTACCTCCATTGCCTCACCGCATCCACAGACGCCGGAACCAGCATCGGATATCCACTGACCGTCTGCAGACTCTCAATCGCTCCTGACTTGCTTATCACCGCTCTCAACACAACCGTACCAGGCAGCCGCGCTTCGGGGTTAGGCGGCAGAACTGGATCGACTCTGTGAATCAGAAGCATCTGCATCGCTTCTTCCGGCACGCTCACCGGGTCGCGTTCTTCCTGAGCCAGTAGCAGCGATGCGCCGAAAGTCACGATTAATAGTGTGGCAAAATGGCGCTTCATTCCAGCTCCAATTCCAAACCGAAAGGCAATCTATGTCTTTAGAACGTTGAAAGTCGCGAATCCTGCATTGTTTTCGGACACCGACCGGCAACTGCTTAGTGGGCGGTCGCAAAATAGCGTTTAGCAGCACGACAGTTCACTAGTATCCCTGGGGACCGCCAACAAACTTCGCCAGCGCCTCCAGCACCTTCTCCGGCTGATCCCGCTGCGGCGAGTGACGGCATTCCTCAAGCACCAGTACCTCCACAGGTCCACCACTCTGCTTCCGGATCGCATCCACCTGTGCCATTGTCCCGTACTGATCCTCCATCCCCTGAATCACCAGTGTCGGACACTTAATCCGCGGCAAGTACTGCTCGATGTTCCACTTCCGAAACTCCGGGTGCAGCCAGATATCGTTCCATCCCCAGAACGTCCGGGTCGCGTCCCGGTGATGCCGCGCCAATTTCTCCGGCAGATTCGTGGTCTCAAACTTTTCCTTCGCCTCAGCAATGCTGGCGACACTCAAGTCTTCCACAAACACATGCGGCGCCATCAGCACCAATCCGCGCACCCGATCATGCGTTCCTGCATATATGATCGCGATTGATCCGCCATCGCTGTGTCCAACAAGAACGGGATTCTCGATCTGCAACTGCGACACAAGATCCGGCAACGCTTGTAGAGCTTCGTCGTGCATGTACCGAACACTGCGCGACCCCGTCAGTACATCGGAATTCCCCGAACCATAGCGCGAATACGCAGTCACTGGACACCCGGTCGCTCCCGCCAAACGCTCCGGAAAGTTCTTCCAGTGCGAAACCGATCCCAGCCCCTCATGCAGCAGAACAAGTTCTGGAGTCCCCTCGCGGCGGCCGCGGATTCGCAGCACCTCCAACCGGTGTCCACCAACGCTCAGCACCAGAGTCTGTTTGTGATATGCAACAGTCTTCATAAAGCAGCAGTTTTTCTCAGCGCCCTCAGCGACGTTCCCCGCGCTCTTTGCGCTTGAAAAATGGTTGCAACCAAATTCGGCAGTAGGCAAAGGGGAATCCCAAACCGCATCCTCCCCCGCTGCATCGAACCTGTAAGATAGCGTAAGCTATAGAAGAGGAGAAATTCTGTGCGTTGCCCCCGTTGCGGCAATGAAAATCAGGACCAGCAGCGCTTCTGCGGGATGTGTGGCGCGTCGCTGTTGTCGACACCTGCTCCGGCCCCAGCGCCTGCACAACCAGCATCGATAGCGGCGCCCAAGCCTCCCGTAGTCCATGCAGCCTCTGCACCGGCTCCGGCGCCCGAACCGCGTCGAGCGGCGACCGCAGTCTCGGAAACGCCGGCTTCCATCAGTGGCCCGTCGTTTCTCGGATTGAACGAGCCCGCTGGCCCCGCTCGCTCCACGCGCAAACGTGCCAGCCTGAGCATCGATCCGCACTCGGCGCCGGGTTCCAATCTCGATTACCTCCTTGAAGAAGACGAACCGAAACATCACTGGGGCATTGGCAAGATCCTCTTGATTCTCATTGCACTCGGCCTGGCCGTCGGCTTCGGCTATTTCCGCTTCAGGAATCAAGGTCTCGCCTGGCTCACTGGATTAAAGAGGCCCGCTGCCGTAGCACAAGACTCAGCCGCAACGGAAAGCACAGGCACAATTCCGCCCGCATCGACTCCCAGCATCACGCCCGAGTCTCAACCCGCGGCGACGCCAGCAGCGTCGGCGTCGCCCACGCCGGTTCCAGGCAGCGCTCCAAATGCTGGCGCGGCTCCAGCCAATGCTCCCGCCGCAGTGGGCGCCGCCGCCTCCGACAAACCGCAGTCGAGCGAAACCGAGGCCGCACCCGCCTCCGACAAAGCGACTCTGCCGACCGATTCGGATTCAACCAAAAACGAGACATCGCCCGAAGCTTCCGCTCCTCCAAGCAAACCTGCGGCGAACCCGGCCCCTGCACCCAAAGCCCCGGCTCCAAAACCCAGCGCAGCCAGCAAACCGCCCGTGGATTCCGTCGCCCAAGCCCAGAAATACCTCTACGGACGCGGTGCTCCCCACGACTGCGACCGTGGCATGCGCCTCCTGAAACCGGAGGCCAACCGGGGCAACGCCAAAGCGATGATCGAGATGGGTGCGCTTTACTCCGCGGGATTATGTACGCCAAGGGATCTTCCCACGGCGTATCGCTGGTTCGCCCTTGCACTGCGAAAGGATCCCGACAACACCTCCATCCATGACGATCTCAATAAACTCTGGAGCGAGATGACCCAGCCGGAACGCCAATTGGCAATCAAGATGACCCAGTAACTCGCGCCGATCTTCCCTGCTGTCCGATGCTTTTCTCGAGCTGTGCATGCAAGTCTTCGAACCCCCACGGCTAATCGCGTTCCGATTACACTGGAGACAACATGCTGTTCCATGGGCGTTCAACCCGTCTAATCCCTTTATGCCTTCTGTCTTGCATCTCAGTTGCGTCCGGTCAGTCCGCTCAAGATACCTCTCCTCCCACGCAACATTCCATGGGCAGCCGCAAGCACTATGTCGGACTTTCGAATTTTGGCGAAGTCACCCCCAACCTCTACCGCGGCGGTCAACCAGGCGCCGACGGCCTCAAAGCCCTGCACAAGATGGGTGTATCGATCGTCGTCGATATGCGCGGCGGACACAGCGAACACGAACAGCGAGCCGTCGAGGAACTCGGCATGGAATACATTTCCATCCCGTGGCATTGCCCGTTTCCGTCCGACGAACCCTTGATCAAGTTCTTAAAGGTGATAGAGAAAAATCCCGGCCGGAGGATCTTCGTCCACTGCCGCCTGGGTGACGACCGCACCGGTATGGCCATCGCGTCCTACCGCATGGCCGAGCAAGAGCGGTCGGCGGACGAAGCCATGAAAGAAATGAAACTATTCGGCTTCAGCGGAATTCACCACGCCATCTGCCCCACGCTGGCTCGCTTCGAGAAGGAGTTTCCCGAACACTTGAAGACCAATCCTGCCTTCAAGGAACTCCAGGCATCCAAAGAGTAAGTGAAGGGACGGACGCAGCTTGCCCTGAGAGGAGTTGGAGGGGCCGTCCTGCGGGCTAAGCCCGCGTGAAGTCGGCACAATTCTGTTTCGTGATCCGTAAAAATCCGCAAAATCCGTGGCAAAAGAAGTTCGAGTTCCTAGACTTCGTCGTGCTCCTTAAGCTTGGCGATCACGCTGAAGTCTTCGAGCGTAGTCGTATCGCCCTTCACCTCGCCGCTGGTAGCCAGTTCGCGCAGCAAGCGCCGCATGATCTTGCCGCTGCGAGTCTTGGGCAGTGTATCGGTAAAGCGAATGTCATCCGGTTTGGCCAAGGCGCCGATTTCTTTAGCCACCCACTTGCGTAGCTCTTCCTTGAGTTCACTCGAAGCCGTTCTTCCCTGCTCGAGCGTGACGAATGCCGAGATGGCTTGCCCCTTCAACTCGTCCGGACGCCCCACCACCGCGGCTTCCGCCACGGCGTCGTGCGCCACCAGCGCCGACTCCACTTCCATCGTGCTCAGCCGATGCCCGCTGACATTCAACACGTCGTCGACGCGCCCCATGATCCAGAAATATCCGTCTTTGTCCTTGCGCGCTCCATCCCCGGTGAAGTAAACGCCCGGAATTTGCGACCAGTAATTTTTCACGTAACGATCCGGATCGCCATACACGGTGCGAAGCATCCCCGGCCATGGCCGCTTCAAAATCAGGAATCCTCCCGAACCATCCGGCACCGGGTTGCCGTCCATGGTGACAATCTCCGGCACGACGCCCGGGAATGGACGCGTCGCCGACCCCGGCTTCGTCGCGATCGCCCCGGGAATAGGCGTGAGCATGATGTGCCCCGTCTCCGTCTGCCACCACGTATCCACGATCGGGCACCGGTTCCCGCCAATCGTCTCCCGATACCACATCCACGCCTCAGGATTGATCGGCTCCCCGACCGTTCCCAGCAATCGCAGGCTCGACATATCGTGCCGCTTCGGCCATTCGTCGCCCCACTTGATAAACGTGCGAATCGCGGTCGGCGCCGTGTAGAACACATTCACCTTGTGCCGCGCAATGATCGCCCAGAACCGGTCCGGCTCCGGAAAATTCGGAGCGCCTTCATACATCAAACTGGTCGCACCGTTTTGCAGTGGCCCATACACAATGTAGCTGTGCCCGGTGACCCATCCAATGTCCGCCGTGCACCAGTATGTGTCCTCATCTTTGAGATCGAAGACCAGCTTGGCGGTCAGATAAGTCCCCACTGAATATCCGCCCGTCGTATGCACCACGCCCTTGGGTTTCCCGGTGGTGCCCGATGTATACAGGATGTAAAGCGGATGCTCGGCATCCACTGGCTCCGCGGGACAAACATCCGAAGCCTTCGCCATCAACTCATGCCACCAATGATCCCGGGCCGGATCCATGTTGATCGGCGTTCCCGTGCGATTGTAGACAACTACGTGCTTCACAGACGGGCATGACTTGAGCGCTTCCTCTACTGCCGGGAACAGCTTCACTTCCCCGCCGCGCCGGTACGCCCCATCCTGCGTAATCACCGCCGACGCTTGCGAGTCGTGAATCCGATCCACCAGTGCATTTGAAGAAAATCCTCCGAAGACCACCGTGTGTGGCGCCCCAATTCGCGCGCACGCCAGCATCGCCACAGCCAGCTCGGGCGTCATGCCCATGTAGATGGCTACCCGGTCCCCCTTCTTCACCCCGAGCCCTTTGAGGACGTTGGCGAACTTCTGCACTTCGCGATGCAGATGCTGATACGTCAGCACCCGGACTTCTCCCGGTTCACTCTCCCAGATAATCGCAGCCTTGTTCTTCCGCCACGTGGCCACGTGCCGATCGAGACAGTTGTACGACAGGTTGATCTCTCCGCCCACAAACCACTTCGCCCACGGACAATTCCACTCGAGCACCTTGTCCCACTTCTTAAACCAGTGCAGTTCCGTCGCAATGCGCGACCAGAACGCATCTGGATTGTCCACCGATTCCTTGTAAAGCTGTTCGTACTCCGCCACGCTCTTGATATGCGCCTCCCGCGAAAACTCCACTGGAGGCTCAAACTTGCGCTGCTCGTGCAGGATGGAATCAATGCTCGTGGACTGCGGATCGATTACAGCTTTATCGGCCATGAAAAACCTCAACGCGGAGGAAGTGTTCACGCCCTTTCAGGCGTGAATTCGCAGGAGAATATTCTACACAGTAAGGCCCGACTGTGATCGCAATCACAACCGAAATCGCCAAGCCCCCGGTGGCCACTTCGGCTGATTTTGCCAGAAGTGGGTCTTTCAAAAGTGACGCCAATTCTCTGTGGGCGACTAGCGAATTTGATTGTGACTGACCGCTGACCACCCAAACCAATCGGTAATTCGGTTCTCAAACTCTTGCGGTGCGACGGCTAGTGCCCCACAATGATCCGCCCCAGGCACCTCCCACAACGCCGTCTGTCGAGCGAGTGCATGGATCGCCCTCGAATGCCTCACCGGAATGTTCCCGTCGATCTGCCCATGGATCAGGAGGACAGGAACATGCGACTGGGCGACAGCGTCTTCAGGAGAAATCTCACTCATCCGCAATCCGTATTTCCACCTCGCCCAGAAAAATGCTGTCTCCACCAGGGGCCGGAACACCGTCCTGCCCACCCAAGGACCCAGATGCAACGGCTGCCCCATGCGGTCGTACGCGATCTCCCGAAACGTGGAAAACGGTGACTCCGCCACCACGGCGCAGAATCTCGACTCTCTCTGCAATGACTCCAGCAACTGTGATGCCCCCATCGACTCTCCCATGCCGTAAATGCACTTTGAATGCGTCTGTGCCAGCAAGAAATCAAACCAATTGTGAATGTCATTCCGTTCCATCAGTCCAAAGGTGGCTAGCGAGCCTCCGCTCACCCCGTGCGCCCGCGCATCCGGAAGCAGAACCGTATACCCATGCGCGAGCAATAGCTGCGCGTATCCACTCATGCCCAGTCGGTTATCCGCCAAACCATGAAGAACAATGACGGCGGTGCCGTCCGGGTGTGCCGGCCGTAGCAGCCAGCCGCGCAAAATCACCTGGTCAGGCGTTGTAACAGCAACATCCTCGAGTTCGACGTGCATCGAGTGCAGTGTCCCGGTAAAGCTTGTGACCTCCTCCTCACTCAGGGCACGTCGCCCTGGACGCAGGCTCCCATCGGCGAGATAGATGCCGCCGACAGCGCACAACGTGAGATAGAGAACCAACGTAACGAGAAGGAAACGTAATCGACGTCCGTGCCGCATCCTGCTCATTCCTACGATAGCGACCCCCATGTTGTTCCCTGCCGACGGTCCCACGCCTTCGTGTCCTATCGTGTCTTTGGGGTTATTGAACTTCCGTCCGGAAATATGCAGCCGAGGGACGCTCACAAATCCAGAAACCGCACCCGCGTGCCCTCATCGGGGATGGGACACGTGTCATACCGCCCGAAAATCCGGTACCGATTGCGCACGACTCTGCTGTAGAGCCAGTCTCGAACCGCAGGCGGAAGGCACCTCAGCAACCATTCCACGACCCGCCAGCCCGCACCCAACTTGCGCAACACGAAAATCACCGCATCCGATCGCGAGAGCAAAGACTCATTCACTATCCCGTAATCGACGACCACGTACACGGTGTCCAGATCCGTCGCATTGGCCCCATGACGCTCCAGTACCCTGACGCCGAACTCACTCTGCAGCGACGCAAAACGAAACTCCTCATCCGGGTCGTGCCGCAGTATGAACTGAACCACGCGGTTGCAGAGTCCGCAAACCCCGTCGTAAAGAAAGACTGGATTCCCCACCTGACGAATCTACCGCAGAAGCAATAGCTTTCTAGCCATTTTCCGCCCCAACTGGCGAGCGACGCCTATCGTGCACTTCATTGCTGCTCTTTCCTTCAGTAAACAAAAATGGCGCTAGCCGAATGGCTGCGCCATTTTCCTTCTCAATTGCCGGAATAGCAAAAGGGTATTGACAAGATTTCCACAGACCTCCGCTAGCCCGCCAGCAGTGCCACCCCCGCCGCTACTAGCATCGCCGCAACCCATCTCCGGCGGTCCACCTTCTCATGCAGAAAAATCTTGGCCGCGAAAGCATTTCCGATAAAGGTCAGCGAAGCCGCCGCTGGAGCCACCAGGCTCACATCTCCCCATGACAGAGCAAACAGCAGGCTGAAGAACCCCACCGCCATCGCCGTTACGGCCAAGAAAAAGTTGGGGTTTGACAGCACGCGTCCTGGCACGGTCCAAACGCCCGACTGCTTCACAATCGCATGTACATCGCCCACCTGCTTCATCGCGCGTGACATGAGCACATCCCCGACGACCGAGAAGAAAACCACGACCAGAATTCCCATCCAGGTGTAGACGTGTCTCACAGCTCAGCCCCTTCACAGTGCGTGGGTGCCCCACTGTTGCCCTGGGCTAGATCGAAGGGGTTGGCCGATGCTGCCCTAAGCGGGTCTTTGTGAAGTTCAGGAGCTTGAGAGTCATCGTGCGTTAACGCCGGTCCCCCCGCGACAAACCCAACCCCTCCGGAGATCAGCACAATGCCCAGCCAACGCAACCAGCTGATCTGCTCGTGTAGCGCAAACTTCGCCACCAGCGCCAGCAGCACGTATCCGATCGAGGTTGCGGGCAAGACATACGTCAAATCCGCCCAAGAAAGCGCATTCATGTACGACGCAAAGAATGCGAGCAGCAGCAGAATCCCAAGCGCGACCCAAGGATTCAGGACCGCCCACAACAAGCTTTGCAGATGATGGATAGATATGCTCCCCGTCTGCTTCATTCCGTGGGAGAGCATGGAGTCCCCGGCCGCCGCAAAGACGGTCACGCCAGCCAGAACAAGATACTTGCGAGAGGTCACTGAAGATCAGTTCTCGGTTCTCAGTCGCCAGTTCTCAGCGAGGTCTCAAACACTGAGAACTGAGAACCGAGTGCTGAGAACTTGTAATCAATCGGTCATGCCGGCCACGGGCTCGGGAGCCGCAGCAGCTCGGGCATGCTCTTTTACCATCTTGTTGCGAGCGGCACGCAACTTCAGGAAGGTCTTCGCTTCCTTGTACAGACGCTTGCGCTCGCTGCTGTCAAACACCGCCTTCTTCAAGATGCGGTAGACAGCTTTTGGACGGAAATAATATTCGTCATAGAACCGGTGCACCGCCGCCATGATGTCATCCGCCGGCAGGCCCGGATACTGCATCTGCACCAACTGGTGGCCGCCATCATCGACCATCTTCGCCCCCGAAACCATGAATCCGTTCTTGGTCACGAAGTCGTAGAGCTCAGTTCCTGGATACGCGTGGGCGACGGAAACCTGGATCGTCTCAACATCGAGTTCCTTGGCAAACGCGATCGTGTTATTAATTGTCTTGTGTGTCTCGCCCGGCAGCCCAAGGATGAAGTCGCCGTGAACCACCAGTCCCAGCTTGTGGCAATCCTTGGTGAACTGCCGCGCGCGCTCAACCGTGGCGCCCTTCTTGATGTTCTTCAGAATCTGCGCATCGCCGGACTCGTATCCCACAATCAACAACCGGCATCCGGCTTCCTTCATCGCCTTCAGCGTTTCGTAGTCGGTGGTTACCCGTGACGTACACGACCAGGTCAACCCGAGCGGCTTCAACTTCGCGCACAGTTCAATCGTGCGGGCCTTCTGGATGTTGAAGGTGTCGTCATCGAAGAAAAACTCCTTCACATCGGGCCACAACTGCTTTGCCCTGGCCATCTCCCGAGCCACATCGTCGGTCGAGCGTTTCCGCCACGGATGTCCGCTCAAGGTCTGCGGCCACAAGCAGAACGTACACTGCGCCGGACAACCGCGGGTCGTATAAAGCGAAACGAAGGGATGCAACAGAAACGGTACGTTGTATCTGGTGACGTCCAGATCGCGCTTGTAGATGTCGGTGACATGCGGCAACGCATCCAGATCCTGGATCTGCGGCGCATCCGGATTGTGAACAATCTTGCCGTCCTTCAGAAACGACACGCCGGGGATTTCCTCCAGCGGCTTCCCTTTCGCATAGTCGGTTACGGCGTAGTCGAATTCCTTGCGGCATACGAAATCGATCTCAGGACATTCGCGCAGGGATTTTTCCGGCAAAACGGTTACGTGCGGTCCCACGAACGCAATCTTGATTCTTGGATTTGCGCCCTTGATCGCGCGTGCCAACCGGATGTCTCCCGGGAAACCTGGCGTCGAGGTAAACAACACCAGGAACTCGTAGTCCTTGGCGATCTGGATCGTCTCCTCACCCGTAACGTGATGCGGCGGCGCATCGAGCAGTCGCGCCCCCTCCAGCATCCCCGCCGGATACGCGAGCCAGACCGGGTACCAGTAGCTTTCGATCTCTCGTGTGGCGGGCCAACGGGAACCGGCGCCCCCGTCAAAGTTTTCAAACGATGGAGGATTTAAGAAAAGAGTTTTTAGAGGCATAGATTGTTGAGGTAGTAACATTCTAACATTTGGACGGCAGACCCCTTTAACGCCACCCCGTACTGCACGAGGTTCCCAATTTCCCAGAATCGGTCCTAAGTTCTTGATTCCAATGTATCGGGTCTTGATTCAAAAGGATATCTTGCTGGGGCGAACGGCCCTTTTATGCAGCGAATGGCGAGAAAACGCCACCGGCGGGCATCATCCATCAGACGTTATTGGCCTTCGTTGGGTCGTGGGGCGCGGAACGTAACTCCACGATCGTCGTTGGCTTTCTCTGTGGCACTTACGTCGAGGTCGGCCAGCGGGATCTTCTGCGTTCGTCCGGCAGAAAAAGCCCATAAGATCTGGCCAACGATCGCGTAATTCTGTACCTCCTGCCGACGCTGGTCCCGGAATACCAGGACGGTCGCAGGCACGGGTTCCGGCGTAGAAGCCGCACCCTCGGGTGCGGACCGCCCGCTCGAAGGCCGGGAAGCGTACGCGTCCTGCTCCTCCGCTTCTTCTTGCTCCCGCCTTGCCCTCAGTTCCTCGAGGGTCTGCCGGTTCCACTGGTCGGCCAGTTCATACTGCCGATAGTATTCCTCATCGAAGCGTCGATCCTGGTCGTCCCAGGAGCTCCAAAGCCACGGATCGTACCACCCCCATCCCCAACCCGGATACCCCCATCCCCAACTCCGGCAGGCGTACCCGAAGCAGTTGTTGTGGAATCCGTTGGCATGGAAATGGTGCATGTGCGTTCCATGATTCGGAACGGTGCCGAGCACGAAACCATGATTGAAGGAATGACTGGATCCGCGAGAAAAACCCGGGCCCGAGCGCATGCCGCCAGAGTGAATGCCGCCGAAGGAGCGTCCAGCACTGACATGCGCAACTCCGCCAACGCGCATCCCACCGCCGCCGAAATGGCCTCCACCACCATGGCCACCGCGTTGTGCCCACACGGATACCGCGAAGAACAAGGCGAACGCCGCGATGGAGATAAGGCGACGCATACGGCGTCATTATAGCCCGATTTTGCTACTCCAGAAGATTTTCTCAACCCCCGGCGGGTTTCCTCGGCGACTTTCGCAGCAAAGCGTTTGGCGGCAGAGGTCGCTAAGGCCGAGTTTGCGGAAGATCAGATTCTAGTTCTCTTCCCCCGCCCCATGCCTCTGCTTGCACAGTTTGCAGTAGGTCGCAGCCACCGTGTTGTCGACGCGATGCCGGACCGGCTGGAGCGTCCGCAGATACGCAAACATCGCCTTCAGATCATCATCCGACAAGTTCTTGAATTCGCCGAACGGCATGATGGAATTGAGCTTGCGCGCTCCCACGTACCCCGTGCGCAGCGCCGTGAGGAACGTCTGTTCCGAGTAGTAGCTGATCCCCGAGGCATCCGGAGTGATGTTAACACTCACCACTGAGCCCCACGGTCCTCCCAGCGCCTCGCCGCCCGCATACGGCAACTTATCGACCACGTTATGACAACCGCAGCCCAGTTTGACCAGGTACTTGCCGCGGGAAATTTGGTCGGTGGCTGGGGGGGGCACTGGCGCCGTGACCGGCTGAGGTACTCCACGTACCAGCAGATTCACTGGGAAGTTGATCTTCGACGGCGACAACGGCTTCCGCACCGCAGGCACCGAGCGAACATACACAACGACCGATGCCAAGTCCTCATCGGAGAGATATTTGTATTCGAAGTACGGCATCAGCGGAAAAATCGTGCTGCCATCGTGCTTGATGCCCTCGCGAATCGCCCGCGCGACCTCATCATCGCTCCATCTGCCGGCTCCCGTCTCCGGGTCCGGCGTAATGTTCGGCACGACTGCTGCGCCGGGAAACCCGGCCAGGGGCAACGGCTGACCTGCCAATTCCATCCCCGCCACGCTGGGCGCTCCGTGCTGCGTCCAGTCCGACGGTGTGTGGCAAACCTCACAGCCGAGCAATCCCTGGACAAGATACTTCCCGCGCGCCAACCGCTCCGGGGTCCGCTCAAATTGGCGGTTCGTCGTCGCCCGCACTCGCGACCCGATGATCGGGCGCCAGCCAATCGTGAAGGTGATCGCCACCGCGAGCAGCAAAAGTAGACCCGCGGCACAAAAAAGCAGAATTCTTCCTCTTGGTCTCAATGCAGATGCCCCCCACGCAAGAAGTACGAAATGCCCCCAGGACCTCGTTTCCCGAAAGCCGCTGCAGATGATACCAGCGAGGTCAGTCAGAAAGAATCGCCTGAATGTGCCACGAGAAGCTTTTCTCTGCGAACTCCGCGTCAAAGTTCTCGGAGCGCTCTCAGCTCTTCAAAGCTAACCGCCGAGATCGCTGAGAAAACCCGCTGAGGACGCTGAGGCAAAGTGATCCAAGCCGTCAATGGATCACGTGGTTTGAGCGCAGTTGCATCTTCACCGCGACCGACAGCCGCCGAATTCCTTCGCGGATTTGCTCCGGCTGCGAGTGCGAGAAGTTCAGCCGCATGTGGCGACCGCCCTCAGGATCGTTATTCGGATAGAAACAATCGCCTGTCACAAACGCCACCTCCTCCGCGATGGCCGCGCGGAAAAGCGCCTGCGAATCGGTGCCCTCCGGCATCGTGACCCACAGGAAAAGACCACCCTTGGGATGTGTCCAGGTCACTTCGTGCGGGAAGTACTCGTGTAACGCTTGCAGCATCGTGTCGCGGCGCTCGCGATAGACCTGCCGGATCAGCTTCACATGCTGATCGAGGAAGCCGTCGCGCGCAACTTCGTAGGCGACATACTGATTGAAAGTAGAGGTGTGCAGGTCGGCGGCCTGCTTGAGTTGAACCAGCTTGCTGATCACGTCCTCCGGCGCCACAATCCACGCAAGCCGGATGCCGGGAGCAAGCGTCTTCGAGAACGTGCTCAGATAGATGACATTGCCGAGTGTGAAACCGTTATCGCGTCTTAGGTTCTCGCGGTCGAGCACCACCAGCGGTGGAACATGTTCGCCCTCATACCGTAACTGGCCGTAAGGATCGTCTTCAACGATGGGAATGCCGTATTTGTCGGCCAGCAGAATGAGCTGATGCCGCCGCCCCTCCGACAGAGTCACACCCGAAGGATTCTGGAAGTTGGGCAGCACGTACATGAATTTCGGACCTGCGCGCAGGCTTGAATCCAGGTGCTCAGTCTGGAGTCCGTCGTCGTCCACCGGAACAGGAACATACTGGGCGCCATAAACGTTGAATGCCTGAAGAGCTCCCAGATAAGTCGGCGCCTCAACCAGAATGCGGTCGCCGCGGTTGATGAGCAGTTTGCCGATGAGATCTAGCGCCTGTTGCGATCCGGATGTAATGAGTACGTTATCCGCCGTAGCAATAATCCCGTACCGGGCAATGTTGCGGGCGATCATCTCGCGTAGCGGTTGATAGCCTTCGGTGGTTCCATACTGTAAAGCTTGCGCGCCATGGTCGACCAGGACTTTGTGGCAGGCCTCTTCGAATCGCTGCATGGGAAAAACATCGGGTGCGGGCAGTCCGCCGCCAAACGAGATGATCTCGGGCCGCTGGGTGACCTTCAAAAGCTCACGAATGGCCGAACTCTTGATTCCCAGTGTGCGCTGCGCGTAGCGCGACTTCCAGAGTGTCGACATGGACTCTCCTGCCTAGCTGATTATTAGATGCCTGCTGGTACTACTTTCAAGTGCCCGAAGTGTGTTTTCGTAGCCATCATCCTGAGTTTCGGGATGACGTTCTCCAGCACCTCTGAAATTCGAGTGCTGCGTCCCAAGACTTATCAACCCTGTAACCTTGACCTTTGCTTTCTAGTCCTCGCCTACCAACTCCGGTTCCACGGAAACATGCACATGGGCATGGTTGTATGTGCTGTTCTCCTGGGCATCCACCACGGCGATCGCTGCCACGTTAACCACCTCTTCTACTGTAGCTGTGCGCTGCAAAACATGTACCGGGCGGCTCATGCCCATCAGAATCGGGCCAATCAGCTCACCGCCCCCAACTTTTGCCGCGAACTTGCATGCGATGTTCGCCGAAGCGAGATCGGGGAAGATCAGTACATTGGCGCCGCCCTTCAGGGAACTGAACGGATATAACTCCTGAATCAACTCAGGATTCAGCGCCTCATCGGCCATAATCTCGCCGTCCACCATCAACGTGGGATCGGCGTATTTGATCAGTTCTACTGCCTTTCTGACCTTCGTACAGATCGGATGGTCGACGCCTCCGAAGCTCGAAAATGAGAGCATCGCCACTCGCGGCACCAGGTCGAAGCGCCGCGCCATATGCGCCGTGCAGAGAGCAATTTCAACCAGGTCCTCCGCCGTTGGTTCGATGTTCACGCTCGTGTCCGCCAGGAAGAAGACTTCCCCTTTGCGCGTGATGACCGCATAGCATCCCGAGACCCGGTGCAGGCCTTCCCGCATGCGCACGATCTGCAGCGCGGGACGAATCGTATCGGGGAAGTGTTGCGTCACTCCGGAAACAAGAGCGTCGGCGTCGCCCATATGCACCATCATCGAGCCGAATACGTTGCGGTTGTTGATCAGAGTTTCGGCTTCCTGGAGGGTGACGCCTTTGCGTTGCCGCAAACGGAATAACTCCAGAACGTATTGCTCGCGGTGATCGGAAGTGAGCGGATCGACAATCTGCATACCTTCGAGATTCACCCCGAATTCGCGGGCTCGCGCCTGAATCTTCGTCGCGTCGCCGAGCAGAATGGGCTTCCCGATCGCCTCCTCCACCAGTGCGTGGCAGGCGCGAAGGATTTTTTCGTTGTCTCCTTCGGGGAACACGACTTGTTTCGGATTGGCTTGTGCCTTGTGAATCATCGTGCGCGAGACTTCATAAGCTTTGCCCAGCCGGCGCTCGAGTTGGGCGCGATAAGTCTCCAGATCGACTGGTTCCTGCGCGACCCCGCTTCGCATGGCGGCTTCAGCCACGGCCGAGGCCTCCCACATGAGCACGCGCGGATCAAACGGCTTCGGAATCAGATACTCCCGCCCGAACTGCAGGCGCGGGACGCCGTAGGCGCGGCACACCGAATCCGGGACATCCTCCTTCGCCAGGCTCGCCAGCGCCCGCGTAGCGGCCAGCTTCATTTCTTCGTTGATTGCTGTGGCGCGCACGTCGAGGGCCCCGCGGAAGATAAAAGGGAATCCCAGAACGTTGTTGACCTGGTTGGGATAGTCCGAGCGGCCGGTCGCGATGATTACATCCGGACGGCTGGCCTTGGCTTCTTCATAAGTAATCTCCGGATCGGGATTCGCCATGGCGAACACAATGGGATCGGTCGCCATCGAGCGAATCATGTCGCTGTTGATCGCGCCCTTGACTGAAAGCCCGGCGAACACATCCGCGCCCACCATCGCCTCGGCCAGCGTGCGCAATTCGGTTTCCTGCGCGAAACGCTCTTTATACTTGTTCATTCCTCCCTTGCGGCCCTTGTACACGACTCCCTTGGTGTCGCAGAGGATGATGTTTTCCTTCTTGACCCCCAGACGCACGTAGTGCTCGGCGCAGGCTATCCCGGCAGCTCCGGCTCCATTGAAAACCACGCGCACTTGGGCGATGTCTTTGCCGACAATTTCCAATGCGTTCATCAGCGCGGCTCCCGAAATGATAGCCGTTCCATGCTGGTCATCGTGAAAGACCGGGATCTTCATCGTCTTTCGCAGCGCTTCTTCAATGACAAAACAATCGGGAGCTTTGATGTCCTCCAGATTGATTCCCCCAAACGTAGGCTCAAGCAATTGGCAGAGCTTGATGATCTCTTCGGGATCGTGGCTGTTGACTTCAATGTCGAACACGTCTACGTCCGCGAAGCGCTTGAACAGCACCGCCTTCCCCTCCATGACAGGCTTACCGGCGAGCGCTCCGATGTCTCCGAGACCGAGGACTGCCGTTCCATTGCTTAACACGGCAACCAGATTTCCCCGGCCGGTGTACTTGAACGCATCATGCGGATTCTTGTTGATTTCCAGGCAGGGCTCGGCTACTCCGGGGGTATAGGCCAAGCTCAAGTCGCGCTGTGTTCGACACGGTTTTGTGGGTGTAATTTCAATCTTTCCTGGACGCGGGCCATTGTGATAATCAAGGGCCTGCTGCTTGCTTACTAACATGATTGCCTCCGTACTATGAATCGTGTGCCGGCGCTGTACAGATCTGGGCAGCGGCGCAGCGGATTCGTTCCTAAACTCGTATTGTCAGCACCGGACAGTGGACTTGACCGATCACCTCCGAACTTAAGGGCCATGGCAAATGCGACCGTGAGCTCACATGCGACCGGTGCACGCTCATCACAATCAAATCCACCTCGCGTTTTTGTGCGAGGGACACGATCGCCTCGCCGGGTTGCTCCCAGCGAACTACGTACTCCGGGTTACACCAATCTCCCGCTTGCCGGGGAACCAGATCCTCCATGGCGCGCCGTGAACTTCGTTCCACACCCTCGCGATGCTGCCAGGGCACAAGCGGAAAGGCCTCCATCAGAAGGAGACTCGATTGGTTCTCCTCGGCCAGAGACAGCGCATAATGCAACGCAAGCTCCGGAACCGAACGATCCACCGGATACAAGATCTGGCGCAGCTTCCACTCGTCTGTAGGTCGTACCTTCGGCCCTACCACGAGGACAGGACAATCCGCCTGGCGGTAGATTTTCTCGGCTTGAGACCCGAGGATCATTTTGCTGACGCCGCGACGACCGTGCGTTCCCAGCACGATCAGATCGACCCCATGCTCAGCAATCATCTTTGGAATTACGTCCGCTACGTCGCCCCTACTCAACATAGTTTTCCACGTCACGGCGTTGCACGCAGCCTCGTGGGCGAACGTATCCAACTTTTGTCGCGCATCCTGCCAAACCGCCTCGTCCTCTTCCGGGATCCGTTCCGTGACGATGCGCCGGTGAGGTTGCGGCGCCACCGCATGAGCAAATAGCACGGTCGAGCCGTAAGTTTCTGCCAGAGTTTGAGCGAAGGGTACCGCATCCTGCGAGGCAGGAGAAAAGTCAGTGGGCACCAAGATGTTCTTGAGAGAAAGACGGGAAACCGTCGAAAGGGTAGGCATGGCACACCTCCTCGCGGCCGGCAAAGCTGCCGCTAGAGAGAATCCATATCTTTGGGTATAGGCGCGCGGCCCGTTTTGGGCAGTGATTGCAATCACCGGGTATGGTGAGTGTAGGTTCGTTGCCTGGACCTCCGGGGCTGCCCGATGCGCTACCAGCAGCCGACGGCTGAAAACTCCTACTCCTTCGGACTGCGGCGCCACATGGGCACGCACGGATTCCAGCTGTGCACATCCTTCTGGAAATCCCGGCCCGACTGCGTAGCGCTCACGCTGCTTAACTCATCGACGGGCGACTTCAGCAGTTCCCCGACGTATTTCTCGATCTGCTCACGAATGCGAGGCTCCTTCAATGCAGCCAGGAGATCGGTCTTTTCGATGTGGGTGAATCCGCCGCACAGCGGACATTTCACGACGTCATCATTGATCATGGTCACCCTCGATGATTGGGAAAATCAGCAAAGGACGGTGCGGCCCCGCACCTGAGTCTTTGCTCATCCATTACAGGTCGTGAATGGCTTCCGGACAGTGATAAGCATCGCGGCAGTTTGTGATTGCGATCACAGTAAAAATGAGCAATACGGACGTCAATGGAAGATGTTCACTCTTATCTGCGGTTTTTCGACAAGCAAGGAACTCTGATCGCCCAATCTTCGTAAATCGATTTATGAGGCGATTTTTCGACAGCGTTCGACAGGTCTTCAGCGCCATCTGGGCTCATAAACTTCGCTCGTTCCTCACCATGTTCGGCATCGCGTGGGGAGTTGGATCTCTACTCCTCCTGGTTGGATTGGGAGAAGGGTTTCGCGCGGGAACCAAGAAAAATCTCGCGAGCTTCGGCGAAGACTACATGCAGATGTACAACGGCCACGTGCCGGCGGTTGGAGCCAGTCAACTCTCGTCTCGCGAGTACTACTTGAACTATCAGGACTATCTGGATATCCGCAACTCAAGTTTTGTCCGGAATGCCACGCCAGTGATCTACCGGGGCGACCTGCGCCTAGTGAGTGAGTACGGAAGCAGCAACGGCTACGTGGATGGCTCCGAGCCGCAGTTCTATGACATTCGCTATCAGCCGATCGCACAGGGGCGATGGCTGAACTGGACCGACGAACTCCAGCACAATCGCGTCTGCGTCATAGGCCAGGAGTTCGTACGCATCCTGTTCCCCGGCCGGCCGGTAGTCGGCAGCAGGCTCCTCATCAATGGCGTGCCCTTCGAGGTGATTGGGACGATTCAGAAGATCGGCCATGGCGACAACGCCGACCAGAATATGCGGCTAGTCATGCCCTACAGCACCATGGCCATCTATTTCCCCATGAAGGGAGAGGGCAACGCAAACGCGGTCAAATACGTAGCGTACCAACCGGCCACGCGAGAGCAACACGATGCGGCGAAGAAAGCCGTGCGCAGCATCGTCGCGCGCAATCACAACTTCGATCCCCAGACGCCGGATGCGTTTGACGACTGGGACTCCATCGCAACCGCCGAGATGGTCGGCAAAATCTCCGACGCCATGGATGCGTTCCTGGGAGCCGTCGGCCTGGTGACGCTGGGGTTAGGCGCGATCGGCGTTGCCAACATCATGCTGGTGTCGGTCACGGAGCGTACCCACGAGATCGGCCTGCGCAAGGCTTTGGGCGCCACCCACCGCAGCATTCTGTTCCAGTTCTTTGTGGAAGGACTGATGCTCACCGTGATCAGCGGCCTCGTTGGCCTCGGCGCCGCTTACGGGGTCACCAAGCTATTCGACCTTGCGCCGCCCATCGACGGTTTCGAATTACCTCACATTTATCTGGAGTCGGCCGTGCTTGCCATCGGAAGTCTGGCCCTTGCCGGGATTCTCGCGGGACTCTACCCCGCGCGGCGAGCCGCCTTGCTGACTCCGGTGGAAGCCCTTCGTCAGGAGTAGCGAATGATTCGCGGCAAAGATGTGCTCACACAGGCGTACACGTCGCTCACACACAACCGCAGGCGCAGTGCCCTCACCATGCTAGGCATGGCGTGGGGAATCGCTACGGTCGTGCTGCTGCTGGCGTATGGCACCGGATTCTCCACCGCCATCGTCAACATATTCAAAAGCTATGCCAGCATGCAGGCGATGGGCATTGCGGGCGGGCGCACATCGATGCAAGCCGGAGGCAACAAAGCCGGTGTCACGATTCGCCTGACGATCGATGACATTGACCGCGTCGTCGCCAACGTGCCGCACATCACCCGGATCACACCCGAGTCTTTCTACAACGCACTGATCAGTTATGAAGGACGCTCCTATAACTGGACTGTTCATGCCGGCTACCCGGTACTTCCCGATATTCAGAACCTGAAGATGGAGGATGGTCGCTTTTACAATGCGGAAGACATCCAACAGCGGGCCCGCGTTTGTGTACTTGGTTGGGAGGCTAAGCAAAAGCTTTTCTCCGGCCGCTACGCCTTGGGACAGAAAGTTCGCATTGCCGGCATCCCCTATGAAGTGGTCGGCGTTCTCATGCCCAGGCCGCAAGAAGGCCAGGAGAACAACGATATCAATCGCGTAGTCCACATTCCCTTCCCGACCCTAAGCGACTTTCGCGACACCCGATATGTTGACGTGATCTGGCTGGAATTTTTGGGCTACGACTATGGGTCCGTCGAGAAGTCGATCCGCAATACGCTGGCAGCGCAGTATGGGTTCCGTCCCGACGATCGACGGGCTCTGATGGTTTTCACTCTCATGGAACAGCTTTCGCAATTCCGCGTCATCACCATCGCCCTGCAAGTGCTGCTTGCCTTTATTGGCGCCTTGACTCTGGGGATCGGGGGCGTGGGCCTGATGAACATTATGCTGGTGAGCGTAACGCAGCGGACCAGGGAGATCGGAGTAGAGAAGGCACTGGGTGCCCGCCGGCGAGATATCTTGCTGCAGTTCCTGTCGGAAGCGCTGGTGATCACGTTTCTGGGTGGACTGCTCGGCATTGGGCTCGCTTATGCCATTTCCGTCTCTGCCGGGCATCTCACTTTCTACAGCGCGCTGGCCCAGCACGGAGAAGCGGGCGACATTCGACTGATCATTTCGCCGGCGTCCGTTCTGGTGGCTACGACGATTCTGACGGTCGTGGGATTAGTCAGCGGGATGATTCCGGCCATCCGGGCATCGCGGCTCGATCCGATTGTGGCACTGCGCTACGAATAAGGACAGGTCATAGCACACAGTAGACGCAACTTCGTTGGCTACATTGACTCGCCGCACAGGCAGGTTTGGCTGTCTCAAACAACACACACTCAAGGGTTGACTGGCAGGAAGAATGTCGGAGGTCAAATTTGACAACCAAGGAGAAGTACGTCCGAGCGCGACTCAGTTGGACCATCGCCCTCATAGAAGTCGCAACGTGGATAATGCTGCTCCTTCTGCTCCGGCAGAGAGTCGTGCCCGACGCGCTTGGGATCCTGCTTGTTTTCCTCGTCCCGATTACATTCGGCCTGCATGTGGTGGAGGAATTCATTTTTCCGGGCGGGTTTATCGGTTGGGACAATGTCTTTCGTCCGATGTACACCAATACTCCCGGATCGTACTACGTCAAGGTCAATGTGATCCCGGGCATTGCGTCGTTGCTCATCGCTCTAGGTGCGTTTGACTATGTGGGGAAATACAGTGTCTTTGGGATTCGAGGCTGGCTTGCCTTTCTGACCTTCATGACGTGGAATGCCATCTTCCACATTCGGGGCGCAGTCCAGACCAGGCGGTACTCTCCCGGGATCGTGACCGGCACTTTCCTTTTCATGCCGCTCACGATTGTCAGCTACGTTCATTTCAGGAATTCCGGTGTGATCGACATCCTGTCGGTCGTTCTCGGCGTCGTGGTTGCACTGACGATCCAGCCGATTCTTGATTTCATCAAGCGTACTGGGTTGAAGAAACACGCATGATATCGAAAATGCGTGCTCTGGCCACCCATCCCCGTGGGTGTTACAACCAATTCCCGAATGGAGGCTGGCCGTGCGTCAGCTTCTCGATCGCCTTCGCTGCCCTGAATTGAGCATTCCTGAAAGCTGGCGAATGCTCTCCCGCAGCGTTTCGAACGCCTTATCGATGGCTGTCCGTGTCTGTACCAGATCAGAGAGGTCGGACGCATGCATTTCTGCGAGCGCCGATTTGAAGCGTTGACTGCTCATGTCATCCATCGTGAGAAAGGAGAATGCCTGCGCCAGTGGAACGCCATCTGCGCCGGTGTGTAGAAATTCAATGTGCGCCTGGACTTTGCCAAAAACGGTTCCGAAAGCTATTTCCCCAAGCGTTCCCTGGGCGATCGGCCCCTTGGCCAGCAGAGCCGATCCCCCAGTCAATGAGAGCCGCTGCACTATGCCAACGAGCTTATGGTTATCGACCACGAAAATCGCCTTCTGTTGATGGGGCACACGGATGCGAGGTGGTCGCTGTTTGCGAGATTTTGTGATATCCCGCGGCATTGTAGGCAGGATTACAAGCAGGCCCCAACTGGTCAACGTTACTTGGGTGTCTCACAGATGACCATCGCTGAGGGGGAAAGCAGCTATCAGTAGATGGAACCACGCTTTAGTTGCGAAATGCAACATCGCGAACAACGAAGGCCTTACAAGGAATTTACTCGCCTATTACACTTCTTTACCGCACCATGCCTGCGATTTGAGCTTTAATGTTCTGCAGAAGAGCCCCCTCCCCACCGAACGCTCGACATTTGGACGGGCGATATGCGAAGCGGACTTTCGGAAGCGACTTGCAGTAGGAAACGAAACCGTCGCGCCACCCGGGCTGCCGAGGGTATCCTGATGAACGCTGCACAACCAATTGCGCGAGTAAGTCGCCGCAGCACGGGTTCCACGCTTGAAGCTGACCTGAATCTGGAACTGTTCGACCGTGCGCTGGGCCGGCTATATCAACTTCTCGAGGACTATGCGCCTTCCTGGTACACGCGGGAAGATCATGAAATTGCCCGTGCGGCTTTGCAAGCTCTGCACAAGCACTTAGATCTACCGGAAGTGACTTAGACAGGATCCGTCGGCTTACAAGCAAGATAGGCTCCGCTCCATCGGTCCGCCGGAACGAGTCTGAGCGAAGTACGGGAATCGGGTGGCTCGACCCATTGGCTGAAACCGGGATGGGGAGTCCTGTGAGGGGCCCTATGAAAAACCTAGAGCAAGTACTGCGCGAGAAGGAAAAGCAGTTGCTGGATCTGCAGCAGGAAATTGCAATTCTTCGAAACGCGGGACAGATCCTCGGCGTGCGTGTCGGACCAGCGGGTACGAACCACAATGGCCACAAGATCTCGCAGCCGCAGATGATCCGGGCCATTTTGCTGGAAAATGCGCGGCCGCTTCATGTGGATGAACTGCGGAAGGAAATCGGGCAACGATTTGGCACCTCGCTGAAGAACGGCGATATCACATCCGTAATTTACCGCGCTATCCGGTCTGGGGCATTGTTTCGAAAAGAGGGTGTGAATACTTTTGGCCTTATTGAATGGAATGGGCGAGGGAGTCTGCACGTCAAGAAGCGAAAGTCGGGCACATAAGGCCCGTTACCGCATCTCGCCACCAATCAGCCTGTCATGACCATCTTCCGCAGTGGGCCGCTTCAGTCAAGAACTGCAACAGTTGTTTCCGTTTGCTCTTCTGCGAGTAGGCAGGCCAACAAAATCTAGCGTGTTCGCTGCGGCTGAAATGTTGTATCTGCCTTCCACCCTGAGACACCGTTAAAGACACGTCCGATGATCAGTGCCTCGGGTGTATCTACTTCCGCTGCGATCCAGGCAAGAGCACATTCCTCGATTCGGGATGGGACCTCCTCATTCGGATTTGGAAAAGGTACGAAATCTGTCTCTTTTTCCGAATACCGCAGGGCAACGAACTGGGGAGATGGCCCATCGGGGAGGCCCAATGGAATTGGATCGCAGACAATGAGTTCTCTTCCCATACAGTCGATTGCACACCCGGGTGAGATCACAATGGCGGGAGATTCGCCGCCGCCCGTGACAGTAATCTCTAACCCTGAGGCAATACCCATGCCATGCAGACAGCGGTTGTGCCGACGATTCTTCTGCAGGAAGTAGTTCTGTTCGGCTTCGAAGTCGCTCGCAGTCAGGAATTGCCCTGAAAAATAACGCGGACGCTTTTCGCCCGAACAGTGTTCGCCGGTACTGCTCAGGTGGCGAACGTGGCATCCACGATCGGCGATGTTGACGAGATACGTAGATCTTTGCAAAGGCCACTTGCTGGTGATCGCCAAGCCGACGTTTCCAGCGGTTCCACCACCATGTCGATACGAAATGGTCACGTCAGCGCCCTCCGGCGGAATCTTTCCATGCTCTCCATCTCCGAACACGAGCATGCCGTCGTGATCGAGAACGAAGACTTTGTCCTCCGGTCCCGCCTGGTCGAGACGGGAAATCCTCGTCCAGGTTTCGCCATCCACAAGTACTTCATAAACTCTGAGCTTCGCCACCTCATGGTTGTCGGGCATGCATCCACCTCATTGGCCCTTGCGAATCGAGGATCGTCAATCGGCAAGACATAGCGATTTTACCCAACGATCGCGAAACTGCCCCACTCAAGCCAAATGAAGGCTGCGTGGGCGCGCCCACAGCAAAAGGAACCGCCACCGGGTTTCAGTCACGTAGTTTGCTGGTCGAGTGGGGTCGAGCGTAGCCGGGCTAGCGGGTGCTCAGGTCTGCGTAGTGGGAGAAGCCCGAGAGCGTTATCTGGTCGTTGCCGGGGATGTAGAAACCAAACTTGCCCGCGCTCAGGTTCACGCCGGGCTGCGTCCAGCGATCCAGGACCCTCCAACTGTCACCCTGCTTGATCTGGTGGACGACTTCCGTTGGGCTGACGCGGATCTGGAGTGCGTGGAAGCTTTTCTTTTCGCCTATGTGTGGAATGATGATTTCGTCCGTTTTCTCCCCATTGCGAATGACGCTGCGATAGAAGTTATTGTCATCGAATGCGCAGAGGACATAATTCTTGGGGTCCGCGTAGTTGAGTACCCATTGCACGAGATGCCCCTTCGTGGGCATCGCAGAAAAAACGAAGGTGCCGGACGCGGGAACCACTCCATACAGGACGAAGTCTCCGCCTTTGCGAACGAAAGAATCTCCCTCATGCTTCCAGGCGTCTGGGTCCTCCCACTTCGACATTCCGTTTGGAGCAAGAGACAGATCCAGAGTCTTGGATTGACCGGCGACGACTTCAACCGTGGAGGAACGCGTGAACCTTTCGGCAGTTCGCGCAGTCAGAGTATAAGTGCCGGGGGCAAGACTGAGCGGGACTCCGCTGCTGACCATCTTGAGAAGGTCGCCCTTCACGATGGCAACATTGGCGTCGGCCGGCGCGAAGGTAATTTTCAGTTCGCCGGGAGCGGCTTCCAGCGCAACGTCCGCGGCAGCCAGGGATATGGTTTCCCCTGCGACGAAGTGTTTCTTGAACGGTCGCGGCTTGAATCGCTCTTTGCGCAGTTCGACGGTATGGTCTCCGGGATTGACGCTCGCTACCGAGAGTGTGCCATCAGGCTGAATATTGCCCACGGGAGCTTGGTCGACGAGAACCGTGATTCCGGGAGCGCCGCCCTGGATGGTCAGCGAGGCCATCCGTGGCTGCGGCTGGAGGTCGAAGACTAGCTTCGCCTGTTCGCCCTTGCGAATGCGGATCGTTTGCTGTGGCGGATCCTGAAAGCCGCTCTTGGAGACTTGTACAACATAGTCCTTGACCTCGAGATTGGGCAGGCGCAACTCGCCGGCTCGAGTGAGCTGCAGTTGAATTTTTCCGTTGAGGGACACACGTGCGCCGTCTTGCCCCGCAACGACGAGGAGCGTGCCTACGTTGCGAGCGGAATCCGCAGGCGGTTGATCATCAGCCGTGACTTTTGTGGCGGTGTCGGACGAAGGGCTCAAAGCTAACACAGATGGTTCGGGAGTCGGTTGTGCGGGGCCTGGAACGATCGCGGGAGGCGCGGTTGGAGCGGCTACAGCCGGGGTAGAAACGGTCGCTGAGTCCGTGGGAGCAACAGATGGCGTCTTCGCAGCGGGCGGGGAGAAATGTTTTCGCGTGAAGAAGAAAACCCCTGCAACGAGGATTATCGCGGCAGATGAAACCAGGATTAGCCTTGTGGGGTTCGACCTGGAAGGCCGTTTCGGCCGGGATGATGGAGATGCGACTTTTGCAGACGATACAGGAGGCTCGGTGGTCGCAATGATAGCGACCAGTGGCGGGGCAAGTTGGGGTTCTGGCGGAATGGTCGAGACTTTGGGTGGCGGAGCAACGCTGGGCGGAACTCTGACCGCGGGGACAATGTGGGTGTCAGCGCTTCCCGATGGAGTCGAGTTCGGCGGAGATTGGCTCTGCAAAATAGGGCTCGGCGATACTTGGCTCGCAACAGCGGTACTTGGCGGAACGTAGATGGGTGCGGTGCGGGAAGCCTCTGAAGCGCTAGGACGCGGGACGTGAAAAATGACAGCCGCGCCTTTGCTGCGTGGCGAGGCGGAGGAACTCTCCTTCGGGGCCAATCCCAACCGATGCAGAAGGCCATTGGCGATGGATAGGATTTCACCATCGGTCCAATACTTGGCAGCCAGGCCCTGGATGCGCTCGGCTAAAGCTTGCTTTGCAGCAGTGTCCGCAGCTCTATCGATTTCAAGCTCCATGCGGCGCAAGTCTGCTAAGTCGCCCCGGCGGGCCTGACGCCGGCGAGCGCTCTGGTCGCGCTGGATCGCATCCTGAACCTGAAGCAACTTGGGATCGTCCGGATGAACCGCCAATCCCTCTGCTACCCACGCCAAGGCTGCGAACAGATCGCCAGAGGACTGCCGCTTGCGCGCTTGCGCAACCCAATCATCGACAGAGCTATTTTTCTTCTGGTCTGCGATCAGGCCATGGATGGTTTTGGCGGTGGGATGCGCAGGGTTCAAGGCGAGCGCCTGATTGGTCAGCGTCTCGGCTTCCAGCCAATCGGTCTCCGCAATGGAATTCGCGTGTTCCACTAGCGCGTTGGCAAGAATGGAGCGGGCGAGAGAGTTCTGCTTGTCCAGTTCGTAGGCCTTGCGCAACAACTGAATCGCTTCGGCGGACTTTCGCTGCGCGAACAGCTCCTGGCTTTCCGTAATCAGGCGATCGGCATCGGTCTTGCGCTTGACGCCATCCTGCGCAGACTTTTCCAGTTCGGACAACTCAGCATCGTTGGGAAATTCAGCAGCCGCGCGTCGCAAAGAATCTATCGCGCGAGGGTAGTCCCCCGAGCGGAGGCAGACCTGTATCTGCTCAACGATCCTCACTTTGGATTCGCCGGTTTGCTTGTCGCGCGTTTTTTCCAAGCGCTCTAGTCCTCTTTCGTGGTTCCCCTGGCGCTGAATGGGCGTTTGGATTAGATGATTTCAGGTGGTAATTAATCGAGGAACATTACCAAGGTCACGTTTCCGGAGAGGGGATTTCGGCAGTCTATGCACTGCCTACACTTTCCTTCCTGGTGGCATTCGCACGATATTTGGATTGTCCGTCGCCGAACGCTCGCTACGAGTGCGGGGCGGACGCCCGCGTCCGCCCTACACAATCTTTGTGGGTTTCCTGGCGAGTCAGGGCGTTGGTCTCGTTTCGTTCGACCGGAGAAGCGGTTGCGGAGTGTAATTCGTAGGGACAGACTGAATTATCTCGTCCAGCCTGGCATCAAGCCGCCTACGACCAGCTACCCGAACGTAACCAAGATAGTTGCCTGCATCCGATTCAACTGCACGGATCTCGACAAGGTTGTTCGGGGCCACTACGGCTTGCCATTCCAGCCAGACGCGCCAGCCATCGGGCATGGAATCGGCCAATTCTACGTCGACAATTCCAGCTTTCTTCCAGTGCGAATGCCACCAGGAAGGCGAGTGCAGGCAGTACATATTGGGTTCCCACCAGGAGGTAAGCGTTTCAGGAACTGCCTCTTCCATCTCCCTCATGAGCCCGGCCCCGGCGATTCCAATCGCACCTCCAGGCTTCACGAAGCGAGCCAGGTAGTTCAAATAGAGATCGTCAGTTCCGAAATATGGAAAGGAGTCGATGGCAACGACTGCATCGAAGAAGTTGTCTGCAAACGGCAGCGCCCTCGCTTCTGTGTGGATCGGATAGACATGATCCGCGACACCGGCGTCGCGGATTCTCTGTGAGTTTTCGGAGGCGCTGAACCACAAGTCGACAGCCCAAACCTCGACTTCAAATTCCAGCCGGAGGAATATGGATGACAGGGCTCGTCCACATCCCAAATCGAGCACACGCATCCCCGGCCGCAATTGAAAGTCGCGAGTCAACCACTCGGTCAGCCACAATGGGTTGGCGCCGCCGCTGCAACCCGCGATAAGCCATTCGGGATGATATTTGTTCGAACGCGGGAACCGATCATTCAGCAGCCGAGAATCCACGGAACGCTCCCCAAGTCACGTTTTTACAGGTCGGAGCATTATAGGAGACGCGTGATAAAGGCGGGCGCTGAGTGACCCGCTCAAGGTCAACAAAAGATTTCGGTGATCCTCCGCACTGATCCGCGTGATCGGAAATGCAGGTCTAAAAGTAATGGCGTGAACGTTTACGCCGATTCCCCTTCCCTGTTACCATCATTAGTTTACCAATCCATCGGAAAAACACTGTCGTTCCGCCTTCATAAATCTACGGAGGAGATATGGCAATTAAAGTTGGTATCAACGGCTTCGGCCGAATCGGCCGCAATGTGTTGCGAGCCGCGCTCAAGGATTCGAACCTGGAGTTCGTCGCCGTCAACGATTTGACTGAACCGAAAACTCTGGCTCACCTGCTGAAGTATGACTCTGTCCTCGGCAACCTGCCGAACCAGGTTTCAGCCGGAGCAGACAGCATCACAGTCGACGGCAAGACGATCAAGGTATTCAAAGAGAAGGATCCCGCGGCTCTGCCCTGGGAGTCGGTGGGAGCGCAGGTCGTGATCGAGTCGACCGGCAAGTTCACGGATGCCAATGAGGCCAAGAAGCATCTGCGCGGGCCGGTGAAGAAAGTCATCATCTCGGCTCCAGCAAAGAACGAAGACGTCACCGTCGTGCTGGGTGTCAATCACGAGAAATATGATGGTGCGCAGCACAACATCATCTCCAATGCTTCCTGCACCACGAACTGTCTGGCGCCGGTCGCGAAAGTCATCAATGATGAGTTCAAGATCGTCAGTGGCACGATGACGACGATTCACTCCTACACCAATGACCAGGTCATTCTCGACTTCCCGCACAAGGATCTGCGGCGCGCTCGTGCAGCCGCGCTGTCGATGATTCCAACGACCACCGGAGCAGCCAAAGCTTTGAAGCTGGTGATTCCGGAGCTGGCGGGCAAGCTCGACGGATTCTCGATGCGCGTGCCGACTCCGAACGTTTCTGTGGTCGACATGGTCGTGTGGGTTGAAAAGAAGACCAGTAAAGAGGAAGTGAACGCGGCGCTGAAGAAGGCGTCAGAGGGCGGTCCGCTGAGGGGCTACCTCGGTTATGAGGAGCATGAGTTGGTCTCATCGGATTTTAAAGGCGACTCGCGCTCTTCGATCGTGGACGCGCCTTCGACGATGGTGGTCGGCGGCAACTGCGTGAAGGTGATCTCCTGGTATGACAATGAGTGGGGATACTCCTGCCGCGTTCGCGACCTGATCAACTACATCGCCAGCAAAGGCCTGTAAAGGATTGCGGACCCACTCTAGTCGCAATAGACGCGGCTCGAGTGGGCCACCCACCTGCCAAAACTATCTGAAAGAGGACTCTCCCATGTCCAAGCTTTCGATTCGTGATCTCCCTCTGAGTGGTAATCGTGTGTTCATGCGCGTCGATTTTAATGTGCCGCTCGATGACGGGCGCGTCATGGACGATACCCGCATCCGCGAAACCCTGCCTACAATTGAATATGCCCTGCGGCATGGAGCGCGGCTGATTCTTGCTTCTCACCTGGGCCGGCCCAAGGGCAAGCCCAATCCAAAGATGAGTCTGAAACCTGTGGCCGAGCGGCTCCGCATGCTGCTCGACAAGGAACTGGCGCGCGGCGAAAACGTCGGGTTTTGTCCAGACTGCGTTGGCCCCGAAGCCGAAGAAGTCGCCACACAACTGGAAAAAGGCCAAACGCTACTGCTCGAAAACCTGCGTTTCCACGCCGAAGAAGAAGCCAACGATCCGAAATTCGCGCGACAGTTGGCGAATCTCGCGGAGTATTACGTGAACGATGCCTTCGGGTCGGCGCATCGGGCGCATGCCTCGACCGAGGGCATCACCAAATTCATGAAGCAGTGCGCTGCGGGCCTGCTCATGGAAAAGGAATTGAAATATCTCGGCAAGGCGCTGGAGAACCCGGAGCCGCCGTTTGTCGCAATTCTGGGCGGGGCCAAGGTCAGCGATAAGATTGGCGTCATTCAGAACCTGTTGAGCAAAGTGAATGTGCTGATCATCGGCGGCGGCATGGCTTATACCTTCCTCAAGGCGCAGGGGCAGGAGATCGGCAAATCGCTGCTGGAAGCTGACAAAGTTGATCTGGCCAGGAGCCTGTTGGAAGACGCCAAGAAGCACAACGTCAAGTTGCTGCTGCCTGTCGATCATGTGATCGCGGTGAAACCAGAAGCCAATGCCGTGATCACCCAGATCGGCGAAGGCCAGCCTATTCCCGCCGACAAGATGGCGCTCGATATTGGTCCGAAGACGATCGAACTGTTCTCGGATGCCATTTCCGACGCCCGGACAATCGTGTGGAACGGGCCCATGGGCGTCTTCGAAGTACCCGGTTTTTCGAAGGGGACATTCAAGATTGCGCACGCGGTTGCCGATAACGGAGGCGCGATCTCGATTGTGGGTGGCGGCGACTCGGTGGCGGCAGTGAAGGCTGCGAATGTTGCGGACAAGATCACGCACATCTCCACCGGCGGGGGCGCTTCCTTGGAGTTCCTCGAAGGACAGAAGCTTCCGGGAGTGGAAGCGCTAACCGACAAGAAATAGTCGTGTATGGGCGGACGCAGCCTGCCCTGAGCGCAATCAAAGGGTCTGCTCCCGCGATGCGAGGGCATCACGTTACAAGCGGTCGATGGTCAACTGGTCCGGAATGCCGTCGAAGTACTTCTGCAGCGCCCTTTCGAAGATGTCGTCATCGCTGGAGGCTTGGGCGAAGAGGGTCATCGACGATCGGAATTTGATGTCGTCGGGCTCTCCGAAGATCTCAAGGGCGGAACGACCTTCGACCTGCAGGACTAACCGTGTGCATTCCTTTAGACGTGGCCCAAGGATGGGATGCTGCAAGAAGGCCTGAGCTTCATCGCGAGAAGAAATCGCGTACGCGATCGAAATCGGACTCCGGCCCAATCCGCGGATCTGGGGAAAGATGAACCACATCCAGTGGCTCATTTTTGTGCCAGCTTGGAGTTCCGAGAGGACGTGCGGATAGACGCGCTCCTGGGCGAGCAGGAAGCGATCGAGATGGAGTCTGTCAGTAGAAGAGTTCGGGGGAGTGTTGGCGCACATACGATGCGTATCCTCTCCAGCTATAAGTTTATGGGAAAGGTCGCCACGAGTTGAGACTTTCTATGCGACTTCGCCTGGGTGATCAGAAGATCATCGAAATCGACGGTCCGGCCGACATCACGAAGGAGACGACCGACGCGATCGTGAACGCGGCGAACTCTTCCCTGCTGGGCGGAGGTGGCGTGGACGGGGCAATTCATCACGCGGGCGGCCCGGCGATTTTGGAGGAATGCCGGAAGATCGTCAGCCATATAAGGAAGCTGCCAGAGGGGCAAGCTGTCATCACAAGTGGCGGTCGACTGTCGACGAAGTACGTAATTCATACCGTCGGACCGGTTTATTGTGGTGGCGGACCGAGCGAAGCCGAGGCGTTAGCGAGTTGTCATCGTGAGTCCATCAGACTCGCCGACGAGCGGGAATTGCGTTCGCTTTCATTTCCCGCGATCTCCACGGGAGCATTTGGGTATCCTCCCCATGAAGCCGCGCCGATCGCAATTTCCTCAACCATCATGGCGTTGAAAGCTGCAACAAATGTTGTCTTATGCCGATTTGTACTCTTCAATGCAGCGATGCGCGAGAAATTTGAGCGCGCAGCAGAAAAACTGAGCAGAACGGACTCTTCATTTCAAATCGAAAAGGCGAACTCATGAGAAAAAAAGTGATGGCTGCCAACTGGAAGATGTACAAGACTCCCGACCAGTCTCGCGACTTCTTCCGAGACTTCCTTCCGCTCGTTGCCGGGCACAACCGCGACGAGATCGTCGTGTGTCCGTCGTCTCTGGACATACCTGCAGCTCTGGACGCGGCCAAGGGATCGAACGTGGCGATCGGCGCGCAGAACGTGCACTGGAAGGACGAGGGAGCCTTTACGGGGGAGACGTCTGTCGGACAACTGAAAGCATTGGGAATCAATTGGGTGATCATCGGACATTCGGAGCGGCGGCAATATTTTGGGGAGACTGATGACACGGTGAACCTCCGACTGAAGACCGCGCTGGAAGCCGGTTTGACGCCGATCTGCTGCGTGGGCGAAGTACTGGAGGAGCGCGAAGCGGGCATGACCGACGACGTTCTTCGTCGGCAGTGCGTGCGGGCATTTCACGCGATTTCTGCGAAGAAGGCGGCCAAGCTCGTGATTGCATATGAGCCGGTGTGGGCAATCGGTACGGGAAAAACAGCTACGCCGGAAATCGCCGCCGAGGCGCATGCGGTAATCCGCAAGGAAGCGACCGGGATTTTTGGCGAAGAGTTCGCGAACCATTTGCGGATTCTTTATGGCGGATCGGTGAAACCGGAGAATGTTTCCTCGCTGATGGCGCAGGAGGAGATCGACGGAGCCCTGGTGGGCGGAGCTTCGCTGGATCCGAAATCATTTTCCGCCATCGTGAAATACTGAGGCGGGATGCGGCTAAAAACAGGTTCCAGCCTTTTTTAAAAAACGGGGGGCCTAATTAACCCAGACGGGCTTCCCGTCCTCCTTCCGCAAGGCTATGGCTTCAGATCCACGGGTGATTGAGCGGGCAATAATGGCTCGGCGCCCCTGGAGGACGATGGGCGCTCCCACTACGAAAACCTGATCGCCTTTCGAGAACTGCCACTGCTCTCTGTTCAGAAAGCGGCTTGGGGCCACGTGCACCTGCAGGGTTCCTTTTTCGGTGGCTATGGTCAAGTGTGTGCCGATCTCTCCGCTGACCGGGCAATAGAACTCCCGGACATCTTCGACGGTTCCCTGAAGTTGAATTTCGATTTTGGCATTGTAAGCAAGGGGGTGGCGTCGCGGGGTGAGCAGGAGCACGACCAGAACCACCAGCCCGACAGTAAAAATGATTTGGGGGATTCGCATAGGAGCCTCCTTCCTGTTTCCCGAGCGGACGCGATTCGTTCCAATCTCTGCTCTTGCTAATTGTCCTTTCCGTTACCGGGCTATGCGATGACGGGGATCACAATCGGCCTATGCGGCTGATCAAGACCTTGCGTGATCTGGCGCACAGAAGATCTCCGCCACGGCGGTAAAATGTAATGCTGTACCACCGCGTAAAGCGGCTCCTCACAAATCCCTTCTCCGAGGAGGTCGTATGCCGCTCTCCAAGCTGCGTGAGTTTCTCGATTCCCACAACATCAAGTACCTGGTGATTTCTCATTCCCTGGCCTACACGGCGCAAGGAGTGGCCGCGCTGGCACATGTTTCCGGCAAAAAACTGGCCAAGACGGTGATCGTCAAGATTGATGGCATCCTGGCGATGGCTGTGGTTCCGGCGTCGGATCACGTCGATCTCGATCAACTGAGAACCCTGACCGGGGCGAAAGCCGTCGACGTGGCGACCGAGCGCGAGTTCAAGGATGCGTTCCCCGACTGCGAAACCGGTGCCATGCCGCCCTTCGGCAATCTTTACGACATGCCGGTATATGCCGAAGTCAGCCTGTCGCGACAGGAGGAGATCACTTTCAGTGCTGGATCGCATCGTGAACTGGTGCGCATGCGCTGGGAGGATATGGCACGGCTGGTCAACCCGACAGTGGACAAGCTGGCTTATCAGCACGCCGCGGTGGCGTGATCACGAGCGGCTCGCTTCGCCCGTTGGACGGTCGATGGCTGGCGTTCCCACGCTGATTGTGTAGCCGCGGATGCCTCGTCTGCGGTTGCGCGCCAAGCGCGCAATCAGGCGGTCCCGGCTATGGGAGCCTCTTGGGCATTCCCATGCTGTCGCACGCTCCAAGCAACTACGGACGCTTGCGTCCCATCGCCATGATGTGCGAACTGGCGCCCAGAATCGATGGCTCACGCTCCATTTTCCGAACTGCATTGAGCAGGCGCTCGCGCTGGGTGGGATCGTTCCAGAGACGGTCGAAATCTCTAGCGAGCCATCCGGGGCCTTCGATCGGTAATACTTCCAAGACCTGAAATCCTGCAGATAGAAACTCGCGCGACAATTCACCCGGACGATGAAAATAGGCATCCGTGAAATAGAGCGGCTTGCCGGTGGGATTGCGATGCTGACCATCTTCAAGGTCACGGTCGAGGATGGGAGCGAAGTTCGGGTCATCGAAGAATCCGTGCGTCAGCGAATCCAACAGTGAGGCGAAGTGGCTGATGCCTGCTCCCAACGCCAGCGCTCCCGGACGTAGCACACGGTGTGCTTCGCGCAGGCAGGCAAGGCGGTCATTTTTGTCGACGAAATGATAGAGCGGACCGAGCAGGAGTGCCGCATCGGCCGTGGCATCGCCAAATGGAAGTCGACGGGCATCGCCGACCTCGGCAGAGGCGAGCGAGTGATCCGACTGGTTGCGAGATGCCTCTCGCGCCCGCTCGACGTGCTTCGGAACCGGATCAATCAGGTGCACTTGATATCCCAGCGACGCAAGCCAGCAGGCATAGACTCCCGAGGCACCGCCAGCGTCGATTACTGTAGCGGGAGCGGGCGGCAGATAGCGCTGGATTAGTTCCTGTGTGCGTGCATGTTCGAGCTGAAACCAGTTGCTCCCGAGGCGTGAAGCTTCATCAGCTTCAGCATAGAACTCAACAATTCGCTGGGTGGAAGTCTTGCTCATGCTCTGGCTCGAACTGCTCGGACACGGCTAAGGCGTGGCGCCCGTAGATTTCGGAGACCGCATTCTCCAGGATCTTTAGGAACCGGAGCACCTGCTCTTCATTGTTGAATCGCCCCAGGCTCACCCGAATCAACCCGCGCGCCCTTTGTTCATCGTACCCCATCGCCAGCAGGACGCCCGAGGGTTCTCCGGCATGATGAGCACTACAGGCACTGCCCGCGGAGACGGCAATCCCGGCGTGATCGAGGGCGGTGAGCAGCTTGCCTACTTCCCTTTCGTATCCGCGGAAACCAAAACTCAGATGCCCGGGCAAACGCTGGGTGGCATGTCCGAACAGATAGGCATTGGCAAAATTCCGCAGCAGTTCCGCCGCGAGGTAGTCGCGGAATCCTGCCAGGCGCGGGGCTTCTTCATCCAATTCTCTTTTTGCGATTTCGGCAGCGGCGCCGAAACCCACGATGCCGGCGACATTCTCTGTCGCCGAGCGGAGTCCGTGCTCCTGGCCACCGCCGAAGATGATGGGCGAGAGCTTGACACCTTTGCGCACATAGAGCGCTCCCACGCCCTTCGGCCCGTGCAGCTTGTGAGCTGAGAGTGAGAGGAGATCCACCTGGAGACGCTTCACGTCGAGGGGGATCTTTCCGCCGGCCTGCACTGCATCGGTGTGAAACAGAATGCCGTGCAACTTCGTTAGCTGAGCAAGTTCCTCGATCGGCTGGATGGTTCCGACCACGTTATTGGCGGCCATCACCGACACGAGCGTGACGTTTGACTGGAGCGCTCGCAGCAGGCCTTCTGGCCGGACCATGCCGTCGACATCCACCGGCAAATGAGTGATCTTTGTGCCTCTGCTCGCTAGAAACTTGCATGTTTCAAGGATGGCGGCGTGCTCGATCGCAGTCGTTACGACATGGCCCGGTTTCCCGCTGGCGCGAACCGCACCGATGAGGGCCAGGTTGTCGGCCTCGGTGCCACTGGCCGTAAAGGTGATCTCTTCCGGTTGAGCTCCAATGAGAGCGGCGACCTGCCGACGGGCGTTGTCGACCGCCCGCCGGGCGATTCGTCCTTCCTGATGCAGGCTCGATGGATTTCCATAGACTCCGCCGAGATAGGGCCCCATTGCCTCGAGCACGCGGGGGTCGAGTGGGGTGGTTGCGGAATGATCAAAGTAAATGCGCCAGTCCATGACTAACTCCAGCGGCTGCGCTCGGCTCTGCGCGCCCAAAAACACGAAGGCCTCATCCGGGATTAAGGGGATGAGGCGCATACTCACCGAGACCTCATGTCCCCCGCGAACCGGGCGGGAATTGGCACCATTTGATCAGGCTGGTTCCTGATCCGGTTGTCGTGGCTTCTGCGGGCCCGTTACCCTCAGCCACTCTGCATGAGATACGGCTTCCGGCATGACTGCCGGACCATTCACAATAGGCTTGGGCACCAACAGTGTCAACAAGAAATGTTTTGGCCTGATCGATCACTATTCAATAGCAAGAACCATGGGGCGTATGTGAGGGCGAGATTCGCTCGAAGGGACAGTCGAGGGGGCTATCCCATAGAGACTGCAGTGTTACGAATCCCGAACGGGATTTTGCTTGGTTGACCCGGAGTCGGCGAGGGGTGTTAACTGTTGCCACTCAGTGGGTTGTGTTGATGCGTTATCCCTTCCCCCGGATTGAGATCACGCAATGAAGCAAGAATTAGCCTGGGGTACCGCGGCTACGATGGCGATCGTGGCGGCCGTGGGAATTTCTTCGCAGTCGGGCGGTAAGCCAGGTGCGACCGCTGTCGCTGAACGGCAGAGTGGACAAGCCACAATCACGGCAAAAGCCTCCATAAAGGGCAAAGCCGAAGACGGGGCCTTGCCTCAGTGTGCCGAGATCGTTCCGTTATTCGAACATTTCTTCCTGCACGAGAAGATCACTGGCCCACGCGTCTGCTACGAACAGGAACCGCCTCCTGCTCCGCTCGATGCCAGATTCCAGAACCATTTTGTCATTGCCACCTTTCCGGATCCGTTGCACACGCACTTCTCGCTCCTCTTTGACCGCTTCGTGGAAGCGCTTCAACAAGGCGCACAGGATGAAGGCTATGAATACGACTCCTCGTGGTTGCCGTGGGAAACAGAAGAGCCGTCTCATGGCTCGTTGAAGGACCAGGACGAGGCTGAGAATCGGAAGGAAAAGCGCGAAGATCAGCCGGGAATCCTTCTGTTCCGAGGCAGCGACGTCCCCTACCAGAAGGCGTTGATCGTCTTCATTGTCGGGGAGGAACCGACGCGAGGCATCCACCGCGAGCAATTTGAAAACGCCGTGGCATGGATTCGGGCTTTGCAGCAGCCCAACGACCAACGGACCTCGGTTGCGATTCTCGGACCAACGTCCTCAGGGGCATTCCCTTCTCTGGCGGAGTTGCTCGCCAAAACGAAGGGCATGGGCAGTCTGAATGGCGGAAAAGAAGTTGCGATTTACTCCGGGAGTACCTCCAGTCGGCGGGGTGGGGTGAGCTTCGCGCATACCAAGGGCGTTGATTTTCGCAGTTTCGTGCACGATGACGAAACCGCTCTCGACCAATTGTGTCGGTACTTTGCCCCGGATGAGCCTCCCAAGAACCTGGCGATTCTCTCGGAAGATGAAACGGCATACGGCTACAGCGTGGTCGAGGAGAGCCGCCCGACTGGCAAAAAGAATCATAAGGACGCACCCCCCGCTTCGAGAGACAGTTGCCGGGAAGCGATCAAACTTTTCTACCCGCGTGACATCTCGACCTTGCGCGCCGCCTATCAGACCCAGTCCATGTTCAGTCTGGGTTCAGAACAACAGAGTCAGGACAGCGCCCAGCGGAAGAGTCTGCCCACGGACCTTGCCGATCCTTCGGGACGGCAACACGACACCGTGCGGACCTATGGCGGCAATCAGACTCCACTTTCGCAGGAAGCCCAGTTGCTGGGCATTGTGGATGTTCTGCGAGCACACCGGGTGGAATACGTGATTATCCGCAGCAGCAGCACGTTGGATCCGATGTTCCTGGCAAATTTTCTTCGCCGGGACTACCCCGAGGCCAGAGTCGTGATCCTCAATTCTGATCTGCTTTTTCAAAGAGGTCAGGATGCGATGGCCCTCAGCGGAGTGATGACTCTGTCTACATATCCCTTGTTTGCGTGGGCGCGAGAGTGGACCGCGTTGCCGCCGAACAAGACTCACTCGCACCGTGTGTTTCCTGAGAATTCCACCGAAGGAACGTACATTGCATCGCGCATGCTATTGCAGAATTTGGCGCGCGCGAACGGGCAGACGCCTCTCTTAAGTTGTGAATTCGCTGACAAACACCTACCTCCGCCGGAACAGGAAATCTTCGCGCCGGCCCTGCGGTGTCAGGCCACCTCGAATATGTACGCCCCGCTGCCCGACTACAGTCCGCCTTTCTGGACAGAAGACGACGCGTGCAAGTCAAACGCCACCGGCATGACCTGCCGACCTGCAATGTGGCTGTCCGTCATCACGAAGCATGGTGTCTGGCCGTTGGCGGCGCTCAACGACCGCACTCTCTTGTCGCGAACCACAGAGAGCAGTCCGACAGGGATGGAAACATCGGAGCATCCGAACTGGCCTGGGATTCCCCGCACCACAAGAATGCTGCTAGTGGTATTGTGCGGGCTCGCGGTTTTTCACCTTCTGTGTTGCCGATTTGCATCGTTCACGGCCAAGCCTGCGTTTCGTGCCCACTTTGCCACCGCAGGCCGTCGCCACACGGGGCTCGTGCTGATCGGTAGCTACCTGATCGCGCTGATGACGCTGGTGGTTGGTTGGGGCAGTGGCACGTTCGCAACGGTTTCGGGTCCTCCGGCAAAAAGCTGGCTGGTGTGGTCCGTTGTGGTCTTTGTGTGGGTCGTTACCGCTGTGGCAATCGTGGCGAACATTGTCGCGACTCGAAAGTTGAACGGAGACGCCGGGAACGGGTTCAATCTCCAGCGGCGGGTGAATATCTCTCTGCTACTGTATGCCGCATTGACGGCAGCCTTTTTCCTGGCGTGGGTCTGGCCACTCGAGGCGGTGCTTCTGCTGGCCAACCGCGCGTTCGTTTATTGGCGCTCGATGCATCTGGCCAGCGGTGTATCTCCGATTGTTCCGTTCCTGTCTATGGCCGGAGGGCTTTACTGCTGGTTTTGGTACGCGCTGCATGGTCTGGCCTTGTTTGGTCCTGACCGCCCCTGTCTTCCTCCGCTTGAAACCCTGGGAGTCAAGCTTCCGTCGCCCGCTGCCGTGAATCATGGAAAACAGAAGGAGCTGAAGCTCTCGATGTTCAGCCAGGAGAATGTGGCGGTTCCAGCAGAGCGCATTGCCAAGCCTCTGGCACAGGAAAACGTAATGGTGACGGTGATTCTCTTCGCCGTGGTGGCGCTACTGATGTTTGGCTTCACGCGTGGTGTACCAGTTCGCAACCTGGGTGCGACGCAGGGCACCGCTTATGGTTTGATTTTTTGCCTCGCGCTTTGCTTTTACTGCAGCTTCCTTTTATCCGAGGCATGGCAGGTATGGCGCACATGGGCCACTGCGCGCCAGCTTCTGGTATTTCTCGACCGGATGGTTTTACGGCGGACACTTTCGGCGCTGCACGGATTTTCATGGGGCAGTGTGTGGAAGATGAGCGGCAACGTGCTCGATGTGCGTTACAAGCTGCTCTCGCGCCAGTTGGAGTGCTTGAACCACCTGTACAACTCACTGCCGCAGGAAGGAGCCGCTGACGGCATCGAGATGTGCAAGCGATCCATCAACCTGAGCCGTGCCGAGGGATTGCGGTTTGCGGAGTGGTACTCCAAGAATTACAACCAGCCAGACGCGGCCGATCTCCAGAAATTTCAGGACTTCCAGAGACAGATTGCCGAGACCACCGGGGTGGTCCTCACCGAGCTTGTCGCCCCGGCCTCCAGGTCGGAGAAACAGTCGCTGATCCAGATCAATCCGGATGACGGGCACGACAAAGACCGCAACGGGCCGCCACCCTCGAAGGATGAGGCGGTTCGGAACGGCGAGGAACTGGTCTGCCTGACGTACCTGGGATTTGCGCAAAATCTTCTGGGGCGCATCCGCACCATCGTGCTGGGCGGAGTGTACATGTTCATCGCGCTGAGCATTGCGGTGTCGAGTTATCCCTTCGACCCGCGCACGCTGCTGAGCTGGATTCTGCTCTTCCTGTTTGTGGCGTTCGGCGGAATCGTCGTTTTTACGTACGCCGACATGCATCGTGATGTAACTCTCAGTCACGTCACTAACACCGAACCGGGACAACTCGGTTCCGAATTCTGGTTCAAAGTAGTGGGGTATGGGGCGGCACCGCTGCTCGGGCTGATAACGCAAGTATTTCCCGAGTGGTCAGGCTTCCTGTTTTCCTGGCTGCAACCGGGATTGTCTTCGCTGAAGTGAGGCTCTCCGGCGATGAAAAGATAGAGGATGAGCCCGTTGGCTCACCCTCCTGACAGAACAGCGAGTCACACAGCGGCTTTGGCAAGGCCCCTCGCCGCGTCGCAGAGGAACTGGTTTACTTCTTGGCTGTAGGGTGTCTTGTAGGTTTCGGGCCAGTTCGCCTTATCGGCGAACAGCTTCTGAAGGTTCGCCTTGATGCCGGGATCTCCTCCGGTGAACAGGTCGAGCAGTTTCTGGCGGCGCTCTGCGAGCTTGCGGCCTGTTTCGCTCACCGGAGACTCGCCGCAGGCAATGGCCGCCTCCACGTCGCGGATCAGTTCGTTCCAGCCGCGTTCCGACTCGGCCTGAACTTCGGGTGACCAGCGGCTGCGCAGGTTCTCGAGTTGCTCTTCGGAGTAGTACTTCTTCATCCAGTCTTTGCGGGTTTGCATTTGAATCACCTCGATGATTTTCCGGAACGGTTCCCAATCGGATAGTTCGCCTGACGCCAGGGCCTCCTCGGCTCGTTCGATGGCGAGGATCGCGCGGTCCAGATGCTCGCGTTTGTCGGCGATGATCCGGCACTGTTGGCGAAGCATGGCCATCGCGTCAAGATCTTTCCGGCTGAGTACATCCCGAATCTGGGACAGAGGGAAACCAATAAACTTCAGCGCCACGATTTGCTCCAGACGAACCAGGTCGCGATCGGTATAGAGGCGATAGCCGGCTGCGGTACGTCCGCTAGGCTTGAGCAGCCCGAGGCGGTCGTAGTGGTGCAGTGCGCGGATCGTAACTCCGGCCCGCTTGGCAAACTCATGAGGCTGATAGGTACGGTTCACAGTGTCCTCGATCGAGGTTTTACGGTCTGACGTCGCGTCAGGGTCAAGGGATTTTAGATTGCCGAGTTCCGATTGTCGATTTCCCCACGCGCCCTCATCCAAAGGCATTCGGCGATCCTCGGTCGGCAATTTGGCTTTGCTATAATGAAATGCCCGGCGGTTGCGAATCGCATCAGTGCGGAAGTGGTGGAATTGGCAGACACACCATCTTGAGGGGGTGGCGCCGAAAGGCATGCGGGTTCAAGTCCCGCCTTCCGCACCATCACTTGCCTCCGGAAATCCGAGCGAATCTGCTTTTGCAGTCTGTTCGCTGTCGAACTCAGGAAAACACTGAACTTATGATTTATCTGGTCACTACCATACACGTGCTGGTGTGCTTCTTCATCATCGTGGTTGTGTTGCTGCAAAGCGGCAAGAGCGGCGACATTTCGGCCGCATTTGGCGGACAAGGAAGCCAGACGGCGTTCGGACCGCGTGGAGCGGCTAGCGCCCTATCCAAGGCCACGACCTGGTCTGCCGTCGCCTTCATGGTCACCTCCATCACATTGGCGGTGTATGCCAGCAAGCGAAGCGGGGCTCCGACGTCAGTTCTGCAGGGGATTAAATCGCAACCTGTAAAGACACAGCCAGTTCCTGGAAATGCGCCCGCGAATCCACCCGCGCAACCCAAGAAGTAGTTTCTCGCATCAACTCCGGGCGCGCTATTAGAGTCTCCCTGTAATTGTGTTTGCAACAGGGAGGTTGTACCATTTTGGTGTCGCATTCATCGAGGAGGTGCTATGTCGGATCGTGATGGAAATAGTTTCGTGTGGTTCCTGGCGGGATTGGGATTAGGAGCGCTGGCGGGAGTTCTGTATGCACCGCGGTCCGGCGCTGAAACCCGGGAACAACTGCGGGCCCGCGCCGAGGAAGGCCGGGAGTACGTGCGCGGTCGCGCGCGGGAAGCGCGCGAACAGGCACAGCAGTGGGCCGACCGTGGCCGCGACGCGGTGAACCAGCAGAAGGAGCAGTTCCGCGCCGCGTATGAAGCCGGGCGGCAGGCTTATCACGAGGCGACGACGGAAGCCGGACCTGGGACGTCCAAGAACCTCTAACTCTTCTTGCGCCGGCTCTTCTTCTGCATGCGCCCGGTGGCTGCCGGAGGACTCGTATGGACAAAATGTCGGTATTTGTGGCTTTGACGGGGATCGCCGTCCTTCTGCAGGCGAGTGTTCTGCTAGCCATGTACCTGGCTATGCGCAAGAGCACGCAGGAACTTCACGAACTGGCAAACGACGTGAAGACGAAACTCATGCCCACTGTGATGCAAGCGCAGGAGATGATCACCATATTGCGTCCGAAAGTCGAGACCATTGTTGACAATGTGGCCGAGAGCACGGACACTTTGCGGTCTGAGATAAAACGCGTCGATGCGACTGTGAATGACATGATTGACCGCGCGCGCCTGCAGATCATCCGCGGCGACGAATTGCTGAGCCGGACGCTCGATCGTGTAGAGCAGACTTCCGACATCGTGCACAAGACGGTGGTCTCGCCAGTCAAGCAGATTTCCGGACTGGTGCAGGGGATCACGGTAGGCCTGGAATTTCTGTTCAGTGGCCGCAATCGCCGCAATGGCGGGCGCGAGGAGCGGCGTCCTGTCCCGCAGGACGAAATGTTTATTTAGCCAACATTGGGCTCACGGCCCATTCTGTTCTACGTCGAATTCCTCATGAGTAATCGTCGAACTACCACTGCCCTGATGGCTACGGGGCTGTTTTTTTTGCTAGCTATGCAAGCGCAGGAGAAGGTCGTCTGGAGCGATCAGGAAAAACCAATCGTCGAACAAATCCGTGGGTTGCGAAAGCTCGACGACAGCGTGCGGACACGCGTCACGAAGGAACTATCAGAGCAGATCCGGCGGCTGCCGGCGGTCCCGAACAAGCTGCGTCTGGCCGGAGCGCTGGCCAACCTTGCCACCGAGGGAGACTTTGGACGGGACACGTTGCAAGAGGTCACTACCACGCTGGCGCAGTCCTTGCGCGAACAGCCGCCAGCGGGCAAGCCGGGCCAACCGGATGATCTTTTTGTCGAACTGGCCTCGCTGGTCCGTTACGAGCATATGCAGGCGGACTCGGATAATCCGCAGTTCAACGAAGCTATGGCAAGACTCCAAGCCGATGATTCCAAGCGTCAGAAGGCGGACTTCACGCTTGCAGATCTCCAGGGAAAGGCCTGGCGTCTTGGCGATCTCAAGGGCAAAGTCGTGCTGGTGAACTTCTGGGCGACATGGTGCCCGCCCTGCCGCAAGGAGATGCCGGACTTGCAGGCCTTGTACGACAAGTACAAGGATCAGGGATTCGTGGTGCTGTCGATCTCGGATGAGGACGCGGCGAAGGTGGCGCCGTTCGTTGCAGAGCGGAAGATCACGTATCCCGTGCTGCTCGACCCGGGGCGCAAGGTGAACGAAGCTTTCGTCGTCGAAGGTATCCCCAAGAGCTTCGTCTATGATCGCGAGGGCAAGCTCGTGGCTCAGTCGATCGACATGCGTACGCGCAGCCAGTTTCAAGAAATGCTGGGCGCGGCAGGTTTGCCCTGATTGTGTAGGGGCGGACGCCTTCGTCCGCCCCGCGAGCACAGCGAGCGTGCGGGTCGGGCAAGCACGACCGTTATCTGGCCAACAGCAGATTTCGTTGCGCGCTTCGCGCGCCCCGGACGAAGGCGTCCGGGGCTACACTTGAGTATGCGTTACCTGGTGCGAGCCCGTGTAAAGACTGGTCGCGAAAACGATCTGTTGAATGCTATTCAGAAGCAGACCCTCGGCCAAGGCTCCGTGGCCGAAGGAGAATACCTGCGCAACATGCAGGACGCGCGGCTCTGTCCTGATCAGACAGCCCGGTGGGTCGAAGTCTGCTATTGCCCCACGCCTTTGCTGGAGGAGCGTCCGTACTGGGAGGAATATTTCGATCTCGAGCGGGTGCGGGACGCCCACGACCGGCGGAAATGCCGCGATGAGAATGGTACTGAGCCCTGGGCATGCAACGGTTGTGACTGCACGGCGCGGCTGGAAGAAAAACTGAGGAGATCCGGCGAATTCTTCCTCCAATCGCTTCAGCCGCGTCCTAAACCGTAAGTCCTCCTGCAGTCAGACGAGCACGGCCGCGCGCCCCAGTCCCTTCGACTGCGGGGCCACACCATCATTCCACAGCGGGCAGTCCTGCCAGCGCCATCGCAATTTCCTCCTCCGGATAATCGTAGTTCTGCAATTTTCCGGTGTGGTAGGAAATATACGACTGCATGTCGAAGTGGCCGTGTCCGCAAAGCCCGAACAGAATCGTCTTTTGCTTTCCTTCCTGTTTCGCGCGCAGAGCTTCGTTGATCGCTCCTGCGACGGCATGGCAGGCTTCTGGAGCCGGGATGATTCCCTCGGCACGTGCGAACTGCACACCGGCGGCGAATGCGTCGAGTTGCTGGACGGCAGAGGCTTCGATCAATCCCAGATCGAGCACATGAGAAACCAGCGGGGCCATGCCGTGATAGCGCAATCCCCCGGCATGGATTCCCGGAGGAACGAACGTGCTGCCCAGTGTGTGCATCTTGACCAGTGGCGTGAGGTGGGCGGTGTCGCCGAAATCGTACGCAAATCGGCCTTTCGTCAGGCTGGGACAGGCAGCGGGCTCGACTGCCAGAAACCGCGCCTTGCACTGCCCTTTGAGCTTTCGTCCGAGAAACGGCATCGCGAGGCCGGAGAAGTTCGATCCGCCTCCGGTGCAACCGACGATCACATCGGGATCGTCGCCTGCGAGGGCCATCTGCTCGATCGCCTCCTGTCCGATCACGGTCTGATGTAAAAGGACATGATTCAAAACGCTGCCCAGTGCGTACTTGGTGTGCGGATCCTTCGCAGCCACTTCGACGGCTTCGGAAATCGCGATGCCCAGCGAGCCATTGGAGTGTGGATCCTGCTTCAGGATCGCGCGGCCCGACTCGGTCTCCCTGCTGGGACTTGGCGTAACGGAGGCGCCGAAGGTCTCCATCATCGCGCGGCGGTAGGGTTTCTGATCGTAGCTGACCCGCACCATGTAGACCTTGCATTCGAGTCCAAAGAAAGCACAGGCCATGGCCAGTGACGATCCCCACTGCCCCGCGCCGGTTTCGGTCGAGAGTCGCTTCGTCCCCTCTTTCTTGTTGTAATAGGCCTGCGGGACGGCGGTGTTTGGCTTGTGCGAACCCGCAGGACTCACACCTTCGTATTTGTAGTAAATGCGGGCTGGGGTATCGAGAGCCTTCTCCAGGCGACGCGCACGAAAGAGTGGCGAGGGCCGCCACTGTGCGTATACTTGCCGCACTTCCTCGGGGATTTCAATCTGGTGTTCCTGGCTGACCTCCTGAAGGATGAGGCTCATGGGAAACAGCGGCGCCAGATCATCCGGGCCAATCGGCTTCAACGTACCCGGATGCAACACTGGAACCAAGGGCTTGGGAAGGTCCGGCATAACGTTGTACCAGGCCTGGGGGATGCGGGACTGTGGCAGGTTGTACTGAATGGATTCCATGGCGGAATATTCTACCAACGGAGATGAACGCAGGGTGGGAAGGCCCAATTGGGGGCCGTCCTGGAGTCGGGGGGAACGAGTTACCAAAGAGTGCGTGGCTGGCCGGCGAATTTAGGTTAGAATCTTGCGAGCGCGCTGTTTGCTGATCCCATGAAGAGACTTGCAGCCATCCTGTGCCTGGCATCGCTCAGCTTGGGCGTTAACCCTTCGGTTCTTGCGAAGACGACCAATCCTGCCTACCGTGAAGATCCGGCTGCGCACAAAGCCCGCATGAAGCAAGAAAAGGCGATGAAGAAGACCCTAAAGAAACAGAAAAAGGCGCAGGACAAGATGTATCGACAGAGTGTGAAGAAAACCCACTATCCGAAGCACAGTTATCAGGTGAAATAGACGTTCCACGCTTGTTGGAAGCTACCAATAACTCCTGATTGCGACAACGAAAAAGCCCACGGCGAACCGTGGGCTTTTGCTCTTCGGTGAATCAGTTGGAGTCGTCGCGGCGCTTCAGCGTCGGACGGTCATCGTCGTCCTTCTTGCTGTCTGACTTGTCAGTCGTATTCGAGGTCCGCCGCAGGCTCGGCTTCGAAGCATCCTTCTGGTCGAGCAGCTTGTGCTTGTTCTCGAGCGCCGCAAGCCGGGCTTTGACGTCATCGAATTCCGACGTCGTTACAACATATTGCGGCTTGGCGGGAAGAATCGTGCGAATCTCGTCTTGCGATTTCGCGATGCGGTCGGCGTTCTGTGGATGCGTGTCGAAGGCTTTGGCCAGCGTTCCCGGCTTCTTCTTCTCCATCGCCTGGACTTTTTCGAAGAATGACACGAAGGCCGACGGGTCGTATCCGGCGCGATACATGTACTCGATGCCCAGATAGTCTGCCTCAGCTTCGAATCCACGCGAAAACTTCAGAATTCCGAACATTCCGCCGATGCCCGCAGCCTCATAGCCGGCGTATCCAATCCCGCCGCCCACAAAGATGAAGGGAATCGATGCCATCTGAATGAGCGAAGCACGCGTCTGCTCGCGGGCCGCGTGGCAGGCCGCGACGTGCGCGATCTCGTGCGCCATGACACCGGCGACTTCCGCTTCTTCGTCGGCAGCCAGAATCAAACCGGAATTCACGTAGAAGAATCCGCCGGGTAGGGCCATGGCGTTGACCACATCGGAATCGATCACCTTGATCGTGAACGGAACCTGGGCGTCGGAATTGCGGACGAGATTTTGGCCGATCCGGTTGATGTATTCGGTCACTACCGGATCATTGACCATCTTGACCTGCGACTCGACCTGCTGAGCGAAAGACCGCCCCATGGCGACCTGCTTTTCCACGCTGTACCAGTTGCCCACGCCGCGCCCGCATCCCACGTTCCGGTTGCCGATGGCATCCACGTCATGCTTACCGCCATCGTGCTTGATCGAGCTGTCATCCTGCGTAGGCAGCGCCGCCGGCGGCTTCTTAGGAGCGTTCTGGATGTCGCTGGCCTTAGGCTGACCGTCATCGGGATCAGTGGTCGGCGCCTGTTGCGGCGAGTGGCTCGGTGGATTCTGCGTCTGTGGATTCTGAGTCTGTGGAGTTTGAGTCTGCGGATTCTGCCCGGTCGTTTGCGCTGCGATCCATGGTGCCGCGCTAAACCCCGCCACTGCCAGCGCGCATGCCAGCCATCTGAGCTTCATGGGAGGACTCCTTAAGGCCTGATTATACGCCCGGTCCAGGGACACCAAGCCCCTAATCATTCAGCCTACATGTTAGACGCTGTCAGACAGGTCCGGGTTATCCGGGCCGTGAGTGTGGCGCGCATTCCTGGGTCCCGACTTTCGGAGGGAGGGCATCCGTTAAGCCGCTGATTCTTGACGTCTTGGGACCTAAGCGGAAGCTGTGACTCAACGGATGCGTCGCCTGGATGAGTCTGGCCTCCGCTCCCATCGTTGCCAAAACCGTCATCCCACCGGGTTTTAACCAACATCTGACGCCGAACCCGCCCATGGTATAACTTTCGCGACCTTGGGAGGTTCCCTGTGCTCAACCGCCGCCACTTTCTGTCCACGACCGCAACCAGCATTGCTGCCTCGTTCGCCTTTCGCGGGAGTCTGTTCGCACAACTCGAGAAGGCGCCACCTCTCCCTGACCGCTCGCTGCTCGACAGCAACGAAGACGCTTACTGGGCTGAGATGCGCAAGCAGTTCCTTATCCCAGAAGACGAGGTCTACCTGAACAATGGGACCGTCGGGTCGAGCCCCGCGCCCGTTCTCAAGGCGATTTTCGACGGCTACACAACAACCGAGAAGATGGATCAACACGATCCGGAAGACTATCCCATCTGGGGATATGCCGCGTGGAACGAGTTCCGCGATCCGTTGGCCGAGTTTGTGGGATGCAAGCGGGATGAAATCGCGCTACTGCGGAACGCGACTGAAGCGAACAGCTACATCGCCAACGGCATCGACATGAAGCCGGGCGACGAGGTAGTTATGACCGACCAGGAGCATCCTGGCGGCGAGCATCCCTGGGACTTGAAGGCAAAACGCTATGGGATCGTAGTTAAGAAGGTCATGCTTCCCCGGCCCGTGAAAGATGCAATGCAGGTGTTGAACCTGTTTAACGATGCGATCACGCCGCGCACGCGGGTGATGTTCTTCAGCCACATCACAACGTTTTCGGGTGTTGTACTGCCAGCGAAGGAGCTTGCGAAACTGGCGCGGGACAAGGGAATTCTATCAGCGGTCGACGGAGCACACGTTCCCGGCATGATGCACCTGAACGTGCACGATATCGGGTGCGACATGTATTCCTCGAGCCCCCACAAATGGCTTATGGCGCCCAAAGGCTCGGGATTCCTCTATGTGCGGGATGAAGTGGTCGATCGCTTGTGGAACACGATTGCAACAGAGGGCTGGGACGACACGAAGATTCGCGCTGAGCGCTTCCAGCGCATCGGCAGCTCGAACGTCCCGGCGTTGTGGGGATTGCGGGCCTCCATCAAACTGGCGAATGATATCGGTGTTGATCGAATCGAAAAGCGCCATCGCATGCTCGCCGACTATATGCTGGCGGAGATGCAGAAGCGCGGGGCGGAGTCGTGGACTTCACCGGATCCGGCCCTCAGGTGCGGAATTGTCAGCGTGAATGTACCGCCGATCCAGCGTGGGGATCTGGAGAACTGGCTGTGGAAGACCCACAAGATTCGCATCCGCGGCGGCGACCCGCATAAGCTGCGGCTCTCGACGCCATACTATCTGCAGAAGAGGGGTATCGATCGGTTCCTGGCGAAATTCGATGAATATAAGAGTCACTCGAAGAACGGGTGATCTGATGTGGTCACCTCCAGGTGACCATGTCTGTTATAATGTGTCTATGAAGACAATTCCCGCGGCCACGTTCAAAGCACAGTGCCTGACGCTCATGGAAGACGTGCGCTCTACCAAGCGTCCGTTGGTGATCACTAAACGCGGTAAGCCGGTTGCCAAGTTGGTGCCTGTGGACGAACCGAAGGACGATTTCATCGGCAGGCTTAAAGGCATTTTTGAAGTCGTGGGAGAGCTTGACAGCGATCCGGCTGAAGCCTGGGAGTCCTCCCTTTGATCCTGCTCGACACCCACGTTCTGCTCTGGGCCGTCGATGACTCGAAAAATCTCTCTCGTGCGGCCGCTTCCGCGATCCGGCGGGCTCGGCGGCAGGGCGGAATCGCGGTATCAGCGATCAGCGTCTGGGAACTCGCTTCGCTGCTTGCACGCGGCAGAATTCGTCGCTACGGGACGCTTGAATCCTCGCTGAAGTTGCTACTGGAATACGTCATAGTGATTCCCATTACACCGGAGATCGCGGCTTTGGGCGCACAATTTCCCCACGATTATCCCGGAGATCCTGCCGATCGTATTATCGGTGGCACAGCCCGGGCTGAAGGCTTGACCCTGGTCACGCACGACGAGCGAATCCGGCGTAGTACGTTGATCAAAACGGTGTGGTAAGTATTCGGGGCGCGAGCAGAGAACGTATCGATGGGAATTCTGATCACTGTCCTGGTGATTTTCGGATTGTTGCTGATTGCCCGTGCCGCACTGAAGAATTATAGGGATGAAGTGCACAAGAACCTGGATGCGCAGGCCCCGGCTGATAACGGTGAGCCTTTACTGATTCCTGAGGATGGCTCCTCGGGCGGGAATCTACATTGCCCCGGCAGCCATCAGCCAGACCCAGCATGCGCGGACACGCATCATGGCGCATGTGACCCCGGAGGCCATGGCATCGGTGACGCAGGGCATGGCAGTTTTGGTGGACACCACTGACTGTCGCTTAACAGCTCACAATTCAGTCGTAATATTCCAAGCCAAGATGCGTGATCAGTTCTTCGCCCTTCATGTGCCGTAGCGTGTTTTTCAACTTCATCAATTGGATGAATAGGTCATGCTCCGGGTAGAGCCCGGGCACGGTCATCGGGGACTTGAAGTAGAAGCTCAGCCATTCCTGAATTCCCAGACCCTTCAGTTCTGAACTGCGCTGCGCGAGATCGAGGAACAAGACCAGATCGAGCACGATGGGTGCGGCGAGGATTGAGTCGCGGCAGAGGAAGTCGACTTTGATCTGCATGGGATAGCCTAGCCATCCGAAGATGTCAATGTTGTCCCAGCCTTCTTTGTTATCGCCGCGGGGCGGGTAGTAATTGATGCGCACCTTGTGGAACATGTTCCCGTACAGCTCGGGGTAGAGACCGGGCTGCAGAATATGCTCGAGTACGCCGAGCTTCGACTCCTCTTTCGTTTTGAACGAGCCCGGATCGTCGAGGACCTCCCCGTCGCGGTTACCCAGGATGTTGGTGGAATACCAGCCGCTTAGGCCTAACAGTCGTGCTTTGAACGCCGGCGCGAGGACGGTTTTCATCAACGTTTGACCGGTCTTGAAATCTTTCCCGCAGATCGGGGCTTCGTTCTTGCGCGAGAGCTCGAGCATCACGGGCAAGTCGACCGTGAGGTTCGGGGCGCCGTTAGCGAACGGGACCCCTTCCATGAGTGATGCGTAGGCGTAGATCATGGAGGGCGCAATCATCTCGTCGTTTTCGCGCAAGGCCTTCTCAAATGCCCTGGCGGATTGATGCGCTTCCGTAGGTTCGATGTAGGACTCGGTCGAGCCGCACCACATGGTAATGAGCCGACTGGCCCCGCTTGTCTTCTTGAACTCGCGGATGTCGTCGCGCAACTGCTCGGCGAGATCCATCTTGCTTTTGCCTTTCTTGACGTTGGGACCGTCGATCTTCTTGACGTAGTTGTGATCGAAGACTGCAGGACGGGGAGCCACCGACGTCAAGAACGGTTTGAGCTGATCGAGCAGGCGCTGATCGAGCACGCCGGCCTTCGAGGCAGCGTCGTACATGTTGTCTTCAAATATGTCCCAGCCGGTGAAAACCAGGTCGTCTAGCCCGGCGAGCGGCACGAATTCTTTGACCTTCGGTGAGCGGCCGTCGGTGCGCTTGCCCAGGCGGACCGTGCCCATCTGCGTGAGCGAACCGATCGGCTTGGCAAGGCCTTTGCGGATGGCTTCGACGCCCGCGACAAAGGTCGTGGCCACCGCACCCATGCCCGGGATCAAGACGCCCAGCTTGCCCTTGGCGGGTTCGATGGCGCCGTTGTCGCTCTTTGTGGAGGACCGTTTTACGCCACCTGTGCGGGCCGCCAGCTTCATCTCTCGGCTGGCGCGCTCAGCATGGGCCAGGGCGGTCTCCCGATGTTCATGCTCGCGGGCTGCGGCAGAGCTGGAGAATTGCTTACGATGACGGCGGCCGTCGGCATCCCACCAGTCGGCCATGAAGACTCCCGGGCGTTTTTGATACATAACATTCCTTTCGTTGGTGACGGTGGCTAGTCACTGCCACCGTCACCATGCGAACTAACGATAGTCTCACAGATCCGAGGAATCCGGCAAATGAATATAGGGGAATACGGGTGGGTCGTTCTTGCCGAGCGTTGAATTGGGGAAATACGCTCGCTTCACTCGCGGGACGGACGAAGGCGTCCGTCCCTGCACAACCTCTACTTCGGGGCCAGGGCTTTGCGTGTTGACTCGAGTGTGAATTGCAGAGATTCGCGCGGGATGCTGTTTACGAATGGGCCGATCATCCAGCCTAGACCAGCGGGGATGTCCCGAGTCAGCGAGATCGCTTCGCATTCGATCAACACGTCGTTGCCGGCCTGTTCGAAAGCCCAGTAGGAATTCAGCCGCCACATGAAGCCGTGGTCGTGTCCGAGAGCGAGGACATGTTCGTTCGGCGTTCCCGGATCTTCAACCTCGCTCACCCTGGTGCTCCGGGAGACGCTGTATTGATGCGCGGCATCGAGGCGACCGTAGTGTACGTCGTATTCCGTATCGAGAACGACGGTGATGACTTTATGTTTTTTTAGCCGCATGAAGACTTGAAAGTCATCGCCGTGGTGCGACAGCAGTCGAGATCGCATCACATCGGGCGAGTAGTTGTGGCTCGAGTGGTCGTAGTCCTGGATGAGGGAAAGGACCTGCGCGATCGTTGTGTTCGGGACCAAGACTGTGCCCAGCCAGTCGTGAATGAGTCCTCCGGGAATCGGCGAATGCGTTTCTCCCTGTTTTTCGATGACTACCTCGCCCTGCTGCAGGCGAGCCATCATCTGCGTACGTTGGGCCGGTGCGAGAGCGTCAACCGCCAAGAACGAGCCGGCCTTCTCTCTTGCTTGCGTGATGCGGGCCTCGGCCTTTGTCACGTATTGATCGAAGGCCTCGGTCGTTTGCTGCTGCTGGGCAACGCCGACGGAACCCAGCCAACAGAGAAGCACCAAATGGATTAGGGCGATGCTCGGCTTCAAGATCCGGTTCCTCTACAGCAGGATTACTCCTAAGAGTGACCAATCATCAATAGTCAACTCCTGGTTTCAGCGTCAATCCTGTCTCGGCGGCTAACTCTCGAGGTTTGGGGTAATTAGTGCGCTGGATAGCTTGAAGTTGGGACCGCCATTAGGTGCGTCGTGCCTAAGGCCTTCTCATAGCGGCCTGTCGTGCTCCACGATGGGACCCGTCCATCCGCAGTCGCATTGCTCGATCGTATCCGCTGGCGTGATGATATCGGTCGCGCGATCGCACCAGTACTTCAAGACTCTGATTTTCGTTTTGCCGCCGCATGTTGGACAGCTTTTGCCATCCGCGCCCCCAAGGTTCGAGGGAGCTTTGCCCTGCCTCTCCCTCTCGTAGGTGATCTCTTCTCTAAGCGGCGGGCCTGCGACCGGTAGCGCACTTATCGCTGATTCCGTCGATTGACCGTGAAGTTCCTTCCGCGGCGACACGAGTCGCCGCGGGTCCAACCGGCGTATCCAGAACCAGAACTTCACGGACTATGCTTTCTGGATCAATGTTAGACCCTTCGATCGGTGAGACGTCTTTGCGCGACACGACTCTGCGCCAGGAAAGAGGTGAAATCCAGCGAAAATGCACAGAAGTACATAACGAAAGTAATTCACGGTAACCTCGGGGTTGGAGCTTCACGAATCGTTCCCACAAATTCTTTGGATTGGACTGCTGCACCACTTCTGTTGCATAGTGGAATCACTTCGCGTCCCAGCTAAGTTTGCCGGCCCCAAGCGGAGTCGCTGATTGCGTGCCAGCCGAGTTCGCGGCATCGACAATCTCCTGACCTTGTCGTTCTCCACTACAGCCTGAGCCCATGCGATCCGTGTGTCCAGACTTGTCTGCCGAAGCGGACCTGCGTGCTCATCAGACTTGCCCTCAAAACGGAGGGCAGAATGGAGATTCCATGATTACAATTCGCAAATTCGCTTACGCCGCCGTACTGGCGGTGAGTGCCCTGACTCTCGCGTCGAACGCCGCCGTGGCCGAGGCGCCGGCGCACGGCAAGTTCACCCTGGCTCACGATGTGCGCTGGGGCAACGCCTTGGTTCCCGCGGGAGACTACGAGTTCTCGTACGATCCGTACGTGAAGTCCCCCATCCTCACGCTCACCAAGGTCAGTGGGACGCGCGCCAGCTATATGCTTCTCGTCTTGAGCGCTGAAGACAGCAAGGCAACCAACTCGAACCGTCTGGTGCTAGAAACGGTTGCTGACGGCAACTATGTCTCCACGATGGAGCTTGCTGAGTGTGGCATGACGCTGTACTTCACAGTTCCATCCCATCCCGCGAAACAGATGGCCAAAACCGCAACCACGGTCGCGTCGTCAGGTCAGTAGAAGGAGACAACGAACAAAATAAACGGCGGATGCAGAATGGAATCCGCCGCTTCTTGTTTCCCGCTCGGCATTCTTGTCCGCTTCCGGACACTGAGTTCCATCAGCGCACAAGCTGCGAGGCTTGACTGGAGCGGGGCAATTTCGCAACTGCTCTCGAATCAACAAACTAGAAAGGCCATGGCGGATGGCCCGGAGTGTGCACTTCTTCCGGCATGCCAGCGCCGGTCCAAGAGACGAATCCCGGAACGCCCTCCCAAACCGGCCGCGTGCTGATTGCCGACGACCAGCAGCATATCCTGTTCGCGCTGCAAATCCTGCTCAGCGGCTCGGGATTTTCCACCGAGACGGTGACGCATCCGACCCGTGTGCTGCGTGCCTTGGAGAGCGAGCGATTCGATGCCGTCCTGATCGACCTGAACTACACGCGCGATACCGTGGGAGGTGCCGAAGGGCTGGACCTGGTTTCGAAGATTCGGTCGATCGACAGCGTTGTCCCCGTGCTGGTGATGACGGCATGGAGCACGGTGGATCTGGCGGTGGAAGCGATGCGGCGCGGGGCTTCGGACTTCGTGCAGAAACCTTGGGAAAATCGTGAGCTTCTGCAGAAACTGCAGCAACAGGTCGCCCTGGCGCGGGAGCAGCGGCAAAGGCAACGTCAGCGCGAGGAAGAACTGAGCGATGCCCGCGAAATTCAAGCCGGTCTGCTTCCAAAGCAGTTGCCTGAAGTCCGGGGCTACCAGATTGCGGCTGTCAACCAGCCTCTACGGTTTGTTGGTGGAGACTACTACAACGTCGTGAGGATCGATGATCGGCGAACCGCCGTCTGCATCGCAGATGTTGCGGGCAAGGGCCTGCCTGCGGCGCTGCTGATGTCGACTCTGCAAGCCGCACTGCAACCACTGATCGCGCAGCAGTTAGCGCCTGGCGAACTCTGCCAGCGTTTGAATCGCACCCTGTGCGAGGTGATGCCGGTTGGCAAGTTCATCTCATTCTTCTACGGAGTGCTCGACAGCGCCGAGAACCGCCTGACTTACTGCAACGCGGGACATAACCCGCCAGTGCTAGTTCGGGCGGATGGCGCCTCTTCGGAACTCGATGCTCAGGGCGCGGTGCTGGGACAGTTTCCTGAGTGGCAATATCGCCAAAGTGAATTACAGATGAAGAACGGCGATCGCATGTTGTTGTTCACCGATGGACTGGTCGAGTCCTGCAGCACGAATCAGGAACCATTCGGCGAAGATAGCCTTATCAGCGTCGCGCGAGAAAACCCTCAGTCGAGTGCCTGCACCTTAATGGAATTGTTGTTGCAAGCCGCGTCGGAGCATTGTGCCGGGCATTTTCAGGACGACGCCAGCCTGATCGTGTTGAAAGCATCCGGGCAGGATTGAGGCGCGGAATGATTGCTTGGTCGACCGATCACCACCGGAGCACACAGAAATCCAAGTTTCACGCTGTGTTCCACTTTGCCTCTGTGGCGGATTGTTTCTCAGGCTGTCCTGGACACTAGGTCGGCTGCGTTCCCGAATTCCCACGCACATCATCGCTGAGAACAATCGCTTCCGCAATTTCCCGCATCGGCTTGCGCTTCTGGCGACTTTGCCGCTGAATGGCCAGATACGCTTGCTCCTCGTTAAGGCCCAGATCGCGCTGCAGGATGCCTTTTGCGCGCTCCACGATCTTTCGAGTGTGCAACTGCTCGGCCAGCGTTGAGTTCGCATTTTCCAGCCGTGCCATCTCAATCTCGGCGCCGACCAGGTATCCGATGGTGGAAATCAGTTTGATTTCCCGCCGTCGATAGACGTGATGCTGCCGATGCTGCAGGTTGATGACTCCGACCACTCGTCCCCGGCACATCAGCGGTACGGAGAGAAAGGCTTCGTAGCTATCCTCGGGAAGTTCGTGAAAAAACTGAAAGCGGGGATCATGCGCCGCTTTCTCGGGAATGGCTACCGGCTCGCGATGCTCGGCGACCCATCCGGTGATTCCCTGCCCCACCCGGAGTTTCAGACGATCGACCACTTCCGGATGTGGGTTTTTGGACGCCCGCAAGACCAGTTCATCCTCTTCCAAGACATAAATAAGGCAGGAATCGCACTTCACCAAAGCGGTGGCAAAATCAACAATACGGGTCAAGACTTCATGAAATCCGTCTGCCGCATTCAGACGAACCGTAATCTCGTGCAGTACATCTACGTGTGAATCCTCGACAGCGGTAAGGGAGTCCATGGGAAACATTATCGATTTGGTAGGGATTCTAAGTCCAATTCCAAATTTTGATGCTGACGATAAAGGAATTCCCTGCATTTCTTATTAAGAATTAACATCGCGCACGAGGGACGATGCATCGTTGATGGGAGACGAAGAGGCCCCTTGCAGAGCGAAGAGGAGCAACCGGGCTCTACTTCGCGGGAACGGCGAGGAACCACACCAACAATCCGAAAAGAATCAGAGCACCAACCAAGGAAAAGAGCGTGTGCATTGGATGAAACTGAAACAGGGGATTGCGGGGCAATCGATGCCTTGTCGCCAGCATGAGACCCTCCTTCAGGCGCGCGTCGCCGTGGCAACAGACCGATCTTTGACTAATATTTTCCCACTTTCATGCGCGCCATTCCAGTATTTCGTAACTTTTCAACCAAAACCGGCGAAATCTTCTGCATACTCAGTGGAACCTCAGCGTTCTCTGCGCTTTCCTTTGTGTGAATCGTGGGGAACGCCGTTGTAAAGCGACTGTGATAAACCATTGCAATGCCCGACAAGATAGCAGTCATTACTGGAGCCTCGAGTGGATTCGGTCTGCTCACTTCGCTTGAATTGGGAAAAGCAGGATTCCACGTGGTCGCGACGATGCGTAACCTCGGGCGCCGGACAAAGCTCGATGAGGCGGCCGCTGCCTGCGGCATTGTTGATCGCATCGATATTCGCGCTCTCGATGTATCGGACTTCGCCTTTGTCCCTACCGTTGGAGACACCATCGTGCGCGATTATGGACGCATCGACGTGCTGGTCAACAACGCCGGGTTTGCCATGGCCGGGTTCGCCGAAGATATCCATCTGGAAGAGTTGCGCATGCAGCTCGAGACGAACTTCTTCGGCGCGGTCGCGATGACGAAGGCCGTCCTACCTACCATGCGAAAGCAGCGCTCGGGACACATCATTCAAGTCTCTTCGATTGGAGGCCTGTTGGGTTCGATGACGGTCAGCAGCTACTCCGCTTCAAAACATGCGCTGGAAGGCTGGAGCGAGTCGCTGCGTCTAGAAGTGAATGCGCTCGGAATCAAGGTCGTGCTGGTCGAACCGGGAGCGTTCGACACAGGAGTGTGGACGGAAGGCGCACGCATGGGAGAGATGGCGAAGAAAAATACCTCGCCGAACTTCCAGCGCAGCCTGCGGATGCGCGAGGTGATTCAGAAGATTCCTAAGGCGGATCCTATTGCGGTCGCGCGGGCGATTGTCGCGATCGCGCAGAATCCCAACCCCAAGCTGCGATACCTTGTGGGACGCGACGCTAGGATCCAGCTGGCGCTCAAGCGCATCCTGCCCTGGAAGACGTACGAAAAGATGATCGCCGATTTTCTGAAACTGGACGAACAATCTTAGCCACAGGGGACGCAGAGGGCACAGCAATCCCCTGTGGCCCCTTGTTCTCTGTTGGGTCTATGGTTTTGCGTCCAGGTCAACGGACTTGATGGGCAAGTCCCAGTGCGCGTCGAGAATCTCGAAGCGACGTTGTTCTTCGCGCGCGTAGGTTTCCTGGTCAGGCCAGAGTTGCTTTTTGAGGGCGTCTTCGTCGACGGGTTCGTTGGCCACGGTTGCGTTCTTGAATACGATGGTCACGCGAAAATCCCAGCGGCCGTCTTCGGTCGTGTGATACCGCGGCTGATCCATCCAGACTTTCAGCATCCTTCCCGTCTCGACTTCCTTCTTCAACAGCGGGTAGTGATTCTTCTTGAAGAGCTTAAGGAATTCGTCGGCGTGCCCCCACTTGGCTTTGTAGTAGTACTCGACGACGAAGGGCTGGCCGGATGCGGGGGTCGAAGCCTGCGCGGTCAGGACGGTGGGTCCCAACACTGCGAGGAACAGTACTGCGCTGAGAACGTGACGCATGGGGGCTCTCCTTCTGGAAGTACTTCCGCCACAACTCAATTTGACGAAGATTCCACTGACGGCTCACGGCTGATTCTGTTCTGCCAATGACTCCACACAAACCAGCTCACCGCGATGACGATGATCACTCCGATCACCGCATCGAACTTGTGGAAGTATTGGCCCAACTCGCGCCAGTTCTCACCCAGCTTCATTCCGAACCACGCTAGTCCCAGGCACCACGGCCACGATCCGAGAAAGGTGTAGATGTGAAATCGCCCGCGCGGCATGCGCGCGATCCCGGCTGGCAGTGCGATGAACGTGCGGATCACCGGCAGCAGTCTCGCGATGAAGACTGCGAGATATCCCCAGCGTGCGAAGAAGCGGTCGGCCCAATCGAGTTCGCGACGGCCCATCAGGATCCAACGGCCGTAGCGTTCGACGAGTGGACGTCCACCATAGGCACCGAGTTCGTAGGCCACAAGCGATCCCAGGTTGCAGCCGATTGCCCCGGCAGTTGCCGCCCAGAACAGATTGAAGCTGCCCTGAAACACCAGATATCCCGCGAAGGGCATGATCAATTCCGAGGGCAGCGGAATACAGGCGGACTCAATCGCCATCAGAATGGCGATTCCGACATAGCCGGTCGCGGCGATGATCTGACTGACGAAAACGAAGACTATGGCTAGAATTCTTTCGGTCATTGGAGAACAGTGGTCGGTGGCCACAGGTCAGTGGTCCGTAAACCTTGATCCTTCGAGGGTCAGAAATTTGCTGGTTCCAGTGTAACGGAAATCTGGGATCGGAGTCTGCGAGGATGGATTTACTGGCCGTTGATCGCTGACCACTCGCCACTGTTTCTAGAACGAGCCTTCCTGTGTAAAGGCGTATCCGGGGAGCGTGGCGCCCTGCGGGCCTTTGGATACTTTCACGCGAACCGTGGGCGCGTCGGGGGCGGTGATGCCCGCCGGCCGCAGCATCGCGTACTGCGTGAAGACCTCGTTGTAGACCTTGGTGACGAGGTAGTCCTGTCCGTCGGCATCGCTGCGCCAGACTTGCCCGAGCTGGATGGAGTTCACTGCCATAGTAGTTGTCCTGATTCGGAGTGCCTTCAGACTATCGAGCCCAGTTCAGGGCGTCAATTGCCGCTCAGGTTACCGAGGGACATGCGCGCGACTGCCGACTTCCGATTGGGGAGTGGCGATTGGAAATCGATGAGTCCCGGTTGCTATGATGAGCGCTCCGTCGGAAAGGAATAGCAATGCCCCGTGGACTAGTTCCCCGTCAACCAGCCCGAACCGGGCGTCAGGACAAAGTGCGTGGTGCGCGGGCGTCCGCGCCCACCAAACCGAAGCAGCGGGCCGGCGGCGGGAATAAATTTCCTGGCGGCACCAAGATTTCGGCGCCCCGGGCAAAAGCTGCCTCCAAAGCTGGAAAGCCGGCCAAAGGCTACAACCCGATTGCTCCCGAGCGCGTCGCCGAAATCCTCAAGCGCCTGAACGATCTCTATCCCGATGTGACCTGCGCCCTAACTCACAAAAGCGCATGGGAACTGCTGGTGGCGACCATCCTCTCGGCGCAGTCGACCGACGTAAATGTTAACCGTGTAACGCCGGAGTTGTTCCGCAAATACCCGACGGTTCAAGCATTCGCCGCACTCAATCCCGAGCAACTGGAGCCGGATGTTCGCTCCACTGGCTTCTTCCGCAACAAGTCGAAATCAGTCGTGGGCGCTGCCAAAAAGATTGTTTCCGATTTCGCCGGGCAGGTGCCCGACGATATGGACCAGTTGCTGACGCTGCCTGGTGTGGCTCGCAAAACTGCGAACGTTGTGCTGGGCACGTGGTTCAAGAAAGCAGAAGGCGTGGTCGTCGATACGCATGTGCACCGCATCTCAAGGCGTCTGGAACTGACCAAAGAGAACGATCCGCAGAAGATCGAGCAGGACCTGATGAAGATCATCCCGCGCGACCGCTGGATCCTCTTCTCACACCAGGTCATTTGGCACGGGCGCAAGTTATGCTTAGCACGCAAGCCGAATTGCGTCGAGTGCCCGCTGGAAAGTATCTGCCACGCCGGCGACAAGACCTGGAGTACGGTGGAGATGCACAAGAGCGCTCAGTAACATCACCCAGTCCCGCTACTCACTTCCCATCTCGTCTAGCACCGGCTGCCGCAGGCCGCGCATGCGTGAGGTCTTCCCTCCGAGTGTGAACACCAAAACCTTGTTGCTCCCTTTCTTCAAAAAGGGTGCAGGCAGATAAAGTGTCTGCTGCGGTCCAACATTCCAGAAACGGCCGACTGGGTTGCCGTTCACCCAGACTGCGCCTTTGCCCCATCCGCGCAAGTCGAGAAAGGTATCTCCGATGGTCTGCACGTCGAAGCTGCCTTGGTAGAAAGTCGGCGTGGCTGCGTTGTTATCCGCTGCTGAAAACCGCAAATGCGAGAAATCGTCCATCGCTAGAGGATATATTTGCCATCCCGTCAACTCCTGGCCAGCCAGGGTTACCGCCCCGTTGATACCTTGCCGTTCCGAAAGCAGTTCCCTGCTGAAGTTGATGCGGCCAGTACCTTCCACAAGAATGTCGAGCGTCTCGCCATCGTTGGCCTGAATTTTGACGCGGTCCTGCTTTTTGCGGCGATCCGCAACACCCACAAGCTTGGAGTTCAGATACACGCGGGCATAGCTGCGCATCCCGGGTAGAAACAGCTCGCCCTTTGCGGCAGCTTTTAACTTCGTACGGTAGAGGATATAGCCGTAGTACTGCTCTAGGGTCTCCATGTTCCGGGGCTGTTCGAGCCTTTTGGGGTCGGACAGATTCGACCATAACGACGCGCTCTCGCGTAGCTGGAATTCCGGAACCTCGATGACGGGCAGCGCTGCGGGCGGCTCAGGAACGGTCATTCCCGGCCGATGTTTGGCGATGACATCACGGAAGGCAAAGAATTTCGGGGCAAGTGCTCCCGACTCGCTCACTGGCGAATCATAGTCGTAGCTGGTCACATCCGGCTCATATGTTTGATGATCCCAGTTGGCGCCGCTCGTGAAACCGAAGCTGGTGCCGCCGTGAAACATGTAGAGGTTGATCGAGTAGCCCTGGCTGAGGATCCAGTCGATCTCCTTGGCTTGTTGCGCGGTATCCGTGGAGTGGTGGTGCTCTCCCCAGTGATCGAACCATCCATCCCAATATTCGCTATTGAAAATCGGGCGGCCGGGTCGGAATTTTCGCAGCTTCTCAAATTCGGACTTGGCATTTCCTGGACCGAAGTTGACTGCTGCATGAACGTCAGGAAGGGTGCCCGCCGCGAGCTCATCTCCCCCGTCGGCGGTAAACAGAAGGGCATCGGTAAAGCCGGCATTCCGCAGGGCATCGTAAATCCGTCGCACATAGGCCTTATCGTTGCCAAACGAGCCGTACTCGTTTTCCACCTGCACCGCCAGGATAGGGCCACCATGCGTGAGTTGCAGAGGCGCAAGCTCTTGGCCGAGACGCTTCAGCCAGCGCTCGGCCGGGACAAGAAATTTATCATCCGTGCTTCGCAGTGCGATGCCGGGTTCAGCAAAGAGCCATGCGGGAAATCCGCCAAGGTCCCACTCAGCGCAGGAATATGGTCCGGGACGCAAGATTACATACAGTCCTTCTTCCTGCGCCATGCGGATGAACGCGGCCACGTCGAGCGAGCCAGCGAAGTCGTGGACTCCGGGCTTGGGTTCATGGGCGTTCCAGAAGACATAAGTTGAGACTGTGTTTAATCCCATGGCTCTTGCCTTCCGCAGACGATCTCTCCAGTATTCGCGGGGAATGCGCGCATAGTGCATCTCACCGGAAATGATCTGGAAAGGCTTGCCGTCGAGCACAAAATGATCGCCTTCAATCCCGAACCTGTGGGCAACGGCTGTGTCTTGGGCTATCGCCAGACAAGAGAAAAGGACCGGCACGGCAGTGAGCAAAGTAACAGTGCGAGCATTCATGGATAATCTCACCCTCGGGTGATGTGACCCGCATAAGCATCCTTGCTAGACTCTCTCTTCTACATCACTTTGCGATTCCACGCTATGCGCCCAGCCATCGTCCTCGTCGCCGTTTCCTTCGTAAGTACCATCACTGGGATCTCCGCGCAGACCTTGTCTGCGCCAAAAGCGATCACAGATCCCAAGCAGGTCGCGTCAAAGCCGAACGCGCAGGTTGAACCGCGTAGTTTGACCATCGAGAAGGTGTATAGGACGCGACAGGTCGGGCAGCCCAGCTGGTCTCCGGACGGCAAGAACATCGCGTTCATCTCGAACATGAGCGGGCGCAACAACCTTTGGGTTGTTCCGTCTGACGGTGGATTCCCGACACAGCTCACGGTCAGCGATCAACGCCAAACCGGAACCGCATGGTCGCCTGACGGGAAGTGGATTGCTTATGAATCTGACTACGATGGTGATGAGCAGTGGGATATCTTTCTCGTCTCGCCGAAAACCGGCAGGGTCGTGAATCTGACGCAAACGCGCGAGATTGCCGAAACGAATCCTACATGGTCCCCTGATGGCCGGTTTCTAGCCTACGAAGTGAAGCCGAAGAGCTCCGCGGCGTCGGAGATCGATATTTATGACGTGGTTATGCGCGAGGTAAAGCACCTCACGATCGATACTCCGCAAGATAAGCAGAATTTCGGTCCGATCTGGAGCAAAGACGGTAAATACATTGTCTACTGCCAAGGCACGGCGAAAGGGACCGATTCCAACATCTTCATTGCCGATGTTGCAAGCTTAAAGAGCACAGTCCTGACACCGCACGATGGCGAACAACTCTACTACGCCAACGATGTCTCGCCACGCGCCATTCCTGATGGAAGGGAAATCCTCATCACGTCCAACGCGGCCAACGGATACTTCAACATTGGGGTGCTCGATGTCAGCGCGAAGGGTGAAGCAAACGGCGTCTTAAAACCGGGTGCGATCCGGTGGCTGACCAAAGGTAAGTGGGAAATTGCTGGAGGAGCGTTTTCGCCCGATGGCAAGCAAATCGTTTTCAGTTCCAATGTGGACGGCAATCAAGATATCTATCTGACCGATCTAGCGACTGCGAAATCTACGCAGCTTGCCATCGCCAAAGGAGTGAACGAGCCCGTGGGAGGAGCTCATGCGTTCAGCCCCGATGGTTCTCGCCTGCTCTACCAACATGTTGGCCCAACTGCGCCCGGCGATCTCTGGGTCTATCACCTCCCTACCAGCAAGGCGCAGCAGATCACACATTCACTCGTGGGCGGCATTCGCTCGGAGGATATGGTCGAACCATATCTCATCCATTACCCGAGCCGCGATGGCAAATGGACCATTTCTGCGTTCCTCTACGTGCCTTACAACATGGCGCGCAACGGACAGAATGCAGCCATCGTGTACCTCCACGGAGGCCCGACTTCTCAATCGATGAATTCCTTCAACCGCTTTATTCAGTTCGCGGTGAACCAGGGATACATGGTGCTGGCGCCCAATTATCGCGGTTCCACCGGCTATGGCAAGGAGTTCCAGGAAGCGAACTTGTTCGATATGGGCGGAGGCGATCTGCAGGACGTCCTCGCCGGCGTGGACTGGATCAAGCAGACCGGTCATCTCGATCCTAAAAAGATTGCCGTGATGGGAGGCAGTTACGGGGGATATCTCAGCATGATGGCCGTGACTAAGGCTCCGGAGGTGTGGGCCGCCGGCATTCCCATCGTGCCCTTCGTCGACTGGTTCACGGAGATTGAAAACGAAGATCCGGCCTTGCAGCAATACGACCGGGCTACGATGGGCGATCCAGGCAAAAACAAGGAACTGCTGCAGGAACGCTCGCCCATCAATTTCATCGACCGAATCAAGGCACCGTTGCTGCTCTTGGCTGGCGGAAATGACCCGCGCTGCCCGAAATCACAGACGCAACAGGTCGTTGATGCGATTAAGAAGCGAGGCGGGACCGTCGACTACAAGATTTACGAGAATGAGGGCCACGGCTTTGCCCGCGTCGAGAACCAGATCGACGCCTACAAGCGCGTGAGCAATTTTCTGCTGGCGCACGTTGTACCTGCTGACTGCAGTTGCTCGGTCAGCGAATGACCCGCGATGATACTGCCCTTTCAGGATGCTCAGCGGACTTTCTAAGCAGAGGACGCTGATCACCAAATCGAAACATAGGAAGGGAGTTGGGCTTAGTACCTTCTATCCGTAACTTCAGTAACGCTCATTCATTTTTGTTTACCTAATTCCAAGACTCTTCGGCTACACTCCCTCCACCGCAAGAAACCAATTCCTTCCTGCAAGACCGTCGTGCATCTGTGTCGTGCGCGCGGAGCAAGCGCAAGAACAAATTTTCGGGGGACGTTGTCATGATGTTGCACAAGGTAGGGAAAAGTGTGCTCGCTGCCATCGTATTGGTGTGCATCGCTGCGGGAGCATTCGCGCAGGTTCCGACATCCAAACACGTAGTACTCGTCATCAACGAAAACACAACCTATAACGATGTCATCGCGAACATGCCCTGGCTTACCGGTCAGGGGAACAGCAACGGCTACGCAACGAACTATCGGTCTGACAACGGCGGTTCTCTGCTCGACTATCTCTGGTTGGCGTCGGGCAGTTGCCATTCGAAGGCCAACTGCTCGCTTCCGGCAGGTACGCATGACTTCAATTGCAGTGGAAACGATTGCTACTACCCCGGAACCGCCAAGACCGATCCCATCACTGACAACAACCTCTTCCGCGAACTGAACAATCACGGTATCTCGTGGAAGGTGTATGCGCAGTCCTATGCCGCAGCAGGAGGCACGCCCACGACTCCTGACAACCACAACGGGACTTCATACTACCGTCGTCACAATGGCGCGACCTGGTATAGCGACATCCTGAACAACACGAATGGGTCGGCAGGCAGAATCGTCGATCTCGCGAAGCTCACCACCGATTTGAACAATGGCACTCTCCCCCGGTTCATGATTATCGTCCCCGACGGAAATCATGATGCACACGATTGTCCTGTCGGGATGTCGAGTTGCACGACCGCCCAGAAGCTGGCCGCGACCGATGCCTTTCTGCGAGATAACTTGGGCCCGATTCTCGAGACTCCCGACTTCCAAGCTGGCGGCGACGGATTGGCGATCGTCACCTTCGATGAGTGTGGAGGCGGCACCAATGCAGGTTGCGGTGCTTCGATCTACACCGCATTGATCGGCCCGAAAATCAGACCTCACACTGTTTCCGCAACACTCTACAAACATGAGAACACGTTGCGGACCATGCTCGACGCTCTCGGCATTAGACGTTATCCGGGTGCTGCGGCTCTGGCCTCGGACATGTCGGACTTCTTCACCACCAGTGGAATCAGGCCCGATGTTGTCGTGAGTGATCCCGCAAACGGCTCGACCATGGCGTCTCCCGTCCCGATCCAGGCGTCTGCTTATGCCAGCCCCGGACACTCGATTGCCGGATGGTGGATCTACGTCGACAGTGTTGGCGTACATCACGCCGGTGCGGTCGCATCGATTCACCCGAGCATTTCCATGCATACCGGGACGCACACGATCGTCATTCGCGCATGGGATTCTTCCGGCAACTTCGCTGATCAAACGCTCAGTCTCAGCGTCGATGCCATCAAACCGTCAGTGGCGGTCTCCACACCCACGAACAACTCGACGGTCGGGTCACCTGCCAACCTGCGGGCATCGGCTACTCCCTCGAGCGGCCGGAACATTGCGGGATGGCGGGTATACGTAGACAGCAAGGCAACTTACAGTGGCGGCGCTACCGATTCGATTAGCACCGACCTCAAAATGTCGAAGGGTAAACATAGCGTGGTAGTGCGCGCATGGGATTCGTCGGGAAACTACGGCGATCACACACTTAGCGTGACCGCCCAGTGACGTGCTTGCGGCGATGAGGAGCTCCGCCTTCATCGCCGCAACACGAAAAGCCGTCTCTTTGAGTTGCTGACGGGCTGCCCTACTGCTGTTGCTGCTGCTCCTGCTCGATGCGCCTTTCCGGTGGACGCATGAGAACGGGCCGAGAGCGCACCACGAGGCTCGGCTTGGCAGCGTCCAGAGGCTGTTTGTTCGCAGCGTTCACAGTAACTGTAACGCTAAGCTCGCTCTGAGGCTCTCCTTTGTAGACACCGCGGGTCGGGGGCACGTCGGCGTAGTCGCGGCCGATGGCGACTCGAATATGCCGGTCTCCGCCAACCAGGTTGTTGGTTGGGTCAAATGCCACCCAGTTCAACCCAGGTATAAGTGCTTCGACCCAGGCGTGAGATGCGCCTTCGAGCGATCGATCCTTCTCCGTCTCCTCGCGATGGAACATATATCCACTCACGTAGCGGCATGGAACCTTCAACCGCCGCAGGAGTGCGATCATGATGTGAGCAAAATCCTGACAGACACCCTGACGACTCTTCAGCGCTTCGTCAATCGGAGAATCCACCTTTGTGCTGTGTGGAACGTACGCAAACTGCTGGAAAATAGCTGTGTTTATCTCTGAAATCAATTCAAAGGGATTCCCGCGACGCCTGAACTCCAGATCCTTTTCCAATTTTTCCAATTCCGGCGTGGAACTGGCAAAGTGACTGGGCAGCAACATCTCCCAGTAATCGCCGGCGGTGACTAGTGCGTCCAAGTCAGCCCAGTCCCCGCCGTCAGACACGCGAGGGACGGGTCCATTTTGGACCTCGACGGAAGACTCGGCGCTGACCGTCACTTCGGTGTGCGCTGCCGCGATGTCGAAGTGATGCACGGTATTCCCGGAGAAGTCGTGATACTGCATGATGTTCGCGGGAGGATCGACTTTTAGGGTGAAGCTCAGGCAGCGTTGATCTCCATCGCTGCGGGGCTGCAAACGCACCTCCATAATGCTCTCGCGCACTGCGGGCTCGTAGCGGAAGGTCGTGATGTGTCGGACGGAAAAGATCATGGAGTAATTCCGTAGCTCGCCATTGTGATTGTTTTAGTCAATTTTCCGGAGCGGTCGGTATTCGCGACCGCAACAACCAAGCTCCAATTACTCAAGTACTAAATCACTCACCGAATCTCTCTATGCCAGTGCCGACTCTACCGAGTAATCGAAGTAAACCTGGTGGATCGCGGTATGGGCCTGGGCACATTGCCAGCGCACGCTATCAACGTACGCGCCAGCGCCTGCGGCCAAAATCTCATCGATCTGGCTGAAGCTCAGGGTCGCCTGCAGACGTCCCGCAAGCCGCACCGGTTGCTCTGCTTTGCGCTCGGTCATCTCGCCGATTCGGCTGAGCGCTGCGTGCACCATATCCGCAGAGAAACGCACTGAGTGCGGGAACTCGGGATTCAGCAGCAGGAATTCTGCGACACGCAGTGGCCGCATCTCGGCGGTGTAGGTCTTACAGTAGGCTTCGAAGGCCGCACATGATTTCAGCAAACCCACCCACTCCAGATACTCTTCGCTCTCGATCGCTTGATCCAGCGGATGCCTGAGGCTTCCGAAATGGGTTCCGATCAGGCGGGCCAAGGTATCGGTGCGTTCCACATACCGGCCAAGCTGAATGTACTGCCAGCCTTCCCCGTGCGACATGGTGGAATCAGTCACACCTTGGAACAAGTGTGCTCCCTCCTGCACTGCGCGAAAGAAGATGTGAGAGTTCAGCAGCCACGACTCGGTCTTGCTGGTATTGCTGACCTGGAGATAAAGGCGATTCAGCTGTTCCCACATTTCCGTGCTGCACTGCTCGCGCACCTGCCGGAGGTTCTCGCGCGCCGCGGCCACGCAGGAAAGAATTGAAGAGAGATTCGTGCGCCCCAGAGTCAGCAACTGTGTGATCGACCCCGCATCGATCGCCGTATCTTCGGGCGCCAGCGTTTGCAGCGCCTGCAGCAGCCGGAGCCACCGGCCCGCCCCTGATTCGGGTGACTGATCGAGCCGAAGCTGCAAGTCTACTTCGATCAACCGCGCCGTATGCTCGGCGCGCTCCAAGTAACGGCTCATCCAATACAAGCTGTCCGCTACACGGGAAAGCATGGCTGTTCGTCTCCCATCCATCATTGTTCGGTGGTCACTGAGCAGTGGCCAGTGTTCAGTGGTCACACTTCTTGTTGAATACCTAAACCTATATTGCTGAGCACCTCTAGTTTCTGAGCACCCAAGTGTCCTTACTTCCGCCGCCCTGCGACGAGTTCACGACCAGTGATCCGCGGCGCAGCGCGACTCGCGTCAAGCCACCGGGCACGAGCGTGACATTCTCGCCGTACAAAATATATGGACGCAGGTCCACATGCCGAGCCTGGACCTCCCCCTCGAGGAAACACGGCGCTCGCGACAGGCTGAGGGTCGGCTGGGCGATGTAGTTTCTCGGTTCGGCTTCGATTCTGCGCCGGAACTCTTCTTTTTCCTCCTCCGTGCTATGCGGACCGATGAGCATCCCATACCCCCCCGACTCGCCAACCGCTTTGACCACAAGTTCCTCGATGTGTTCCAACACATATGATCTTTGGGATCGGTCACTCAAGAGATAAGTCTGTACATTCGCCAGGATCGGATCTTCGCCGAGATAGTAGCGAATGATCGCGGGTACGTAGGCATACAGCGCCTTGTCATCGGCGACGCCTGTGCCGATCGCGTTCGCGAGAACCACGTTCCCCGCCCTGTAAGCATTGAACAGCCCCGGCACACCTAAACTTGAATCCTGCCGGAAACACAAGGGATCAAGGAAATCGTCGTCGACACGGCGGTAGATCACGTCTATACGCCGCAGTCCGGCGGTGGTCCGCATGTAGACGATGTTGTCGTGCACCAGCAGGTCGCGCCCTTCGACCAGCTCAATGCCCATCTGCTGGGCGAGAAATGTGTGTTCAAAGTATGCGGAATTGAACACTCCGGGCGTCAGCAGCACGACTTTCGGTTCGTGGCGGCTGGAAGCGTTTGGAGCCAGTGCGCGAAGAGTCGCGAGCAGAGCCTGTGAGTAGTGGTCAACCGGGCACACCCCATAATCTCGAAATAGGGTGGGGAAAACCTTTTTCAACACCTTCCGGTTGGCCAGCATGTATGAAACACCACTGGGCACGCGCAGATTGTCTTCGAGCACGGCAAAACTGCCGTCGGGCAGCCGCACCAGGTCCGTTCCGCAAATGCTGACATAGATTCCGTTCGGCAGTGAGAGCCCGCGCATCTCGCGACGGAAGTGACGGCAGCTGTAAACCAATTCGCGTGGAACCACGCCATCTGCCAGAATTCTGCCCTGGTGGTAGATGTCTTCCAGAAACAGATTCAGCGCGGCAATGCGCTGAGTGAGGCCGCTCTCGATCTTGCGCCACTCCTGATATGGAATGATGCGCGGCAGAAGATCGTTGGGAAACACCCGCTCTGTCCCCTCCTCGTTGCCATAAACCGTGAACGTGATCCCCTGATGCAGAAAAGATAGATCGGCCGCCTGCTGGCTCTTGCGCAATTCCTCGGCGGGCAGTTCCAGCAATCGCTGGAAGAGCGCGCGATAGTGCTCCCGGGGCACTCCGGGCGAGGCGAACATCTCGTCGTAGGCGGAGTCGAACTGATAATTGCGAAATGGCGGCCGAAATAGACTCAGCGGCGTTTCCGGGTTGATCCGGTGCACAAGTCCACGCGTTCTAGTACGACTGGTGGGCACATTAGGACTCTAGGTTCCGTCACAGCGTCCAGTCCAATCAAAATTGTTTATTGGAGGGATTCGAGAATCGACTGAGGAGCCACGTCGCTCTCAAACCTTAGTTGATTTCTGTAACTTAGCTATTTACTCGCTGCCTGCGGCCGGTGTATATAGTTGCCGCTTCCCCTTTACCTTACCCCGTTGATTACCCACGGGCAACCGCGATTGCCAAGCAGCGGAGGATCCTATGGGACTGTTCAATTCCACAATTCTGGATTGGGCCATCGGGCTTGTTTTTGTGTACCTGTTGCTGGCGATTATCTGTACCAACATCAACGAATGGATCGCTGGCATCGCCTCCCTGCGGGCGAAAACTCTTTTTAAAGCAATCACGCAACTGCTCGACGATCCGAAAAACCCGACGGCCACATTCCTGGCTGAATTCTACAAGCATCCACTGATCGCCGGGATGATGCCCCCGGGCGAACCGTCCCCGAAGACTCATCCTTCATACCTGTCGGCCCGGACATTTGCGACCGTGGTCATGGACTTGGCGACAAATCCCCTGAAGGGAACGATTACATTCGCCGACCTCGAGGCTGGCGCAAAGAAGCTGTCGGAAGGCGATGTGAAGACCGCCCTGCTCGCTTTGCTGCAGAACGCGGACAATGATCTGACTCGCGCGCAAAAGAACATCGAAAACTGGTTCGACGATTCGATGGAGCGGGCTTCGGGTTGGTACAAACGCAGCGCGCAAGTGGTCACGATCGTGGTGGCATCTCTACTCACGATCGGGACTAATGCCGATACGGTTCGAATCGGTCATCTGTTGTGGACCAACAGCACCCTGCGCGCGACTCTCGTAGAAAAAGCCAAGAATCGTACCGCGACCGGCCAGGAAGCTTCGAGCCGGGATACGACGATTACATATCACAAGGACGATCCCTTGCATCCGATCTACCAGCCCAAAGAAGACGAACTCAGTGCCTTGAAGCCGCTGCTTGGATGGCAAAGCACGGACCTGAGCGCAGACTGGAAGACGTGGGCATCACGCGTGCTCGGGTGGTTCCTTTCCGTTACCGCGATCTCTCTCGGTGCTCCGTTCTGGTTCGACCTGCTCAACAAGGTCATGCGCTTGCGGAACACAGGACAGAAACCAGAAAAAGCCGATGAAGAAGGCGCGAAGACGACCAAGCAGAAACCGAGCCCGGCCGGAGCGGGAAGCTGATCATGGCACGCAAACCGCTGGCCCAGCTTTCAGTTGTCCTATTTCTATTTTCCACCCTGCGGGCGGAGACGGTTACTCTCAGCATGGACTTCGTCAACCTATGCAAGAACCGCGCCACCATCGATGCCCAACTGGAACTGGATCAACACCTCACCAAGCCGCATAGGGTCACCAGCGGCCCTAACGACGGCGACGTTCACATGGCTGGCCGCTCTCAAGATGTACGCCTCCCGCTGGTAGCCGAAATCATGAATGCTGGTACGGAGGCGGAGTCCGCGAGCATCAAGTTAATGAACGAAACACCATCCGGGCAGACCGTCGCCGTTACCGGCGTCTGGCGCATCTGGTTCGAACATCCCTCGTCGGGTAATCAGACCCAGGGAGACCCGGTGCCCGTCCCCGCAAATGCAAATCCAGACCACGTGTTCGAAATCCATCCCATCACCAAGTTTGGCGGCAATGACATCGGTGACTTGTCGCTAGTTCCAATCATCGATCCCAAAAAGCTCGGTGTCTCGTACTCCGCCTATCCGGCCAACACTGCGTTTCCCGCATATGAAAAGCTGACTGCCACAATCAGCGTTTCCGAGACGTCTGTCAGCATCACGGCTCGAAAAGCGGCTTATAACTACACCGAATTTATCCTCGAACCTGCCGGCAAGTGGGCTCAGGGGGACAACGGGCTGTTCGTACTAGCTAACGTCTACGATCTAAGCGATGAGGAGGCGCCAATTACACAGCGGCGCATGGTTTTTGTCGACAATACCGAACCTGCGAAGGCACTGCAGAGTCTTCCTCCCGGAGGGCGACTGCATGTACTCGGGGTTCCTCGGGTTAATCTCGCCGAAGTTGCAGCAATTGCTCCCGGTGACTCCGTCGATATGGCGCTGCCTTACGAGTTGATCGTCGTCGCCCTGTATCCCGACAGCGCATCAGGTGATGAATCGTCCACGGACTCGGGATTTTCGACAGGCACGTCATCCCAAGAACACAAACCCAAGAAGCCCACCGAACCGAAACCTTGATACGTGTGAAGGAGCGACCGGTGCCGTTGGCCAGTCCGAATCGCTCATCCACCTACTCTGCAGTCTTCTGTCCAGCGGTGAATACGGTCCAGGGGCCGGCCTTCATGTCGCGCAGGAGTGGCTTCTGCCACCCATATTCGGGATGTTGAGCGAGAAAGGGATCGGCCCGAAAATCCGCGCCACACGGATGCCCTGCGCGGGCCACGAAGCTCATCTTTGCTGCCATCGTGCTATCGGTGGCCTTCCCCTGCACGGCGCCGCCCGGATTGTTAGGCCCCCATTCCCATTCCTTCACGCCGCGTGGTGAGGTGTCAACGTGGCCGCACAAACCGCGTTCGTTCGGCTGTTCTTTCTTCGCAAAACTGTCCACATGGTCAGACAGAAATTGCTCTGCCATTTGCACGTCGATCCTGCCCTTGGCCTGACTCATTAGTTCTTCCCAACGGGCGCGACGTGCATTCGGCGAATTCGATGCATCCTTCGGATCGAACGTCGTCTCTTCTTTGATCACCTGGGGATCGCGAGGGAAATTCGAACTAATGAAGTAGCCGTCTTTCGTACGCCACAACGGGGTGTTCTTTAAACCCAACTCCAGGTATGCGATTTCTCCGGTCTTCCGATCGCCAATCAGCCAGTCGTTGGCGTATCCGCCGTTGTTCCCTTCCTTGATGATTCGGACATAGTCGTCAATGCTGTTGGCATACTGCAGAGCCTTGCGCGCCCGCATGAACTCCGGCTTGCCGTTCGGATCCCAGCCCTCGAACTGAGTGATGGTGGTTTCGGTAATCATGATTCCGTTGGAGTTCACGCCGAAGTCGTCATCGCTGACAATCACTCCGGGGAATCCATCCATCAGGATGCGGTTCCCATGCTCGGGTTGAATGTCGAAAACGATGACCCAGCGTTCGCCCGCCAGGTAACTGGTCCAGTTGTTGTGAGCGATCACGATCTGGTGATCCTTGGTCATGCTGCCTGTGGCGACAAAGGCACTGCAATTTCCGGGAGGTGTGAGCTTCGCATTCTTCGCAGACTTGTTCTGCTTGTTCAACCACGGCAGATAGTAATCGGGAACTTCCTCGAAAGCGTTAAGGGCGACAATGTCCCACACATCCAGATCGATGCCGCGCGCTTTCACACCGTCTGCGATTCCCTGGAGTTCCTGCTGATATTCGGAGTCAATGTGCGGCCAGAGTTTCTCGCGCGCTGTTGTGCGGAAGAATTCCCAATCGCGCTGCGACTCATGCGTATCGAACAACCGGACCGCCTCGAACGCGTCTTGGATTTCGGGGGCAAGCAAATACCCGTGTTGATAGCCGATTTCGGCTGGCGCACCTTGCAGGTGCACGTAGGTCCACCCGCCTTGCTGAAAACGATAGGCTTTTTCAAGACGCGAATCGGGCCGAGTGATTGCCATCGCCACAGTAGTCAAGGTCAGTGCGACTGCGAGACAGAATCGAACACACGTTCTTGCTTTCCCCATGGATCGCCTCAAGAGTAACAGTTGTGATTGCCGCAACATTCTAGCTGATCATGCGAATGGTGCATCGACGGCAGTTAAAACGCCTGGACCACAGAGTTCGCGGAGAAACTCCGCCGGAGGATGCAGAGACGACACGAACCCACGAATTACTTGCTCACTGGGGCGGCTAGATGTTCGTCCGTTGCTCCGGATGCCGCTGAAGATACCAGCAGGGCGGCAAGCCCGCGTGAGGATACAGCGCGTTGACACAGGGGTATGGAGCAGGTGGCTCAAAGATGAACTGCGTCTTCCCATTCTTCTGCTGTACCGCGTAGTAATGGCTCACTATGACCGAACCGTAAGGATTCCGGTTCGAGGCCACCCGCAGCCGAAACACGCCAAAATCGACCGCGAACGTTAGGAGTGCCGCCCCGAGCAAGAACAGGAGCACTCCTAGGAAGAACCGCCGAAGCCACAACCTGAGTTCTGCCACTGTAAGCGCCACGACGCGAGATTATAAGCCGTGAAATCGGCAACAACACGTCCGGAATCGCAACACTCCCGGCATCCGCTATAGACCTCGCATCAGCCCAGAAAGCAAGCCGATATAATGTAAAGTTGCGGCTTCTTCTCGACATCTTCGGTCAGACCCTGCAGACCCTCTGGGCGCACAAATTGCGCTCGTTCCTTACCATGTTTGGCATCGCGTGGGGCGTCGGATCGCTACTCCTGCTGGTTGGACTGGGTGAAGGGTTCCGCTCGGGCAACCGGAAACAGTTCGATTCCATCGGCGAGAATGTCCTGTTTATCTGGTCGGGTCGAGCCCCCGTTGTGCAAGGCAGTTTCACTGCCTTGCGCCAGTATTACCTCACATATCGAGATTACCAAGACATCCTGCGTGAATGTCCGAGTGTGGGTGGCGCCACACCAGTGATCTCTCGCAACGATATTCGGGCGGTCAGTGATTATTTCCAGGCCAGCGGCCAGATCAACGGCGTCCTTCCCGACTTCAAAAGTATCCGTTACGTTCCGATCAATCAAGGTCGCTGGATCAATGACATGGACCAGCAGCAAAAGCGTCGGGTCATTGTCCTGGGCGACGAAACCAGGCGGACGCTGTTCTCAGGCCGGCCTTCGATCGGAAGCACGATTCTGCTGAATGGCGCACGCTTCGAGGTCATTGGCACGCTGCAACGTATCGGCCACGGGGACAATAACACGCAAAATCTCAAGAATTACATCCCATTTAGCACGATGCATGAATATTTCCCGCCCCTGAATGCGGGAATTGATCTCGATGTCATTTCTCAAATCAATTACCAACCCAGATCGCGGGCCCTGCACGAGGCGGCCAAGCAGGAAGTTCACAAGATCATTGCTCGTAATCACGGCTTTGATCCTGGCAATCCAGACTCCTTTGATGAATGGGACACGGTGCGGACCGTCGATCAGATCGGCAAGATCTTTGATGCCATGAACATGTTTCTCGGGAGCGTCGGCCTGGTCACGCTGGCCCTGGGAGCTATCGGCATTATCAATATCATGCTAGTCGCCGTGGCTGATCGCACCAAAGAAATCGGTCTGCGCAAAGCCGTGGGTGCCACCAACGGGAACATCATGTTCCAGTTCTTCGTGGAAGGGGCGTTTCTGACCATGCTCAGCGGAGGCTTCGGTATCGCGGGTGCGGCGGCTCTCATGGCGGCACTATCGAACGTCAGCTTGGGAGATGGCTTCGATCCGCCGAAACTGGTTGCCTCAACTGCTGCGTTGGCCGTGGCGTCACTCGGAATCGCCGGTGTTGCCGCCGGACTCTACCCTGCCCGGCGCGCTGCGCTGCTCGAACCCGTCGAAGCGCTGCGCAAGGAATAGTGATGCATCGCGACTTGCTCCAACAAGCCTACTCGGCCATGCGCCATGATCTCCGGCGAACGCTGCTGACCATGGCTGGAATGGCTTGGGGAATTGCGACGGTAGTGCTGCTCTTGTCATATGGCAACGGTTTCGGCAAAGCGATTGAAGTGATTTTTCAGAGCTTTGGGGCCACGGCCGTAGGCGTATTCCCGGGTCGCACATCGCAACAGGCAGGCGGCAACAAGGCTGGAGTGCAGGTGCGCTTCACGAATGACGATATCGAACTACTGCGCAACAACCTGCCGCTCTGCCGGCACGTGGTTCGCATGGCACAGAAGGATTCCACGGTGCAGAACAACAACCGATCTTTCACGTTTCCGGTCATGGGCCTCGACCCGGCAATTCAGAAGATCTGGAACCTTAGCATCGCTGAGGGCCGCTTCCTGGATGACGCGGACAATATGCAGCACGGGCTAGTCGCGGTGATCGCCTCGCAGGCACGCGACAAACTCTTCTCCGGCATGCCTGCCCTCGGCGAAAGAATTCGCATCGACGGCGTGACATTTGAGGTCGTTGGTATCGGCGCCCCGCGCATGCAGGAGGGCGATAACGACAACAATCGCGTGGTCTACATTCCGTACAATTCCATGGATGTCCTCAAAGATACTCACTATCTGGACGGAATCTGGCTCGATTCGATCGGGCTCGATCACGACAAGATGGATCGAACCATCCGCGAGACGCTGGCAACGGCCCACGGGTTCAAACCTGATGACCATCGTGCCGTCTTCGTCTTCGATGCGCAAAAACAGCTTTCGCAGTTCGGCATCATCACCATGGCGCTGAAGATTCTGCTGGCGTTCATTGGAACAGTCACGCTGGGCATCGGAGGCGTGGGCTTGATGAACATCATGCTGGTCTCGGTTACGCAGCGGACGCGTGAAATCGGCGTGGAAAAGGCATTAGGCGCACGCCGACACCACATCCTGTTCCAATTCCTCGCGGAAGCCATGGTGATCACCGCCGCCGGGGGATTTCTGGGAATTCTGCTTTCGTACGCAGTTTCGATCGTGGCCGGGCGAATCACTTTCTACAGCGCTATCGCCCAACACGCGGAGGCTGCCGATATCCGATTGATCGTGTCCCCCATGATTCTATTAGTTGCGACCAGCATTCTCGGTGTTGTTGGGATCGTCAGTGGAATGGTGCCTGCGCTGCGTGCCGCTAACCTCGATCCCATTGAAGCCTTACGATACGAATAACAGCGCGCCGCGAAGGTCACAGAGGCGCACAAGGGATCCACATGCTACCCTGTGTCCTCTGTGGTGATGTTTTTTTGTTCCCATGTCTGAAGACGTCCTCTCGCGGCAGCCACCCCCGGCCAACCTGCGGCTGAATTATGGCTCGGACCCCAACCAGTTCATCGACCTTAGATTGCCTGTGAAGGAACAGCTGCCTTGGCCGTTGGTAATCAACATTCACGGCGGATTCTGGCGTGCCAAGTACAACCTCGATCACGCTGGACATCTTTGCGCCGCACTCGCCGCGAAAGGACTTGCTACGGCGAATCTCGAGTACCGCCGCGTCGGAAATGAGGGAGGCGCATGGCCGGGTACTTTTGCTGACATACGGTCCGCTTACCAGTTTCTCATCCAGAATGCAGAGGAACATCACTTCGATTCCGCAAGAGTCGCGGTCATGGGACACTCCGCTGGAGGGCAGTTGGCGCTCTGTCTGGCTGCTCACGAGCCTCGCATCCGGGCGGCGATTTCTCTCGCCGGAGTAGTTGATCTGCGACGCGCCTATCAGCTTCACCTCAGCCATGATGCCGTCGTCGAGTTTCTTAACGGCACACCTGCTGAAGTTCCGGATCACTATCGCGAAGCGGACCCCATGCAATTGTCGATTGCAAAGGCACGTCAGTGGCTGATCCACGGCAGCTCGGACGACGTGGTCCCACCTGCGTTCAGCCGGGATTACGTCGCATCGAAACAGGCGCGAACGGATGAGGGCAAAGAAGATGTCCGTCTTGTGGAGATCAGGGGGGCGGATCACTTCGACCTGATCGATCCACGCAGTGCTGCCTGGAACTACGTCGAAATTTCTGTACTCGACGCGATCCGTTAGATTTTCCGCAAGAGTTAACTCTTCCGACTATTGCCCCCGGCTGTTGGGTTCTCTACAATTGCAGCACCTTCAATTCTCCAGTCGCGTCGCTCGGGCGTCGCGAATGTACGAAAGGTCTCAGCTACTCATGCCAACGACCCACGGCAGCAAAGGGAGTTCCCTTTTCAGCGACCCGACTCCGTACCACCTGCTCTTTGAAAACGGCATGGACGGAATGATGTTCACTTCGCCGGACGGCAGAATACTGGACGCCAACCCCGCTGCCTGCCGAATGTTCGGACGCACTCGAGACGAAATTGTCGCCGCTGGAAGAGCGGGATTGATTGACAGCTCCGACCCACGCTTACCCGGAATACTGGCCCAGCGGCAGCAGACGGGACGAGCCCACGGCGAGCTCAATGCGCGACGTCGCGATGGAAGCCTCTTCCCAGTTGAGATGTCTTCGGTTGTCTTCGAAGATTCTGAAGGCGAGTCTAGAACGTGCCTGATCATTCGCGACATCAGTGAAAGAAAGCTTGCCGAACACGAGCGCGACAGGCTGATCCGCGAACTCCAGGAAGCGTTGACAAGGGTCAAGAACCTCAGCGGCTTGTTGCCGATATGTGCATCCTGCAAAAAGATTCGGGACGAAAACGGCCTCTGGTACTCCCTTGAGATCTACATCCGCAACCACAGCGAAGCAGATTTCAGTCACGGGATCTGCCCCGATTGCCGCAAGAGGCTGTACCCGGAACATTGACACACCCTTCTCGTCCCCATACGATTTTTCGAGCGCCAGGGGAAATCCAAAATGCAGACTCGTGTTCACCGGCTGTTCGCAGTCTTCGCCGTAGCTGCAGCCCTGCTGGCGGCGTCATCAACGCCTCAGGCCGATCCCAACCGCTACATCAACGATATTAGAGAGCTGGCGTCTCCGGAAATGGAAGGCCGTGGCGCCGGTACCAACGGCCTGACGCGCGCTGAGCATATGCTCGAAAAGCGTTACAAGGAACTCCATCTCGCCCCGGCGGGGGTAAACGGGTACGAGCAGCCTTTCAGAGTGATCACGGGCGCGAACCTGAAATCGGATAACCGCTGCTCCCTGCAAACTGCCGACAAAAAGCAGGACCTTAAGATCGAGCAGGATTTCGTACCGTTCAGCTTCTCGTCCTCAGGACACGTGAATGCCCCACTGGTGTTCGCCGGATACGGTGCCACGGCCGAGGAGTTTCACTACGACGACTATGCCGGACTCGACGTGAAGGACAAGGTCGTGGTCGTGCTTCGCTACGAACCAACGGAACTTTCCCATCACGGGCAGACACAGCACTCACAGCTCATCACCAAGGCCATTAACGCGCGGAATCACGGCGCCAAGGCGATGATCGTCGTCAACGGAAAGCTGGGCGATGGCGAAAAGGACCTGCTGACGCGCTTTGGCAGCGTGAGCGGACCAGAGAATGTCGGCATTGTGATGGTGCAGGTGAAGAACGCCGTCGCCGACGCCTGGTTCCAGGCTGCGGGAAAGACGCTAAAAGACATTCAGGACCAGATCAACGCCAGTACAAAACCGGCATCATTCGCGTTTCCCGACACTCTTCACGTGTCCCTGAATGTCGATATTGAAACCACCCGCGCTACGGTCAACAACGTACTGGCCTGGTTGCCCGGCCAGACCGACGAATACGTCATTATCGGAGCGCATTACGACCATCTCGGCCGCGGCAACTTCGACTCGCTCGCCCCCTCGCAGATTGGTCAAATCCATCCCGGTGCCGACGACAATGCTAGCGGCACAGCGGGAGTTCTGGAATTAGCGCGTCTGCTTGCCCCGGAGCGCGGGAAGCTCAAACGCAGTATCCTGTTCGTGGATTTTGCCGGAGAAGAGCTCGGCCTATTGGGATCGGGGGAGTGGGTGAAAGATCCGACTCGCCCACTTGATAAGGCCGTGGCCATGATCAACATGGACATGATCGGCCGCATCAAAGATGACAAGGTTTACATCGGAGGAGTCGGAACAGGATCGACATTCAAGGCGGTGCTCGACCAGGCGGAAAAAGAAACTCCGTTCAAATTCGAATCCTCGCCCGGAGGGTTCTCATCGAGCGATCACACTTCCTTCGTTGCGAAGAAAATCCCCGTTTTGTTCTTCTTCTCCGGTTTGCATTCGGACTATCACAAGCCATCGGACACCTGGGACAAGATCAATGGCGCATCGGCAGCCCGCCTGCTCGATATGGTGGAGAGCGTCGCGGTGCAGCTGGCAAACACCGATCAGCCGCCGACCTTTCAGGTCGTCGCGGAAGAGAAGCCGATTGGAGGTATCGGTGGAGGTGGAGGATATGGACCGTATTTCGGCTCGGTTCCCGATTTCGGCCAGGTGGAGAATGGCGTGAAGTTCTCTGACGTGCGCCCGAATTCTCCGGCGGCCAAATCTGGATTCAAAGCGGGAGACGTTCTCATTCAGTTCGGCGACAAGCCCATCAAGAACCTCTACGACTTCACTGATGCCCTACGGCGCAGCAAGGTAGGAGACGTAGTCGAAGTAAAAGTGCTGCGCGATGGCCAGCCGGTCACCGCCAGCGTCAAGCTCGAACAACGCAATTAGAACATAAGTTCTATCCGCGTGAATCCGTGGCATGAAGTTAGTTCTGAATCCCTTATAATCGTCGGTCATCCAGAGAGGATTCCCTTGCCCTTTGACGACCTACGCCAGTGGATCGCTGCGCTCGACCGTGCCGGAGAACTCAAGCGCATCCAAACCGAAGCTGATCCGATCCTTGAAATTCCGGAAATCACCGACCGCGTTTCCAAGAGCCGTGATGCCAAAGGCAATCCAGGCGGGTCCGCGCTTCTTTTCCAGAATCTGAAGAAATATCCCAGTTCTCAACTTCTGATCAATCAGTTCGGCTCGGAACGGCGGATGAAGATGTCGGTCGGCGTCGAATCCTTCGATGAAATTGCTGCGCGCATCCGCATGTTCATGGATGTGAAATCACCGCAGGGATTTCTCGACAAACTGAAGATGTTGCCGCTGTTGACCGAAGCCGGGAAGTTCTTTCCCCGCACAGTTGCCACCGGTCCGTGCAAAGAGGTGATCCAGCGCGACAATTTCTCCCTGCTCGATTTCCCCATTCTGCAATGCTGGCCGAAAGATGGCGGACGATTCATCACCCTGCCCTGCGTCACGACGCGGGATCCAAAGTCGGGCAAGCGTAATCTCGGAATGTATCGCATGCAGGTCTATGACGAGCGCACCACGGGGATGCACTGGCAGCGTCAAAAAAACGCCGCCGAACATCAGCGCGAACGAATGCGCGCCGCCATGTCAGATCGCGTAGCGACACCCGCCTCGGCTGTACCGCCTGGGCGAAGACCAGCGACATCGGGCAGCGAAGCATCGAAAGCCGCCGTCGACATTATGGCGAGAAGCTGCGGTGGCAGCATCCTGGCTGAAGGTGATCGGCCCTCCGGCAAAATGGAAGTTGCAGTTGCGATCGGAACAGATCCGGTCGTCACATTCTGTTCGATTGTTCCAGCCCCGCCAGAAATCGAGGAATATCTCGTCGCTGGCTTTCTGCGTGGCAGCCCCGTTGATCTCGTCAAATGCGAAACGGTCGACCTGGAAGTCCCAGCCACCAGCGAGATCGTCCTCGAAGGCTATATCAACCTCGATGAACTCCGCAGCGAAGGCCCCTTCGGCGATCACACTGGCTTTTACTCGCTGGAAGATCTCTACCCCGTATTTCACGTGACCTGTATCACGCATCGGAAGGATCCGATCTACGCGGCGACGATCGTCGGCAAACCACCGCAAGAAGACGCTTATATGGGCAAAGCCGTGGAGCGCATCTTCCTGCCGCTGATGAAGTTGACCATCCCCGAATTGGTCGACATCAACATGCCGATCGAAGGCGTGTTCCACAACCTGATGATCGTCTCGATTAGAAAGTCTTATCCTGGCCAGGCGCGTAAGGTGATGAACGCGATCTGGTCGCTGGGCCAGGCGATGTTCACGAAATGCATTGTCGTGGTGGATGAGGATGTCGACGTGCAGGATCTGGCCGACATCACCTTGAAGGTCTTCAATCACATCGATCCCGAGCGCGATATCCAATTCACTCTAGGTCCGGTTGACTCACTTGATCACGCCAGCCGTCTGCCGGATTTTGGATCTAAGATGGGGATTGATGCGACGCGGAAATGGGCCAGCGAAGGCTTTACGCGTCCCTGGCCGGATGAGATTGCGATGGACGCCAAGACGAAGGCCTCAGTCGACAGCAAGTGGAAGGCCCTGGTAAAGGAGTTGGGGCTAGGCTAGTTCTCCTAATTCTCGACTTTGATCCTTGCCAGAATCTTGATCGGTTCAAGATCCTCAACCTTGCTCACTTCAATGCGCACCGGAGTCCCCTCGCCGTAGCGTTTGGTTTCCGCAATCATCTTGAGCACGTCCGCAGGCAATTCGCTTTTCCGAGCAACGGCCAACGCCTTGTCGCCCAAAACAAACGAGACCAAAAACGATCCGCTCCGAGGGCCCAGGTAGACGATATTCCGATCCTTTTTTTGCAGGCGAAGCGCCCACCCGTATTTCGCGCCCGACGAGTGCCAATCTTCGCCATCAAGTTTCAGCTCTTGTTTCAGCTCGGTGATGAGCCGCTTCCACGGAACATGGCTCTGCCCCAGCGCAGTTTCGACGGCTTTCTGGGTTGGTCGCTCTGCCTGACCCGCAAAGACATTCGGCGAGACAGAGCTGCCCTGTTTTTTCGGCTTGGCTATGGTCTTCGATGCCATACGTTCAGCGTCCTCAATCCCCATACGGCAGCGGCCGCGAACATTGCTATGAAAGCTACTCCGATGACATGATCCATGTTGTTACTTTTGCTCCAGCCCTGGAGCACAGCTACGGTTCAAATGAAAAACAGAACGATTGCGCCGACGGCGAGAATCTTCAGCAGCATCACAACTCCCTTGTAGTTCGCACTTATGGTGCCGGATTGGCTGATTGCTCCGCAGTGACACGAATCACGCGGCGCGGAATGTCGTGAAGGGGACTCTACTTCTCACGCTCCGGTTCTTTCGGACAGTTCTCGTCAATCGGCTCGTATCCCCGACACTGCCGCACGGGCAGCCGCGGATACTTGGGGAATGTTGCATCCCTCAAAGAGCGCTCGCACATGTAGAAGATCGATCCTCGATCCGATTCAATGCGCCGAACGAGTTGGCACGTCTCGCAAAGGCCGATGCGCAAGGGCCGATTTCTGCTCTCCTGATCCACTCTATGAGAATATCGTGCGAGTTCCTCTGAAGTTGCTCTGAACTCTATATACAATTCATCCAAACTCTACGGAGGCGCCTTGCAGCAGGCCAGTCGTTTTGTCATACGCGCCGATACGGCTACCCTCGAATAGAATGCTTACCGCTCGTCTCACACCCCGGCTTGTCGTTTTCACTCTGATCGCGCTCGCTTTCGTTCAATGCCCTGCAGCGTTTGCCTGGGGAAACGAAGGGCATACGTACATCAACCGGGTCGCCGCCCACAAAATTCCGCCTTCCATGCCGCACTTCCTGCGCCGTGCTGAAGATGAGATCGCCTATCTGGGTCCCGAACCAGACCGTTGGCGCAATCCCGCAGAGTTCGCCCTCAAAAACGCACAGGAGCCAGATCATTTCATCGATCTCGAGCGCGTTTCCTGGCTCGATCCCTTGCCTCAAGGACGCTACGAGTTCTATCGCAAGCTTTATGAGAAGCGTGCAGCATCGCCCGACCATGCGGATGACTATCTTCCCGAGCACGTCGGCCTGCAGCCCTACATCACTATGGAAGTCTACGGTCGCTTGAAAGCGGCGTTCCGCGCGTACCGTCAGCAGTTAGCCGCGCATCAATCAACGGCGGCCGTGCAGCAGGCGATCATCTTTTACGCCGGATGGCTTGGCCACTATGTCGCAGACGGATCCCAGCCGCTCCACACCACGATTCATTACAACGGCTGGGTCGGTCCGAACCCCAACGGATACACCACCGAGCATGGAATCCATGCGCAGTTCGAGACCGCCTATGTGGCGTCGAATGTTACGGCTAAAGATTTTGCAGCCCGGGTCAAGCCGCCCACGCGCTTGGCTGCCCCGTTCGCAGACTACGTGTCGTATCTGAAACGGTCGCACGATTTCGTCGAGGAGGTCTACTCGCTGGATGAGGCCGGAGGCTTCACCGGAAAGGGGTCGCCAGCAGCGTTTCAATTCACCTCCGAGCGTCTGGCCGCCGGATCGCAAATGCTGCTCGACCTCTGGTACACGGCATGGCTCGAGAGTGCGGAACCGGCGACCGAACAGACGCCCTCGGCCGCCGGTAAAGTAGGGCAGCAATGGAAGCCATGTGCGGACAGCTACCATCAACTGTCCGCCGAGCACACTTCGACCGCTCTTCACAGCCATTTAAAGCGTCCGCAAGCGACGATTCTGCATCTCTTTCGGTATACTGGCGAAGACATGCCGGTTTTGAAAAACATCGCCGCGATCGCCAAGGGCATGAGCATCACCTTCTCGGAGATGTTCCGCCCGACGATCGTCGAAAACTATCCCGACGGGAAAGGCCCTTTGCGCGGTGCCCGCATTGAAGCGCGCTTCCGGGGTGCGCACGTGCTGCAGCGGGATGAACACGGGCTGGAAAAGTGCGTTGCCTGTTTCCTGTGCGCCGCGGCTTGCCCGTCGAACTGTATTTATATCGAGGCCGCCGAGAACACGGCGGAAAATCGCGTCAGCGGCGCCGAGCGCTACGCCAAGGTCTACAACATCGACTACAACCGCTGCATTTTTTGCGGGTACTGTGTCGAGGCGTGTCCGACGGACGCGATTACGCATGGTCATGGATTCGAGCTGGCTACCTTTAATGCGACCAATCTGGTTTACCGCAAGGAGATGATGCTGGCCCCCCGGCCAGCACACATGGGAGCCAACATCGTCTTCAATCAGGCCGACGTGAATGGTGGGGCGCCGGCAGAAATGGTGCCCGGAAGCTAGGCTTCATACGAGTTTCGAACTATCACGCCGGTCTACCAGAGACCGGCGTTCGTTTTAGAACTGTCGTTCGCCCTTAGTCGTTGGTCGTTCGCAACTCGGGAATGATCGGCGGGAAGAGCTAGCAACTAACAGCGATTTTCATATGGCGGATTTCTTACATACTGTGAACGATCGCGTCGTCATCTACGACGGCGCCATGGGCACCAATATCCAGAAGCGCAATCCCACTCTGGATGACTATTGGGGCAAGGAGAATTGCAGTGAAGTGCTGGTGCTGAGCCGCGCCGATATCATCCGGGACATTCATGCCGATTTTCTGCGCGTGGGCTGCGATATCGTCGAGACCAACACTTTCGGCGGCTCGCGAATTGTTCTTGGAGAGTTCGATCTCGGGGACCGCGTGCACGAAATCAATGTGAAGGCGGCGCAACTGGCGCGGGAAGTCGCACAGCAATTCTCCACAAAGGAAAAGCCCAGATTCGTGGCAGGGTCACTCGGCCCAACGACCAAGTTGCCGTCCCTCGGCCATATCGGTTTCGACGCGATGGTTGCTGCCTACGAAGAACAAGCGGCGGCCTTGATCGAGGGTGGAGTGGATGTGCTGCTGGTTGAGACGGCGCAAGATCTACTGCAGGCAAAAATTGGCGTTATCGGAGTACTCGAAGCGCTGCGAAAGTCCGGAAAGCGTCTGCCCGTAACGGTGCAGGTCACTCTGCAGGAATCCGGCACCATGTTGCTGGGCACGGAGATCGGAGCCGCACTCACCGCGCTCGAACCATTCGATGTAGATGCCATAGGCCTGAACTGCGCGACGGGGCCGAAGGAGATGAATGACGCCGTCCGCTACCTCGCCCTCAATTCCACCAAGCAGGTATCGGTGCTGCCCAACGCAGGCTTGCCCGAAAACGTCGGCGGTCATCCGGTCTACCGGCTGACCCCGCAGGAGTTGGCCGAGTATCACAAGCACTTCGTGCAGGATTACGGCGTCCGTATCGTGGGCGGGTGTTGCGGTACCACTCCAGAGCACCTGAAAGCCGTGGTAGACGCGGTTTCCAGCGTCGAACCGGCCAAGCGTGAAGTCAAGCGCACAGCGGCTGCGTCCAGCGCTTACACGACTGTCCCTCTCGATCTGGATCCCAAGCCGCTCATCGTCGCCGAGGAAATGAACACGACCACCCGTGTTGATCATTTCCGCAAGCTCGTGCAAGGCAAGAAGTACGATGAGATCCTGGCGCTTGCCAAGAAGCTCGTCAACGACGGGTCGCACATGCTTGACTTGTGTTGCGCGATCGTCGGCGAGGACGAAAAGGGATACATCACCTCAATCCTCGAAAAGATCGCTACGCGCGTTCCAGCGCCAATTCTGGTCGATTCGACCGAGGCCGACGTGGTTGAAGAAGCGCTGAAGCGCATTCCCGGCAAAGCCATCATCAACTCGATCAACCTGGAAGACGGCGAGAAGCGCACCTCGAAGGTTCTGCCCATGGCGAAGCGCTATGGGGCCGCTGTAATAGCCTTGACAATCGATGAAGAAGGCATGGCGCTCACAGCCGACAAGAAGGTCGCGATCGCCCATCGCATTCACGATCTCGCGGTGAACAAGCACGGCCTCGACCCGAGCGACCTGATCTTCGACGCATTGACCCTGCCGATCTCAACTGGGCAGGAAGAGTACCGCACTGCAGGAATCGAAACGCTCAAGGCGGTAGAGCGCATCAAGAAAGAACTTCCGCAGGTCAAGACGATCCTGGGCGTCAGCAACATTTCGTTTGGACTCGATGCCTATCCACGGCGTGTCCTGAATTCCGTCTTCATGCACGAAGCTGTCGATCACGGCCTCGATATGGCCATTGTCAACTACACGAAGATTTATCCGTTGTACAAAATTCCTCACGAAGAAGTTGAACTCGCGCGCAAGCTGATTTACCGCAACGAGTCAGCGGGTGATCCGTTGCAGGTCTACATGGCGCATTTCGCCGGGATGAAGGGCAAGCCAGCTGCTTCAACCACTGCTCATGTCGACACGCTCTCGGTGGAAGACAAGCTGAAGTTCGCGATCATCAACGGAGAGAAATCCGTGGGTGAAGGCGAACATAAGAAATCGCTTGAAGTATTACTTGAAGATGCGTTGGCAACTTATTCACCGCTAGAACTTATTAACACTGTACTTCTCGACGGCATGAAAACTGTCGGTGATCTGTTCGGCGCCCGCAAGATGCAGTTGCCGTCAGTCTTGGATTCCGCGGGAGTCATGAAGCAGGCCGTGGCCTATCTCGAACCCAAGATGGAAAAGAAGACCGGCTCGCAGAAGGGCACGATCGTGCTCGCTACGGTGAAGGGCGACGTGCATGACATCGGCAAGAATCTGGTCGATATCATCTTGTCGAACAACGGGTTCAAGGTCATCAATCTTGGCATCAAGCAGCCGGGGGACTCGATTATCCGCGCCGCCCAGGAGCATGAGGCCGATGCCATTGGTCTCAGCGGCCTGCTCGTGAAATCTACCCTTGAGATGAAGTACGTGATTCAGGACCTGCAGAGGCAAAAACTGGAATTCCCGGTGATCTGTGGCGGCGCAGCCCTTACGCGCAAGTATGTGGAAGACGATCTGCGCCGCGAATACTCGAATGGCGTGTTCTATGCCGACGATGCCTTCGCCGGCCTGCACATTATGGAAGATCTCGCCACCGCTGACGGCGCGCGCGCGACACGTATCGCCGAAGGTCGCACGGTGAAGGAATACGCCAAGGCTGCAGCCGTCGACGAAGAAACTGGCCCTATATTCGCCGAGAGGAGCCCGGTCGTCACCGATGCGCCCAACATTCCTACGCCGCCATTCTGGGGAGTGCGCGTCAAGAAAGACTACGACCTGCGAGAACTTTTCAACTACATCAATGAGACGGCCCTGTTCAAGAATCAATGGCAGCTGAAGACCGCCTCGCAGACCGACTACCTGCGACTGGTTGAGGAGAAGTTCCGTCCGATTTTGCGAAAGCTCGAAGAGGAAGTCTTTGAGTCGGGCTTGTTCGCGCCCGCTGTGGTCTACAGCTACTTCCCTGCCCAGAGCGATGGTAATCACGTGATCGTCTACGAGCCTCCGAAGCAAAAGCTGCATTCCTGCGGAACTCGCTGGGAGGAGGGCCTGCCCGAACTTCTGCGCTTCACCTTCCCTCGCCAGAAAGAAGGCCGCCGCCTCTCCATCGCCGATTTCTTCGCTCCGAAATCCTCCGGCAAGATGGACGTGCTGGGAGTTTCGCTGGTCACCATCGGTTCAGCCGCCAGCTCAGAAACACAGCGGTTGTTCGAAGGGGGCGAGTACACAAAATATCTATACCTGCACGGTCTGAGTGTGGAGACAGCCGAGGCCCTCGCCGAATTCCATCACAAGAAGATGCGAGAAGAACTGGGCATCTCAGGTGATGACGCACCGGAGATTCGCGACCTCTTCCACCAGAAATACCGCGGATCGCGCTACTCCTTCGGTTATCCCGCCTGCCCGAATCTGGAAGATCAGACCAAGCTCTTCGCCATGCTCAAGCCGGAAGAGAATGTTGGCGTGCGCCTCACCTCCGGGTTTCTACTCGAACCTGAGCAGAGCACATCGGCGATCGTCGTGCATCATCCGGCGGCAAAGTATTTCGTCGTCTAGGGCTAGTCGCTCTTCGCGGCCTCAGTGGTCTGCTTGTCGGGCCTCAAGTTGGCTGGCGGCGTTAGAAGTTTGTCTGCAAGCGCAGCGCGTAACTTCGCGGCGGTGCAATCGCGTTCCCCGAGAATAGTCCGCCAAAATCAATCAGGTTCAACCGATTGTTCAGGTTGGTAGCATCCCCTTGCAGGTGCGCGGAAAAGTGATCGCTCTTGTACAACACAGCGCCGACCGACGCCCCAACCGCAAGCGACGGACGCACCCTGCCGCGCTCAAAGTCCACGCGGCTGACCATGGCCGCCCCATACTGCGCCAACGCATCCTCATACGTCCCGGTAAACTCGAACGGCAAGCCACTGCCATATTCCACCGATCCAGCCACCCAAAAGCGCGGCGCCACTTGGTATCGCATCCGCGCCCGAACGGTGTGCCGCTGATCTTGTGAAACCGGTAAGTGTCCCGTCACTTCGCTGAGAGCGTTTGCGGCGTCGTCCCCCAGGAATAGCCCGCCCGTCACGGGCAGCCAGACGTTCCCCAGCATGTATGAGTAGCTGGCGTATCCGGAGAATCTCCCCCAATTTGGAATTTCAATTTTCCCTTCCACGCCGTAAATCACGGCCCTGTTGAACGCAATCGGGAAGCTGACCGCTGTACTCAGAATCTGATCGTCATCGGCAAAGTTGTTCGAGTACCGTCGGTAATAGGTGAAGTCGAAGCGTGCCTGGCTGAACAGCGCCTTGCTCCCGCCTACCTCGAAGTAATTTCCATGCGAGGGCTCGACCGGCAACCGCAGTACCTCATCACTAAGAGACACCACCTGCGCCGAGCTCGCCAGAAGAATGTTCTCTGCCGACGGCGTCTGAAACACACGATCATACGAGCCATGGACTACCAATCCGGCCGACGGGAAAAATCGTGCCACCGAGAGCCTTGGACTTACCGCGTTCTGATTCACCAAAAGCTGGTAGTGATCCCAGCGCAAGCCGGCGCTCACGGTCCAATTGCCGAGCCGGATCAGATCTTGTGCGTACGCGGACTGCTCCAGGTCAGGACGGCTTCCCGTGAAAGAGAACGACACCGGTGTTCCCGGGTCAAAGTGTGTGGGATCAGTAATGAGATCGCTGAAGTTCTCATGCAGAAACAGCGCATCCGACTCGATGCCCGTCTTCCATTCATGCCGCCCGTGATGCACGGAGACCGAGCCATTGAAATATCCCTCACGGAAGCCGTTATGAAGAAAGACCATGATCGGCGTCGACTCTGCATTGGAAGTGAGGTCGCTCGAAGTGTCTCGCACCATGCCGCGCAGGGCGCCCAGCGCATTGGAGGAAAACACGTGCTGATACGAGGCGATCCCCATCGTCTCGAAGTTGTCGCCGCCTTGCCGCTGCCCCGCCGCCTGCTGCAGTTGCTCGTTGGGAATCAGGAAGCGCGAGAGCGCCCGCCGCACAATGAACCCCAGCCGATCGTGATCAGTTAGGTCTCGCTCGTAATCAAGTGAGAAGTCCCCGATTGTCCCTCGATTTGTGTAGTTCTGCGGCACCACCGGATTCAAATAGTGGCTGGTCATGCTTGCCGAGCCGCTGCCCCCAACAGTGTTCTTTCCTCGCGCGTACTGAACCTGCGCCGAGGCTCCTGCCGTGTCGAAGCTTCCACCGGAAAGATCTACCTGCCCGTGTAATCCGGCTTTAGCATCTTTCAACGTGTTCACCTCGATGATGCCGCCCATTTTTCGTCCGAATTCGGCAGGAATGCCCGCTGTATAGACACTGATCGAATTGACATCATCCGCCTCAATCTCGGGTCCAAGCCCGGGCGAGCGATTGTCCGTCAGTGGAATGCCGTCGACCACGAACTGCGTCTGATATTCCGCACCCCGCGGATGCAAGACCGCATTCCCTTCATAAAGCCAGCCAGGCTGTGAGTTGACCAGATCCTGGAGAGATCGTCCCGGCAGAGGCGTCGTCCGCGTCTCGATCGTCGTCGAACCGATCTCGTTGGCTGAATTCACCCGGCGCGGATCCAGGAGAGTGGTCGTCGCTTCCACCGTGACCGACGTGCTCACTGGCGCGAGCGAGAGCTTGATCACTGTGTGCACGGGAATAGCCGAACGGACTTCAATCTCAACCGAAGTGGGGGCAAACCCGTCGCGCAGAACCTGTGCCCGGTATACGCCAACTGGCAATCGCCGGGCGACGAGTGCACCCGCCTCGTCGGTCATGAATGTGTTGTGGAAGTCGTTAGCCTCGCAGACCAACTCAACCGCTGCTTTGACACCTGTGCCCTGGGGATCTTCCACCTTCAGATGCAACTCTCCGCTGCTGCCCTGACCGAGCGCAGGCAATGCCAGCAGAAGCCACACGAGATGGGGCGGAAGTCGGACCACAAGCTGAGGTGAGCACATCATATCAGCCGTACATGGCACTTTTAGGCCATAACTCCTGTTTCTCCAGTGCCTTCCAGCTTCATTTTTTACAAATTGCAAACACTCTGATGACAAATTTAGGAAGCAGGTATTGGAAACTCCTTTCCAGATCGTTGCTGCGGACTGGGGATCCGTAACAAGGATCGAGAACTTCAAGCCTTCCGTCACCGGGGAGGTTTTGGGGGAAAACAGGCGCTCGTACCGCAGGGGGTGCGAGCGCCGTTTTGCGTCCGGCGATTTGCGGTATGTGGAGCGGCACTCTTAACTGTTCGAGCAACTGTTACAATTTCGATATCGGCTCACACGTTGGTTTTTCTCCTGCTCATTAGCATCTGCAATGGCAATGGGCACATGAGAAAGATCTCGGTGCCTGATCTGCCAGCGCCATGAAATGTCCGTTCTGTGGATTTGAAAATGACAAGGTGGTGGACTCGCGCGAGAGCAAGGAAGCCGACTCCATCCGGCGCCGTCGTGAGTGTTTGAAATGCGCCAAGCGCTTCACCACTTACGAGCGCATTGACGAGATTCCCTACATGGTGGTCAAGAAGGACGGCCGCCGCGAAAAATTCGACCGACAAAAAGTTCTGAACGGCCTGCTGCGCGCTTGCGAGAAGCGCCCCGTCCCCATCGGCAAGCTCGAACAGATCGTAAATGAGGCCGAGTCGTTCGTGATCGAGTCTCCCGAACGCGAGCGCAAGACCAGCGAACTGGGCGAACTGATCATGAATCGCCTCCGTCGCTACGACAAAGTTGCCTATGTACGCTTTGCTTCGGTGTATCTGGACTTCAAGGACGTCAAAGAGTTCATGAATGAACTCAAGGATCTGGTGAAAACGAAGACGGGATAAGAAGTGACGCGTAATCTGTTCCGCTTGTGCCTCTGCTCCTAACCACTGGCCACTCAAAACTAGAGGATGTTCTTCGAATGACTCACAAAGTGACCTTAATCCCGGGCGATGGAATCGGCCCGGAAGTTACCAAAGCGGTCGTTCGCATCCTGGAAGCCACCGGGGTCAAGTTCGAATGGGAAACATTTGCCGTGGGCTCAGAAGCCTACGAAAAATACGGCGAATACATACCCAAGGATCTGACTACGTCGCTGGAAGGCACCCGCGTCGGCCTGAAGGGTCCGGTCACAACGCCGGTGGGTGGCGGGTTTCCCAGCATCAACGTTGCCCTGCGCAAAAAGTTTGAGCTCTATGCCAACTTCCGCCCCATCCGCAACCTCCCGCACATTCCCACTCGCTATCCGGACGTCGATCTCATCATCATTCGCGAAAATACGGAAGGCCTGTATTCGGGGCTTGAGCATGAAGTCGTTCCCGGCGTAGTGGAAAGCCTGAAGGTCATCACCGAGAAGGCTTCGACACGGATCGCCAAGTTCGCTTTCGAGTACGCCCGCAAGAACAGCCGCAAGAAGATTCACGCCATCCACAAAGCAAACATCATGAAGCTCTCCGATGGCCTTTTCCTGCGCTGCTCCCGCGCCGTCGCGAACGACTATCCGGAAATCACCTACGCCGAGCACATTGTTGACAATACCTGCATGCAGCTCGTCATGAATCCGTATCAGTACGACATGCTGGTGATGGAGAACCTCTATGGCGACATCCTGTCCGATCTCTGCGCGGCTTTCGTTGGAGGGTTAGGTTTCGTTCCCAGCGCGAATCTTGGTGATGAATGCGCGGTCTTTGAGGCGGTACACGGCTCGGCTCCTGACATCGCTGGCAAGAATCTCGCCAATCCCACAGCCCTGTTGCGCTCCGCTTTGCTTATGATCCGCCATCTCGGCGAACAGGCCGCTTCCACCCAAATCCGCAATGCCCTGGAGCGCGTTTATCGCCACCCCGAAAAACTCACGAGGGATATAGGAGGACAGGCGGGCACGTCAGAGTTCGCTGATGCTGTAATCGAGGAGATGTCGAAAGAAAAGCAAGTCGTCGCCAGTTGAAGGGCAGAATAGATTGCCGGCAACTCACCTTTGCCGCTGCCAGGCGGCTCTTGGACAACGCCCGCCTTAGTTACACCCTTAGCCTGAAAGTGAACCAACAGCGCAACCGTCGGATTGTCGGGAAACCGACCGACTTCGCCTGACTTTCTGGGTAGGCTTTCGTCTCGCGTGTCAAATCGCGATCCCAAATGTCCTTACTGTGTCGATGGCGAGTCGTTTCGTATATTGACGCCGATCGGCGACCTTTTCCGTTGCGAGACGTGCAGTCACCTTGACTGGCCTTCCAATCCCGGATTCAGCTGCTCGTGCCTACACTGTCGGAAGATCCACGGAACCGAGAAGGATGGCGCGGAGCACTAAGGGCAACTGATTCCTTTGCGCTTAGTGTTTTCGAGACAGCCCAAGCCCACGGGAAATCTCCGGTCTCCCGCGCAGATTACACACCTTAGTTCGTGTCCTTTGGTACGGTGGTTCTTCCCTTCAGTCGCCCCTATGATCGTGCGGGGAGGCACACATGCGTTTTAGTCGGCTAATTCTCGGAGTCGCCACGCTCGCCTGCATGACTCTGTTTGCGGGCTCCGCGCTGGCACAAGGTGGCGAGTTGGTCCGCGCCGAATGGGGAGTGCAGGGGAACCGAGTAGACGTGACTTCTCGCGTCCGCACCTTTATTCATGACGGAACTTTGCAGCTTGAAGTCACCCGCTTCAACCTGGGCATCGATCCCGCACCACACCAAAACAAGGATCTGATCATTCGCGTACGCCGCTGGGACGGCAAAGTCGAGGAGTACAAATATCCGGAGCGCAGTATGTGCTCGCTCGAACTGGTTCCGCCAGATCGGCGGGAGGTGCGGGAGCACGGCGACTGGGACCGCGACCACGACAGAGACTATGACCGCCACGAGCACGGCCTGCGCATCCTGCGCGCCGATTACGGAGTGGAAGGACAGTTCGTGGATGTCACTGATGCTTTACGCAGTCGCATAGGCGACGGCCGCATATCTGTGCGGGTCGATAACTACACTCTAGGCGTTGATCCGGCGCCTGGCGTTCACAAATATCTTCGGGTCGAGTATATCTTCAGGGGCGAACGGCGCAACGTCATGGTTGACGAGAAGACGTTCCTGCAGCTGCCGTAGCTAACGGTCTGTCTTGCCGAATTATCAGCGGCTCATGTCTAGTGAGCCGCTGATCCACGGATCGCTGTGTTGCACGTAGTGAGCGTCACTTCCGTTTGAGCGCTTCCAATTCCTCGAGTGTGCGCGGCCAGTCTGACCCGAGGAGTCGCGACAGACTACGGTCCGCCAGAACCTTTCCACCCGTCTGACATCTGGCGCAGTAGTTCGTCTCCTTGTCGGCATATCGAATCCGAAGCACTTTGTCACCGCACCGCGGACATGGAAGCCCATACCGCCCGTGTACCGCCATCTCCGGGCGAAATGCCGTCACGCCCTCTGGAAAGGCCTTCTCGGCCTCAGCCACCAGGCGGTCGATCCAAAGCCGGAGCGTGCCTCGAGTCGCGGCAAGCAGTCGTTCCCACTCTTCGGGTTTGAGTTTTTGGGTCAATGTAACCGGCGAGAGTTGTGCCGCGTGAAGAATCTCGTCGGAATATGCATTGCCGATCCCGCTCAACACCCGTGGATCGGTCAGCACTCTCTTCAGCGTGTGATTCTCCGCGGCAAGTGCCTTTCGGAATTCGTCGAGGTCAGCCGCAAAGACATCGATTCCGCCTGCGTCCAGCGCGGCCAGGTTCCCTTCTCCACCGATCACGTGCAAGGATGCCCGCCTTTTGCTCCCCGCCTCCGTAAGAACCAGCGATCCGTCAGGAAAATCGAATGCAGCCAGATTTTGGCGTCCACCCAGCTTGGCATCGCGCTTTTTCCAGTGCAGCCTTCCAGCAATCATAAGATGCAATACCAACCACAGATCGGCCTCCAGTCCGATTGCGATCCGCTTCCCGATCCGACGCAGGCTCTTCACCATGCGTCCTTCTGCGTCCGAGACAGGAGGCTCCACGGTCCGCAACAGAAAGGGACTCCCCAGACGTACGCGCTCCAGGGTCTGGCCGACAATTCGCTTCTCCAGTGACGCCATGTAAGCCGTGATATCCGGCAGCTCGGGCATGCCTACCAGCTTGCCTGCAGTCGTGTGCGTTTGCAAACCCGCGCCTGAGTTGCTCTTTGGCGCGCAACTTTTCCACCTGATCCATTTGACTCGCGCGCTCACTTCGGAGTACATTGCCAACCGATCTGGGGATTCTGGGGAAAATGACGCGCACAACACGGCGTGTGGGGATAGTTCTCTTTCAGCTCGGTGGACCCGACACGCTGGAAGCAATTCAGCCTTTCCTCTATAACCTCTTTTGCGATCCCGATATCATCGACTTCCCTTTTGCTCGCCTCGGACGCAAGCCGCTGGCCAAGCTCATTTCGACCACGCGCGCCCGCAAAGTGCAGCATCACTACTCCACCATTGGCGGAGGCTCGCCCATCCGTCGACACACCGAGCGGCAGGCCCAAGCGCTCGAGCGTGAATTGCGCACTCAGGGCATCGACGCACACTGTTTCGTTGCCATGCGCTACTGGCACCCGTTCACGCGTGAAGCCATCGTGCAACTCCAGGCCGCGGAGTGTGACGAAATCGTACTGCTCCCGATGTACCCTCAATACTCTTGCACAACAACCGGCTCGAGCCTGAACGAGTGGAAGCGGCTGTTCGACGATCACGCGCCCGTGCATCGTGTCGAGACGTTCTATCGGAATACGATGTACCTCGATTCCGTGGTCGAAAAAGCGAATGAGGCGCTTGGGCGGTTCTCAAATCGAAAACGACCAGAAATCCTTTTCAGCGCTCATAGCATTCCAATATCTGTAGTGGAAAAGGGAGACCCCTATCAGCGCCAGATCGAAGAGACTGTCCGCCTGGTCATGGAACGAGGCGGATGGAGCAACTCTCACCGTCTCTGCTATCAGAGCAAAGTCGGCGCCAGCCGCTGGCTTCAGCCATCTCTCAGGCAGACGCTGAGGCAACTCGCCTTGGAGGAGATTCGCGAGGTTTGCATTGTTCCGATCGCCTTTGTTTCCGATCACGTCGAGACCTTAGCTGAGATTGATCACGAAGCGCGGCATCTCGCCCAGCAACTCGGATTCACGCAGTTTGAAATGAGCGCCGGGCTGAACGATTCTCCAAAGTTCATACAAGCTCTGGGGCAAATTGTGCGGGATGCCCTGGAGCAAGTAGTACCCTTATCCGTACCGATTCGCACTCATGGGAGGCCGTTGGCGGAGCCACAGTATGCGGGCGCCGCCGGGTTAGATTAGGGCCAGTCAGACAAAGTCAGAGGAGGGATTCATGGCGGAGTTGGAGACCGACAAGGTCAATCCGAATCCGGAAGCGGCCAAGACGCCGGCCAAACCCACTGTCGATGCCACAAAGTATGTAGGCACACCGGCGGTGGGCACCTCGAAGGCCGCCGCCGCGGGCGGTGTTGCCGGAACTGCGCCCTCGACCGAGATTGACCGCAAACGCCGCCGCTTTGTCTGGACCATGGTCACCGGATTTCTGGTCGCTTGGTTCCTGGCTTTCTTCCGCTTTTTTCTTCCCCGCACTCTCTTCGAACCGAACACTGTATTCAAAATCGGCTACCCGTCGGAGTTCGCTCTGGGCGTCGACACCAAATTCCAGCAGAAATACAGGATCTGGGTGGATCGCACTCCCGACCGTCTTTTCGTGATCTACGCGCGCTGTACACACCTCGGTTGCACACCTGACTGGAAACCCAGCGAAAACAAATTCAAATGCCCCTGCCACGGTAGCGGCTATGACAGTGAAGGCATCAATTTTGAAGGCCCAGCGCCCCGTCCAATGGACCGCGCTCACATCGAACTAGCTCCAGACGGGCAAATTCTCGTCGACACATCCAAGCTGTATTCCTGGCCCAAGGGCCAACCGACCAAATTCAATGACCCAGGAGCATTCCTGACCGGCGTCTAACGGGGTAAGCGGTGCGGGCACTCCCGCCCGCGACAGCTGAGGCAACAAACAAGTTTCTCAGGACTCACATGGCTGACGAAAACAAGAACGGTGGAAACAGCGCAAGCGGCAACGGCGGAATTGGCGGCAAGGTCGGCCTGCTCGAAAAAGTCACGACCACCGTCAAAGACGATGTTCAGGCTCTTAAGACCGATATTCCCACCAAAGCCAAGGAACAGATCGAAGGGCTGAAGGACCCCACCAAGACCCAGGTCTATACTTCGATCTTCCGCCACAAGCACGACGACACCCCACGCAACCGTGCCCTGGGCGTGCTATCCAACGTGTTCCTGCATCTGCACCCGGCAAAAATCAACCGCGATGCCGTGCGTTACAGCTACACCTGGGGCATGGGCGGAATTACTTTCTACCTCTTCATTATCCTGACCTACACCGGCGTGCTGCTGATGTTCTACTACCACCCCAGCAAGGTGCAGGCTTTCCGCGACGTGCTCTATCTCGAGCACGATGTACCCTTCGGAAAAATTCTGCGCAACATGCATCGCTGGGCCGCGCACTTGATGGTGATCGGCGTCTGGCTCCACATGTTCCGTGTGTTCCTGACCGGTTCGTACAAGAAACCGCGGGAGTTCAATTGGAACATCGGCGTGCTGCTCCTGGTCTTCACGCTCCTGCTTTCGTTCACGGGATATCTGCTGCCCGACGATCAGCTTGGATTCTGGGCCGTCACGGTGGGCACAAACATGGCGCGCGCGACACCAATGTTGGGCCACGAAGGCCCGTTCGGCCCGCAACTGGGAATGACACCGTATAACGACGTCCGCTTCGGACTCTTAGGCGGATCTATCGTAGATGCCAATGCTTTGCTTCGTTCCTATATCTGGCACTGCATCGGTATCCCGATCGTCGCCAGCGTGCTAATGATTGTTCACTTCTGGCGTGTAAGGAAAGACGGCGGCATCTCGGGCCCAGCCCCCGTAATGCTTACCGAAGAAGCCGATAAGCCAAGGAGAGGCCCAAAAGCAGCCGGAGAGTAAACAGATTGCGTGGGGATAGTCCTCTCGGCGCAGTCGAGCAAAGCTCAAAAAGGTTTTTTGATGGGAAGTACGAAGTGAGAATGCAGAAGTAGAACCGAATTGCTGACAATTCTGCATTCTGGCTTCTTGCCTCTATATTCAACTGTATTCAAGACTTTGCCACGGCATTGGTGGAGAACTTATGGACTGGCGACAACTCTGGGAAATCTGCTCCGCCCCTGACAACGTCCCCATCGTGGGCCTGATCCCCTTGCTCATCTTCTACATCTATCTGGCGTGGAAGCAAGCGCACGCCAATGACGTGTTGATTACGCAACTCGAAGCCGATCCGGCCATGGCCAAAACCCACCATCGCAAGACTTGGCCCTTCAAGCCCGGATGGCAAAAAGAAGTCCACGTCTGGCCCTTCTTGCTGCGTATTGAATTTCTCGCCGCCATCATTGTCACGATCATTCTGATGGTCTGGTCGATCACGCTCAACGCCCCGCTGGAGGAGCCCGCGAATCCCAACCTCACGATGAATCCTGCGAAAGCGCCATGGTACTTCCTTGGCCTTCAGGAGATGCTCGTTTACTTCGATCCCTGGATCGCCGGTGTACTGATGCCCGGCCTCATCATCGTCGGCCTGATGGCGATTCCCTACATCGACACCAACCCGCTAGGTAGCGGCTACTACACCTGGAAGCAACGCCGCTTTTCGATTGCCACTTTCCTGTTTGGCTTCGTAATTCTGTGGGTGGCGATGATCATCATCGGCACCTTCATTCGCGGCCCTGGATGGCAGTGGTTCTGGCCCGGCCAGACCTGGGATCACAACCGCCTCATTTACGAGGTCAACCGCGACTTGCCCGATATCTTCGGCATCACGTCGAACCTGGGCAAAGGCATTTTCGGCGCGATTGTCGTAGGCGGCTATTACCTCGTCGGCGGAGGTCTCGTGTACTCGCTTTTCCGTCGCCGCATGGCCAAAGATTTTCAGCGCATGAGCCTGCTGCAGTTCTCCATCATGCAGTTTTTTCTGCTGACGATGGTTGCCCTGCCGCTCAAGATGGCGCTGCGCTTGCTCTGGCACATCAAGTACGTGTGGATTACGCCGTGGTTCAACGTTTAGAAATCGTCATCGGTCGTTAGTCGTTAACCAAAACGACAAGACGCCAACGACCAACGACTAACAACAGCTTTCGGAGGAACTGGTGCCTGACAAACCCATCCCCGAGCAGGACCCCATCACCAGCAAGTCGTATGCTGCGCACTACGTGATCGCGACCATCATCCTGGTCATCACCCTCTTCTGGGCTCTCTGGGACGAAGCCTGGGGGCAAAGGCCGTGGAAAGCCTTCCAGGAGCAGTTCAAGACTCGCTACGGCGCCTTCCTGAACGCCGCGCGGACGAAGTCGCAAGCTTCCGAGAAAGACATCGAGAAGGATCCCGAATACACGCAGATCGCGGCCGCTGTGAAGAAGGCAACCGATGACTCCGCGGCCGCAGCCAAAGTCGCGCGTGAAAAGTTAGACGATGCCGGCTCCCGCCTGCTCGCGGTTCAGAGCGTTTTCACCGACCGCCGCGCCTATGTCAACGCGCTGACTTACGAACTCGAAACCAGCGAGAGCCCTTCATCAAAGGCCAGCAAGCAAAAGGAAATCGACAAGTACAAAGCTGAGCAGGCAACGGTCGAGTTTCCCGACGGCACGAAGAAGAAGTTCAACTTCGAGGAACTGGAGAAGACCTACAACGAGATTCGCGACGAGCGCACGAAACTCAGCCTGGACCTCGGTGATGTTTTGAAACCGGTCACCCAAGCCCGCGCTAAACTCGACGAATATGTCACCGATCACATGGTCGATCTCACCCCCGCCCAGATCGACGGCCTGAAGAAAAAGATTTCGGACTGGGATCCCACGATCGTTCAGATCAACGTGGCCGAAGCCAACATCGTCGATCGCTGCGAGTCGTGCCATATGGGCGCGCGGGAGCCAGTGAAGATCACCCCCGCTGCGATGACGACCAAGGGCCAGAAAAAGCCGGACGAATATGCAAACGCGTTCGTCAGCCATCCAGAACCGGAACTTTTGAAGACTCACGATCCCGATAAGTTCGGATGCTCCCCCTGCCATCAGGGCAATGGCCGCGCCACCACAAGCGTGGAAAAGGCGCATGGAAACTACGAGCACTGGCTCTGGCCTCTCTTCCCCAAGGAAAACGCCCAGGCCGGATGCCAGACTTGTCACGCGGCCGACATGGTACTGGACAGCGGTGACTTGCAGTTTGCAACCATCAATGCCGGCAAAGATCTCTTCCGCCAGCGTGGCTGCAACGGATGCCACCGCTACGAAGGCTACGACAAAGAGCCCGAAGACCTGAACAACATCGGCCAACAGATCAAGCAGATCGAAACGCAGAAGAAAGACAACATCAAACAGACGGCCTATCTGATGAAGCAGGCCGATGCCGCCGAGTCCAACGAAGAAGCCAACAAACTCAACCTGCAGGCCGTCGATCTACGCGTTGCTAACAGCAAGCTTGATGGACGTCTGCAACAGCTCGACTTCCAGTCCCACAGCCTCATGCAGGACACGAAGAAGATCGGGCCGAACTTGAAAGACATCCGGCTCAAGCTCAATAAGAACTGGATTCCTGTCTGGCTGAAGAAGCCGACCGACTTCCGTCCCACGACGAAAATGCCGAACTTCCGCCTGACCGACCATCAGATTCAGGCGATCTCGGCCTTTATCTGGCAATCCGCACTCACCGATCAGCTACCCAAACAAAAACCGGGTAATGCCGCGCACGGACAGGAACTGTTCGAGAGCCGCGGATGCCTTGCCTGCCACTCCATCGGGGAAGGCGACAATATGAAGGGCGGGACATTCGCTGCGAACCTCACACGGGTCGGTGAAAAGGCGAATTACGACTACCTCGTTCGCTGGATCCATAACGCCCGCGAGCGCACGCGCCCTTATTGCCCATACGAGAAGAAGGATATCGGTCCCGAGGATTACGCGAAAAAGGGGCTTCCTTTCAAGTGGGACCTCGAACACAGCAAGTGCCCCAACGATGGTCACGAACTGCAAGTACAGAACATGACGGTGATGCCTAGTCTTCGCCTGAGCCCCGAAGATGCGGAAGATATTGCCACCTACCTGATCTCACAGAAGAAGCAGGAGCCGTCGTCGTACCCGAACGCTGCGTTCATGGACGATCCCAACCTGAAGGAAGAAGGCAAGAAGTGGGTTCGCCACTTCGGTTGCGCCGGATGCCATGAGATCGCGGGCTTTGAAGACGAAGGCCGCATCGGCACCGAGTTGACCTTCGAAGGCTCCAAGCCGATCGAGCGCCTCGATTTTGCTCTCTTCACAGAACCCGCAGCCCGTGGCGGCAAAGACTCAGAACCGATTAAGGACAAGGTAGACCTCGCTCGCCTGCCCGACGGGCCTGCCAACACGCCCTGGTACAACCACAAGGGATTCTTCGAGCATAAACTCGCCGAGCCCAACGTCTACGACCAGGGCATGGTAAAGAGTGAAACCGAAGCCCTGCGCATGCCCAACGTGCACCTCACCCGAGATCAGGTGCTCGCGCTAACGACGTTCCTCATGGGGAGCCAGGAGACTTCCCTTCCCGCCAGCTACCAATACAGGCCCGGCGACACTCGTCGCGATATTCAAGAGGGCTGGTGGGTTGTGAAGAAATACAACTGCATGGGATGCCATCAGTTCATCCCCGGCCAGCAGACCATTTTGATGACTCTGCCGCAATATCAGGACGCGCAAGAGCAACTGCCGCCCAAACTGCTGACAGAAGGAGCACGCGTCGATCCTGAGTGGCTCCGCAAATTTTTGTCGAATCCCGCGCTCAGCACAACCGACACCAACCGCAACGGCGTGCGTCCGTATCTAAAAGTCCGGATGCCCACATTCTCGTTCTCCGATAACGAACTCAGAAAACTGGTACGCTTCTTCGAGGCACTGTCGCAGCAACCCCTGCCCTATATTCCTGAGCAGGTGCCCACGCTGACCGCGAAAGAGGCGGATATGGCGCGAAGTCTATTCTCCAGCACCGCGGCACCCTGCCTGAAATGCCATGCCACGGGCGATCCCGCGCACGACAAGATCGCTACGGCGCCGAATTTTCTGCTCGCCAAAGAACGCCTTAAGCCGGATTGGGTCGAGCGCTGGATCACTGATCCCCAGGCCGTCAGTCCGGGCACGTCGATGCCCTCAGGTCTCTTCAAACAGCAGAACAGCCAATGGGTCTTCGCCGGCCCAACGCCGCCTGGTTTCAGCGGCTATGAAGGCGATCATCGCAAGCTGCTTACCGATTACATCTTCCAACTTACGGCGGAGGAACAACGCCGCGTCGCAGCCTCGATGCCGCGCGCCAAAGCCGCGGTGGAGCGGCCATCCGATCGCCGGCAGGCCGCGAACCAGACGCACGGCGCATCGAGCGGAGGTTCGCGATAGAATTTCCCCAGCGGATTTCAAGAACATGGTTTGGGAAGGGCACGGCTTCAGCCGTGCCGGTAATGACTTCAAACTTTTGGGCTTTAGCCCCCGAGGTCTACTTTTCGCAGTGCAAATCACAGAAAGGGCGACATCATGAATCGCAAATGTTGGATCACCCCCGCCGTCAACGTGCTGGCACTTTGCGCGCTGCTGGCTCTTGCAGGATGCAGCAAGAAAGAGGAAGCACCCGCCCCTGCCGCAGAGACTCCTGCCGCTTCCGCTCCAGCGGCAACCCCTATCGATCCCGCGACCGTGGCAACCGTTACTGGCACCGTGAAGTTTGACGGCACAGCTCCGAAGGCGGCGAAAATTGACATGAGCCAGGACCCCGGCTGCAAGGGCACGAACCAGGCCGAAACCGTCGTGGTCGACAATGGCGATCTCGCCAATGTCTTCGTCTACGTGAAAGATGGCATGGGCAACCGCACCTTTGACGTTCCGAAGGATCCCGTGGTCCTCGATCAGAAAGGATGCCAGTACCATCCTCACGTGATCGGCGTGATGACCGGACAGACGGTGCAGATCAACAACGACGATCCCACTACCCACAACATCCATCCCACTCCCAAAGACAACCGCGAGTGGAATGAGTCGCAGCCGCCATCTTCTCCTGCGTTGGAGAAAACCTTCGCGCGCGAGGAGATCATGCTACCGGTCAAGTGCAACCAGCACCCGTGGATGAAGATGTACGTCAACGTGGTGAAAAGCCCGTTCTACGCCGTGACGGGAAAAGACGGCAAGTATGAAATCAAAGGCCTCCCGCCGGGCGATTACACGATCGGCTTCGTCCACGAGAAGTTGGGCGAGCAGGACCAGAAGGTAACGGTCGCCCCGAAAGAAACCAAGACGGTGGACCAATCCTTTAAAGCCTCCGCGATGTAAGATTGGGTGCCCCACTTCTGGCCGATTTTGCCAGAAGTGGGGATTCGGGAAGTGTGAAGAGCCCTGCTCATTTTGCGAGGCACCGCGCCCGCACACCTCTGCTAAAATACCGCGTTGGTTGCGGGTTGCATCTTGAAGCGACCTGCTCCATCAAGTTAAAAAAGAGATGCATCCGCAGTCCTCAAGGGGCCCGGTTCTGAACTCCATCGTCAATCCTTCATACAATCGCGCCCTGCATCGTTTTTCCGTCATTCTCGCCTGCTGGACGTTTCTCTTGATCATTGCCGGAGCCCTCGTCACAAGCAACGACGCCGGACTATCCGTGCCCGATTGGCCAACCTCCTTCGGCTCCCTTTACAAAATTCCGAAGCTCGTCGGCGGAGTGAAGTTCGAGCACACGCATCGCATGATCGCCCAGGTTGCAGGGCTGCTGACGATCATCCTCGCGATCTGGACTTGGCGCGTTGAAAAGCGTCGCTGGATGCGGATTCTCGGCTGGGGCGCCCTCGCCACCGTTATCGCCCAGGGTGTCCTCGGAGGCCTCACAGTTTTATTCTTCCTTCCACCGCCCATCTCCTCGGCGCACGCGGCTCTGGCCCAGACGTTCTTCTGCCTCGTCGTTGCCGTAGCCGTCTTCACCGGGCGGAAATGGGTGGAAGAGCAACCCCGCGTTGAATTCGACAATCGCCGCCCTAGCATGTTCACGCTGACTCTCCTCTCGATTTTCGTTTTGTACGTCCAGTTGATCCTCGGAGCGATGTTCCGCCACCACGGGATGAGTTGGTGGCCCCACGTCGTCCATGCGGTGGTGGTCTCGTTCGTCATCGCGTGGACCGCTGTTCGCGCCCTCAGCGTCTATTCCAATATAGAAGCCATCCGCCGCCCCGCTGTTCTGATGCTGTCGCTTGTAATCGCCCAACTCTGCCTGGGCTTCACTGCGTTTCTGACGCGGATCGCCTGGGGTCGCGATGCTATCCAGCCGGAGTTGCCCATGGTGATCTCTACGGTCACCCACGTCGCAGTCGGAGCGCTCCTGCTGGCCTCAACTGTGGTCCTTGCGATCCAGGTCTGGCGCCACGCCCCGGTTGCGTTCGAGGAACGCATAGCACAGCCGCAACGCAATCCATCAGCGGCATGACCGGCCGGTCATGGAGCGCAGCCCGAATGACATCAAGCGAACCTCCCAACCCTCGCGCATTGTCGTACACTGTTACTTAGTCCCGGGGTTCTCATTGGTCACGAAAGTTGCCGCTCTAGATGATGCTGTAGCAACGGACCATCCGTCCGCGAAGCCCGTTATTTCGGTCCAAAACCTCGTCCATCGCTACGAGAATCGCACGGCACTGAACGGCGTCTCTTTCGACGTGGGCCCGGCGGAACTCTTCGGCCTTCTCGGGCCCAATGGTAGCGGGAAAACGACGCTCTTCCGCATCCTCTCGACACTCATGGTTCCCACGTCAGGCAGCGCTATGGTCATGGGGTACGATGCCGCACGGGAACCTTCCACGCTCCGCCGTCAGATCGGCGTAGTCTTCCAGGCCCAGAGCGTAGATCCCAAGCTCACTGCCTACGAAAATCTGTGGCATCAGGGACACCTTTACGGTTTGAAGGGCTCAGCTCTGAAGAAGCGCGTGCAAGAAATCCTCACCCGCGTAGGTCTCGCCGATCGCGCCAAAGAGCGCGTAGAAACATTTTCCGGCGGTATGCAGCGCCGCATCGAGCTCGCGAAGGGTCTCCTGCATCATCCCGGAATCCTGCTTCTCGACGAACCGACGACCGGGCTCGATCCTGGCGCCCGTCGCGACCTTTGGCAATACCTGACCATCCTTCGCGACGAAGAGCACGTAAGCGTTCTGGTTACCACGCACCTGATGGAGGAAGCTGAGCGCTGCGACCGCCTGGCCATCATGAACGAGGGCAATCTGGTTGCCATGGGAACGCCCGCCGAGTTAAAGAGCGAGATCGGGGGCGATGTCATCCTGCTCGACGCCGCCCGCGATGCCGATTCCCTCGCCCAGCACATTCGGAATCGCTTCCACGTCGCAACGACGGTCCTCGGTAATCAGGTGCGGATTGAGAAGGAAGCTGGCCATCGCTTCGTGCCCGATGTCGTTGAAGCCTTCCCCGGCGAAATTCAGGCGATTTCAGTCAGCAAGCCGTCGCTGGAAGACGTCTTCATCCACCGGACTGGACACAAGTTTTGGAGTGAGACTTCAGATCCTGATTCGCAGGGAAAAACAGCAACGAAGAAGAAGAGGAGGTAACTTTGCGTCTGATGATCCTGGTGCTTTCTCTGGTATTGGGTATCGTTCCCTTGATCGGTGTCGCATGGATTTTCTTGAGCGGCATGATTACGCTTTCGCCGTTCTCGGCGACCGTCGACGGCCTCTTCATGACGTTGATCCTGCTGACGTTGTCGGGTTGTTTTTTGCTGAATGCTTTCTGGGAGGCGAAGGATCACGGCCTTGTCGGCAAGAAGCCAGCTCCGCCGGCAAAAGCTCCAGCCGCGAAGGCTAGTTGAAGATGGCGACCCAAGCGGCAACTTTCGCAAGACCGATCGCTTCCCCATCAGCCGGAGTGGTCCTGCCTGCCTTCACTCTCTGGTGGCGCGAAATCGTCCGATTCTATCGTCAACCCGGACGCGTCATCGGCGTGCTCGCATCTCCGTTGGTCTTCTGGCTCGTGCTCGGCTCCGGCTTTGGCAACTCTCTGCACTCGACCGGCGGAGGCCAGCAACACTATCTCGACTACTTCTACCCCGGGACGCTGATCTTGATCGTTCTCTTCACTTCGATCTTCACCATGATGTCGGTAATCGAGGATCGCAAGGAAGGATTCCTCCTCTCGGTTCTCGTTGCGCCGGTCCCGCGTACAGCAATCGTGCTAGGCAAGGTTCTCGGCGGCACGACGCTCTCTGCAGCTCAGGGCCTCATCTTTCTGATCTTCGCCCCGTTCGCTGGGGTGCACCTGAACCCGCTTCAGGTTCTGCTGGTCGCCGTCGTGGTATTTCTGGTTTCCTTCTCGCTGACCGCTCTGGGCTTCGCAATTGCGTGGCCCATGGATTCCTCACAGGCTTTCCATGGCATCGTGAACCTCTTCCTGATTCCGTTGTGGCTATTGTCCGGAGCGCTCTTCCCATTGACGGGCGCGTCCGCCTGGATTCGCGCCATCATGCATCTGAATCCGCTGACCTATGGGGTGGAAGCCCTGCGATGGCTTCTCTACCCAAGCCAGGGCACGGTCTTTGCGATCGAGTCAGCGATGGCGACCTTAATTCTGTTCTCGTTGGTCATGTTTGCACTTGCCCTCCTGATGGCGAATCGCCGCAGCACAAGGCCTGCCGCATGATCGTCGGAAATTCGATCGCTGAACAATACGCCTACTTCCCCGCCCTGAACGCAAGCCTCAACGGCAGCAGCGCCGTGCTTCTCCTGACCGGCCGGGTGCTGATCGCGAAGGGCCGCATGGCCGCCCATCGCGTCTGCATGATCGCCGCTGTAGTCGCATCGCTTTTGTTCCTGGGGTGTTATTTGTACTTCCATGCCAAGGTGGGCAACATCCGTTTTCTAGGCGAAGGATGGTCGCGCCCAGTCTATTTCTCAATCCTGATCTCGCACACGATTTTCGCCATGGCAATCGTGCCCCTTGCCGTTATTACGCTCAGTCGCGGCCTCCGTGCCCGCTACGACAAACACCGCGCCATCGCTCGCTGGACCTGGCCGCTCTGGATGTACGTGTCCGTTACAGGAGTGATCGTGTATTTCATGCTGTACCAGTGGTTCCCGCATAGCTAAAAGACAATGGATTTCCTCAGCGATCCCTTGTGTCCCAAGTGGTGAGCCCGAATGCCCGTGCTAAAGCTCAAGATCGACGTCTCCGGCACCGTAGGCGACGAAGCCTGGAATGAAATCCGCCAGTTCGATCAAATCCAGTCCGCCGACTTCGGTCCCCAATTCGGCAGCGGAGGCCGTTGCAACCATCCTCCCAACGCCCCACACGCCAAAGGCGAATGGATCGGCGCCGAAATCCGCCTCCAGACGCCGCTTTTAGCCCAATACGCCATGTCACACTATCTGGAGCAAGACCGCGTCCTCGATGCCGATGTAGAGTAAACTTCTCACAAATTGAGTATGCCTTTGTCATCCTGAGGAGCGCGTTCTTGGCGCTCCGGAGGCCCATGCAATCTGTATGGGCGGCGGGCAAATGTTGAAAACATCGCGATCAAACTCAATACTCAAACCATGACCGATAAGCTGCAAGTTGCCAATGAAGCAGAAAGGGACTCCACTGAAGCCCCAGCTCCCAAGCGTTCCATTTCTCACACCCAGAAGATTCTCTTCTTCGCTACCGGATGGCTCATCGTCGCCATGCCTTTCCTGTTCTGGTGGAATACGTGGTTCGGACGCCACCTCTCCGACCAGCAGCTCAACGAATATCTCCACGACGACAAGAAGCCCCGCCACGTCCAGCAAGCGCTCGTTCAGTTAAGTGAGCGCATGGGCCACGCCGATGCGCAAGCCAGGCAGTGGTATCCCGACATTCTTCGCCTCGCCACATATCCGGTCGAAGAAGTCCGCAACACCGACGCCTGGGTAATGGGGCAAGACAACTCGGGCGCAGGATTTCACGAGACTCTTCTGAAGATGCTGCAGGACCCCTCACTCCTTGTCCGAGGAAACGCCGCACTCTCGCTCGTCCGCTTCGGTGATGCCACAGGCCGACCGCAAATCGTCGCGCTACTCCAACCCGCACAGATCACCGCCCCCGTTGCTGGCTCAATCGTCGATGCCGACCGCCCCGGCACCCCTATACACCAAGGCGGACTGGTCGCAAAGCTCTCACCCTCAGGCTCCAACCAACCGACCGAGATCCGCTCGCCTATCCCGGGCCGCATTCGTTCGGCTGCACAGACCGGCGCCCAAGTGAACGCAGGCGCGGAAGTGGCGGTCATCGATCCCGGCACCGAGCAAGTCTGGGAAGCCCTCCGCGCCCTGTATCTCATTGGCCAACCTGAAGACCTGCCCGCAATCCGCCCCTACGCGCGCGATCTGCCGGACATTTCTAACGACGTCCGCCGGCAAGCCGAAGAAACAATAAAGGCGATTCAAGAAAGAGCCAAGTAGGCCCAGCTTCAGCCGGCAAGCTGGACCGCGAGAAGTCCCTGATAGACCATCGAGAAAGAGCCGGCGTTTTAAGGATGGTAAAGCCCCAAGATTAGAACAGTGTCCTCTACCGACACAGGCACCCACGCGAGGACTATGCCCCAGACGATCGCACACGTCACCCTGGTTGTCCGCGACTACGACGAAGCCATCTCCTTCTTCACCAAATCGCTGGGCTTCGAACTCATCCAAGACACTCCCTCGAAAGATCGTCAAGGCCGCGACAAACGTTGGATCCTGATCGCCCCTCGCGGCTCCCGCGGCACACAAATCCTCTTGGCGAAAGCGTCGAATGAGGAGGAGTCCGCCCGCATCGGCAATCAAAGCGGAGGCCGTGTCTTTCTCTTCCTCCACACCGACGACTTCTGGCGCGACTACAAGACGATGCGAGAGAAGGGTGTGAAGTTCGTCCGGGAACCGAAGGAAGAAGAATATGGAACGGTAGCAGTCTTCGAGGATCTCTACGGAAATCGCTGGGACCTGCTTCAGCCGAACACGTTGTCATCCTGAGGGCCGCGCATTTTGCGGCCCGGAGGACCTATGCAGTTCACTCGGGGTGAGAATACTCGCTTATAGCCATAGCTGAGGGCCGGCAACTAAATCGCCATCACCCCCACTTCCTTCTCCACCTCAGCCGTATCCACCATAGCAATGGCATCCCAAGGACACCCGTCCAGGAAGCACCCATCCGGCCCCTTGCTGACACACTTCTTGCAGCCGATGCAAAGAATCGGATCGATCTGAATGCGCCCAAACGGCGGATGGTCCTCATCCGGCACCCAGAACATGCAGTCTTCCACCGGACAGTACTCCACGCAGGCAGGCGACCCGGCGCATCCGGTACAGCATTCAGTGATCACCGCCAACTCTTTGGGCTTTTTCTTGCGCGCTGTGGCGAGGCCCTTCGATTTGGGTTCGAATTTGAGCTCATCGGGGACCATCCCGACGGCTTTGGTGACTCCAGGAGCAGCAGGCATGCGGCATTATAGCCTAAAAAAGGGCGGCGGAGATGGAATCTCCGCCGCGGAATCAGGCCATACAGGCCCTAGTTGTGTTCATGCTCGTCGCGCTCCTCGTGACGCTCATGCTTTTCTTTGTGACGCCACTTCCAGTAATCCCTCTGCTCGCGTGTCAATAAGCGATCATAAGCCACGTACTCGCGGTGCCTTTCAGCTAGCCACTGTCTGTACATCTGGTCTTCTCGTGAGTCCCAGTCGTGATAGTCACGGTATTCCGGATCGTAGATTCTGTGCTCACGTTCTTCCTGTTCGTGTCTCTCGTGCTCATCCTGAGGCCGGGGCATAGCAACTGCGCCGATGGGTGCCATCAGCGCAGCTGACACAAACATTGAAGCTACAAATCTATGTTGACGACGCATATGCTCCTCCCGAAGTGGTTGAGAATGGATGCCACCGGAGGAGAAGCGGTTGGATCTCCTACTCCCTAGGTGCGCCCTCCCGAAAAATCCGTAGCAACGTTTTGCAGGTTGTCTTGTGGGGGCGTAGCCGGACTGAAGAGAAGCGCAATTCCGGACGGATCGTAGTATCCCGTCAGGGAACTTTGGTCGAGGGCCTTTGCTACAACGAAGCTTGCTGGCCTTGAGCAGGCCCGAGGTGTTCCAGCATTCGCCGGCAACCCTCTGCGAAGTCTTCCGTGTGGGCGATCAGACTCAATACCAGATATCCGTCGCTCTCAAAGTCATAAAAGTGCCCCGGATGCACCACAACCGATTTCTCCCGGACCAATTTGATAGCCAGATCCTCATCCGACTGCGTTACCGGAACCCGCAAGACCGCGTACCACCCTCCTTCGAAGCTCAGGCGCTGGCAAGCCCTCTGCGCCGCTAGTTGTCGATCCAGTTCCGCCAGATTCGCCTGCACTCGGGCCAGCAGTTGCCGCTGGATACTGTTCCTCTGCTCCAGCATCACCGGCGTCGCCCACTGCACTGGCGCATTCATCGACAGATAAGTATCGGCAATCACCTCAAGCCGGCCCATCGCCGCCTCAACCTGCGACCCAGGCCCGCTCGTCACGATCCATGCCACCTTCATCTGAGGTAACGCCGAAATTTTCGACAACCCGCTTAGAGTGAACGTCAGTACCTCGGGATTCGAAACAAAGCTCGTAGAGAGAGACGAACATGTCGGGACAGCCGCCCTCGCCTGTCCGGTCAAGCGAAGCTCGACTGCCCCCGGCCCAGTACCCTCTAGCTGGTAATCCAGAAATACCTCATCTACGATCAGCGCCAGCCCATGTGCCCGGCAGAACTCATTCAGCGGACCAACCTCCGATGCATGCACATAAGATCCCGTCGGATTATTCGGATGAACCACGACCACACCGCGCGTCCGCCCTGTCACCGCACGCTCTATCGAATGAAAGTCCATCTGCCATCCGTGGTCATAAATCAGCGGATAAGGCACCAGTTTCACATCCTGCAAATCCGCCAGAAACTCAAACAGCGGATAACTCGGCTTCGGCACCAGCACCTCATCCCCGGCATTGCACACCAAGCGCAAAACATAGGAGTACCCTTCGCTGGTGCTGGTCGTCAGCACGATCCGCTCCGGATCAACGCCTTCGACGCCATGATCCAATTTGTAATATCTCGCGACCGCCTCTCGCGCCGAAAGCAATCCCTTCGCCTGTGGATCGTAAACCAAAGCCCGCTCAGAGCGGATTGCCCCGAGAATCGCCTCGGCGTCATACCGCAACCCCACGTGCGTAGGATTCGAAGCCGTAAGATCCAGCAGGCATACGCCACGTGCCCGTGCCGCGTCGATCTCCTGCGTGAACCGGTTCTGGGCGAGACCCCAATTCGTTCGGTCAGAAAACATGGATGGATTTTATGGGAAGTTAGAAGGAAGAATGAAGAAGTTAGAAGAAAACAACAGGAAGCACAGTGGATGTTTCAGCAGTGAAACGAAAATGACCGGCTAAAGCATTCACTCCTACATTCTGCGTTCTGACCTGTCACTTTTGACTTGAAGGCGTCAAAAGTAAAGACGCCCACGAAGACGCCTGAATCGAAGGCTCCGCGATATCTCATTGCGGACTGCTGAGAAGATTCGAGCTTTCCAACTGGCTCAAACTCTGCGGCGCTACCTTCTGCAAGCTCGGCCAATCCCGAATCCCCACTGCCGGACACATCACACCTCTGTCCGTCGGCCGCAGCAGCTGCCGCAATGTCTGCACTCCGTAAAACAGTCCCTCGCCGCTATTCGCCGCCACAATCAGATGATCTTTGTCAGAGAACAGCAAATATCCTGCGCTACCGACCGCAGAATCCGCCTTCAACCCATTGCGCGCCAGAAAATGTCGTACCCGCTCGTCTTCGAGCCGGGCCAGCACGATCGCACCGTCTTCCGCTTTGCCTTCCGCCTTCATGCCGAAGATATCCAACTTCAGGCCCGACTGAGATTCCACCTCTTCTGCGAGGGTCTCGGCTGCAATCCGATCTTCCGCCTGGTGTCCCAGCTGCACAAAGATCTTAGTTCGCGGGCCCACCTCAAAACCACCCTCCCGCAATTGCACTTCCTTGGGCGGCGGCTCAAGCTTCAGGCCCTTCGACGTGGGAGAATCGAGGCCCGCCAACAGCGGTGCGCAGATCAGCACCCATCCCAAGATCGCCAAATATCGCTTTGTCATTCTCTCCATCAGCGAAACACCGAAAACACTATTGTACTTGTGAACTGATCTTTCAGCACCGGCAATGCGAGATGAAACTTTTCTGCGCACCAGCCTGCACTGGCCTCATCCCTGAAACGCCTCTTTATTGACGACGTACGGCATCCTGGTGATGTCGCCTTCGTAGTTGCGCTCCAGCACATCAACCAGCCCCTGCACGCATCTTCCCGCCATGCCTTTGTCGGGATCAGGCGATAGCCGCGTGATTCGCGCCGCACTGGCAAAATGCGGCATCAGCCGGCAGCGGTCCGCTATGGCCGGATCGCGCAAGGGAGAATCTTCCGGCAGCGGCTCTATCTCATACACGTCCAGTGCCGCCCCGGCAATCCAGTTCTCCCTTAATGCCCGCGCCAGGGCCGCTTCGTCCACGACTGGGCCTCGTGACGTGTTGATCAGGTACGCCGTAGGCTTCATGTGCCGCAACGTTTCTTCATTGAACAGATGATACGTCGGCGTCGCGCTCTCCCCTTCGCGCAGCAAGGGAACATGCACGCTGACGAAGTCTGCCTCCCGCAGCGCCTGTTCAAGCGGCACGTACTTGATATGTCCTTTTTCTTTCACCAGCCCGCGCGCAAAGCGCAATTCATGAATCTCCTGGATCGTCTTGACGAAGGCATCGTTCTGATAGGCCGGATCGTAGCAAAGAACATTCATATCGAACCCGACGCACTTCTTGATGAACGCCAGCCCAATCCGCCCAGTTCCGATCACGGCGATGGTCTTTCCGGTCACTTCATCTCCCAGAAACGGCAGATAAGGATGCCAGAATCCCCACCGGTTTTCCCGTGTCAGATGCTCCGCCTGCCACATCTTTCGTGCCAGCTCGCCCATCATGAAGAACGCAAACTCCGCCGTCGCCTCGGTCAACACATCCGCCGTATGCGTGAACGGAACCTTGTAACGGTTCGCATCCGCGCGGTTGATATTGTCAAATCCCACCGCAAACTGAGCCACGACTCTCAGCTTGCCGTTCCCCGCCTCAAACACCTCAGCGTCAATCGAATCCCGCAGGGTCGTGATCAGCCCATCAATCCCCGAACGAACCTTATCCAGAATGAGGCTCTTCGGCGGCGCCTCCGGCTGCGGGTACACCTCCACGTCATACCCCCGCTCCTTCAACCCATCAATCGCGGGCCCAATGTCGCAGGTGGCAAACACACGAAATCTCTTGCCCATAGGTAGGAACGTTTCTCTCAGGAAATCTTGCAGTTCATGACAGGCCCGCACCCACAGAGCCGGCCGTCCCCTATCATACGCGACATACGTAGGGACAGGCGCCTCGCCTGCCCTGCGAAGCCGAAGTCCAGCGGCCCGGCAACACCATGGGAATGGTGAGGTCGCAAGGCCGGCTGCCTGGAGTGTCTATTTCGCTGGCTTCGTCAATCCCTGCGCCTCCAGCCACCAGTAAAACTCTTCGATCCAGTGGTCGCTGGTAGTCCCACGCTTGTTCATACCAAAACCGTGCTGCCCCGCCGAGTAAATGTGCAGCTCGGGCTTATTGCCCGCCGCCTTTAGAGCTTCGTAGAACTTCGCGACTGAGTCCCGCACCAGATCATCATCTTGTGCCCAAGCCATGAAAATCGGCGGCAGATTGCCAGGAATAATCGGCATGACGCCGAATGGCCCTCCGTAGATTGGCGCCACAAATGCCGGACGTGCCGATGGCTCCGATTGCAGCAGCACCCCGCTTGTGACCATCGCACCCGCCGAAAATCCCATGAACCCCACTCTGTCGGGAGAGACACCCCACTCCGCATGCTGCCGCACTACTTTCATCGCCTGAATCCCATCGGCGATCCCATATTTGCAGACCTCATCAAAATTGATATCTGAGGGAATGCCTTCCCCTTTTTTCTCGGGGATCCGATACTTCAGCACAAAGGCGGCAATTCCATGCTCCTGCAGCCATTTCGCTACATCAGTTCCTTCATGCTTGATGGCGATCGCAACGCAAGCTCCCCCGGGCGCGATAATCACGCCAGTTCCAGTTGCCTTCGACTTCTCCGGCAAATATGGCGTCAATGTCGGCGTCACCACGTTAATGAGCACCGTCCCGTATGGCGCTTCGACGCTCTGCTCCTCTTGCTTCCAGTTCTCCGATCCAGGTGCAACTCCAGGCCAGATGTTTAAACTCTGCGCGGATGCGCAGCAACTGAGCACAGATCCAACAATCACAACGGACGCCACATGCCACGTTCCACGCTGCATCATGCCTCCCGCTGGTACATGTAAGTCGATAAGTGCTGCCCTGCCAATCCTACTTGAATCCGCCGGCGATCTGGCGCAGAGTTCTCGCTGCACGCAGGACGTTGGGCTCCTCTGCAAATCTCTTCGGAGAAAACACCCGACACCTCACATTTCTCGTTTTGTTCACCATCGCCTTCGCCCAAGCCCAAGAATCGATAAAAGCTCCCGCGAAGATTAACTCTCCCGCCAAAAATGCAAGAGCGATGCTCTGCGGCATCGCTCTTGTTCACTGACCGACAGCCCGACCTCTATTGCACCGTCAGCGTCACTGCCATCGGATGATCGGACGTGTCCCCGCCATAAGAACCGCCCGTTCCCTTCGCCGTGACCGTCACGGCGTAGGTCCCAGCAGGCGTTCCGGGGATTGTTGTTGTGACCGGCGTTTTGCTGCTGGATCCGCCGCAGCCTACCAGCGAGATCATCATGACGAGCACGACAATCCCGAGCATGGTGCCCAGCACGCGCCGGCGTTTCGGCAGGGTTCCGACAAAGAGCATGCCGAACAGGCCCATGCCGCTTAACGTCGTGGCCAAGATGATCGACGAATTGTTGCGCATCGCTGCCGTTGTCGTGGTGGTAGCCGTCGTGGCAATGGTCAACTGCACCGTCGCAGGAGTGTGCCCATCCATGACCACCGACGTTGGGTTGAAAGTGCACGTAGCTTTGTCCGGCAAGCCTCCACAACTGAACCTGATCGTTCCGTCGTAGTGATTGCTCGGTGTCATTGTGAAATTGAAAGTGGCGCTGGAACCCGCTTTTGCAGTCTGCGTATCGGAGTCCACCATCACTGTATAGCTGGCTGTCGTGCCGCTTCCGGCAGCATTGAGCAGTACAGTGACTCCGGAGAAGGTATTATCGGCCACAACTAGGTCCTTGGCGCCGTCTTTGTTCATGTCAGCAACCGCAACGAGCCATGGCCAGCCACCTGCCGGATACTCCACCGGATCGTAGAATTTCCCGCTGCCCGCCCCGTATAAGAGACCAATCGTTCCATAGGAGGCATTGGTATAGACGAGGTCGAGATTTCCGTCTCCGTCGATGTCGATCGCCTGGATGCCCGCTGGAGATGGCCAGCCAGTACCCTGCTGCTGCAGCGAACTGGCCAGATATGTCGGCGTTCCAAAAGATGGCACGCCTTCAGTTGTGCCAGTCCCCGGAAGAATGACGATGTCCTGGCCACCGCCATGCCTGAGTGTGGCGATAATGTCGGTGTTTCCATCAGCGTCGATGTCAGCCAGTGTCACCATTTGCGGACAGAGTTGGCCTGTCGTGCTGCAGTATGGGTCCACTCCAGGTATGCCCACAGCCACATCTGATGCTTGCGAGAATGTCCCATCACCCACGCCCAACAGTAGGGCCACTGCTGACGCGTCATAGCTATACGGAACGACGATGTCGAGTTTCTTGTCTCCGTTCAAATCCCCCACGGCTATTCCTTGGTAAGAAATGGTTGAGAGGGGGTAGGTCACAGCCGGTTTGAAGTTCCCGGTTCCGTCGTTCAGGATCACCGCAACGCTGGAATTGCCTTCTTCGCTGTTTTGATTGATAACGGCAACGTCAGGGTAGCCGTCGCCATCGAAATCGCCCACGACCAGGTCACTGGGCGTCATGTTCGATACATCGGTTGCGATCGCAGGTCCAGGAACGAACGTGCCGTTCGCTTTTCCATTGAAGATCTCCAATTCTCCGCTGCAGTGGTTGGTGGCCGCAATGTCCGGATGGCCATCTTTGTCGAAGTCCGCGACCGCCACATACCAGTAGCAGTTGCTCGTGCCGTAGGTGACGCCGGGCTTCAGGCTGCCGTCGGGGCGAGTCAGGAAGACAGTGATACCGGCAATGTTCCAGCCGCCCTCGCTACCGATGACAATATCCGGGATACCGTCACCGTTAAAATCGCCGTTCGCGAGTCCGACTGCACCTACCCACTCGTTGTTTGCAGCGGGCGCATAATAGTTAAGCGCGGCGCGAAAGGTTCCGTCGTTGTAGCCTTTGAGAAATGCCAGACTGAATCCATAATCCGGCACCACGATGTCCGCGAATCCGTCGCCATCAAAATCAGCGACAATCGCGGCCACTCTTGGATCGTCATAGGTACCACCACCAACGGCATAGCCAAACGTTGGCACGTTGAGTGTTCCATCGCCATTTCCCAGCAGGATGGTTACGTCCGAGCTATACGCATTGGAGCTTACGACGTCCGCATTTCCATCGCCGTTCACATCCGCAATAGCGATAGCTGTCGGATAGGTCCATCCCGGGGCGCCGTCGGGACCGCTCCAAACCGCGTCGTAGTATACGGCTGGCTGAAAGCTGCCATCCCCGTTGTTCACGTACACAGAGATGTTGCCCGTCCAACTCGGGGTGACTATCTCCGGCTTCCCATCATTGTTAAGGTCACCAATCGCTATGGAATTAGTTCCGTAGCCGCCGTCCGGAGTGGTGTAAGGCACGCCTCCGGCGTAGGCCGTTGCGGAGGTGGCCAGGAAGACCGTCACTCGGCTGGATGCCGCATCAGTACCGACAATGTCGAGAAGGCCGTCGCCATTCAGGTCCGCGATGGCCGACTCTGCGACCGGTCGTGACAGAGAGATAGATGTCGGGGTAGTTGAGAAGGTGCCATCGCCATTCCCCAACACGGTTACCACGCTCGAGGGAGTCGATCCGTCCGTGGGATAGTCCACCGCGACCACGTCCAGGAATCCGCTCTTGGTTGTAACTGCGAGAGTCCCGCCACGCAGCCAGTTCGGGCTGATTGCATACGGAGTGTCATTCTTTGGCGTGAATGTGCCGTCGCCATTGCTGATCAGCACATCGAAGCCAGAACTGGTATTGCTGCAGTAGCCCCCAACGTGAACGATCACGATATCGTCCTTCTTGTCGCGATCGACATCGCCAACTGCAAACACGGAGCACGGATCGCTGATTGCAGTCAGTGTCGGAGCCTTAAACGTACCGTTGCCATTGCCTAGCAGGACGGAAAGAGAGTAGGTGTAGACTTGGTTGATGCTGTCGTAATTCTCGACGATAGTCGCAACATCTTGTTTGCCATCGCCGTTGAAATCGCCTTTGCCTGCGTCCCAATACGTCCAGCCGCCAGCGGGAATCTGAATGGCGGACACAAATCCCGGCTTTCCCGTCGGAGCATTGGCATGGCGGAGGGTTTTTGCGTTCGCTCTCGCCTTCACTCTCGACGCAGACTGCGCCTGCCTCTGTCGTGTAAGTTGCTCGGCCTTTGATCCTCGTATAGAACTCGCCGGCCTGACTTGCGTTTGACTTTTGAGATTGGTCTGCACGTTGTGGTCAGCCCGAAAATGGAATTGATGTTGGCCGCTTGTATTGCGTGCGTTCGAGAACCCGAAACTAACAGTAGAGCAAATAAGAATACAAATAACTCCCCAAAACGAAGCTCGTCTCATTGAGCCTCCCTTTTATGTTTTGAAATGAACAACGTCTTCCGCCAGGTTCGTGCGATCTGAGACCTGGTCAGAAAAATGAGGGAAGAATTGTTGCTTGGGAAATCGAGGTTTGCCTGAGAGGAACTGCTCGAACCGAGATTTCGGGAACAATGTAGTCCAGAATTCCCGTTTTGGGAAGTAATTTCTAAGAGCCGATAGCGGGAATCTCGACTGTCAACTGCTTCGGATGGTTAGTTTAGCTTTTGGGCTCACATGTCGGTTGTACCGTGGCGGTCCGCGCTTACCAGCGATGGCGTTTTGTTGGAAACCGCCCAGCCCACATCGGGATCGGGGATATCGAGATGGTGAACCCCTCCCGAAAACCGAATCATCAACTTCTCATACTCCGCCGTCTGCGCCGCCGTCTTCAGGACATCATCCTTCACACTCGGATTCCATTCGTGCAAGTAATACACACTCCTGATCTGCGCCTGCAGCATCTCCTTCGCGCACCCGAAGCACGGACGCATGGTCGTATACATCGTGCTTCCCGCGGTTGAAATCCCGAACCGAGCCGCGGCCAGAATTGCATTCTGCTCCGCATGCACACAAATGCAGAGGTCGTATGCCTCGCCCGACTTGTAAGTCTTGTCGCGATTGGCACAGCGGTAGCATCCGCCGTCGAGGCAATTAACCATGTTTTCGGGAGTACCGTTGTATCCAGTCGAGATGATCCGGTTATCGAGCACGATGATCGCGCCCACTCGATTGCCCTTGCAGTTGGCTCGTAGCCGGACCGCCAAAGCGATGTTCATGAAATATTTGTGCCGGTTCTCGCGCGCATCTCGCGCAGCCTGCGGCTCTCGCCGCGCGCTCCCTTCGGACGCACCATGTCTCCCCTCGACGCCCGAAATGCTTTCCTTGCGATCCGCCCCGTGCCCATTCTGTTTGTTCATACCAGGTCACTCCGTGGAGAGTTGATATTGCTCCATCAGAGGCTTGGAAGCAAATCAGGCGGGACTCATTCGTGAAGATATCGCAGCAAAGAACGAATAGCGGGAAACATCCCAAAGAGAGAATGTCTGCACGGCGCCCCATTCCGCGCCACTGAAGAAATTCGCCGAACGGCCGATGGTGAGGATATATGCCGGCGACGCTTCACCGTCGTTCCTGGAATGCCATTATTCTCACGCTGGCCAGCATCGCTGTCCTTCACGCTTCCGACCGCGGTACGGCTGTCGAGGCCAGGACGATGCTTCTCAAAGCCATTGCGCACTACCAGTCCGTCGGACGAAAGCAGGCGCTAGCCGATTTCACTGCGCGAAGACCGCCCTTCGCTGACCGCGACCTTTACGTATTCTGCCTTGGCCCGCAGCATACCGTCGTCGCCACCGGCGGATTTCCCAACGTGATTGGAGCACAAGAGGATTCGTTGATCGACGTCGACGGCAATGGAGTAGGCACCACTGCCCGCACGCTGACGTCGAAGGGCATTGCACCCGTCCGCTATCGCTGGGTCAATCCTGTGACCCACAACATCGAACACAAGGTCACCTACTTCGCGAAAGTAGGCGAGGATGTCTGCGGCGTCGGCGCGTACACCGGTCGGTGAAACCGGTCGCGTTCCGCTAAGCCACCTGTCTCGATTTCCCCAGTTCGATTTCCGCCAGGGCAGTTCCCTCAACCCGGTTCTTGATCTTTGAAAAAGCGGTCTCCCGCGAGGTTGAGGTGTCGTCGGCAAACGGAGAAAATCCGCAGTCATCTGTCGTGCCGAGCGATTCCAGCGGGATGTACTCCGCCGCCTCCAGTACGCGGTCGCGCACCATCTGAGCGCTCTCCACCTGCGGATTGATTGGGTCCGTCACCCCAACGAACAAAATCTGATCCGGCTTGAGCAGATCGCGCAACTTGGCCAGCACACGCGGACGATCCTTCTCGCTCGCCAGTTGCACATAGAATCGTCCCACTCTCAGGTTGAACAGCGCCGGCAGCAGGTTGATATAGTCCACATCGGCACTATGTGTCGAGTCGCGGTCGCCACCCGGGCAAGTGTGTACCCCAATCCGCCTGCGTTCGGCTTCTGAAAACTCGCCCAGCACGCGATTGTTCAAAGCAACGAACGAATTCAATAGCCCGCCCGAAGGATCAATCTTCAGCGACAAGCGGGCCTCCGTGAAGTCAATCTGCACGCAGGCCGCATTCGCCGCGAGACATTCCCGAATGTCCTCCACCGCTTGCTGCACAAGGTCAGACAGAAAAGCCTCCCGCGAATACCCTTCCAGACCTCCCTGCGGATACAGCAGACTCAGCGCCGACGCCGAGATCACCGCCTGCTTCACCGGACGCCGCGCATATTTCTGCGCCGCCCTCAGGTATTGCACCGCATGCACCCCATAACGGAAGGGCCCTTTTGTTAACCTCGGCAACTGCCGCGTGTGTCCATCCGCGAAAGGTATCATCACTCCATCCGACGCGAGATTTGCGATCCCCGCCAGCGGATACGTCGCGAAGCTGGCCTTCGTCTGCTCGCCATCCGTAATGACTGGCGAGCCGGTCTCCTCCAGACGCTGGATCGTATCCCTTAGCGCTGTTTCCTCAGCCGCGCCAACCTGGTCGTCAGAAATTCTGCCTGTGGCGCGGTCGCCCATTGCAGCCAATAACACCGCCGGACGTGGAATGCTGCCAATCGGCTCAGTAGGAATCGGCATAGGTGAGATCTCCCCGTGAAGTGAGCAGCAAGTTACCGGGACGCCCCAAGCCCAGCAATACTCGAAAAAGACTAGAGATCATGGCCGGCGATCCATGTAGCATGTTCGTCCTCGTGCATTCCCTTGCCTCCGATGCACGAACGACTGGGGCAGGTCACAATCGAAGACTGCAACTGGGAGCCTCATACAAGTGTCTACCGCACGAGATAGCCTGGTCTTCGAACCCGACGGCACCCACTCCATCGATCAAGCCACGACCCCTCTTACGGAATTTGATCTCCGCTACTACGGCTGGCGTGTCGTGCTTGCAGCCTGTTTCGGTGTAATGGCCGGCTTCGGCTCCCTCTTCGTCTACACCTTTTCGGTCTTTGTGAAGCCTCTCTCTGCTCAGTTCGGATGGAACCGCGAGGCCATCTCGGCCGGATTCGCCATCGCCGCGGTCACCCTCGGATTTGTTTCCCCTCTCTTGGGCCGATGGATCGACCGCCTCGGTCCCCGCCGCATCATTCTGCCCTGCATGACGATTTACGTCGGCGCCATCGTTTCCCTGGCACTTTTGCGCTTCGGCCTCTGGCAGTTTTACCTCACCTGCTTTGTCCTCGGTGCCGTAGGCAATGGCGCCGCGCATCTCGCCTACTCGCGATCCGTCTCCACATGGTTTGATCGACGCCTCGGAACCGCGCTCGCCTTCGTCATGGTCGGAGCTGGCCTTGGCGCGATGATCCTCCCCGTCATCGCACAAAGTGTGATCACGCATTCTGGATGGCGCGCCTCGTACGCTTCCCTGGGTGGAATCGCACTCTTGCTCGGGCTTCCCCTCAGTTGGCGTTACATTCGCGAACGTGGAGCCACTCCTTGGAAGTCCGCTCCGGTCGCTTACTCAGGCATCTCGTGGCAACACGGATTGCGTTCTTCACCCTTCTGGATCGTCACCGCGATCCTGTTCGTGAGTTCGATCAGCATGAACGGAGCGATTACCCATCTCTCCGCTTTGTTGACCGATCGTGGCCTGACCGCCTCCCGCGCGGCTTTGTGCGCGTCCGTTCTCGGCGCCGCCAGCCTTTTCGGCAGAGTCATCGCCGGGTGGTTCCTCGATCGCTTTTTCGGCCCGCATGTGGCATTTGCCATCAACGCCATTACGGCATTGGGAATCCTGACCCTCGCTCGCGCAGACACTTTCCTCGCCGGGAGCCTGGCTGCCGCGCTGATCGGCATCGGCGCCGGCGGAGAGGCAGCGATCACCCCCTATCTGCTCACACGCTACTTCGGCTTGCGCGCTTTCTCCACGCTGTACGGTTTCACATGGACGTTTTACGCCGCCGCCGGCGCCATTGGCCCAGTTATCCTCGGACATGCCTTTGACGCAACTGGCTCATACGTCTCCCTGCTAACGCTTCTGGCCTTGGCCCTCGGTCTCATGGCGCTTACCAACTTCCTCCTCCCCCGTTACACAAGTTGATCGACGATGTGCTTCTAAAACGCGGGGGATATCCCTTGCCACACTCTTGTTGTTGAATTTGTCTACAATCACCCCCGATACGTGCGCCCGAATACCACCAGCGATACAACCTTCGTTCGTTGTGCCCACATCGACTGGGAAGAGGGATAAGGGGAGTGAGGCGTTAGTCCCCCAATCGTGCCATTGACGCGCTTTTTGTACGGATGTTCAATTTTCAGACGTCTTAAAACCTGTACCAGCATGAAAACTGATCGTTGAACACCTAAGATACTTAAGGATTTGCGATTTCCGCGGGAATTGAAACTGAAGTAATGCACACTGATTACTGTTCGGACGTTGCAATTGGGCCGAGAATTGCAAAACTGTCGACAACTCTTTTAGCTGCCTTTTTAAGCTTTCGTCAGGCAAGACCGTGGGGGCAAATCCGTGGGGGCACATGGGGTCTGTCGCTTAATCTTATCCCTTCTTCTGGCGTTCGCCGGGGGATCTCGTCTGGTCGCCGCGCAAGCGGCGGGCGGTTCCCACAGTCCGCACGGAAGCCTGACCCTACCTTGCCAGAACTGCCATACTGCCGATGCCTGGAAGCCAATCCGCGCTGTTCCTGAATTCGACCACAACCAGACAAAATATCCGCTTCGTGGCTTGCATGAGGCAGTCGCCTGCACCCAGTGTCACGTCAGGCCTGTATTTACCAATGTCGGACAACGCTGCCAGGATTGTCATGCCGACATCCACAAACGTCAGTTAGGAGCGAACTGCGCGGAGTGCCATACCGTTCGCGGATGGCAAGTTTCCATTCGGCAGATTCAGCAGCACAACAATCGCTTCCCCTTGATGGGTGCCCATGCCACGGTCGATTGCGATTTATGCCATAAGGGAGGAGCAACCAGCCAGTTCCAGGGGCTGTCCACGGACTGCTACTCCTGCCACTCCTCAGACTTCAAATCAACTACCAGTCCGAACCATGTCTCCGGCGGCTTCTCTACCAATTGCACGCTGTGTCATACGACAGATACGTGGCTGAATGCGACGTTCGACCATAGCGCGGCAGGCTTCCCGCTCACCGGCGGACATGCCGTCCCGCCGCGCCAGTGTGCTGACTGCCACATCAATAACAACTTCAATCTCACCAGCACGGCCTGCATATCTTGCCATCTGAAGGATTACCAGGGCACTACAAACCCCAACCATGTGTCAGCGGCATTCCCGCAGACCTGCGCCCAGTGTCACAACACAACATCCTGGTCGAACGCATCTTTTAACCACAACCTGACAGGTTTTCCATTAACGGGGATGCACACCGTTCCACCACGGCAATGTGCCGATTGCCATGTTGCCAACAACTACAACCTCACTACCGCTACTTGCGTGAGTTGTCATCTAAAGGACTACCAGGGAACGACGAATCCGAATCACGTGTCGTCAAATTTCCCTCAGGGCTGCGACCAGTGCCACAACACGAGTTCGTGGCTGAATGCCACCTTTAACCACAACTCCACCGGCTTCCCCCTGACGGGCTCGCACACAGTTCCGCCTCGTCAATGTTCTGACTGTCACGTCAACAACAACTACAACCTGACGAGCACCAGTTGCTACTCATGCCATCAAACGGACTACACGAACGCAGTGTCGCCTGTAAATCACATCGCGGTCGGATTTCCGACGACCTGCGAGTCGTGCCACGACACTGTCCGCTGGTCCGACGGCACCTTCAATCACAGCAGCACCGGCTTCCAGTTGACTGGGGCGCACATGGTCCCGCCCCGGGCTTGCTCAGACTGCCATGTCAACAACAACTACTCCCTCAATAGCACTCTCTGTTACGGGTGCCATCAGAAGGATTATGCCGGCACCACGAATCCAGCGCACCAGTCTGCGGGATTCCCCACCACTTGCGAGCTCTGTCACGACACAAATAACTGGACAGACTCAACCTTCAATCACAACAACACGGCATTTCCCCTGACCGGCTCACACACTGTACCTCCACGAGTGTGCAGCGATTGCCACACCAACGGCAACTACACCACGCTACCTACCGCGTGTGTTGGTTGTCACCAGACCGATTACGACAACACCAGCAACCCGGCACATTCCACGCCGCAGAATTCCGGCGTCTTCACAACAGCCTGTCAGAATTGCCACAATACTAGCGGCTGGACCCCAGCGTCGGGATTCACTCATTCAAAATACACGCGCTTTCCCGTAAACCATGGCAATGCGGGTGGCCAATGCACAACGTGCCACCTGGTTTCGAGTGACTATACGCAATTCACATGCACAGCTTGCCATGAACATGGCGGCAACAATGCCAACGCCTTTGACCACCCAAAGGTGAGCGGCTATGTCTACAACAGCATCAACTGCTATCAATGTCATCCATCGGGTAACGGCGGGTAGAGCCGCCAAGCCGCGAAGGAATACAGCCCACAGCGAAAGCCGTGAGTGTCAAGCCGAATATGAGCATGCCCCGAAGTTGTGAAAAGACCGGCTATGATACCTAACAGCCGCTTCCAGGAACATACCTAAGCCTTTCATATGTCCTGAGAGTACGCCCGGAGCTGATCGACTCTGGAGCGCTATCTGACTTTTGAGCATCGCGAGTTCATTTCCGTGGAGACTTCTGCACGTACTGGAAATCGGCCAACGCGTCGCGATAGTCGAGGCGGACTTTCAGCATCCTCAACATCACCATCCCCAGCGTGCCCGAGATCTCCGTCCCCGCCGCACGGCTGGTGTTTGTCATATCGATCGCAACCATGTTGGGCACCGTCTGACGAAGATGCCCGAAGTCGAGCGTCACGCGATCCGCGACGTACACCTTCTTCACGCTGCCATTCATCCCTTTCACTTCAATTCTCGGTGCACGATGAATCTTCGTGACCTCCTGCGCGGCTGCGATGCTGATCGCGTTGTCGAACGATCCGGTATCGAGCACGAACAGTTTCTGGGAATGTTCATCGATTGTCGTGGGAATCAGCAGGAAATGCCCGAGACGAAAGGCCTGCACGTAGGTATGCATCTCCGGCGCGATGTCGCGGTCCTGATATTGCGCGCCGGGGCGGCTGAGCCCTGTTGCGTCGGATGGCTTTGTTTCCGATTCGCTGCCCGCATTCTCTCCGCTGCTCAGGCCCACCCTCGCTGGTGATTCTCCCGGACGCGGCGGCAACTGGCTCAAGCGCAGTGTCGATGTTGGAAAGTCAAGTTCGATCAGGAAATTCGCGAACACGTCCGTCCCGATGATACCGTCTACTGCTGGCGGCAGCCGATCGACGATATACAGCGGGCAATTAGCAAACTCCATGTCGCCGATTTTTACTGACTCCGCGTATGCCATGCGTGCGGTCGCGTCTGGTTTGTCTCCAATGCCGCCCATGATCACGTCCGAAACCGGCTTTAGACCTGCATTATTGGCGAACTGCGAGCTGATCAGAACACCAGACGCCCCGGTATCGAGCAGTAAGTGCGATGGCTTCCCGTTCACGTCGACGTTCAGGCCGTTGCCTTGCCATGAACCGCCGCCGAGTGAGATAGATATCATGTTCGTTTTCGTTAATGTAATGTTAGATACAGGCCGACAACGGCCTGCTTTCTCTGAACGGGCCGCCTTAAGGAAGTCAAGACGCGCCCGCAGCCGGCGCTTGGCGGCCTCGTCGTCGGTGTTGGGATGTGCCAGATAGTCTACGAGTGACTGGATCTGATCGTCCATCGAGAGCGTCTGGATCCACAGCTTGCGAATGTCCGGATCTTTGCCGTCGAGAGCATGCGCTCGCGCCAGCAGAATGTGCTCTCGCGCATACATCGCGTTCGCCTCTGCGACCCGCGCCGCACCCAGGTACGCGCGCGCGTTCGGCGGAGTATTGGGATGCAATGGATCTGGAGGTGTAGCGATCACTTCGTCAAAGAGTTTCCCGGCCTCGGGAATCTCGCCCTGCCGAAACAGCAACTCTCCCTCAGCTACTTTTAACTCCCCATTGCCGGGATTCGAGTGCAGGCCTTTCTGCAATGCGTCATCGGCCTCCCGGATCTTCTCCTGCTTCAGGAAGCAACGAATGACTCCTGCATATGCCTCGCCGGAATGCGGATCGGACTTCAGAACATCGGTATACTTCGCCAGCGCCTGATCGAACGATCCCTTGCGGTACAAGCCGAGAGCGTCTGAGAGCATCGGCGTGACATCCGGGGAATTCGCAGGCACCTGCCGCGGCAGTCGCGCAACTGAAGTCATCCAGCCAGCACTAAGGAACAACGACGCGATCCAGAGATAACGAGACATCTTTTGAGGAGTCTGCCACGGATCGGCGCTGTGGAACAACTGCCAACCCAGCCCCATTCACCCAGGAGTACCTTGGCGAACGGTTCAATGAGCACTCACAGCGGGCTCGTATTTTGTCCCAACGCGATCAAATTCCCGCGTACCATGCATAACCGCCTTCGGGAGAAGCGGAGCCCAAACCCTTTCCGAAGGGTTTCAGGCTGTCGGTGAGTGTTAGATGCGTGATGTATTTCACGCTCTTGTAACCAAGTTGACGGGGGACTCTTAGTCGTAACGGGCCTCCGAACGGGACCGGCAAGTCAGCGCCGTTCATGCGATGGGTCACGAGTGTTTGCGGATGCAGCGCATCGGCCATGTCGATGCTCTCCCACCAGTCAGGTTGGATTGAGCGGTAGACCACGTAGCGGACCTGCGGCAGTGCGCCCACCCGATCGAGAACGTGCGACAGAGGCACCCCTGTCCATTCAGCGATATAGCTCCATCCTTCCTCGCACCCGATCATCGTGATGTTCGAAGTCGTGGGAAAGCTACGAATCTCTGCCAGGGAGAAGGTGGTTGGATGCGCGGCCATGCCATCGACGGTCAAACCCCAATCGACGAAGTTCGCCGCGTGCAGCCGATTAAACTCGTCTCCCAGAGGTGCGACTTCGTTGGCGAAGGGGTTTGTGGAAATCTCGCCAGGGGAAAATTCACGTGCCTTGGAGTGGCGAGTCAGCAAGCGCTGGGCCGCATAGGTCAGCGTTTCTCCCGGACCCCAGATGCCGCTGGAGTCGGGCGGGATCAAACCATGATGTCGCGCGAGCGTAGCGGCAACGGCAACGCCGGTGGCTCCCGCCGCCGCCGCCATACCCGCGGTGATGAGTTTGCGTCGAGAAATCTGGCTCATAGTTTCATTCCTCGGCAGAGCATGTGGGGACAGCCGCCTCAGTTGTCCTTCGAGCGAAGCTTGAAGTTGTCTCGGCGTGGCCTGTGATCATCGCGCGCATCCTTGCCCGGAACCCCGCCACGAAGATCATCAGCACGTGAACGAACAAGAACAGCACCAGCAGAATCGTCACCAGGAAATGCAGCGAGCGCGCAGTCTGATGCCCTCCTAAGAGGCGGACGCTCAACGGAAATGCCGACACGAACCCATACGACATCGCCAGACCTGTCCAGATCATCAGCGGGAACAATATGAAGATCACGACAAGATATGAAAGCCGCTGCAGCACGTTGTAAGACCAGGCATCCTCCTTCGACGGCCGCGCGAAGCGCAGATGCTGAAAAATCGATACCTCGATCTCCTTGAGGTGACTGCGGCTGGGAACCAGGGTGCGGCGGAAATGCCCGGTAAAGAATCCCCATATCAGGTAGAGCAGTCCCGTCGCGACCGCCACCCATGCTGCTTGGAAGTGAAGGTAGCGGCTCCACCCGTTCTGGTCGGGGAGTACGTATCCGTAGCCGGTGGGGACGGTATCGCGCGACGAGGGCAGATGAAGATTGAGCCAGGGATGCATGTTGACGTTGCCCGTCTCTCCCCAATAAAAGCGTGGATGCGAGAGGACGATCTCGCCTCCGCTCAGCAGCAGCGCAAGAAAGGCCAGCGTTGTGAGCCAATGAGTGACGCGCACCATGGTAGAGTGGCGCTTCGGCGCACTGATGGCAGGTGCTTCGGAAGTGGAATCTCGCGCGGTATCGCCTGCGGCGATCGGCAGAGTTGCATCCATGGTTGGGGCCCCATCCCCGAGGTGTCTGGAAATTCTACATCTTCTTCACTTCGAAGCGAATGCTCGAAGCCGGAAGAACCACGCCGTTAGGAAAGACGCGAGGCGGCGAAAGAATAACATCAGGGAATATCCAATGGAATATGCGAAGCCCTTTTCGAACGGCGCACCGATTCTAGGCCACCAGTTTCTTCACCCTGCGTGTGGATCTCCCGTGCTCCCGACCCTCGACCCTGTTAAAGCCTTATGTTTTGAATATTTTGCGCACAAGTACTTATTTTTGAATATTTTGCGGAGATTGGAGAGATAGTCAGCAGATCAATCCCTTTTGTTTCAAGATTTTGGCACAATTGATCCGATCTTTTTCGAATCCAATTTCGCAGCTCCGGAGAATCACGTTGACAGTGCAACTCGCAGGCGCCGTCTGTCTCATCCTGTCATTGCTAGGCTTCGCCCAAGCTCAGACGATCACTTGGTCCGGCCGCAGTTGGAAGGTAACGACCGGTGGAATGGCCGGCGTTGCCAAAGGCGACCCCGCGAACGTGACCGTCGATGACCAAGGCTATTTGCACCTCAGCATCGTTCAGCGCGAAGGCAAGTGGACCGCTGCTGAATTGTTCACCCTTGAAAAATTCCGCTTTGGAACATATCAGTGGGTAGTCGAGGGTGACGTTTACGACATGGACAAATCGACTGTGCTTGGGCTCTTCCCCTATGGACCCGTCCACCATGTCGGTGCGGACGCCGAGGACGAAATTGACATCGAGTTCTCCAAGTGGAACAACACCTGTCACGGCTGCAATGCCGACTTTACTGTCTATCCGGCGACAGGAAACCGCAAGCCAGACGGGTCCTCTGCCTGGGAGGACAATTTTCACGTCGAAGGCAAAACGCTAACAACCGCCAGAATCGAATGGGCCTCTGACCACATCGTGTTCACCTTGATGAACGGCAGTCATCCGCTTGGAACCACGGCCGATGTTACCAAGACAGAAACATACTCCTCTGACAAGAAGAACATTCCGCAAGAAGGTGTGCCGGTCGGCATCAACTTGTGGTGCTTCCGCGAGACGCCCGCCAGAAACCAGGCTGTGATCATTCGCAGCTTTGAGTTTTCCGACAGGTGAGTAGTTCAAGCCAGCAAAGAGACTTGATCGCCAGAGGCAGGATTATCTCCCTCCTTTGCGGGATCCGCAAATTTGCGCAGCTCGGGATACTGCTGAATCAGCGTAGGCGGCGCCGCAGCACGCTTGCCAGTGATCATGGCTTTCAGTTCGATTGCATTCACGCCGGCCTTACTCTCAAAGTGGTTGTTCGTGATTACGTACGTGGTTTGCGCCTTCTGTGCGACGTTTTCGATTCGATCTTTCCAGCCTTCGAGCTCGCGTTCTTTGTAGAGGTAATTGTAGCGGTCGTTGCGGTTATCGGAGTCGAACCACTGATCGTAATTGCGTCCGTGGAGGCGAATGTAGGCGAGGGGGGCGGTGACGTGCTCGGTCGGTCCGAGAGATTTTCCCATGACCGGCTGGTCAATGTTGCAGAAGGCAACGTTCTGGCGGGCGAACTCGGCCAGAGTATCGGGGTTATTCCAGCTTGAGTCGCGCACTTCGACTGCGCGCGGATATTCAATGAACTGGCGCAGAAGGCGTTCCAGGTATTCCCGGTTTAGCGGAGTGTTCTTGAACGACACAGGAAACTGGATGAGCAGCGCCCCGAGTTTGCCTTCACTGGCAAGCGCGTCGAGACCTTCGCGTGTCTTGATTTCATCCTCGTCGGTGGGACGGATTGTCGCCGCCGAGGTCGGCTCCATGACAGCGACGGGCGAATGGGTGAACGCGCGGTAGAGTTTGGCGGTGAACAGGAATCGGGGATTGACCGCAGCCACCCTCTTTGACCACAACTTGCCGAGTTCCGGCTTCAGCGGTCCGTAAAACGATGTGTTGATTTCGGCGGTGTCAAAGAATCGAGCGAGATATTCCAAAGGATGGACGCGGCGTTGCCGCATGCCCGGAGGATAAAAAATCCCTTCCCAGTCTTTGTAGGACCAGCCGGCGGTGCCGATGCGGATCGACGAAACGGGCAGGGCGCTTTCCTGCGAACCGGCTTGCGGGGGACGGTCTGAATCGGAGGATCCCATGAGCAGAAGCAGCCTATGCCAGCGGAAAGCGTAGCACAGGACCGGGTGACGAAAGGAACCTTGTCGCTGGCCACCGGTCTGTTGAGAATCGTTCGGATATGCGCAAACATCGACTCTTGATCGCGGCGCTGAGCGCGACGATTCTCCCCATACTCCCGCTGATGGCGCAAGAGTCGTCTACCGCCGGGGAAATCCGAGGCCTGGAACAGAAGATGCTCGAATGCTACAAGCACCGGGATGTCGAAGTCTTCGCCGCCGTGCTCGATGACGACTTCGTCATCACATTCGAGGACGGCAGCACCTACAGCAAGACCGGATACCTGAGCTACAGCGCCAGCTCGTCAACCCACATCGCCCTGGCGGAGATTCCAGAGATGAAGGTTCGCGTGCACGGCCAAACGGCTGTCGTGACGGGCGTTTACCATGAAAAGGGCGTCGATAATCAGAGGGCCTATGACTATCGCGACCGCTTTACTGACATCTGGATGAAGAAGGCGGGAAGGTGGCGCCTGATCGCGGCGCACTATGCGGTTCCTTCCAAGTAAGAGAGCAAAACCACTCCGCGATAGTGCTACGATTTCGAGATGCCAAACGCGAGCACGCCGGAGACAACTGAAAAGCTGAGTGGGTTCCGCGGACGGACCGTACTTTCGCTGGAAAGCCGCCGGTCTGCCGAGATCGCAATCCTCATCGAGAACTTCGGGGGACATGCCCTCGTCACTCCCGCCACACGCGAGGTTCCCTCAAACAGGAGCGAGGACGTTTCGCGGTTTGTGACTGCTCTGCTCCAGGGAACAATTGATCTCGCCATCTTCCTCACAGGTGTAGGGACGCGGGCGCTGGCACGCGCGGTTGAACCATTCTGCACGCGCGAACAGTTGATTTCCGGCCTTAGCAAAATCCAGGTCCTTGCGCGCGGCCCGAAGCCTGTTGCGGCCCTTCGCGAACTCGGAGTACCGGTCACGTGGAATGTGCCGGAGCCGAATACATGGCGGGAGATCCTCAAGGTTCTCGATTCGAATCGTGTGGCCTTGCAGGGGCAGCGCGTTGCCGTGCAGGAATACGGCGTCGCGAGCAAGGATCTGCTCGATGGACTGACGCAGCGCGGGGCCGAGGCGATGCCTATTCACGTCTATGACTGGGCATTGCCAGAAGATCTGGCGCCCCTGCAGAATGCCATTCGTTCCGTGCTTGATGGCCGTGTCGACGTGGTTTTGTTCACGGCAGCGGTGCAGGTGCACCACCTGATACAAGTCACTGAGCGGATGGGCGTGCGTGAGTCCCTGACAAGGGCCCTGAGGAAAACCAAAATCGCATCCATCGGGCCGGTCACTTCCGAAGCGTTGGCGGAGTATGAGTTGAAAGCCAATATGGAGCCAAGCCACCCGAAGATGGGGTTTCTGGTGAAGGAAGCCTCGGAACTGATCTGACCAAAGCGACTAGTCCGAGATTCAGTGAGTTAATCTCCCGTCCATCTCGCGGCCAGTTTCAAACGCATCAGATGTGAACCAAATCGCAAGAATCCGACTTTGAGTGTGAACGCCATTAGCGTCAGTCGACTATTGCAGCTTGGCATACTCCGCTTTGGCCTCTTTCAGGATGGGGACGGCGGAATCGGCGTCTTTCCAGAGAGCGAAGAAGTCCTGGTAGGCAGCTTTGGCTTTGGCGGTATCTCCTGCCAGCACATACGCGCGGCCAAGGCAAAGCTTGGCGAGAGAGTGCTCGGGAGCGACTGGAGCGACGCCCGGATGGTCTACGATCCTCTGAAATTCGGCAGCGGCTTCTGCTCCGCGCTTCGCCTGCAAGTAGGCCAGCCCGCGGATATATGCAGGAAGAGGAAACTGACCAATTCCATTTTCGTAAGGTTGGGCGGAACGCAGAGATTGGATTGCCTGGTCGGGAGTCTTGCGGTTGATCGCCGCCAAAGCCGCAACCGAAGGAATCGAAACGTTATGCAGGATCGTATCGTCGGGAAAATGCCGGCCCAATTCTTCCACGATGGACTGGGCGCGGCTGGCATCTCCGGTCATTGCCACGGCAATCGCGGCCGGAGTGAGATTGGTGCGGCCACGAGCGAGCGCCGCACTGGCGGCTGCCATCTCGCGCGACTTTGCGGTGTCGCCCATTTCCGCTAACGAGAGTGCCAATTGAGCTTTGGTGTCCGCCGTGGTTTCCTTGAAGCCGAGACGATCGGTGATCTGGATCGAGCGTTGGATGAGTTCCTCGGCTTTCCGCATCTGCCCTCGCGAAGCGGCCACGCCAGCTTCTTCGTTCACCAGCAAGTACTCACTGGGCTTCCCTTCCGCCCACTTTAACTCACGCTGCATGCCCACGGCATCGTTGGTCAGATAAGCCACTTCGTAGAGGCCTTGGTGGACGAACAGATTGTCGGCCTTGGCATCCACGGCGCGCTGTAAAGTCGAGCGGGACTCCTCAAGGCGATTAAGCGCTGTAAAGGGAACCGCGGTGTGTACGTAGCCAAAGGGCGCATCCGGCAAGAATTGCAGACACTGGCCTGCAACCGAAAGTCCTTTTTCGAACTGGCCGAAATTGACGTTGTATTGCAGGGCGAGGTTGCAGAGTGGGCTGTAATCATTCGGATAGGCACGAATAGCCGCCTCGAGTGCTTCCTTATTCTTGTCGACATCGCCGGTGGTCGTGTAATAGTGATCGTCGATGTAGAAACGTTCGCGGTCACTGACACGCTCGCGCAAATCAAAGGCTCTCTTGCCGAACTCTACGGAGCGGTCTTCCTCCCCAAGATTGAAGTAAATGGCGGACAAGCGCGCGTAGGCCATGGCGAAGTTGGGGTCGAGCTCGATGGCGCGTTGAAACATGGGAATGGACTCGGCTTCGCCGCCGCTGTTGCGCAGCGCGTCCGCGGCTGCGTAAGCCTTCAGAGCTTCGAGCGAGGACGTGGTCGCCTCGGTGACCGGGGTGTCGAATTTCTGGATCGAGGCGAGAGACTCGCCCAGTTTTCCCCGGATACTCGAGGCGGCCTTGCCGACGGCAGCGAGAACGCCCTCTTTTGACGAGGCGGTAACCTGCTCGCGTGCCAGGGAATCGCCGGTAGCGCAGCTGGTGGCGTCGAGCGCTATAACGTATTGACTGCCGAGCGAGGTGATCGAGCCGCTGAGCAAGGCCTTGATGTGCTCGCGCTCGCAGATTTCGCGGGCAACCGCACCGGTAACACGCTCATCGGCCGCGCGTCCCATGAATTGAAGTGCTTTTCGGACGGTTTGATCGGGCACGATGTTGAGATAGGGTGACTGCTCCAGTTGGACGGCCAGTGCCTGCTTGAGCGTGCCGTCGAAGACGGGGTCGCCGGTAGTGTTGACGAAGTCGGCAACGAGAATGGGATCTTTCTCAGTCAGCTTCTGGGTTCCTCGGGAGCGCAGGTACAGACCGCCGACGATGAGGGCCACGGTGATGACCCCGGCACCGACAAGCAAATATTTCTTCGAGGACGCTGCTGGCGTGGCTGCAGCAGTTGGGGCGGCGGCGGAAGAGGTGCGTGGGTCGGCTGGGGCTGCTGGGACACGCTCAGATGACGATGGCAGCGTGGCGGAGGGAGCGGATCCGCTCGAGCGCTGGACGGGGCTTGTTGTGCTGAGTGGCTGAAGTGGCTCTTCGGTGGCGATCTTTTTCCCTGATGTGGTGTCGCGCTTCAGACGCTGAAGCTCGGCGCGCATTTCGGAGGCGTGTTGATAGCGAAGCTCGCGGTCCTTTTCGAGGGCGCGATTGATGATGCGCTCGAGTTCGGCGGGAACGTCAGGATTCAGCCGAATCGGAGAGGTCGGGACGCGCTCGAGAATGGCGTTGAAGATCAGAGCAGAAGTGTCCCCGCGGAACGGTAATGTGCCGGTCGCCATCTCGTAAAGCACGGCGCCAAAGCTAAACAGGTCGCTGCGCGGATCGAGCTCTTTTCCCTTCGCCTGCTCGGGCGACATGTAAGCGACGGTGCCAAGGGTCACGCCGGGGCTGGTAAGGTGCTCGTCGACGGTGGCCATGGTGGCGTCTTTGGCGCCGCGGGTCGGCTGACCGCTGAGCTTGGCGAGGCCGAAGTCGAGGATCTTTGCGTGTCCGCGTTTGGTGACGAAGATGTTGGCGGGCTTGATGTCGCGATGCACGATGCCCTCAGCGTGGGCGGCGTCGAGCGCGTCAGCAATCTCGATGCCCAGAGAAAGCAGTTGCTCGGTTTCGAGCGGGCGGCCAGTGATCAGGTGCTTGAGCGTCACGCCGTCGAGAAATTCCATGGCGATGTAGGCCCGGCCTTCGTACTCGCCAATGTCGTGAATCGTGCAGATATTCGGATGGTTCAGCGCGGAGGCAGCCTGTGCCTCGCGCTGGAAGCGGGCCAGAGATTGTGGATCGCGGGAAACCTCATCGGGCAGGAATTTCAGGGCGACGAAACGATGCAGGCGCGTGTCTTCCGCCTTGTAGACGACGCCCATGCCGCCACCGCCGAGCTTCTCGACGACACGGTAATGCGAGATTGTCTCCCCTAACATTGGGCGGCAATCTTACGGATTTATGGATGGTAAGTCAATGAAGACAGGGAAGTTGGCGGGATGTCAGAACGGTTCGTGACGAAAAATAGGGGTTTACATTCTTATTCCGATTTCCTTTCGATTCCGCTCCCATCGAACCGCTCGGATGATGAACCGGGATTTTTCATTAGTTATGACCTGGCCTCTGCTTGTCAGGGTACGAGCCTTGCGCCATGTGGAAGCCGGCAGGCCGACAACCCACCCGAATGGAGATTGAGTGCGTATAACCAGGTTGTGACACTGGTTGGGTTAAGTGACCGCAAAAACGCGGAATGAACAGACGCAAAGCGTTAGTGCAAATAGCGGGAGTCGCTCTGCGACTCCCGCTGCACAGCTGAGCTCACCAGCGATCTTACGGAACGGTGATCTTCAGTACCTGCCCCAGCCCAACTGGAGGCGGTCCGAAACCTACATTCGAAACATACAAATTGCCGTCTGGACCGAAAGTCATAGCCGTAGGCAAATTGAGCCCCGTGGCAATCGTGGTGTAATTATGTTTTCCGTCAATGCGGAGGATTGTTCCCGTGTTCTGAGTCGGAAATTGATTTCCGGTAGTGTTTTCGAGCACGTAAAGCCGGTGCTTGCTGTCGAACGCTAATCCGACGATTGTCGAGAAATCAATCGCTACAGTAGTGACATCGCCATCTGGTGTAATCTTTAAAACCTTCGAGGTTTCCCCCTGGATCGGAAACCGATCGAGGTTCCCGACGAAGAAGTTGACGCCACCCCAAGCGATGGCGGTGGGAACGATGTGTCCCTGGCTGTGGGAGATGTCCGCGACTCGGCGGATCTGTCCATCCGTTGTGATCGCGTCGAGCTCGCCATGGTTCGGTTCCACAGCATACAAAACGCCGCCTACGGCAACCATTCCGTACCAAGTGCCGTCCGGTTCGAAATCGTCAGGTTCAGGATTCGCCACCGGGTGGGACTTCTGGAAGGCGCTGAGATTGGCAACCTCTGACCAAGTGCCGTCAGAGTTGACGCGGATTATCATGTTGTTCGTACCCCGGAGACCATGGGAGCACCCCGCGCCGGAGGTAATCGCGTACAGCGTGCCTTTGACGAAAGCGACGTCCGCCACGCCGCTGATCAGGTTTCCTTGCTGCGCGGAAGTCTGATCGGAAGGCAGACCATCAACCACCGTCGTGCGCGTGCCATCCGGAGTGATCTTTGAGATGCGAGCCGTGAAACCCCCTGTATACGGACCGATAGGTTCAACAACCTGCTTGCACATTCCGACAGTGGACGTACTGCCGCCCGCACCACCTTCAGCAACGTAGAGATTACCGTCAGGGCCGAATTTCAAACCGCGAGGATTGTTCAGTCCCTGCGCAAAGACTGAAACGTTGGACTGGGCCCACGAGGCGCAAGTGAAGAGCGCGAAGAAAACCGCACAAGCTGTTTTGAGCTTTCCGTCATATCGAAACATGGAAGGGCTCCTGCAGAGCGAATCGGACGCTGCCACGGGGGAAGGCTGGCAGAGGACAAAGAGTGTCGATGGCGCGGGCTAGCAAAGTCAAGATGCAAACGTTTGCATACGCGATTACGATGGCGTCGGGAATCCTAATCGGCCCGGCTTGTTGCGTCGGCGCCCCACCGCCATCGATCCAGATGTGAATGCCTAATCAACCCAAGGTTGAGTAGATGTCGTTCACATCCACCGACATCATAGCTTCTGTTGTGAATAGCTTCTGTTGTTACAGAGAGATTGCGGACCAGGCATTTTGAGCGCTATCGAAAGCGTTTACAGTCTTCCTTTAATACGACCGAGAGTCTGAGTCTGAGTGAGCCAAGACTTCTTGTTCGCCTACACGCTCGAAGTGACCTGCCCCCCGATTTCGTTCACGTAAGAATACGACAAGTTTCAGTGACTCCCTGTCCGGCTTGAGCCGGGATAGAGGAGCGCGAGGGGAAAGGGACGGCGCTTGAAGGTGTTACGAAACCCACTGGGAAATCGATGACAAGGATGCGAAGATGGC
>DATKAP010000156.1:0-107951 GCA_035577905.1 Binatia bacterium
TATAAACGACCGTCGAAGACCTTGAATAGAACCTAGCCCACAATCGTTTGCAATCTTTTCCAGCTTGTCGGTGGACTCTTCTAATCGTCGGCGGGCCGCTTCGACTCGCAAGCGCTCGATGAAGCGTGCTGGAGTTGTCCCAGTGTCTCTTTGAAATACGCGCGCGAAGTTGCGCGGACTCATTTTTGCCTTATCGGCGAGTTTTGCCACTCGCAGATCCTCGGTTAGATTGTCGACTGCCCAGGATCGAACCTCTTCAATCTGCTTTTGATCGGATGCTTGCAGTGCCATGGCGGCACTGAATTGCGACTGTCCGCCAACGCGGCGAAAGTAGAGAACTAATTCCCGTGCCACATTGAGCGCCACTGCCGAGCCGAGATCCTCTTCCACTAGCGCCAACGCAAGGTCCATGCCTGCCGTGACGCCCGCCGTGGTGTACACGTTTCCATCACGTATATAAATTGGATCAGGATCCACAACCGTGTTGGGGAACTTTTGCGCGAGTTCCGCGGCCCACTTCCAATGGGTAGCGGCTCGCTTGCCTTCCAGGAGTCCGCAAGACGCTAAGAGGAAGGCTCCCGTGCATATCGATCCGATTCTTCGTGTGCGTGCACCAGTTCGTCGTAACCAGAGAAGTAGTGGCTTGTTCTGGATGGCTTGTTCGACGCCCGAGCCCCCGGCTACCAGCAAAGTGTCAATCGGTCCTCGAAGCGTGCGGATGGTCTCGGTTCCGGTCAACAGCAAGCCACAATTGGTGGAAACAGACTTACGGTGAGTCGTACTAGCCAGCACAACTTTGTAGGGCGCTGGCTTCTCCGGATGCTCACGGACGAAAAGCTCTGCCGCTCTGACGAACACCTGGAAAGGGCCCGCGACATCTAGGATCTGCGTACCAGGAAAAGCGACAAAGACGATTGTCTTTGCATCTCTTTCCGAGCGAGTGAGTCTTGCCGTATTCCGCATGGCGGAATCGTAGGCGCTGAGAGATGTGGCAGCAATGACAAAGATAGGTCATTTCCTGCCAAACGCCATAGAGGCGTGTCGAGAAACGAGCAAAATAATTGGGCGACTTGCACCCAAGCCTGGCTACCAGATCCAGCGCGGTATAACCGCAGGGAATGATCTCGGTACGAAAAGTTATTGGACAATATCTACGGCCAGGACTCAAATTGGTTAACACTTTGCGATTCCAGCCAAGATCGGCAAAGGTCGCTGTGCCTTAGCCAGCCCTGAGCCAATTGGAGGTCGCATCTCGTCCGGAGGCATTCCGAATGGCGGACCTTGCTCGCAAAATGCCAGAGTCTTCGCACCTCGCCAGCTTTTCCGTAAGCCCTATTGACCTCGCGAACGAGAAACATTACTCCGTCATCGAGATCTCAAAGCTCTGGGCTCTCAGTCAAAAGACCGTGCGCAGGATCTTCGAAAGGGAACCTGGTGTGATTCACTGGGGATCGGAGGAGTCTCGTCACAAGCGTGGCTACCGGACTCTACGTGTACCCGAGACTGTTTTGCTGCGTGTGCATCGAAAGCTGCGACGAGCAAGTTGAGATCAACGGATATTCATGCGGTCTTTACTCGCTGCGGCTGCTTTCGGCGCGACTTCTTGCCACTGCTTTGAAGTACCGTCCACGCCTTGCGAACATTGGCGGCTAGCAGCTCTTGTCGAGCTTTGACCCAAGGCGCATAGTGTTTTTCCGTAATCTTCACGCTTTTGTGTCCAAGCAGAATTGAAACCTGTTCGAGAGGTACGCCCGCGAGCAGCATCTCAACCGCGAATGTGTCTCGGAACATGTGTGGATGGCAGCGCTTTGGCGTTCCATCTTCCCGTCGAAGGTTGGCAATCTTGAAGAGTCGGCGAAAACTTCGCTGCCAGTTGCCAACAACGGACTTGGGCGAACCGTTGCCCGACCAGAAAAAATACCGTGGATTGGGAGTCGGCCCTGGCGGAATCGTCCGAAGCGACTCCGCAACATCTGGCGGGAGCGGAACGTAGACCGGATTGCCAGTTTTCGCGCGGTACAAAAAGAGCTCGTCTTTGTCGTTGAGGCGACGCCGCTCAAGGGTCACCGCATCGCGAATGGCGAGCCCACTCCAACGCATCAACAAGATCAAAATCCGGAGCCGGGTCGCTTGATTTCTGCACTCAACCCATCCTTTGGGCTGATAAATGTACGTGCAGTCGATGATCTGATCGAATTCGTTCTTGGGGAAGTAATCGGTCGGAGGGCCGTCCGCTCGGATACGTCCGAGTGAAACGGCGGGATTTGACTTGATCCAGCCGAGTCGCAAGCAGTAGTAGAAGAAGCCAATCAATCGCTCCTGTTTCTTCTTCTTTGCAAGGGGACCGTCTTCCCATGTGTCGCGAAATGCTTCCAAGTCCGCCGTCGTGATGTCCTCGAGATTTTTCAAGCGCGACGTGGTTGCCCATGACAAAAACTGTTTTTCGAAAATCGTCTTTAATTTGTCGATGGTCGAATCAGCCAAGTTCTCGTTGCGCTTACTCTTCAGGAAGCGCATCACCGCGTCCTTCACGCTCATCTTTTCGGGAGCAATAGAGACCGGCCTGCTGTCACCGTTTTGCTTTGACTGGTATTCCGCTTCCAACTCTCGTTTGAACTCCTCTGCCTTCTCCCAACTCCGCGTCCTCGCACTCCGACGAATGAACGGACCGTCGGCACCAAGAACACCATTGATCCATTTGGGGCAGCGGCAACGTTTGTAATTGATGTCGTCGGAAGGGCAGGGAGGATAGTGGCGGGAGTAAACAGAGAGCATGGAATCGGCACCTTTGCCGAATCCATTGTACGTTTATTGTACGATTTTTCTACTGTTTTTATAACTATTTTATAATCAATAGTTTAGAGTGGTGGAGGCGGCGGGAGTCGAACCCGCGTCCGAAAATGTCACTGGTCAGGAGCCTACATGCTTAGTCCAGTTCCTGCCCCAGGCATTACCCTGGGACGTTCGCGGTCCACGCTCAGAACGGACAAGAAACGCGTCCCGCTAGCCTGTGATCTTAACCGCTCACCCCAGACGTAGATGAGAAGAGCAGCTCGCAGTGCGACGTCCTTCGGAGGCCCGCGAGCAAAGCCTCCTGGGACGGCAGCCTAATTAATTAGGCTGCGTATGCCATCTGTTGATTGGCAATTATCGTTTTGCCCACGATTAACGGGTGTGTGCACCCCGGCATGCCTCCTGGCCGCAAGCATCTCCGTCGAAGCCGTGACGCCCCCACTGGTGGGATTGGCCGTAAAAAGATCCACTTCCAATCTAGGTTTCTAGGAAAGGGAAGTCAATTCGTTAGATGCCCTTTCCATCTCTCTACTCCGGAGTTCCCGTGCGCAGGCCCTGTGACCTCAATGGTGAATTTTTTGGATCAGCCGACATGAATTTATAAAGCTCAATAATTAATGCTTTACATATTAATAAATTTAATATATTAATTAATTTAATAAACATTTCATGGTAAACACGACCAAATTTTCGAAAGACTGGCAGGAGCTCACCCAACTGACTCAGGGGCAGCCACTTATTATCGAGCGCGTCCGTCTGGCAGAGAAGAACATTGCTATCGAGGGCAGCTTCGAACTGCCTCAACTCGCCCGCCTTCCCGCCGACGACCAGATCTTCATCACTGCGTTCGTCCGCTCGCATGGATCGATCAAGGAGATGGAGCGCATCTTCGGAGTCAGCTATCCGACCATCAAGTCTCGCCTGACGCGGATCGCGAACAGTCTTGAATTTGTCGAAACCAACCCGACTCCTACCAGGGCCGAGATCCTCGAGCGCCTGCGACGAGGAGAGATGAGCGCGGAAGAAGCCATCCGCGAGATGGAGGCGTTGCCATGATCCCGTTCGTGGCAGTAGTCAGTTTGCGCAACCAGGAAAGCCGAACCTTCCGCCTCTGGATTCCGCTGTTCCTGATCTGGCTGCTGCTGCTGCCGCTGGCCGTTTTGCTTTCACCGTTCATCTTCATCGCCTGCTTGTTCTGCCGCGTGAATCCTTTTCACGGAGTCGCGGTGATCTGGCAGATCCTGAACGCACTGGCAGACACGAACATAGAAGTCGAACACCGCAGTGCAGGAATGTCGTTCCACATTTTGTAGGAGAAGATCTATGAACGAACATCGCCGCCAAATTCTGCAAATGCTCTCTGAAGGCAAAATCAGCGCCGACGAAGCTGAGCGACTCATCTCCGCCATGGAGGCGCCGCCTTCTTTTTCGACATTCTCGGACAGCGGATCATCGGGGACTGGCAGGCCGCGTCCCAAGTATCTGCGCGTGGTCGTCGATTCCGAAGACGACGGCGGTCACGAAGGCCCTACCAAGGTGAATGTGCGCGTACCCATGCAACTGCTGCGCGCGGGAGTACGACTCGCCGGCCTGATTCCCGCTCCCGCCCTTCGACGCGCCAACGACGCCATGCAGGAAAAAGGCGTCCCCATCGACTTGTCGCAGATCAAGCCGGAAAATCTCGAGGAGCTGGTCGAGCAGCTGAATGATTTGACCGTCGACGTCGATCAGAAAGAAGCGGGCGCGAGAGTGAAAGTAAGAGTGTTCTGCGAGTAGGCAGTGCCGGCCTCCGGCCGGCTGCCGCGGATCTGGCCACCCATCTCCTCAGGAGCGCTGTTGTCCACCTGCGAAGCCGTGGCGGTCATAACTGGGCAATACCACAATAACTGCGCAATATCACAACAGCGGACAGAACGGCATTTTCCGAATGCGCCAGCGCAAAGACAGGGTGCTGACCCTTGCCTATAATGCACAAGAATAACGCTGGAAGTCCTCTGATGGCGCGAACTGTGGCTCACTTGCTGGGAACGGTCGGCGTGCTCCTCACGAGCCTGCTCTGGCTCTCGCTTCTGAACGTGAGTAAGGCAGACCGCTTTGTGAATAGCCTTAGCGGATCACAAAACGAATACAAGATCGTCCTCGGCGCGGGGTTTCTCGCGGTTGTGTTCGCGTTTGCGGCAGCGGTTCGGGGGGCCAGGTGGTGGTTCATTGGACTTCTCTTCTCGGTAGGAACACTCGGATTTTTCACCTACTCGCTCTCGCACTGAAGCCCTGCACTGCATCCAGTGGACGGGATCGATCGCTCAAAAAGGCGGGCCTGCTTTGGCCCATACCCGATGTTGGTAGGTGAGATTAGAGTTGACACTTGATTGACCGGCAGTTGCTGGCAAAGAGTTTTGCGCTAAATGGGAGTGTAAGGTGAACTCTCCCATGCTTGAATTCAGTTTCCGGCCACGGAGCTCAGGGTTCGGTTAGAAACGACTTGGTTAGAAACGAGCACCGGACGATCAAATACGATTTTCATCTGGGTGTACTTGGGTAGAACCACATCGCGACCATGTCGGGTTAAGAAGAAAATCGCCGATGCGCACGTGGCAACGATCCTTGCTGTTCCCGCAGTAGAGGCGTCCGTGGCAGTGGAAACAATAGCCTCAATGATGAGTTGAGTACCGTCATCCGCTACTTTGCCGATACCCGCCGTGGTACCGAGGTTGACCATCATCCACACCTTTCCCGGTCGATCACCATGCATGTGCCCCTCCGGGTCTATGACTGTGTGGGAGCGCTCATTGATTTGCGCCCCGGCCACGGACGCTGCAATAGAAGTGCCGCTTCCACCGGGTTCTGTCATATTCGTAAATGTGAGAGAGAGGGAACCCGAGCGACTCAGGGTACGAGGTGCCTGGCTCTTCAGTACCGTGCCCTGAAACAGCGTGCCTTCGGGCAAGAGAACTTTCGACTCAAGAAGAACAGGTTCAACCAGGCGTGCCTGGAAACTATCGCTGACATGGTTCTTCGAGGCGCTGATGTCCCTCAGAAGAACTACCTTGGCTTGAGTGCCAGAGGGGATCGTCACGGATTCTGCTAGTGGTGATCGGGTCTCGCCAGAATTCGCTACAGGTTGAGCGCCTGCGATGAGCGTAACGAACGGCCCGAGCTCGCGGCGTGTTTTGTGGGAAGGATCTCCCTCCCGGACCGCCGATCCGGCGTTCTTCTTTGGTTTAGGTTCAACCTCAACCTCGTTGTTCACCGACACCACGGAAACATCAAGGGGAACCTCACCGCCATCCGAGTTCGTGACGCTGGCGGTGTGGAATGCGGGCCAATTTTCATGGCGCGGAGTAAAGGCTTTGATCACCCAGGGCCAATGATCGTTCGGGGGACGGCGACGGCGGTCGAGCCGATCCACCGTAAGTCGAACCGTACTTGAGGCGGGAAACAACTTGGCGCCGCCTGAATAGACATCCTGAAAGAGCTTACCCGACACCTGATCACCGGGTTTCAAGTTGGAAGCCTTGAGAGGCGCGTCCAGACGGACCTTCAGATACAAGCCAGACATGTCAACGGGCTGCTCAGAACCCGTGCTGTCGGGGCGAGGTCCCGAACTCTGAGCAGCAGAATAAACACAGGTCACGAGTAGAACGGCGAGAGATAAGCGGACAGGCGAAATCATGATCTCAGGTATGCCCTTGGAGCGTGATCGGCTGATAATCCACTCCTTTGGTGAATAGATGATGAATAGAAGGTAAATTATCAATGAATGGAAACGCTCGTCGAGCCAATAAACCGATTATGAGCATGGGGCCTTTGCGTATCCGAGTTAGACTCGTGACATTTTCAATTGCGTTCTTCTCGGATTGCCAGCTTCGACTCCAACGTCGCCTTTATGGCGGGCCATTCATCATCCAGAATGCTGAAATACACCGTATCCCGTACACGGCCCGTCCATGTCACTAAATGGCGCCGCAGCGTTCCTTCTTCCTTGGCCCCCAGGCGGACAATCGCATTGCGCGACTTCTGGTTGAGCGCATCGGTTTTCAACTCCACGCGCATACATCCCCAAACCTCAAACGCGTGCTGCAGCATCCGGTACTTCGCCTCGGTATTCACGGCTGTTCGCTGCCAGGGCGGCGCGATCCAGGTGGACCCAATCTCAACCCTCCGATTCGCGCGATCGATGTTCATAAATCGCGTGCTGCCAATGACGCGGTCAGAACTGCGTTCCACTGTGGCAAACACTACAGACTCTCCCTGATCCTGCTCAGCAAAGGCCTTATCGACCAGCTTGCGAAAATCGTCGGGAGTCTTCATCGCATAGGGAATCCAACGGAAAATGTCATCGAGATCGTTCTTCGCGACATCCCAAAACAATTGCTCGTGTTCGCGGCGAATTGGCTCCAGCCGAACGAAGGACCCTTCCAAAGTCACCGGTGTCTCAATCTGCAGCGGGCTGATAGCCACGTTCACGCGATTTTCCTCTGAGAAATTCTGTATCCGCTGTGGTTTTAGTCTTTGCTTTTGATTATCCTGCATCTTGCGTCCGTTTCAGGCATCTCAAGGTAGAACACGCCATCCATGCGATTGACGAATATTGTGCCAACACCGCGTCCCTGCTCTCAAAACATGAGTTCACTCGTCCAAATCAGGACATGCCAAGCATGTTGTCAGGAGCGTTGTCGGTGAAGGCACACTGTCTCCCATTTTCGCAAATCCCGCATACCAGCCGCCTTTTCCTCGACCTCCTGGCATACACTCCTCAGGTTCAAACCTTCTATCCGTGGTCCCCGCACTTTTCCGAGTGGCTCAGTCAGGAAGCTGGCCGGGTTGCCTACGATCCAGCGCGCCGAGAGCGCGTGACTCAGATCCTCGAACGTCAAAACAAATCCTGGAATGCCTCGGGGAAGACCCTTGCAAACCTCGATCGCTTGCGCAAAGGCGCGGCCGCAGTGCTCACGGGACAGCAAGTCGGACTCTTCGGTGGGCCCGCATTTGCACTTTATAAGGCGCTAAGCGCGGTCAAACTCGCCAACGAAGCGACTGCCGCCGGAGTGGACGCCGTCCCCGTATTCTGGCTGGCCACCTACGACCACGATCTGGCTGAAGTCAATCACGTTTCGATTCCGGGAGTTGAAGGCACGCTGCAGACTGTCACCACGACAAGTCACGATGTTCCCGGAGCTCCCGTCAACGCCGTCCGATTAGGAGACGAAATCACTTCCGTAGTCGAACAGGCAACAGCGTTGTTGGGCGACAGCGAAGCTTCCCAGGTGCTGCGCGATTGCTACCGCCCGGGCGAGACGATGGGAAGCGCTTTCGCGCGTTTCTACGCGCGCATCTTCGCCGAGTGGGGCGTGATCGTGATCGATCCTTCGGATCCCGAGTTGGCCCGTGTTGCTCAGCCAATCTATCGTTCTGCGATACAAAAGGCCGGGGAACTGACAGCCCGGCTGCTTGCCCGCGGTAAGGCTCTCGAAGATGCCGGTTATCACCAGCAGGTAAAGGTCACGGAATCGTCGGTCTTGCTGTTTACGACGAGGCAAGGCGCGCGCATGCCGCTCTCACGCCGGGTTGTGGCAGATTCGGTTGAGTTTGTGGTGGATGGACCTGCCCTGGGCGAGAAACTCTCCGAATCGGAGTTGCTTGACGAGATCGATGCGCGTCCAGAACGCTTCAGCCCCAACGTTCTGTTGCGGCCGATCGTCGAGGACTATCTGCTGCCCACACTCGTCTACACTGGGGGTGCTGCCGAAGCCGCCTATTTCGCGCAGGCTGGAGTGGTCTACGAAGCCCTCCTCGGCCGTGTGACTCCTGTTCTGCCGCGCTTCTCCGCAACGATGATCGAACCGAAAGCGCAACGCCTGCTCGAGAAGCATGAGTTAACGGTGACCGATGTGTTCGAAGGTCCCGAGGCCCTGCGGCAGCAGATCGCGAGCAAGCAGCTTCCTCGGAATCTTCAGGCGGCTTTCGACTCGGCAAAGAATTCCTTCGAAAAGAACTTCTCAGCGGTGAAGAGTGAATTGGAGAAGCTCGATAAGACGCTGGTTGACGCGGCCGACACCTGCCACTCAAAGATGCAGCATCAACTCGAGAAGCTCTACGCGCAAGCTGCCCGCGCCGAAGCCCAGAAGGGTGAGCTCGTCAAACGCCATGCGGAGACCCTCAGCCAGTCGCTATATCCGAACAAGGGCCTGCAGGAACGCAGCATCGGCGGCATCCATTTTCTCGCACGCTACGGTCAGGACATCCTGCATCAGCTGTACGAGACAATCCAGTCGAACTGTCACGATCACCAGATCGTCGAAATATGAGCCTCAAACTTTGAGCAGGTCTAGTGTGGCAACATCGCCTGAAGCTGACTTCTTAACGGCTGATAGAGGATGTCGCTGAACGGCCCGTGTGTCTGCTGCAGGATCTGTCCCGCAGGGTTGATGACGACGAGGTAAGCATCGTCGGGCTCCTTGTAGCTGACGAGCTTTTTCAGTTCTGCTTCGCCCTGCACGATGGGCACGAAGTGATCCCGCAGGTTTTCCTTCACGCCTTTCTTTATGCCGGAGATCACCATCCCGCGAATGAAGCGTGGGACGTCTTCGAGCACGGGAAGTTGATACAACTCAAATCCGGTCTGCCCGCCAAAGTCAGAAGTGACTTTGGCCGCCCATTCACTGGTAGGATCTTTCGACTTTTTCGTGAATCCGAACACCAGCACGGCGACATGGCCCCGCGAAGCATCAGGAATCACGACCTTCTGGCCCGCAAAGTTCTCGCCCTCGATGCGAGGCATCGCCTGCTGGCCCAGCAGTCCGGCCGCCGTGAAGGCCACCAGAAGGCGCACACATCGAAGTAGCCTGAGTTGATTCCGCACACTCACTAGCTACTCTCGCTGGTTGCCAGGTACGTTCCCAGTCCAATCATGATCGCGCCGGTGACCGTGCGCTGGCGCCGCCGAAACCGGGCCGACGCTCGAATCCGTTCGCCGAGCGGTCCAGCCATCGCAATCACAATCAGATCGGCGGTGGTGTTCAAAACGACAGAAATAATACCCAGCGTCACAAATTGCAGGAAGACGTGGCCCGCTCCGCGCACCACGAATTGCGGAATGAACGACAGAAAAAACAGCGCCGTCTTGGGATTGAGCACTTCTGTTGCGACGCCCTGCCAGAGCGGGTTCCGGGCAGGCTTCAGATCTGCCGCGCTGAGGTTGGTGCTGCCGTTGTCGCGATGCGCATCCAGAATCATCCGCGCACCAAGAAAGCAGAGGTAAGCAGCCCCTACATACTTGACCGTGGCAAAAGCGAGCGCGGATTTGGCCAGGGTGATCGAGACTCCAAGAGCGGCCGCGAATACGTGGACCATGCCGCCCAGGAATGTTCCGAACGCCGACAGCACGCCTTCACGCTTTCCGCCGGCGAGGCTGCGCGCCAGCACGTAGAGCATGCCTGGCCCAGGTGCTACGGCCAGCAATAGCGCCGCCGTAAGGAACAGAAAGAACCGCGCTTCGTTGAACATGATGAACCCCAGTTTGTTGAGATGCCCCAGGCTAGTTCGCGAGCCAGCTCTCCAACTCTGCCAACGACTCCACACGCGGCAATCCGCGCCCGCGATACGCCCCCGAAACGTCGAAGAGAACGGCATCCATGCCCGCGTTGCGCGACCCCACGTAATCGACCGAATAGACGTCACCGACATAGAGACTGCCGGCGGGATCGGCCTTCATTTCGTGCAACGCTGCTGCAAAGATCGCTGGATGCGGTTTTTCGTGGCCGACATTGCCTGAGTCTGTGATACTGGCGAAGCAGTCGCAGATGCCACAGCGACCAAGCACGGCGTCAATGCGGCCGTCAGAGTTCGAGATTACCGCAATCGAGTACCGCTCGCGAATTCGCTCCAGCGTCTCGCGCGTGCCAGGCAGAATCTGATCCCAATTGCCGGAGTTCTGCGTGTTCCGAACGAGCGTGTCGCGCACGGCTTCATCAAGTGACCCTAGTTCGTTCAGAAGGTGCGTGTGAAACGTCCACCAGAAACCGTGATCGATCCGGCCGCTGACTAATCCTTGATCGAATTCGTCCTTCGTGCGGCGCTCCAGCGCCTGCCAGGATTGCAGGGTCGGCTGTTTCTCGGCTCCGATGGGCGCGAGGATCTTGGCGCGGTTGGGAAAGAGCAGGGTGTTGCCCACGTCGAAGAAGATGAAGCGCCGCTTGGCCATGCCTCCATATTACCGAAGGCACGTCGGTCCGCGTGGCTCTTGATGTAATATCGAAAGCTCAGGCGCTCCTCGTCGCAGGCGACTCTCGATCCGATGGCAATCGGTGCTTCCGTATTGATCTCAGGCTTCACGCGAACGACGCGCGCGGTGTTGGCGGCGGTTACCGCGACGCGCGCAGCGGCTGCCATGGTGTTCAGCTTCGCGATGGCTCTTGCTTCGCGCGAGCCACGGCAGGACGTCTACAACATCCTCTGGGCGGTTGTGTTTGGGTTTGCCACTCTGAACATCCTCAGCCTGGCGACGCGGCGCATGGAGCCCGGACGACGCCGCATGTCATTCGGTGAGTTGATGGCTGTGGCTGTGGTCGTGGTGTCCGTGTTCCTCCTGGGTTGGGAGATGCTCAGTCTCCTCCATATTTTCCCTATCAAGCTTAAGCAGTAGAGGGTCTTAGTCGGCCGGGGTCGGAAGCCCTCCAAATTGGTTCTGGAGGATACTTCCATGTACTTGTGTATGTGCAACTGCGTGTCAGCAAGGTATGACTCCAGTTACGCCCACTTGACCCCTGTGGTGAGTCAGGAAATTTAGCCACAGCGAACGCAGGGATACACAGAGGAAATGGTTCTGCGCGTTTCGCCTGCGCTGTCGAATTTGCGGTATGATGCGCGTAAATGGCCAAGAAACCGTCCAATTTCGAAGTGACCTGCCCGTGCTGCAGTGCTGTGCTGAAGATTGACGTCGCCACCGCCGCGGTGATCGCCCATACGCCGGCGGTGAAGCCGAAGACTTTCGCCGACATGGAAGCGGCCGCCAAAGCCATGCGCGAGCAGGACAGCCGTCGCGAATCGATCTTCCAGCAATCGGTAGAGGCGCAGAAGCACGCATCTGACCTGCTCGAGAAGAAGTTCCAGGAAGCGCTCAAGAAGGCGAAAGAGACTCCGGACACCGGCAAGCCGATCCGCGATTTCGACCTCGACTGATTCATGGCGGACGCTACTCGCCCTCTTTTGCTCGGCCACCGCGGAGCCCGCGCGGTCCGATCGATTCCCGAGAACACCATCGAATCCTTCGATCGAGCTTTGACCGATGGCGGTGACGGGTTCGAGTTCGATGTGCGAATAACGGCAGATGGTGTCGCCGTGATCTGCCACGATCCGCGCTTCCACGGATTCGAGATCGCGACCGCTGCGGCCGTGCAGGTTCCTCAACTGCCGCGTTTGGAGGATGTTCTTTCCCGGTATCAGGAGCGTGCGTTCCTGGATATCGAGTTGAAAGTCGGTGGTCTGGAAAAGATGACGCTGGGATTGCTGTCGAAATATCCACCTCAGCGCAGATTCGTGGTCTCGTCGTTTCTGCCTGAGGTTCTGGCTGCTCTTCGAGAAAGCGACAAGCAAGCCCCTCTGGGATTGATCTGCGAAACACGCGATGAGCTTCGCCGTTGGAAGGACTTTTCGATCGAGTACGTCATTCCTTATTACAAGCTGGTTACACCATCCCTTGTGGAAGAATTCAAGGAAGCTGGGAAAAAGAGTTTCGTCTGGACCGTGAACGATCGGGCGCAGATCGAGCGGTTCCGAAATCTCAAGGTGGACGGGATGATCTCAGACGACACCGATCTTCTTAGGCGAACCATGCGACCGTAGTTGGGGCCGTTGCAGACGGTCAGGGAATTGAAACGAGCGGGTTCGCGGCTGGAGCGATTATGTAGGGGCGGACGCCTTCGTCCGCCCCGCGAGCCTGAGCGAGCGTGGATACTCCTGGGTCAACCGAAGCCCAGGTTGAGTGCTTAAAGCCACTCATTGCGCTTCGCGCAACCCCGGACGAAGGCGTCCGGGGCTACACCCCTGCGGCGGCCGCACGGCCACCACCCATGGCTGCTTTCGCTTCTTTGATTCCGGACTGGATGATCTGGTCCCAATCGAGATGCGGAATGGGAGAAGCGGATGCGGCCTGGTAAATCTCCAGCGCTTCCTGCGGGCGGTTCAGTTTCTTCAGGCACAGTCTGGCAGCGCTTAGTTGTGCGGTGAGCGATTGGCGCTCGGTCGGATACGACTTGGCTAAATCTCCATATTCCTGGAACGCACGATCGAACTCTTGCAGTTCCTCGGCTCCCTTGCAAAGCTCCAGCCACGTTGTGGCCGGCATCTTGCTGCCACCGTTGTCGAGGAACTCGGCGTAATCCTGAAACGCGGCTTCGACTTGGTGCGCCTCCAGGTGAAGCGCGCACGTTTTGATTGTTGCGTCGAGATACGATTTGGTATCGCTCTGACGATTGTAAAGCTGGCGCAGCAGGGACCAGGCGTCGAGGGAGTTGGGATTCGTGGCAACGTAGCTGGTGAGGAGTGCCTTGGCATCGTCCAACTGCCCGTGCTCCATCATGTCGTTGGCTTTCGCGATCTCGGAGTCCGCCGTCCACGCAACTTTCTCTTCAATGGCCCTGTTTGCCTTGTGCTCCAGTCCGGAATGTTGAATGGCAAGCGCTGCCCCTGCTCCGAACAGAAAGCCTCCCACGTGCGCCCAATGGGCCACGCTGCTGTACGACCCGAGCAAGCTTCCGTAAAAGACTTCGGCAAGCAGCCAGAGCGGGAGCAGGCAATATGCCGGCGCCTGAAACCGCCGCAACCGGAACATCAAGAGCCACGCCATCTCGACCTTCATCTTGGGGAAGCGGACAAGGAAAGCTCCCATCAGTGCAGCCACAGCTCCGGACGCGCCCAGCGTTGGCGTGATGCTGCCCGGATTTGTCCACGCGTAGAACTGCAGCGCCGCCGCTCCCGCGATCAGATATAACGCCGAGTACAGCCAGCGCCCCCAGACGTCTTCGAGCACGAATCCCGCCAGCCACAGGAACCACATGTTGCCGATCAGATGCATCCAGCCGCCATGCAGAAAGTTGGCGGTCAGGTAGCTAAGCGCCGTCGGATGGGCGGGAACAAAAGCGTATTGTTCGGCGATCGATGTGGCGGACAGCTTCCCATACTGCTCTGTCAGAGAATCCATCTCGTCCTGCAGCTTTTGAGGATCCTCCATCAGCTTGATCTTGGCGTCAAAGGGGCTGATGACGTCGCGATAGGGATTCTGCACCTGTGCCCACTGTGTGGGGTGACTCTTCTTGAAGCCGTCCACCAGCTGTTGGGCCTGGGGCTGCATTTTCAACTCGGGATGGAGTGCGGCCAGAATCAGGATGTCACTTTTGACCTCACCCAATTGGGGGGCTTCGTCGGACATCGACATGGTCGTAAAGAGAAAGACAATCGTATTAATAGCGATGAGTGACAGCGTGACCACGGGCCAACGCCGGGCCTCCATGTTTTCGTGCCTGATCGGAATTAACATCGTCTTTATCCTTACAGTCAGCGATCCAGCTGTGTTTGCGCAAGTTTAAAAAGAGGGAAAGATCCTTCCCAGATGACTCTGGGTCGTGGCCAATCTTTAGTAACCGCGTAGGCGCCTCGCCGTCTTGTCATCGGCGCCCGGAGCACCCTGTGCCAACTTGCTGGCGACGTGTGCAGCACTCGCAGAGTGCATTGGGCCTGGGACGGGCAAAGATCCCGCCTCAGAATGACTGGCCGGAAAGGAGTTGCTAGTCGGCGGCGGCTTCCAGAGCGGAGCCGGTGCGGGCGGGGCGTTTCAGGAACGCAGTGCGCTCGGTTTCAAACTGCTCGAGTTGGGCCCCGAATTCCTGCTCTTTCCATCCCATGACGGCGCCAATGCGCAAGGCGGCTTCGCGGCTGCAGGACTCCGACCAGCAGGCACTGAGTGCTACGGGTACGCGGCGCAGCAGTACATCTGCCAATGTGACGGCGTATTCGTTGCGATACGCCTCGACAACTTCCGCGACAATGTGCGAGGTGTGCGGGCAGATCGGCGCCCGAAGATCGGCGCCGACGAGCGCCATGCGAGCGATATCCATGGCTTGCTTGCCATGCCATTCCATCATGCCGCGGGCGGTCTCCTCGCTGACCGAACCGGCGCGCGCAATTTCGATCACTTCCTGATCGAGCAGGGGATCAAGCGCCGTACCGGGTCCAACAGCAATGGCTTCCGGCTCTTCCACTGCGAGGCCCATCTTGCGCGCACATTGGCGGGCGAGGGACGCGGCAGTCGTCAGCTTTCCGCCGATCACGGAGATCATCCGCGCAGCACCCTCGTCGGTATGATCGTGCAGGAAATGGCGTCTGCTGATCGCGGAGGGTTTGTCTCCGGAGTTCGGCAGCGGACGAATTCCGGCAAAGGCATACTTGATGTCTTGCGCCGAAAGCTTGGCTTTGGGGAACAGCCCGGCGGCGATCTGCAACAGGTACTCGATTTCCTGTGGCGAAGGCGCGGTTCTGCCAGGATCACCAGTGTCTGGCACTTCGGTTGTGCCGACAAGGATCTGCTCGTTCCATGGCAACACGAATACGGGGCGTCCGTCGGCGGCCTCGGTGTACAACGCGGCAGTGGGAGCTCCGGAGAATCTCGGTAACACAATGTGCGACCCGCGCACGCCACCGATCAGCGGCTTCTTCGTACGAACCGTCGAGCGCTGGCAGATCCGGTCGACCCACGGACCGGCGCAGTTGATGATCCAGCTCGCGTCGACCCGCTGATCCTTTCCCGTAGTGCGGTCGCGTAGCAGGACGCCCCGGGCGCGTCCCTGGCCGATATCGACAGCCAGTACCTCACAGTGATTGCGGACTACGGCGCCGGATGCGGCGGCCTCCAGCATCCATTCGGCGGTCAGTCGTTCGGGAAATTCGCATTGCGCGTCTTCGAAGTTGAGCATCAACCACTGGTGCCCGGCATCAAGGGCGCGCTGCACGCGCACCATTTCCATCTCGCTCAGATTGCTGGTCTTTCGCCCGGCGATGCGCTGATAGAGCCATAGGCCGGCTCGTACTTTCAGGGCGCTGCGCTGGCTGTTCTCATTCAGGAGAAATAGAAAATGAATCGGCTGCACCAGGTGAGACCGTTCCCGCAGGAGACGTTCGCGTTCGCGAATGGATTCGCGCACCAGGTCGAGCTCGCCGTGTTCGAGATAGCGCAGGCCGCCGTGAATGACGCGTGTGGACCGGCTGGTCACGCCGGAGCCGAAGTCATTCTGCTCAACCAGCAGGGTACGTTTGCCGGCGCGGGCACACTCGCGCGCTATGGCCACTCCATTGATCCCTCCGCCTATGACCACCACGTGAAAGTGCTGGCCTTCGAGCGAGGGGCGGGGCTTTACGGCTAAAGTCATGAATTTGCGTCAGTTAAGCACTTACCGGGCCGGGATGGCGCTCCCTTTCAATCGGGCTGCACGCGCACCTTTATTGATTTTGCGCCCTAGCCGCTAGCCATTGAAGGTGCCGATGGTCCATTCGACCACGGCGCAAAACCCGGCTCCAAAATGATACCGAAAGTAACGTCAGCCCGGCGCTCGATTTAACGCAGACAGTGTCGACGGGTAGGCTCATCCTGGAACGTTCGTGGTTGGACCGCTGCGCTTCGCCCTTGCGGGGCGGCCGGGGCGGCTGTCTCTATGTGGGTCTCGCTTGATTCCAGCACCATTGCGGCCGCGCTGACTCGGACAGTCACGCGTGCTCGCGTTGATTCGTGCGCTGATGGTCATTTACATTGGTTGCCGAATGCCCACTACAGGAGAGCGTTTCGAACGAGCAGTCGCCATCATGGAACGGCTGCGGGCGCCCGGCGGTTGCCCTTGGGATCGGGAACAAACCTTCGACACGATTAAGCCCTACACGCTGGAGGAAACGTACGAAGTCCTGGAGGCGATCGACAACCGGGACTGGCCGGAACTGGCCGCGGAACTCGGCGACCTTCTGCTGCAAATACTCTTTTATGCCGAGATGGCAAAGGAACAGGGCTCGTTTTCGATCGATGATGTGATCGATCGTCTTTCGAGCAAGCTGGTGGACCGGCATCCTCACGTATTCGGCGACGTGAAGGCCGACACCTCCGATCAGGTCAAGCGCAATTGGGAAGCGCTGAAGGAAGAAGAGCGCAAGAAGAAGGAAGGGCCGAAGGTCGCCGAGGATGAGAAGCGGTCGATTCTGGCAGGCGTTTCGTCGAAGATGCCGTCACTGCTGGAAGCTCAAAAAATCAGTTCGCGGGCGGCGCAGATTGGCTTCGACTGGCCTGACGTTGAGGGACTTTTCGACAAGCTGCGCGAAGAGACTGACGAACTGCGTGAGCATCTGAAAGAATTCCCGGCACCCGGGCCGCGTCCGCAGGGCAGAGGCGTCGCGGGATCGGGACGTACGGTTGTTCCCGAGCACTTGCAGGAGAAGTTGGAAGAAGAAGTCGGGGACCTGTTTTTTGTGTTGGTGAATATTGCGCGATATTTGTCGGTCGACCCGGAGTCGGCCTTGCGCAAAACCAACCGCAAGTTCCGGCGACGCTTTCAATGGATGGAAGAGCGTCTGCATGCCTCGGGACGTTCCGCCGAGGACGCGCCGATGGAGGAACTCGAATCGCTCTGGCAGAAGGCCAAAAATCATGAACGTGAGGCCGGGGAGACAACCGCTTGAGCCAGGGCAACATCGAACTCCGGCGATGCCACGGGATTGAGGAGTTTCGGGCGTGCGTGACCTTGCAGAAGGAAGTCTGGAATTTTTCCGATGCCGAATTGGTGCCACTGCGCCTGTTCGTGGTGGCGGACAAGGTCGGCGGACAGGTCATCGGGGCGTTCGAGGGCAGCGAGATGATTGGCTTCGCACTCTCGGTTCCGGGCACGCGCAGCGGTCATGTCTATTTGCATTCGCACATGCTGGCGGTGGGCAAGGAGCATCGCAATGCCGGGCTTGGACGGCGGATGAAGCTGATGCAGCGGGAGGATGCTCTGGCCCGCGGCATCGAACTGATCGAGTGGACCTTTGATCCGCTCGAAATCAAGAATGCTTATCTAAATGTCGAGAAGTTGGGAGCGATTGCACGACGCTACAACATCAACCAGTACGGAATCACTTCGTCCCCGCTGCAGGGAGGACTGCCCAGCGATCGGCTGATCGCCGAATGGTGGCTGAAGTCGAAGCGGGTCGAGACTCTGCTTGAAAGAGGGAAGAATCCTGCATTTCAGCTTGAGTCTTCCATAGCCGTGCCGGCGCAGATCTACGATTGGAAAGCCTCGGCTCAGACACGCGGCAAGGCGCAGCAAATCCAGGAACAGAATCGCGAAAAGTTTCTGGTCAATTTCACCCACGGATTGGCAGTTTTGGGTTACGAGCGGGACCCCGTGGGCAATGGCAAGTTCCTGTTAGGCCACTGGGACGAGAAGTGGTCGTATGCGGCAGAGCATTGATCACCACGGAGACACGAAGAACACGATGGGGATTTCTTCCCGGGTCCGTGCCTCCGTTGTCAATTAGGTTTTGCACCACCTATGAAAATCGAAGCCATCACGCTGCGTGAGATCCACATGCCGCTCGTCCACTTTTTTGAAACGAGCTTTCATCGCCTGTACCACCGCCGCATTCTGCTGATCACCGTGCACGCGGAAGGCGTTGACGGCTGGGGCGAGAGCGTTGTGGGAGAAGATCCCTTTTACAGCAGTGAATGGATCGACAGCGCGTGGCCCACCATGACGCAGTATCTGATTCCCGCTCTGCTGGGGCAGAACCTTGCGTCGGGGCGGGAGTGTCCGGCTCTGTTCGCCAGGGTTCGTTCGCATCGCATGGCCAAAGCGGCGCTGGAAAACGCAGTCTGGGACGCGGAGGCAGTGCAGAAAAAAGTCCCCCTATGGAAGTTGCTTGGGGGGACACGCCGCGAGATTCCGTGCGGAGTGTCGATCGGTATCCAGGACTCCGTGGAGGAACTGCTCGAAAAAATTCAGACGGAACTGGCGGCGGGCTATCGCCGCATCAAGATCAAGGTCAAGCCCGGGTGGGACTTGAACGTGCTTGAGCGGATCCGTTCCCGGTGGGCTGATATCACGCTGAGCTGCGACGCGAACTCCGCTTACACGCTTGATGAGGCCGAGCATTTGCGGAAGTTCGATCAGTTCAATCTGCTGATGATCGAACAACCGCTGTGGAATGACGACATCTACTATCACGCGCGTCTGCAGAAGGAGCTGCGGACGGCGATCTGTCTGGATGAGTCGATCGTCAGTGTCCGCGACGCCGCGTTCGCGGTGGAAACCGGTGCCTGCCGGATTATCAACATCAAAGTGGGCCGGGTCGGTGGATTCTCCGAGGCGCTGAAGGTTCATGATCTCTGCCACGCTCATAACATTCCAGTCTGGTGCGGAGGCATGCTCGAAACCGGCATCGGCCGGGCCCACAACATCGCGCTCTCCAGCCTGCAGAATTTCAGCTTGCCGGGCGACGTTTCCGCGTCCAAGCGCTACTGGAAAGAAGACATCATTGATCCTGAGGTCGAGGTGTCGCCGCAGGGAACCATCGCCATCAACGACCAGCCGGGAACCGGGTATGGCATCAAGACCGATCTGATTGAAAAGCTGACGGCGCGAAAACAGACGCTGCGCGCCTGAGATTGTGTAGGCCCGGACGCAGCCTGCCCTGAGCGAAGTCGAAGGGGCCGGGCTTGCGCGCGAAGGCGCGCAATGAAACGTCCGGTGCTCCTCAGCACGCCAGGTAATCCTTGGACTGCATTCGCTCCCCTTCGCTTTGCTCAGGGTCGCGGGGCGGACGAAGGCGTCCGCCCCTACACAACCTATCTTGGCTCTTTCTTCTCGGCGGCAGCCTCGGTCTCATGGTTGTGAGCGAGCTTCTCCTGCTCGGTCTTCAGCATGTCCACGGCCTTCGCGAATGTCAGGTCAAGGGGCACAGTGCGGAAGTCGCTGAACGTCTCGTCCGATATCATGCTGAAGCTCTTGAACAGGAGAATCCGACCGGTGATCTTGAGGTTCATCTGGGTGATTTCCCAGCTTCCGTCTCCGACGTCCGCCTGCTGGACGCGGAATCTTCCGCCTTTGTCGAGACGGCCGATGATTCCCCATCCGAATGAGACGTCTCGAAATAATGTGCCGTCGATCAGGGCGATCCGGTACACGGTCGTATCGATGAACAGGTATCCCTTCATTCCCTCAAGCACTTGCTCGACCTTGGAAGGAGGCGAGTAGGAGGGGTTGGGAGTGAATTCCAGCTTGACCAGTTCGTCTCCGGGTTTTCCCAGATCTGGGCGGCAGGCCTCAGTACCGACATATTTGTAATGGAATGCATCGGGCAGAGCCTTCACGATGCGCAGAGTCCGGTCGGCATCCTCCTTCTCGCGGGCATGTTTCTTGCGCAGTTGTTCGGGATTGCCGGCCAGCCAGTTCAGGTGATCGACTTCGGCCTGCTGTTGTTGCGAAGACAGAGGTTGGTCATTGTTCGCAATCAGCATGCCTGCCATGGCGTCCCTGGTTTCGATGTAGAGTCGGGTTTGCGATCCCTTCGCCGATTGCCTGCGAGATCGGAACATATGCATGCTGGAGGGGTTATTCGCCTCGACAATTTCGCGGGCGACAGTTTGACGAACCAGGACGTCAGGGGAAATCTGCGGCGCCGGGGATTCCTGGGCATGAAAAAAGGCAGGGACCATCAACCAAACGGCAACGCCGACGGCGATTCTCCATCCCCAGCGAGACATCTACGATTAGTGTAACAACCGGTAGCAAGAGGTTGCTGATGCACCTTCCAGTAAGGTGCGCGGTTGCAGCGGCTTGCCGCATGCTCTGGTACTTGGGTATAGTCGATGGCAGCGGCGGCCGTCCCGGTACCTGCCTTCCAGTTTCCCGGTATCCGCTTCCTAAAAGGAGAAATATCCATGAGTGCTCCGGTGTCAGCAGACTTGGCGCAGATTGGCAAATCCGTGGTCATCAAAGGAGAGTTGTCAGGCAGCGAAGACCTTTATGTTGATGGTCAAGTTGAGGGCAGCATCTCTCTGAAGAGCTACAGCTTGACGGTAGGCCCGAATGGGCAGGTGAAAGCCTCGGTGGAAGCCAAGGGCATCATCGTCCAGGGCAAGCTCGAGGGCAACGTGCAGGCCAGCGACCGCGTCGAACTACGCAAGTCCGCGGTGGTCACCGGAGACATCACCACGCAGCGCATCTCCATTGAGGAAGGCGCGTATCTGAAAGGCAAAGTCGACATTTCAGGAAAGGCTGAGAAGGCCGCAGGAAAGTAACTCGTGCAGCCGCCGATTGCAGGTTAAAGTTCTGGTTGCAGAGATCATTTCAAGTCCAAGAGCACTTGCTGCCTCGGACATACAGGAATCAGTCTGATGGCAACAGTGGCGCATAACTTCATGAAGTTGTTTCGAGGTTCATCCAGCGGGTCGCCGGCGGAGACGCCGCAAATTCCGCAGAAGCTCGCGCGCCGCTCCAGCGGCCTGGGTGAACTCGCGCGACTGTGGGATTCCGAGACCCCGCTATGCGTACTGGACCTAGGCTCAACTTCACCGACCAACATCACTTTTTTCACCGAACGCGGGCACAAGATCTATAGCGAAGACTTGCTCGTAGCCTCGACCGAACCGCAACTCGTCACCAAAGACGAGCAGGGCAATGTGGTGCTCGACAGCCGGAAGTTCCTGGCTGAGAACCTGCAGTATCCGGCGGCGCACTTCGATGTCGTGCTGTGCTGGAATCTGGCCGACTATCTGGATGAAACCCTGGTACGTCCAGTAATGGGACGTTTATGGTCGGTGCTAAAACCAGGAGGCATGCTGCTGGCCTTCTTTCACACCAAGGATGCTGGCCCGGATTCTCCCTGCTACCGCTTCCATATCATCGGTAAAGACACGCTGGAGGCGCAGCGGATTATCATGCGCCGCGAAGCCCGGCGGGGCCCGACGGGGGCGATTCACACCGCGATCGTCGATGGATTCCGGCTGCAACGCGTTTTCAACAACCGCCACATCGAAACCCTCTTTCGAGATTTTGCTTCCATCAAGTTCTTCCTCGCGCGCGACAACGTCAGGGAAGTGCTGGTGGTCAGATAGTCTCCGGGCGAATTTCAACGGGTTTCAGATGGTTCTCTTCGCGTTCTAGGACCTTGGTTGCCATACCCAATTTCCAAAATCCTTCCGCAACTTGGTCTTCAGCAATTTCCCTGTGGATGTATGCGGAAGTTCTTCCACGAAAACGAAAGCTTCCGGAACCTGCCAGCGTGCGAACCGCTGTTCCAGGTAAGCGCATAGTTCAGCTTCGGTGACGCTCTTCCCGTCTTTCAGTACGATCACCGCCAGAGGGCGCTCTTGCCACTTGGGATGAGCGACGGCGATCACCGCGGCTTCTCTCACCGCTTGATGCCCGACAATTGCGTTCTCCAGGTCGATCGAACTGATCCACTCGCCGCCGGACTTGATCATGTCTTTCAAGCGATCGGTGATCTTCACATAGCCACCCGCGTCAATAGTGGCAACGTCTCCGGTACGGAACCAGCCATCGGCCGTCCAGCGATCACCTCGCTCCATGCGGTAGTAGCCGTCGGTGATCCAGGGGCCCCGGACTTCAAGCTCTCCGTCGGTCTCGCCGTCCCACGGAACTTCTCCCTCGAGTCCCACGGCGCGTATATCGATAAAGGGCGAGGGTACGCCTTGCTTGGCACGTAGCTCGTAGAGTTCATCCTCGGACCAGGTGTTCATGTGCGGCTTGGGTACCGAGACCGTGGCGATGGGAGTCGTTTCGGTCATTCCCCAGGGCTGAATTACCCTCACCCCGAACTTGTCGAAGCGTCGAAACAAAGATTCAGGAACCGCGGATCCAGCCGAAACGATTCGCAGTCCGGGCGCAAGCTGCCAGCGGCCAGGATGAGTCTCGAGAGCGTTGATGATTGCGAGCCACACCGTCGGTACGGCGCCCGTCAGCGTCACGCGCTCGTTTTGCAACAGGTCAAGCAGAGCGTCGGGCTGGAGGTTCCGGCCAGCCAGTACCTGCTTGCATCCGTTCATCGTCGCCGCAAACGGGAGTCCCCATGCGTTGGCGTGGAACATTGACATGGCATAGAGAACGGTGTCGTGGCAGCTGATGTGAAACGCGTCGGGTAACGAGATCGCGAAGGAATGCAGCGCAAGGGCGCGGTGCGAATAGACGACACCTTTCGGGTTACCGGTCGTGCCGGACGTGTAGCACATGGCGGCAGCATCATCTTCAGACTTCGCGGGCAACTCCGGTTCGGCCTTTCCTTCCGCAAGAAACGCTTCGTATCGCTCGCATTCACTGGGAATCTGACCGCAGCCGCGATCGACCACAAAAACGCGCTCAAAGGAAGTGCTGGGCCGGATTTTTTCGAACAGCTCCCACAGGGTGCCGTCAACAATAAGAAACCGATCCTCAGCGTGGTTCGCGATATAACTGAGTTCTTCGGGATGCAATCGCAAATTCAGGGTATGCAGGACGGCGCCGGTGGCTGGAACGCCGAAATAAGCCTCCAGATGCTCATGCTGATTCCACATCAAGGTGGCCACGCGATCCCCCGGCCTTGCGCCTGCCTGCAACAATGCGGAAGAGAGCTGCCACGACCGCGACCGCAAATCGCGATAGGTGTACCGATGGAGTGAGCCATCAGGGAGGGCCGAGACAAGTTCGACGTCAGGGAAGAGTTTCCCCGCCCGCTCCAGCATACTGTCAAGCAACAAAGGGCTGGACATCATCGTGGATTTCATAGGCCTCCACCAACGAAGGGTGAACCAGCGGTGGTGCCGGGCTGCCTTCGGCACCAGCGCCATTGCCAACGGAACCGGCGAGGATTATAGCCTCAAAGCCGCTTTTACACTGCGACTTTCCTGTGCGTATATTGATCAAGCAAGGAGATAAGGTGGACGCGGATACAGCTATTGGCGGCCCTTCAGGGCAGTTTCCGTCGACCCGCGTGTCTCTGCTTGAGGCTGTGGCTTCGGGGCTCTCCGAGGCTGCGACCAATCAGGTGATGGCGCTGTACTGGAAGCCGGTCTATCGGTTTATTCGGATCAAGTTCCAGAAGTGCAACGAAGATGCCAAGGATCTGACGCAGGGCTTCTTCGCTTCGGCTTTGCAGCGAGACTTCTTCGCGCGCTTCGATCCCGCCAAGGCTTCGTTCAGAACTTATCTCCGCATGACCGTCGAGCGGTATGCCGCCAATCAGCACGCCGCAGCCAACCGGCAGAAACGCGGCGGAGAAGTGGAGTTCGAGCCAGTAGACGATCAGGTGATCGCGACCGAGTCGCCCGAGGCCGAATTTGAGCGAGAGTGGCGCCGACAGCTCTTTTGCCTTGGCCTTGAGGATTTGCGCGCTCATTGCCAGGACACTGGCAAGCAGCTGCAGTTCAGCATCTTTGAGGAGTACGACCTCAGCGAGCGCGATCGGATCTCGTATTCCGATCTCGCCTCCAAATACGACATCCCGGAAACAACGGTGACAAACTACCTGGCGTGGGCACGGCGGACACTGCGGGCGTTCATCACGGAACGGCTGCGTGCGACGACTTCGGGTCCCAAAGAACTTCACGACGAGATGCGGTGGCTATGGAAGTGAGCGATTCCGTCCTCGAGCATCTGCGGCAGGTTACGGCGTTGCCGGACCTGGCCGGAACCCGCTACGAACTTGATTCGGAGATCGGACGCGGCGGAATGGGGGTAGTCTATGCGGCTCGTGATCGCGAGCTTGATCGGCGTGTCGCTCTGAAGGTTCTGGAGGTACCCCTGGCCGGCGAGGCACAATTGATCGCGCGTCTCGAGCATCCCGCGGTTGTCCCTGTTTTTGAGACCGGCACGCTGGTTGACGGGCGGTCTTTCTACGCCATGAAACTGGTAAGTGGGGGGCGGTTGGACCACTATGCAGCCGGGGAGCATACGCTGAGCGAGCGTCTGCGTGTGATTCGAAGGGTGGGAGAGGCTCTGGCCTTTGCACATTCCCGCGGGGTAATTCATCGCGACCTAAAGCCACAGAATGTAATGGTCGGCGAGTTCGGAGAGGTCTATGTCATGGACTGGGGCGTTGAGGCGGTGGCGGGTACCCCCGGGTTCCGCGCCCCGGAGTCTACTCTGGGCGAGCTGTCCGACATCTACTCCTTGGGTGCGCTCTTGAAGTTTCTGCTCTCGTCGTCGGCTTCGGGCGCCCTTGCGGCGGTCGCGCAAAAGTCGATGAACGCCGATCCACGAGGGCGCTACCCCTCGGTCTCGGCGCTTCTGGCGGATATCGACCGTTTCGAACAGGGTCGGGCGGTGCAAGCGTGGTCCGAACCTGTTTGGCATCGAGTGCAAAGGTTTGCAGTCCGGAACGCGGTGCTGCTCTGGTTGCTGGCTGCCTACACCCTTGTAAAATTCCTGCTGTTTTTCTGGCGAAAGTTTTAAAGGATTTTCCGCCGATCTTGAATTCTTGGGCAGGAGGAATTTTTCATGAACAAAATCGTCGTGGGATTGATCTTCGGGGTGGTGCTGGGAGCTCTTGATGGGGCTACCGCCTGGTTTTATCCGGAAACTCGCCCGGTGATCGGGAGCATTCTGATCGGCTCCTCGTTCAAAGGCATGCTGGTGGGGATATTGAGCGGGTGGTTCGCACGCAAGGTTCATTCCACCGGATGGGGCATTGCGGTCGGTTCCGTCCTGGGTCTGCTGTTTGCCTTCCTGGTCGCTTTTATGGATGCCAAAAGCGGGAAACCTCACTACCTGGAGATCATGCTGCCCGGTTTCGTCGTGGGCGCCATCGTCGGCTTCCTGACCCAACGCATGGGCTCACCCGCCGTGGCGAAAAGCGCAGCGCCATGAAAGGTGTCAGGCAGCCGGGTTCATTGCGTCGCGGCTGGTCTTTGCGACTGGATGCTTCTTCCAGAGGATGACTCCCATGCGAAAGAGGTAGTGGGTGGAGATCTCGATATGCTCGGCACCTTTCGTGTCGGTAAGGATCTCGCGCACTTCTTCGGGCGTGTACGCCCTGCGCACGGAGGTGACGCCATCCATGCGGGAAACATAGCTGCGCATCAGCGGGAACCCCGCATAGACCAGGGCGAGATGCAGCGGATGCCGGATCAGATCGTTAATCAGCACCGCGAAGCGGCCGACGCGTGCGGCTTCGTTTCCAAAAGCTGCCAGATCCTTCGGCGCGAGATGATGCGCGAACAGGCTGCAGCTCACCAGATCGAAACTGGCGTCGCGAAAGGGAAGAGCCAGCGCGTCGGCGGCTACGGCCCGGTGGTCCAGCTGCAGATGCGAACGCATGCGGTCCAGATCGGTGATGTCGAGAGTGATCCCTTTATTCATGAGTTGGGAGGCTGCGGCGCGCGGAACTTCTCCGAATCCGGCGGCGACTTCGAGTATGGAGAACTGCTTGCGCCTCGTCACCAAAGAGACACGTTCGATCAGGCTGCGCGTTGTGCCTACTCCGCCGAACCAGCGATTAATGCGGCAGAGATCGCGCAACGAGGTTTCCGTCTCGGGCGGAGGACACTGATCCGAATCGAGAATCTCTTCCGAGTCGACGCGTTGCATGCAGATTTCGGATTTCCCCAGTTGGCGAAGAGTATAGCCGCAATTGCCGGCCAAGGTGTCAAAAAGAAATCTCGGGGAATCCACCGTCACCCAGTGGAGTACTGTCTTAGGAATGACTCGGCTGTGACATTCCCGCTTCTCGCAAAGGCGGCGAGGTGGGCACCCGGTTCTAATTTTTAGTTTTGGCCAGAAACCTTCAAGCGCCAGGGCTACTGCACTTCCGCCAACTCTTCTTCCAGCAATTGCTTGTTGTACAGGTCGCTGTAGTAGCCGTTGAGGGCGAGCAGCTCGTCGTGCGTGCCGAGTTCGACGATCCGTCCGCCGTCCAGCACGGCGATGCGATCGGCATTGCGAACGGTGGAGACGCGGTGCGAGATGAAAATAGTGGTGCGTCCCCGCATGACGTCGCGCAAGTGGTTCAGGATCTTGTCTTCGGTATGGGTATCGACGCTGGAGAGTGCGTCGTCGAGGATCAGGATTCGTGGGTTACGGATCAGCGCGCGGGCAATGGCGGTGCGCTGCTTCTGACCGCCGGAGAGCGTGATTCCGCGTTCTCCGACCAGAGTCTCGTATCCTTCGGGGAAGCTTTCGATGTCAGCAGCGATGTTGGCTGCATCGGCGGCATTATGAATCTCGGCGTCGGTTGCCGAGTCTACGCCGAACGCGATGTTCTCGCGGATGCGGTCGCTGAACAAGAATGTCTCCTGCGGCACGAAGCCGAGGCTGCGGCGCAGGGATTCAAGTGCATAGTCGCGGATCGGGCGGTCGTCGATGAGGACCGTGCCGGGGTCAGCGTCGTAAATGCGCGGGATGAGGCTCACAAGCGTCGTCTTGCCAGATCCCGTCGGGCCCACGATCGCAAGACTGCTGCCAGCGGGAATCCGCAGATTCACGTTGTGCAACACCGGCTTGCCGTCGTAGCTGAAGTTCAAGTTACGGAATTCGATCTCGCCCTCAACCTCGCGGGGTGTCGCCTGCGGGGCATCCTGAATCTGCGGCTGCTCCTGCATGATCTCGTTGATGCGGCCGAGTGACGCGGTGCCGCGCTGGAAGATGTTGATCACCCACCCGAGCGCGATGATCGGCCACGTCAACTGCATCATGTACGTGCTGAACGAAACGAATTGGCCGACGCTCATCGAGCCGTCGAGTTTCAAAAAGGTGGTGATTCCCGGATAGCCCGAGACCAGCGTGGTGACGCGGTTGAATGCGGCTTGGCCTGCCAGCACCTCGCGGCCCCCAAGCCAGAGCACAAGCACAACCGCGCAGCCGAGCATCAGCTCGAGTGTGGGCCACAGCATACCCATCAGGCGCACAAGCTTGAGGCTGCGGCGGATGTATTCCTTGTTCTCGCGTTCAAAGGCGCGAATCTCGGCTTCTTCCTGCACATAGGCGCGAATCAGCCGCGCTCCGGAAAAGTTCTCCTGCGCGCGCGCCGAAATGTCGGAGAACATCGCCTGAATGCGTTCGAAACGCTCATGGATACGGCGGCCAAAGGTCTGAATGACAATGCTTACGGCGGGCAGCGGTAAAAATGTCAGCAACGTCAGCCGTGGATTGATCGAGATCATGAATGCCAGGGCACCCGCCGTATAGACGAGGGTGTTGGCCGAATACATGATCGCGGGGCCGAGCAGCATGCGGACGGCGTTCAGATCGTTAGTCACGCGCGCCATGATGTCGCCCGTGCGATGGCGCTGGTAATAGGAATAGCTCAGGCGTTCGAGCCGCCCGAACAGGTCGTTACGCAGATCGAACTCGATATCCCGCGAAACGCCGATGACCACCCAGCGCGTGAGGAATTGGAAAACTCCCTTAGTCGTGGCGATGGCCAGTAGCAGCCCGGCATAGACGAGGAGCTTGTGACGGGTGACTCCCTGATTCAGATCGTCAGAGGCCTTGCCGATAACCAGCGGAAACAGCACCCAGATGCCATTATGCAGGAAGACGCACAGCGTGCCGAAGGCGTATGCCCAGCGATATCGCTTCAGATACGGGAGCAGTGGCCTCAGGCTCTTGGGAAACATGTAAATCCAGTAGATGAAATTCTAGCAGTCAGAGTCGCAAGAGTTTGAAGCTGCGCCTATTGTTTCGCGGAGTACGGCAATTATCCGCTGGTTCGTCGGTTCGTCTTTAACAGCGATGCGCAGTGCCCGCGGGCCCAGGAGCGGCGAAATTTCGCCCGCGTCCCTAAGATAGAAGCCACGCTCGCGGCATCGACGTGAGATAGTCGCTGCATCCGGCGACTGATCAGGAAGGTGGCACAACAGGAAATTGGCCACAGAAGGAATCACTTCGCATCCCAATGCTTGCAATGCGCGGGCCAGGTTTTCCCGCAGCCGGTGAGTCTCGCGGTAGCGCCCCGCGTAATATTCAGGATCCTCGAGCGCTCGGACGGCGGCCACTTGCGCCGGCAAACTCACCGCCCATGGGGGACTGATCTCACGCAATCTGGCTGCGATTGGCAGCGGCGCACACAGGTAGGCAGCGCGAACGCCCGACAGCGCGTAGACCTTCGACATGGACTTGCACACGACAACATTCTGGCTGGCGGCAGCGAATGATTCGAGAGATTGTTCAGCCCCGACATAGTCGACGTACGTTTCGTCAATCCACACCCGGGTTTCCGCCGCGATGCCGCGCAGCAACGACTCCAGCGCCGCACGCGGCACATGCTGCCCTGTCGGGCTATTTGGATTGACGATCACAACCAGATCGTAGCGGCCACCGAACACACGAACTTCAAGAGCGTCCAGATTGAGCCGATAGTTCTCTTCGCGCAGCAACTTCAGGTGATCTACTCCGCAGCCCACGACCCGTCCGGTGACATGACCATATTCTCCGTAGCTGGGATCGAGGAGCAGAACACGAGAATCCGGCTTGAGCCACTCGCGAAACGCAAGAAAAATGAGTTCCGAGGATCCCGCTGCAGGCACGATGCATTCTGCTGATAGGCCGCGAGCATGCGCTATGGTGCGAATGAAGCCGGCACACGCCGTTGGTGGCGAAGCCTGCATCAGAAAAGGAAGGTGCTGCTGCAGCGCGGCAATTGCCCGCGGCGATGGCGGAAACCAGGCGTCCAGGACATCCGCGCTGATAACTTCGTTGCTCCTGTCGAGATGGTCGAAGTCCTCCCCGATGGCGGCAAAAGAATCGCCGCCGTGCCGGCAGGCCTCAATCGGCAGAAACGGAATATCGAGCCGCCACTGTGCGTGTGACTTCAGCCGACTGAGAACCTGTGGGTGTCGATCAACGCTTTCACGCAACTCCCTGACTGTGGCTGTCAGCAACTCATAGGTTACGGCCCCGGACTGTGCGGATCGGCCGAGTGGCGTCAGTCCTGCCTTTAGGTAGAGACTCAATACTTCACGACGGCCAATGGCCACAACGCGGGTCCCGCCGTGTGCTTCAATCCAGCGCAGCGCCGCGTACATGAGCAGGCTGGCGATCGCAAGGCGGCGTCGTTCGGGAATAACCGTTAGCAGCCGCACCTCGTAGACGCCGCCGTCGAACTCAAACGGAAACACGTCGCGCGCGAAGTACTTGTCGACTGAGTAGCGGTGTCCGGGAGGCGTAATGCTGACAAAGCCGGCAAGACGCCCGTCCACGCTGGCCTTGAGGTAAACGTTGTAATCGTCGAGGGTATCGGTGAGTTGTTGCGAGCCGTTGGGTTTGTGCTGTCCCAGTTCCAGAGCGTAGATCTGATGGCGTAGGCGGTAAATGGCCTGTCGATCGTCGGGGGCAGCCGGAGCGACGTCGATTTTCGCGAAAGCCTGTGACCGCGTGACAGGGGTACTCAACAGGGAACCGGCCATGGCAGGAGATTGTAGCGGATAAGAACCGTCGGTCGGTGTACGGAAAGATAATCGGTCAGGAATTTTGTGGCTAGAAGCTTCGGTACATCATCTGCCCGACGCCGCCTTGCTGCGTTAGGGTGATCATCAGAACGACCAGCAGCGCGAGGGCATAGACGGCGGGAAGCCAATACCAGCGCGACCGAGCCATAGCCGAAACCAGTCCCAAAGATTGGCGTGCTTCTGTGGGAACCGAGACCTGCTCAAGAGCGTCGGCGAGCAACACCACAACAGCATATCCTGCCGCCAGAACGCCAATCAGTCCGTAGAGGCTCGAAGTCAGGAAGTGAGATGCGTAGCTTCCCGGCGAGGCCATCGCAGACAGCATCTGGCGCGCCTGCGAGAGGGAACTCGCGCGAAAGAAAATCCATCCCACGCTGATGAACACCGCCGTTGCGAACCACGACAGCGGAGTCCAGATTCTGGGTGGTTGCCAATCGAGTCTGCGCTCGACTTGCTGCAACATCCGATGCGCTACGAGCAGCAGCCCGTGGTAGGCACCCCAGATTAGAAATAGCAGAGTCGCCTTGTGCCATAGGCCGAATACGACCATCGACAAGGCGAGCGCCAGGTGTCGCCACCAGATTTCACGTCGCACTGTGGAGAGGGGAAAGAAAACGTAGTCGCGAATCCAGAACGAGAGCGACATGTGCCAGCGAGTCCAGAAGACTGACGGATTGGTCGACGCGAATGGCCGCTCAAAGTTTTCAGGCACAGTGATGCCGATTGCTTTGGCAAATCCAACCGCAATGTGCGTGTAGCCGGCGAAATCGAAGAACAATTCCAGCCCGTAGCCAAACGCGAGACACCAGACATCGGTCCCCGACCACCTTGTGGCGCGATCAAATCCGCTGACGATGCCGTCGCCTGCCAAGATCCCCTGACCCAGCAGCTTTCCCAACTGCATCATAAAAATGCCGATGGCGATCCTCCGCAGGCCGAGCAGAATGTCGCTCCACCGAGTCGTTTCCCCGGAGCGGAATTGCGGCAGCATATCCGGCAGGCGGCAGACCGGACCCGAGATCGTCACAGGGAAGAACACCATGTACAGGGCGAACTCGGCCAGAGTCGGATCGAGGTCTTCTTCGCGATAAAGATCGAACAGATAACTCATCGCCTGAAAGGTCCAGAAAGAGATTCCGAGCGGAAGGGCTAGATGGCCAATCTCTTGAAGTGAAGTGGGAAGCAGGTGCTCGGTTGTGTAGGGGAAATATTTGAACGCGCCAAGCAGAAGCAGATTGAAGAGAATGCCGAGCAAAAATGGCACCCAGTGCGGCTTCACACGCAACCATTTGCCAAGCAGGAAGTTGATGACGATCGATGTGAAGAGAACGGCGCTGAACCAAGGCTGCCAGGTCAGATAGAGTACGGCACTCGATGTGAGTAGCGCGGCCTGACGGATCCCCCGCGAACGGATGTTTGCTAAAACCGCAGTGCAAATCAGGAAGAGCAGCACATAGGATGCGGCTTGAAACAATATGCTCCCGCTCTCCACTCAGTTCGCGCCCCCTTTTTTCTTGAGGATCTGCTGACGCAATTGCTGGGCCGCAGCATTCGCAGGATCGATGGCGAGCGCCTGCGCGACCGAGTTCTCGGCGCCCGGATAATCTGCGATCTGCAGTTGAGCGTCTGCTTTTTCGGTCAGGCAAAGCAAGGCCATCTCGCGATTGGCGGTGTATCGCAGGGCAAGATCGTACTCGCGTATGGCGTCGCGGAACTGACCGCGTCCAGAGAAAATGTGCGCGATGTTGTAGTGGCAGTATTCCGTTCGCGGTTGAATCGCGCACGACTGCTGATAGTGTTCGAGAGCTCGATCGATCCGCCCGGCAGAGAACAGCGCATTGCCGTAAAGCTGCTCAAGCCACATGTCGGGCCGTCCCCAGGCCGCGCGCGCATGGGCGAACAACGTGACTGAGTCCCGCCAATCTCGCAGATAGCGCGTCGTGGTGAGAGACAACGCGATCACCAAACAGACCGCTCCGACAGACACAGGCGCTCGCGCTGCGGGCATGCTCTGAACGGCATCGGCCGACGCCCAAACCACAGCAATCATCAGTCCGATTGCGGGCACATACGTGTAACGGTCCGCCATGCCTTGAAATCCCACTTGTACGATTCCGATCACCGGAATCATGGAGATCACGAAGAAGAGCCATCCAACCCCCACATATGGAAATTGCCGTAAGTACAAAGCCAGGGCACTGATCGCGATCAGGATCGCAGCCGAGGCGATCGCATCCCCGGCCGCCGGAGAAAGTTGCAGCGGATAATAGGTCGCTAACCTGGCCGGCCACAGTATCTTCCCGATGTATGCGACGTAGGAAATCGCGGCATTCTCGATGCGCATCGGAAGAGGGAGCAGAGAGAGGCTCATTACCGAACCGCCTGCTCCTTGCGCCATCTCAGTGATTACAGAACTAGCCGCGCTCATTGCCAGCAGAGGAACTTTCTCAAGCACGAGCCAGCGGTGCGCGGTTCCCGGTGTGTCGAACCGGCGCAGAGGCCAGTAGTCGAACAGGAGCAAAAGCAGTGGCAGGCTGACCGCCATGGGCTTCGCCATCAGCGCCAGAGCAAACGTCAACATTAGCAGGACGTATTTTTTCCGTCCGCCGGAGTGGACGTACCATCCGTAGGCGGCGACCGCCAGCAACGAGAAAAACGCGCTGAGCAGGCTTTTTCTCTGGGCGATCCAGGCGACGGTTTCAACGTTCAGTGGGTGGACTGCGAAAACCAGCGCGACCCAGAAACTAGGCCATACTCGTCCTGTGGCTCGCTGCAGAATCCAGAACAGAAGCAGTGCGTTGGCTGCGTGCAGCAGGACGTTGACGCCATGCTGCGCTCCGGCATTGAGCCCGAACAACTGGCAATCCAGCTGATGCGAGAGCCACGTTGCCGGATGCCAATTCGATTGTTCGAAACTCGTGAATGCCCAGCGCACATTGCTGAGCGTCAGCCCAGTGCGAACATGCGGGTTGTCGGTGATGTAGGCATCGTCATCCCAGAGCTTCAGGAAGTCGTGATGGAGAACCGGAAGATAAAGAAGCAACGAGACGACAACGAGGAATCCGCTAAGCAGCGGGACAAGTCGCTGGTCCTTCGTAGTTGGTCGATCGCTTGACTCCGTTGGCATCAGAGAAGGCTCGAGAGAACCTACGAGTATAAAGTGCAATCCGAGAAGAGCGCTTCGGAATGGTCGTCTACAATGTCGTTTGCTTCCGTATGCCAATCTGATCGAGGCGCTCGAGGCCGCGCCTGCAGACCGCCCATTCATCACAGCATGGGTCGATGAGGACGATCACCAGACGATCACGTTTGGGCAGTTCCGCCATGCCGCGCGCGCCCAGGCTGCGGCGTTTGCCCAACAGGGGATTCTCGAAAAAGACCGGGTCGTTCTCATCATGCCGCAAGGCATCGCGGCGATGTCCGCCTTCGCTGGTGCAATGATGTTGGGAGCGGTGCCTGCATTTCTGGCTTACCCGAATTTCAAAGTCGAGCCTGCAAAATATCGGTCGGGTTTGGCGGGCGTCACGGCGAATCTTGGTGCCAAGGCAGTTGTGATCGACGAGAGTTTCCCTGAAGACTTGTTGGACTGCGTGGCGCTGACGTCCGAGACGAAGTTGCTGCGAGCGACGACTGACCAGCCCCCAGTGGATCGGTTGAACTCCCGTTCTGAGATCACGCCCGAGAGCCTGGCGTTCATTCAGCACTCAGCTGGGACGACGGGGTTGCAGAAGGGAGTCGCTCTCACGCACGCGGCAGTTCTCCGGCAACTGGGGTATCTCGCCGCCGCCCTGAAGATCGATAGCGGCAGAGACCGGGTATACAGTTGGCTGCCGCTGTATCACGACATGGGACTGATCGCCGCGTTCATGCTGCCGATGGTTTGCCATGTCCCCATCGTTATGCAATCACCCCTCGATTGGGTGATGCAGCCGGAAGCCATGCTGCAAGTGGTGAACGAATACAAGTGCACGCTGGCGTGGATGCCCAACTTCGCGTTTCAGTTTGTTCCCCGTCGCACGCCGCAGAGCCGCTGGGGAGACTACGATCTCTCATCCTTGCGCGCGCTGATCAACTGTTCAGAACCGGTTCGCGCCGGCAGCATGCGCGAGTTCCAAAAAGCGTTCGGGATCAGGGAAGGCGTTATGCAGTCGTCATACGCTATGGCAGAGAATGTGTTTGCGGTGACGCAATCGGAGATTGATCGCGGTCCTGTGACCATCTGGGCCGATGGGCAGCAATTCCGCGCCGCGCACACGATCGCCAGAGTTCCCCAGCCCACAAACGGCGCCGTATCACTTGCCTCTTCTGGCCGCCTGCTACCGAATCAACGAGTCAAGATTCTTTCCGATTCGGGCGAGCCGCTCGTTGACGCCGCTGTCGGTGAGATTGCGATCCAGAGCGACTGCTTGTTCGAGGGCTACTACAACCGCTACGATCTGACGCAGCAGGTTATTGTTGACGGCTGGTATCGCACTGGCGACCTTGGATTCATGTTCGATGGCGAACTCTACGTCGTAGGCAGGAAGAAAGACCTGCTGATCATCGGCGGTGAGAATATCTATCCGCAGGATATCGAGGAAATCGTAAGCGCACACCCAGCCATTCATGATGGGCGCGTGGTGGCGATGGGTGTGTACAATCCAAACCTTGGCACTGAGGAGGCCGTGGTAGTGGCGGAAGTGGAGCAGGAGGAATTCATGTCCGATGCGGTGCGACTGGAGCAGGAAATTCGCAGCCTGGTGATCTCCGGGCTGGGTGTTGCGGTACGCACCATTCTGCTGAAGCCACCAATGTGGATCGTGAAGAGCACCGCGGGAAAACCTGCGCGTTCCGCAACGCGGGAGAAGTTGCTGCGGGAGCATCCGGAATTGCACGCCGATGCTGGAGAGATCGCATCAGCATGACTCCCGAAGCCGAGCAGATGATCGCGCACGTCCGGGACCTGATCCGTAAACCCGGTGTGACGATCGACGACAACACGCCGCTGGTTTCCTCGGGACTCATCGACTCCATGTCGCTGGTCGATCTGCTTCTCAAACTCGAAGACCTCACCCATAAACGAATCCCCGCCGGCAAAGTCCAGCCTAAGGACATGGACTCAGTTGCGAAGATGTTCGCTACAGCCGACCGTGTCGGCAAGCCGCGAAAATAGATCCACTGCGCTTGTAGCCGCGGATTCCAAGACTGTACATTTAGTGCGAGTCCCCGCTCACACTTTCAGTCCCATGTCGCAGTTGACGAGAACCGTCCCAGACCCGGCAAGAAACGATCCAGCTCAAGCCATCGAGCTTTCAGTCGTATTGCCTTGCCTTAACGAGAACGAAACGGTAGGCATCTGCGTCCAGAAAGCAGTCGCGGCTCTGGAACAATCAGGGATCCGTGGAGAAGTGATCGTGGCCGACAACGGCTCGACCGACGGATCTATCGCACTGGCCGAGTCGGCCGGAGCGCGCGTGGTGCATGTGGATCAGCGCGGATACGGGAATGCGCTGCGGGGAGGCATTGAGGCTGCGCGCGGAACCTATGTCTTAATGGCCGATTCCGATGACAGCTACGATTTCACCCACATCCCGCGCTTCCTCGAACAGTTGAGGAAGGGCTCCGACTTGGTAATGGGTAACCGCTTCCTCGGCGGCATTCGCAACGGGGCCATGCCGCCCCTGCATCGCTATCTGGGCAATCCCGTGCTCACGGCCGTCGGACGCCTCTTCTTTCATTCCCCGATCCGAGATTTCCATTGCGGCATCCGGGCATTCCGTAAAGACAGTTACGAACGCATGGACATTCGCTCCACAGGCATGGAATTCGCCAGCGAGATGGTGGTGAAGGCCAGCCTGTTGCGCATGAACGTCAGCGAAGTACCTACAACGCTGTCGCCGGATGGCCGCAGCCATGCGCCCCACCTGCGCACCTGGCATGATGGCTGGCGCCATCTGCGATTTCTGCTGATGTACAGTCCGCGCTGGCTGTTTCTTTATCCCGGGATCGCGTCGATCGTCGTCGGGCTTGCCACTTGCATTTGGCTTCTGCCCGGGCCGCGACGGGTGGGCAATGTGGGTTTCGATTTCCACACCTTGGCCTACGGCTTCGCAGCCATCCTCGTCGGATTTCAACTTCTGGCGTTTGCGGTCTTCACCAAGATCTTCGCCATCACGGAGGGACTCTTGCCGGAAGATCCCCGTCTGGATCGAATGTTCGAGTACATCAAGCTCGAAACCGGATTGCTGGCTGGCGCACTGTGCATCCTGCTCGGGGTTGCCGGATCCGTGCTGGCGCTCTCCACCTGGGCCCGCAGCAGCTTCGGCCCGATCAATTCCGACAACGTATTGCGTCTCGTCATGCTCTCTGTGTTTGCCCTGATTTTAGGACCGCAAATCATCTTCAGCAGTTTCTTCCTGAGTATTTTGGGATTGCGCCGCCGCTGATATGAGCCCCGCTGAGTTTGATCGCTACGCCCGCAGCTACGAGCAGGACTTGGCCAAGTCACTCGCCGCCACGGGCGAAGGGCGCGAGTTCTATGCGCAAAAGCGCATCGACTGGACTGCGCAATGCGTGGCGCGCCTCGGCCATCCAGTGAAACGAGTCCTGGATTACGGTTGCGGCGATGGCGCCAATGCTCCCATGCTGGTTGCAGGTTTCCAGGCGGATGATGTGCTGGGCGTCGACATTTCCGAGGAGTCGATTTCGCTTGCGGGTAGCGCTTATTCCGCCGACGGCCGCTTGCGGTTTCTCTGTATCACGGAATGGAGTCCCGAGGGCAACGTTGACCTTGCATTCACCAACGGAGTTTTCCATCACATTCCGCCGGGAGAGAGGCCCGCCAGCGTGGCGGCGATTCGGCGTGCGCTCAAGCCCGGAGGTCTGTTCGCCTTCTGGGAGAACAATCCCTGGAACCCGGGCACGCAATACGTCATGTCGCAGTGCGTTTTCGACGAACACGCGATCAAGATCAGCCCATGGGAAGCGAAAAAGATGCTCTCCAGCGCCGGCTTCCGGATTCTGAGGACCGACTCTCTCTTCTACTTCCCCCGCCGGTTATGCTTGTTTCGCCCCGCCGAATCGTGGCTTCGCGCCTTGCCCTTAGGCGGTCAGTATATGGTTCTCTGCCAGAACGCCCTCTAACGTCGCGCCGGACTCAGCGGGAGAATCGCTTCGGCGCTGCGGTAATCGAAGTCGACGCATTGGATTGGAAAGGTTGCGCCAACTATCACGTGCCAGATCTCACACATCCAGCCGGTTGGAGGTCGCAACTCGGCCGTACCACAGGCCCGAATCCTTGATCGTGCGTTTCTGGTTGCGGAAGTCGGTATAGATCAACCCGTAGCGCTCGGTATAACCCTCCGCCCACTGAAAATTGTCGAGAAGGGTCCACGCATGAAAAGCCCGAACCCGGGCTCCACCCGTAATTGCCCGAGCCAACTCTGCGAGGACTTCCCGATACCATTGGATCCGACGGCCGTCCGGTATGCGGCCGTTGTGTTCTTCATCGGGGCCATCGAGATAGCTGCAGCCACTCTCGGTAATTTCGATGACCGGGTTGTTGTACTCCTTTGAGATCTGAGTCACCAGGTCGTACATGCCACGCGGCCATACTTCGAGGCCAGCGTCGGTAAGTGGGCCTTCTGTCGGCATGGAGGCGCGGAACCGTGTGTATGGATCGCGGCCGCCCGGGGCGTTGTTCTCAATTTCAGTGCCGCTGAATTTACCCCCACTGAGGAATTGCTCCTTGCTCGCATCCGAGACGACTCTGCGGGTGTAGAAGTGAAAGCCGACCCAGTCCAGCGGCGCGTAGAGGAGCTTCTCATCGCCGGCTTTAAACCCCATCTGTTCATAGGGAGGTTCTGCAACGAATGCCTTCGGGTAGCGGCCATGCATTGCTGCCTCAAGAAAGAAGACGTTGTTCATCGCATGATAGCGAGCGGTAGCGGCGCGATCGTCGTCTGAGTCAGTCTTCGGATATGCCGGAGCCATCTCATATGCGCTTCCGACCGTTGCCTGGGAAGAAGCCGCTTTGACCGCGCGATGCGCCAGCCCTTGAGCCAGAGCCAGTGTGTGCGCTGCTTTCAGGAAATCGCTGAAACTGGTCCGGCAGGGTGGAAACGCACCCGCGGCATAGCCCATGAAGGCGATTGCCCAGGGCATGTTAAACGGCGCCCAGACCTTGATTCGATCGCCGAGATGCTTGGCAAGAATGCCGGCATAGTCTGCAAAGTAATTGGCTAGCTCCCGGTTTGGCCAACCACCCCGATCCTCGAGCGCCTGCGGAAGATCCCAGTGATACATGGTGCACCAAGGCCGGATGCCAGCCTCAAGCAGGGCATCGACGAAGCGGCTGTAATAGTCGATCCCTTTCATGTTCGGGGTGCCGATCCCGGAAGGCTGAATGCGCGGCCACGAGATGGAAAAACGTTGGCTCTTCTGGTTGAGCCGTTTGGCCAGCGCGATGTCTTGAGAATAACGGTGGTACTGATCGCAGGCTACATCCCCGGTCACGCCGCCCCTCACTTTCCCGGGGGTGTGTGTGAATCGGTCCCATATCGATTCTCCTTTGCCGTCCTCATTCCATGCGCCCTCATTCTGGTATGAAGCCGTTGCGGTACCCCACAGAAACCCGTCCGGAAAGTGTGCCTTCTGTATCAACGAATCGGGCACCGTCCCTGGAACCTGCTGTTCGGTGCGTGGCGTAACGGCATAGCTGTAGCGGCGATGGAGCGCAGCACCCGCGGCTGCAGCCAGGGAACGAACTGCAAATTGGCGACGATTCATGGTTCCTTTCCCAGATTGCATCCGGATACTCGATTCTAAGACGGAAAACATGTGTGGCGCACCGGGCGACAATCGGAGTGGGGACACCAGCTGTGTCGGGAACAGAGAGTCCATGATCTTCGTTTCTCGGCTTTCAGTCCCCGGTTCCTTCCCCCTAGTCGAACGGTTGGGCACATCTGTTACTTTTTCCGGGTGCAACGACTGGCACTACGTAGTACCTCTGTCATATGTGCCAGTTCACCGAAAAAAGCATAACCGATACGGTTTCCCCTAGTAATTGACCCAGAAGCTGTGTCCGCAGAGGAGGGTACGCCTTCTTCCAATTGAAAATCGCAAGGGAGCCTGATATGAAGCCCACAAGTAGTTTCATCCACCTCACGTTTACCGTTGTTGCGTGCTTGCTGGTTCTTCACTCCGCCAGCATGGCCCAGGACGGTAAACTCAAGATTCAGGTCACTCCTCCGCAGGCTTATGTGTTTGTTGATGGGCATGCGATTGGGGAAGCAAGCAAGCACCACTCGATCAACCTCAGTGCCGGAGACCACAAGCTGGATTTGGCGAACTATGGCTATGTCATGGACAGCCGCTCTGTCACGATCACTGCCGGGCAAGACACGACGGTCGATGCGACTCTCACTCCAGTCGCAAGCAAGGTATCTAGCCCGTTTGGTGCCATGACGATCGAAGGCGCCGCCCGTGATGCCATCCTGCTCAACGGCAAAACCCCCGCGTTCTTCGTGGGGCATGGCGACGAATTCAACCATGACTGGTGGTGGAAGCAGGAGCTTGTTGTTCCTCCAGGTAACTACCAGGTGAACGTTCTGGAAGGCGATCAGACCAAGTGGTCCGGGCCAGTAGACGTTCCAGCCAATAAGCGGGTTGTGCTCAGCGTTCCTAACGGCGTTCGCAAAACGGTCGACTGGAAACGGGGAGAGCAGCTGAGTTCGATTCCGCGGTTTTCTTCCGGAACAGCCAGTGCGACAGTCGCCGTGAGCAAACCGACGGCTCAGCTTTCGGCTTCGACGGAGAACATCAATTGTGGGGATTCGTCGCAGCTCAAATGGAATTCGACCGACGCTCCCACTGTAGAAATCACTCCGGTGGGTGCGGTTGCCGCTTCCGGCGAGCAGTCTGTCCAGCCGAAGGAGAATACGACGTATAACCTGACGGCCGTTGGACCGGGCGGCACTGTTACCCAGACGGCCACAGTCAATGTGAATAGCGCCATCCAGGCGAATCTCCAGTTGGCTCCGGGCGAAGTTCACTACCGGAAGGTTGGCGACAAGGTTATGCAGGATGCCGGGACGGCGTTGAACTGGAATGTTTCCAATGCATCTTCTGTATCCATCGATCCCTTGGGAACCGTAGACGCCTCCGGCAACCGCTCGTTGCAGTTGACACCGCGAAAAACCGACACGGGAGCAGTCGACGAGCAGATTACCTATACGCTGAATGCGCGCAACGACTGCGGTGGCACGGAGACTAAAACGGCAACCCTGCACCTGGTCGGGAGCATTGAACCGGAGCCCCAGGTTGCCCTGCGGAGTGTCTATTTCCCGACCGACCTTCCGCGGACCAGCGCATCCGAGACTGCCCTGCTTCCCAGTGAGCAGTCAACTCTGACGGCAGTAGCCGAGAGCTTCAAGAAGTATCTCGAATACAAACCCGACGCGCGCCTGGCCCTGTCCGGACATGCGGACGAGCGTGGGCCTCAGGAGTACAACCAGCCTCTGTCGGAGCGTCGCGTGCAGGACGCGAAGGCATTCCTGATCCAGCAAGGCGTGCCGGAAGCGAGCATCGATACAAATGCTTACGGGAAAGAGAAGAACCTCAGCGACGACGAAGTGAAGCAGTTGGTCCAGCAGAATTCGGATTTGACTGATGAATTGCGCCAGCAGGTGATGCAAAGACTGCACACCATCGCGTTAGCGTACAACCGCCGGGTCGACATTACACTTACCCCAACAGGGCAGGAGTCGGTCGCCCGCTATCCATTTGCGGCAGAAGACTACGCCAAGTTAGTGGACCGGAATGGGCCCAGCAAACCAAGCGTAGAGCAGCCGGCCGCGTTGAAGGAAAAGATTGCGAACTGATGCCAACTGACGGATAACGGACGAATAAAGACGAAGCCGGATCAGCCCCGTTCAGAGAGATCTAGATCGTTCGGTGACTCTGTAGATTGCTCATTTGGAGTGCACCGCACGTTCTGCCGCTGATCTCATGAACGGGGCTCTATTCTGCCAGGATTGATCCTGCTAGGACTGCCAGTTGCCATAAGGACTAGCCATCGATAAGCTCTGCCCAGAACCTCAGAAGAGGCGCAGTACTTCGTCCAAATTAATTCGGTAGGCATTGTTCGTCTGTCCGTGCAGAAGGAGAGACTATGCATTGGCTATGGGTGGTGTTGATCGGCTTGATTGTCGGAGCACTGGCCAAGCTCATAATGCCTGGCAAAGATCCTGGCGGATTTATTGTGACGATCCTCCTCGGCATCGCAGGATCAGTTCTGGGCACTTTGATCGGGCGCGCTGTGGGGTGGTACCAGGAAGGGCAGTCGGCGGGCTTCATTGTGTCGCTCCTCGGAGCGCTGTTAATCCTCGCCGTCTATCACTTCTTTCGAAAACGCGCCGCGTGATCCGATAAGGACGGAAGCCCCGCACGACTGCGCACTCTTCCCCGGTGGCTTCTCATTCGCCTCGACTGGTTCCAGGATGGCGTTATGACGCGTTACCTTAGCGGTCCCCTCAAATTCCAGATCAATTCGGTGCTGCTGGCAAGGCGCCTGGGATGTCTGATTGTGCTGTTGCTGGTGACGCGGGCCTACACACAATCTTCCGGCCCCGAGTTTCCCAATCCCGGCAATCCTCACATGACTCGCGACAATCAGCGGAAGCTTGGGTTGCAAGCTGCCGCCCAGGTGTATCAGCAGATGCCGGTTCTGCCCGACAATAGCCCCGAGACGCAATACATTCGCCAACTCGGCCAGAAACTGGTGGGCACCATCCCAGCGGAGCACTCCTGGCCGTTTGAGTTTCACGTTGTCGCTCAAAAAGAGATCAACGCCTTCGCACTGCCCGGCGGACCGATGTTTGTCAATATTGGAACCATCACCGCTGCCGCCAATGAGGCCCAACTTGCTGGTGTCATGGCGCACGAAATGTCGCACGTGTACATGCAGCACTCCGCGAAACAGGCCAGCAAGGCCCAGACCACGAGCATGCTCGCCGGAATCGCCGGAGCCGTCCTTGGTGGAACCGTTGGATCAAAGGCGGGGGGAATGGTCGGAGAACTGGGACAGATGGGACTTCAAATGGGCGCCCAAGGTCTCATGCTGAAGTACTCCCGCACTGACGAAGCGCAGGCCGATGCGGTGGGTGCCGTGATCCTGTACAAGGCTGGGTACAACCCACAGGCCCTGGCCGATTTCTTCAAGACGCTGGAAACACAGGGCGGCGGAAGTCCCCCGCAGTGGCTCAGTGATCATCCGAACCCCGGTAATCGTCAGGAAGCCATCGAGAAAGAAATCAGGAGCTGGCCGCCCGAAACTTATGCCAGCGATAGCCCTGCATTCCAGAAGGCACGCAAGCACGCCATGGGAGTAAAGGCTTACACCGGTGAGGAGATTGCCCAAGGTGCAAAGGCGGGCCAGTGGTCTGCACTCAACAAGAAGAATGGGGCGACCTTTAATCCAGCCAGCGAGAGTCTTGTCAGCAGCAGCGCACCTGCTGCCGGATCTTCACCGACCGTGCATCCCGTTTCGCTGCAGAGTATTCTCCCCAGTCCAAAGATGCGCAATGCCGACCTTGGTGCCGTGAAGATCGACTATCCCGAGAACTGGCAGATCACACCGCCGAAGCAGCGGGGACAATTTTTAACCATCGCTCCCCCCGCCGGAATCGCGGAAAACGATGTCGGCTACGGAGTGCTGCTGAACGGGGCTGCGCCACCTGAGGGTCAGCGCATGAACATCGACGACGTCACCCGCCAGCTCGTCAAGGAGCTGGAACAGAACGAGGCCTTGCAACCGGTGGGAGATCCTCAGCCCATCGCCGTGGCCGGTACTCAGGGTCGCTCGGTTAACTTCCATGCCGTCTCGCCCTTCCCCGGCGCCAACGGCCAACCTGACAAGGAAAAAGACTGGCTTGTAACTATCCCGCGCCCAGACGGCTCGGTCATCTTCATGGTTTTTGTCGCAGGTCAGTCCCACTTCGACCAGTTCGAACCGACCTTTGCGGCGATGCTCAAGAGTGTGCGCTTCTAGTTCAGCACAACAGGCGCGAAACTCAAGGGAAGTAGTCTCTTCTGATCGTTTTCGCCGAATGTCACCTGCTGTCCAGGTGACTTTTTTCTACATCTACAGGACTTTCGGCCAGGTGACCTCCCGTGCTCCCATCGTGCTGGATTTGCCTCGACATTCTTACAGGACTGCGCTAACCTCGCCCCCACGCTAAAGCCAATCCCCCCCGCCTCACACTGGGTCTCAACGCTTTAGCTTCAAAGTGGAGGAAGCCCATGGTCCAAAAGATGACAGCGAGTTTTTGTCTCGCGGTGGCTGCCTGCGCGTTGCTCTTCACGAGCTTCGCTCAAGCTCAATCGATGTCAACACATCACATGCGCGAAGCGGTTCGAACCGGTAAGGCACTGCCAGTCGGCATGCTGCCCTCAAACCACGTCATGAATCTTGACATTGTCCTTCCGTTGCGGGACCCGGCGGGTCTCAAGAGGTTTCTCGCGGCGCTCTACAATCCGGCCAGCCCTTCCTATCGCCACTTCATCACCCCGCAGGAGTTCACCAGAAGGTTCGGTCCCACGTTGCAAGACTACGACGCGGTGGTTCAATTCGCGCGCGATCACGGTTTTGAGGTCACAGGCGGTTCGCGCGACGGCCTGGACGTCCAGATCAGCGGTCCCGTTTGGGCTGTCGAAGCCGCCTTCCACGTTGCCATGAGGACCTATCAGCATCCCACGGAGAATCGCACATTCTACGCACCAGACCAGGAACCGACGGCGGACCTACCCTTCGCCCTCTGGCACATCACGGGACTGGACAACTACTCCATCCCGCACCCGCTGTTGGTAAAGAAAAGCGATTACGCGAATGCTCGCAACATTCCTGAAGAAGACGTCGTGACCCATGCCACCACTGGCTCCGGTCCTTCGGCTTCTTTCCTGGGCAGCGACATGCGTGCCGCCTACTACGGCGGAACTGCTCTCACGGGTGCAGGCCAGAACGTCGGATTGCTTGAGTATCTCGGGACCGATCTTGCCGACCTGAATACGTACTACGCCAACGTCCACCAGACCAACAGCGTTCCGATCACGCTGCTCTCGACCGACGGAACCTCGACCAGTTGTGTATATCCCGCCTGCGACGATACCGAACAGACCTTGGATATGACGCAGGCGCTGGGTATGGCGCCCGGGCTGTCGAGCCTGGTGATGTACATCGGATCAAACGACACTCCCATCATCGCCGCCATGACGACGCACAATCCGCTCCCTACCACCATCGGCTGTTCGTGGGGTTGGACACCGGCTGATCCGAGCACGTTGGATCCGTACTTCCAGAAGATGGCGGCGCAGGGGCAAAACTTTTTTGCAGCCTCGGGCGACTCCTCGACGTGGTCGGCGAGGAATGAAGCATGGCCGGCCGACGATGCGAATGTCGTTTCCGTCGGCGGCACGGACCTGGTCACGGCCAGCGCGGGCGGTCCATGGAAATCGGAAACCGCGTGGGTTGATAGCGGGGGAGGCATCTCGCCCGATGGCATCGCAATTCCCTCATGGCAGAAACTTTCGGGCGTGATCAATTCCAGCAATCGGGGTTCGACCACCTTGCGCAATGGCCCCGACGTTTCGGCGAACGCGAATTTTACCTTCTACGTCTGCGCCGACCAGACCACCTGCACGGCCAACAGTTACGGAGGGACCAGCTTTGCCGCGCCGATGTGGGCGGGTTATATCGCTCTGGTCAACCAGCAACTCGTGGCCAACGGCAAACCGACCATCGGCTTTCTCAATCCGACCATCTATGCGCAAAACGTGACGTCGAGCTATTCCACAGACTTCCACGACATTACCAGCGGCACCTCCGGCAGCTATTCCGCGGTGACCGGATACGATCTGGTCACGGGCTGGGGAAGTCCGAACACCGGATTGATCAGCGCACTGGTTGGCGGAGGTTCGACTCCCGACTTCAGCCTCTCCGCCTCGCCGGCCTCTGTCTCGATCACCCAGGGCAGCAGTGGCAGCTCGACGATTACCAGCACGGTGACCGGAGGGTTCAATTCGGCGATCTCGTTGTCGGCCTCTGGGCAACCCTCCGGCGTCACAATCAGCTTCAGCCCGTCGTCAATCACGGGAGCCGGAAGCTCAACCATGAACATCACCGTGGCTTCGACTACGGTGGCGGGCACCTATCCAATCACCGTCACGGGAACCTCCGGAAGCACGGTCCACACAACGTCCGTCTCGCTCACGGTTACCGGCACCGCTGCCGGATTTTCTCTTAGCTCCTCGCCTTCCTCGATCACCGTCAGCCGAGGATCCTCGGGCAATGTCACCGTGACTTCCACGGTCACTGGTGGATTCAACTCGGCGATTGCATTATCTGCCTCGGGACAGGGAAGCCGCGTAACCATAACGTTCAGTCCCACATCGATCACGGGGGCGGGAACCTCTGCGATGACCATCCGGGTGGCGAGCCGGGCAAGCAGGGGAACTCGCACCATCACCATCAAGGGTACAAGCGGCGCGACGTCGCATACCACAACCGTCGCGTTGACGATTCAGTAAGAAGCTGTCGCTGGATATCTTGCACGGGTCGGCAAAGAGCCCGGACCTTCAAAGGTCCGGGTTCTTTTGTCGCCCAGTCGCGTCAGCACTGCAGGCTCACTCGCGCGTTTGCAAGGCCACGTTCGTATCCCGCGATGGGTTCGCGATCTCGTCCTTGATGTGTTTCTGGATCAGTTCCCAATCGGATCGCAGAATCATTTCCTTGATGTTGAACTTGCTTTCGTGCCGGGCATCGTCGAGACGTAGGGCAAGTTCGTTCTTGTTGAGGCGGAAATCGACCACGTCCGCAAGCGGTATAAGTTGATCGGAAGATTTCCCCACGATCACGAATACGACCTTATCCGTCACCAGCGTGTATTCCGGGCACACATCGGTGGTGATCGGTCCGGCTGCGCCACCGGACATCATGGACACAAATCCATGGTGTAAGGGCAGGCAATCGACCATGCGCATTCGTACCACGGTGCCGTGCTGATACACGCCTGCCCACGCGGCCTGACTGATGCAAAGAGCCAGGGCGATCGCGAGCGCAAATTGTGCGATTCTCGTGCTAGCGGACTTCGTCATAGAAATATCCTCTCCGGCAATGAAAGCGCAGGTTGAGGTTGTGTTTGGGAAGGATACGGAGCGAGTGAAACCCGGCATCGTGGCTGGGCAGCGCATAGGTGACGATATACGACGCGCGCAGATCGGCCAGCGCCGCTTCAACGACATCTCTGGCATCGTCCTGTGCGACAAAGCTTCTTCCGCCGGTAGCTTCGGCCATTTGCTGCAGCACGAGGCTGCCTCTCAAGTTCCGTGCGGATTTGTCCGGATTGATCGTGTAGAGGAGCGCACCGCTTTCGATCACAGAGTCGAGGGCGCGCCGCGCTGAAGAACCGCTGATCGTGTCATTGCCGTCGGAGAGCAAGATCAGGACCTGGCGGACTCCTGCCGTGTGGCGGCCGGCTACGTATTGAGCGCTAAACAGCAGCGCGTCGAACAGCGGCGTGGACCCTGCTGGACTGAGCGAGCGAATCTTCTGTTCGACCGCCGAACTGCCACAGTCGGCCGCACACAGCAATGCCGGCCGCAATCCCGCAAATGTGATAATCGAGAGATCGTCGTCTGAATGGTTGTGTGAGATGAGCTGCAAAACCTTTTGTGCAATGGCGTGAACACAAGGAGCAACCGATTCGCTCGTATCGACCAGGACGACGATATCCAGCTTCGTCTCATCCGACCGCGTCAGGCTGCGGAAGTCGCGGATGACCCTGTCACCATCGACCACGGCAAAGTCATCTCTGCCGATCGAGTCCACCAGACGGTTGTATCGGTCGGTAGCGAAAAACGTAACCCGTACCTCGGAAGCACCCGTCCGGTAGGGGAGTAGAGAAGAATTCTTGTCGGCGCCGGCAAAGAGGAGACACGGGAAGAGAGCCGTCAGCACTGCCAATGACCAACCCTGTCGATGAGACAGCAAAGCCATTGCTGGGTACTTCGACTGACTGTGCCACCATTCGAGCACGCAAAGGTATGTCGGCATAACGAACGTCACACAGACTTTCTAAGAAAAGAGCCGGTCCCCAAGGTCAGCGGTAAGAAATTGGGTATTAGACGCACCCCTCCTCGCCTCAGTTGCATTCTTTTCAGAAGGATGAGGATGAACCAGCTGCCTCCCCCGAATCACGGCAGTTTGTGAGCCGACGCACAGCGCAGTCCGGGCCAATCCCGATAGCCTGAATCTGGCTTTCCCCCGGGTCTCTCTGTGTCCCAGACCGATCTGTAGACGTAAGGCTTCCCCCAAGAGCGAGGCTTATGCTGAGCCTCCGGCGAATGTACCGGCGGAAGATAGGTTCCCGGCCAATCTCTCCCTTGGCCCACTGTCTCTTCAGACAGCATTCTGATACCGCGGGCGACCTTGTGCTCTCAACTCAGCCCCAAGGCCGTGCATATTTCAGTTCAGAATTTCTGGTGTGACAGGAGGCGGGTTATGACCCGGCGCTGTTTCACTTTCTTGGTCGTTTTCCTCGTAGGCGCGCTCGTATGTGCATCGGCTACTCCCAAAAGCAATCCCAATCAGACGATCGACCGCATTATTGCCAATGAGCGGGCTCTGGCCGACACCATGCGCAGCTACAGTCCCATGGTTGAAACCTATCTCCAGCGCATGCAGCCCGACACCGCCTTGGGATTCGTTCCGAGCGAGGATCGCTATTTCCTCGGACGCGTGCAGTTCCAACAGTCCAAGGAAGAGTTTTACCTCGACAAGCATCTGGTCGAACGGATGGCCGGAACTTTCTCGAAGCTCTACTCGCTCAGTCCCGTCGGTTTTTCCAGCATGATCTTCGTTGATCGCAACGGCTTCGATCACAAGAACTACCGCTTCCACCCCATGCACAGCGAATTCCTCGGAGAAGTGAAGTGCCTGGTGTTTGAAGTGAGTCCGGTCAAAAGCCAGGGCAACCGGTTCCGCGGCGCGATCTGGGTCGAGGACGAGGGATACAACATCGTCCGTTTCAACGGCAGCTACGGCACCTTCCACATCGACAGCTGGCGGATGAATCTGCGTCCGGGCGTATGGCTGCCCGCGGTCGTGTACTCCGAAGAATTTGATTCCAACAGGCCGCAGACAGGCAGTCCGCGTCTGAAGGCGCAGACCCGCCTTTGGGGATACAACTTGGCGCCCGCCGGACGCGAATCAGAGTTCACGGAAATAACGGTCGATCCCGACGCCGCCAAGGATTCATCTCCGACTCCCGACAAAAGTCCGCTGGATATTCAGCGTTCCTGGCAGCGGCGCGCGGAAGATAACGTCCTCATCAAGCTGGAAGAGCTGGGGCTGGTTGTGCCCGAAGGCGAAGTTGACAAGGTATTGCAGACGGTAGTTTCGAATCTGGAACTGACTAACAAACTCGAGCTTGATCCCGAGGTGCGTTGCCGGGTCATGCCGACGACGCCCATCGAAGTGGCCACGATCGGGCATACGATTCTGGTGAGCCGTGGCCTGCTCGATGCCTTGCCGAACGAAGCCGCCCTGGCGGTGATCCTGTCACATGCGCTCGCTCACGCCGCGCTCGGACACGATCTCGACAGCAGCTTTGCCTTTAACGACCGGATGGTAGTACCGAGCCTGAAGCAGTTACCGCTCTTCGACTTCAAGCACAATACAGCGCAGGAAATCGACGCCGACACCCTCGCGCAGAAGCTTTTGGCGAACTCTCCCTACAAAGACAACCTGGCCGAAGGCGGCCTTTTCCTGAAAGCTCTGGCGAAGTACGGGCGCAGAGTTCCAAACCTTGTGCGCGCAACTCTAGGAGAAAGTCTCGTCGAGCAGAATCGGATTACGTTCATGTTGCAAGTCGCAGAGGCGGCCCCGAGGCTGGAGCTCGAGAATCCGCAGCAGATTGTCGCTCTGCCACTGGGCAGCCGCGTGAAGCTGGATCCCTGGGCCGGACAGCTGAAGTTCGTCAAGGCGAGTCCGCCGCGCATCTATTCGGCCAAAGACAAGCTGGCGCTTGAGGTCACGCCGTTCTCGCCGTACCTGACGCGTCTGAACACAGCCAAGAGCGATGAGGTCGCCCCGCTAGATACCAGCCGGAACCGCTGATGCCTTGTGCAGGGGAGGATGGGGGCCGGCGCCGAGTACCCCATGGACCTTCGGTTGAGAGCAGTGAATGAAACTTGGGTGCCCACGTCTCACCGAATTTGCGAGACGTGGGGGTTTCGACAGAGAGCCGTCGAAGGGGCCCACCCGGGGAGTGCTGATGAAACGTGTTGCTGCTAGTCTGCTGGGCGGTATTCTCAGCGCGCATCTATGCTACGCGGCCGCACATCCCGTCCGCGTCGATGAGAACTCGAAATGCATGGACTGCCATGCGGACCACGCTACTGGAACCTACGTTCACCCCGCCGTGAAGGACGGATGCATCTCCTGTCACAAGGTCGAAAACCACGACGGTGCGAGCTTCGTAGCGGTGCAGCCCAAGGAGTCCGATAGCTGCCGCGCATGTCATCCGTCTCCGCCGATGCAGCACCCGCATTTCCCCTACGCCTCGGGGATGTGCACTCGCTGTCACGATCCCCATTCCTCGCGGTACCCAAAGTTGCTGCGCGCAAAAGTGAACGATGTTTGTCTCGACTGCCACTTGCAGGGCCGCGCAAAGGGTGTGTCGCGCTATTTGCCGACCATTGAACTCACCAAAGACTATCGCTTCGGACATCCTTACGCACGCCATCCTGTGAACGGATCTCCCGATCCGATCTCCGGCGGAGAGATATCCTGCCTCAGTTGCCATCTTCCCCATGGAGGAAACAAGCTGCACCAGTTGAAGATGGGCGCAGAGATCCCTGAGGATGCGCTGAACCAGAACACAGAAATCCGGGACATGTGTGAGAAGTGCCACATGAAGCTGTGGGGGATTGAAGGAACCGCGACAAAGCGCCGCAAGAAATGAATTTGTCATTGCAGGCGTAGCGAGGAATGCCTACTCTCAGCAGCGAAACGCGGGCAGGGATGCCTCGACCCGGACGGGAATCGCTACGCGGTTGGACTACTAAGTGATGCTGACTTCCGTATACGTGCCGTATACCTGCCGCAGCGCTTCGCAAATTTCGCCGACGGTGGCGTAAACCCGCACGGCGTCAATAATGCAGGGCATGGTGTTGGCCGATGCGATCGTGCCATTCGAGGAAGCCTTGGGCTCTTGCGCGGCGGCCTTTTTCAGCGCATCGAGCGTTCGGCGAACTTCTTCATTCGACCGCCGGGCACGCAGGTTCTTCAGCTTCTCCGATTGCTGCCGGGCGACCGTTTCGCCGATGTAGAGAATCTGAGGCGGCTCTTCTTCGACCGTGAATTCGTTGACTCCGACGATGATCTTCTCTTTTGCCTCGACCGCGCGCTGGTATTGATACGCTGATTCGGCAATTTCTTTCTGCGGATATCCGCGCTCGATCGCCTTGACCATGCCACCCATGGCGTCCATCTTGCCGAAGTAGTCGAAGGCCCCGTTTTCCATCTGCAGCGTCAGGCTCTCAAGGAAATACGATCCGCCCAGCGGATCAACCGTTTGCGCCACGCCTGACTCATACCCAATGATCTGCTGCGTCCGCAGGGCGATGCGCGCCGCTTCCTCTGTGGGTAAAGCCAGCGCTTCGTCGTAGGAATCGGTATGCAGCGACTGCGTGCCGCCGAGCACCGCAGCGAGTGCCTGCAGCGCCACGCGGGCGATGTTGTTCATCGGCTGCTGCGCCGGCAGCGAGACGCCCGCGGTCTGCGTGTGGAAGCGCATCAGCCACGTGCGCTGGTTCTTCGCGCCGAAGCGGTCTTTCATCACGCGATACCAGATCTTGCGCGCCGCGCGGTACTTGGCGATCTCCTCGAAGAAATCGTTGTGCGCGTTGAAGAAGAAACTGAGCCGTGGCCCGAACTCATCGACGTCAAGCCCGCGGCGCCGCGCCCATTCCACATACTCGACTCCGTCGTAGAGCGTGAACGCCAACTCCTGCAGCGCGGTCGATCCGGCCTCGCGGATGTGGTAGCCGCTGATCGAAATAGTATTGAAGCGCGGCGTGAACTTCGATCCGAACTCAAAGGTGTCGATCACCAGCCGCATCGAGGGCGCAGGCGGATAGATGTATTCCTTCTGCGCGATATATTCCTTGAGAATGTCGTTCTGAATCGTGCCGGAAATCTTCTTCCAGTCCGCCCCTTGTTTTTCAGCCACGACCAGGTACATCGCCCACAGCACCGACGCGGGCGAATTGATGGTCATCGATACGGTGGTCTTCTCCAGATCGATGCCATTGAACAGGATCTCCATATCTTCCAGCGAGTCGATGGCCACGCCACACTTGCCGACCTCGCCTTCGCTTGCCGGATGGTCGGAGTCATAGCCCATGAGCGTAGGCAGATCGAAAGCCACAGATAACCCGCTTCCGCCATGCTCCAGCAAATACTTGTAACGCCGATTCGTCTCTTCGGGTGACGCGAACCCCGAGAACTGGCGCATGGTAAACATCTTGCCGCGATAGCCCGTAGCGTGAATGCCCCGTGTGAAAGGCGCCTGACCGGGATAGCCGAGATATTGTTCTTCGCTCCAATCAGCGGGCAGGTCGGCTTGGGTGTAAAGCCTCCGAATGGGCACCCCGGAGATCGTGGTGAATCGCGCGTTGCCGTGTTCATCGACATTGACACCGCTAGCCGCGCCGATCGGCCGCTCGGGAGATTTTTCGAGCGTAGGCGCAAGTGTCGTCTCAGCCCATTTCTTCTCGGCGTCAGAAGGGCGGCGATTCTCAAACACTTCGGCGATGGGACTGTCAGCGACTTGTGGTGGGTTGGACCGTTTCGACGGTTTATTTTCCATGCGATCCCCAGTGATCTCATTCGATGATAGGGAAGCAGGCGCAGTTGGAGCAAGGAGAGAAGAGGCGAGTTAAAACGACCGGTCGGTTTGGAGTTACAACACAACAGAGGACGCAAAGTACGCAGAGAATGGGCCAACTCGCGAAACCTTTATCGCGAAGCCGTAAAGACGAAACCGAGAAAGAGAAACCGGGAAGGGCACGAGTTCCCCCGTGCCGCCACGCAGTCGCAACTGATCCGCGCTTCAGCGCCTGAGTTGCTCTTCTGTGATCCTGAGTGAAATAGTTCTGTCACCTGGGTTTTCGACTGAGTTCCCACGCCTTAGCGTATTTCCACGAAACGTAAACGGCATGGTAAAGGTGCAGCAGCAGTCCTTCCCGGCCGTCCAGAAATCCGAGGCGAAAGAAATAGTTGTAGATAAACGTGACCGCTGGCCGCAGAACAATGTTGATGAAGCTGAACCGGACTTTGCCTTTGGCTGCCACCATTTCCGCTCCCAGCGAGGAATAGCGGTTCATGTGGTAGATGTAGTCGGAGATCGTGGGGTAGGAGTGGTGGATCAAATCGACCCGCGAGTTGCCATGCAGGCTCCAGTGGGGTGAGGCATCGAAAAGATTCGCGTGCGAACTCAATTGCAGGTCCTCATGTACGAGGCGCTTTTCAAAAAGACCCGCGTTGCGGCTGATCAGTCTGACCTTCTTATCAGGATAGAACCCTCCGTGCCTGATCCAACGTCCGAGGAAATAGTTTCGCCGGCCGAATAGGATACCGCCGTTCCTTCCCCGCATCTCCGCTCCAAAACTCCCAAAGAGAAAGTCCAAAATGAATGCCTGGGCCACATCGCTCACTTCCTCGTCCGCATCGAGGCTCAGAATCCAATCCCCGGTAGCCTTCTCGATCGCAGAATTCTTCTGGCCCGCGAATCCCTTCCACTCCTCTACAAACACCTTCGCGCCGAACGCTTTCGCGATCTCCACTGTACGGTCGGTCGAGTCCGAGTCGACGACGATAATCTCTCCCTTCCCATCAACAACCAGCGGCTGCACACTCTCAAGTGTGCGCCCGATGTTGGCTTCCTCGTTGAAAGTGATGATAACGACCGAAAGTTGCATGGGTTGATGATCGCTCTGTGTCCTCCGCGAAACCTCCGCGACCTCTGCGGTTCAAGCTTTGACCGCCGAACCCGCCGAGAAAAGCCGCCAAGAACGCCGAGGGAACTCGGAATTGTCTCACAGAGGAAGTCAGAAGTTTCGAAGTCAGAGTGCAGAAGTCAAAGCGGGCAGCTTCTACTTCTGCATTCTTACTTCTGCTTCTGACTTCGCACTGCCTCGCAAATCAGAAACACAACCAGAATCACCAGCTCCGGCTCAATCGGATGGCGATATCTCGCATGCGGAAAGACAAAGTAATATACGGTGGGGTAGGTCAGCACGACTCCGCCGAAAAGCCAGGCTCCCGGCCTCTTTTGGCGCACCGTACGAACCAATCCCCACAGCGCCAGGACCGAAGTTGCGAGAAATGCTGACGTACGGAAGTCCACCAACGAGACGCTGTTCGTCGCCCGCGGCACGCCGTTCCAGTAATAGAAAAACCGCTTCATGCTGACCACCACGAAGCGGCGCGGATTCTGCCTGATCCAGTCGAACGCTTCCCGCTTGCAATACTCGCTGTACGCCGACTCGCCCATTTGCTGAAACTTCTCTAGCTCTCCGCGGTTGAGGTTCGGCTGCAGATAGGCCATGAGCATGCCGTCCGCGCCCTTCCAATTGCCCAGACGGAATTGCAGTCCGAAGTCATCACGGATAAACACGAAGCGTCCGAACACTTCGTAATTGCGAACAAGCCACGGCGACAGGGCAGCCCAGAAGACAATGGACGCGATCACAATTCCGCCAAGCGATGGTAAGCCTCGCTTGTACCTCTGCCTCCACATCCACAATCCGCAGAACGGAAGAAACGCCAGCATCGTCGGATTCGCCAGAGCACCGATCCCGTACAGCGCGCCGAACAGCATCCAGCCTTGCCATCCCGGCCACTCCTGCAATTCAAGCGCGAGCAAAAAAATGCACGCCAGGATGAAGGGCGTGAAGGTCGTATCCCAGATCCAGTGAATCGACCAGTACCACACGTACGGGTTCAATCCCCAGGCATAAGCAGACCATTTCGCAACGCTCTCGCCGAAGGTCCTGCGGGCAATCAGAAAAATGGGGATGCAAGTCAGCGTCGCGAACAGGCTATTAATACTCAGCAGTACCCATGCCGATGCGCGCGTGTAGATGCCGAACACCTTGAATACTCCACCGATCAGAAAGGGATACAGGGGCGGTTCCCACGCGGAAGGTCCGGTATTGCCTTCATACGGACTGCTGAAGCCCTGCCCCAGAGCGATCGAGCGCCCGATGCGCCCCATCTCCCATCCGAATTCAAAATTGTCCTTGCCGGGGCGAGTTCGATACTGATGCAGGACACCGATCGCAGTGATCTGCAGGATGAAGGATAGGGGCAAAAGCCAGAGGAAAAATGCGGGCAGCCACCGTGGAGTTCGCTCCATCGCAGCGTAGTGTATCAGGGCATCATCGACGTTGAATTGCTCCGCGCCCTCCGCGGCTGTTCTCGGCGTTCTCTGCGGTTAAAAGCTTTACCGCAAAGCACGCCGAGAGGTTCGTAGCGAACGCTCAGAAAGGCTACTGTCCTGGCTGCGCCGGCTGAACGGAAGACGCCGACGGCTGCGCGTCTTGCCGTGGTGTCACATAGGGCACGCTGGGCAATTTCGTGACCTGGCCGCGAATCGCATCCGTCACGTCGATGTGCGCATGTTCGAGCAGCAATCCCGTCGCCCGGTCGAGTTCGAGCCGCGACTTTTCATAGGCTGCCTTCGCGGATACCAGGTTCGATTCTCCCGTCGTCAGCGTTGCGGCATCCTGCAGAATGGTCACCTGTGTGGTGAGTCCCACTTTCAGTTTTTGCTGATCCGCTTCCAAAGTCTGCCGCGCCAGATCGACGGCGGATTGTGCCGCCTGTACCGCCGCGCGATTCTGCTTCACGTCGAATTGCGCGTTGCGCACTTCAATGCGAATCTGATTTTCGAGCTGATGCAGACGCACCTCGGCCTGGCGATACTCCAGTTGCGCGCGCACCTGGTTCGATTGTGCAAGACGATTGCGAATCGGAATATTCAGTGCCAGTCCCACGCCCTTGTCGGGAGCGGTGGAATTAATCATCTGATTGAGGGTCGCCCCATAACTCACCGAGTTTGTTCCGACAAACGCTGGTGGCCGCGATCCGATGGTCGAGCAAGGGATTTGGTTGAACTCGCAGGCCGGGTTGATATCTCCACCGAGACCGGATCCGCCGTAGTATGCGAATGCCTGCAAGGTCGGCAACATGGAATTGCGAACCGCCTTGTTGTTGAGGTCGCGGGAATTCAGGTCGATGCGCGACTCCACCACTTCAGCGCGGTGTTTCAGCGCGTCGTCGATCAGGTCCTGGATGGGGATTACAGCTTCCTCCTGTGGAACCTGCATGACCGACGTCGGAATCACATCCGCTTCGGCCAGCATCGGATCTTCAATGCTGCGCGTGAGCGCGTTCTTCATCAGCAACTGCTGCAGTTGCAGGTTGTTTTGCGCGACGATCAGATTTTGCTGCTGCGTTGCCACGGTACTCTGCGCGCTCACGACTTGAATGGGAGGCACCGTGCCGACCTGCGCCTGACGCTTCGCATCTTCCAGCGCTCTCTGCCCGTACGCCAGGGCCTCCTGCTGCACGCGCACATTCTCGAACGCATAGACCAGATCCCAATACATGTTTTCGATCTGATCGACCGTCGTAATCACCTGCAGGCGGAATGCGACGTCGGAAATCTCGCGGTTGTTTTTCGCGATGCGAATGAATCGTGTATTTGGCAGAAATCCGAAGCCTTGCAGCAGGTTCTGCGTGAAGCGAAACTGGAAGTTCGAGCCCAGTTGCGGGGTGATCAGACTGGTGGTGTTGTTGGTCGTCAGGTGCGTATTGTTGAAACCTCCGCTCAGCGTGCCGCCCCACTGAAAACCCTGGACGTATCCGAAGTTCGCGCTGTAGGTGTTTTGCGCCACCAGCGGCACCGGGCTGAATGGACTGGTGGACTGCGTCTCGTTCTTGTCGAGTTGAAAAGCTCCGGTGAGTTCCGGATCAAAGCTGGTAATGGTCGATCCGATGCCAAGGGTCGAGCTTACTAACCCGAGAGTGCCGCTGCCCGCACCGCCTGCGGCAACGGTGGTGCCGCCGGTGCCCGATCCGACCGTGCCGCCCAGTCCGCCCACGCCTCCACCGGGCGTGTTTTGCACGACACCGGTATTCACGCCGAGGATGCTCGCCCCCGACTTGGCGCGAAGCAGGTCGGCCTCGGCGATGTTCAGGTTATAGCGGGCGATCTCGAGATCGAGATTGTTTTCGAGCGCAAGCGCGACCGCATCGTCAACCGAAAGGTAGATTTTCCCGTCCCGGATCAGCGCGTCGATGCGCGCCGAATTTCCGAAATTCGGCTGGGCAAGCTGTTGTGGAGTGTAGGGCTTCAACACATGCGGAAATGAGCTCTGCGGTTTCGAATAGTCCTGCAGGTGAATGTACTGAGGCTGCGCGGACGAAACCGGCGAGTTCACCTGTGCTGGGGCAGCGGGCGTGCTTTGCTGCGCTTGGACTGAGGTGCATACCGAAGCCGCCAGTAACCCAACAGCGATCCGACGGGCAGACGCGCGGGACAAAATCAAACGCGGGAAGAACATGAGCTTCTCCTTGCGGGGAAAATAGCGCACTGCATTTTCAGGATCAGAGACAGAAAACGCAATCTTGGATGCAGATAGCGAAAAAGCGTCACTTCAATCTTAGCGGGAGAACTTCAATGAGGGCGTCGAGGATTGTAAAGAATTGTGAGGAAAGAAACGCCGCCGTGCATGAGCACAGCGGCATGCGCTTGCGACGCCAAAAGGCTTACTGCTGAGGCTGTGACTGCGGCGCTTCCGTCGTGGCCGGCAGTTCCTTGCGTGGCGCCACGTAAGGAATGTTGGGCATGTGCGTGACTTGTCCGCGGGCCGCGTCGTCAATGCTGATGCCATTGTGATCGAGCAGCGAACCTGTTGCGCGGTCGAGCTCAACTCGCGACTTCTCGTAAGCTGCCATCGCCGACATCAGAGTTGACTCTGATGTTGCCAGCGCGCTGCGGTTTTGCAGAACTGCAGTTGTCGTCGAGGTGCCGAACTGATACTTCTTCTGTTCGGCATCGAGCGATTGACGTGCATAATCCACGGCAGCCCTGGCTGAGGCCACGCTCGCCCGGTTCTGTTCCACGGCAAACTGTGCCTGGCGGACTTCGATGCTCACCCGGTTCTCCGTCTGCTGCAGCGCCATCTGCGCCTGCCGGTATTCCAACTGGCCTCGAATCTGCACTGACTGAGCCGCCCGGTTCCGTAGCGGGATGTTGAGCTGCAGACCGACTCCTTTGTCGGGAGCGGTCGAGTTCACCAATTGGTGCAGGGTGTCTGCATAGCTGACGGAGGGTGCCAGTGGAAATTGGCTGAGTGCCGGGTTCGGGTTCGCGCTCGCGCAGAACTGCTGGTCGGGAGAGCGGCAAATACTCTCCGGGCTCTGCGAGCCGCCTAGTCCGGCGCCGCCGTAGTACGCAAACAGATCTAGCGTGGGCAACAGAGCGCTGCGCAATCCCTTATTGCTTTGTTCCTGGCTGTTTAACTGAATACGCTGCTCGATGAGCTCCGCCCGCCGACGTAGTGCCTCATTCACCAGTTCCTCCGTCGGTTGGACTTGCTCGTTCTCCGGAAGCTCCATGGTGGAAGTCGGAATTACATCGGCGTTCGCCAATATCGGATCGTGCAGAGTGCGGCTGAGCGCATTTTTCATGATCAGCTGCTGCAACTGAAGATTCGTCTTGGCTACCGTGAGCGCCTGCTCGTCGGCGGCTACCGTACTCTGTGCACGCACCGCTTCAATCGGCGCCAGGCTCCCGATTTCCACCTGTTTCTTGGTATCAGAGAACGTCTTCTGCGAGAACGCCAGCGACTCTTGCTTTACCCGCAGATTCTCGTACGCATACACCAGGTCCCAATACATGTTCTCGATCTGGTCGACCGAAGTGATGATCTGCAGACGGAACGCGACATCTGACAGTTCGCGGTTATTCTTGGCGATCCGGATGAAGCGCGTATTCGCGGGCAGGCCAAAGCCCTGCAGCAGATGTTGCGTAAGTTTGAATTGAAAACTGGAATTCAGCGCCGGACTTACTGACTGAAAGGCGTTGTTGCTGCTAATGCGGTTATTGTTAAAGCCGATGGAAATATTCGTACCCCAGTGGAATCCCTGGATGTACTGGAAGTTCGTTGTCGTCGTTCCTTGGTAGCTTCCCTGGAACGGGCTGGTCGGAACGAAGCTGGCATGGTCACTCTGAAAGATGCCCGTGATCACCGGGTCGAACGAAGTGATGAGCGGTCCGAGCAAACCGCCGGCAGTGGAAGCGACAATACCACCCACTCCGACGCCGACTCCGCCTGCCCCAAGACTGGTGCCGCCCGTCCCGGAACCGACTTGCGTACCGATCCCCCCGACGCCACCACCCGGAGTGTTCTGTATCACGCCGAGGTTTACGCCCAGAATCTGGGCTCCGGCCTTCGCGCGCAGCAAATCCGTGTCGGCAATGTTCAGGTTGTAACGCGCAATGGCGATATCGAGATTGTTCTCCAGCGCCAGCGCAATCGAATCATTCAGCGAGAGGTACAGCTTGCCGTCGTGCATGAGCGAATCGATACGCGGTGTGTTCGACAGATTTGGCGGGGCAGCCTCGCGAGCAACATAAGGACGGATAGGATTCGGGAAATGCGATTGGGGCTGGCTGTAGTCCAGCGCCGGAACCGGTTTGGCTTCCGGAGTATTCTGCGGCGTCGGTGCTGCTGGCGGCTGCTGCGCCCAACAGGCTAGGGCCAGTATGGTGAATAGACTTGCCGTGGCGGCGAGCCGGATAGTCGAGGTTATAGGTGCAAATGGCATCTACGTATCTCCAGTCGTAAGAACCACGTTGATTAAGGCTTGGTTACGAAATAACAGATTTCCAGCCTGTGCACTCGTCCCAAAAAACAATTCTGCTCAGGCATAGGTACGCAAAGAAGCGGCGGAAGGTTCCTCAAAGCTGGGACGAAAACGACCTTCCTGCGTCCCGCGCTTGCATTTTGCTTGCGGACGTACGGTATTCCCGGCCCCAGCCTCGTGGGAAGCGGTCGTACCCGAAGCCAGGATTCTGCGGAAACGGTTTAGTATATCTGACCGAACCCCGAGGTTGCCTTTGCCGCTACCACCGTCGTACGGGATCACCTGCATGAGCGTAAGTGAGTTCGATGATTCGAGTGGGCCGCCGGACTCGAAACTTCAACGGCGGAATCTCAAATTGATCCTCTCCTATGATGGGTCCGAATTCTCCGGATGGCAGGTCCAGCCCGACGCAGCGACCGTGCAGGGGACACTCGCCTCAGCCATTGGACGAATTACGGGCGAAAAGGTCCTGCCCCAGGGCTCAGGACGCACCGACGCGGGAGTGCATGCCTTGGCGCAGAATGTGACATTTGTCACATTCTCTTCCGTGCCCACCGGGAATTTCCAAAAGGCTCTGAACGATATCCTGCCGGCGGCGGTGCGTGTCCTCGACGTGAAGGAAGTGCCCCCGGAATTTCATGCCCGTCACTCGGCGCGCGGCAAAACCTATCGCTACAGGATCTATCGCGGCGGGGTCTGTCCGCCGTTCCTGGCTCGCTACGTGTGGCACTACCCGTATCCACTCGATGAAGACGCAATCGTCCGTGCCGCAGGTTTGGTTGTGGGGAAACACGACTTCACTTCATTCGCGGCGGTCGATCCGGAACGGAGCAGGGAAGGCGAGCCAGTCGACAACGTGCGCACGATTTTTTCCTCGGCATGGGAGCGTGCGGGAGAGGAGTTCATCTATACCGTGGGCGGTTCCGGTTTTCTCCACCACATGGTGCGCAATCTCGTGGGCACGTTTATTCTGGTCGGACGGGGCACGCTGCAGGTGGAAGATGTCACCCGGATCCTCGAGGCGCGGAATCGTTCCGCCGCAGGCGCCACAGTCCCAGGCGCAGGTTTGTATCTGGTCAGTGTGGACTACCAGGGGTCAAGTGCCGCTGCCACTGACTTGAACGGATACCCCGGCAAATGACTACAATTTCTGTATGGCCCCCGATCTGCAAGTCGCCGCTCACCCCATTACGTCCCTGAATCCCGCGACGGGTGAAGTTCTGGGAGAGTTCGAATGCGCAGCCGAGTCCGACATCTCTGCCGCCGTCGCACGCGCCCGCGTAGCCCAAGCCTCTTGGCAAGGTCTCGGTCTGAAAAAGCGCCTCGCGATCATCCGCGAATTTCAACACAGGCTGCATGCGCACAAGTCCGACATTGCAGCCGCGATTACTGGCGAGGCCGGCAAGCCCCTCACGGAGGCGCTGATCACCGAGGTTCTGGTGGTCCTCGACGCGGCTCGCTTCCTGATCGACCACGCCTACGGCCTGCTGCGCGATGAACCACTTCCGCACGGCAATCTCGTCGCCAAGTTGAAGAAGGGACGCCTTGTCCGCGAGCCTCACGGAGTCATTGGCATCATCTCTCCGTGGAACTATCCCTTCTCGATTCCGGCGACCGAGACTCTGGCGGCGCTCACCGCCGGCAATGCGGTGGTGCTGAAGCCCTCGGAACTCACGCCTCTGGTTGCGCTGGAACTTGCATCTTTGCTTCATGACTCCGGTGTGCCGCAGGAAGTGTTCCAGGTTATCGTCGGCGAGGGTCCGGCGGGTGCCGCACTGGTTCGCTCGCCAATAGACAAGCTGGTATTCACCGGCAGCGTTGGCACAGGGAAGCGCATCGCGGCCGCTGCGGCAGAACGTTTGCTTCCGGTCGTCCTCGAACTCGGCGGCAAAGATCCCATGCTGGTGCTCGAGGACGCCGACATCGACGTCGCCTCAAGCGCCGCCGTCTGGGGAGCCTTCGTGAACGCGGGGCAGACCTGCCTCTCGGTCGAGCGCTGCTACGTGCACCGTAGCTTGCACCAGAAATTCACAGACGCCTGCGCCGATAAAGCAAGGAAGCTGCGCGTCGGCAATGGCATGGAGGCGAATACGGATATGGGGCCAATGATCCACGAGCGCCAGTTGCATATAGTCGAGTCGCACATCGAGGATGCGAAGATGCGTGGGGCCAGGATTCTAACCGGAGGCTCCCGCCTCAGGGATTTGGGCCCGAACTTCTATGCTCCCACCGTGCTCGCTGATGTGACACACGAAATGCGCATCATGCGCGAAGAAACCTTCGGTCCTGTCCTGCCCATCATGGCTTTCGAAGACGACGAAGAAGCGGTCCGCCTGGCCAACGATTCCGAATACGGCTTGGCCGCAAGTATCTTTACAGGCGATTCCAGCCGGGGCGAGCGCCTGGCGCGCCGCATCCAGGCGGGCACCGTGATGGTGAACGACGTGATCTCGTGCTTCGGCATCAGCGAGGCCCCGCATGGCGGCGTAAAGGCCACCGGCATAGGCCGCACACACGGACGCTTCGGACTCGAAGAGATGGTCCGGTTGAAGTATCTCGATACCGATCAGATGCCTGGCATGAAGAAGGTCTGGTGGTATGGCTACGGCGAGAGCTTCCGGCGGCAGATCGAAGGCTTCGTGGATCTGCAGTTCGCGCGCGATCTGGCGACGCGCTTTCGGGGAGCATTGCACGCGGCCGGAATACTTCTGCGCAAGCGGTCGTGACTCGCCCTCACGCGTGAACGTACTTGTGCATGACGGGTTTGGAGTGGTAATTCGCGTATTGCCCTAACCGTCGTGACAGCCAATTACGCTTCAGATACGATTGCGGTCGATGCAATTGCAAGCATTCAACGTTTGGCATCGCTCGATCTAGTGACGCATCTCTCTTTCTATGGCCACAGTCGCCGCAACCCGCATTCCCTTGTGGTCATGGATTTGGCCTGCGTTGGGGCTGGTCATTCTCGTTGTGCATTTCTTAGTTGGTGGGAGCACAGTACTCAATGTCGCGGAAGCCGTTGCTTTGATTGCAACCGTCTTCGCTGCTGTCTTCCACGCCGAAATGGTCGCACTCCGGGTCGGTGAGCCCTTTGGCACATTGGTGCTGGCTCTGGCTGTAACCACAATTGAAGTGGCACTGATTGTCTCCATGATGATTGCCGGAGGGCCGGGAACAGCCAGCCTCGCACGCGACACCCTGTTCGCCGCTGTCATGATTGTTTGCACCGGGATCATCGGCATCTGTCTTCTGGCCGGTGGTCTGCGGCATCATGAGCAGGGTTTTCAACTGCGGGGTGCGAATGCGGCCCTTTCCGTTCTGATCGCGATGACCACGCTAACGCTCATCCTCCCCAATGTCACTACCACCACCCCCGGGCCCACCTTCAGCCGGTCTCAACTGGCGTTTGCGGCGGTTGTCTCGCTGGTCCTTTACGGTTCGTTCGTATTCGTGCAGACCATCCGCCACCGCGACTATTTCCTGCTAGTCGGGGTGGATGAGCAAGAAGCGCATATGCCTCCGCCCGCGAACAAAGTTGCCTGGATGAGCGCGGCATTGCTCCTCGGATCGTTGATGGTAGTTGTGGCGTTGGCAAAAGCGTTGACCCCTGCGGTCGAACACGGGATTGAAGCGCTCGGTGCACCCAAAAGCGTCGTTGGAATCGTCATAGCGGCACTGGTTCTTCTTCCCGAGGGCTTAGCCTCCTATCGGGCAGCCACTGCGAATCGTCTGCAAACCAGCGTAAACCTGGCCCTCGGCTCTGCTCTGGCAAGCCTCGGACTCACCATTCCAGCTGTTGCCGGCATCTCGCTCCTTCTAGGCAGACCGCTCATACTCGGCCTAGATCCCAAGGAAGAGGTTCTCCTTGTTCTGACTCTTGTCGTCAGTATCCTCACACTGGGAACAGGTCGTACCACGATGCTGCAAGGCACGGTGCACCTCATCCTGTTCGTCGTCTTCCTTTTTCTGGCCATCGCGCCGTAGCGTTAACGGTCTTGGTGGCGATCCTGGGGAGCAGATAATGGGCGACACCCACGGTTGAAATCAGTGCGATCACTCCGTCCACTTATCGCCATGGCTCGGCGGATGGGAGATCACCAGCAGTCGCAACGCGCTCGAAGAAGGATTTCGAATCTGGTGCCACACGCCCGGCAGAATGCGAATCCCGCTTCCGGCGGGCACCAGCACCGGATCGTCCTCCACTTCCATGATCGCCTCGCCTGCCAGGATGTAGAAGAACTGTTGCGCCTCCTTGTGATAGTGGCGCACCTCAGCGGCCCCGGGCGGCATCAGTTCTTCAATCACCGTAAGCTGTGGATCCTTGACCAGATGCCACGCGTCGCAATCGTGTCCCCAGCGATAGTACTCGGCATTGACGCGGCTCACCGCGCCCGGCCGCGTCTCCAGTGATTTATCCAGGCCAGCCTCCGCGGGAAGTTTTCTGTTCTTCGCCATCTCCGCCTCCAACCTTCAGTGTAAGCTTGTGGATCAGGACTGCACCGAATATGACTGATCCGAAGAACTTCGAACGCCACTTGCTTCGTCACACATTGGCCACTCTTGCCTACCGTTGCGGCAAGACGCTCCGCGATGCTCCCGCTGGATTCCCCGATTTCCAAGCCGGGTCCGGCGCGCGCACACCCGCGCAAATCCTCGCGCACATCGGCGATCTGATGGACTGGGGACTCTCCATGGCGAATGGCGAACGCAAATGGAACGACTCCAAGCCGCTTCCCTGGGACGAAGAAGTGAACCGCTTTTTCGCTGCCCTGAAAAAATTCGATGACTATCTAGCCTCAGAGGCACCCCTGCAGGCCTCACTGGAAAATCTGTTCCAGGGCCCGGTCGCTGATGCCTTCACGCACTCCGGCCAGATCGGAATCCTGCGCCGCATGGCTGGAGCTCCCGTCAAGGGCGAAAACTATTTCAAGGCAGAAATTGAGACAGGTCGAGTGGGACCAGATCAAGCCGCAGCAAGGCGCGAGTTCTAACGTGTTTGTGTAGGGGCGGACGCCTTCGTCCGCCGGCGCGACCCTGAGCAAAGCGAAGGGGGCAGTGCCGGCGTTCTGGCGAGATCCAGGGATCAAATGTGCGGCCGGAATCGTTCCTTCAAGCGGTGCGTCATGCGCCTCGCCGCGAGCAGCGATGCTCAATCACGATTCCAGATTTGGGGAAGCAGAAGTAATTGATTTCGCTTGGCGCTGCGCTTTCAGGACTACGATGAACTCGCACATGGACACACGGCTTAGACCGCCGATAAGTCTTGCGAAACCGCTCCAGTACTTGTTTATCGACTTCCAAGCACTCGAAGCACAACAAGGACAATAGTCAGAACAGGGAGGCCGCGGTTGGTGGATGTGTCCACTCCGACTCCTTTCGGAGCGACTGATGTTTTTTAGGGATGCTCGGTTGGCGCACGAGAAAGTGACGGCTGCTTGATGGTAGCCTTAGTCGGCCCCCGTGCCGACGGGCTCCTTCCGCTTTTCAACGGAGTCAACCGAGTACAGCATGTAGTGATCGAAGCTGTGGCGGCGATGATAGCGATGCTTGCGGAAGTCGAAATAAATTTCCACGTCCTGGGGCAGCCACAGAGAGACTTCCTTCCGCGGGAAGGGGACCGGGCCGTAATCCACGATCTGGTGTTCGCTGAGCAGCAGGATCTCAGGCATTGGCTGGACCATCTCCGCTTCGATCCGCACGATTTGAAATTTGTCAGGGCTGATCCAGGCGCGTCCTTTGAGCTTTACTGGATAGATCTGGCCGCCGATCTTGTAGGCTTGCGTCACGTTGGGGCGGTCGTCGCGCTGTTGGAAACGTATCACCCAGGCTGCTTGTCCGTTCCGATCTCCGAGTCCTTCACAGCGCAGCTCGAAATTGTCACGGACGCGGGGGTGAAGGACGAGAGCCAGACTGAAAAAGCCAGTGCTGGCGATGCCGCCAGGATAATCGGCGAGCCTCGTCACCGAAGTCCGGTATTCATCCACGGCAAGGTCGCCGGGCTTGGTTTCGACGATGGATGCGACGTAGTCGTACTTGCGGCTTTCTGTGCCAGTGGGATTGCCCACTTCATCGAGCGTCTGGTGGGTGAGGTCCTCGATCGCAGCCACACGGGCGACGTCGGCCACGAGTTCTTCGACGCGCTTGCCGGATTCGTAGATAACTTGGCCTGCGGGGCATTCAACCCCCTGTGCGAACGATAGTTTGACGTCGTCGATGCCAGGCGGTTGCCATGCGGTCACTGCAAGCCGGGGCGCTGCCACGGCGTCCAATGCATTTACGCCAGAGAGCTTGTCCTTTGCGTCGGGATCAGCCTCTGCGACCTTCGTGGTGGCGGGCACGTTCTGGAACCGCGTAACGAGATCGCGAACCTGCCCGGCAACTGGATTGTGCGGCGACTGTTCGAGGAATACCTTGAGAGCCTCAACTCCGTCGTGAAACTCGCCAAGATTCAGCAGGGCCTGCCCCAAAACGAGTTGGGCGGGACTGGCCGCTGACTGGCCCTTGCTTACAGCCTTGTTCGCTTCGACCTTGGCATCCTCGTAGTTCTTCTCATGCAGATATGTATCGGCCAGAAGATCGTGCGGCAGCCAGTTCTCCGGGTCAGAAAGAACAGCCTGCTCCAGGGCCGAGCGGGCGGCTGGATAGTTCTGTCTTTCCATGGCGGTGCGTCCCCATAGAGTGAGTGCCTGACCATTGTGTGGATTCAGGGTCGAGGCGCTCGCCAGGTACTTCTCGGCTTGCGCGTAGTCCCTCTTCTCGAAGAAGAGATATCCCAGAAGAAAGTTGATGTTCGAACTATTGGGCGAGGCTTGGTAGGCTTTGTTGAGATGTTTCTCGGCCTCCGGCAGGTCATGGGATTTGAGCGCGGAGACCGCGCGCTTGAGTTCCTTGCGGGTCTTCGACGAAACCTCGCGGTCGGTGACGTCGAGATTGACGGCCGTGGGGTCGCGTTGAAGAATAACTTCTAGGCGTTCCTGGGCCATGCTGGTGGTGATCCGCACTTCCCGATGAGCGCTAAGGAATCCAACCGCCGTGATCTCGGCGTCGTATACACCCAAAGGAATGTCGACGAAGACAGCTTCGGCCCCCGTTTGAAGGTTCTCACCAGCAGGATCCCGGCTGGTGGTTTGCCAGGTGGAATACTGAGTTGCCCGATTCGTGAGTTTCAAGACCGCTTGGCGATCGAGAAGATGCCCCTTGCGCTCTCCGAACACTTTGAAAAACACCACGGCCGTATTGGGCGCGGAGTTGTAAACGCGCATCACCTCGGTGCGGTATGTCTGATTATTGATGCCGGCGAGAGGATCGGCGGGTACCTGGGCATGAAGTGAAATCAGGAGGCATGTACCCAGCAGAGTCAGGATCAATGCCGTTCGCGGAACAAATCGAGTAAGAACGCGACGCATCATGAATTTAACGTCGCAGTGTGATACGTTACTTCCCAAGCGTGAGGATGGCAACGCCTTCTTAACTCCTAAGCTAGCATTATCCTCTGAGCCTTGTGTTTGTCGTCTGCACTCGCCCAAGTTTGCCACGCCTAGCACTCTACAGCAAAGAACGTCGCACCGTCAGTGATAACCGTCACCTGACGAGATCAGCGATTTCACGCTTTGAGGGGCAAAGTGGATTTTGAGTGAAATTAGGATTTTACGACAGTTGATGGGAGACCGTTACGGTTGTGATGCAATGTGAGCCACATCTTCGATCAACTCCGTGCGGAGTTTGCACCTGCCATCCGTCACAACAAACACTCGGCTGTGCCGATAAACAACTTCGGCAATTACATGTTGGTTCGACGCGTCTCCGGTGAGGCGATTTGCGAGTTGTCGAAACGTGAGCCAGTTGTCGTATTCAACGAAAGTCTCAAGGATCGCGTCGAGAATACGATCTGGATTAAACGTCGCCTGCATTCAACCCCTCTTTGGGCTCGACATTCGCCACAGTACGGGTCGTTGTGTTAGCAACGCGCCAAAAAGACGAAAATCCCAGACTCATCGAGTCATGGGACGCTTCGCCTAAACAGCCCTCCCCCAAGTGCTGCTCGATTCCTAGCCTACGGTGAACCTTACTACATTGAAATGGCACTAATGGGTGACACGTTTGTGGAAGTCAGGTAATTGAGCGAAATTGCGATGTTACATCAATCGTCTGGGAATGAAACGGATCGCAACTAAAGCGGCTACGGAGTAGGCCATCAGACACGCGCAAGGAACAGTGAAGAAGAGAACGTACAGGCATTCACTATCGCCGCAGCCGCCACGCACGCCGAATAGCTGAGACAGCACATAATCACTCCGCGTTTGATCCGACCAAGTGGGACTCCATCCACGCCACAATTCCTGCCATCCCATGAATAACGGCGCGAGTCCTAACAAGCCTACCCAAGGAGCAGAACCGCCAAACCATCGGGGTGTCGCGAACAAAGCCAGCAATGCGCTCGAAACGATGAAAGGAACGAATTCCATCAAAGCGTGCACATTTGTGGATTCTCCACGCGATAGTGCTTCCGTTCCTAGGGCAATCACAGAGCCCAATGCGAATCCGCCAAGTAAGGCGATTCCTGCATGGAAGAGGATTCCGAAGACAGTATTCGCCGTGCCGCCTCCGCTAACTGTCGAGTTCATCGCGGAGCGAGTATAACGCCTCGAAACGGTGAATCGGACGCGCTGGCTGTCGAAAACAGGCGTTAGCACAACTTTGCGCCTTCTGTTCGCCTTCCACGGTGTCTTCTTTCGAATGTCGCACCGGCGATTGGGCGCAAGTGCGCGCCGGAAAAGGGGCTGTTCCGGTTGGTCAGGCTGGATTGCTGCGATTACGGTACAGCGAAGCATCCACCTGCTTGACCATCGACTCGACGTTCAAAGGAATCCCAAGAAACGCCGCAATCTTACGGCTGGTCGGCTCCGGCTCGCTCAGGGCGCTGTGATATTCAACCCGAATGGATCTGACATATGTCTTTCCTTCCAGCCATCCATACACTTCGCGAAGATGCTTCTCGAACGCCGCCGCCATCGCCGCCGGACTTGCCCCTTCCTTGTAAGTTCCACGCCGCCGCATCATCTCATCCTGCGATGCCAGCACCTCCGGCAGAGGGCGTTGCATAAAGATCACGCGGTAGTCGTGATCGGGCGGAAGCGAGAGCAGAAGTCGCGAGATCACCTTCACCACTTTTCCCTCAGCCTCGGCAATACAGCCGGGATCGTTGGGAAGCGTCTTGATCCGCTCCCACTCGAGATATCCACGCGGATTATCGGCATCCGCCACGCGCTCGCCGTCCGAGAGGGGAGTCATCCCTCCCGCCACCAGCATTTGCATCATCAGGGAAGTGCCCGAACGCGGCAGACCGGAAACGATTGTGATCATGGAGTGTTGACAGACTAGCAGAGGCGGGAAACCCTAAGTTCCCTAAGCAAACGCAGTTCGCTCATTGCTCATCGCTCGCCGCTCATCGCTCGACTTTCGGTTACAATGAGCGCATTAAGCCGAATCCGGCGGCCTGTGGCCGCTTGAACGAGGGTATGTCCTTTGGCGACTGGCGAAGTGACCACGACCGGTTCTCACGAAGTTCCACAGCTCCAAAACCACAAGGTCAAGATCAAGAAGGAGGGCCAGCGCGCCTGCAACGAAAAAGATGCCAAAGGCAAGTTCTGCGGGGGGCATCTGAAACGCTGGTTCTACATGACCGACGTGGTAGAGCGGGGTTGTGGCGATGTGGAGAAGGCCTATGGTCCGAATGCCGAAATCTATCGCTGCGAAAACTGTAAGGCGTTGTACCTACCCACTCCCGGCGAGAACAAGGTCAACGTCGCCGGCAAGGGAATGATCTCGGTTTTTGGACTGACGCTACCGCCCAAGGAAAAATAGCTGCGAGCTCTGACTCCGAGTTCCAGGCACGGCGTCTCGCAGCCACATATCTGGGGAACACGCAAAAATGAATCCGTGAAGTTGCTGGATTCTTGCTAGTGGCTCGAAGCTCGTAGCTCGAAGCTAGCCCATGAACACCTCCGATCTCATCTACGACTGGAACAAGAATCATCCGCCTGGAATGAAACCTCCCGGTGCGGTTCTGCTCAATGATGAGAGCCTGCGCGACGGTTTGCAGTCGCCTTCGGTGCGCGATCCCTCGATTCCCGAAAAGATCGAAATCCTCCATCTGATGGCGGCGCTGGGAATCAATTCCCTGGATCTTGGGCTACCCGGAGCCGGCCCGCGCGCCGTTGAGGCCGTGACTGCGCTGGCGCAAGAGATCATCGCGCACCGCATGAAGATTCAGGCGAATTGCGCCGCGCGCACCCACGAAAACGATATTCGCCCCATCGCCGAGATCGTCCAGAAAACCGGGTTGCGGATCGAGGCGGCGACGTTCATTGGCTCTAGCCCCATCCGCCGCTTCACTGAAGGCTGGACCGACGACTTCCTTCTGCAAACGACCGGAAAAGCCGTCAAATACGCCGTTTCGCTCGGGCTCGATGTCATGTACGTCACCGAAGACACCAGCCGCTGCGATCCACAGACTGTGAAGCGCCTGTACACCACGGCGATCGAATGCGGTGCGCGAGCGATCTGCATCTGCGATACCGCGGGTCACGCCACGCCCATGGGTGCTTTGTCGCTCGTGAGGTTCGTCGTGGAGGAGGTAGTCAAGCCATCCGGAGAAAAGATTCGCGTCGATTGGCACGGCCACAGCGATCGCGGCCTTGCCATCGCGAACTCGATGGCCGCGATCATCGCCGGCGCCAATTGCGTACACGGCTGCGCGATTGGATTAGGCGAACGCGTCGGCAACACACAGATCGACCAGATGCTCGTCAATCTCAAGCTGATGGGTATTGCACCGTGGGACAAGCAGGATCTGACCAAGCTGAAGGAATATTGTGAGTTGGTCTCGCGTGCCACCGGCGTTCCGATTCCGCGGAATTATCCGGTCGTCGGCGACGATGCATTCCGTACTGCCACAGGCGTGCATGCTGCAGCCATCATAAAGGCTTATCACAAGAACGACGTCGTCCTGGCGAACACGGTGTATTCGGGCGTGCCATCGCACGTGTTTGGACTCGAACAGATCATCGACATTGGCCCGATGAGCGGCAAGTCGAACGTGCTGTTCTGGCTGGAGCGGCACAAGATCCCCCCGTCCGATGACATCGTCGACCGAATCTATCAGCGCGCCAAGCAGAGCGACCACACGCTAAGTGAAGCCGAGATCCTCGAGTGCGTACCCGTCACGGCCCTGAGGAAATGAAAGTTATGCCTGCTCTCAAACATGCGATTCTCGGTGTGGGTGGCGTCGGCGGACTGATGGGCGCGTCTCTGGCCCGCCTGGGTGATTCGGTTACTCTGGTCCTCAGGCGCGAATCGTTAGCCACTTATCCAGAACAACTGAAACTGGAAAGCCCGTTCGGAAATTTTTCCGTCCCGGTCACGCGCAGCGCCGAAGTGCCGCCCGTGGATGTGCTCTGGCTTACCGTCAAAGCGACTCAATTGGATGCTCTGGCTGCATTGACCCATCCGGAGTCGGTCCAGGCAATCGTCCCGCTCCTGAATGGTATTGACCATCTGGATTGGCTGCGGAGCAAATACGGCTTCGACCGGGTCATTCCAGCCACCATCGCCGTCGAATCTGAGCGCGTAGCGCCCGGGCACATCATCCACCGTTCGCCGTTCGCTCGCCTGAATGTGCTCTCTGCTGGTCGCACGCTCCTGGCTTCAACGCTCGATCAATTCCAGAAGTTGGGCTTCGAATGTCGCTTCATCGACGACGAACCCACGCTGATGTGGAGCAAGGCGGTGTTTCTCGCTCCTATAGCGTTGGCGACCACGGCGTTCGATCAGCCGATCGGCGGCGTGATGAGCAATCCTGACTGGAAGGCAGAATGGGAATCCAGCGTGCGCGAAGCCTGTGCCGTGGCCACCGCTGAGGGCGCCAAAGTCGACCCGACCGCCGTCTTCACCGGGATGAGCAAGATGCCCTACGGCATGCGCAGTTCCATGCAGAAAGATGTTGAGCAAGGGAATCCACCGGAGTTGGACGCCATCGCCGGGCCAATCATACGCGCGGGCGATCGTCGAGGTATCGAGATTACCGCTACGAAACGACTACTTTCCGCCGTCGCTGCGCGAGTTCTACCATGGCCGTCAGATGGCGCTGACTGAGATTGCCCGCTGGCGATTGCCCCGGTCCCATCTTCGGGAATGTCCACACTTTTCCCACGCAGTTGTCAGTACAAAGACGCTTATCGGCTCTGCTACAGCCGCAGGCCTGAAGGTCTTTTCATCGGACTCGCCCAAGAGCTCAGCTGAATGCTATACGAAGACAATGACGAAGAGCGACGAATCAGTGCGCGCGTCTCACAAGTAAGTCTTGCAATAGGGCACGGAGCTCAGTGAGATTAGCAGTTCGGATGTCAGTGGTCAGTTCCAAATTGATCGTGACGGTTTGCCCGTGACTCGGGCGCAATTGAAAGGAACGGAAGTAGCCGACCAAAGCGATCCATCAGATTAATCTGTATCCCACTGGCAGCTTGGTGTAGAGTCCCCCTTGGTTTCAAACGCCCGCAAGGGAACTACCGCATGAGGAAAAGCCATCATAAGGGTGAGATCACGCGACGAGGGTTCTTCGAACGCAGCGCTGAAGCTCTCGCAACTGCAGGAATACTCGCTGGTGGTCTCGACGCAAAGGAAGCGGGGCCTGACACGGGCAGGAACCTGGATCCGGCAACACCCGATGCGATGCCAAAGTGCGGGAAAGTCGCGCTGGAAGAACACTTCGCACTCCCTGGGACCATCCCCGATAGTTACACCTCGCTACCGACTCCCGAATCCCGACTCCAGATCCAAGACTTGGGCAGTGGCCGCATCGCGGAAATGGATCGAGGTGGTGTGGAACTCTGTATCCTCTCGGAGTCCGGGCCTGCCAGCATCCAGACAGTTTTCAAGACGTCGGAAGCGGTCGACAAGTCGCGCCGATCGAACGACTATCTCGCCGAACACATCGCAAAATATCCCAAACGTCTGACGGGGTTCGCGACGTTACCGATGCAGGATCCTCAGGTAGCCGCTCAGGAACTGACACGTTGCGTGAAGGAACTAGGCTTCTGCGGCGCATTGGTCAATGGATTCTCGCAGATCGGCGAAGCGGATTCGGCAGTCTTCTATGACTTGCCACAATATCGGCCTTTCTGGGCAGCTGTTCAGCAGCTTGATGTCCCCTTCTATCTTCATCCTCGCTTCGCCTTGGCCACGCGGCAGCAGGCTTATGAAGGACACGCTTGGATTGCCGGTTCGGCTTGGGGGTTCGCGGTTGAGACCTCGATTCATGCGCTGCGTTTGATGGGCAGCGGCCTGTTCGATGAATATCCCAAACTCAAAGTGATTATCGGCCATCTCGGCGAAGGACTGCCATTCGGCATTTGGCGCGTCGATCATCGCATATCGAGGACCAGTGTTCGGCCAAAAGCGAAGTTTCCGATAGCGTACTACCTGCGAGAGAACTTCTACATCACTACGAGCGGCGCCTTTCGCACACAGGCTTTGATCGACACGATAATGGAAGTCGGTGCCGACCGCGTTCTGTACTCGGTGGACTACCCGTATGAGGATATGGTTGAGGCGGCTCAGTGGTTCGACAACGCGCCCATCAGCGAACCCGATCGGCTCAAAATTGCCTGTGGCAACGCGCGGCAATTGTTCCACCTTTAATAACCAACAATGGGCTAAAACATAGCTATTGGAATCGATAGGCCACATTCTGGACGTGTGGTCGGCAACTCGGAAGCCAAGTCCACATCCCGTTCCGATTCCACAGGAGACTAAAATCCAACAACCCGATTGAGTGTTCCTTATTGCCTCCTGGGGTCCGCCGCCCGGTTCCCATCTTCGGTAATGCGCGGTTCTTTCCCACGCGTTGTACACTGACGCTATTCATTTCGCATGAGCCCCGATTATTCGCGCACGCATCCACACGATTCCGGCTCCGCGGTGACCCACGCTGCGGCCAAGGAGGTCTTGCAGCGCGAAGTCGCGCGGCTTGCGGCGTCGCCGGAAGTGCGTTCCGCTTTCAACTGGTTTCGCTCCAATGAGCCGCAACTGCTGCACTGGCAGATGGAAATGGCGCGCATTGCGGCGCCTCCCTTCGGCGAATCGGCCCGGGGAGCCTGGCTGGCGGAGCGCTTCCGTGAGATCGGGCTGGACGACGTCCGCACCGATGACGTCGGCAACGTGTTTGGAACGCATCCCGGCTTCGGACGGCGCTATGTTTCGCTGAGTGCCCACATCGATACCGTCTTTCCGGCAAACACTCCCCTGAATATTCGGAATCAGGGAAGCCGCATCTACGGGCCCGGAGTCTCCGACAATGGCGCGGGCGTGGCTGCCATGCTGGGCATCGCCGCATTGCTGCGTGCGGTGCGCATTCGGCATGCGCTGCCGTTTGTCTTCATCGGAAATGTCGGCGAAGAGGGCGAAGGCGACCTGCGCGGCATGCGCCACATTTTCTCCACACCGCGCTGGAAAGATTCGATTGGCTACAGCGTGGTTCTCGACGGCGCGGGAGCCGATACGATCGTCGCGGAAGCTCTGGGCAGCCGGCGCTTTGAAGTCATCGTGCGCGGCCCGGGCGGTCACTCCTGGAGCGACTTCGGCGCCCCCAATCCTATCGTGATTCTCGCCAAGGCTATCGACACCTTCGCGGCGACCACGGTACCCAACACTCCGAAAACAACATTCAATATCGGAGTTATTCGCGGGGGCACGTCGGTGAATTCCATTCCGGAGTCGGCCAGCATGAAGGTCGACATCCGTTCGACCTCGATGGCCGAGATGGAGCGCCTGGAGCAATCGCTGCGCCAGGCGCTGACTCGCGCCGTCGAAGACGAGACTATGGCCTCCGAGATGCGCTCGCCCACGCAAAAGCGTCCCGCGGTGAGTTGCGAAGTAGTAGTCATCGGCAATCGGCCAGCGGGTGAGTTGCCGCCGGGCGCGCGGATTCTGCAAATCATTCGCGCCGTCGATACGCAGTTGGGCAATGTGGCGCAGGTGCAGCGCGCCTCGACGGACGCGAACATCCCGCTGTCGATGGGCAGGGAAGCGATCGCAATCGGCGGCGGTGGATCGGGCGGCGGAGCACATACGCTGCAGGAATGGTTCGATTCCAATGGGCGCGAGCTGGGGCTGAAACGTATCCTGCTGACGATGCTGGCGCTCGCAGGAGTGGCAGAATGAGTCTGACAGGCAAGGCAAGCATCGGAGGAGCTGTGCTTGTTTCGATTCTGGCCGCGGGCATCGTCTCCGGGCAGACGGGTGCATCGGCTGATACCAAGCCCAAGGCCGACGTAATTTTTGTGCATGGCAACGTCTACACCGGCGTGCCCGCCAACACTCCATTTGCCTCGATCGAGCGGGCGGAAGCCATCGCGGTCAAGGGCGACCGCATACTCGCAGTCGGCAAAGCTTTCGATCTCGACAAGTTCAAAGGCCCGCAGACGCAGGTCATCGATCTCGGCGGCCACTTCACCATGCCCGGATTCAACGATGCACACCTGCACCTCGACGACGCCGGGCAAACAAAGCTCAGCGTCGACCTGACCGGCGTGAAGACACTCGACGAGCTTCGATCGAAGGTCGCCAACAAGGTGGCAGAATCGAAAGCGGGCGAATGGATTCAGGGCTCGGGTTGGGATGAAACACTCTGGCCGGTAAAAGTCACACCGACACGCTGGGATCTCGACGAAGTTTCCTCCGGACATCCGGTTATTCTGGGCCGTATCGATGGGCACATCGCTGTTGCCAACACACGCGCGCTCCAGTTAGGAAGCGTCACCCTCGCGAGCCGCGATCCGCAGGGCGGACATATCGATCGCAACCAGAACGGCGAGCCAACGGGAATTTTGCGGGAAACGGCCATGGAAGCGGTTTGGGCCGTGGTTCCCAAGCCCACTCACGAGCAGCGCCGGCGCGGCATCGAACTCGCGCTTGCCGACCTGGCCGCGCACGGCGTGACCTCTTGCCAGGACTATTCGCCAACGTGGGAGGCTTTCCAGGTCTTCGAAGAACTGGAGAAAGACGGCAAGCTCACCGCACGCATCAGCGAGTGGCTGCCCTTTGACGAGTCAATAGACGAACTCACAAAGAAGCGGGATTCGCATCCGCAATCTGATTTGATGCTGCATACCGGCATGCTCAAGGGATTCATGGATGGCTCGCTGGGATCGCATACTGCAGCGTTGCTGGAGCCTTACAGCGACGACGCGAAGAATTCCGGCCTGCCCCGCTATGATCCGGTCAAGCTGAACGATATGACTAAAGAGCGCGTGCTCGCGGGTTTCCAGATCGGCTTCCATGCCATCGGCGACAAGGGTGTGCAGATGGCGCTTGATGCTTTTGCCGAAGCCGAGAAGGCCGCGAAAGAAAGCAAGGTCAAAGCCGCCAATGGCGGAGACGATTACCGCTTGCGCATCGAACACGCCCAGGTCACCACTCCAGCGCAGATTACACAGTTCAAACAGCTCAAAGTGATTGCCTCGATGCAGCCGAACCATTTGCTCACCGACATGCGCTGGGCGCAAGACCGGCTTGGTCCCAAGCGCGCCGCCACGTCGTACGCATGGCTCGCGTTTCTCAACAATAAAGCCGGGCTCGCTTTCGGCACGGATTATCCGGTTGAGCCGGTAACGCCGTTCCGCGGGCTCTACGCCGCAGTCACGCGCAAGAGCGAAAACGGCAAGCAGGAATATTTCCCCGAGCAACGCCTGACGATCGATCAGGCGATCGCTGCTTATACGCAAGGATCCGCCTTCGCCGAGTTCGGAGAGAAAGAGAAGGGGAAGCTTGTTCCCGGCATGCTGGCTGACTTCGTGGTGCTCGATCGCGACGTCACGGCTTCGTCGCCGGAGAAGATCCTCGGCGCAAAAGTGTTGCGCACCGTAGTGGCTGGCAGGACCGTCTACGAATCAAAATAGAGAACCTGCCCTGTACCGGACATCCCCTTCCAAGAGTGGAAGGCCCTACCCTTAGGATGGCCGTCACTCCCCGCCGTGTTGCGGCATTTGCAGGACTTCGCTTCGCGCTGGGAGCGGAACTCGGCTCTGTTTGTTGGCAGCCCCGGTCAGGGATAAAACGATTTGAGGCGCTTTTGCGTCCAATAGTCATGGATTTTTGTGGTCCGTACCTCCACTTCAGGGCTACTCCAGCGGGTGGGGTAAATCGGTATAATCGAGAGGACTTGTGTGTTTTCGGAGGAAAGTAAACATATGGATTCAGGCGCAATGTGGATGCGCATGAAAGCTCACCGCTGGGTTTACACGCTGAGCATTCTCGCGACCCTGACGGTGGGTATTTTGATCGGGACCCTGATTTCGTCAGAAGTGAAAGGGAAGGAAGGTCAGAAGAGTGGCGATGCCACACCGCTGACGCTCCCGCCGGCTCAGTCGACCAACAATCCCTTGTCTCAGGCTTTTGCTCAGATCGCCAAACAGCTTGAGCCCAGCGTCGTCAATATCAACACCGAATCGACGATCAAGAATCCGCATCGTCGCCGCGGAGGGCAGCAGAGCCCCGACGATGGGGATGACAACGGCGGCCTTGACGATTTCTTCAATCACTTTTTCGGTGGTCCGGGACAGGGACTGGGTCAAGGTGGACCCGGCGATGGCTCAATCCGCGAGCGCTCCCTCGGTTCGGGAGTTGTAGTGGATGCCAAGGGTTTCATTCTGACCAACCGCCACGTAGTCGAGAAGGCCGACCGCATCCGCGTACGCTTTCAGGATGATCCCCCCGGAGTGCAGCACGAGGCCAAGGTCATCGGCACTGATCAGGAAACCGATCTAGCCGTGATCAAGGTGGATGTCGACCATCCTCTGCCTGCCGCGAAAATGGGCAACTCCGACGGTATGGAAGTCGGCGACTGGGTCCTGGCGATCGGCAGTCCCTTCGGTCAGGCGGGAACCGTCACCGCAGGTATCGTTTCGGCCAAGGGGCGTGACATCGTTCCAGGCCGGCAATTCCAGACATTCATTCAGACTGACGCTGCGATCAACCCCGGCAACTCCGGCGGACCGTTGGTCAATCTGAACGGGGAAGTCATCGGCATCAACACCGCCATCCTCAGCGAGACCAATGCCTACGCTGGTATCGGCTTCGCGCTTCCCTCGCGCACCGTGGTTGAGGTTTACAACCAGCTCGTAGGCCCAGAGCACAAAGTCTCGCGCGGTTCCATTGGAATCATGTTTGACGCGGTGGAGAATCCTGCTATCGCTCGCGTGTATGGTTCCGGCTCAGGCGTACCGATCTCGAGTGTTGTGGCTGGAAGCCCTGCCGATCAAGCAGGACTGAAAGTTGGCGACACCGTCACCAGCGTTGACGGCAAGAAAGTCACCAAGGGAAGTGAGTTGGTTTCCGAGATCGCAGCCCGCAAGCCCGGAACGAAGGTCACGCTCGGATTCCTGCGCAACGGAAAATCGCAGGAAACGACCGTTATCATCGCGGATCGCGCCAAGCTCTTTGCCCAGCGCCTGGGAGAAGATCAGGACAACGAAGACGAGAACGCTCCCAAGCCGAGCAAGTTCGGCGTGACCGTGCGCAAAGTCACCCCGGAGATGGCTGACCGGCTCGACATTCCGGCGGGCAAAGGCGTCATCGTGCAGGATGTGAAGCCCGGTTCGTTTGCCGAGGACGTCAATCTGGCCCGCGGCGACATCATCCTGGAGATCAACAAGCAGGCGGTGAACAGCGAAGAAGACTTTACCCGCATCGAGTCGAGCATGAAGAGCGGACAGGATGTGGTCTTCCTGGTGCGTCCGCGCGGTTCGTCGCGCTCGGACGGCACCATCTTCGACGCCGGTACACTTCCGTAACGGTCCTTGGCCCAGCCGGAACTGGTACTGTCCCAGCAGATCAGAGATGATGACAGTGCCGGTTCTTCTGGCTGGGCTTTTGCTTTTGTTGCAGGTTGTTTAAAGATATTGATGATTCGCCCAGGCGCGAAATTTCGTAACGTCGAGGTCGCCGCAGTTTGCGCGCTGACCCTGACTTGCGCGCTGGCGGCCCGTGCGACTCCACCGCAGGATTCGTCCGCATCGTCCGCAGCCACCGCATCGAACAACGCCCACAAGACTCCACCCGCACATCATTCGACATCGAGTTCCACCGGCGCAAAGAAAACTTCCACCAAATCGACAGGGAAACATTCTTCCCACAAAAAGTCCTCGCGCGTGCGCGGTCAGCAGAAGATTGATTCCGAGCGTGCACTATCGATTCAGCAGGCATTGATTCGCGAGCACTATTTGACGGGTGAGCCCAGCGGGACCTGGAACCAGGCCAGTGAGGATGCCATGCGAAAGTATCAGGCCGATCATGGATGGCAAAGTAAGACCGTGCCGGACTCGCGTGCTCTGATCAGCCTGGGGCTGGGGCCGAGCAAGGATCATTTGCTCAATCCCGAAAGCGCGATGACGACCGTGCCTGATCCGCCGAAGTCGGATTCCAGCACACCAAGTTCCCATACGTCGCCAGCCACCAGCACTCCGGCCGCGCCGTCAAGTTCGGTGCCAGCGGCCACCTCGACTCCGACAAGCGATCCCCCCAGCCCGCAATAGCCAGCCCGCAATAGAAAGACACTGACGAACCTTTCGAGTTCCCGCCTCCTGTCTGTTGTTTTCGGGGTATTCGTCTCGCTGCTATGACAGGGAGCACCGATGCTGGTGCATTCCCGCCAACGCTATGCCGAATCAACCACTTGCAGGGATACCGCTCTGTGGAAAAATGCGGCGATAAACGCCTATTAATCAGTAACTTGCATCCAGAAGTTAAACCGATTTAACTCCCCCGTGGTGACGTGATCTTGGCCCGCGAACTCTGCCTTCACCGGAGCCAGAAAAGTCTTCCCACGGGGCTCCGAACCATGGCACAGGGCATGGCGCGCAACGAGCAGATCGTGAACACCGGGAAGTCAATTTCGGATGGTTCAGCTATCGCTTGCGATAGCTGCCGACAGCTGATGGACGGGGAAAGAATGGTAATGGCTGGTCGTTGACGATCGCGTTCGGATTGGCTGTCACAAGTGCTTCGGCCACTTCCTCCCCGACGAGTTCGGCGGCAGCGTCGCGCGACGTCGAAAGAACGGGTACCCGCTTTTCAAGATCGTGAGCGTCAGTCGCAAGCACATGAACCGCCTGATGCTCCAGCAACCATGCGGCGGCGCGACGTGTGCGGTCTCCCCAGAATCCGGTGAGCGCTGAGCCGGTCATCTGAATGATGCATCCCTGCTCGGCCCACTCCACCACCCGCTGCAGATTCTCGCGAAGAATCGGATTGCGCTCGGGATGCGTGATGACAGGAGTGATGCCGCGATCGCCCAGCCTCAAGAATGAGTCCGTTGTATTCTGCGGAACACTGTAGTTGCTGAACTCGACCAGCAGGTAGTGCGTGTTGCCGATCACGTAACGCGCGGGATTCTCGAAGGCGTCCTGCAGATTCTCATACGAGAGGTGGAAATCGCATCCCAGCAGAATCTTGGGTGTTTCGCCCACGAGCTGCTGCAGGTGTGCGACAAGGCCCTGCATGTATTCGCGATCGTAGTGGTATCGGTCATTGGCATGCGGTGTCGCCACCATGTGCGTAATGCCGTCCGCCGCAGCCGTGCGGCACATGGCCACACAGGTGTCCCACGTTTTCGGGCCGTCGTCTACCTCGGGAAGAATGTGCGAATGAATATCGACCACAAATGAAAGAACACCGTGTACGCACCCGGTGTTGCGCTTCTTCCGATTTAATCAGATTCGCAGGGAAAGCGAAAGGCGCGGTCCTGCCTCGCGCCTTTTGCCGGACATGTGCGCGGCAAAAGATGCGGCGTGATCGAAGCCGCAAATGTTCCGGAACAGCTACATCGTGCTGATCTTGATGTAGCGCTTAATGTCCGGCAGGGAGGTCAGGAAGACATAAGTACCAAACACCACCGTGCCGGCCATCAGAACAAGTGCTCCTGTGCCGGCTGCATCCCGTAACGTAGATAAAGCTCTTTTCAAGGTAGACTCCTGGTCCTTGGACACATTTGAGATGCCATCCAACCGGAGAAGGAAGCCGTGGAGCCAGAAAAAGCTCAATTACCCGGAAGGTTCAAAGGCGGCTCTGGAAAAGGCAACGCAGCCGCGACTAGATCCCGCCAATATGCTCCGCTACCAGATGGTCGGAACCGTCCGCGACCTGCGAATATTTTGATCGGCGGTGAGCAAGGGAATGTCTTCGATAAGAGCAGTTGCGCCAATGATGCGGTCGGCAGGATCGTTCGGGTAACGATCTGGTAGTTCGAAGGCTTGCAATGCGATATTCCGCGTGATCGGCAGCACCACGAAACGATCCTCGACTTCTGCTAGAACTGCTTCGGCGTCTGGGGTCAGCCGGATTCGTGCGTGATTGGCGAGTCGGGCGATTTCGACGAGCGTGATACAGGAAACTGCCAAGCCATCTTCCTGCTTACGCGCATCCTGAATCGCGGCCTGAGCTTTCGCGGAGATCCGCTCGTAATCCTGGGCGAGCCAGATCACGACATGCGTATCGAGCAGGATCAATATAGATCGCCCCACTCTTCGGGACTGAGCGCCGGGGCGATAATGTCGCCCTTGATCTCGATCTTCCCCTTGCCCTTGAAGAAGCCAAAGATGTCGTCCTTTTCCTGCTCGACCGGGACGAGCTTGGCCACGGGCTTGCCGCGCTTGGTGATGACCACGGCCTGCCGCTTGGCTTGCACTTCGTCCATGATCGCGAGGCAATGGACTTTGAATTTGCCGGCAGGGATCGTTTTCATGATCATGGTCATTATACCATGGTCATTATGCCGAGATAGGTCGCTAGGGCAGGGACAGCTCGTTCTTCGAGATCCAGTTCATTCGATCCTGGCTAACCGTCCACTTCCCATCGTTCTTCTTGACGGTGTACGTATTACCGGAGGAACTGAGGTTGGCCTCTTCATAGCCCCCACCTACTGTGACTTCTGTGTCCGAGATCCAGGTAATATTCGAAATACTGAAGATCAGGGCCGGCTTGCCAGTATGATTCTCGACAACTTCACCTTTTGACCAACGACATTGAGAGGCTTTGCGCACCGGTGGCATGTGCCCGGAAAAACGCTTCATGAACTCATCCGTCGGATCCGCGTCCTTGTCGGCCAACCGAATTGACAGGCAGTACGCGTGAGCCTGTTGTTTTTGTCCGGACGCGTTGTGCTGGAATTGATGACGGAAAACAGCTTCTCGAATATTGTCTTCTTCTTTGGACCGACCAGTGTCGGCGGCGAAGCTTGAGGGAACCATCACGAACGCAAGGAGCAGGGGAACACATACGACCGTCTTTCGATTGAGCCTGCCCATTACGCGATTCCATATCTCTCGCGGATGAACTCCGCGATTCCGACGTACGCCTTTGTCAGCGTCTGTTCATCGGGCAAAAATACGATGCGGAAGTGCTGGGTGCCCGGCTTCTGCCCGAAGCCGGAGCCGTGGACGACCATGACATGCTTCTGGCGGATCAATTCCTTCACGAAAATCTCATCGCTCTCCTGAATCTCTATGCGCGGGAATGCGTAGAACGCACCACGCGGCGCCACGCAACTTACGCGCGGCGTAGACTCACACCACTTCTGCGTAAGGTCGCGCCGGGAACGCAGTTTGCGCTTTACTTCGACTAAATGATCCTGCGGGCCATCCAGCGCGGGCTTGATCGCATACTGCTCGGGGTGGTTGGCGCAGAGACGCGCGCGCAAGAGACGATGCACGCCCTCGGTGTAGGTTTTCACCGCAGCCGCGTCGCCGGACACGATGCCCCAGCCAATACGCCATCCCGGCACAAGATAGTTCTTCGACAGGCCACCAAACGTCACGCAGGGCACATCCGGCGCTACTGCGGCAAAGGCGATATGCGGGGTGTCTTCCAGAATCAGCTTGTCGTAGATTTCGTCTGCAAAGACCACCAGGTTGTGACGCCGCGCCAGTTCCGCCACCTGCTCGAGCATCTGGCGCGTGCACAGCGATCCCGTGGGATTATTCGGATTGATCAGCACGATGCCACGCGTGCGTGGCGTGATCTTGCGCTCGAGATCGGACAACTCCGGCTGCCACCCGTCGTCTTCGTTCAGATCGTACGTGTTGAGTGGAAGGCCCAACTTGCACAGCACCGCTGAATAGAGCGGATAGTCGGGTTTAGGCGTGAGAACATCTTCACCGTCATTCAGCAGGGCGGTCAGACACAAATCGACGGTCTCGCTCACCCCTGACGTCACGAACGCATCGCGAACCGTTGTGACCCCTTTGCGGGCCGCCTCCCGGCGAATGGCCTCGAGCGCCTCGGACACGCCCGGTGAGGGCGCATATCCGTTCTTGCCATCACGCATCGCCTGGTAGACAGCCTCGATGATGTGCGGCGGAGTCTGGAAATCGAAGTTCAGCGGATCGCCGACGTTGAGGGGCAGCACTTTGTGTCCCTGCGCGATGACTTCATCGGCCACGCAGGCCAGGTCGCGGATCGCGTAGCGGACATTCTCCAGGCGCGAAGCGGCGGTGATTTCGTGGGGTTGGGTGAGCGGCATAGGAAAATTCTAAACGCAGAGGACGCGGAGTACGCAGAGGAAAATTGAGCCAAAGCCCTCGGCGTCCTCCGCATAGAAGACGGTTAATCCGCCCGGTCGATCTGCGCCTTCTGCAACTTGTCGGAGTAGTCGACGTAGACGGACTTCCATTCCGTGTAGAAATCGATGGCGCCAATGCCGCCCTCGCGATGTCCATTGCCGGTGGCCTTGGTGCCGCCGAAGGGCAGGTGCACTTCGGCGCCGATCGTCGGAGCGTTGATATACGTGATACCCGCGTATAGATCGCGCATGGCCGTGAACGCTTTGTTGACGTCCTTCGTGTAGATTGCCGACGACAGGCCGTATTCGATGCCATTGGCGATCTCAATGGCATCATCCATGCCGTCGCAAGGGATAATGCTGACCACCGGTCCGAAGATCTCTTCCTGCGCGATGCGCATCTTGGGATCGACGTCGACGAACACCGTCGGCTCCATGAACCAACCGTACTGGTGCTCGCCTTGATCCAGCCGATTCCCGCCGCAGACCATCTTGGCGCCCTCGTTTTTGCCGATCTCGACATACTCGAGGTCAGTTTCCAGTTGCCTCTTGTTCACAGCAGGGCCCATCTGCACGGTTTCGTCGAGACCGTTGCCGACTTTCAGTTTCTTGGCGCGATCGACCAGGCGCTCCCAGAATTCGCGATATACACCCTTCTGCACGATGATGCGGCTGGTCGCGGTGCAACGCTGGCCGGTCGTGCCGAACGCGCCCCACATTGCGCCTTCGATGGCGAGATCGAGATTCGCATCGTCGAGCACGATCATCGGATTCTTCCCGCCGAGTTCCAGCGAGCAGTGCTTGAAGCTTTGTGCGGCAATGCCGCCGATGATCTTGCCGACCGCAGACGATCCGGTGAGCGAGACCGCCCGCACGTCGGGATGTTCAGCGATGGGCGTGCCTACCTCGGCGCCGAATCCCGTCACGATGTTGATAACGCCCTTCGGCAGGCCTGCATCCGACAGCGCTCGGACGAGATTGAATGTCGAAAGCGGAGTGTCTTGTGCGGGCTTGATCACACAGGTGTTGCCGCACACGACAGCCGGCAGAAGCTTCCATGACGAAATGGCCATGGGGAAATTCCACGGGGTGATCATGCCGCAGATTCCGATTGGCTGGCGCACCGCCATGGCGAACTTGTTCGGCATCTCGGATGGAACTGTGGGTCCGAAGAGGCGGCGTCCTTCGCCGGCGTTGTAGTAACCGGCGTCGATGGCTTCCTGCACGTCGCCACGGGTTTCGGCCAGCACTTTGCCCATCTCGCGGGTCATGTCGCGGGCGTAGCCTTCCTTGCGCTCAATCAGAATCTCGGCGGCGCGAAAGACAATTTCAGCGCGGCGTGGGGCAGGAACAAGGCGCCACTTCGCGAATGCGCGCTTGGCCGCATCCACAGCGGCATTTACGTCGGCCCGGTTGGATTTCTGAAAGATGCCGACCAGGTCACGGGTGTCGGCGGGATTGCGGTTTTCAAAGGTCTCTCCGCTCGAGGACTCGACCCACTCGCCGTCGATGAAATTCTTGAAAACACGCGTCTGCGTGCTGCTGAGGTCTGCGGGGGTAGCTAAGGTATCGGTGGCCATGATGACATCTCCTTGCTCTGGAAGCGATGAATGCCCAAACCTTTTGATGCTACAACCTGCAGGAAGGAAGGAGCAAGGACTGGTCCGCAAGGCTCGGATTTGCCCGGCGTACTCCGCGAACTCTGCGGCTCAGGCTTTTGACCGCAGAGTGCGCCGAGAAAAGCTGCCGAGAGCGCAGACACCTTCACTCAGGATGCGAACGATAAAATCCTCCCTGTCGCTGGCATCACTTAAGCACATGGGCTGCACGAGCAACTCGGCAGGTACCCCACTTCTCGCAACGGCGTCGAGAAGTGGGGTCCCCGTCTTCATTGGTTCGCCGACGAGGCTACTATTTGATGTTCACCGTCACCGGAAGCGAGGCGATGCCGTTCGCCACCACGCGCAAATCGCTCAGGCCTGTTTGGATTTTTCCGGTCACATCGAAGTACGTCCATGCCGGCGTAGTGTAGGCGATACCCATGGTGCTGTGGTCATGCGTGCGCGCGTAGAATATCTGCCCGCTTTCCCGGTTGGTAATCTGCACCAGGGGATAGTTCGTCGCCGCCTGTACATCGTCGCCGTAAGCCGCGCCCTGCGAGAACCCGTTGAAGTTCAGGCCCGAGATCTGGTAGGTATGCCCGCGGCTTAGCGTCGTTGATACGGAGAGAATCTGTGGGAGCCATGCGCCCTTCGGATTCCCCCCGTTCTGGTAGACCCACACGTTGCCGAAGTCGGTGTACAGAACCTGCCCCGTAGGCAGCAGCAACATATTTCCCCAGTAGGACGAAATGTTCGGAGCGTCCGTGTTTCCCCCAGTGACGTCTTTGAAAGTGGTTCCGTCCCAGGTGAAGAACTTCGACCCGGTGTTGAAGATCCCAGGGCTTACCTGGAACAGCACATTCCCGCCCGGAAGCAGGGTGGCGGGGCCGTCGGCGGAATCCATCCCGTCGGGAATGTCCGGGCCGGCGGTCCAAGTCTTTGTCTTGGTGTCGTACGTTGCCGTATGGCCCGCTTCGCCCGGTGCTCCGTTAGCGCCGATGTAGAAGACAGTTCCGTCCGGCCGCAAAACGCCAGGGCCGATTTCATAGGAGGCGTGATTAGCGTCGGGGTAGGAATCCCACAGTTGTACCGGTGTGCTCCCTGGAGCTGTCCACTTGCCGGTAGAGGGGTGATAGATCTCATAACGCTTGCCATTCTTGTGGTAATCAAATACATAGGCGTCGACCGTCAGTACCGTGCCGTCGGGGAGTAGTGTCCAGCCTTCCTCGTCGTAGACGTCTTTCTTCCCTTGGCCGGTGATCGTCCAGGTCAAAGTCGAGGCATCGAGTAGAGCAGCCTCAGTACTGCAGCAGTTGGCCTGCATGTAGGTGCCGTTGGCCAAGACCACACTCTGCGCATCACCGATGTAGGACCAGCCTGGGGGCGGGGCGACCATCGTCCATTTGTTGGCCTTGGGATCATAGATTGCGGCCTGGTTGGTCCACACGGCCTGGCAGTTTCCTGGAGTCGCTGAGTTGTATTCACCGCCCGCCACCATTACGCGGCCGTCGGCCAGAACCGCAGAGCCGAAATATAACGGGGCATAGCCTGCGGGCATCATGGTTGCCTTTTTCCACGTGCCATCGACGTAGCTTCCGTACGCATCCGGGGTGAGACGCCACCAACTACGTCCGCAGGCCTCGTGAAAGATGACAGTGCCATCCGTGAGTAAGAGGGGATTGCCAAGTCCAAGGTTCACATCGGGCTGATTCACCAACGGAACCCAGCGTTGTGCGGCTGAAAATTGGAGTGCCGCGAAGAGCAAGGTGAAGACAGCGAGGAGGGTACGCAACTTTGTCATAGGATTCTTCTCCGGTGATCTTTTCGATCATCTGTCGTGTCGGCGACCGGAGCAGGGCGTTCAGCGGCAGCAGAATAGTCGAATTTCTCGGTGCGGTTGGGTCCCCAGAGCGGAACGTCTGCTGTCGGTCGAAGAGCGTTGAGCATTGTACCTCGATTCTGTTCTTCGCGTTTGTTGCGAGGTGTTTCGTTGCATCGCCGCCAGGCCTTGTGTAGGGCGGACGCCCTCGTCCGCCCCGCGACCCTGAGGAGAGCGAAGGGGACCGTGTGTAAGTTCAGCTCCGGCCGCGCGCCTCGCTTCCGGCCGCAGTCATTGCGCGCTTTACGCGCAACTCCAGACGAAGGCGTTCGGAGCTGTATCAAGTTTCACCGTGTACAAGCGCGGCCACGGTTTTAGGTGTATGCTGTTGGCGAATTTTCAATATTCAATCGATTCAATAGATTCGTTCGGGAGGATCCCGTTGCGTCTCCACAATCGTTTCATTCCGCTTTTGTCTGCTGCGATTCTTCTTGTTGCGCTCTCACTTCCTACGGCGGCCCAGAAGGTCACCGTCGATGCCGATCCCGCCCACGTCGCCAACACGTTCAGCCCGCCCCACGCCCTGGGAGCGGCCATCGACCGGTTGCGCACTGGAACACCCGATCATCTGTTGAAGGATCCGTTGTTGAAAGAGATCCTCGGCGCCGGATGGGGAACAGTTACCTATCGGCAAAACACCGAGCTGATGGTCGAGGCCTGGCACTGGAATCCCGCCGGCAAGTGGAGCAATCCGGAGAAGCATGAGGGATATTTCGTGGGCGATTCCGAGCCAGCCGCCGAAATTCATAGCTCGTGGGCCTTTCCGCTGCCGCATCGCGGATTCAGCCGCGGCGACGGCAACGGCTGGTCACGGCTCACGGACGGCGACATTCATTCCTATTGGAAGAGCAATCCGTATCTGACCAAAGCTTTCACCGGTGAGGATGACTCTCTGCATCCACAGTGGGTGATGATCGATCTGGGCACGAAGATCGACGTGAATGCGATCCGCATCGCGTGGGCCGATCCGTATGCCACCAAGTACGCGGTGCAATTCTGGACTGGCGAGATGGAGCCCTTCTACGACGGCACGATGAAGGGCACATGGCAAACGTTCCCGCTCGGAAACATCAGCGAAGGCAAAGGCGGTAACGTGACCCTGAAGCTGGTGAATTGGATGATCAACGTGCGCTATCTGCGCATATGGATGACAGAGTCTTCCAACACCTGCGACACGCACGGCTCCGCCGACAAGCGCAACTGCGCGGGCTATGCGATCAACGAGCTCTATGTCGGTGCGCTTTCCAGCGACGGAGCCTTCAACGACTACGTCACTCACTTCCCCAGCCGGGACCAGACGATTACCTGGCCTTCCTCGGTCGATCCCTGGCACGCCGCTTCTGACGAGGACCATAACCGCGGCGATCAGGTCGGCTTCGATTTCTTCTTCAACTGCGGTGTGACGCGTGGCTTGCCGACAATGGTGCCAATCGCCATGTTGTATTCCACGCCAGAAGACGCGGCGAACGAAATCACCTATCTCTACAAGCGCAAATATCCGATCTCATGGATCGAGATGGGTGAGGAAGCCGACGGCCAGCATATGTTGCCGGAAGATTACGGCGCTCTGTACCTGCAGTTCGCGACGGCAATCCATAAACTTGTGCCGGAAGCGAGGCTGGGAGGTCCGCCATTTGAAGGCACATTCGGGGACGTCGAAGTCTGGCCTGATGCCAATGGCAAGGTTTCATGGATTGGACGCTTCCTTGACTATCTGAAAACTCACGGCCGCCTCAACGACTTCACCTTCTTCTCGTTCGAGCACTATCCGTACCAGGACCGCCAGAGCTACTCGTGGGCCGACCTGTATCCGGAGCCGGAGTATGTTCACCATATTGTTCAGGTGTGGAAAGACAACGGTGTCCCGTCGAACATCCCGTTCTTCATGACGGAAGGAAACATCGGTGGGGGCGCTCCACCCTCTACAGTGAAAGCCGGACTATGGCTCGCCGACTACGTGGGCAGCATGATGGCCGAGGGCGCGGGCGGGACCTACTATTTCCACTACATGCCCTATCCCGCAAATCTTTCAGGCTTCGGCAATTTCCTGTTGATCGACAACGACTACAAGGTGCTGGGATATCCGCCGCAGTACATTGCGGCCCAGTTGATCACCAAAGAATGGGTGCAGCCCATCGACGCGCCGCACAAGCAGTACAAAGCAGAGAGTGATGTGAACGACGCCGCGGGACACGTGCTGGTTACAGCGTATGCGGTGGAGCGCCCGGATGGACAATGGGCCGTGATGCTCGTCAACCGTGATCAATCGAACGATCACGCGGTGAAGATCGCCTTCGATGAGGGGAAAGCGGAGCGCCACTTCACGGGCCAGGTCGACCGCATCACGTTCGGCTCAAATGAATATCAATGGCACCAGGAAGGCGTCAGAGGACACGCCGATCCCGACGGCCCGCCATCGCGGTCGACAGTGCAGGGAGGAAGTGACATCCTTTATCAGCTTCCCAAGGCATCGATCACGGTGCTGCGGGGACGCGTCGGAAAATAAATGCAAATGTAGGGCGGACGCCTTCGCCCGCCCCGCGACCCTGAGCGAGGCGAACGGGAGCGTGCCTGCAGCGTGGGTGACCCCGGGGCACACATCGACGCCACGCCTGCTTCATCGCGCGCTTCGCGCGCAACCCCGGACGAGGGCGTCCGGAGGCTACAGGCGCGGCAGCCAACGCGGAACTCTTCTTCGATACTCTTCATAGGACTCGCCGAACTGGCGCTTCAACGCGGGCTCTTCGTACAACACGACGAAGACGTGAGCGATCAGCAGCATGAGGGCAGCGTATTCGGCAACGTGCAGGGATCGGAACAGGGCCGCTTCGCCCAGGATCGCCAGCGCGACTCCGATATACATGGGATTGCGAACATAGCGGTGCAGCGCCGTCGTGACCAGGAACTTCGTTGGCGCGATCGGCGCCGGCGTCCCCAGTCCCCGCACCGCAAATTCCCATGCACAGCGGAAATAGATGGCGCCGCCGACCAGGAAGATGAGGCCGCCAAACCAAGTCAGCACTCCAGCAGCAGGCCGTCGAAAGCCACCTAGAATCCAGCGTGGAATCAGGATCGCGACCGTCCCCGGCACGAAGATGGTAAAGAGTAGCGTGTTGACGATCGGCCAGAATCTGCGCGGCATGTTGCGCCCGGGACCAAGACAGCCGACTCAACGTTACTGTAAAATGAAACTCGGCGGAAGAGCACCAAGACGCAGCTGCAGATTCTTCCCGAGTGGATCCAGAACAATTCCATCCACCTTCTCCGCGAAATTGAGCGGAACGCTGCGCACAGATTCGAGACATCAGGAGACATTCATCATGGCAGTAGGAGCCAAGATCGCAAAGACAGCCGACCGCAAAAAGGTCATGGATACCACCAAGAGCACGGATTGCCCCAAGTGCGGCAAGCCGACGCGCATCGTCAAGCGCGTGAAAGACCGTGAACGCGGTGTACCGGGCGGGATTTACATCTCGTGCTCGGCGTGTGAATTCTTCGAAAAGCTGTAAGACTCACCGGCTCAGCCGCTGCACCGCATCGCGAACGCGATCCGCACATCGGATCCTTGGGGAATCGCGCGGACTACATCGCACGAGCCGGGAAATAAGAACGCGACAAGTGACGCTACGATTGCCAGGCCGATAAACATCTGTCGAATATTCGAATCATGAGAGGACCCGAACTCGGGTTCGCCTCTTTGTTTGATTTACATCACATTCAGGGTCATGGTGGTTGTGTGGCTCGTCGATGACGCAGTCCCGGTTATGGTAATGGTCGACGTTCCTGTCGGAGTCCCGCCCGTCGGCGTGTGGGTATAGGAGTTGCTGCACCCCATCATTACGACAACATTTGAGACGAGCACCATGGCAAACAGCCCGGCGACAATTCTTCTCTTTGCCGAGCAACCGCGCTTCAGGAATCCGGTGGAAAACATCAGCAAAGGCACAAAAAGAGCATATATCCCGGTCACTTGTCGTAACCCAAATACATTGCTGAAATGAGGAGCGGTGGTAGCGATGGTCACGGTTGCAGTCGCGCCGGATGAACCGGGCGTGACTTGCTGAGGCGAGATGGTGCATGTCGAAGAAGAAGGAGCCCCGGAACATGCGAGAGAAACAGGCAGTCCGTAAAAGCCATCTAGCACGGACACCGATACCGTGTACGTGGCCGAATTACCGGCAGTCACACTGGCGGTGGAGGGCGAACTGCTCACACCGAAATCAGCACTTAGCGTCGTAATGAATGCGTCACTGGGACCATTGAGAGTTCCCTGTAGCGCTGAACTTGTCGGAAGGTCATTTGAGGTTGTCTGGCCGGTCACATAGGTATTCCCGACCGGATCGACTGCAACGGCAGCCCCGAAATCGTCCCCCGAGCCACCTAAGTATGTTGAGTAGATTAAACTCGAGCCGGCCGCGTTCAGCTTGGCGACAAACGCATCTCTACCCCCCGCCAGGCTTGTCTGAGTGGCCTGAAGCGTCGGGAAGTTGACTGAATTGGTGCTTCCCGTAATGACGGCGTTCCCCGCGGCATCGACGGCTATCCCGCGGGCAAACTCTCCTGCGTCATCGTCGCCGCCTCCCCCTAATAGCGTTGAGTAGACGAGCGAGCTCGACTTGGATGGATCGATCGCAGTCACAAATACATCCGATCCGCCGCCACCGTACGTAGTCTGAAATGCTCCCGCAGTGGTCGGGAAATCCGCGGACGCGGTAGATCCTGTAACGTAAATCCTCCCGGAGGAATCGACAGCGATGGAGCCCAAGCTGCTTCCGAGTTCGTCCGCCGAGCCGCCAAGATAGCTGCAATAGGTCAGCGTCCCGGTTTTGTCAAACTGCGCAATAAAAGCGTCTTGTGTACTGGTACCGGCCAGATGCGCCTGAGCCGCATTCGCCGTCACTGGTAAATCGGTCGATGTGGTCGCTCCGGTAATGCTGATGTTTCCGGCAGTGTCGACTGCAATTCCGTGGCCTTCATCGGTGCCATTCCCACCGAAAAAAGTAGCGAAGATCTGCCCGGTGCCCGTCGGGTTCAGCTCTGTCACTTCCGCATCATTCACGCCACCATGAAACGAACCGGTCGTCACCTGAAAATCGGGCGCAGCATCCCCCGTAACGTACGCGTCCCCGGCCGCATCAACGGCGATTCCAAAACCACGCTCACCACCTGTCGCAGTTCCGAGGTAAGTTGAATACACAAGGGCCGAGCCTGTTGGATTTAACTTGAATATGAATACATCATTGGGCCCTCCGCCGAACGAGGTTTGCAGCGCTCCCGTTGTGACGGGAAAGTCCGCGGAATTGGTCGCTCCGGTCAGATAGGCGTTGCCGGTTGAATCGACCGCAATCCCGTAAGCGTTTTCATCCGCAGTTCCGCCTACGTAAGTGGAATAGAGCAATGTCTTGCCAGTCGGATCGAGCTTGCTCACGAAAACATCGCCAGTGACACCCTGGCTGTTCGAGTCTGCGCCACCGTACGTGCCCTGCAAAGGCATTGAGCTAAGCGGAAAATCAGCGGAGGTTGTGCCACCTGCAACATAGATGTTGCCGGCTGTGTCCACCGCCGTGGCATATGCGAAGTCGTCACTGCTACCACCCAGGAAACTGGAATAACTGAGTACAGGATCGATGATCAGTTTTCGGCTCTTGTCGTAGGAGCCCAGTTCGAAGCCAATCCTGTTTCTGCTTCGTCTCGAGTAGCGAACTGGGATCAACTGCCGCTTCCCACTCTTGAGTTGGTATGCCACGGGCGCTTGCAGATGAATGGTTCCCGAGGCCGTCTGCATGACAAGTTCGCCGGCTTCCCCGATGGGAATTGCAAGCTCCCTGGCCCCGCCGTCGAGAGTAAAGGCAATAATCGCGGGATCGGCGTGGGGTTGGACTACAAAGTCGTATTCCAACTTCTGGCGATTGCCGTAGTAGACAAGATCTATCCCGGGATAAGTGTCGCGATAGTGGACCTGCTCGAAATGCGGCACATCTACAAGCCACCCCGAGGAATCAGATCCCAAGAAGTAGTTGCTTTTGCCCGGCAACTCCTTTTCGCCCACGGCTATGGCATGCTGATTTGCTCCCAAGAACCGCATTTCGATTCCACGGGATGAACATAGTTTCCCGCCCGACCCAAGGTGCGCTCGATTGCGTGCGCCGCAAGTCGAAATGACTGCCCGATCAGGGTTGGTCAGCAGAGTATAGCCAGGACCTGGCGAAATGAAATCGATGCTTCGATCTGCTTGTCCCATGTTCGATTCAAAAGCAAGAGGAAGGTCAGCAAGCGCGGACAAGGAACGGCTTGTTCCCGACATCGCTCGATTCAGTCGTCCGTCTTGCAGCGCGTAACCACGCACGATGGTTGCAGAGGCGCTGTAGTGATCGCTCTCTGCCAGCACATGGTTGGCACGATCCGCTGGTCTTTTGGATTCGAAGATTAATAGCGTCCCGCATAGCGACAGCACAACATTCAAGGTCAGCAGTCTAAGCCGCATTTCGGGCCTCCTGTTTTCAGATTATGAGTGCGGGACGATCCGTATTCTGGGACCCAACGCAATTAACTAAAGACAGCAGAATGCGAAAAGGAGGGAAGACGAGCGCGAGGTACTATACAACGTTACGGCTCAAAATCAAGAACAATCGGCGTAAAACAGAGGTCGATGGGTCCCGGTGGCATCCGGGGCTTTCCACCGCTACCTCGACCGTGCAATCCGGTCCAGTGGTAAACGATGAAGCTGAGGAATAAGGAACAATTTGCCCAGAAATGGGCGAGAGGATTTCTTTTATTTCACCAACAATCGGCATTATGTGCGGCCGACCTTGTCTAAGCACATTCGCTGATTTGCCCGAGAATTGCCTGAGCTTCGGCCGCTGGGTCGTGCGCTTCGGTGATTGGCCGTCCCACCACAATGTGGCTTGCCCCCGCAGCGATGGCCTCCGCTGGCGTGACTACCCGAACTTGATCGCCCACCTTGCTCCCTGCCGGTCGCACTCCCGGAGTTACGATCGCGAACTGATCTCCGAGTCGGGCCCGCACGCAGGCCGCCTCGCGTGCTGAGGTCACAATGCCTTGGCATCCGTTGGTGAGTGCCAGGGTTGCCAGCCGCAGGACGCTATCCTGGACGCTGCCGCCCAGACCGATCGTTTCTAGGTCACGCCCATCCATGCTGGTGAGCACAGTGACAGCCAGGACGATCAGATCCGGACGGATCTTTGCGGCGTCGGCGGCGGCGCGGATCATCCTCGTACTTCCGGCCGCGTGGATCGTCAGCATGCTCACGCCTAGCTTTTCCGCCTCGGCAACAGCGGCTCCCACGGTGTGGGGAATGTCGTGGTACTTGAGGTCGAGGAAAACCCGGCGCCCGGATGCCACCAGATCGCGCACAATCCGTGGTCCTTCGGCGGTGTAGAGCTGCATCCCGACCTTGTAAGTCAGGGCAGAGTCTCCTACCGCCGCCACAATCTTCTGTGCGGCGGCGGCCGAGGAAACGTCCAACGCAACGATGAGCCGCTCGCGCGGTTCCAGGTTTCGATAGCGGAAACTATCGTTCGGGATGCGGTTGGGCAGAGCAGCCGTCATCCCGGTTAGTGTATGTGTTTTATGGAAGTTGCGCTACCGGGGGATGGTTATAGGCGATGGTCTGGTAAGCCGGCTTGGGTTGGCTGGCTTTGGCTACCGCGGTCGGGTCGACCAGGTCCAGGCGTACGCGTTGCAGCCCATGCGCCTTCATTTGCAGCGCCTGGGCGGCCCCATAGGAAACGTCGATGATCCGGCCCGGGACAATGGGTCCGCGGTCGTTGACCCGGACCACAACAGCCTTCCCGTTGCGGAGGTTTGTCACCTTCACGTAGCTTCCCATGGGAAGCGTCAGGTGGGCGGCGGTCATGTCGTACATGTTGTACGGCTCGCCGCTGGCCGTTTCCTTCCCCTCAAAGTTCTTTCCGTACCACGATGCTGTTCCCACTTGATACGGCTTGGTCTTGCCGACCTGTTTGCGGACTGCGGACTTTGCCTGAATCGAACTAGTTGGAGCCGGTTTCGCCTCCGAGTTGTTCGGTCCCTGAGCCGCTCCCAGGCCGACGATCAGAAAAGCAATCGCCAGTCCATGAGCTAAACGTCTGTGCATTCAGTTCTCCTCGCATACTCAAAAGTGCCCTTTGGCCTAAGGCTAGTGTGTACTGCAGTTCGTAGATGCTATCGGCCTGCCAAATACGTGTCAAGGTGAAAGGACACGTCCAAGCGTCACCTCCTAGTTATCGAAGACTTACGTAACATACTGCTAAATTATAGGGATGCGGAGAATCTCCTTTGTTTAAGAACGGTTACGCATTTACTAATTAATAAATAGCACGGCGGATGTCGCAGGGTAGAAATTACAAGCTCAATGGAATCAATGGATTACAGGAATAACATTGGTAACTTACATAAAATCATGTATTTACGAGGTCTTCGTTGGCTCGAAGGCGGAGAATTTTCTTCCTCCTTGTGCATAAACCGCCGGTGGAAGGAGTGCCCAATCGCTAGCATCTGTGCCAAACTCAGCGCAGTTCATCAGGTTTCGAGAACGAAAGGCCATGGCCGAAAAACCACCAGTTGTCCTTACGATCGCCGGTTTTGACCCCTCATCCGGAGCGGGCATCACCGCCGACATCAAGACCATCGCTGCCCATGCCTGCTATGGCGTGTCGTGCATTACGGCGATGACCGTGCAATCGACATCGGGCGTGAAACGGGTCGAGCCGTCCGATCCAATCCTGGTGACTGAAACCCTTGAAGAACTCGCCGGGGACTTGCAGATTGCCGGGGTCCACATCGGCATGCTGGGCTCTGGAAAGGTCGCCAATGCGGTCGCGGACTTCCTGGGCCATGCGGGGCCAGACGGGGAACCTCTACCGAATATCGTTGTCGATCCGATCCTCAAATCCACGTCTGGCGCGGACCTGCTCGATGCCGCCGGAACCAGAATCCTTATGGAACGCCTGATCCCCCTCGCGGACGTCGTGACGCCGAACGTCGACGAAGCCACAGCCTTGACCGGGATCAAGGTCGAGGATCTGGAACAGATGAAGGCCGCCGCCGCAAAACTTCACGGAATGGGGGCCCGCGCGGTCGTCGTGACTGGAGGCCACCTGGAGAAGGCGATGGATCTGCTCAGCTTTACCACCAAGCATGGAATCGAGCAGGAAATTTTCAAGGCCGAGCGGCAGCGCTCCAACTTCACGCATGGGACCGGGTGTGCTTTCGCAACCGCGATGGCTTGCCATCTGGCCCTCGACCGGGGAATCGCCGAAGCCACGCTTCTCGCCAAGATCTATGTCAGCGCCGCAATCTCCAACGGACAAGCAGTGGGGAAGGGCACCGGCCCGGTGCACCATCTTTACAGGATGAGCCAGCAGCGGAGGGCTGCCGGAAGCGGGAGCGAGTCCAACTAGTCTTTCGGCTGATCTTGGGGACGCTTCTTGAGGAGGATTCCTGCCACAAAACAGGCGATTGCGGCTAACAGCCACTCCGCGCGATAAAGCTGGATCGAGTAAAAGTCATTCCAGGTCTTCGCGCTGATCAGACCGACGAGCAGGGCACCTGCCACGCAAGCCAGCCCAATCACGAACGCAATCAACGCGCCTGTGGAGAGTCCGACCCGGGTCTTTATCTCGTGAAACTGCAGATAGTGCAGCCAAGCAGGGAACTTGACCTTACTCCAGGACAAGCCAGCAATGGCAGACTGGAGCTTGTGAATGCCCCGCTCCCACAATCCTGCGAGGGCGGCCGCATCGGCTCGTGCGGAGGGACTGATGACTTCCGGGCGGCGTCCGCCACACGTGTGACAGAAGCGCGACCCCAGCAGAAACTCGGTGCCGCAGCGCGGACACGCCTCCGCCATCGTCGAGCGGAGTTGGGCAGCCGCCATTTCGTCACTCAGACGGTGCGCCGGAGGCTGCCAGAATTCTTGCTGCGTTCCTTGTACTACCTCTGCCATTGCGGACCCACTGGGACTTGCCGGGATAACCTTATGTGGCACTCTAAGCGCCAAAGATCGGCTTCAACTAACATCATGATAAATAAAGACTTTGCATCCGGCAGAATTCGGCGCCTTCTCATCGCGCGAGCAATTCTTACTTGCCGTGCAAGGTCAAACTTGCTCAGTTACGAAGGCCCACAGACTACCGGAGTCGTCAACCAGACCGCCAGCAGCCGCACAGGGAATGACTGGCCTTTGCCTCGCATTGGCAGGGTAGAGGCGCATTCATTTTTGTGCTGACAAAAGTATAGGTGCCTTTTCAGGTCTCAGCGATAACGGACGGTGCACCATACATAACACTCTTGGTTCCGATGAAGAAGGGTTGGATGTCCAGTTCAGAGCGGCACGGCGGTTGCACTTCGTTTAGACTAGCCGGACCGGCATATTGAGTAGAGTTCCCGCATGATCCTCCGGCTTTGCGCTCGCCAGATTCCGGTTTTCCTCTTTGTCATCGCTGGGATCGAATTCGGCATGGCGCAGAGCGCGCCTGTGGCTCATGGCGCGCCTCATGATCCGGAGGTGCAGGCCGCTTTCGATCACTTCTACAACATGGATTATGAGCGGGCGACCCAGGAATTTGAGAAGCTTCTCGACAAGCATCCCAACGACCCTTACGCGTTAAACCATCTGCTCACCGTGATTCTGATGCATGACCTCTACGACACGGGAGCGATGAACACCGGAGACTACGCCAACGACAGCTTTATTGGGCGGGCTCCCCGGCCGACCGATGAACGAATCAAGGTCCGCATCAAGGCCCTCGCGCACCGGGCGCAGATGGAGGAAGAGAAACGACTCAAGGACAATCCGTCGGACATCGACGCTCTTTACTGCCGTGGTGTAACCCGGGCCGAGTTCGCGGTTTACACAGGGCTAGTGGAGCGCGCCTGGTTTTCAGCATTGCGCAATGCCGTGGGGGCGCGCCATGACCACGAGCGCGTGCTGCAACTCGATCCCGACTTCGTCGACGCAAAGATGGTCGTCGGCACGCACAATTACGTGGTGGGAAACCTGCCCTGGAGCATCAAAGTGGCGGCGGCTCTTGCCGGGCTCAACGGTTCCAAAGACCGCGGCCTGGCTTACCTGAGGGACGTCGCCAAAAGCGATGCCGAGAACTCGCTGGATGCCAAGGTCATTCTCTCCCTGTTCCTGCGCCGGGAGCACAAATACGACGAAGCGATCGGGCACATGCAGCAGTTGACCACAAAATATCCGGGGAACCATTTGTTCCCGACTGAAGTCGCCAATCTCCAACGCGATGCCGGACGTCTGGACGAGGCCGAGGCCGAGTACCGCAAGGTTTGGGAAAACGGACGCGCGGGGAAGTACCGCAAGATGCACTACGAATTGGCTGCCTGGGGACTGGGCGAACTGTTGCGCAGCAAGAAAGATCTTGAAGGGGCGGCGGCGGCTTATCAGCTTGTGAATGAAGCTCCGAATCCGGACCCCGACATTCAACAGAAAGCCAATCTCGCCGCTGGAGAGGTGTACGACCTTCTGCAGAAGCGCGACATGGCGATGAAGGCCTACGAGGCAGTCCTGACCGGCCGCCTTGACAGTGGACAGGCCGACCAGGCGCGGCGGTATTTGAAGGAGGCGTACCGGGAGTGATGACGGTGCGCGGGAACTTCGCCATCGGTTTTCCCGTAAAATGATAGTGAGATTGAGGGCGAAGCTATGTATTGCAACTACTGCGGAAAAGTGATTCAAGACGATGCCTTGGTTTGTGCCTACTGCGGGACTCGAGTGGGGGCCTCGTTGGCCCGGCGCAAACTGATTCGTCCCCGGTTGGGGCGCAAAGTCGCGGGCGTTTGTCTTGGCTTCGCGGAGTACTTCGACATTGATGTGACTCTGGTTCGGGTGGTCTGGCTCATCGTGGCTTGCATGACGGTGGTCGGTTTTTTCTCTTATCCGATTGCATGGATCATCATGCCCGAAGAGCCGCTCATGCTGCAGGCTCCCAGGTCGGCCCAGCCCGTGACCGACACGAGGTAGTGAACCTGCACTTGCGATGCCTCGCTAGCCGTCCCGCAAGCTCGCCGCGCTCGCGGGGCGGCCCCTTCGACTCCGCTCAGGGCAAGCTGCGTCCGCCCCTACACAGGCATTGCTCCGATCGTGCTCTAATGGCTCATGGCCCCGATTCCCTCGTATCGTCTGCGCAGCGATGATGCCGAAATCGTTTATTGGGTCGTGGGCGACGGACCTCCGGTCGTCTTTCTGCATCCCTTTCCTGCGCATCACGAATTCTGGACTCCTGTCGCGGAGGAACTTTCTTCGCGTTATCGACTGATCCTTCCCGATCTGCGCGGTCATGGGGAATCCGAAGTGGGCGAGGGCCCGGCGACAATGGCCAAACATGCCGCCGACCTCGCGCGGGTCATGAACGATGCCCAGGCCGACCGCGCGCCACTGATCGGGGTTTCCATCGGCGGTTACATCCTGTTTGAGTTCTGGCGAAGGCATCGCAACAGAGTAGCCGCGCTGGGCTTGTGCAACACAAAGGCGCCAGCCGACAACGCGGAAGGGAGAGCCGGACGTCTTCAGGCAGCCAACGATGTCCTGGAGCGCGGCACCGAGCCTTTCCTGCAGTCCATGGTTCCGCGATTGTTGGGCAAGACGACGCGCGAGGCACGTCCTGATTTCGTGGACGGCGCCTTGCGCATGATGCGTCAGATGTCACCGGAAGACATTGCCCAGGTGCAGCGTGGGATGGCCGAGCGCCCGGACTCCGTCGAAACACTGAAGACGATTAACGTGCCCTCGCTGCTGGTCACTGGAGACGAAGACATTTTGACTGGCATCAACGAAGCCGAACTGATGCGGCAGTACATTTCCGGAAGCCAGTTGCGGGTGATCCAGAAGGCTGGACACTACTCGCCATGGGAGCAGCCGCCGGAAGCCAGCAGGTTGCTTCGGCAATTTCTGAATTCGTTGTAGTTGGGTATAGACAATTTCACTGTCATGCTGAGCGCCGAATGAGATCGCCAAGCGAACTCGTTCGGAGTCGAAGCATCCCTCCCCAAACGCACTGAGGGTAGGGATTCCGCGCTGCGCTCGGAATGACAGCGGAAGGCAATAGCGAAAACATAAGTCACACTATTTGCGAAACCCGTCTACAATCTACTCGCCATGAAGAACCTCGTCATTTCTCTCGTTTGTGTCGTTCTCGCAGTCTCGGCCGTTTCTCAAACCAAGTCCGCCGAGCGTCCGCGCATCACGGGGATCGATCACGTCGCGTTTTACACCACGTCCCCGGATGGCATGAAGCATCTCTACGGCGATGTCCTGGGGCTCGCTTCCGCCACCCCGATTGAACCTGGCGAGACCATCCGGTACTTTTCCGGCAAGCAATGGGTTGGGTACAGCCCGGCTCCGGACGCCAAGGCCACCGACCGCATGGATCACGTGGCCTTCGTCACCGACAACGTCGGCGCCTTGCGCCGCTATCTGGTGCAGAAGGGATTCAAGCCGGGACAAATCGAAGGCCGCTCCGATCACAGCCTCAGCCTGATGATGAAAGATCCGGAGGGCCATCGCATCGAATTCGTCGAACGCGGCAAAGAGGAGACCGCGCCGTCCGCTCCCAACGCCGTTTCCCGTCACATGATTCACACCGGATTTCTGGTCTACGATCAACCCGTCGAAGACCACTTCTATCGCGACATTCTCGGCTTTCGTCCGTACTGGCATGGCGGGATGAAGGACACCGAAACCGACTGGCTCGCCATACAGGTTCCAGATGGTACCGATTGGCTCGAGTACATGCTGAATCAACCAAAAAATGCTGATCTTCAACTGACCGGCGTGATGAACCACATCTCGCTGGGCGTCGCCGACATAAAAAAGGCACAGGCCATGCTGGAGTCGCACGGCTGGCAGGAGCACGGACACGAGAAAGCGCAGATGGGCAAAGACGGCAAGTGGCAGTTGAACGTCTACGATCCCGATTTGACGCGGGTCGAACTGATGGAGTTCAAGCCGGTGGAGAAGCCGTGCTGCAGTGAGTTCACCGGCCCACATCCGACGGAGTAGGTTCTCTGTGTTTGTCTGTGGTGAGTGATTGTCCTCATAAATCTGCTTTCCCGCTCGGATTTGCTAGAATCTCGGGCAATGACAACTCCTATAGCCGAAGTAGTGCTGGTTCCCGCAGGAACGGTAGTCACGACGAAAGGGGACGGCCCAGTCGTTGATTTGAGTGGCGTATCAGGCCGCGTGTTTCTCGGGACTCTGTCGATCACAAGGATTATTGAGCAGGAATCGCTCGATGTCTCGATCTTCGGATCCTCCGACGGGGCAAGCTGGGACGCGAAGTCGATCGCCGCCTTCCGGCAGGAGTTCTACACTGGAGAAACTCCTCTGCTGCTCGATCTCACGCCGCATCCGAATGTGAAGTTTGTGCGTGCCCACTGGGAAGTTGCGCGCTGGGGACGCGGCACTGAGACGCCCTTGTTTGAGTTTGGCGTAACGCTGAAGGAAGTTCCTGCGGACATTCTGAAGGAAGTAAGTCAGGCAAAGGTGAGCGCTTAAAGCCTGGCAGTGAAGTGAGCCGGTTGACGGGGAGGCGCCTCGCCCGTCGGCAATTCATCCGGCTAAGACTGCATTGCGGAGGGGGGCCACTTTGCCAACGACGATCCTAAGACTGGGTTCCCACTGTGCCGATGTCAAGACCCTGCAAGCCCAATTAAACGATGTCCTGACGCCCAACCCGAATCTGCTCGTAGACGGTGCTTTCGGCGCCCATACCCGCAATGCAGTTCTTCGTTTTCAGCAGGAGAATTGGCTGGTAGAAGACGGAGAGGTCGGGCCATGCACCTGGAATGCGCTTATGGATACGGAGGATTATTCGCCAATCCTGCACAACATCCCGTTCATCTTCCAGCGCACGTCCACGAGTTGCTGGGCCGCATCCACTGCAATGATCACGCGCTCCACGATCTCCACCGTGGTTTTTCGCACACCGGACGATCTGATCATGGAAGATGGAAGCCTCAAGAATTTCTCGGAAAGCGACGATGCGGTTACCGGACCGATGCGATTTGCGAAGGCCAACTTTTTGACCGTCGTGCCGCCGACTTCGTGGATGCCGATCGCGCTCAAGGCCATGCTCGCCAAAGGCCCGTTGATGTTCGACATGCTCTGGAACGTGAAGGACTATGTCAAAGGCGCGGGCAGCTCGGGCCATATGATCGCGGTGGTCGGTATCCGCGGCGACAACGATCAATCGGGCAAGGGGACAACACTCCGCATCTACGATCCGTGGCCGCCCAACAAAGGCGATCGTTACTCCGTCGGATACTTCAAATGGATACAGGAAGTTCCGACGCGGACCTACCACATCTATCACAAGGTGTAGCTGTCCCCATTCGACGGGTACGGAGAGAGAGATTGCGGTTCTCCCCACGCAGGCCCTTCGCGAGAGAAGCGCAGGGTTGCACCACATCCGCTATATTGGTTCTACGATGAAAACCCAGTCCGCAGTAGTTGTGCGCCCGGCGCGCAACATTCGCGGCAGCGTCGAACTGCCCGGAGACAAGTCGATCTCCCATCGCTACGGGATGCTGGCGGGAGTCGCCGAAGGAACTTCGCGTATCGAGAACTATTCCACGGGCGCCGATTGTGCGAGCACGCTGGGATGCATGCGAACGCTGGGAGTGAGCTGGGAGCGAAAAGCCGAGGGCCAGAATGTGATTGAAGTGCAGGGAAGAGGGCTCTCGTTGGCCGCCCCGGCGGCGCCGCTCGATTGCGGAAATTCCGGTTCCACGATGCGGATGTTGAGCGGGATTGTTGCGGGACAAAGTTTTACGAGCCAGATGATCGGCGATGAATCACTCTCCCGCCGGCCCATGGAACGCGTGATCAAGCCGCTTTCCGAGATGGGTGCCACGATCGATTCGCAGCAGGGAAAGCCACCCCTGCGTATCAGAGGCGGAGCGCTCAAAGCGATCGATTACAAAATGCCCGTGGCCAGTGCCCAGGTGAAATCGTGCCTGCTCTTCGCGGGCCTGTTCGCCGATGGGGAAACGCGAGTGGAGGAGTCGGTGCGCACGCGCGATCATGGCGAAGTCGCGTTGCGTGCCTTTGGTGTAGAGGTCCTGCGCAGAAGCCTGGGAGCGGGGAGCGAAGTCCGCATTCGCGGCGGCCAGCATCTGCGCGGGATTGAAGCCCGAGTGCCGGGAGACCTTTCCAGTGCAGCCTTCTTTCTCTGCGCGGCGGCCCTATTTCCCGGATCACAGCTGGTTCTTCCCAACCTGCTCATGAATCCCACCCGGGCCCGCCTGCTCGACATTCTCATGCAGATGGGCCTGAACATTTCGGTGACGCAACTTGAGCAGATTCACGGAGAGATGGTCGGCTCTCTGCAGGTCGAGGGCGGCCGGTTGAAGGGGACGACCATCGCCGGCGCTGATTCTCCCGCGTTGATTGACGAAATCCCCGTGCTGGCGGCCATTGCGCCTTACACAGAGCAGGGAATTGAGGTGCGTAACGCGAAGGAACTGCGGGTAAAGGAGTCAGACCGCATCACGTCGATCGTGACCAATCTCCGCAAGATGGGCGCGGAGGTGGAAGAACGCGAAGACGGTCTCAAGGTACCCGGAGGCCAATCGCTTCGAGGAGCCGAACTCGATTCTTTCGGAGATCATCGTATCGCGATGGCCTTTGCGGTCGCCGCTTTGCGCGCAGAGGGCGAAACGGCGGTCGAAGGCGCGGAATCGGCGGCGATCTCGTACCCCGCCTTCTTCAACACCCTGGAAGAACTCACGGCTCGCTAGAACGGAAGCGCCGTGCGGATTCGAATCTCCCTTACCCGCTCTGAACCGGTAGGGTGACTGCAGAATCTCCGGAACCGCTGCGACCACACCCATACAATGAAACCATGGACGATCTCAAAAATCGAATCGCTCTCGTAACCGGAGCCAGTCGTGGCATCGGGGCCGGAATCGCGATTGCCCTGGCTCGCGCCGGTGCAAACGTCGCGGTCAACTACCACGAAAGGGCCGACGCTGCCCATGCTGTGTCTGGGGACATTACTGCGATCGGACAACGGGCGCTTGTGGTTCAAGCGGACGTTTCACTGTCATCCGACGTAAAGCGAATGGTCGCGGAAGTCGAGAACTCTCTCGGTGGCATCGACATTCTGGTCAACAATGCGGCAATTGCCAAGCCGCGCAAGTTAGAAGAGATCCCTGAGGAAGAGTGGGACGAAATACTCGCGGTGAATTTGAAGTCCGTTTTTCTGGTGACTCAGGCAGTGATCGGCGGGATGCGTAAGCGGAAATGGGGCCGCATCATTAATCTGTCTTCAGTCGCCGCGCAAACCGGTGGCGCGGTGGGCGCACACTATGCCGCGTCGAAAGCCGGAATCATCGGACTGACACACTCGTGCGCCTCCGCATTTGTCAAAGAAGGCATCACCGTGAATGCCATCGCCCCTGCTCTGGTGGAAACGGATATGGTGACAAACAATCCAAACGCGAGCCCGAGCTTGATTCCCATGGGGCACTTCGGGAAAGTGGACGACGTGACATCGGTCGCGTTGATGCTGGCGAGGAACGCATACATTACGGGGCAGACCATCTCGGTGAATGGTGGCTGGTTCATGACCTAGTGAACAGCGCCACGTTGTTTCCCTTTCGCAACTCCCACATGCGATCCGTCAGTAACCCTGTTCCGTTACGTAAGTGACCTGCCATCCCCTTGTGACTACAGCGACAATACCCGCAAACGGGCCGAGGTTCGTCGCAGCCTCGCATCTTTGCGCTTGTTAATTTTCTGGGGGATGTTCGATGCGTTCCAAAGTCTTCTTATGTGTGGTCTTGATGTGGGCGTCTGCGGTTTTCGCTAAAGAGCCCAAAGCCTACCAAACCGGCACGCTGAGGCAAATGATTTCCGTGCAATGTGGGACGGCCGAGAAAGACGCGACCGGCACTCCGGGAGAAGTGCCCCACCTCGATTCCGGCACGAAAAAGCCGGAGCCGCTCCTGTGCCAGGAGTACGTACTGGAAACCGAGCACGTGATCTATCACATTCGTCCGCGTCACGAGAAGCACGCGACTCTTCTGCCCATCGGCCAACAGGCACAGTTCCGGCTGGAGAGAGACAGAATGCTGTTGCGCGTCGAAGGTGCCGACGGCAAAGAGCAGGAATACGTGGTCATCTCGATCACTCCGCGGACCGACTCCAGCACCGCCGATGCGAGTCCGGCGCACGTCAATCATCTGCAGTAGAGATACATCCTTCAAAGATCCGCGGCGCGGCGTTTCACCCGCGCCTTTTGTATTTTCCTGAAGGTATTTCTGTATACGCATCCCCTGCACTCTGTAGCAGGTCGCATGTTCTCCAACCCCTGTCAAACCGGCCAGCATCCATATATCGATTCACGGCTAGGCGTCCGGCATTCCTGTGTTGAGTTTTCAGGATAGTTCGTGCGCGACGAGACTCTGGAGGAGTAACGAACAACCATGAAACGGTATCTAGGACTTATTCTTACCTCGCTTTTCTTCGCTATGCCGGCGCTGCTGGCACAGGAAGCTGAGCGAAGAGATCATGTGGAGGTAGGCGCTTTCGCTGAATACTTCCGCTTCAGCGACCCCGGTCCCACCAGCAATTACGTTGGCATTGGCGGACGCGCGGCATTCAACGTACATCCCAGCATCCAACTCGAAGCGGAAATGGGCTACGACTTCGAGCGGAATTACACGAACACTTTCAGCAATGGCATAACTACAGTCAACGTGCAGAGCCGGCTACGCACGCTGCACGGACTATTTGGTCCCAAGTTCCAGACCGGATCCGGGCCGTTCCGCGTATTCGTCACTGGAAAAGTAGGATTTGAGAACTTCATGGTAACCGGCCTGGGCGCGCCCACGGGTTTTGCGAACCAGGTCGGATTGGGTGCTGGAGCGACTTATTTCGCGTTGTATCCGGGCGGAGGCATTGAGGCATTTGCCGGACCGATCGGAGTTCGCGCGGAAGTCGGCGACAACATCTTCTTCAACGGTGGCGCCCACAACAACCTGCGGGTCACCTTCGGTCCACAGTTCCGGTTCTGATCAGCTGTACTCCTGAACCCCGGGCGGCCTTTCTGGCCGCCTTTTTTTACATCCTGCACAAACCGGTGTGATGCCTGTCACAGCCAGCGCTCCCCCTTTCCCTTAGGGTCACAGTATTGGGCCTCGAGGTCCGCCCTACCTTCGCCGTGGATAACCGTCCACAAATCGCTATCAATCCGTGGGTCGTGACAATTTCTGTGATGCTCGCGACCTTCATGGAGGTCCTGGACACCACAGTCGTCAATGTTTCGATCCCGCATATCGCAGGGAATCTCGCTTCGACCAACGAAGAAGGTACCTGGGTTGTAACTTCGTACCTGGTTTCGAACGCCATTGTTCTGCCGATCTCCGGATGGCTGGCGAATTATCTGGGGCGCAAGCGCTTATTGCTGATCTGTGTGGCCGGATTCACGCTGACTTCGTTGTGCTGCGGCATGGCGGCGTCATTAGAACAGTTGATCATTTTCCGCGTGTTGCAGGGCCTGACCGGTGGAGGACTTCAGCCTCTCGCGCAAGCCATTCTGCTCGAGACATTCCCCAAGGAGCGTCACGGCCACGCCATGGCCGCCTTCGGCATTGGAATCCTGCTGGCTCCCATCCTCGGCCCGACCCTTGGCGGCTGGATTACCGACAACTATTCCTGGCGCTGGATCTTTTATCTCAATCTGCCGGTCGGCATCTTGTCGCTGTTCCTGATGAACCGCTACGTCTTCGACCCGCACTATGTGAGACGTGGCGACGGCAAAGTTGATCTGTGGGGCATCGGATTCCTCGCCCTGGGAATCGGCTCGCTGCAGGTACTTCTCGATACCGGTGAGCGCAAGGATTGGTTTTCTTCCGATTACATCCGCACCTTCACTGCATTATGCGTGTTCGGCCTGGTTGCGCTGGTGATTCGCGAGCTTACCGCCGAGCATCCTGTCGTGGATTTGCGCGTGCTGAAGAATCGTTCCTTCAGCGCGGGAGTGTTCCTGATCAGCCTGTTGGGATTCGTTCTCTATGCCAGCCTGGTCCTGCTGCCCCTGTACCTGCAAACGCTAATGGGATATCCCGCCTACAATTCGGGCCTCGCGCTCTCTCCGCGCGGGATCGGCGCGCTGTTGTTCACGCCCCTGGCAGGACATTTGACCACGAAGATCGATCCGCGGCGGTTGCTCTTTGTCGGGCTTGTGCTCGGGTCGATCACCATGTTCGATCTCTCCGGCCTGAATCTGTATGCCGGATTCTGGGATATCTGCTGGGCGCAGATTGTGCAGGGCGTGGCCTTGAGCTTTCTGTTCATTCCACTGATGGCGCTGGCCATGGCTCGCATCCAGCCCGAGAAGATGGGCAACGCGACCAGCATCTTCAACCTGATGCGCAATATCGGCGGCAGCGTGGGTATCGCGATCATGACCACCTTCCTGGCGCGCCGCACCCAGATGCATCAGAACCATCTGATCGCGAACGTCACCGCCGGCGACCTGAAGACGCTCAGGATGCTGCGCGGCATGCAGGCCAACTTCTATGCGCACGGCACCGATGCGGTGACAGCCGCGCGCAAATCGCTCGCCGCCATGTATGGCTTGGTGCAGGAGCACGCCTCGATGCTGGCTTTCGTCGAGGCCTTCTGGGTGATGGGAGTAGTCTTCCTGCTGATGATCCCATTTCTGCCGCTGCTGCAGTACACCAAACGCAAACCAGTACAGCCTGCGCCGATTGCGCCAGCAGAGAAGCACCTGCGCCGTGTAGAAGTGCCAGAATCCGCCGGGCAGCCAGAAGAAGCGCATCACCTGGTCCTGCACTAGGTCGTCCTCGTCATCCTGAGCAACGCGTTCTTTGCGTTGGAGAGGACCTATGCAACTCGCCGGAAGCCAGCGGCACTGCATAGGTCCTCCGGCGCAGAAAACGCGCCTCAGGATGACAAGGCGAAAGCTGCGTCAGTCATGTCCTTTTTCCTGCGCCATCCAGGCGAAAAACGCCCAATACGCGCCCTGCCCCTGTGATACAGTAAGGCCCACTCACTTCAGGTCAGCCGTGGGGCTGGCCGGTTCCAATCCCAAGGAGTCATCGATGCCCACTCTTCGCGACCTCATCAAAGACCGCAGAGTCTACACCGTCGACGCCAACCGCACTGTGCTCGAAGCCGCCCGCTACATGATGGAAAACAATGTGGGTGCGGTGCCCGTTCTCCGCAACGGAGACCTCGCCGGTATTCTCTCCGAGCGCGACATTATGAACCGCGTGGTGGCTGTGGGCCGCACGCCCGGGACGACGGTTGTGTCCGAAGTCATGACCGCCAATCCGCGCGCCGTCGCCGCCGACGAGAGCATTGAAGAGTGCCTGTTCATCATGCACGAATTTGGATTCCGTCACTTGCCCATCGTCGACGGCAAAGAACTAAAGGGGCTGATTTCCCTGCGCGATGTCCTGATGCACCAGGCGGCCGAGATCGAGCGCCAGGCGAGACGGGCCGCATCCTAGAACCGGTCGCAGGTCTTGGAACATAGGTCTGGGATAAAGATGAAATATGGACGAAGTCCCAAGACCTGACACGCAAGGCCTAAGACAGAAATTCATTCCCTCTTCCGCAGAATCGTTTCCCC
>DATKAP010000157.1:0-12231 GCA_035577905.1 Binatia bacterium
CGAGAATGATCCTCGAGTCTGGGAACAGATTGCAGCGATGATCGAATCTGAGTTGGTCCAACGCATCCCAGCGCTGGAGGCGTCCTCGAATTCGCCCGTCGTGAAACGGGACCAACCATGAAGACGACTTCTTCGCCTCCGGCGACGGTTGAACTAGCAGAAAGAAGACTCCTGAAAGGCAATCCCGAAGCAGGAGGAACGCTCATGCGCGCTTCCATCGAAGGCAGACAAGCCGCAAACCAAGGCGCCTTATTTCTCCCGGTCACTACGTCTGAAATCTGCTCTCGGGACAGGCAAGAAGCAGCCTTGCGATGCGTACACATGGCCTGGGCATTGGCCGCAGACGGAAATGGAATTCTGAGACCTCGCGCGCAGTGGTTGGTGGAGTAAGGAGATGCCAATGCCCAAGGTTCATGCGCAATCTGGAAGACCGGCTCCTCCTTCCGCTCCACGCGTTTCTGGGGACGGCGGTGCTATTCGCTTCGGGCGGACGCTCCTCGTGATAGGCGGGATCTGTTGCTGCGCTCTGAGCTCGTTTGCACAGACCTCGGATTCCACAACGACAGATCAGCGTAGCTCGTGGACAGCCACCACTGAGTCGAAAAGCGACAATCCATTTCCCACACGCCTTCCCGTGCGTATCAGCGAAAGTCATAGCCAGAATGGAGAACGGACACTGGACAAGCGATCCGTCGAGATATACGGGACAGATAAGCATTTCGAGCCTTACCAGGACATAGAAAAAGAAACGCTGCAGGTAGACGCTACCACGGTTCGAACCGTAACGCGTACGTTCAGCCGGGACGTGAATGAGAAGAGATCCCTCGTGCAGGTAACGGAGGAAGAGAAACAAATCCTGCCAGGCGACGACTCGAACATCGTGCGCATGACCTATAACCCCGATGTGAATGGAAAGCTTCAGCCAGTACAACGCGAAATCGTGGAGAGCAAAAAGATCGGAGAGGATCTGAGAGAAACGAAGACGACGGTGATGCTCACAAACATCAATGGCGGCTTAGCTCCGGCCTTCAAGACGCGAGAGCTGCGCAGGCAAGCCGCGAACGACACGGTGGAAACTGAAAAAACCACACTGCTTCCTGACCTTAACGGAAAGTGGCAACTGAGTGAGATACGGCAAAGCGTTGCAAGGCCAGAAGCAGACGGGCGCAGGATTGAAGAAAAAGTCTTCCGACCCGACGCAGAGGGGAAGATGAGTCAAATTTCTCGTGTGGTGAGCCACGAAGCCGCGAGCCCTACGGGAGAAAAGCTCTCCACAGAGGAAACCTACTCCGTCGATGTGCCTGGAACTACCCGGGATGGGAAGCTTCACCTGATACAGCGTGCAAGCACCTCGAGCCAGAGCGATGAACATGGGGGACGAGCCGAAGAGCAGAGAGTGGAACAGCTCAATCCCGGCGACCCTGACGCAGGTCTTCGCATATCCATTGTGGTCAACGGCAAGCTGGTGCCGGTGCCGCCAGGCAAGCAGTCCACCGTAACCATCCAAGCACGCGACCTGAACGGGCGCTTTGATACCGTTTATGTTGATACGACAAAGTCCGATCCCAGTCCCACCATAGAGATTCAGCAGCCGTCGCCCGAGCAGCCAAAATGAGTCAAGCCTGATCGATGTCTATTGCCAGCAATGTATCCCCAGGACGGCAAATGAGTCTCGCTTTTGCTGCCCGAATTCGGTCACTGCCCTTGGCATGTCACAGAACGCTTCCGCCAGCGATTCCCATCTGCCTGATGTTCTGCGGTTTTTTAGCAGCACGGCGCGCTCGCGTCTGGCAGCCTGATTGCGACGACAGATCACGATCTTCAAATTTGCATCACGGAGTTGGCCATGCAGGGAGAGCTGACGAAAGTCCCGACGGACGCACTCATTGACATGCTGTACATCATGCTCGCTGGTGACATGGCGATTACCGCAAGCGATGCTGCGGAAATCGAACGAATTCAACGCGAGCTGCAACGCAGAGGTGGGGCGGAAGGCTGGAGTACCACCGTTAACTGAGAGCGGGAGTCGAGAGGAAGGACCATGATCACTAGCGCCCGAATGCGTCAGGCGTTGCCGGATAGGCCGGACACAAAGAACCTTGTCACAAAATACGGATGTGGGCCCGTACAATTCTCGGGAACCGATGAAGCCCTCTACGAACGGCACCTGCTGTTTGATAGCGGCGTCGATCCAGCGGTGGCGACGGCGAGAGACCGGTTTGAAGCCCTCGCGAGGTCGGTGCGCGACATTCTCTCGCAGCGTTGGCTACTGACCGAGAAAACCTACCAAGAACAGAATCCCAAGCGGCTCTACTATCTGTCGATGGAATTCCTCATTGGGCGCTCACTGGCGAACAACGTTACGAATCTTCTGCTCGCGCCGCTCACAGACAAGTTTATCGAGGACAAGAAACTGCACCTGCTCGAGATCCTGGAGCAGGAACCCGACGCGGGTCTCGGCAACGGTGGTCTTGGGCGTCTGGCCGCCTGCTTCATTGAGTCCGCCGCGACCTTGCAGCTCCCGGCCATGGGATACGGACTGCGATATGAATACGGCATCTTCAAACAAACGATCAAGAATGGATGGCAACAGGAGATGCCCGACAACTGGCTCCGGTCGCCTGATCCCTGGGAGATCGCGCGTCCGAACGAAAAAGTGGAAGTACCCCTGGGCTGCTCATTCGAGCTTAGTGGTGGCAGCCTGCGTCCTGTGCCTGGACGTCCATCGACTCTGATTGGCATCCCCTACGACCGACCTGTGATCGGGTATGGGGGCTCCACCATCAACACTCTGCGCCTCTGGTCCGCAGTCGCGCCCGACTACTTCAACTTCGAAGAGTTTTCTCATGGTGATTTCGTAGAAGCGTTCACACAGACGCTCTCGGCCGAAACTCTGACTCGCGTGCTCTATCCGGACGATTCAAGAGTCATGGGCCAGGCGCTGCGCCTAATACAGGAATATTTTCTGGTCGCCTGCTCGCTGGCAGATGCCGTACGCCGATTCCAACGGTCCAACTCGGACTGGAGTTCGTTTTCCGACAAAGTCGCAATTCAGATGAACGACACGCACCCGGCTCTGTCGGTTCCGGAACTCATGCGAATCCTGGTCGACCAGGTCCACCTCAGTTGGGAGGATGCGTGGCGTATTACGCAGAACACGCTCGCCTATACGAATCACACGTTGTTGCCCGAAGCGCTCGAAAAATGGCCCGTCAAGTGGTTTGAAGAGATGTTGCCCCGACAGCTCGAGATCATCTACGAGATCAATCGCCGTTTTCTGGGGGACGTCCGCGGCCGGTTCCCAGGCGACCCAAACCGGATCGAGCGCGTCAGCCTCGTCGAAGATGGCACCTCTAAGAAAGTTCGCATGGCCAACCTTGCAGTCGTCGGCTCCCACAGCACAAACGGAGTGGCAGAGATTCACTCGAACTTGTTGCGCGAGACGACACTCAAGGACCTGGCGGATGTCTTTCCCGAGCGTTTTAACAATAAGACCAATGGAGTGACACCCCGGCGCTGGTTGCAATTGTGCAATCCCAAGCTTTCCAGACTGATCACCGATGCGATTGGAGATGGATGGATTAGGGATCTCGCTCAGTTAAGCAGGTTGAAAGAATTGGCGGGCGATAGCGGCCTTCTCGGAGCGTTTCTCAACGCCAAACGCGCTGCCAAGGAAGAATTCTGCGACTGGCTCCGCTGGTCGACTGGGCAGATCCTCAATCCGGACTCGATCTTTGACTGCCAGGTCAAACGTATCCATGAGTACAAGCGCCAGTTCCTGAATGCACTCCGGATCGTGGTGCTGTACAACCGCCTGCGCCAAGACCCCGGGCTCAATATGCAGCCACGGACGTTCTTCTTCGCCGGCAAAGCCGCACCGGCTTACCGGCTAGCGAAGGTGATTATCAAGTTCATTAACAATCTAGCAGCAACAATCGACGGGGACTCCTCAGTACGTGGACGGCTCAAAGTGGTCTTTCTGCCCGAGTACTGTGTGTCGCTTGCAGAACACCTTATCCCCGCCAGCGACGTCTCCAACCAGATCTCGACTGCTGGGTACGAAGCCAGCGGCACAAGCAACATGAAATTCATGATGAACGGCGCATTGACCATCGGCACGCGCGACGGGGCCACGATCGAGATGGCCGCCGAAGCCGGGGGAGAAAACTTCTTTCTTTTCGGTCTGACCGCGGAACAGGTAATCAGCAGTCGCGGGTGGTACAACCCGCGCTGGCACTACGAACACGAGCCCGAGACTCGCCAGGCCCTGGACTTGATCTTCTCGGACTATTTCAGCCGATATGAGCCGGGAGTGTTTGAGCCCTTGCGGGACATGTTGCTGACCCATGGCGACCATTACATGCACCTGGCAGATCTGTCGTCCTATCTCGAGGCCGACCAGCGGCTCTGCGCAACCTACGCCAATCCCACGGAGTGGGCGCACAAGGCCATTTTGAATGTAGCGGCCTCGGGAAAGTTCTCGAGCGACCGCACCATCGCCGAATACGCAGCAGAAATCTGGAATGTAAAGCCCTGTCCAATCCCGGAGAACCCTTAGACGAAAACGGGCAAGAAAACGGATGCAGTGAAATGCAAAAGTAATGATGAGAAGGAAAATTACGATGTGGCGGGAATGTCAGAACTGGGTTTCAAAGCTTGCACCTCGATTGCTGCTGGCGCTTCTCGCCTGCACTGTGACATATGCGCAAAAGGTGCGAACCCATTACATGCCAGGAACTGACTTCTCCAAATACCACGCTTACGCATGGGTAAGCGATATTCAAGGCCTCCCCGCTGCAGGTGGCCACCCCGATCAGATCCTGGACGCCGACGTCAAACAAGCGATCGATTTGCAAATGGCAGCCAAAGGCTTCACCAAGGTGAACGACAGCAGTACAGCTGATTTGCTTCTGGGCTACCAGTTCGCAATCGATCGGGAAAAGCAAACCAATGACTCGGGAGACAACTTGGGAGGCTGGGGAGGCTGGGCGGGCTGGGGTTGGGGGCCGTGGTGGGGCTGCTTCGCTAGAAATTCGACCAGTACTTCCTACAACGATATAGGCACGTTCGTTGTTGGTATGTATGACCCTGCGCTAAAGAAGGTGGTTTGGATGGGTACTGCCCAACATGCAATTGAACCCAGCGAGAAACAGGAAAAACACCAGAAGAAGCTCAACAAGGGAGCGCGGAAACTGCGAAAGGACTTCCCTCCGGGACGCAGGAAATAGGCCCCCGACTCTGATGAATATGCCAAGGCCAAGCAGTAAACGCACAAGCCCGTTTTGAACATACGGGGGCCCTCGGGAAAGTTTTTGGTCGACCGCAGCATCGCCAAATCGGCAGCACGAATCTGGAACGCAGAGTCCTGTCCAATTCCAGAGTCCTTTCGGAGAGGACAGGGCACGCAAGAACAGGGCACTGAAATTTAAGGCACTGATTGAAAGGAAAACTACGATGTGGCAGGGATGTCAGAACAGGGTGTCAAGGTTTGCGCCTGTACTTCTGCTGGCGCTTGTCGCCTGCGCTGCGGCATACGCGCAGGATGTGAGAACCAACTATATGCCGGGAACTGATTTTTCAAAATACCACACCTATGCGTGGGTCAGCCAGGTACAGGGCGTACCCACCGTAGGCGTCCGTCCCGACCAGATCCTGGACGCCCAAGTCAAGCAGGCCATCGATTCACAAATGGCGGCCAAGGGTTTTACCGAGGTACAAGACGCCGGCAAAGCTGATTTGCTTCTTGGCTATCAACTCGCGATCGATCAGGAAAAGCAAATCAACGGGTTCGGAGACAGCTGGGGCGGTTGGGGCGGTTGGGGCGGTTGGGGTCCGTGGGGGCCGGGAGGCAACACCTTCGGCACATTCTCGGCGAATACTTCAAGCAATTACATCGGGACTTTCGTGGTCGGTATGTATGACCCCGCCATCAAGAAGCTCGTGTGGATCGGGGCTGCCCAACATGCGATCGAGCCCAGCAAGAAGCCAGAAAAGAATCAAGAAAAGCTAAATAAGGGAGCGCAAAAACTCTTGAAGAACTTCCCTCCGGGACAAAAATGAGCGCTGCAATCCTGACGAGACCAGAGGAGCAAGCCGGGGGCCTTTTGAGCGACAAATGGTGATCTCTGACCTTATCCGTCGGCGTTCAACGAATTCGATTCGTTTGTGACGATGCGACCTTTTTTTGCCATGAAGTGACCCATGTTGGGCACTTCGGTCAGGGGTTGAAGCGGTCCGCCACTCGTATTGCTTCACGGCTGCCGAGAATCGAAGCCGACAAACCGAACCGTCTGGCACAAGGTTTGCATACCCATTGTCACCCTACCGGGCGAAGTTAAGGGAATTTTGGGGAGCAACGCCATGATGCAAACGGGTAAGCAGTGGCTTGGTTACATATGTTTCGACGCCGCAGTGATGGTGCTCAGTTTTTCTTATGCCCGGGCGCAAAACACGGTTGATGAGGTTCACGTTGCCTCCAATGAGGCGCCGGTCTACGCCGCTGGTTTTCGGTCATTGTCAAAAGAGAATGCAGGCCTGATCCGCAAGAGTGTGGAACTTGTGCTCGTACCCGTGACTGTGATGGACCAGGCCAACCGACTTGTTACCGGACTTCAGGAAGATAATTTTCACCTGTACGAGGATAAGCACCCGCAGCCAATCAAGAATTTCTGGAAAGAAGACGAGCCCGTCTCTGTCGGTGTCGTTCTGGATGTAAGTGGCAGCATGAAGGATAAGCTCGAGCGGGCACAAGACGCAGTGAAAGCGTTGCTCGATCACTCGAACCCCGACGATGAATTCTTTTTGCTTACGTTTGCCGATCAACCAAGCCTGGTCCAGGACTTCACGCAAAATGCCAGCGAAATCCAGCAATGGTTGCCGTTCGTCCGATCGAAGGGCGCGACGTCGTTGCTCGATGCCATTGTCCTCGCCGCAAATAACATGAAAAAGGCGCGCTATCGGAGGAAAGCGCTGCTCATCATCTCCGATGGGGGCGACAATCGGAGCCGGTATACCGAGAAAGACATCAAGTCACTGATTCGCGAGGCCGATATCCTGGTCTATTCCATCGGGGTCTTCGACCGAGAATTTCGAACGCTGGAAGAGCGTCTTGGGCCGGAACTCCTCGGCAACATCAGCAGTCTGTCAGGAGCCAGCGCGTACGTGCTCGAGAATCCGAACGATCTGCCCAGGATCACAAGTCACATCGCTTTGGAGTTGCGCAATCAGTACATTCTCGGCTACTCGCCGCAAGAACCAAAACGTGATGGCAAGTGGCGGAAGATCAAAATCCGTCTCCGCCTTCCACGAGGTGCTCCCGAACTTCACGTTCAAGCCAGAACCGGATACTACAGTGCGAGCCAGTGATGCTCAATCACAGACCGGCGAAAGAACGCGAGCGCTCTGGTCGTGGGGAGATCTTTATCGTGGCTATGCCGGGGAAAACGTAACCACGCTTAGAAAACCGCTGGGAGCGCGGCTAGGGCGCGTTGATATCGGCCTTAGGGCCGTACATAGGCAACAAAAGTGCACACCGAATGTGCAGGAGGAATCGTGATGGATACCAAGCAGATTTGTGGGCTGATCTTCGCTGTAGTCCTGGCAGCACTTGCTGCCCATGCAGATTCTTTGGAATTGAAGAATGGAAGTTTGATCAACGGGAAATTCATGGGCGGGTCCCAGACGAGCATCAACTTTCAGGTGGGATCGTCCGTGCAGAACTATGATGTCGCCGATATTCGTTCGCTGCAATTCGGTCCCGATGCGCATGCCGTCCCGCCCCCCAATCCCTCGAGGCAGCCGAGCGCGCCTGACATGGGAGAAGAGGAAGTCGCCACAACTTCGCCGTCCGTAACCCTCCCTGCGGGCACACGGATCTCGATTCGCACGATCGATTCCATTGACTCGACCAAGGATCACGTGGGTTATCGCTTTGGGGCTTCGCTCGAAGAACCTCTGACCGTGGATGGTCATGTGGTGGTTCCCAAGGGCGCGGACGTCTATGGGCGGCTGGACGAGTCCAAACAGACCGGAACCTTCACGGGAAGGTCGGAACTGAAACTCGAACTGACGGGAATCGTCGTCCATGGGCAGACAGTGCCGGTGGTCACCGGAGAATATGAACTCACCGGAAAATCGAAGGGGGAAAGCACGGCGAAAAGAACCGTTGGGGGAGCCGCGATTGGGGGCATCATCGGGGCGCTCGCCGGTGGCGGCAAGGGGGCGGCCATCGGAGCGGGAACCGGAGCGGGCGTGGGCGCGGGTTCTGAGATCATTACCAAGGGAGACGAAGTGAAGATTCCGAGTGAAACGCTACTTGAGTTCACGTTGCAACAGAGCGTGACCATTCCCAAACAGACAGCCTGATTCACACTATTTGTAAGTGGGGTGGAAACGCCCGTAAGTGTGAACTGGTCTGCCCGAGAAACCAGATTCACAAGACTCGACTACATCGAACAGGGACGCCTATGACGACAAATCTTGTGCAAATCGAGAAGGACTCTGAAATCAAGCAGCGTCTGGAGGCCGAGCGCAGGCGTCTACGCAAAATTGCCGGGCTTGATTCGCCCAAACACTTTCACCGTCCGGTGGAGCGCGCGTTCACGGCCGAGCAGCGCCCGCATACCACAATTCTCTTCGGCGGCTTCACGTGGAAGCATGAGGATTTGATCCGGGCGGTGTTTCAGGGCTGCGGATATCGTTGCGAGAAGCTTCCTGTGCCCAATGTCGCCGGTTTCCAGACTGGCAAGGAATTTGGGAATAACGGCCAGTGCAATCCCACGTACTTCACGGTCGGCAACCTGGTGCAGTACCTCCAGTTCCTCGAAAAAGAAGGGCTCACGCGGCAGCAAATTCTCGACAACTATGTTTTCTTCACCGCCGGTTCCTGCGGACCTTGCCGCTTCGGCATGTATGAGGCCGAATATCGTTTTGCGCTGAAGAATGCCGGTTTCGACGGCTTCCGCGTCCTTCTTTTTAAGGATAGTGACGGCATCAAAGCTGCCTCGGGCGAACCTGGGCTTAAGTTCACAGTCGATTTCGGATTCGGCATGCTCAATGCCATGCACCTCGGCGATGTAATCAACGACCTTCTTTACCAGATCCGTCCCTACGAGGCGAAGAAGGGCGAAACAGATCGCGTTTTTCGGGAGATGGTCAGCGAACTCTGCCACGATCTACGCATGCGCAAGTCGTTTGAGATCGAACGGTGTGCCCCCGACTGGGCCAAACCCAAGTTCAAGGGCAACAAGATCCTGCGCAATACGTTCAATGTTTTCGGCAAATGGCACGAACACATGTGGGGCAAGGATTATCTGAACGCGCTCGGTGATGCCCGAGAAACCATGAACTCGATCGAAGTGGATCGAACTCGGGTGAAGCCACTGGTCAAGATCACTGGCGAATTCTGGGCACAGATCACCGAAGGCGACGGGAACTTCCATATGTTCGATTTCCTCGAACGGGAAGGCGCACAGGTACTGGTTGAGCCGATTGCAACCTGGGTCGCATATCTGATGTATCAAGCGAAAGCGCACGCCATCGCGAAATGGCCGGTGAATCGCCCGTATCGTGATCCGAGGTGGTATGAGTTGAAGAAGAACTTCTTGAATTACATCGGCTTGCGCAAGAAGTTGTGGGGGATCGGCACGGGCGAGCGGATGTGGAGTTTCTTCTACCACCGTACTGCCAAGAACATGGGCGGTCTCACCCATCATCTTGCACCACAAACCGAGCTCGCGGAACTGGCGCATCCTTTCTATAACCAGTTCGCCCGAGGCGGAGAAGGACACCTGGAGGTGGGCAAGAACGTCTACTACACGGTGCACAAGCTCTGCCATATGGTACTCGCGTTGAAGCCGTTTGGCTGCATGCCGTCATCGCAGTCGGATGGTGTGCAGTCCGCCGTGATCAACAAATTCAAAGACATGATCTTCCTGCCCATCGAAACATCCGGCGAAGGCGAGGTCAATGCCCATAGCCGCGTGCAAATGGCGCTCGGTGAAGCAAAGGTCAAAGCCAAGTTGGAGTTCGAGGAGTGCCTGAGTTCAACCGGAAAAAAGATGAGCGAGATTCGTGAGTACATCGCAGAGCATCCCGAGCTGAAGCGGCCGTTCTATCACGTGCCCCATCGTGGAGGAATCGCGGGTACTGCGGCGCAGTTCATCCTGCACGTGGGCGATCGCATCGACAAGGACACGCGTTTCTGGAAGCGTTCGCGAGTGCGGGTCGTAACTGCCCCGGCGATGTCAGGAGATTAATTCGGGCCTCATACGGTGATTTCCCACTGCTGGCAAAGTCGGTCCGATGGCATCCCAACTTATTGGCTAACGATTCCGCTGTCTCGAGGATTTCATGCACGATCATAAGGGCCCCCAACTAATCCAGATCGCTCCGCTCGAGACTCCTCCGCCCTCGATCCAGCAAGTTCGACACGCGCATCACGGCCACGACCAGAAGACCGAATTCCTGGTCGGGCTTGACGTTGGGTCGACCACAGTAAAAGCCGTCGTGATCGATGCCCGCACCGACAAGGTTCTATGGCAGGACTACCAGAGGCATGAGACCAAACAGCCGGAGAAGACGCTCGAGTTCCTGAAGCGAATGGAGTCCGAAGTGGGCATCACTCGCCACAATACGCGAATGTTTATGACCGGGTCGGGCGGGAGCGGAATTGCGGATCAGATTGGCGCGAAATTCGTGCAGGAAGTCACGGCGGTATCCCTTGCGGTCGAAAAGCTGCATCCTGAAGTCTATTCCGTGATTGAACTCGGCGGCCAGGACGCGAAGATCATTGTCTTCAAGGACGACGAGGAGACGGGACGCAAGAAGAAGATTCCGTCGATGAACGACAAATGCGCGGGTGGAACCGGCGCGGTGATCGACAAAATCAATGCAAAGCTGAAGATTCCGACTGAGCTGTTGGCAGAGCAGAAGTATCACGGCATCAAGCTGCATAAAGTCGCCGGCAAGTGCGGCGTTTTCGCCGAGACGGACATCAACGGCTTGCAGAAGGTTGGAACGCCTCCGGATGAGCTAATGGCATCGCTGTTCGACGCGATCGTGCTGCAGAACCTAAGTGTGTTGACTCGGGGCCATACGTTGCGGCCTCACGTGTTGTTGCTGGGAGGTCCGAACAGCTTCATTCGCGGCATGCGTGAGGCCTGGCAGGCGAACATTCCTCGCATGTGGCAGGAGAGGAAGGTTCAGATTCCGGAAGGTGCGAAGCCGGGAGACCTGATCAAAGTTCCGCAGAATGCTCAATATTTCGCGGCGCTGGGAGCCGTGGAGTTTGGTCGCGGTGAAGACGACTGTATCGGCTGCTATGCGGGATACGAACGACTGGTTCATTACATCGACTACGGGCGTCAGGAGGAGAAGGCCAAATCGGGTGGCAAAGGACTCGTTGAGGCGCCGGGTGAACTCGAGCTCTTCAAAGAAGCCTACAAACGAAAGAAGTTCACGCCTGCAGTTTTTCGGAAGGGCTCGACAGTAGGCGGATTCATCGGCATCGACGGGGGATCCACCTCCACGAAGGCGGTTTTGTTGGACGAGAACGGAGATATTCTGTGTAAATCGTACCAACTGTCGAACGGCAATCCGATCCAGGATACGATCGAGATGTTCGAGAACCTGCGCGGACAGGTCGAAGGCCAGAATGCAAAACTCGAAGTGCTGGGCGTTGCCACTACCGGTTACGCCAAAGACATTCTTAAGGATGTTCTCAAAGCCGACGTGGCTTTGGTTGAGACGGTAGCGCATACAGAATCCGCTCTCAAGTTCTATGAAGATCCGCATGTGATCGTCGATGTCGGCGGACAGGACATCAAAATCATCATCCTACATAACGGGCGCGTAAAGGATTTCAAGCTGAACACGCAGTGCTCGGCGGGCAATGGGTACTTCCTGCAATCAACCGCCGAAGGTTTCGGGCTTAGTGTCAATCAGTATGCCGACCTTGCGTTTTCGGCGAAGGCCATGCCGGTGTTCGGCTACGGCTGTGCCGTGTTCATGCAATCCGATATCGTCAATTTCCAGCGGCAGGGCTGGCGGGCTGAGGAAATCCTGGCAGGACTCGCAGCGGTGTTGCCGAAGAACGTTTTCCTCTACGTCGCCAGCATCCCGAATCTGGCGGCGCTCGGATCACGATTCGTGCTGCAGGGCGGTACGCAAAACAATTTAGCCGTAGTGAAGGCTGAAGTGGATTTCATTCGCAACAGCTTCCGCGCCACCGGC
>DATKAP010000158.1:0-360014 GCA_035577905.1 Binatia bacterium
CAGCGGCCCCGCAAGGGAAGCAGCGAGAGCAGGTCGGCAAGGGTCAGAAGCGAGCTACTGGCCGAGACGAATGGATCCTACACCACCTCGGAACTCTCTTACTTTTTGGGTGGTTCCTTTCTAGAGTGATGTGTCCCGGAAGTTCCTCAGCAGAGTCTGAAGTTTTTCCCTGGGATGGAGCGCCGACCTCAGGGGCCTAAGCCTGCACATTTTGCACTTGCAGCGACACGGCGCAAGCAGTGCCCCTTCCCAAAGCGACTTGTGTGAGACCAGTCCAGGAACCTCCGTACGTGGGATGACATCCGCAGAAAATGCTTTTTTGCCACGCGCCTGCCTTGGGTCTCAGCCACTCGACGTCTCTTATCCAGCGCAAAGAACTGTAAAGTTCGGTAAGGCCAGGTAAATATCGTGGCCTTTTGCTTCCAGCCGAGACAAGCTATCCACACGCTTCGAGGGGTGAAGAGTGAAGTTTCGCGCCTCGGGGTGCAAGTTTGAGCCCACGGTCTCGATCGCCATGCTCTCGAAAAGAGATCTTTCCGCAATTGCGAAAATACTGTTCGTGTGCTCGATCCTACTGTTGCCGAACATCGCGAAAGCGCAGCACCACGGCGGACACGGAATGGGAGGTGGTGTTTCTGGCGCCAGCGGTCGCCCAACCGGAGTGGATGAGAAAGACACGCTTAAGGACTTTCATCGCGCTTTGGCGGTGCAGGCCACGAGCGAGCAGATTGCAGAATTCCAGATGCTGGCCAAAGACTCCGCGGCTGCGCAAGCCAGCTTCGAAACATTCTTACAACGGGAATCCAAAGCTAATGCAGGATCCAAGCGCGACGTCGCCGTCGCGGAAATCGACAAGTTGCTGCAGCAGTTCCGGACCGATAGCCATACGTTTATCGACGGTTTCTCACCTGTGCAGAAGTCAGAGCTGAAGGAACTCCTCAAGAAACTTGGGAAGGCCGGCTCCGAACTGGAAATTGACCAACAGAAGTTCGACGAGGGTGCGCAGGAAAAAAACGGCGGACGCGCCGATGCTGGAGCTCGTGCTGAGAATCTCAGCAAGTCTGTGACCGACTTCTGGAATCAGGAGCTCGCTGTGGGAAGGGAGATGGGCATTGTGCTGGCTGCGAGTTCAGACCAGAATTTCCAACTCGCGCAGGTCAAGATTCCCGTCGTTATCGGAAGGCGCACAGTCTCAGTTACGGTTTCGGGGGAACTCTCGCAGATCACTTCGCAAGGTGGGAAGCGTACCTTCAGCCTCACAAGGCTCGTTGATCTCTCGGAGCTGCAAGCGAGACTTACTGAAATGCTGCGCGCACAAGTTGATTCGGCAGGAATGTGCGGGGAACGGTTGGAGGTTCGCGAAGCCACAATTGCGTCCTCGCCCCCAGCAAGCACCGTTGCATTGCAACTACATTATGAACGACGGTCCTGCTTAAAACTCGGCGGCCAGACGGTGTCGGAGGAGCTAGCCGAGGCGGACGGCTCCGTGGAGGCAAAACTGACCGCTGTGGTTGAGAAAGCAAACACAGTGAATCTGCTTTCAGAGATTACGCGGATCAATGCAACCGACGTGATGAAGGAATCACTTCGCTCGGGGATGCTTGGACAGGAACTGCGTGACAAGGTGAAGCAGTCAATCCTGTCAGCACTCGAAACCGGGCTGACGTTCCAGGGGCGGTTGCCGCTGGCGGTGAGGGATCTTGCCACGGTGCAACATGCGAGATTCCAGGACGTCGGCGTGGGCAGGCTGGGTGCCGTTCTAGAGGGCCAGCTTGAACTCTCGGACGAACAGGTCAGCCATCTGGTCAGTGAGTTGAATCAGGCCCAGTTCGCACAGGGAAGCGTGCCGCGGGAAAGCCCATCCGCAACGCCTAAGTCAGATCCACAACGCTGATCTCCTATTTTCCGGCATTGCCCGGCCCGCCGACGGAATAGATTCTCGGAATCCTCTGCTCCAAACCGGGTAGAGGGGGAAATGACGCATGAGGTTCACTTTGATACCAAAAGGCGACCGAGAAATAGTTGTCGGAGCGGTGGTTGGCGTGGCCGTGCTCGATGGTCGCTCGCAGAGACTTTGTGAATGTGATCGGCGAATCGAGGTGAAAACGATAGACCGACGACCGGCCGCCAGCGAGTTCCTGACCTACAACCGGCGCGCCGTATAGGGCGTAGGAAAAGGGATGGCCACCGAAATCCCACGCGCCGAGAAAGTAGTCCTCGGAACCGGTGCCGTTGATCGAGGACAGCTTCTCACCATCGACGAAGAACATGTCGTCTCCTTCGCCCCACCACTTGTCCTGGTTTTGCAGCACTGACATGGTGACGCCGACGAAGTGGCCGCGTCCGGCGGCTTCCATCCAGACGTAATTGCCTTCGCCGTTTGGGTTCTTCAGGTGATCCATGTCGCCATTGGACTTCCACGGTGCGGTCGTTCCCTGGGCGGGAGCGGCCTGGCGGTACTGGGCGTGGAAGTAGAGTTGATCGGTAGACAGAGGCTTGCTGTAAGAGCGGTAGTCGATGTTGAAGTAGAACGCATCAGTCTTGATTGCGCCCTCATTGGTCACGGTGATGCGGGCGTGTCTCTGAAACGGCATGGGGAAGAAGCAATTCAGTGCTTTGTCGGAACCGACTTGCAATGGGGTCGATTGGAACAGGTGATAGGTTCCCAAGCCCAAGCCGAAGAAGTCGCCGATTGGCGCTTCGACGCTCGGCGTTGTCTCGCCATCCCAGTACATTCGAAGGACCAGAGCCTTGAGGTGATGAGGATCATCGCTGGCGATGGTCCCCCATACGTGAGTGATGAGGCCGGGGCCAGGTTCGTCAAGCAAAGTGAGTGTTTCGCCCGGTGCGACGGAGCGGGCATCGGCATTGCCGCCGCTGCGGTCGTAGCTGGAAGATCGGTGCTGGACGTAGTCCTTGGCTTCGGGAAGCGAAGCAAGCCAAGATGCAGAATCCTGTGCAAAGATTGAAATAGAGAGAAGAAGAAAACTAATAACTGTAAGTAGTTGCTTCATTCTAAGAGCCTCCGTTTTGCGACGACTCAGAGCGGTATGTTCCCATGCTTCTTGGGCGGATTTTTGTCGCGCTTGGTCTCGAGCATGGCCAAGGCCTGGATCAACTTCTTGCGCGTGTCGCGGGGCTGGATTACGGCGTCGACGAAGCCGCGCTCTGCCGCGACGTACGGGTTGGCGAAGCGATCGCGGAATTCTTCGATCTTCTCCTGGCGGACCCTCTCACGGTCAGTTCCCGCCGCGTCAAGTTCGCGCTTGTAGACAATGTCGACCGCTCCTTCCGGTCCCATGACGGCGATCTCGGCTGTGGGCCAGGCATAGTTCACGTCGGTGCGAATGTGTTTTGAGGCCATGACGCAGTAGGCTCCGCCGTAGGCTTTGCGTGTGATCACCGTTAGTTTCGGGACCGTCGCCTCGGCGAAGGCAAAGAGCAGTTTGGCTCCGTGCTTGATGATGCCGCCGTACTCCTGCGCGGTTCCAGGCAGGAATCCCGGAACGTCTTCGAACGTGACCAGCGGGATGTTGAAGCAGTCGCAGAAGCGCACAAAGCGGGCGCCTTTCACGGACGCGTTGATGTCGAGCGTGCCCGCCAGAACTGACGGCTGGTTTGCGACGATTCCTACGGAACGGCCATCGAGGCGGGCGAATCCAACGACGATATTTCTCGCGTAGTGCTCCTGCACCTCGAAAAAGTAGCCGTCATCTACGACGGAATGGATCGCGTCTTTGATGTCGTAGGGCTTGTTCGACTCGGCTGGCACGATCTTGTCGAGAGCTGCGTCTGCCCGATCAATGGGGTCGGTGCAGCTCTTGCGCGGCGGGTCGTCGAGATTGTTCGACGGAAGGAAGCTTAATAATTCGCGCACCATCGATAAACATTCGGCGTCGTCGTGAGCGAGGAAATGTGCCACGCCGGAAGTTTCGTTGTGCGTCATCGCTCCACCGAGTTGTTCTTTTGTGACCTCTTCGTGCGTGACGGTGCGGATTACATCCGGGCCCGTGATGAACATGTACGAGGTCTTGTCGACCATCAGGACAAAGTCGGTGATGGCGGGGGAATATACGGCGCCCCCGGCGCAGGGGCCCATGATGGCTGAGATCTGCGGCACGACGCCGCTGTAGAGTGTGTTGCGCAGGAAGATATCGGCATAGCCGGCGAGCGACATGACGCCTTCCTGAATGCGGGCGCCACCGGAATCGTTGAGGCCGATCACGGGCGCGCCCATTTTTGCGGCGAGATCCATGATTTTGACGATCTTGGCGGCGTTTGCCTCGGAGAGTGATCCGCCGAAGACGGTGAAATCTTGGGCGAAGACGTAAACGAGACGTGCTTCGATTCTGCCGTAGCCGGTAACGAATCCGTCGCCGTAGATCTTCTGCTCGGCCATGCCGAAATCGGTGGAGCGGTGCGTGACGAGCTTGTCAGTTTCTTCAAAGGTGCCTTCATCGAGCAGGAACTCGATGCGCTCGCGGGCCGACATCTTGCCTTCTTTGTGCTGACGTTCGCGCCGCTTGGCACCGCCGCCATCCTCGGCCAGCTGGTTGCGACGCTTCAGTTCTTCCACCTTTCGTTCCAGATTCATGAGGATCGATTATAGCTTTGTAGCAGCGGCGGGGTGCGTAGAAGGGGTTGGTCGACTGAACGCCCCAGCAGTTTGCCAAGTAAGATAGTCGAGGAGTTCTGCGATTTATGATGAGAATCCGTCCAGCAACGGTCGGTGATGCTGCCTTGCTACGCAGCATGATTCGTGAGTTGGCAGAGTTCGAACGAGAACTTGAGTGGGTGACAATTCGTGAAGAGGATCTTGCTCGCGATGGGTTCGGCGCCAATCCGAGATTCCGCGCGCTGATCGCTGAGTGGGATGGAGAAGCGGCGGGGTACGCCTTGTTCTTCAATTACTTCTCGACATGGGTAGGCCGCGGTCTCTTCCTGGAAGATCTGTTTGTGAGGGAAAAATTCCGCAAACAGGGAATTGGCACGTCGCTCCTGGCAGAAGTGGCGCGAATTGCCATCGATGAACAGTGCTACGGCATACGTTGGGAAGTGCTCGACTGGAACCAGAAAGCGATCGAGTTCTATAAGGCTCTAGGAGGGGAGTTTCGCGATCAATGGCGCCCCGTGCTGCTAATGGGCGAACCTCTGCATCGGCTGGCCGACAAGACTCGCCGTGAAGCAAAGTAGTTTTTCTATGGGACGAATCAAAGTTATCGGTGGCGGTCTTGCGGGTGCTGAGGCGGCATGGCAGTGCGCGCGGCGGGGCATTGACGTTGAGCTGTTCGAGATGCGGCCCGTGCGCTCGACACCGGCGCATCAGACTGGAGACTTCGCGGAGTTGGTGTGTTCCAATTCGCTGAAGTCGGATTCGGAGAATACGGCTCCCTGGCTTTTGAAGGAAGAGATGAGGCGGGCGGGTTCGCTGCTGATGCAGACCGCGCGCGAGTGCGCTGTTCCGGCCGGGCATGCTTTGGCCGTCGATCGCGTGACATTCGCGGCACGTGTGACGGAGGCCATTTCGCGTGAACCTCACATTGCAGTGCGCCGCGAAGAGGTCACTCGCGTTAACGAGAATGAAGACGTAACGATCATCGCCAGTGGTCCGCTGACTTCGGATGCCCTGGCCCGCGAGATTGTCCGGCTCAGCTTGCCCAAGTCGAATGATAACGGCGCTGTGCCTGCGGAAAGTCCGCAGCTCTACTTCTACGACTCGATCAGCCCGATCGTGGAGGCGGACTCGATCGACATGGCGCGGGTGTACATGGCAGCACGTTACGACAAGGGATCAGCGGACTACATCAACTGTCCGATGACGAAAGAGGAATACGACCACTTTTATGATGCGCTTACAGCGGCGCAATCCGTCGAAGAGCGCGACTGGGAGAGACTCAACTACTTCGAGGGTTGCCTTCCGATCGAAGAGATTGGGCGACGCGGGCGCGATACTCTGCGATTTGGGCCGATGAAGCCGGTGGGATTGAAAGATCCACGCACGGGGAAGATGCCCTATGCGGTCGTGCAGTTGAGGCAGGAGAATCTGCGGGCGGATTCTTATAACCTTGTCGGCTTCCAGAATCATCTGAAATTCGGCGAGCAGGCGCGTGTGCTGCGGCTAATTCCTGGGCTTGAGAATGCGCGTTTTCTCCGCTATGGGCAGATTCACCGCAATACTTACATCAATGCTCCAAGCTTGCTGTGCGAGACATTGCAAATGACGGCGCACCCACCGGTATTGTTTGCGGGACAGATTTGCGGGGTTGAGGGGTATGTGGAATCCATCGCCACCGGTTTGATTGCCGGGATGCATGCCTCGGCGTTTGTGTCGGACTTGGAAATGAGGCCGGCTCCGCGTGCTTCTGCATTTGGATCGCTTGTGCACTATGTGACACATGCCAGTTCGAAGGAGTTCCAGCCGGCGAATATCACCTTCGATCTGCTGCCACCGCTGGAAAGAAAGGTCCGCGACCGCAAGGAGCGGCATCGTCTTCAGTGTGAATTGGCTTTGAGTGAGTTCGAGGCCTGGTTGGCTCATGCTGCGCAGGCCGTGATCCGAGGCTGATCCGGCTTGCCTGGACCCCGGCGTCCCGGCGTTTTCCGCCGAAAATTCCTGCAACAAAAACGCAGGCGAATGCGTATCTGCTAACAGGGCAGCTCGAGCGATCACGTTTCGCCTTTGTCTGCGTCCAACCAGCGGCATGACCTTACGCGACTTATTCCTGGATGTGCTTCGGACCCTGTGGTCCCACAAGCTGCGCGCATTCCTGACGATGTTCGGGATAGCGTGGGGTATTGTCTCCATCGTATTGATGGTGGCAGCGGGTGAGGGTTTGCGGAAGGGGCAACAAGAACAGGCGAGGAATCTTGGGAAAGACATCATGATCGTGTTCCATGGGCGCACCAGTTTGCAGGCGGGCGGCATGCATGCGGGACGCGTGGTGCACTGGGAAGACGCCGATGTGGCGGTCGTGCAGGCCGAGTCGCCGGACTGCGAGTATGCCATCCCGGAACTGGAGCAGGATACGGTCCGGACGCATTCGAATTACAACAATGCCGCATTCACGGTAACTGGGTCGTATCCGCCGTTCGGCTTTATCAGGACGCTCGACGTTGGCGCGGGACGCTTCTATGACTGGGACGATATGCGGGAAGCACGGCGCGTTGCGTTCCTCGGTTCGGATGCGGCAAAGCAGCTGTTCCCCGGACGAAGTCCTGTGGGCGAGACCATCTACTTGAACGACTTCCCCTACAGCGTGATCGGCGTAATGGCAAAGAAGAAACAGGATTCGAGCTATGACGGATGGGATGTCAACAAAGTGTTCCTTCCGTTTACGGCAATGCGACGCGACTTTCCCGATAAGCCTCCGGGAACGCCGACTACGTTTGATCAGCTTTTGGTAACCCCGAAATCAGTCGCGCAGCATGAGGCTTGTAAACACGAAGTGCGGGTCGCGTTGGCCCGCATGCATCGTTACGACCCAAACGACAAAGAGGCTTGTCCCATCTGGGACACAGTGAAAGAAGCGCAGGCGTTCAAGACGATGACCGACGGGATGAAGTTTTTCCTGGGAGCGGTCGGCATTGTGACCCTGCTTCTTGGCGGGATCGGCGTGATGAATGTAATGCTGGTCGCCGTCCGGGAACGGACACGGGAGATCGGGGTGCGAAAGGCCATCGGCGCCCCGGCTGGGACAATCCTGCGGCAGTTCTTTATTGAGGCTTTGATCATTGCGTTGCTGAGCGGCGGGATCGGGCTGGGCATCGCTTTCGGATTTTGTGCATTGGTCAACATGCTGCCGATGCCCGACTTCTTTGCAGGTCTGATCCCCAGTTGGAGTTCTGGCTTGACGGCCGCAGGTTTGCTCGGGGCGATTGCGGTCGGGGCGGCGCTGTATCCGGCACGACGAGCGGCTTCCGTGGATCCGATTGAGGCGCTGCGGTACGAGGCTGGGGGATGAACACGAACCGGGAGAAAGCTTTGATTGCCTTCTTGAAATTCCCCACTTCCGGCAAAGGCGGCCAGAAGTGGGGCACGCAGCGTCAATGTCTTGAGAGAGAACGGTCGTTCCGGTTTTTGAAATGCTGATTGAGATCATTGTCGAGGCCTGGGTTGCGCTGAAGCGCAACGTCACGCGCAGCTTCCTCACCATGCTGGGCATCGTGTGGGGAATTGCGACGGTTACGCTGCTGATCGCTTACGGGAGCAGCTTCCGCAGCATCCTGGTGCATGGGTTTGACGCGTTCGGTAAAAGCGTGGTGATTTGCTGGCCGCAGCAGACTAGCGAACAGCCTGGTGGGCAGCGCGCTGGGAAGAAGGTCGTGCTCGAGCAGTCGGACCTGGAAATGGTAAAGGCGACGGCTCCGTTGGTGAAGCACGTTTGCCTCGAAACCGTACGGCGTCCCGGGATTGCCTATGGCGACCGCATGGTAGGGACCGCGCCGGTGCGCGGTGTTTGTCCGGAATATGGCGAGATGCGGAACGAGGTTCCTTCCGAAGGACGGTGGATCAACGCTGAGGATGAACTGGAGCGACGGCGCGTCATCTTTCTGGGCGGGCGCCTGAAGGAGCAGCTTTTCAGCGGGCGTCCCGCAGTGGGTGAGACGGTGGTGGTTTCGGGCGTGCGTTTCACCGTGATCGGTGTGATGGCGCGGAAGATCCAGTTGAGTAATTACTTTTCGAGCGATGACGATTCGTCGTGGATTCCGTATTCCGCGGCTGGAGATTTGTGGAACACCCGCTATGCCGCCGTGATGGTGTTTGAGCCCATCGCGCCACAGTTCGAGAAGAAAGCGATGGCGCAAGTGCTCGCGGCTGTGGCGACCCGACAGAATTTTTCTCCAACCGATCCGAAGGCATTTCAGATGTTCGGGCGTGATGAGTTCCGCCCGATCATCGATGCTTTAACCATCGGACTGCAGGTGCTGCTCACCTTCATCGGCACGCTGACGCTTGGGATTGGCGGCGTCGGCGTCATGAACATCATGCTCGTCTCGGTCGATGAGCGCATTCGCGAGATCGGGCTACGACGGGCCTTGGGTGCCCGTAAGCGCCACATTAAGCTGCAGTTCCTGGCCGAGACCCTGCTGATCATGTTATTGGGGGGAACCATCGGAGTCGTGCTTTCGTATCTCATAGCGTGGGCAGTAGGAACGCTGCCCATGATGGGTCCGCTCTTTGAGGATGACTCCGGTCAGGGCGATATCCATCTGCGGATATCTGTGATTACAGTTTTGCTGTCGACTGCAGCGCTGCTGTTCGTGGGCGTGATCAGCGGGCTGGTGCCAGCGGTGAGGGCGTCGAAGCTCGATCCGGTGGAAGCCTTGCGATATGAATAGTCCTCTCCCAGTGATCGACGTCACTGATCTTTTCCACGAGAACTGATTTGCTCAGCGCTGACGGTTCGCAGTAACTTGCCGCTGACGAACCAGGGAAGGTACACGATGCCGATCCCGGCCATGGATTGCATTACGCTTGCCTTTGAGCACACGAAGCGCCAGCTGTTCAAACCCTTTCGCTTCGCTCAGTGGGCGCGCCTCGCGATTGTAGGCCTTCTAGCAGGGGAGTTGGGGTCAGGAGGAAACCTGAACCTGCATACGCCCCCTTCTCAGCAACCGCAGCCGCAGATTCCGGCAATTGGCGATATCTTTCACAAAATTGATCCGGCCATTCTTGCGAGTGTGATCACGGTGTTTGTGATCACGGGCCTGGTTCTATTCATCGTGATCACCTTTATCAGCAGCGTGATGCGGTTCGTCCTGTTTGACAGCGTGCTCACGCGGGAATGCCATGTACGAGCCGGCTGGAGCCGCCGGCAGGACAATGGTTGGAAGTACTTCCTGTGGCAGATGGGCTTGATTCTAGCGACCTTCGCTGCGGCGGTGGTACTGATCGGCGGTCCGGCAGCATTTGCCTTCGGCATGGGATGGTTTCATCCATGGCGGGCACACCTGGTGCAGTTAGTGCTCACGGGCATTGTTGTCATGGTGGTGTTTGTTGCCTTCATGATCGCGTTGGCGCTGATTCACGTATTGACCAAAGATTTCGTCGTTCCGCAAATGGCCTTCGAAGGAATTGGTGCGCTGGAAGGATGGCGACGGTTGTGGCCGATGATCGAGACCGACATCAGAGGGTATGCGCTCTATATTGGCATGAAGATCATTTTGACGATTGTTGCCGGGATCGCAATCGGGATTGTGGGGGTGATCCTCGGATTGATTCTCGCCGTTCCGGTGGTGGCGGTTATCGTGGCCGCCGTGATCGCAGGAAAAAATGCGGGCTTGACCTTGAATGTTTTGACGATCACCATCGCTGCTCTCGCAGGTTGTGTTGTATTGCTGATCTTCTTCTTCCTGATCTCGATGATTTCGGTTCCGGCGATCGTGTTCTTCCCGGCGTACTCCATATACTTCTTTGCCGGGCGTTATCGGCCTCTCCATGCGGCGCTTTACGCACCGGCGTCGGCGTCAGCGGTTCCGCTGGGAGCCTCGCCCCCATTCACGCCGCCTCCGTTGCCAGCCACGTAGAAACAGGCGGAGATCACGGCGCCTGCGACTTCAGCTTGGCACCCTGACTGTGCGGCCAGGAGAAGCGGCGCCCGACGATGCACTTGATGATCAAGTGATCGGTGGAGCTTGTAGCTCCGATTCCGACTCCGAAGTTGAATTCCCATTGCGGGGCGAAGTCAATATCGAGGGTGGGGAAAAACTGGTGCTCCTGGTCGTGTACTGGATCGAATCCACTCAAAGATCCATAAGCGCCGTAATACTCCAATCCTCCTGCGATCTTCTTCGTGAAGTCATAACTGATCTTCACGTTCGGCGAGAACTCCACGCCTTTGTTTACGCCGGGCCCGTGGAATGAGCGATCCAACGTGGGATTGAAGCTCAGGTACCAGGGACCGAGTTTCTTGTCGATGATCGGGCGAATCTCCCAGGTCCACGTATCAGCCGAGAACGCCGCACGCTGGTACCCAATCTCCTGTGACAGGCTTACACCAACCGGCCAGTGCCAGGCTTCCGGGATGCGAACGCGGGGGCGGATATGATCGCCCACCCACTGCCACCCGCCGTCAGGCTGGATGCTAGAAAAAACGTAAAAGCCGACTTCAGACCAGTCGGTGATTCCCTGCGTGATCTCGAGTGTTTCGTGCATGGCGTGATTGGTCGGGAGAACGCCATCCTGCACGGTTTTGCTGCCGTCGACCGTGAAGTTCGAATGGATCTCTACCATGGTGGAACGCGGAGCGACGGTTTCGTAGCCGTAGACCTGGATCTCGTAGTTGTCTTGGGCGCGTAAGCAGGGCGCGAGAGCGACAAACACCAAAAGACACCGGTACCGTGAACGAATCATGAGTGTGAGTGCGGCCGGCGGTTTTGGACGTCCACACAATCATGATGCATGTTTCCTGCCGTAACTCGCAACCTGGTTACCGTGTTGGAGCGCGCGGGTGAATCGTGCGCAGGAACCTTCGTTGTGCAACAGGTGTCTGATGCTTCAGACACGCGTGCCCGAGAGGAGCATTTTCCGATGGCTTTCTCAATGGCAGGCGGAGGTCCGTCTGGACCACAGATCAACGTCACACCGCTGATCGATGTGCTGCTGACGTTGATCATCATGTTCATGCTGGTCGTATCGATGGATCCGGAGTATGGAGAGAAGGCGCAGATTCCGGAACCAAGTAAGACAGAGACTCCCACGACTCCGCAGCCGCGGACCGTCGTCGTTGAGGTCGTGTGGACGGCGAAGGATCAGCCTCCGATCGTGAAAATTAATCGTGAGGATGTGCCGTGGCCGGAACTGGAGTCACGGCTAGCGAGGATTTACCTGACGCGTGTCGAGAAAGTGGCGTTCTTGCGCGGTGATGCCGATGTGGATTTCCAGTATGTAGCCGACGTGATCGACCTAGCGCACCATGCGGGTGTTCAGCGAGTTGGGCTGATGACGCAGGATCGAACGGTTGCAGGAGAGTGACTCCTAACACGTGCCGCCGAGTACTGCCGTAATCTGTTGCCCGGTTTTCTGCGTGGTGAAATGAAAGCAGGCACCTCATCATGTTGCAGAGCTGGCGAAAACCGGCGAAGCTGTTCAGCGATTTCAACACACTTCAGTTCGCGGGCGTGATGGGAATTGTACTGTTCGCTATTCTCGCTCTATTTATGGTGGAGACCCAGCCACACCACCGTAAAGTTATCCCGGTCGACATGCCAAAGATTGGCCACCCGGTTTCCATGCGTGATGCCGATCGAGAAGATGCGATGATCGTCAGTGTAACCCGCGATGGCAAAATCTATTTCGGTGGTGATCAGGTCGACACCATGGCACTGCGAGTGAAGATAGCCGACCACCTGAAAGATCACAGCGTAGAGCGAAAGGTTTACATAAAAGCCGATATGCGCGCAAGGTGGGGAGTGGTAAAAGAGGTTCTTGACAGTGTCCGTTCGGCTGGCCTTATGCGCGTGGCATTCCTAGTAGATCAGCGGCGCTCTGTCGCCCTGCATATGTGATCGCGGGGCGGCCTACAGCGAACTTATCGATGCTTATCCCTAGCAGGCTGCGGAGCTTCGCTCCGCCGGACAGCCGAGGGCGCCTGTCCCCACATGGATTGGAAGACGGCAACTCTGCTTGTGCTCCTACTCCCGAGCTCGGTTCTTGATCCAGATCGGCGTACCCATGAAGCCGAAGGCGTGGCGGATCTGATTCTCCAGGAATCGCTGATACGCAAAATGCAGCTTCACGCCGCGGTTGGTGAACAGGACAAATGTTGGCGGCGCAACCGAGGCTTGTGTCATATACAGGATCTTCACACGCTGCCGCATCGGCACGGATGCGCGGTCGAAATCGACCTGTTCAATGAAGCGGTTCATCTCTGACGTCGAGATGCGCTTGCGGCGTTCGGCTGCGACTTCCTTGAGCAGCGGGAAGATCTTCTCTGTGCCATTTCCTGTTTGAGCGGAGATGAAGACCACTGGCGCGTAGCCAAGGAATTTCAGGTCGTAACGCAGGCGCTGCTCGAAGGCGTCGCGATCGCCCGGCCGTCTGGTCTCGCGCATGCGCTCTGATTTTGTCGGCCTTCCTTTCTTCGGATGGCCGGCGATCATCAGGTCCCATTTGTTGACGACGATGATCACGGATCGTCCACTCTCGTGGGCGTAGCCGGCGATTGCAGCATCGAGTTGGCTGACACCCTCGGTTGCGTCGATTACGAGCAGTGCAACATCGGCCGCTTCCAGATGCTTGCGCGCCATCACCACCGAAAGCTTCTCGGCCATCAGGTGCGTCTTGCCTTTGCGGCGCATGCCCGCCGTGTCGATGAAACGAAAACGTTGACCGTCACGTTCGACTACTTCGTCGATAGCATCGCGAGTGGTTCCAGGGAGGGGAGATACGATGGCGCGATCTGAGTCAGTCAGGCGATTCAGCAAGGTCGACTTGCCTACGTTGGGGTGGCCGATGATGGCGACCTTGACTTCGGTCGTTGGTCGTTCGTCGTTGGTCGTTAGCTGCTGCTCTGTGGCCTCCGTGTCCCCTGTGGTGAGGTTTTTGGGGAGCGTTGCTACAACCGCATCCAGCAAGTCGTCCACGCCGCGTCCGTGCTCGGCAGAGATGGGTAACATCTCCTCGACGCCAAGCCGGTGGAAATCACTGATGAGAGCTGACTGCTTGTCACTATCGACTTTGTTCACAGCGAGGAAAAGCGGCCGGTTCGCTTTCCGGAGTAGTCGCACGAGCTCGAGATCAGGACCCGCAAGCTCTGAGCGGCCATCGACAACCATGATGATGGCTGCGGCTTCCTCCAACGCTACGCGCGCCTGACGGAAGATTTCGGCGGGGATCAGGTCTTTCTCTTCGGGCAAGATACCACCCGTATCGACGACACGGAACTGGCGGCCGTTCCATTCGGCATCTCCGTAGAGGCGGTCGCGCGTGATGCCCGGTTCGTCGCCCACGATCGCACGGCGCGAGCCAACGATGCGATTGAAGAGGGTCGACTTTCCGACATTGGGGCGGCCAACGATGGCAATGACGGGAGAAGCGGAATTCGGATGTTGGTTAGGCTTGCTCATGTGGGGACAGCCGCTTCGGCTGTCCGCCGGGCGAGGCCCGGACTGAGCACCATGCGGGAGGTCCGAAATCGTTATTATAGAGTCTTCGGTGGCTGCTCCCCCCCATCCCGCCTCGACTTCTTCCAACCGCCCTTCGCCAAGCGGCAAAGACGCCTCGCTACACCAATTCTTTGCGCCGGGTGGAATTCTGTCGAAGACGCATCCAGCCTACGAATTCCGCCGCGGACAACTGCAAATGGCGCAGGCAGTGGAGCAGGCACTTTCAGAGAAGCGACACCTCATCGTAGAGGCGGGGACTGGAACTGGGAAGACGCTGGCCTATCTGGTGCCGGTGATCCGATCCGGCAAACGCGTGATCATCTCGACTGGAACCAAGAACCTTCAGGAGCAACTTTTCTATAAGGATGTTCCTTTCCTGGAGCAGGCTCTCGTGTCGGGGCCCTCGGATTCCGTCGTCCGGCTATCGGTTTGTTATATGAAGGGGCGCAGCAATTATCTTTGCCGCAAGAAGCTCTACGACCTTACCGACCAGCCGGTGCTGAGCGGACTCGAGGAGATCGAGCAATACCGCGCGATTGCGGCCTGGGAGAAGAACACGGCAACTGGCGATCGGGCCGAGTTGGCGGAGTTGCCGGAGGCGAGTGCTCTCTGGCACAAGCTTGACGCGCGCGCGGATACCTGTACCGGCCAGAAGTGCAGCCAGTGGGAACGGTGTTTCATTACCGAGATGCGCCGGCGGGCGATGGAGAGCGACATCATCATCGTCAATCACCATCTGTTCTTTGCCGATCTTGCGATCAAAATGCAGGCCGAAGAGGCGCAAGACGCGGGAATTCTCCCGGACGCCGCCGCCGTCATCTTCGACGAGGCGCATGAACTGGAAGATGTGGCAGGGAGCTACTTCGGGATTTCGGTGAGCAATCTGCGGGTGGAAGAACTGGCGCGCGATGTGGAGCATTCGATGCAAAGCAACCGGATGCTTTCGGCATCGCTCTCTGGGGCGCTCGGGAATTTGCGGGACCGCTCGCAACTCTTCTTCTCGGTGCTGCCCGCCGGAGACGGGCGGTTTGCGTTCGATGCACGCCCCGAGTTCCTGGAGGAAAATGGCGACGAATTCGTGGCGCTAGACCAGGCGTTCACTCGCCTGGCAGGAGAACTCGAAGCCCTGCCGCAAAAGCCGGAAGAGGTTTTCAATTTTGTGCGGCGAGCCCAGGAGATTCAGGTGCAACTCCGCTTTGTGCTTGAGTCGGGAGACCGCAATACGGTCTTCTGGATCGAGCGGCGGGGAAGATCCCTTTCACCGCGGAGACAGCCTCCGACTTCGGTCAAGGCAGGCACCGAGGCGGAGAAGAAAGAATGGGGCCAAGGACGTCAGCATGTCTTTCTACAGGCTACGCCGATCGATGTCGGCCCCATTCTGCGCGAATGCCTGTGGTCGAAATTAGAAACTTCGGTCCTCACCTCGGCGACGCTCGCCGTGGGCGGCGGATTCGAATACATCCAAAAGAGGCTGGGGTTTGAGAACGCGCGTGAGCTAATCCTGCAGTCACATTTCGATTACTCCAATCAGGCGATTCTGTATGTTCCCCCGGACCTGCCCGATCCAAGGACTCCGGAATTCACGGGCAAGGCCGCAGAGCGGATTCGCAAACTTCTTGGGATTACCCGCGGGCGTGCCTTTGTGCTGTTTACCAGTTACGCGCAGATGAACGACATCTACGATCGGCTTCTGGGCGAGGTCGAGTTTCCGATGCTGCGGCAGGGGGATGCTCCGAAGAGTGCTCTCCTCGAGGAGTTTCGCCTGACGCCCAATTCAGTTCTGTTTGCGACGGCTTCCTTCTGGCAGGGAGTGGATGTGCAGGGAGAGCAACTGAGTTGCGTGATTATCGATCGCTTGCCCTTTGCCGTACCGAGCGACCCAGTAGTCTCAGCCCGGGTGAAAGCCATTGATGCCGATGGCGGGAATGCGTTTTTCCAATACCAGGTGCCGAGCGCGGTTATCACGCTGAAACAAGGATTCGGTCGCCTTATTCGTTCTCTGCATGACCGGGGGCTGCTGGTGCTGCTCGACAACCGCATTCTGAAGAAGCAGTACGGCAGAGTGTTCATGGACAGTCTGCCAAATTACAGGAGGACGACGGATCTTCGGGCAGTGGAGAGCTTTTTTGGGCTTGGAGCATGACCGGACTGTCGGGCAAGGCGCTAGAATAGAGCCTTGCAGAGAAGTCAGGCTGGATGTATCCCAGGTCCAGCCGTTGGGGGATCATGTTCGAAGTCACCGTCGAAGATTCATTTGCCGCTGGGCATTACCTTCGGAATTACAAAGGCAAGTGCGAAAATCCGCACGGGCATAACTACAAGATTCGAGTCACTTTGGCGGGCGCGGAATTAGACAAGGCTGGTCTCTTGCTCGATTTCAAGGACTTGCGCGAGGTCATGAGGCATGTGATCGAACGGCTCGATCACCAAATGATCAATGATATAGAGCCATTTACGGTCATTAACCCGTCCGCCGAGAATCTGGCGAAATATTTCTACGATGAATCGAACAGCCGTTTGCAGTCCGTGACCAAGGGCCGGGTTCGAGTCAAGGACGTCACGGTGTTCGAAACGGACACGACCACGGCGAAATATTCGGAATAGGTTGCGCGGACCGCTGCGGGCCGGCTTCCGCACGACAGCCGGCGCTACGATGCAAATCACGGAAATCTACAAATCGCTGCAGGGCGAGTCGACGTATGCAGGGTTGCCGTGCGTATTTGTCCGACTTACGGGATGCAACCTGCGCTGCAGTTGGTGCGACAGCGAATACACGTTCTATGGAGGTCGAAAGCTCTCTCCTGAGGAAGTCCTGGAGGAAGTACTGCGGCTCAGCCCTGGCGGCGGACTCGTCGAGATTACTGGCGGTGAGCCCCTGCTGCAGGAACGGGAACTCGTTCCCTTGATGCAATGGCTGATCGAGCACGGCTTCACTGTTCTGCTGGAGACAAGTGGGGAGCGGCCTCTGGAACGGGTTCCAGCCACTGTGGTGAAAATCGTAGATGTGAAATGCCCGGGTTCCGGGGAAGGCGATACGTTCCGTCTGGAGAATATCGAGACTCTGACGCCACTAGACGAGATCAAGTTCGTGCTCAGCAGCCGCGCCGATTACGAATTTGCGCGTGATTTCGTGCTGCGACACAAGCTCGCCGCGAGAGTAAATGCTGTCTTGTTTTCCCCGGCTTTTCGAAAAGAGGCCAGCGGTGCCCGCAACAGTTCGCACTGCCTGCTTGATCCGCAAGAGCTTGCCGAGTGGATGATTGCCGACAATGTCCCCGCCAGACTCAGTCTGCAGTTGCATAAGTTCATATGGGACCCGGCAATGAAAGGGGTCTGAAGGGCACCTCGCTATGAATGTCCCTTACAGCGCGGCCAAGGAAGATTTATTCTACCCGGCTCGGCGTGGGGCGTTTTTTTCGACTGGACGTCCCACATCGGATGCGGCCTTGTGCGCCGAAATGGCGCGGTTGGCGTACGCTCGGCAGGAACCAGATTTTGCTTTTGACCGGGATCAAATCCTCAAGGTGATCGCTGGTATCGGTTTTCAGGAGTGCAAGTTTTTCGAGAATCCAACAGGGCCGCAGGGCCAGGGATCGCACGCTTTTCTGGCGATCGATGATACCGCCAAGCTGGCGGTACTCTCGTTTCGCGGTACAGACGCAGATGATCCTACCGATCTGATAGACGATATTAAGACTTCCTTGCAGCCCTGGACGGGCATTGGCAAGGTGCATTCGGGATTTGCGGGTGCACTTACCCAAATCTGGGATCAGGTCCAGAAGGGATTGTCCACAGTGGCAGAGGCAAGACTTCTGTTCACTGGACACAGCCTCGGCGCGGCCATGGCCACAGTGGCTGCGAGCTTGCAATTGCCTTCGTCCCTCTATACGTTTGGCTCGCCAAGGGTGGGCAATAGCGAGTTTGTCGCGGCTCTGCAACGGAGGCAACTCGACAACCATCGCTATGTCGATTGCTGCGACGTGGTAACCCGCGTACCCCCCGAAGGATTGCTGGAGTACACCCATGTCGGAAGACCGTTTTACATTGATCTCGCGCGCGCAGTGCAGGAGCGTGATCCTGCTGATGAGTACATGAAAGAGGATCGAGACGCGGCCGAGGTGCGGTATATCGAGGACTATGCCTGGCGGATCGGAAACGTTGCCTTACGCCCTCTAGCCGATCACGCGCCCATCAATTATGTTTGGCCCGTATCGGCTGCTTCGGGGGCATGACTACAAGAGATGGACAGAAACAGAGAGCGTGCTGTGATTCTTCTCAGCGGAGGCATGGACTCCTGCGTGTGTGCTGCCCTGGCGACCCGTGATCATGACGCCGCCGCTCTACACGTCAGCTACGGCCAACGCACTGAAGAGCGCGAACGCCAGTCTTTTCTCGCGATCTGCCAGCGTCTGAAAATTCATGACCGCCTCATGATTCGAAACGAGGCTCTGCGATTGATCGGAGGATCAGCCCTCACCGACGAAGCGATCGAAGTTCCGGATGCGGAGGTGATCGGCAGAGATATCCCAGTAACATACGTGCCTTTCCGCAATGCGCACTTTCTCGCGGCGGCTGTCAGTTGGGCGGAAGTACTTGGCGCTACAAAGGTCTACATCGGCGCAGTGGAACCGGATAGTTCCGGGTATCCTGACTGCCGCCCCGCGTATTACAAGGCCTTCAACGAGGTGGTAAAAGCCGGCACGAAGGAGGGCAAGATCGAAATCGTTACTCCTTTGATTGCAATGCGGAAGGCCGAGATTGTGCGTCTCGGCCTTGAATTGGGTGCGCCGTTCGATTTAACTTGGTCGTGTTACAGTCGCGCGGATCAGGCTTGCGGAGTATGCGATAGCTGTGTGCTGCGCCTGCGCGCGTTCCAGGCCACGGGAGTCCAGGATCCGATTCCCTATGTGGCCCGATAGATTTTTGTTGCCGGGAGGCAATATGAAAAAGCATTTCGCTATTCTTTTGATCGCTGTATTGGCCGCGGCCCTGTCTGCCCCGGTCGCTTTCGCGCAGGCTTCTGGAACGGTAAAGGGCACGTGCAGGGATGCGCAAGGCAACCCGGTCGTTGATGCGATCGTGGTTTGGATGAACCAGGACAATGGCCAAAAGTACACCCTCAAGACAAACAAGAAGGGCGAGTATTTCTCTCTAGGGTTGTCGCCGGGAAAGTATGTCGTCACGCTCTACAAGAATGCCGATGAGATGAAGGCGAACAAGCCGATCGACTTCGTCAAGGGTTTTCCGGTTCAGCTGGACGAAAACGTCCTGGACTTCGATCAGAAGAAGCAACAGGAGGCGGCGGCCAAGGGTGAGGGTCTGACGGAGGCGCAGCAGAAGGAAAGACAGGAGCAACTAGCCAAGCAACAGAAGGAAGTCACAACCGTCAAGACGCTGCAAGGCAAGCTCGATGCCGCTAACCAGGCAATTGCCGCGAAGGACTACGATACCGCCATCGCCGCGCTCTCCGAAGCCAATCAAGTTGATGCGACGCGGGATGTTCTCTGGTATCGGCTGGGAGATGCCTACCGGCTTTCCGCTGCTCAACAGAGCGACAAGGCCGAGAAGACAAAGCGCTACGAGTCGGCTGTAGACGCCTATAACAAAGCGATTCAGCTGAAGCAAGACAATCTGCAAAACGGGAAAGAAAAAGACGCGGCCAAGGCGAACCAGCAACTGGCCGGTTTTTACATCAACCTTGCCGACGCCTATGCCAAGTCGGGAAAGATCGACGACGCGGTAAAGAGTTACGATGCGGCGGCTAAGGCCGATCCGACGCAAGCCGGGGCAGCATATTTCAATATCGGGGCTGTCTACACGAACGCGGGCCGCGTTGATGACGCCAATGCCGCCTTCGACAAGTGCATTGCCGCCGATCCTACGCGCGCCGAGGCATACTACCAGAAGGGCGTGAATCTGCTCGGCAAAGCGACTCTGCAGGGGGATAAGACAATCGCGCCTCCGGGCACGGCGGAAGCGTTTCAGAAGTACCTGGAGATGGCCCCCAATGGTCCAAATGCTCAGAGTGCGAAAGATCTGCTGGCGAGCATCGGGACCAGCGTGGAAACCAGCTACGGCAAGAAGAAAACGTCCAAGAAGTAGTTTTGTAGCAACAACTTAGAAGGCAAGCGAGGGGGCGGCGACGAGCCGTCCCTTTCGTTTGTAGTCCAGTTACGAAGGACTATGGACTTACTGTCCTTCGCAGCCGACGTTCCTCGCGGTAGAGTTAATTATCAGCTTTCTTCCACTCTGTGGTGCGTGCGATTCCGTGTGTGAGGACGAATGGCAGCACCAACAATTGCTCCGATCTCCGTTGCCTTAGATGAGCTTTCTGGAAGCGGCCGTGTGGCCACTCCGGCACTGCTGGGCGCCATGCTGCGCGCGGCCGAGAAGATCAGCGATTTGATTTTCTCCCCAGGCCGTCCGCCGCAGGTGCAGGTCTATGGGCAGATGATTCCCGTACAGGCACCCGGTCTGACGGTTTTGAGCGCCGACGAGACACGCCACATTGCTGCCGACCTCATTGGTGACAATAAGCAGGCGATCAGTACCCTGCGCGAACACGGATCATGCGACATCTCCTACGGCTTGCCCGGACTCGCACGGTTCCGCGTCAACGTATTTATCCAGAGGGGCAGTTGTGCGGTGGTGATGCGGGTGATTCCGACGAACATCCCAGATTTCGCGTCGCTTCGTCTGCCTCAGCAGCTATCAGAGATCACGAAATTAAGAGACGGGATCGTGCTGGTCACTGGGGCAGCAGGCTCGGGAAAGTCCTCGACGCTGGCCGTCCTGCTCGATGCGATCAACCGCGAGAAGTTTTACCACATCATTACCATCGAAGATCCGATCGAGTTCCTGCACAACCACAAGTCCTCAACGATTCACCAGCGCGAGTTGCACAGTGATACGCCCAGCTTTGCCCACGCGCTTCGTTCCGCCATGCGGCAAGCCCCGAAAGTCATTCTGGTCGGCGAAATGCGGGACCGGGAAACTATGGAGATCGTGCTTGAGGCTGCCGAGACAGGGCATTTGGTGCTCTCCAGCCTGAACACAATGGACGCATCGAAAACTGTGGAGCGGATTGTGAGTTCGTTCTCGCCTGCGGAGCAGAAGTTGATTCGTGAGCGGCTGGCCAAGTCCTTCCGCTATATCGTTTGCCAGCGCCTTATGCCCAAAACCGATCGCAGCGGGCGTGTTGCCGCCTTCGAGATCCTGAAAGCCAACGCACGGACCCGGGAGTGTATTGAAAAAGGCGAACACGAAAACAGCACGCTGCTCGATGCGATCAAGGCCGGAGAATCGGAAGGTATGCAGCATTTCGATTCCGAGATCGCCCAACTGGTCCAGGACCGTGTCATCGACCTGGAGACGGGGCTTTCCTTCGCCAGCAATCCGGCGGCTCTAGGACAGGAACTGGCGCGCTAGCGCAATCCAGGCGAATACTCCGGAATGCGTTCTTGCCCGCTCTAACAACCATCTATTCATCCCGCGCTCACCAGAATCCTTCTGCTCAGAAGGTCTGGTAGCCGGCGCCGATTAGCGACCCGTCAAAATCCACTATCATCATTGGCATGTCGGAAGCGTTCCAGGTTCTCAGCTTTGAAGATGCTCGGCACATCGTCGAGGAGCACACGGCAAAGTTGGCGCCGCCCGAGACCGAGATTGTGGATCTGCTTGTTGCCGATCGGCGAGTGCTGGCCAAAGCAATCATGTCGGATCGCGATCTCCCGCCGTTTCCCAGATCCACTCGCGATGGCTATGCGCTGCGGTCCACGGACCTTGCCGCGGTTCCGCGCTTCTTGGAAGTGATTGGGGAGATCAAAGCCGGTGAAAGCCTCGAGAATATTCCTAAGCATCTCGGGAATGGGCAGGCTGTCTCAATTATGACGGGGGCCCCGGTTCCGGCCGGCGCGGATGCGGTCGTGATGGTGGAGTACACCTCGCAGCAGGGCGGTCGAGTCGAGATCACGCGCAGCATTGCGGCCGGAGAGAACATTGTCCCCGCTGGCGCCGAAGCGAAGCAGGGCAGCGTCCTGGTCGAGCGCGGTGTGCGGTTGAATGAGGCCGCGATCGCCCTCGCAGCATCGGTGGGCAAGTTTCGACTGGAGGTCTACAAACGGCCGTGTGTGGCGATGCTGGCCACGGGCGACGAAATCGTGAGCGTTGACACGACCCCCGGCCCGACGCAGATTCGCAACTCGAATAGTTATTCATTGGCCGTGCAGATTCGAAATGCCGGCGGTGAACCCGTTCTGCTGCCCATCGCGCCGGACGAACCGCGAAGGCTGCGAGAGCTTATGGAAGAAGGCCTAAACTCTGATGCGCTGCTCATGACCGGAGGCGTCTCCATGGGGCGCTACGATTTAGTGGAGCAAGTCTTGGAAGAGTTGAAGGCCGAGTTTTTTTTCACTGGCGCGAAGATCCAGCCTGGGCGTCCGGTGGTCTTCGGGCGGTGTCGCGGGATGGGCGGACGGGAAACGGAGGGAACATATTTCTTCGGCCTGCCCGGAAACCCGGTCTCGACGATGGTGACCTTCGAACTTTTCGCGCGCCCGATCGTGGAAGCTCTCGGTGGGATGTCTCCGCAGAAACTGCGATTCGTTTATGCGAAGCTGAAGTCAGAGATCCGCGTCAAAATGGGCCTGAAGCGCTTCCTTCCCGCAATTCTCTCGGGCGAACTGGAGGGTTCGCGGGTAGAGTTAGTGAGCTGGCAGGGCTCGGGAGACGTAGCCGCCACTGCGCGCGCCAACTGCTACGTTGTGGTGCCTCCGGACCGCGAACTGATTCCTGCCGGAGAATTTGTCGCCATCATCCCGCGCTGAGATGAGACAGTACAAATCCGAAGACCCCGGGCCTGAGAGGTACGGTCTTCAATGTTCCTCTTCCATGTAAGATGTCTACGACGCTCAATCTCATGCCCAACAAACTCTCCCACTACGACCGCGCCGGCCGCGCCCGCATGGTCGATGTGTCGGGAAAGGTTGCCACCAGACGCGAAGCGGAAGCCAGCGGCTTCGTAGCAGTCAGTCCGGCGGTCCTGGCTGCGCTGCCGTCAAATCCTAAAGGTGACCCGTTAGAAGTGGCGCGCGTTGCGGGCATCATGGCTGCCAAGCGCACATCAGATCTGATCCCGATGTGCCATCCTCTTCCGCTGTCGCTCGTTGATGTCGAGGTGCGCCTGTGCGAGAATGGCCTCGCGATCACCTCGAAAGTCGCGACGACTGCTGAAACCGGTGTCGAGATGGAAGCCCTGACCGCTGTGAGTGTTGCGGCCTTAACCATTTACGACATGCTGAAGGCCGCCGATAAAGGCATCGAGATTCGCGAGATTGTGCTGGAGCGCAAGAGTGGAGGCAAGCGCGGAGACTACCGCCGACGGAAGTAACGTCACCACAGGGATTCATGGCCGAAAACCTCAAGCTGCTGCTGGTGGATGACAACCCGATGGTACTGGCGATGCTGCAGCAGGCCCTGTCGCCTCTGGCGCAGGTCACGACGGCTACCGATGCCGCCGACGCGCTGCTCAAGGCCGTGGACGATACCCCGGACCTGCTCGTTTGCGATTACCGCATGCCGGGAATGGACGGCCGCCAGCTGATCGAGAAACTCAAAAGCCGCCCGGCAACCGCCAACTTCTCCTCGATGCTCATGGCCAGCAAAACAGACATTGCTGAACGCCTTTCCACCCAAGATGCTGCCGACGACTATCTGGAAAAACCGTTTTTCCTGAAAGACGCCACCCGCCGCGTGAAGCGCATGATCGACCGTATCGCCTTGGAAAGGATGTCGAAGACCGCTCCCTCCGACGGCGTCGTGCGCGGCAATCTTTCGCAGATGAATGTGATCGACCTGATGCAGTCGCTCGAAATGGGCCGCAAGAGCTGCCAGCTTTCGCTGAGCAACGAAGGTGAGAAGTGCGAGGTGTTCTTCGTCGAAGGCCAGGTCAAGCATGCGACGTATGGATCGCTGGTCGGCGACGAAGCCGTTTTCAAAGTGCTTCGCTGGACCGGTGGAAACTTCCAACTCAATTTCGAAGGCAAGACCGACCAGGAGACCACAAAGCTCAATACACAGGGGTTGCTGATGGAAGGGCTGCGCCTGCTTGACGAGTCCGCGCGCGAGGGCGGCGGGGAAGCGGAAGCCGCGCCCCCGGAGACGACCCCAGTCTCTGCCGCGACGCCAGTTCCCGTGAGCGGCAAGAAAGACGAAGAGGAAGACGTTCTTCTCGATGGCTGATCCCAAGCCGGTTCTGACTGCGGCGGTCGTCACCGTCAGCGATTCCTGCTCTCGCGGCGAGCGAGAGGATGCGTCGGGTCCGGCAGTCGCTCAATGCCTTGAGAATCTCCACTTCACTGTAATCGCCCGGGAGGTCGTTCCCGACGACGAGATCCAAATCCAGAATCTGCTGATCCGGTTGGCGCGCGAGGTGCCGCTAATTGTGACTACCGGTGGCACTGGAATCGCCCCGCGCGACGTTACGCCAGAAGCCACGATCAAAGTGTGCGACCGTTTGCTCGATGGCGTCGCAGAAAGAATGCGAAGCGAAGGGACGGAGAAAACTCCATTTGCTGCGCTCAGCCGTGGAGTATGTGGAGTTCGGGGCAAGGCCCTGATTCTCAACTTGCCGGGAAGCCCGAAAGGTGCAGTGGAATCGCTCGAAGCAGTGGCGGTTCTCCTGCCCCACGCACTCAATCTTCTCAGCGGCCAAACGGAGCATCGGGCCATGTAGGGGCAGCCGAGGCGGCTGTCGTTGCAATCAGTGGCCTGGACCCACGATGGCTTTCCCTGGATACGCATCCGGCACAAGCTTCCCTTCGTCGATGACGACCGTCCCACCAACCAGCAGATTACGCACTCCTTTGCTCGGGGCCATTGGCGTCTCGAATGTAGCCCGGTCGGTGATCGTTTCCGGATCGAAGACGACAATGTCTGCATCCGCGCCTTCCTGCAAACGCCCCTTCTGGTGCGCGGCTGGTGTCGATCGTTCCAGCATCTGCGCCGGCATCAGCGTCATCTTTCGCAGTGCTTCCATCAGAGGCAGCGTCTTTTTCTCACGGACATATTGTGCCAGCACGCGTGAGTAACAGCCGGCATTGCGCGGATGACCATCAGCGCCGTCGCTTGCGATCATAATGAGCGGGTTCGGAATGGTGGTGTCGACCATCTCCTGCGTGTTGGCAAAGACCAACACATCCTGCGGCACGCTGGATTTGTGCAGCTCCTCGAATCTTTCCTTCGTCAAGTGCTCGCCAGTGTTGGGCAGAACGAGATCGCGATATTCGATTCCCAGCTTCTCGCGCCAGCCAGGGTTGAACAGTGCGGAATTAATCTGCGTCATTCCTGCGATGTACGGATACGCCTCGGTGGTCACGTCGAGCCCGCGAGCTCGCGCTCCGTCGATAAGCGACAGACAGTCGAGCGTGTCACGCAGGCACGTGCTGTTGATATGAACGATATGCAGCGGTGCGCCAGAGATCGCGGCCGCCCCAATGACTTCTTCCACTGACTCGACCGCCGAACCCGGCTCGCCGTGCCCGAAGCTGCGCAGGTGGGTATAGACCGGAACCTTGTGTAGAGCAGCAAAGCGGAATATATCGATCACTTCCAGCCGTGTCGCGCCCGGCGTGTATTGGATGCCCATGCCCACGCCGAGAGCTCCAGCCAGCAATTCTTGCTGCAAACGCTGCTCGATTTTGCTGATCTGCCCGGGCGTCGCGGGCTTGTCCGTCGCAGGGCCGCTCTTCGGCAAGATCTCCGGAATGCCGGCATGCGGTCCTGTGACGCCCGGGTTGAGCGGCGTTCCAAAGACGAGGGCTCTCGCCGCTACGTGACTTGCGGTGGTGCCGTAGTTGATAAGAGATCGACCTTCTTTACCCTTCAGGAACGAGGCTACGTCAGGGACGCCGATCTCCATCTCCAGTGCGGTTGTCACCCCGTCGAACGCTTTCACGCGCTGGCTGGCGAGTTCCTGGCCGTGCTGGTGCAGGTCGATGAATCCGGGCGCGACCACTAGTCCAGTAGCATGAATCACACGTGCGCCGGTTAAAGGCTCGGACGAAATGCGGGCGATCTTGCCATCGCGAATGCCTACATTGCGGATGCCATCGAAGCCGGTTTCGGGATCCATTACACGTCCGCCTTCGAGGACAACATCGAACTGCTGGGCCGCCGCAAGCGTGCTGATCAGTAAAAGACACAGCAAGCGAATCGTGTGCATAAGCGCTCCGAAGCTAGGGATCATAGCAGGAACCCAGTAGCGGTCAGTGTCCAGTCTGGGAGTGGCTTCACGAATTTTGCAATTTGTGCCCTGACGCACCTTTCCGCATCACGTACACTGAGTAATCGGGCGTGAAAAAAATCGGGCACATTCTGGCGCGTTACACGGCATGGATTCTGGGACTTTTGAAAGTGCTCGGAATCTGGGGCGTGTTTGTGGTTGCCTTCGCTGACAGCGCTTTGCTGGGCATGCCAGTCGACTTCGTCATCGCTACCTACGTATATCAGGACCGGGCGCGCATGCTGCTCTATGTCGCCATGGCGTCGCTCGGATCCGCATTAGGCAGCATTCCGCTCTATCTGATTGGGTACCTGGGCGGCGAGAAGGTTCTGCGCAAGCGCATCCCGCAGGAGCGCTTCCTGAAGATTCATCAATCGTTTGAACGCAATGAATTCTGGGCCCTGATGTTTCCCGCGATGCTTCCGCCGCCCACGCCCTTCAAGGTATTCGTGTTGGGTGCCGCGGTGTTTGAAATGAAGTTTCGCGATTTCTTGTTTGCAATTTTCGCCGGCCGTTTTGTGCGATTCCTGATTCTCTCGTTGTTGGTGCTCTGGTTCGGCCCGCAGATCATCAATCACTTCGGCGGTGTCTTCAAACAGCATTGGATGCTGCTCTCGGGAGCGATCCTGGAAGTTGGGCTGATCCTCTGGCTTGTGGCTCGAACGCGAAGGTTCAAATCGAAGAAGAACGCCGCTCCCCAACCGGAAAGCGGCGTCGATGCTGAACGTTCTGCGAACTAATCTTTTTGTTGGCTAGGCTGCAGCCCTACGATCCCCGGCATTGTGCATCCGTGTGGCAATTGTCTGCTGTAAAGCGGGGATTCCGAACATCACCAGAGAAAAGAACAAATCGCTGACCGCGGTTCCGCGGAAGAATGGGATTGCCGCTGTGTAGCATGCGATCAGCCCAGCAACGGATCTTGGATACATCCCCGGCCAGGCTGCCCAGACGGCAAAGTTGCTCACGATGAAGAAGGAGATGGAACTCGCGGCCGCTGCCGCCACCACACGCCAGAACCCGGATCGTTCGCGAAGATTCGTTCCCAGCCACAGGATCGCCGCATACCAGGCCCAGACGAACAACTCATCCCAGGTGAAAGGATACTTCCACATAAATCGCGTCAAAACAATGTCTGCCGCCGCCAACAACACAAGCGGCACCCACAACTGGCGACGCGAGCCGCGCGCTCCAAAAAACAACAGCGATGCGGCCAATGGGGTGAAGTGCCACGCGTGCGGCAAATTCAATCCGAGAAAAGGGAAAAATCGGACAGCAATGGCCAATAGGACAAACAGATAAGGCAGCATGATCACCTCACAGACGAATTTCTATTCTGGGCGTATAACTTACTACCGTCAAGAGCCAGAGCCACGTAGAGACAGCCACCTCGGCTGTCGGCCAAAACTCCCACTTCTGGCAAAGCCGGCCAGAAGTGGGGCACCCACGAACTCAGCGCTGATTCCGGTCTGGCTCGATCAACTGTTCTCCCCCTGTTCCGTACACGTCACCAATCACGCGAAGATTCCTATCCAGCTTTACGCCCACGCCGAGCACCCGCCGTCCGCGATCCCTGCCGAACGCGCTTGGAGCCTGCACATATCGCAGATCCTGGAAACGCACGATGTAACCCTCTTCTGGAGGCTCGAGAACTTCCGTCTCAGTCACTGGATATTGCGCCCAGTCCAGAAAAGCGCGTCCCGCGTAAGAGTTCTTTGCCGCCAGAGTGATCGGGGTTTCCTCGGGCTTGTAGTGAAACTCCATGCGGTTCTCTGGATCGACCTCCGGCGCAAGGGAATCCACGGGAGCCAAGGCGAAGAAGGTCGGCGTCTCGATGACACCGTACCAATGAAACGGATCCACCATGGTGGGATACGCCGATACCCGCAAGGGATCGACCCCGTTGTAGTTTCTCGCCTCGAGCGCATTTACGGCGCGACGATGTTCGTAGTCACGCACGCCCCACGTTAGAACGACTCCAATCAGCGCGAAGGTAGCACCGAGCCGCCCCCGCGGACCACGGCTGCGTATGCCGACCTCTCTGTCTATCAGGGAGAACAGATATGGAACGGCCAATCCCAGGATTAGAAAGAGCCACATCACCGGCTCAACAATGAACACGATGTCCCACGAATACCACTTCTCCGAGAATGGCCAGAACGGGCGAACCCCGTAGTTGTTCGTGAAATCCAGCAGAATGTGGCTCAGCCCCGCGAGGCAGGCATACAGAAAGAGCAAGCCCCATCGAGGGGGAAGATCGGGATATTTGGTCTTGCGGCCACGCATTCGCCACACGAGATAAACGAACCCGACCACCACAGACGCAACGATTGGAACTCCAAGGAAGGAGTGTGTAAATCCGCGGTGATGCTCGAATCCGAAAGCACGCCCCCCGAAACGACCGAAGACATCCAGATCGCCGGCTTCCGCGCCCAGAGCGAGCGTTAGCGTTGCAAGCGCCGTTTTGCGATTAAGCCCGGCGCGGCCCATGCAAGCGCCGGTCAGAAAGTGAGTGAGTGGTTCCAAGCAGTGAGTTGAATTCTATCGTTAGGGAAGCGGTTTTTGCCAAATCCAACTGTGAGCCTCAAGCCGACGGTCTGTTGCGGTCTTCTCATCGCTGGGCTTCAAATTCGGCGTCCGTTGTAAGTCTCTATTCCTGAAAGATCCACCTCATTTGGTTCTCCGGGGTGCCAGCACCGTTAGCGCATCGGGAATCACGCTCATCTCAGCCGGAAGACTCCCGATCAACTCCCCGTCGGCCTCCACATAAATCTTGCGCGCGGTAGGTCCTGGCTCCGCATAGTCGCACACCGCCTTGACACTGTGAGCGAGTTCGATCCCCGGGATGGTCCACCGCCGCCGAAGCAACGCTCGCGTTACGTAGGCGAGATAAGCGAGCCGCTGGCCCGTGTGGCAGAGAATGAGGCGCATGTCATCGCGATCCAGGGACGCTCCGGGAGCGAGCTCGCGAATGACTCCACCGAATTCCCGGATCCTCACGGCCAACAACTCGGTGACCAATGCTTTTTCAAGTTGCGTTCCTTCCGGTGCGGCGTATTCGACCCGAAAACGTGTCATTGGATAGGTGAACCACATGTGCCAGGCCTTGGCATAGTACGCTCCCATGCCGAGACGTTGCTTGGTGGCGGTGTGCAATTTGTAGAAGAGATGCGCATCGACTCCGATGCCTGCGGCGATCACGAAATATCGCGTCTGGCGGATTCCCTGAAGATCAGGACAGATGATCTGCCCCAGGGCAACGCGTCGCGGCTGTGCATCGAGGGCGGCGCGGGCCGCCGCGGGAATCTTCAGTGGAAGTCCAAGATCATGGGCCAGAGCGTTCGCGGTCCCGATGGGCAAAATCCCCAGTGCCGCTGGCGCCTTCGCCAGCACCTGCGCGAGGTTGTGGACCGTGCCGTCGCCTCCGCACGCGAAAATCGTATCGCAGCTGGCCGCCACCGCTCGCTGGGTTAGTTCAGCTGCCTCGTCGCGGGAACCTGCCGCAAACAGCTCCGCTTCCACACCCCCGGCCCTTAGGATCTCAAGAGCGTCTTGCAGGTCCTTCTGGCGTTGCTTGCTGCCGCCAGACTCCGGGTTGTAAAGCAGAGCCGCCTTCCGCATGGCGAGATCGAAGCGTGATTGTACCTGACGCCAACGGAACGCATAGGGTTGACTGCCGTTCCAGGCATCCCGTTTCACCTGAGATACTTGGCAAGCCGCTTCACTCTGGCATAAGCTTAGGCACGCTTGCAGGCTCGCGCTTTCCGCGCTGGTTCTCTAGTTCGGGGTTCTTCAATTGACAATCAGGAGGACGTCCAGATGAAAATTCTGGCGCAAATGCTGTGCGGTCTGTTGCTTTGTGTTCCCGGGGTAGCGCAAACTCACACGCACAATACGCAGAGTCCGCCTGTGTCGTTGGTCACCGGTGTGGGAGACCTGCATCATCCTGTGTCCACACATAACCCCAAAGCACAAAAGTTTTTTGACCAAGGGTTGCGATTCATCTATGCCTTCAACCACGATGAAGCTGCCCGCTCGTTCCAGAATGCGGCGGAGCTTGATGCCAAGCTGGCGATGGCCTACTGGGGAGTGGCCGAAGCAGTCGGGCCGAACTACAACGATCCGGCGGATCCCGACCGCTATAAACGCGCACACGATGCCGTGCAGAAAGCCGTCGACCTCTCATCGGAGGCATCGCCCAGTGAACAGGCTTACATCCAGGCGATGGCGAAGCGATTCCCCGCTGATCCGAACTCTGATCTGAAGAAGGCCGCCGAGGATTACCGTGACGCGATGCGTGAAGTCTCACGCCAATTCCCGGATGACCTCGACGCTGCAACTCTCTTCGCCGAAGCCGGTATGAACTTACATCCGTGGGGACTGTGGCATCAGAATGGTACTCCCGAAGTTGGAACCGAGGAGATCGTCGCCACGCTGGAGTCGGTGCTCAAGCGCGACCCCAACCACCTGGGAGCGATTCACTACTACATTCATGCCGTTGAAGCGTCGAATAATCCCGAGCGCGCGTTAGCGGGCGCGAACAAATTGGCCTCGCTCGCGCCCAATGCCGGACACATCGTGCACATGCCGGCGCACATCTACATCCGCACAGGCGATTACGAGGCGGCTGTCCAGACGAATCAGAAGGCCGCCGAGGTCGATCGCGCTTACATCAAGGAAACCGGCGTACAGGGCATCTATCCGATGATGTACTACAGCCACAACCTTCACTTCGTGGCGATGTGCGGGGCGATGAACGGACGGTATGCCGAAGCGCGTAAGAATGCGGATCTGCTGGTCGCCAATGTCGGGCCCCACGTAAAGGATATGCCGCCGCTGGAAGGGTTCATGACGATTCCAATGGCGGTAGAGGTTCGCTTCCATCACTGGAATGAAATTCTCAAAATGCCTGCGCCGGATTCATCGTTGAAGACCGCAACGGTGTTCTGGCACTTCGGCAGAGGGCTTGCCTTGGCCGGAACCGGCAAGATCGCCGAAGCCGAGGCGGAATACAAAATTGTTTCCGAAGCCGAAGCCGCTACACCCCCCGATGTGATCTTCCAGATGCCGATCAACAATAAGGCGAAAGACATCATGAAAATCGCCGAGAACGTGCTCGGAGCGAAGATTGCTCTGGTAAAGAAAGACACAGCTGGTGCCATCTCTCAGCTCCGAGATGCCGTGGCAATCCAGGACAAGCTCAATTACGGCGAGCCGCCGGATTGGTTCTATCCAGTGCGCGAAAACCTGGGAGGGGCGTTGCTGATGAGCGGAGACACCGCCGGTGCCGAGAAAGTTTTCCGTGAGGACCTCGATCGAAATCCCCGCAATCCGCGTTCGCTCTTCGGCCTGCAGCAATCGCTGCTGCAGCAGAAGCGCGACTACGATGCCGGCTTCGTAAAAAAGCAATTGGACGCGTCCTGGAAAGGATCGTTGCAAGCTTTGAACCTGGACGACCTGGTGTAACCAAGCTCGTGTAGGGACAGACGCCTTCGACTGTCCCCGCGAAGGCGAAGCCGAGCGGCTGTCTCCGCGAAGCTCTTGCTCTTATAATCTTCTGCGATGCCCGCCGTGAGAGACGTCGAAAAGAAGATCGAATCCCTCCGCGAAAAAATCCGCCACCACGAATACCTTTATTACGTACTCGACCAACCTTCGATCAGTGATCAGGAATTCGACCGGCTGATGCAGCAGTTGAAGGACCTCGAGGTCGAACATCCCCAGCTCATCACACCCGACTCCCCTACGCAGAGGGTCGGTGGCAAGCCGCGTGAGGGATTTGTCAAGGTTCGGCACTCATCGCCCATGCTGTCGCTTGACAACACCTATAGCGAAGACGAATTGCGTGCGTGGGAGCTACGTGTGCACGAATTGAGCGGCCGCAAAGACATTGACTACGTCTGCGAATTGAAGCTCGACGGCATGTCACTGGCATTGAGTTATGAAGACGGGAAACTGGCGCGCGGCGTAACCCGCGGCGACGGAACAACCGGAGAGGACGTAACCCTCAATGTCCGCACGGTACGCTCGATTCCGTTATCGATCTACCCGGATAAGCTCAAGCAAGCAGGCATCCCAACGGATTTTGAAGTCCGAGGAGAACTATTGATGCCCACCGCTGCCTTTAAGAAGTTAAATGAAGAGCGCGAGCGGAATGGACTGGCAACCTTCGCTAACCCGCGCAATTTCACTGCGGGCACGGTTCGCCAACTCGATTCCAATGTTACAGCAGAGCGCCGTCTCGACTTCTTCCCCTACATCTTGCTCACGAACGGCCGAACTCATTTTGACCGACACTGGCAGACACTGGCTGCGCTCGACAAGGCTGGATTCAAGGTCAACCAGAATCGCAAGCTAGTGCATTCAATCGACGAAGTCTGGTCTTTCATCCTGCAGTGGGAAGGGAACCGCGACTCACTCCCGTACGAAATCGACGGCATCGTGGTGAAAGTCGATCGCACGGCGCTGCAAGATGAACTTGGATTCACAGGCAAGGCCCCGCGCTGGGCCATTGCCTACAAATACGCGGCCCGTGCGGGTATCACGAAGCTGGAGAACGTGCGCTGGCAGGTTGGACGCACGGGGAAGCTGACCCCCGTGGCGGAATTGGCTCCAGTTCCGATCGGCGGCACGACCGTCCGCAACGCCACGCTACACAACATGGACGAGATCGGCCGCCTTGGCGTGAAGATCGGTGATTATGTGCAGGTCGAGCGCGGCGGTGATGTCATTCCTAAAGTCGCGAAGGTGATCGAGGATAAGGACCATCCGCGCGGAACCCAGGAGATTGAAGCGCCGGAGAAGTGCCCCGTCTGCGGCACAAAGGTCGTACGAACCGAAGGCGAGGTCGACTACCGCTGCGTCAATGCCAACTGTCCCGCCAAGCTGCTGGGCACGATCCTGCACTTCGCCTCACGCGGCGTCATGAATATCGACGGCATGGGCGAGGCTCTGGTCACGCAACTCACCGAGCGCGGCCTGGTGAAGAACGTCGCAGATATCTACAGGCTAACGAAATCTGACTTGCTCAGCCTGGAGCGCTTTGCCGATAAATCCGCGCAGAACATCCTCTATGAGATCGAGAGCTCGAAGAAGCTGCCGCTCGAACGCGTGATCTACGGTCTTGGCATCCGCATGGTGGGGGAGCGCACCGCGCAATTCCTGGCAGAACATTTCGGGTCGATGGAAGCGCTGGCTAATGCCAGCGTCGAAGAGTTGCAGGGCGTGAACGAGGTTGGCCCAAAGATCGCCGAGAGCATCGCCGAGTTCTTCAGCAATCCGGCAAACCGCAAGCTGGTCGAGCGGCTCGGGGAAGCCGGCCTTGCTTTCAAGGGGAAAAAGAAGGAACGCGGCACGAAACTCGCCGGAAAGACATTTGTCCTGACAGGTACGCTGGCGAAGTACACCCGCGACGAAGTGAAAAAGATGATCGAGGATGCCGGCGGCAAAGTGACAAGTTCGGTCAGCAAGAAAACAGACTATGTCGTCGCCGGTGCGGACGCTGGATCGAAACTGGACAGGGCAAAAGAACTCGGAGTAGCCGTCATTGATGAGGCAACTATGGAAAAGCTGGCCGGCTAATCGATACGCACCTGCGATCCGGCGTTCGAGCGGATGCTTAACGCGCCTGTGAGTGTGCCGGTCCAAAGGGATGTTCAAAGCTTAAATAAAAGATCACTCCCTTTTCTCCAGCGCATGGACCAATACCAATCGGCGCGGCGACTCCCGGCACAATTTGCAGTCCACGACCCAAGTTGTAAGCCCACCGTACTCCCGGGCTGACATACAGATCCTGAGATCGCTCCGTTTTCTGTGGGCCCACGACCTGTTCACTCGAGGTCCAAAGCGTCTCCAGCAGGAAGTTCAGTCGCGGCTTCGCTAACCATACGATCGACTGTCCCAGATTCAAGGCTGTGGTTCCAGCGGTCTCGTGCTCTTGCTCGAGAGCATGCGGAATCCATGTGGCCCCGGCGTTCCAATGTGTTACCCAATGTGCTGAATGCTGAATACTGACTGGCAGATTCGTCTGCCAGCCAAGACCGCCGGATCCTCTGCCGAACCTGTGATCTCCCGTTGGAAACAGCACGGTTAGCCTTGGAGCCACCGCGATTCGTGTTTCTCCGCTTCCCACCAACTGGTAGCGGTAATTGAAAGCCGTGTCTCCCCAGCCGGCGCCAGATCCGGCAAAGCTGCCGGCATGCGTTGCCGCCAGGGTCACACTGACCTGGTGCTTGTAGGTTCTGAGAGGCCATTCGTCGGTCTGGGTGTAGACCCAGTCATGGCTATTTGTAAGCTTCTCAAATGTGCTGATGTGCTGAATCACGCCGTCTTCCTGGTTGTAAGCTTCCTCGATGAGGAAGCTGTTGTCTTGAATTGGAGCCGGGTAGGGGGAGGACTCGTAGCTGGACTGCGCTTGCATCAAAACAGCGCTGAAGGGAACCAGAAAAAGCAGGGCGAAGCGAAAGAAATGAGTGCGCACGGCGCCTTCCTAAATGAAAATGAAATTCAATTTCATTTAGAAGGATGCGGTTTTCTTCAACTTCTGGATGTGATTGGAATCACGCTTAGATCGCGACTCTGAGGAGCCCGAGTCGACTACATCTTTCCTATTACTTCCCGCATCCTCGCCCAGGTCACTTCCAGCGTCTCCGGCAGAACCCGCGTCTCGCCCACGACCGACACAAAATTCGCATCCGCTACCCACCGCGGGAGTACGTGCATGTGAATATGCCCGGCGATTCCGGCCCCGGCAGCTTTTCCAATATTCATCCCTAGATTAATCCCATCCGGGCGGTATAGCTGCCGCAATACGGTCTCCATCCGCTGGGATAGAGCCATCATCTCCTGAGCCGCCTCGACCGGCAGCTTCTGCAACTCATCCATATGGGCGTAGGGGACGATCATGACATGCCCCGGCGTGTAGGGATAGGCGTTCAGAATGACGAAGCAACTCTGACCACGGTGCACGATCAACGCCTTGGCATCATCCTTCTCCTTGGGCGCCTCGCAGAAGATGCAGCCGGTGGCCTTTTCCGTGCCCGATACGTAGGCATATCGCCACGGCGTCCACAGATAATCCATAGGAGGGCAGGGTAGCAGAAGGGCGGTTTGTTCGGAAACCGTAACATTGAAACATTGCTGTAACCTGCGCGGGATTTGAGTTTGACACTGTTCTCTCACGATTGTTATAGTCGAGAAGTTCCCATTGGACGCGGGTTCTTTGTAATACGTCCGACAGCTGGGATTGTTGAAGCTCACTCGCCAGGGTGGGCCCACCACAACCAAACGACTCATCCAGCAGTCCGCTAAGCAGGTCCCGCATCCGATTACCAGAGAGGCATAATCTTGTTCGACGAAACCACCGCCCACGATACAGACTCCACCTCCGCTGTTGCCACCGAAGCTGAGCCGACGATGGAGCAACATCAGCCAGAACAGAATCAGTCCGCCGAGACGAATGAGCCGGTCACCTCCCAGGCCGCTTCCGTTGCCGAGGACACGACTGCGCCCGCCGAGGACTTCGCCTCTGTGCTCGAAACCTTCACCACTGAGGCCGAAGAGGCGGTCAGTGACGACCGCGTCATCAAGGGCACGGTTCTTAAGCTCACCCCGACTCACGTCGTCGTCGACATCGGCGCAAAGTCGGAAGGCATGCTGCCCCTGGCGGAAGTTCTCGATCACGAGGGAAAGCCCAGGTTCCAGTCCGGCGATGAGATCGAAGTCATGCGCAGCAAGGGAGAGGCCGAGGAAGGCTATATCAGCCTGTCGTTCCAGAAGGCGCAGCGCATTCACGCGTGGGAAGAAATCGAGAAGGCGTATACCGAGAAAAAGCCGATCAAGGCGGTTGTCATCGACCGCATCAAGGGCGGCCTTACCGTCGACATCCATGGTGCTCATGCGTTTCTCCCCGGATCGCAAGTTGATCTGCGGCCAATTCGCAATCTCGACGGGATGAAGGGTCAGACTCTCGAAGTAGCCGTCATCAAGCTGAACAAGAAGCGCGGCAACATCGTGGTTTCGCGCAAGGATCTCCTCGAAGGGGAGCAGAACGAGAAACGAGCCAAAACTCTGGAGCATCTGGAAGAAGGTTCGGTCTTGACCGGGGTCGTCAAGAACCTGACCGAATACGGCGCGTTTGTCGACCTTGGCGGGCTGGATGGCTTACTGCACATTACCGACATGTCCTGGGGACGCCTGACGCATCCGAAGGATCTGGTAAACGTCGGCGATCAGATTCAGGTCAAAGTCCTCAAATACGACAAGGACAAGCAACGCGTCTCGCTCGGATTCAAGCAGCTCACGCCTGATCCGTGGCTCGATGCCGAGCACCGCTATCCCACCGGTGCGCACGTTGCCGGACGCGTCATCAGCGTCACCGACTACGGAGCCTTTGTCGAACTCGAGCAGGGCATTGAAGGCCTGGTCCATGTTAGCGAAATGACATGGTCCAAGCGGATGAAGCATCCATCGAAGCTGGTCAATGTTGGCGATCAGGTCGAGTGCGTAGTGCTCAACGTGAATCCAACCGAGCGGCGCATCTCGCTCGGCATGCGGCAGCTGGCATCCAATCCGTGGGATTCTTTGCACGAGAAGTTCCCGGTCGGCATGACCGTCGAAGGACGTGTCCGCAACCTGACCGACTTCGGCGCGTTTGTCGAGATCGAAGACGGCATCGATGGCCTGGTCCACGTCAGCAACCTGAGCTGGACCAAGCGCGTGAAGCATCCTTCGGAAGTGTTGAAAAAAGGCGACCGCGTGAAGGCCGTGGTTCTTGCCATTGAGCCCGACAAGCGCCGGTTGTCCCTGGGCATCAAGCAACTGCAGCCTGATGTTTGGGAGTCGTTCTTCGCCAGCCATCACATCGGCGACGTCGTGCACGGCAAGGTTCTGCGTGTTGCGGCGTTCGGTGCGTTCGTCGAGATCGCGGAAGGCGTGGAGGGTCTCTGCCACAAGTCCGAAGCGACCAACGAGCATGGTGAGCCTTTGCATCTGGAGCCGGGCGTCGAGCACGACTTCAAGATCATCAAGATGAATCCCGAGGAGAAAAAAGTTGGTCTCAGCATCCGTGCGGTCGGCGAGGAAGCCTCGCGCTCGGAAGTCGAAGCCTACAAGCAGCCCGTCTCAAGCACCAGTTCGACGATCGGGGAACTGATCTCCTGGAAACGCGCCAGCAACGAGGGCAACTGACTTTCCAGGGTTTTGTCATCCTGAGCGAAGAAACAGCCTCGCGAAAGCGAGGCTGTTTCGCAGTCGAAGGATCCCTATCTGCTGCTGCGGTTTGGCCTGTCCAACTGCACTGGTCTAGAATCTTAACTTTGCCTTTCGACATCTCTTCCTACAGAGGACGACCTTGCCCGACACAATTTATGACGTAGCCATCATCGGCAGCGGCCCGGCCGGATACACCGCCGCCATTCGCGCCGGTCAATATGGTCTGAAAACCGCACTCATCGAGAAAGACGGGTTTCTGGGCGGAACCTGCTTGCACGTCGGGTGCATCCCAACGAAAGCGCTTCTTTTCAACGCAGAGCTTTGGGACCATCTGAAAGAAGCCAAGGAATTCGGCATCGAAGGCGTCGACGCGCGCAAGCTCAACTGGGCCGCCATTCAGGATCGCAAGAACAAGATCGTCGCCAAGCACACCAAGGGTCTCGATTTCCTGATGAAGAAAAACAAAGTCGAAACCGTCAAAGGCTACGGCAAGCTGACCGGCTCTGCCCAGGGCGGAATCCACACCGTTGAGGTCAGCAACGAGGGAAAGACAACAAATCTAAAGACGAAAAACGTGATCCTTGCGACTGGTTCTGAAGCCCGCATGATCCCTGCCATGGAAGTCAGCGATCGCGTACTGACCAACATCGAGATCCTGAGCCTGAAAGAGATTCCGAAATCATTGGTAATCGTCGGTGCGGGTGCGGTGGGCGTAGAGTTCGCCTCGATCTACCGCTCGTTCGATTGTGAAGTAACGATCGTCGAAATGTTGCCGCGCCTGGTCCCAGTGGAAGACCAAGAAGTCAGCAAGGAACTCGCCCGCGTGTACCGCAAGCGCGGCATCAACTTCCACACCAGCGCGAAAGTCGACAAAGTCGATAAAACGAAAACGGGCGTAACGGTGACGATCACCGTCGATGGCAAGCAGCAGAAGATCGAGGCCGAGAAGATCCTGATCGCAATCGGCCGCAAGCCACGTACGGATGGCATCGGCCTGGAACGCACGAAGATCAAGCCGGAACGCGAATTCATCAAGGTGGATTCCTGGCAGCAAACCACCGAGCCCGGCGTCTACGCCATTGGCGACATCGTGTTAGGCACACCGCAGTTGGCACACGTCGGCGCAATGGAAGGCCTGGTCGCCGTGGCGAAGATCGCAGGCAAGACGGCCAAGCCGATCAACCGCGAGCGCATTCCCGGTGCGACATACTGCCATCCCGAAATCGGTAGCGTGGGCCTCACCGAAACTCAAGCCCGCGAAGCCGGATACAACGTGAAGATCGGCAAGTTCCCCTTTACCGCCAACAGCCGTGCCAGCATCGTAGGCCAACACGAAGGTTTCATAAAAATCGTGAGCGATGCCGACTACGGAGAGATCCTGGGCGTCCACATTATCGGCCCGCAGGCCACCGAGTTGATCGCTGAGGCTGTAGCAGCGATGGAAGCGGAAATGACTGTCGAGGATTTGACGTGGACGATCCACGCGCATCCCACGCTGGCCGAAGCCATGCTGGACGCGTCGAACAGCGTATACGGCATGGCGATCAACGCATGAACTCCTTTGCCGCGGATTAACGCGGAGGAACACGGATTAATGCAAGGGAAGTAATATCGTTGTCATCCTGAGCGTGTCTTTGCGCGAAGGACCTATGCATTTCTCTAGGTTCCCCCTGTGCCCTCTGTGGTGAAGGATTTTGATCGGCGTGAGTCCGCGAAAATCCGTGGCGAACAGAATTTGATCTCCATCGTCCAACTCGGCACGATCGACTATTCCACAGGCCTAACCTTGCAGCGGCAACTCGTTGCTCTCCGCAAGGAAGAAAAAATCGGCGATGTGCTGCTCCTGCTCGAGCACAAACCTGTAATCACGCTCGGCCGCAACGCAAAAGCCGCCAACGTTGTTGCCTCTCCGGAATTCCTGACGCAGCGCGGTGTGGAAATGTTCGAATGCGATCGCGGTGGAGACGTTACTTTCCACGGTCCCGGTCAGATCGTCGGCTACCCGATCTTCGACCTCCGCGGCTTCGCTCGTGTAGGGGCGGACGCCCTCGTCCGCCCGGTCGAGTCGCAGACGCGACCTGATTCCCCACTTCGCAAGACTATGGGCGTGATCGAATTCGTCCGCCGCCTCGAAGATGTGCTGATGCGCACCAGCGCCGACTTCGGAATTCCCACCAAGCGAGTCGCAGGGCTAACGGGCGTCTGGACAGACCCGGAGAGCAGTAGTGCACGTGTGGGGGAGGACGCCCTCGTCCGCCCGGTCGAGCAAAGCTCGACGCCTGCTACTGAAACCGTTGCGCAATTGGAAGGAAACCAATACCGGGAAGGGCACGACTTTAGTCGTGCCGAAATGAATCAGAAGAACAAAGCGGCTTCAGCCGCTGAGGGCTACGAAGCCAAACTCGCTGCCATCGGCGTCCACATCTCGCGCTTCGTCACTTCGCACGGCTTCGCCCTCAACGTCAATACCGACCTCTGCTACTTCAACCTGATCGTCCCGTGCGGTATCACAAGCAAGCCAGTCACCTCGATGGAAAGAGAACTCGGCCGCGAACTCGACCTCAACACCATCGCGGAATCTGTCGCCCGCAACTTCGGCACAGTCTTCCAATCCCAAATACTTTGGGCCGACACTCTCGATGCCCTATTGTGTGGTGCGAGGTCTCCCACCAGCGTGCCCTAGCCCTCCCACCCTCCCTCGCGATACCATCAATACATCGCGCCCTCCGCGCCGCCTTACATGGGGAATAGAAAACTGAAGTCCAAAGCAAGCGCCAACGGCAATCGTCCGCGCAATGGAGCCAAACCGAGTTCCGCTCATGTAGGGGCGGACGCCTCGTCCTCCCTCGCGCGAAGCGCGACGAAGACTGCCGGGGCTACCACGAACCTCCGCACCTACACCATCCCCGACTACCGCCTGGAGCGCCCGCAGTTCACGATCCGCCAGGTGACTGACAAAGACCGCCAGGGCCACGAGCACGTCCGCTACGAAGTCACCGGAGACCTCGACGCCCCAGTCCCGCCCATCCGCGACTCCAAATATCTGAGCAAAGAGCAAGCTATCGAGATTTACCGCTACATGCTGCTCAACCGCAAAATGGAGATCGCCCTCGAGAATCTCTACAAGCAGGGCAAGGTCGTCGGCGGCGTCTATTTCGGCTTGGGCCAGGAAGCCTGCTCCTGCGCCTCCGCCTACGCGCTAGATCAGGACGACTGGTTTGCCCCCATGATCCGCAACCAGGGAGCGCTCCTCGTCCGCGGATTCGGCGCTCGCGACACCATGATGCAGTACATGGCCAAGGCCGACTCGCCAACTAAAGGCCGCGACGGCACCAGCCACTTCGGCGACATCGAAAAGCGCAACATGGTCTCACCCATCTCGATGCTGGGCGACCTAATCCCTGTCCTCTCAGGAGTAGCGCTAGGCGCGCGTCTGCAGTGCCGCAACATCGCCGCCATGACCTGGATCGGCGACGGAGGTCAATCCACCGGCGTTACCTACGAAGGCATCAATTTTGCCGCTGTGCAAAATCTTGGTTTAGTGCTGATCGTCGAGAGCAATCTGTGGGCGTACTCGACTCCATCGAATATGCAATACCGTTGCCAGGATCTAGCCGAACGGGCCATCGGATACGGCATCCCCGGCGTAATCGTTGATGGCACCGACGCCTGCCAGGTCTACGACGCCGCCCGAGAAGCCGTAGAACGCGCGCACAAAGGCGAAGGCCCCATGCTGATCGAAGCCAAGATGATGCGCATGAAAGGCCACGCCATCCACGACGCCGCCAGCTATGTGCCAAAAGAAATGTTCGAGTTTTGGAAGAAGCGTGACCCGCTAACCAGATTTGAGAACTATCTGGTGAAAGACAAGAAGTGGCTGAGCACCAAAGAGAATGACGCCCTGATCGCGGAGGTGGAAGAAGTAATCGAAGCAGAAAGAGAGATCGCCATAAACTCTCCGATGCCCGAGCCGCACTCAGCTGAAGGCGGAGTCTTCTGCGAAAACGGCTGCCACGAAATCAAACCAAAATACGGTATGCCGAAGGTGAAGAAGGGAAGTGCAAGCTACAAAGAAACCGAAGCCGCCGTGCATTTGAAATAGAAGTATCCGTAGGAATTCGCGTAATCCGCAGCAAACGAAGTTCAGAATCTTATGCAGCTAACCTACCTCGAAGCCATCCGCCAGGGAATCTGGGAAGAAATGGACAAGGATTCCACCGTCTTCTGCCTGGGTGAAGACATTGGCATTTACGGCGGCGCGTTCAAAGTCACCGACGGATTCATCGACCGCTTCGGCCCCGAACGCGTCATCGACACGCCCATCGCCGAGTCCGCCATCGTCGGCGCGGCCTTCGGCGCGTCCCTCACCGGCATGCGCCCCGTCGCCGAATTCCAGTTCATGGATTTCATCGCCTGTGCCATGAACCAGATCTCGAACATGGTGGCCAAGACGCACTATCTCTGGGGCGCGCCTGCGCCGTTAGTCCTGCGCGGTCCCAGCGGCGGATACGTCCACGGCGGTCCCTTCCACTCCCAGAATCCCGAGATGTGGTTCGTTCACAACCCCGGCCTAAAGGTAATCTGCCCCGCCACGCCCTATGACGCAAAAGGCTTGATCAAAGCCGCCATCCGCGACAACAATCCTTGCCTCTTCTTCGAGCACAAATATCTCTATCGCAGGATCAAGGAAGAAATCCCCACCGACGATTACATTGTGCCAATCGGAAAAGCGCGCGTGGCCAGGGAAGGCAAAGACCTGAGCATCATCACCTACGCGGCAATGGTGCACACGGCACTGGAAGCGGCCGCGATTCTCGCGAAAGAAGGGATCGACATCGAGATTCTTGACCTGCGTTCGCTCGTTCCCATCGATCGCGAAGCCATCGCGCAAACGGTGAAGAAGACGAACAAGGTCATCATCCTGCACGAGCACTCCCGCACCGGAGGCCTCGCCGGAGAAATCGCCGCCATCATCAACGAAGAGGCCTTCGACGATCTCGACGGTCCCATCGTCCGCATCGCCGGCTTGGACTCCGCGGTCCCGTTCTCTCCGCCGCAGGAGCATCACTACCTGCCACAGTTGGAAGATGTAGTCCGAGAAGCGCGGCGACTGAAAGCATATTGAAACACGTAGCGACAGCCGCCTCGGCTGTCCGGCGAACAAAGCTGGACGAGCGACCGAACTGTACGCAGTTGCGAATGGCTTGATGGAACGACCGGGAAGGGTACGATTTCAGTCGTGCCGATTGATCCGCGCAAAACAAGGCAGCTTTAGCCGCTGAGAGCCGCTGCTTGTAACAATGACCAACAAGACCACAGGCATAGTCCGCGTCGCCCTCTCCACCGCCCTCATGGCACTAGCCGCCAACTGCTTCCTGAAATATCTCTGGTGGACCGCCTGTTACAGCGCTTGGCAGGGAATCCCGAAGTTGGCAAATCAATGGAAGGCGGCTGGTACTCGAGCCTCCTTTAACGGTTGGAGTGTGATCGTGCTCGAGTTCTCGAGCGTCGCGGTTCTCTTCACCGCACTGCGTTTGCGGTCGTCCGATACGTCGGGGTTCTTGAGGAACACACCGCGGCTGATCCTTTCGTTTGTAATAGCGATCGCTGCGACAGGCGTTTTTGCTCTAGCACTCAGCTGGGTCAAACAAGGAATAGAATAAAGCGCATTCGGCCTTCAACCGCCGGTCCGAAGCTGCCATTCCGTCGAAATCAGTTCCAGGTACTGATAACATTTCACTGATGGATCGGCGTTCGAACAACGTTAACGAGCGATTGACACGTGCGCTCCATTCCCTGCAAGGACTGAGCTGTGGAGACGCCTTCGGCGAACGTTTCTTCGTTCATTCTGATGTAGCGAGATCTCTGATCGCGCAGCGTGCCATCCCCTCGGGGCCTTGGCGCTATACGGATGACACCGCCATGGCCGTTGCGATCACAGAAGTCCTGGAGAGATTCGGAGAAATTCATTCCGAACGATTAGCCGAAAACTTTGGCAAGCACTTCATTGCTGATCCCTATCGAGGATACGGACCTGCCATGCACACTCTGCTCCCGGAACTGGCCAAGCATCCCGAGTACTGGAAGCAGCTATCGCCACAGCTGTTTGAGGGTAGAGGTTCTTTCGGCAACGGTGCCGCAATGCGCGTTGCTCCCGTGGGAGCATTTTTCGCAGATGACCTCGACGAGTTGGTAAAACAAGCCACAATGTCTGCCGTGATTACTCACAGCCATCCCGAAGGTATAGCGGGTGCAATTGCCGTCGCAGTGGCGGCCGCTTTGGCATGGCGACACAAGACATCTCCAGTCTCTCCGCACGATTTTCTACAGCGGATATGCGAGCGGACCCCCATGAGCGAGGTTCGTCTCGGCATCGTGAAGGCTCTGGCCTTTTTGGAGAACATCACTGTCGAGCAGGCAGCATCTGCGTTGGGAACCGGCGTTAGGGTTAGTGCGCAAGACACGGTCCCGTTCTGCCTCTGGGCCGCCGCGTTACATCTGAACGACTATGTGGAGGCAATGTGGGCGACGGTCACGGGCTTGGGAGACCGTGATACCACCTGTGCCATCGTAGGAGGAATCGTGGCGCTATCGGCGGGTGTTGAAAGTATCCCGCCCTCTTGGGTCGCGTCTCGCGAACCGATTTCTGCCCACTTCCTCTGTGCGAGCCCCGATCAAAACTAGCCTCCCGCCCTGCACATCTGCCAGAATAGGTTCATGGGAAAATTTCTTCTCGGCATCATCGTCACCCTTCTGGTACTCATCCTCGGCGGACTCGGTTTCGCCCTTCTAGGTTTTTTCCCGACCAATGCCAACGTCGATCCCCCACATTGGGAAACTCACCTGGCCATGAGCGCGGCCGATGCTTCGATGGAACGCCACGCGCCGCGGGTCACGAACCCACTCATGCCCAACGACCAGAATCTCATCGATGGCATCAAGCTCTACACCATGAACTGCGCCGGATGTCATGGAGGTCTTGACCACAAGCCGAATACCTTCGGAGCGTCTTTCTACCCGCCTGCGCCCAATCTCGTCTCCGATCCGCCCGACGATCCCGAGTGGCACATCTTCTACACCATCCGCACCGGCGTCCGTTACACCGGCATGCCCGCCTGGGACAAAACTCTGAGCAACGACGATATGTGGAAGGTCACCTTGTTCCTCTCTCACATGGATAAGCTTCCGCCCGCGGTTCAGGAGTATTGGAAGACGAGTTTCGGCACGGGGCCCGAACCAGAGAAAAGAGAATCGATCAAGGAAGCTGACCACGACCACCACTAGGCTCCGTACCGGGACTACCCTTCCTCAGCGTTCTCAGCGGTGTTCTCCGCGAACTCTGCGGTTCAGCCGGTGGATTTTGCTCCCTGAGATCAACTCGAGGCCGGAACGCTATAATATTCGTTTGCGCCCAACCCTCTCCAAAGATCCGCGGGCCTCAAGGAAGAATCATGCCAACTGACATCATCATGCCTCAGATGGGCGAATCCATCGTCGAAGGCACTATCACCAAATGGCTCAAGAAGCCCGGAGATAAAGTTCAGCGCGACGAACCTCTCTTTGAGATCTCCACCGATAAGGTCGACGCCGAAATTCCGGCACCCGCGTCCGGTGTTCTTCAGGAAATCAAAGTCGCGGAAGGAACCACGGTGGGAGTAAACACCGTCGTAGGTACGATCGCCGTCGATGGCGAATCCGCAGCCACCAAGCCCGCTGCGTCCGCCCCGCCTGCTCCCCCGAGAGAAGAAAAGAAGTCCGCGCCCACTCCTGCTCCTGTGGCCGCTGCTCAAGCCGAGGAAGAAGAAGCCCGGTCCTCCCCGCTCGTCCGCAAAATCGCCCGCGAACACGGCATCAGCCTCGCGCAAATCACCGGCACCGGACTCGGCGGCCGCATCACCAAGCAAGACATCATGCAGTTCATCGAAAACCAGGGATCTCGTGTAGGGACGGACGCTCTCGTCCGTCCGTCCGAGCGAAGCGAGGTGCCTCCGGTTTCTGCCCCCGCTCAACCCGCAGCCGCCGCTCCGGCGCCTCCGCGCCCGGCCGCACCCGCACCGTATCCGGGCGATCTCGTGCCCATGTCGAACATGCGCAAGCTGATCGCTAAGCATATGATCGAGTCGCGCCGCACCAGCGCGCATGTTCACTGCATGTACGAGGTCGATCTGACCCGCATCGTGAACCTGCGCAACAAGCTCAAATCCGGATTCGAGCAGCGCCACGGCGCCCGCCTCACCTTCATGCCGTTCTTCGTTCGCGCCGCCGTGATGGCTCTGCAGCAGTGGCCGATCATCAACGCCAATATCGAAGGCGAGAATATCCGCTACCACCGCCACATTAACGTAGGGATCGCCGTCGCCCTCGACTGGGGACTGATCGTCCCCGTCCTTAAGAACGCCGGAGATCTCAACTTCTTGGGCCTGCAGCGCGGCATTACCGACTTGGGCGAACGCGCCCGGACCAAAAAGCTAAAGCCCGAAGACGTCGAAGGCTCCACTTTCACGATCACAAATCCCGGCCAGTTCGGTGCCGTCTTCGGTCTGCCGATCATCAACCAGCCGAACTCGGCGATCATGGGCGTAGGCGGGATCATGAAGCAGCCTATGGTCGTCACTGACAAAGACGGCAACGACTCCATCGCCATCCGCTCGATAGTCCACCTCACGCTCGGCTACGACCATCGCCTGATTGACGGCGCAGTAGCCGACCAATTCATGGCACAAGTAAAAAAGAACCTCGAAACCTGGACCGAAGAAGTCGGGTAGACAAAAGTTTGTGAAGGGACAGCCGCATCGGCTGTCCCCTGAGCGAGTAGACCGAGCAATAGGGCGTCACCCACGCCTTACGAGTGCCCCGCTCCTGGCCGTCTTTGCCAGAAGTTGGGTTTCGACAGCAGTGGCGATCATACTTGAGGTGAAGCACCCGATGCCTTGGCTGCACCCTTGGCCCAAGCCGAGGCGTTGAGGCACTGTACAACACCATCAATCACAAGTCCGACCCCTTGTCTGAATTTTTCTGGATCAACGATTTCTCGTGCCGCGACAGCGTCCACCGTGGCCAGAGCACTTTCAAGAAATGCCATTGCCGCGTCTTTCTTCTCGGCTCCCGACCGTCCGCCCAGCAAACCCTCGATCCCGCTTACTAATGCTGGTACAAAGGAAATCCCACGCAATAATTGATTCAAGAAATTCATATCTTCTCCTTTAGCCTAAACACACAACCTGACCCCTGACCTTCTCCTCACTTCCTCTCCCCCATCTTCCGGCTCGCTGTGTCATGCGCCTGAATCAGCGCTTTAATCTCATTCTGACCATCCCGCAGTTCACCTAGCTGAACTTCCGTTCGAATCCGCGCTTCAGTGTTGGTGGTAGCAATCTGCTCCAACCGCTGGACCCGAGCTTTCGTGGCTTCGAGCTCCGAATCTTGCCTGGCTGTGTTCCGAGCGTCTTGAATGACGTACCCGCTGATACTGAGAGCCAGCGCCCCCAGCGCAATCAATGTCCGGCTGTCAAATTTCAGCAGCCGCTGCTCCTTCACCGCCGCCAATTTCTTATCCCACGACTGATCCAGGGACTCCGCGAAACTGCGCATCTCTTCCAGCCGATCCAGCACTTCAAGCTGAAAGTCTTTCGCGTTGTAGGGAACACTCGCTGACCTCTCGACGGCGCTCCGATGCCGCTGCCTCAACATGTTGTCGTCGTTCATAGCGGATAATCCAGATGCAGCGCCGCCGCGTACCGCGAATACCGCGGTGGTGATGATTGGTCATAAAGCCGCAGAAAGTAAGTCTGTGTGCGCCCGAGTCGCGGCAATATGAAAGTCTCTGAGCCGTATCTTCCCAGCAGATTCCGGTCATCCGATGGGCCCCATCCAAAGTCATGAGCGCGCACCTCGATTCCGCATCCATTCGGAGGTGTCATCCCCGCATCGACCTGTACAGTTGTTGAACTTACCCCCGTAATCTGCGCGTCAATCAAATTCGGTAAATAGTAAGCTCCCACTTGCGTGGTCAAGAGTTGCACCGGAAGATCTTGCAACGGGACCGCCGTCGTGCTCTCTGCATCCTCGAGCGCTAGCGATTCCGCCAGATCGTTCGCGAACTCGATCGTATACATCGCGTGATCGCTCACCCGATCCGCAAGCTCGATCCTGACCTTTCGCACGGTTGCGTTGAACACCGCGGCCCGCGACGGCGCATTCACAGCCACCGCTTCGCCGGGAAAAATGTCGCTCGCCGCCCCGGGCAGAAAATTGCTCCAGGTCTGATACGTCCCCATCCACGCCGTCCCTGCTCCATCGTCCAGAATCGCCAATGCCGCGTTCTCGCAGTCCGCCTGCGTGCGCGCACTCGGTGTCTTCAGTTCTTTCACCAGTCCGCGTCGGCCGTCGTCTGCTCCTTTGGCAAGACTCGCAATGCTCGCGCCGTTCACCACCTCGGCCACAGCTGGCCCCTGGCCTCGGTAGCTAACCACAATTAACGTATTCAGAGGTGGCACTGACTGTGTGTTGAAATCCAGCGAACTCGTCCCGATGATCTGGCACTGTGCTCCATCTGCGATTGAGCCAATCAATTGCGTCACGTAATTCTGCGTGATATTGCCACCCGCATCCGGCAAAGCCACTCGTACCTCCGGCAACGCAATGCGCCGCACATAGGTGTAGGCAAGGTTGGCATGCATGCTCGACGAACTGACAAGCGCATAAGTGCAGAACCCGGGAGCGTCAACAATCACGCCGTCGTATAGCACTGTCGCGGGTTTCACCATCGTCGATGGATCCAAAGAATTTACATCCTGGACCGAGAGCACGACTCGCACGTCCCCGGCAATCGCCGCCCCGCCCCACCCATGGCCCGATGAGTGGTATGTTTCCTGGCTCCGATACAACTCCCGCGAATACAGATAAGTAGTGAGCACGTATCGGTGTCCTGCCGTCGTTGTGATCGCGGGCCCAGTCGCCGCTCCTTGAATCAGTGCCTGTATCTTTGAGGCCGCACCCGCTGGCGTGATTTGGAATCCCGCCAAGCATCCCGTCGCGGAAACCGCTCCCGCATAAAGCCCGCCGATCACTCCCTGCGACGATCCCGTGAAGCTCACATCTCCATGCTGGAACTCAAGCGCCCCGCCCAACTCGATCTGCTCGACGAACTGCACCGTGGTCTGCCCGTCGTGTCCCGTTCCCCCGTTGATCTGCAGGCTTTGCGCCACAACCGACACTGCGCCGGATGGATCATTCCTCGCCCAGGTTGTTGCATCGAGACTTGGCCCGACATACTTCTCGTTGATCAGAACTGGCTTGCGCTGCGGAAACGGTGTCTGCGACAGGTAGAACTTCAGGCTGAGCCCATCGCCCACAAAATAGTCTCGTACGTAGGCCTGTGGCTCCTCGAGTCCAATCACCGTCACAACATTCACGACTCGATCCGGCTGGATTAGTCTCAACCCGGCCGGAGAAAAGTTGGGATCGCTCTCATCCAAAGCGTGCGATGCCGTCCCCACAGGTATGAGCATCAGCGCACCGTTCATCGCCCGATAGCTAGCTCGTGCTGCCAGAGCGATCTTTGCCGCGTGGTACGAAAATGCTTTTTGCGGATTCGCCGTGTACGCAGCCAGCACATCCACATCTTGCACCCCGGTCGTATCAAATACTCCGGGCAGAATATTCTGCGCGAGTTGTCGCAGCGCCGACCCCGCCGTTCTGGCGACAAACGCAGCCTGGTCCGGTAACGCTCGCTGGTCAAGCAGTGTCTCGTCGCTCTCCGCAGCAACCTCGTACCCATATACCGGCCCTCGCTCGCCCTGTCCCATGTACTCGTATGTCGGTGCTTGCGTCAGATATCCCGTGAACAGGAAGGCCCCGTCATCCCTTGTGATGACCACTCGCGCGCCTGATGCAGGAATTGCAAATCCAGCGCCTCCCAGCAGAGTGCACCGCATCGTGGACGGTTGATTGATCCTCCGCTCGATCACCGATGGGACCGTTGCATCCAGAGCAGCGGTGTAATCGGCCGCTCCCGCGCCATCAAAGTTGTCAAAAGTAATCTTCATTGCAATCCCGAAATTCCTGCGCTCTTCTGTGTCCTCTGTGGTGAAGAAATTCGCTCAAAGCACTGCCACGGTTCTGTGCGCTTTGAGTGTCTAGCACGAGGACTGTACTTCCCTGGACTCCGACGAAGAGTCGAGAGGCTAGTACTGGTCTCATCAATAGGCCTGGGAAGGGCGCGGCTTCAGCCCTGCCGTTCAACCAAAAAAGTGTGCGCTTTAGCCCCTGAGGTTTGCTCGTTTTTCTCCAAGCGTCATTTGTGGGCAGGTGCTAGTACAGTGCCGCCATCCCCGCCGGAAAATAACTCCGATAGCACAAGACGGGCTGCCCATCATTCGCATCTGTGTAAGGCAACGCCAGGAATGAAGCTCGCAGCGAAATCATCGCCAGATGCTTTTCAATTTCCACCAGGTCCTCCCTGACAAATTTCCCGCCAGAAGGCGTGCTCCGACTCGCGCCCGCCGCTCTCGCCTTCTCCCCGTCCCCTCCCCATCGCACTCCGCTGGAAGCTCCAGGATTCGGGCTAAGCCGCGGATAGTAGAAGCACACACGTCCGCCTGATTCCTCCTCCGCCACAAACAACCCAGACCACTCCTGGAAGAACGATCCACCCTCGCGATCCACAAATCCGACCACGACTTGCGCCGATGCTCCTGCGGCCGGATCTCCTCCCATCAGAGGTTGCGCCAGCAAAATTGACGTGGCCGTAACCTGCGCAACGCGCGCCACATTGAACGTCACCCGCCGCACATAATTTGGATCGTGCTTCACTGCTCCGGGATCGCTCACATACGCCGCCGCGAGCCCCGACCCCACATAGCCCACTTGCTGCTGATAATCGACATCCACTGCGATCAAAGTTCCCGCCGCAAATCCCGAGGTCGCTCCCGGACCAAACACCAACTGGCTCGCCGTTGATCCTGCCAATACCGCCACAGCGGGCGCAGGTGTTCCCCCCGAAGGCGCCGGTGACCCGCCTCCAGCCACCGGCGCCAGCACGTTCATGTGCTCCGACCCGCACGCCAGAGCCATCTGCAGTTTGCCCCACTCGCAGAAATCAAATTCCAGCCGCGCCTCCATCGCTCCCCGGAACTGCCCGGCGGGCAATCCCCTTGCTCCCGCCCGGACCACGTCCGTAGGAGTGTCGTACCAACGCGCACAGTTCTCGATCCATCCCAAGTCCACCCACGGCGCGGGAGGCGCGTTCAACGGAAACACTCCGCACGCCCCAGGATCAAAGATGGTCGGAGTCTCGCTGGCCCGATCCACCGGTGCGAAGTACGCGCGCACCTGCCTCGTCACTGGAACCATGGCCGCACGCAAAGGAGGAGTGCTCATACCAGGACCACCTCCGGGAAGAAATACATCGTCAGTCGTGCCCTGCGCTCCACTCTCGCACCCTGATGTTCTTCGCCTGCGTCGGTGACGCCGCCCTTCTTACGCTCCCCGAGCGATGGTTGTCCCCAAAACACGTTTGTCCCTAAATCCGCGCTGGGCGATTGCGTGTAGTCACGCTTCCCGGCATTCGGCGGCTGACAAATGCTCAACAGCTCCCGATCCAATTGCCCCTGTAACCGCCCTCGATCCACCATGCTTGCCACCGATCCCAACGTGTAATAAGAGATCACCACCTCGAGACTCATCAGCGGCGCCCCTCCCGCATGTCCCTCAACCACTTCCGCCTCGCCCCACTCGATGTAAAACGTGTTCGGTTGCGGCTCCCCTGATGTTGGCGGCAGATTCTCCGTCACAACCACTGCCGGCACGGTAGTCCCGTTCACCGTCACCGTCCGCCCCGGACTGAGCGCCGCCAGACGTTCCTGCAAAGCCAAAAAGAAACTGTCCTTCGCAAATTGCATAAGAATTCCTCGATACCCAATAAAGCGGCCACAGGGCTCCGTCCGGGTGCCCCACTTCTGGCCGCTTTTGCCAGAAGTGGGGACTTTGACCTCCCGCTGTGTCTCCCCCGCGTCCTCTGTGGTGACTTCTTCTTGATTAAGTGAACCGAGAACTCACCTTCACTCCACTGCGGTGACCAAATAGAAGCAAACCGTCCCCCCAAAACTCTGAGGCGCTACGTTCTCGATGTGAAACAGTTCATTCCCGTAGGTGAGCCCGATGACCGCTTTGAACAGATCGTCCCCCGATCCCATCCCCAAAGCAGCCAACTGGTTCTCAATCATCGAAGCCGGTAGTGTGAATTCCACTCTTCGCCTCGGGCCGACGCTTCCGGTCGTCAACTCTCGCGTGACAACATGAGAGATCAAGAGTTCGATCATTCCCGGATCCACCAGCCCCAGTTGCCCCCCTGCATCGTTCGCCATCGCCGTGGCCGGCACCATCAGCGACACCGAATCCCCTCCCATCGCCCGAAGCAGCGCATCCGCCGCACGCCTCATTCCCGCCCCGCAAATTCCACCCATAATTCCTCCGTTCCATCATCAGGAATCAGCCAACTCCTCTGCCGTGTGAAGCACGCGCGCCGAAATCAGCCTGTGGGAAGAGCACGAGTTTCACTCGTACCACCACGCCGTCGAGGAGATCCGCGCTTTAGCGCCTGGGGTCCGCAAGTCGACTACGCCTTCCTCGCCACATAGGGCTCCAGCAGACTCCGCACATTCTCATCCACCAGCGTGTCCCCGAAATAGTCCATCCGCATTCGGTCAATCCGTCCGGCTTTCACATTCAGCGCCGGAGTAATCTGCGCATTCTTCACGATCTGCGCACACGCCACCTTTACACTCGTCGGGATCGTCTCCAGGCCCGCGTTGTAAACGATATCCACTTCATTGAAGAACAGCCCCAGCGCATTCACCGGGAACGTCAACTCCCCGCTCTCCGCCCAGATGTCGATCGATGCTGGATCGATCGCTGTCCACGACCCCGGCAATGCAAACACCAGCGCAAATTCCAAGCTCAATTCCGGAACGGGCCATTCGCCTCGTCGCGGAATCCCATACCGTCCTTGCAGTGTCACAATCGGCGTGGTAGCCGGAGCAACAGTCACCAGCGGCAGATAACTCAACCGTACCGTGTTCAACTCCGGAGGCAACTTCAACCGCTCCTGATACCGTTGCACTCCCAGAGTCGCTCGCCGGCAATGCGCGTCGATAATCGCCGCCGCCGCCGTTACCCACGACGGATCGGTGGTAGCCTCCAGCCCGTAAGTCAGGTACTCCGTACTCTCCAAATAGTTCATGATGATTTCTCTTTTGCTGAACGCCCGAGGGTGCCCCACTTCCGGCTGGTTTTGCCAGAAGTGGGGATTCTGACTTCCCTGTGCTCCTCAGCGCCCTCTGTGGTCAGTCCTTATCTCTGTACCTTGACCTCGTAATGCGCGAAGTTGTTCCCCTTAACCACAGGAGCCCCGAACTTCACCACAACCTGCTGTTGCGCCAATGAGTTCGGCACTCCCAACCGGAAGACGCGCGGATTCGGATCCGTCAGCCAGTGATACTCGATCAGATCCTCCGTCACGATGTACGCTGGCAGCACCGCCGATCCCGATCCTGGAGTCCCGGTGTAACCGAGTGCCCATTCCGGAATCAGCGGCAGTTCGCCCGCCTGCGTCGACAGAGCTTTCACCTTGTACCCCGCCGTGATCTCGACCGAGTTCAGCACAACGTTGAACTCTGTCTTCATTTCCTGATCGATCAGATCGAGCAGCACCGGGTTGGCATAGATCGCCGTCGGACGCACCTGGTATGACGAATTCGCCACCATTTGCGCGACCGTGCTCTTGATCCCATCCACGATGCTCTTGGTGGTTCCGATCGTGACAGTGTTCCCGCCTGCCTCGATCTGCCCGATCACGCCGAAATATTGCGCCGTTGTCGGAGCGCTCAGCGAGGTATCACTCCCGTTCCAAAGCGCGACGTCATGTGTCCGCATCAGTCCGTCCACGGCATCGGCCAGGTCCTTTGCCTGTAGATAAGCGAACTGACTCTGCTGTGCCGACACTTCCAGATCGAACAGGTTGTAGTTGATCTGCGACACAAGCGCCTTCAGTGGCACAGAAAGCTCAATCCGTGTCGGCTGCACCGCCACCGGATTGATGCTTCTCGGATCCATGAACGCCTGCGCTGCTGTCGGAGCCGCAATCGCAGTCTCCTCGAAGAACCGCGACGGATGCCCGGTCGCCGGTACTTGCTTGATCCGCTGCCCAAATACTCCCCGCCGTCTCACGATGTCAAAAATCTCGCTCTGGTACCGGTCAATCTCGACTGCCCCGGGCCCCAGGTAATCCGCCGCTGCCATCAAATCCACAAATCGTCCCTGCATGTCTTCTCCTTAAAGGTTGATTTTCTCTTCTGAAACTCTTCCCGAACCGTTGTCACCCTGAGCGAAGTCGAGGATCCTTGCCCGGGCCAAACCCGACTATGGGTGCCCCACTTCTGACCGCCGTTGCCTTAAGTGGGGACTTTGACTTCCTGTGTTTCCCCTGTTGGTGAGACTTCACTCCAAAACGAAAAGCGCGACCAAAGTCGCGCTGATTCAAAAACCGAAGCCGGGAGCCGGTTACTCGATCACGCCCGCCCGCGCCAGTTCCGCCTTCACAGCAATCCGTTGCTCCACGCTCAGGCTCTGGAGCGTCTTAGCAAGCACAGCTTTGTCGATCTTCTCCTCCCCGCTTTCCTCGCTCTTCGCCAGGATCGCCGACACCATCGGAGGCAACGTCTTCCGCATCATCCGTGCAGCCTGAGCCTTCAATTCGGCATTCGATTTCTCCAACTCTGCCACACGCTCCAGCAGCCGCGCAGCCTCGCCGCCATTCTCATCCGGCTCACCCTCTTCCACCGAAGCCACAATCCGATCGACCTTTGCATTCAGCATCTCCTGCTGTGTGTCCAGTCGACCCAATACGCGATCCAACGATTCGGACGCCGTAGCCAGCCGTTCCGCCGTCGCCATCAACTGCTGCATCATCTCTTCATTCATCCGTTTTTCTCCCTCCCGGAATTTGTTCTGTCATCCTGAGGCGCCCGTTCTTGCGCACCGGGGGACTCATGCATTTTCTCGGTAGTAAATACCCTCCACTCGAACTCACTCCAATTCAATCCACGTATCCCGAAATGCCGCCTTATCTTTCCGCAAGATTGCCGCCCCTGTAAAAGTCACTTCGATCAGCTTCCATATCCGCGCCCTCGGATTCAGCACATTCACCTTCGTGACCTCAAACGACATTCCCAACGACCCCGGTCCTCCCGCTCCCATCAACACCAGCTGCGTCTCAGCCCGCAACGAAACTCCCTGACCCTTTTGTCCTAATCCCACGCGTGCAGCATGAATCAGTCTCCGAATCTCCGTCACCGCAGAAGCCAAAGACGTCCGGAGCGGCATGCCCTCAGTGGCCATACCCCCAATCTTTCCGACACTCGTAGAAGCCGATAGCCCGGAACCCGACACTGGGAGCCTTTCCTCTGCTGGCTGCCGCCCCAATCGCCCGATCTCCTCCACAATTTCCGGAAAATCCTTTGCGTACAGATACCCGCTGACTTCCAGGTTCCTGCCGACGACATCAGCCCGCGTAATCACCCCAACCTTTCGCCGTGCATCATGCCGGTCCAGTGACGGCGCATAATCCACTGCCATCCCAATCAACGAAGGAATCGCCGCCTCCGCTGCACGCCGAGTCAGCATTACCCGTTTCCCCTGCGACCCCGAAGGTGCACGGTCCGACGGCACATCGACCACAGTCAATACCCCCCGAAACGCCACCCGATTCGGATGCCCCTTCACAACAGGCATCTCGACAGCCATGCTCTCCAAATCCATCGCCATAATCCCTCGCAACTCCACAACACTGTCATTCCCGAGCTGCACAGTCGACGGACCTTGTGTTTCTCCGCGCCCTCCGCGGCAGCTCTCAACGTCCTCGGCGGTTAGAGGCTCTGCCCTTCTTCAAGCGCACCCAACCCTCGCATCCGCCGAACCTCATTCACCGTCAGCACCCCATTCCGCAGCAAAATCTCCTGAATCTGGGCCTCCTCCAAAGGATCGGTAGCTTCCACATCGGCGAATACAAATTCAAGATCGTTCCATCCCAGTCTCTTCGAGATGGCTCCCCGAGTAAGCGCCTCCGCCAGCAACCGCGCCGTAGGCACGATCGCTTGCCGGAACGCCAGGTCATTCATCTCCTCCGCGGTGGAGCGGTTCACGTCCCGCTCCACCCCCAGATAAAACGGAGGAAGATCAAACGCGGAAGCGACGACTCGCAGCAGGAATTCCTGCCACTGCAGTCGCAGATCTGCATCGGTGCCTCCACCGAACCTCAGCACCTCCGGTTTGCTCTCAACCGATAGAATGGGCACTTTCCCCGTCCCCTCAATCTCGTCCTGCCACCACCGAATCAGTCGCTCATGATGTTCCGGCGTCAAATCCTGCAGCCAAAGCGCGTACTGCACGACGGAATTGGAAGCCAGCCTCCCCGCATACCGATGCGCTCCCAGAAACGAGTTGATAGTCTCAAATGCAACTTCCAGCCGTCCAAGCCCGAATGGCGTATGAGTCCGAGGATTCAGCCGGATATAAATCAGCTCATCATCATTCAGCTCGATCTTGGTGTTCGACTGATCCAGAACCTGCACATACCGCTGTGAAGCAGGCGCCCCATCCCACTCCAGATTCATCCGAATCGAAGCCCCATCCACAGCCCACATAGCCAGTGGCAAGTCTTGTGCAGGGGCGGACGCCACGTCCGCCCCCGAGCGGAGCGAGGCCGTACGTTCCACTCCATGCCCTGGGTGCCCCACGTCTGGCCGCTCTTGCCAGAAAGCCTGCCCTGAGCTCGTCGAAGGATGGGGATTTTCGCTGGAAGCAAGCAGAGCCCCCTCCCACCCAGGATTCCTCTGCACCTCAATCGCCCCATACCCGCCGACGATGATGTCCTCCAGAACTTGCTCCGCCAAAGACCGGAACGATTCATCCGGATTAGGCGACTCAAAGTTAGAAGTCAAAACCCGAACTCGCTCCGCCCCGTATGGCAGCGACTCCAGCGCCAGCCCCTGCCGAGGCTGCACTCTCCATCGCATCCCCGCAATCCGATCCTTGATGCAGTTGATCGCCCGCCGTGCAATCGGAGTCTCCGAAAATCTCCGCAAGTTATAAGGAGTAGGTTTAGGCATCGCTTCCGCAAGCGGCCCATATGAATTGAAGATGGAAGGCAACGGCGCAGTACGCCGCTTCTTCTCGATCGCCGTCGACGAGTCCCCCGCCGACACTCCCGCCACCCGGCGCCAAGCACCGCGTACCGCCTCAGTAATTTTCATAATGTCTCTCGTTATCGGGACCTGGTGGCCCCACTCCATTTGTCATCCTGAGCGCAGCAGACAAGCCAAGAAGGCTCGTCTGCATAGTCGAAGGACCTGTGTTCCCCTGTGGCCTCCGTGGTGAAAGCTCACTCTATTTCAATAAAAAAGCCCCGCCAGAGCGGAGCCGCATTTACTCAACAAATTCGCAAACTGAGAATCCAAACTCACACTCCCACCGGCAAAATCAATCCCACAAGCGCAATGATCGTACCGCCCGCGATCAGCGGAAATCGAACCCCTCGGGCAGATGCCACCCCAAGCACCAGCGACCCGCTCCCGAAACCAACCATCAACAACTTGTAGTCCCACCGAGGCCCAAACCCCATGCCAAAAGTTATCGACCCGAGAACCTGAACCAGCGGCATCCCAAACGCCAGCAACAGCGCCACACATCCCGTCAGCGACACCCACACCCTCCATCGCGCCGCGCCATCCTTCCACGCACGAACCATCCGCCACCAACTCATCGCCACAAAAAGTACCAACAGGATCAGCAGCAACCCGAACGAAACGTCCTCCATCCCCAGCGACACCCGATGCCCCACCACCGTTCCCACCACCGAGAAAACGGTCGCAACTCCCAGTATCCAATCCAATCGCCAGCTAGATTCTGTACTCACGCGACGAGCCTCAAGTTCACCCCCCCAACTCCGTCCGTGCCGTCTCCGCAATCATCGCCATCTCGGTCGTGTCCGCGATCCCAATCCGACTCTCCTCCATCATCTCCAGAGCAAATCGAACCTCATCCCGCGAGCGATCTAATTTGGCCTCAATCACGCCCGTCAGCACGGGCACCGCTCCCGCTATTCTTTCCATCACAGGCGCAATCTTCGGATACCGCGCCGCCAAAGTCACCCCTGCATCCACGCTGGCCCGCATCGAGACTGCATGGAACAATTTGATCTTGCTCCCGACCCGATATCCGAAATCAAACTCAAACGGGTCCCCATGTTTCGTGTATGGCTCCGCGGGCACAGCACTTAACAGACCCAACACCCCCGCATCCTCAAATGCCAACCGCATCGTATCCAGAATCTTCTGCCGCCCCGCCGGCTCTCGAGTCCGTCGAATCTTTGCAGTTTCCAGAAACATCCGCGCAACGTCGTCCACCTCAGCCAGAGCAATCTTCTCCGTTAACGCTGGCATCACTGGCGAGACCTGCACCACCCCCGAAAACGAGTCTTCCATCCTTCGCAACAAAGCAGCACGATCTCGAGTCAGCCCGATCTCTTCCCGAATCTCCCGCTGCAAAGCCTCCAGCACATCCAAATCCACCTGCGGGTCAAGGCACTGCACTCGCCCCCAATTCTTCGTAAACCGCACATCCACCAACGACGAGCCCTCGTCTCGATTTTCAAGAGCGATCAACCCGAAATTCACAAACTCCCCCTTCACCGCGTCCGGCACATACCGCAGCAGGAAGAACTCGAGTCTCCGTTTCTCAGCCATACTGAACAGCCGTTTGACTTCCTTAGTACCCCTTCTTGCCCTTAGTGGCTAACGCCTTTTTCGGTGTCTCAGTGTCTCTGTGGTGGAATCAATGTTCAAGCCATGCCGGAAACGGCCGTCGTGGCGAGACTCGAAACGCCTCAATCAACTCCCGCACCATCCCCCGTCGCAAAATCAAGGTCCGCGCCAGCTTCTCCAATTCCTCATCCCGGCTCTCATACCACTCCGGAGGAATTCCTCCCACGACTTCCCAAACCGCATCCCCACTCATCTTCTCTATGTGTGATAGCCAGGGCTCAAACGACTCCCACCCCCGCACGCGTTCATAAACTTCATTCCGCGCATACACCCCCCGCAGCGGATAATCCGGAAACGTCCACTCCCCAGCGTTAAAGCAGTATCCCTGGTCAATGAACGATGCCGTAAATTTCTTCTCCCGCAGCTTCTTCCAGAATGCCGCCTGCCGCCCATTCGCATTCCCCGTCCACTTATCCAGGACCAGCATCCCGGCGAACGTCTCAAGGTTCCGAACCAACCCCAGCATCTCGACAGGAAGATAATCAAACACCTGCCCTTCGAGCGGATCCACCACATATCGAGACCCAAATTGTAGTCCCGCGACACACCGGATCGTGCTATGCGCCAGCTGAATGCTCAACTCCGGTGTATGCTCCACCAACCACGCATCAACCGAAATCACATCCGTAACCGGTACCGGCAACCCAACCCGTTCCGCCAGCCGCGTAGCCAGCATCTCATTCGCCAGCACGCGCAGATGCTGCGGATTGTTCTGAAATTTCACCACGTAGAAGTGCCCATCGGAGCAGCGCATCAAATGCCCCTGCGCCCCGCCCCGCATCCTCCGTACGTGTTGTACCGCCTCAATCAATTCTCAGTTGTTGCGCGATCGCATTATTGCCGAAAGCAGTTAATAGCCCTTGTCATCCTGAGCGGCTGTTTTTGCCGCGAACGACCTATGCATTCTCTTCCGCGCCGCAAAGCCAACAATCGTACCGAATTCCCCCGCACAAATTCTGTGACGAATAACCATTTCCACAGGCCATGTGGGTTTCGCGGACGCCCGGCGCCTGACGCCTGACGCCCGCCTCACCCCAGCTCCACGCTCCCCATTCCGACTCTCCGCCCCGAAACTTTCCCCGCAGCCGCGTCTCTCACCGCCAGCGCAATCGCCATCGCCATCACGCAGTCATCATGCGCGCCCTCGGCCGCCGCTCCATGCCCATCGGTATGCCGCACAAATGTCTTCAACTCCCCCAGCAGACGCGGACTATGAAACAAAGACGGCTCTTCAATCAAGGTCGCCCCCAGCATCTCGATCATCGCCGGCCGCGTCGCCACAGAAGTCAGCCATCCCTCCTGACCATCCTTCACGTACAAATTGTCGTATCCCAGATCTTTCAAATGCGCCAACACACCATATCCATGATTGTTCCGTTCCACTGCCACCAGCGCATTCCCAAACCGCTTCCCCAACGTCACAACCTTCCGCGCGAGCTCATAGGGAGGAAAATGCCCACGCCACTCCGCGCACTGCAACCCGGTCCCGCGATCGATTGCCTGCGCGCAAGCATAATCTCCGTCAGCCCCGCCACCCGCCGCGTCCACTCCGATGATGTACCGGTTCTTTTCCTGTGGAGGAAGCCAAATCAGCAACCGTCCATTGTCCTCCGTCTCCGTCGCAGCCGGAGCCAAAGCCGCCGCCTTCTCGATCGCCTCCAGATCAAACACGCACTCGCCCGACGCTAGGAAGCAAGACACCTGGTCCTCCGAAAATTCTTGCGCCGCCTGTCCCCGCAAAATTCTCCACCGAGTCCGCCGCCACGCAATCTGCTCCGGAGTCAACCCATGCCGGCCAATTAAATCCTTTTCCTCGTCCGTCAATTCCCCCAGCGGTTTCTTCGACACATCCTCTTTATAGGATCCTTCAAACCACCACGGAAAAAAGTGCCGCGTATACCCGCTCTCCAGAGCCTTCTGCCACTCCTCATAAAACAATCCCGCCGCCCCATTCGGAGTCGACTCCAGCACAATCTCTCCCTCCGGCACCACCGCCGCCCGCAGCGACGCCAGCGTATCCTCCGCTCCGCGCGGCCAGCGGGAGACCTCCGAGCAATGCAAGTTATGGATGGTCATCCCGCGGCCCGCGTTATCATCCGCCGTCTCCACCCGGTACTCGCTGTCCAGCCGGGGAAACACAATTTGGCGGATGTTCGAGCGCGACTTGATCAGCGCCCCACGTCGCACCCGCGAATTGGGCAGGTTTTCCCAAAACCGGTGCACGATATTGAAAATTGCCTGCGCCGACTCCTCCGTGTGCGCCACCTGCACCGTCAAAGTCCCAGGCCGGGTAATGGTCTGGATAAAAAACCGCGCGGCAATGTAAGTAGTGATCCCCACCTGCCGCGCCTTCAAAACAATGTTCCTCTTCGAGCAATTGGCCGAATATTCTTTCTGCGCCCGATTCAGCTTCAGATAGTGCACTCCACCCTTCTTCACCCGAATCTTCAGCAGGCTCCGAATCAGCAGATCCCGCATCTTCTCTTCCTTGCCATCGTCCAGATGCCCGCCGAATTGCTCGACCAGCCGCAAATCGTCCCACACAGTAGTCCCCAATCTTTGCTTTATGGAGGGCGCCCGCCGCCAGTGCTCTCATTGATTTCCTGCGTTCTTTGCCCCTCTGCGGTCAGTTTTCTTCTCTTTATTTCAGCAGTCCCGCCGAAGCCACCCGCTCCGCCTTGGAATGCAAATGAATCTGCAACCCGCCGGTGGTCCGATCCAACTCCGCATTCCCACTCTTGGCAGTCAAAGTCGAGTTGTAAGACCGCACAAACTCGTTGGCCGACAGCGGAACCCGCGCCGAAGAATGTGCAGACAGCCGTCCCCCGCTGCCCGTCGCGCGCAGCGCGGCCACCGGCGAACTCCCCTGCACCACCGGCAGCACCGCCGCCAACGATTGCACCTCCGACAGCACCAACCCGACGACTGCCGTAACCTTCGCCTCCGTCGCCGTATCCTTAATATGCAGCCCCATCAGCAACCCCTGCAGGCTCCCCTGGACAGCACCCGTAGCACTCTGAATCTGACTTAAGATTCCAGGCTTCGCCGCCGCTTCCGCCTTGTCATAGGCCGCAATCAGCGACTGGATGAGCTGCAAGTCCGCCCCAGCTTCCTTGCCCGCATTCGAAATCGTCGCCAAATCCTCCGCCGACACTGTCTTTCCCTCGAGCATCGCGACGAGCGTCACCAGATTCGCCGCCGCCGGCACCAGCACCGCCACAATCTGCTCCGCCTCGGTGACCCAATTCGTAGAACATCCCGTAAGAATCAAACTCGCGCATAGCACAACCGCAAACACTGCCCGCTTCATACTCTCCTGTCCCCCTGTGTTCCTCTGCCTGCCCCGAGCGCAGTCGAAGGGTGTCCTCTGTGGTGAAGTCTTTCCTCGGCCCAATAAAAAGCCCGGCGCCAAAGCACCAGGCTGAAGTCTTTCTCTGTGCACTCCGCGAAAATTCTCAGCGATCTCCGCGGTCTAAGATCTTTCGCCCACCGTGAACTGAGCCCAACTCACCGGTCCGGATATGACCCAATCCCGCAATTCGGTGTGCAGTATTGAATCGCAGTCTGCGCCGCGTCGATCCGCGTCAAATCCGCTCCCAGGTCTTTCCCGTCTGCGGCTTGATGTGTTCCGCACGCTGCAAAGGGACTAGCCTTTCCATTACATGCCGCATCCCCGGCATGACAGAGGCGGTAGTTATGCCAGTCCTGCATAGTCGCTGGAAAGGTTGACTGACTCATGGCTCCCACCACGCCCGTACAGTTTTCTGTCGTCGGATCGTTTCCAACACAGTAAGAAGCGGGAACTCCGTAAAGCGTAGCAGGCGTGCTCGCCACATGAGTGTCGCTGTATTCGGTGTAACAGGCAGCCATCCCGCCAGGACCTGCCGTAGTGTGGCCAGGGCACGTTACAACCGAATCCCGGCCCGGAAAAAGATCATCATGGATTACCTCGGTGGCAGGGTCGAATGATTTTGTCTCAGTTCGCGTTCCCTCGTTCCATCCACCGGTAATTCCTCCACCGACGAAAATATCTTGGGTGAAGGCCAAATAGCGGCCTAATTGGTAGGGCAGAGAATTGCCTGCGGTTGAATATGGGCTTGCCGAACTCGTGCCCGTGTTGGTGATGAACTCTGAATTGTGGGTGTGAGTTAGATATGCAGGCCAACCTTGAATGTTAGAAAGAGTACAGCCAGCAGATGCTGTTGCGTTCGGCGTACCGGAGTTTGCATACACGACAGTCAGCCCTGCCCATAGCGTTCCCGCCAGTGCTGGCGACCCCATAACCGTGCCGTCCATGTTGAAAGATATGTCATCGGTGCAGCCGGATATGTAGACCGGATCGCCTACATGAAAGTTGGATTGCGTTCCTCCAACAATGCTCGTTAATGTCGCTGTAACCGTATTACCGGTCGCATCCCTTACCAAAGATACAGGCCACGTAGTTAATCCCTGCTGGTTTATCCTGAAACCCATCTCGGGCGACACGCCCGAACATCCAGGATTCGCCAGGCTGATTCCGTAAGTGAGGTTATTGGAAAAAGTGGCATATTCAACAGGCTCCGCTACACCGCCACCGTTTCCGGCAGAATTTGGGGATCGGAATCCCCAAGACATGCCCTGACACGTATTGCGCGAAATGCCGTTGCTGCGGGTGAGGTTCTGCACCATAATCCAATAGTTTAGAGATCCCTCGTCTCCATTTTGCGATTTCCAACTCATGCTGATTCCATTCTGCGCCCCTGAATTGTCCACGTTCTCATTGATGTTGCCGTCGTCAAGAATCCGATTGCCAATCTTGAATTCGTGAGAGTTCTTGCGAACGTAACCGTTCCCTGCGCAGGCTAAGCCATTCTCGCAATATCCCGCCGCGGCTGCCAAAATCCATGAATAGGGATATGTGTAGCGGTTCCCGCGATCTTCTACATCACTGCCGAAGTTCGCTAGTGTTGTCGTCGGCCCAAAACCACCTGTGAATAAGCCACTGGACTGACCTTCTACCCAATTGTGAACTACTTTGATCTGGTCAAAATAACCCAGGTAAATGCCGTGCCCTTCCGATCCCGGTCTGAGCATTCGATCGAAGTAGCCGTATACCACAGAGCAATACACACAACTGGACATTGCCACACCGTTGGCGACAGACGTACTTCCGGTCGTTGGTCCAGTCGCCACACCTCCTGACACAGGCGCATCAGTCCAGTCGGAATGAATATAGGAATACCCCAGATGCATGTGTGACGGTCGCTGCGATGCGAGTGTTTCTCCTGCACCCGTTCCCCACTTCACGGGAGTAGTACTGCCCCCCATACCCGCCCGAGGACGTAACTCGGCATTTAGGATGGCGTAATGATGAGGCCCGATGTTGTTGGAATCCCACGTTGCAGTCGAGATGGAATTGCAATTACTGGTTGTGCACTCTATCGTGTACATACTGGCCACATCGTTGTATGCCGAGGTGCTCGTCGCGGTTCCGTTTGCCAATGTGAATGCGCCACTGACCGGTGTTACTGTTGTGCCGAGCTGGTAAGACATCGCGGATCCATTGCATCCCGGATTGCGAATGCCTGGCTGCGTGGATGCTGCAACATTGTCCTGAATCCCATGCGAGCAAACGGTCTGTCCGACTGGCAGCGGCGAGGAACTCTGCAGAACTATGAACTTCGTCGCCATATCTCCTGGGCTCTGCGGTAACGTTAAACCTGCGCTGCCGCTAAACACCGTCCCCGCAGGAATCGTAATGGTCGTCCCGCTCCCATTCGCCGTCCGGCACGCTTCTGCATCATTGATCGCCTGCTGCAGGCTCGCCTGACTCCCCGCGGTATAAGGACCATAATTCGTCCCGCCGCACGTCCATGATCCCCCGCTCCCCGAAGACGGAAAGGCGATCGAGTTCGTCGTTGTCCCGATCCACTCTTTCGAATTCACCCAGTTCTTCGGAAGCGTCACACTCTGTTGCCACGGCCACCCGCCAATGCGCGTAATCCCCAACCCTCCTGCAACTCCATACCTTTGCGAGACGTACGCACTAGCCCCGATGTCCCACGCCCCCAGCTTCGACCGATCCATCCCATTCAGATCCACCGCATACGCCGTCGTTACCCCACTCCCCACAGTCGGCGAGCTTGCCTGCGCTACCGCCAGGTCCAACGCCCCTCCACTCGGGTTCTGCATGTATCGCGTGGACCCGCTGTTTTGCTGCGCCCCTGACGTAATCGCACTCGCCAGTACCGCGTTGGTCATCCACGTTCCATTGTTCGCCGTTACCGCGTCCAGCAGATATCCCAACTCGGCGTTGCTGATATCGCCTGCGGAGTCTCCGCGCGTGTCGAAGTGCGTAAAGAACCCGTACGGCACGCCCCACGTCGCCGCCCGGAATACCAGGCTCGCCACCAGCGAATTCACTTGCGGCTGTGTCATCCCATGAATCTGAATCGCCGCCAGGCTCGTGATGTTCTGGACATTCACCCCATTGGAGTAAAACGAATTCGCGCTCCCCGTGACGTTGTCCTGTCCCTTCATCGCCAGGCTTCCGCGTGCCGCCGTATATCCCGCCGCCGCCGCATAACCCTCGCTCAAGGGATCTTCAATGCCGTCGGGATAGACATAAAAGCTCGGGTTCATCCCGGCCACATTGCTCTGGATCGCGCCCTTGCTGAGTGTCATTTCATTCGGCAGCAACAGCGTCTGATCGTACAGCAGCGTATAGGGCGCGCTTTTGATGTCCTGGTTCGTGACGCTTAACAAATTGGCCGTGTTCGTATTCGGCCGCGCAAACGGCGAAACCGGATCATCCACCGAATAATTCGGCAGGCCCACAAGATAATCGCGCAATGCCTGCCTCGTGTTGTAGGTCGTTAGATCCACTGCGTGACTGTCCGCCGGCGCCCCCGTCACCACCAGCGACAGCGTAGTTCCCGAGATCGACAGTGTTGCCGCTGTCCCCGTCCCCGTGTACTGGATGATGATCGCCGGCGCATTCGGGCAACTCACCAACGTGCACGGCCCCGCTGGCGAATTCGTCGTCGTGTAGTACTGATGCGACCAGGAGTGCGAATCGATCTCATTTCCCGCCGCAGACCAGGCATTCACGCTCGCCCAATCGACCCTGTACGAAGGCACCACCGCCGCATTGAAATGAATCCCCCTCGCGGTGAACAGACTCAGAAAGCTGTTGATGTACGTCTCGGTGCCCGCTGACGATCCCACATCATCCACCGTGAACGAAAACCGCGCCGGATACATCGCAAAGTTTGTCACCACTGGAGCCGCCGTCGACGGGATATTCCCGCTCCCGGCAATCGGCCCGGGCAGGCCCGTGTTCCCCGCGATATCGCTGGTCGAAAACTGCGCCACATTATTCCCGTAGAAATGCGAATACGAATAGGTCACTGGGCTCGGATTACTCCCCGTCGTGTCGTGCAGCCCCGTATTCCGATTCGCATATCCACGGCAGTTCGCAAGCGTCACACTCGCCGCCGCGCTGATCTTGAAGCCGTCGTAATTCAAATGCGCATCATCATTCGCAAACTGCACATGCGCCCCGCTGGCATTCACATAGAATCCGTGCGGTATCGTGCCGTAAGGCAGCATCCCATCGGACTCCATATTTGCGAACACCAGGTTGTCCGAATTGCCCGTGACACTCACCCCCATGTAACTGAATCCCTGCACCTTGATGTGCTGAAATGTGAGCCAGCTTTTCCCTGCCACGGAAATCAGCGGTGATCCCCCACTTGAATCCACATACGCCGTCATTGACCCATCTGCCGCATATGTCGTGCTGGGCGGCGTCGAGCCATTCCCCGAGAACACATAGAGCGTCGGATATACGAGGCACCAGTCATACTTGCCTACGATCGAAGTCGTGCACCCGCTGCCGTATGCCTGATGCCTCCCATAGACCGAGCCAAACTGCACCATGTCCACGGTATTCGCACCCGCCATCGCAGTCGGGATCGCCGCATTGGCCTTCCACACATTTCCGGAAACGTACGTCCAGGATCCCGTCGTCAACGGGATCGCCACCGCCGCCGTGATCATCGGCACCGCTCCCGTCCCGTACGCGTCAAACTGAATCGGATTCCCGCTCGCTCCACTCGACGGCGGAATCAGTTGCTCATTCCATACATCCCCACGCTTCAGGGAAATCACATCCCCAGGACTGAAGCTCCCGGCGTTGATGTGATTCCCTGCCGCGCTGAACGTCTTCCACGCCGTGGCTGGAGACGTCCCGTTGTTCGCATCGTTTCCGCTACTGGAACTGACGTAATAATTCGCTGCCCGAGCACCTAGGCAGCAAACAATGACAAAAAAGACAACTCTCTTCATCGAATCCTTCCGATCTTGTGTAGGGACGGACGCCTGCGTCCGTCTCTCGAACCCTGAGCAAAGCGAAGGGAAGGGTGCCCGCTACCAGACCTGACCCGAATGCTCGGAGTCAGTGAACAGCCCAATAAAAAACCCCGACCGATCAAGTCGGTCGGGGTCACCCCCTCTGTGTCCCCTCGTGGTGTGTCTTAGCTGTTAGTGCAACCAGAACATAGGCATATAAGAAGCCTGCGGCCCATTAGCTGCTGGAGCCGAAATACTGCTAGGCAGAATTCCTCCACTCCGGGGTGTAATAACAAACCCATTACTCCCCTGCGCCCCGCCACTCCCGCTCTCCGCCTTGTAAAACACCGGCGCATTCCCCGACGCCCCGTACAACGTAGGAGGAGTCGCCGTAGTGTTGCTGCTGTAGTACGCCACGTAATAGGCTCCCGGCTGCAGCAGCGTAGATCCCTGCGCCCACGACATAGTCACCACTCCCGTCGCCGGAGCAAACGTACTCCCATGCAGCGATCCGGCACTCACATTCAGCACCAGTGTTCCCGCTGCATTAAAAATCCCCAGATCATAGTTGTACGTACCGGAACTATCCGGATTCGCGCCGATGTAATAACTGATCTGCGACGTCTGCACCGATACCGGCAGCGTGAATCCCCACATCAGGCATTTGTTGGCAGCCGACGACGGATACGCTCCGTTGTTCGCCGCCGAAATCGGCGTCAGCCAGCTCGTCGACACTCCCGCGATCGCCGCATCCACGTAGGCCGTCGTCGCCACTTTCGTGGAATTGTCGTGCACCGTCTGCGTTGACGCCGTAGTCCCATTCGGCAATGCCGACACCGCACTCAAACTCGCCGCCGATCCCGTCGTGTTGGCCGCATTATTCGGAATGTCGCCGCTCACCAGCGGAGGCAATTGCGCATGCGGCAGCGTTCCTGCCGTGATCTCCGCCGCGCTCACCGTCACGTTCCCCGACAGCGGATGTCCATTCACCGTCGTCGTAGTCGGAACATATCCCGCCAACGCGGTTGCCACCGATGCCGCCGTCTGCACCTGGCTCGGCGTTCCCGCGTTCGCCGAGATATAGAAGTTTCCATCATTCGAAATTCCCAACGAACTCGTCCCGGTAGTCCCCGCGCCCATGCCGGCCGTCGGGATCGGACTGTTCACCAGCCACGGCCCCGTGACGATCAGCTGTCCGCCCACGCTCAGGTTCCCGCTGAATGTTCCCGTGCTGCCAGAAACCCCCCCGCTGAACGTTCCGCCGCTCGCCGAAATTCCTCCGCTCCCGGAGTAGTTCAGTGTCGTCCCCGTGTCGGTGAGGGCGCTGTCTCCACTCACGGCCGCCCCACTCGCGCTATACATCGCAATCTGGCTCGCGTTCCCAGAATTCACGATCCCTGATCCACCCCCGCTCCCCCCGCCACATCCCGCGCAGGTCCCCGTTACGGTCAAATTCCCATTGATCGTCACCGGCACATTGAACGTCTTGCTCGTCGCAGTGAGCCGCTCCTTGAAATTCGTGTTATCAAACACGTTCCCGATGTACTCCGAAATTGCCACCGGAGCTCGAAACCCCAGCTGTGCCGAAGTGGGTACTGATGCTGGCGCTGAATCAAATCCGATTGCCGTATCCGTCGAGGATGCTGCCGGTCGGTATCCCGGTGTCGCCAGTGTCAAAAACGGATTTGTATAGGCAAATGTGTACATATCCGTCTGCCCTAGGCTGCCTGGACTCAGGAACCCTCGCAATCCAGTCAACCCGGAGAGCGCCGACCCTGCTGCCGGTCCCCCCTGCTCCAAAATTGCCCCGACTCCAGGATTGTTGTTTCCCACCGAGTCCCCCGCCTGGAATATCGCCCAATACGGTGTGTACGATCCACCCGAACCCGGCACCGAATGCTTGCAGTACACCGACGGCAAATATGTAGTCGCGATGATCCACGCGGCCTGTCCGCAATTCTCAATCTGTAGCCGCGACCCTCCTCCCAGCACCAGCGCCCCAGGCCAGAAATTCATCTTCGCGACCTGCTGGGCCAAACTCACCGTGTAATTGCTCGTCCCTGTCTGCGCATCAACTTTTGTGCAGACGCCCGCCGTGTTACAGCTTCCGCTGATGCCGGTCGCCACCGCGTACGATCCCGTCCCGTTTGGCGGAATCGCCGACGTTCCCACCGTCTTCAACACGTCATAAGTGACACTCCCCAGACCATCCACATTGATCTCTGGCCAATAAGTCGTGCAGTTCCCGGTCCCGGTTGTCGAGCAGCCCCCGATGTAAAACATCCCCAGGTTTCCCTGAATTGAGCTGTGAATCACGACGAAATAGTTGTTCACTTGCGATCCCGGGTTCTGCGCCACAAACGCTGGAAACGCTCCGCCAATCGGATCATCGCCGATGTACGTCAAATCGCTGTTCGTGACGATCCCCGCATTCGCCGACAGGGTTCCCGGATACGCCGGATTGCTGCACGTCCCGCTCGACTCCTGGTACGTCCCGCCAATCATCAGTTTCTGCAGCCCGCCTGCGTAGTAAATCCCGTACTGATTGAATCCCTGCACCACGCTGTTCATCACGTGCAGCGTGTTCCCCGACGCGTAACGGACGCCGTTACCTCCACACTGCATACTGGCTTCCATATGCTCGATGGTCACCACCGGCGCCGCTCCCTGGTCTCCTCGCGCGTACACCAGCGCCCCGCAGAAATTCGCCCCGCAGCGAATGCCTCCATTCAGCGTCATCCCATCCAGCTTGAAGGACTGATCGTTCCCCACCACGATCCCCCAGTGGAAGTAAAGACTCGTTCCCGAAAAAATCTTGATGTCGCGCACCGTTACGTTGTTCGAAATGTCTTCAATCGCGGTATTCTCGATCGCTGCCCACCCGTACGCTGGAACCGACGCGATAGTCCCTGTTCCCACGCTGTAGCTGAACTGGTTCGCCGCCGGCACCGACGTGACTTTGAACCTTCCCTCCTGCGTCTGGCTTGCGCTTGAATAGAACAAAACGACGTAATCGCCGACGACAAACGAATGATTCGTCGCGGTAGTAATCGTGTAAGTTCCTCCCGACGCCGAAATCGATGCGATCTGCACGCCGTCCAGATTCAAACCCGGCATGAACTCAATGCCCGCGATCGTGCTGTTCTGCCCGTTCGTCCCCAGATAGTTCCCATCGATGATGCAGGCAGCCCGCGTGAAGCATTGCACCAGGGCTCCATATCCGCTCAACAACGTGTTCTTGCTGTTAAGAAATACTGAGGAATAAACCTTGTAGTTGGGATTGTTCGATGAAGCCGGCAGCAGGTAAATCGTCCCACGCTGTGTCCCGGAATCGTTGATCGCCTCCTGAATTCCCGACGTCGCCGATCCCACGGTATATCCCGCCGTGTGCGAATAGGCCGTCGTCACCGTGATCGTTCCCGATCCACCTCCCGGAGTGCAGGTCCCGCCCGTCACTGGCGCCGCCTCCGACGTCCCGGTTCCCGCGATGTACACTGCATACTGCGCGTTCGCGTTGTTCGACGTATCAATCCCCAGCGGACACGGACTTAAATGGATCGTGTTGCTCCCCGCGGTTCCCAAATTGTCCGAAGGTGTCTGCACCCAACTCCAACTGGAAGTCACATACCGCGCATTCGCCAGGTTGTTGATCGAGAACTGCGTCCCCACCGGCTGCACCACGTTCTGGCTCGCCACCGGCGCAGTCGATACATTCCCCGTTCCTCCACCGCCGCCGCAAGCACCCCAGGTCGCCGCCGATGTGCCACTACCCAGCAGACATGCTCCCGCCGTTGCCGTCCCCGCGCCCAGTTCGCTCGCGGGTACCAGCCCTGCGGCAAGGTCTGCCTTCGCTGTAAATCCCGCATCCACATATTGCTTGGGAGTAGCCTGGAGTGGCGCCGAAGGATTCCCCGGCAAATTAATCGGTCCAGTCATCGTGCCGCCGGCAATCGATAGATAATTCCCCGCTCCTACATTCGCCACCGCCTGATCCACATAAGCCTTGTTCGCAACCGATGCTGTCCCCGACGGCGCCGGCACATCCGGCGCGCTGGCAAACGTCTTCGTCCCGCTGATCGTCTCCGACCCATTCAAATGCACCACTGAAGTGTCATCTGCCTTAGTGGCCAGCGCCGAATTCACGTACTGCATCGATACCGGCTGCGCCGCCAGCCCCGATCCCGGCGTCATCCGCACCGTCGCCAGGCTCGCCGGAGACGCGGTCGGCACCACCCAATATTCGGTCTTCACCTGCCCGGGCCCAATCTGGTACACCACGCTGTAATACACGCCCGCCGGAGTCGCTCCCGCATTCGGAACCAGTGCCACGTTGAGCGCGCCTTTCGCTCCCAGCGTCACCGCTGTAGATCCCGAGGCCACTGCGGTCCCGCTGGTTGTAACAAACGAGGGCCACGAAATGATCAGGTTCCCCGAAGCGGGAGTTCCATCCGCCAGGTACACAGTGTCAGCGACGGTGGTGGTCCCAGCTCCACTCTGTGGCGGAACTGGCAATCCGAAAGCCGGAGCCCGAAGTCCGAGAGCCGCGATCCCAATCGCTGCCCAATAAAAAAGCCGCCCAACAGGGCGGCACCGCGAGTCACGCATCGTATTCCTCCAAACCAAATCTTGTGAGCGACGGACGCCTTCGTCCGTCCCCCGACTCCGAGCAAAGCGAGGGGGCGCATGTCCCCCAGTCAAACGCGAGGAACACTCACCATGAATCCCAAGCCCCAAGCAGAACCCGTGTCATCCTGAGGCGCGTTCTTTGCGCCGGAGGACCCATGCAACTTCCTCAGGTGTGGGTGCCCACTTCTGGCCGTCGTTACCAGCAGTGCGCTCTTAACTGTCCGCTGGGCCCCTTTTGTGGGGAGCCCTCCTCACCCATGATTCAAGAATCTCTCCACACTCTCCACATACACATCTGCAAAATCCGCCACCAGCCTTCGCGCCTCGATCATTCGCATAGCATCGGTCAACTTCCACCCCATCGACCCCAGCACTGCCAGCGCCATCATCGGCGCCCGGTGCACCCCCGCCGCGCAATGGATAAACAATTTCGCTTCCGGCCTCTCCAGCGCCTCCATCGCAAAGTCAACGCCCCTGCGGAACAACTGCGGAGGCTTGGGCATAAAATCGTCGTCGGTTGGATTCCAGAGCACCTCCACCCCGTGCTCCAGCCCCAACGGTGTGTCATCGAACTCGATCTGCATATCGATAACGTGCGTGATCCCCTCCCCGGCCACCTTCTCCATATTCTCCGAGTTCCAGATTCCGCCCCCTACCGCAATCCGCTCCGTCAACCAGGTAATATCCATTCGTCGATCCGTAAATCTTGTGTAGGGGCGGACGCCTCGTCCGTCCACCAGCTCTGAGCCTAGCGAAGAGGAGGCCTGTTCCTCGATCAATTCGCGATGTGCGGGGCGTATCCTCCGCGCTCCCACCCAAACCGCCACCAACTCCCGCTCCACCCGTCCTCCAATTCTACGTTATAGCTCTTGTCATCCTGAGGCGCGTTCTCCGCGCCGGAGGACCCATGCACTACGTTATTGCACTTGTCATCCTGAGGCGCGTTCTTTGCGCCGGAGGACCTATGCACTTCGCCAGCGCTACCTGTCCTGCTTCAATGGTTGTCAGCGCCTGCGCAGCACGTTTTTTCACTCCGTCCCCCGTGGTGAGCCCAACCCCTGTCGACATCACCGGAAAAAAGGCCCCACGTCATCCCGAGACGCAGGGCCAGCCCCTAGTGCACCGTCACCGCTTTCTCCTCGTCCTCTTCGTCCCCACTCTCCGAATCCGCCACCGCTTCCTTCTTCGGCGGACTCACCGCCGCATCCTCTTCCTCTTCCTTCTGTAATTCATCATGTACGACCGGAGTCTTAGGGAGTTTCAACCGGTCCAGCAACGTCTCCGCCAAAGATTCTTCGTCCTTGCTCGGTGCGGTCGCTTCCAGCGCCTGCGGATAAATGTGCGCCATCTCGAATAGGAACTTCGCCGGTGTCAGCTGTCCCTTCTTCCCCTCACCAATCACGGCCTTGGCGATTTCCGACGCCTCCTCCTCGATCAGCAGAGAAATATCTTTCAGCACCTGCCCCGGGTTCAACTCCTTCTTCACCGCCTTCTTCCTGCTCTTCTTCGCTGTCTTCTTGTCTACTGCCTTGCCTTTCTTTGCTGTCTTCTTCTTCATGGCCCCCAACACCCGACTTCCTATGAATTCGCCCACAATAAATTTCGTGCCAGAACTGATCTCACAATAGATTTGGGAAGGGCACGGCTCCAGCCGTTCCGCTCCACACTTTAGCCTCCGAGGTTCTCTCTCACCGACTCCAAGATCACTTGCGATCAGTCCTAAAAGCAGAAGGCGCGCCCTCGAGCGCGCCTTCTACAGGAGATTGTTTTTTTCTCACTCTCTAATTTCAGAATAGCAAATTACCAATAATTACCCGGCAAAATTTTGAAATTTATTTTTGCTTACTTCGCAATCACTTACAGAATTTTCGTCGCTTCCACCCCCTTGACAGAGTTTTTCCCGAATCGGGAATGTCCGCTCCAGCAGTCCCACATCCAGCAGTATCTCACTCAACAGATCCAGCGCCATCGGAACATAAGTCCGCACCGTCCTCTCGGCGCAATGCAATAACCTCGCCGTCGCTTCCTGATCATGCTCCTGCAGAATATGGCGCGCGATGAGCTCTCGCGAGAACTCATCCAGCTTGTTCAGCGACGTCTCCATGTCATGCACGAAGATGACGCGATCCTCAAACGTAACGGCGCTCCGTGCCGACACCCGCGCCCGGAAAAATTCCCGCCCCAAGACCGACGGCAGCCTCCCCGTGTCAATCGAGTACCGCATGTACTTTCGCAACATGTTGATAGTCCGCCCCCGATAGATCCTCCTCTCTCGCTCCTCCTCCCAAGTTAACTCTGGAGCCAGAGCCCCCACGGAATCTTCCGGGTGCCCCACTTCTGGCCGGTTTTGCCAGACCTGGGGATCCTGACCTCCTTCGTCTTCCTCTGCCTGCCCTGAGTGAAGTCGAGGGGTGTCCTCTGTGGCGATTTTATTTCTTCTCGAGAACGAATCCGCCGTTAGATCCGCGATTCTCTGGTGACCAAACCGTCCACGCAGCGAAATTCCCGATCCGATGCTTCCGCCCAAGTCCTCCGCTTGTGCCGCGATCCATTCCACCATCCCCGTCATGCCACACCTCCCACCGCATCCAGATCCGGCAAATCCTCCTCGAAAGCGACCGCGTACTCGTCCGCCACCGATCGCGCCGCCTGCGGAAGCCGCACCCTCCCCGGCCTCTTCTTGCGCATCGGAAACTCATCCAACTTCGCCTGGCACTTCTCGCAGAACACGACTCCCGCCCCGCGCTCCCGTACCCACAGCCCACCGCAATGTTCGCAATACTTCAACTCCACTCGCACTTCGCTAGGTTCGTTGTTGTTACGATGACTGCTCATTTACTTCCTCCGATAAGTTCAGAAAATGACTTCTCTTACTGCCAGTACCCCCGGGAACCTGTTCGATGTATGCAACCTGTAACCTCACTGCTCATCGCTAATTACTCACGGCTCAAAATAAAAAAAGCCCTGCGTCAGATTCCAGCGATCGTCGCTGCAACCAACGCAGGGCTCGTTTCTCTTACGATGACCTGCCGTGAGCTATTTACTTGTATGTGCTTGGGTGGCCCATCCTAAAATCGCGCCGTTTGCGATTCTAGGGTGGGTTTTCAGGACTCGATGTCACGATCTCTGCCGTTGACCTCCCTCCGCCCTCACAGATTCTGCGCGTTCTCGTCGTCTACGCCCGCATGTTGCCGAAAGTATCCTTCCTCGTAGCCCGACTTCAGTACGCGTCCGTTCTGCATCACAACGCTCACCTTCCCTGTGAAGCGAAGCGATAACAGCAAGCGCTCCATGGATGCCGATAAGACTTCGGCAGCTTTAACTTTCCGCCGAAACTCACCGAAATACCTCTCTTCATTGAAGTTATCTGGTTGACTCATCATGGCCTTGTACCATAGAGCGTTTTGGTCCCTCAGATGCCGCGATCCTAAGGCGGTCAATTTTCTCAGTCAAGGTTGAGTGAACATTCTCAGCCTGTGGAAATCTTTTCCCCTTTCATCTCAGTACGTTGCCGCGCAAAATTTTCTTTCGGCTCGCATCAACTGATGACTTCCTCGAGTGGCCGTGCGGATGAGTAGTTAGGTGGGGTGCCCCACTTTTCGCAGCATTTGCGAGAAGTGCGAATCTCGAGAGCCCAGGCTAAGCTTTTCCCATCCCATCCATCTTTCTCGGGATTGCCCGAGAACTCATAACCACAATTTCGCACCTGCGCCTTCTCACACACCGATCTGCGATAACTCGTGCCCCAAGACCTGCCACCTGACACCGAAGAAGTCATCCCCCCACGGTCCGTTTCTGCCTCTGTATCAACGCCCTACGTAGTTTTCCCAGTTCCCGACCCCTCATTGCACGGTGCTATACTCCGCTCAATGAAGTTCAAGGCCCTGCAAGATAATCTCCGAAAAATCCTTTTGCAGCGAATTCAGGCAGGAGAACTTACCGGACTCCGCCTCGCCCAGCAGACCAGCTTCAAACAAGCCCACATTTCCAACTTCCTCAATCGCAAGCGCGGCCTCTCCATCGAGGGCATGGACAAGGTCCTGCACGTCCAGCACCTTTCCGTCCTCGACCTGCTCGATCCCGCCGAAGTCAACAAGCGCGCCTCCATTCTTCCCCCCAGCGGCGACGACTTCGAAAACGTCGTCCTCACCGACTGCGCCACCGCCGCGACTGAGCCCCTGATCGTTAGCATGCACATGAAGGAAATCCTGAAATTCAAGAAATCCTTCCTCCACAAGCTCAGGTCCGAAACCGAAGGCGACCGTTCCTCCTGGCAGCGCTTCGTCCTGATCCAGCAAGATCCCCGCGACGCACCGGCCATGTCTCCCCGCCTCCCCCCCGGAGCCACGCTCCTGGTCGACCGACATTACAACTCCCTGAAGCCCTATCGCAAAGGCGAGTTGAATCTGTACGCTGTTCTGAAAAACGATCAGTGTGTGGTTCGTTACCTCGAAGTGGCGGGAAATGAATTAATCTTGCGCCCCCACAATCGGTCAATTCCGTTGGATCACATCCCAGTAGAACTCAACAAATCCCCCTCAGACTACGTAGTAGGCCGAGTCTGCCAGGTAAGCTTGGAAGCCTGATCTTGTGCAGCGACGGACGCCGCAGCCTGCCCTGAGCGCAGTCGAAGGGTCCATCCCGCGACCCGGAGTGAAGCGAAGGGGGGCGTGCGAGGCTAAGCGCTCTCGCGCAGCACAGATGGATCGCGAATGCTTTTCTGTGTGCCTCGATGTCCCCTGTGGTGAAATTTGGCGGCCTAAGCACCGCTCAATTGCGATTACCAACAACCGAAAGTCAAACCTTTCCCCGAATGCAAAAAACCGGAGGACGCGAGCTAACCAGCCGCAAAAGCAATGGCCGCCAAGGCATAACCCCGGCGGCCAAATTTGATAGCTGAACGCTGCTGGTCGAAAGCCAACGACTAAACGGCTAGCAACCAACGGCGGTCTTAGAAGTTGAACTTCACCCCCAACTGCACCTCGCGCGGCCCGATCGATGTCGAAGTGATCTTCCCGAACTCACTATCGTCCACTTGGGTATCCGGGCCTTGAAACACGGGGTGATTGAGCGCGTTCTGAGCTTCGATGCGGAACTCAAGATACATCTCTTCGTGGATCGGGAACTGCTTGCCCAGCGACAGATTGGTCGCGAATTGCCAGGGAGTGCGCATGCCTCCCAGAGCCCGCGGAGCATTCCCCATGGTGAAGTCGTCCGGCCGTTGGAAAACATTGGGGTCAGCAAAGTAGTTATCCACCCAATCCGACCCATGATTGCGCCTCGGTGTTCCCACGATATTTGGCCGCTGCGTGCCATACGTGGGCAGTGCCACACCGTCTGCGACCTGGAAGGTTAACGGTCTGCCATCCGAGATGCGCCAGATGCCGTTCGTCTTCCATCCTCCAATGATCGCCTCGGCCCAGCCCGGCATGTTTCCGAGCAACGGCCGCCCGCGTCCGAAGGGCAGATCGTAGCTGTAGCTGAGTTGAACGACGTGTGGGATATCAAACGTGGAGAGGCTACGCTCCAACCATGGCTTGTTGGGATCCTGCAGGCTGCTGAAGCTGCCCAGCCAGGTCACGTTGTCGTCCGCCTGCGAGGAATCATCGATAGACTTCGACCAGACGTACGTCGCGAGGAACTGCAGGCCGTTGGAAAACCGCTTCTCTGCGAGCAACTGCAGCGAATGATAGCTGGAATTGGCAACCAGCAGCGGTTCGGTCGCGACCGAGGTGAACTGTGGATAGGGAAGCAACAATTGAGAGTACGAAACCTGATCGGACGCCAAGGCGCTGTTCGGGTCGGTAATGACTCCCGCGAACGGATTGGCAACCAGGCTGTTAAGACAAGGTACAGTGAGGGTTGCGCATGGATTGTCTGGGTCGGCAGCACTGGTGGGCAAACTCTCCACCCACGGGCCGAGATGGTTCCTCCCCGTGGACCCGCTGAAGGGCAAGTGCGTTCCTTTCTTGCCGACGTACTCTGCGTTAATCAGGATGTTGCTGGGTAACTGACGCTCGATCCCAAGGCTCCAACTCTGCTCGTAGGGCGTCTGGTTGGCGCTAGCCGTGCGCAGCGGGCCATTCGCATCGAACCCAACGTCATTCATCAGGCCGAGCGAGTTACCTGCCGGCTGGAGCAGTCCGTTGGGGAACGGGTCGCTCAAGTGCAGCCACGGAGTGTCACCGAGGTTCTTATAGCTGGTGACCGCATACGTATATTGATTGAAACCCTGTGACCCGTACGGTACGACGCCAGTCACACCCGAGCGCGACTGTCCGTAGTAGATTCCGTAGCCTCCACGCACTACCATCTTCGGCGCAAACTGGAAGGCGAATCCGAGCCGCGGCTGAATATCGTGCCAGTCGGTCACATAGTTGGTCCGCTGACTCGAAGAGGCAAAAACCTCGCCGCCCTTCAACGCAGTCGTTACAGGATTCCCGGTGACGGCATCGTTGAATGTAATGCTTCCGTTGTTGAGAGGACTGGTCACATTCGGATCGAACCAGTTCTGCCGGTTATAGCGATCAGTCCGCGGCAGCGTCACGTCATAACGCAAGCCCAAGTTCAAAGTCAGTTTGGGAGTGGCTTTCCAGTTGTCTTGCACGAAAAAGCCGTATTGGTAATTTGTAGTCGCAGGCCGGAACTGAATTTCATAGTAGGAGTCCCATCCATTGCTGGCGGGGGCTCGCGTAATCTGACCCATCAGGAAACTGGCCATCCCGTCGCCGCCGCAGGAGTCTATTCCCCCCGGGCACGCATACGAACCATCCTCAGCGAAGTCGAAAAAGCCATTGGGCCCGTTGGTTTGAATATAGTTCATCTGGTGCAGGCGGCCGTCAAAGCCGAACTTGATGTCATGCGAGCCGTGTACTTTGTCCAGCGTAGCCGCCAATTCCCCGGTATTTTGCCCTAGCAGCATGTTCCCGAAAGGGTCGCTGCCGATGTTCGCAAAGCCGGCAGCGCTGTACATGTCGATGAACATCGCGGGGACACCGGTGAATCCGTTGCTGTTCAGATAGGCGGGAAATCCCAAATTGCCCAGCGGGTCGGAAACGCCGTGGGGGTTGTAATTGAGGTAGTGCCACACCCCGCGGGTAAACCCGAAGGTCACGTTCATCAACAGACTGGGACTGAACGTGTGCGTGTCGTTGATCGCAAACAGGTGAGCATTGCTCCAGCCGGGAGCCCCCGAACACGGATCAGTGAAGTTCTTGTAGCAATCAAGACCCGTGCCGTGGTCGTATTCGTAAGAGAACTTCCCGCTCAAAAGGTTGCTTTGCGTGAAGCGGTGGTCGATCTTGATGTCGAACTTGCTCGCATACGATTGGCGCGATCCAGAGCCGACCCAGTTCTGGTAAATGCCTCCGCTCGCGAAGTTGGGTTCCGGAAACAGAGTCATCATCTTGAGAGCGACTGGATCGATCAGATTGCCCGCAACGCCCGGGACCGGTTGACTCGCACCAGGAGGACAGGGGTGGCCGTTGAACCCCGCGAGAAACGCAGCATCACAGCCCGGACTCACGTACTTAGCGACGTTGTTGAACGGAATAAACGTATTGGGTCCATTGGCGACCGCACCGCCAGCGTTGGGGTCGTTATGCCGCTGATACGGATCCCATATCTGACCTGCCGCAACGCTGCACAGGCCGGTGCTGTCAAAGGTGCCTCCCTGCGCATCGCACACTTCGCCAAAATCGCCCGTACGCATGAGGTCAGTGGGAACAGATCCGGAACGCGCATCCAGGCTCGTAGACTTCACGCGGTCCCAGTCGAAGAAAAAGAACGTCTTGTTCTTGAAAATGGGACCGCCGATGGTGAAGCCGTAATTGTGGCGGCGCAACGGCGGAATCGGCTGGCCTGCCCGATTGGCGAACCAATCGTTCGCGTCGAGGCTGTCGTCGCGGAAAAACTCGTACCCGCTTCCATGAAACTTGTTCGTCCCCGACCGCGTGATCATGTTGACGACCGACGCTCCCGAGAAGCCATACTCAGCACTGAAGTTCGTCTGCTGCACCTTGAACTCTTCGACGGCTTCGGGTGACGGAAGATACGTCGCCTGGGTGATACCGCCGTTCGGCTCCGAGTTCGTCACCGAGGCGCCATCCGTCAAAATGTCCGCCGTTGCCCCGCGGCTGCCATTCGAGACAAAGTTCGTGCCCGTGCAGTCTGCACCGCACTGGTCGTCCATCGGCGTGACCCCCGGTGCCAGCGATGTCAAGGCAACCACATTGCGGTCTATCAGTGGCAGGTCATTGATGAATTTACGGTTCACCACCTGCCCGGTCTCCGCATCTTCGGTCTGGATGGTCTGCGATTGCGCTCCTACCTCGACGGTCTGGCTGGTTGCGCCTACCTTAAGCGACAGGTTCGTCGTCGAGTTCTGGTTGACGTCGACCCTGAAGCGGGCACTGGTGGCCTTGGCGAAGCCTTTGGCTTCCGCCGTCACCGAATACAGCCCCGGCGCCACGGATCGGAATAGATACCGTCCGTTGTTGTCCGAGGTCGTGATGAAGTTGAATCCTTTCTCCTCATCGGAGAGCATCACGCTGGCACCGGCGATCACGGCTCCGCTCGCATCCGTCAACTCGCCGCTGACGGTTCCGAAATAAGCCTGGGCGCAGACATGAAACGGTACAAACAGAGCGATGGCGATTAGAACGCTACATAGGAGAACTTGCGCAACACGGCGAGGAAGAGACACAGACGCTTGCATAGGAACCCTCCTTATGCGTGGTCGGAATACGAGCATCCACGCCCGAACGCAGATGCTTTTCGCCGACATCCTACACAAAGACCATGCGCACCGTCATCCCAAAAATGCAGGCAAGAAACGTTTTAATACAATTATTTTCTTGAATATCCTCGCTTAACGGTGCTACGGGTTCTTCCACCTCAAACGACCCGCTTCTGGCCGTTCTCGCGCGGGCCTCCGAATCCTGATGTCCGGATGTCTCAGATCTCGACCGGACTTCCGTGAACAATCACCTGGAGTCTTGCCAGGCTGTCCCTGACACTGCGCGCCGTTCCATCTCAGTCGCGCTGGTAGCTGTGGTCGGATATGGCGGGCAACTCACGTTGCGCCGTAGCGCGGTACACTGAACAGGGCGTCAGAAGTTCCGGGCAATGGCACGGAAATTCCTCTGTGCACGGGGAGGACAACCGAGGGCATATGACTCCGAAGAAAAGATCCGGCAAGAAGACCAGGCAGAAATCGCTGAAGAGGAAATTCAAAGTTGTCTCCAAGAAGCGAAGCGTAGCGCGCAAGAAGGCAGGTACAAGGTCGAAACCGAGAGCGGCCAAACGCGCGATCCGGAGACGGGCAACGCCAAGGCGTTCCGCTGGAACTCCATCTGCGCAGGTAGTGCTTCGTACGCCATCCCCGGATGATGTCGGTTTGTCCAACACGGCGAGCGCTGATTCCGAGAGCGTCGAAGAACTGCTCGACGAAGGGAACGCATTCGAAGCCGGGGTGGTGAGCGGTGTGGAGCGGGCCGATGACTCCGAGGGCAAAGAAGTGCGAACCAGGGAAGTCCCCGAAGACGACGTTCCGGAAGAATATCTGGATAACGAGTCCTAGAAGAGCCTCCCCCGCAAGCGCGAGCTGATCGCGGGCACTACGAGTGTGCGGGAATCACCTGGCAAGAGGCTTGCGTTTCCGCGGTAGTGGTGGAAGCTTCGGCGGCGTTGGGCCGTGCCGGTTCGCATTCATGACCGGTGCGTAGGCTAACTCCTCGCCGGCCGCCACACATCGCAGCAAGAGTCCTCCACGGCTCATATCGCCTCTCCCGGCAAACTCCACGGGAAACAGCAAGCGTTCTCCGAAAATTTGAAGCAGAGGCTCGACATACTTGGGAGTGGCAACACTGCCAAGCAGAACTACCTCACACGAACCACCTCCCGCTTGGGCAAGCCGGTGACAGTCGCGATGCAGAGGAGCAAGGTACTCCTGGTTTTGTGGATCGATGTTGTTCGCAGTGATTTGACGCAGGCGGTCGAGAGTCACAATCGTTTCCGGAGATAACAGGCCGCCAGACGCAGTAATCACAAACGATCCTGCCAGTTCCGGCGGCGGCACCGCAAACGCGCGGGCATAGGCCAGCTTGCCGCGGAAATACAAGCTGCTCACAAAGCTGAACAATTCCCCCAGCGTCACTCCATCTCGACGCAACCGGACTGCGAGCTCTGAGTCGGCGTCGGGGGCAAGAACGTACTTGGCCCGGATACCGGCAATATTGGCGGGAGAGAGAAGAAACACTCGTGAGCGCGAAAGGGACATCAATTTGTATTCTGCTCTTACGCGTGGGCTGGCCGCTCCCTATTCCGGAAGCCGCAAGAGGCACGTGCACGCTTCGCACCCAAGATTCTAGATGATCGAGAGACGCGGATGAGCGCGAGATGCGTTACCGTTTCCTGACTCTGAAAGCCTGGCTTTCCGTTGTCCCGGAAGCAGGCGGCGCTTCGAACCCGATGCGACGGTTGTTGGCCGGTAGTGGGGCAATCAATTCGCGGATGGCCTCGACGAGTTCCTGGATCTCGTCGTCGTGGCTGTCGAGACGCCCTTCCAATTCCGCGAGCTTTGCAACGATGTTCTGATTCCTCGACATCGCCTGCCGCATCTGCACGAACGCGCGCACCACGAAAATGCTCATTTCGATGGCGCGCTTCGAGTTCAACACACTGGCGGCCATAATTGCGCCGTGTTCGGTGAAAGCACGAGGCTGATAACGCCGTCCACCGCGGCCAGCGTTTGAGGTCACAATTTGTGACCTCAAACTTTCATACTCTCGCTTAGTTAGCACGAAGGCAAAATCAGCGGGAAACCGGTGGCGATTTCGCTTTATCTGCTGATTGAGCTGTTTGACGGGAACCCCGTAAAGCTCTGCCAAATCGGTGTCGAGAATCACCTTTTGATTTCGCAACACCAGGATTTTCGATCCGACTCTCTTGCCAAGAACGATTGCAGCCTTGTTCATAATCAATCACCATTTTGAGGTCACAATTTGTGACCTCAAAAATAAACGCAAGAACACTGCATCATAGCAGGCCAGAATCAGCTTGCATCGCTCGCAACATAAGTTCTAAAGCTGCTGTGCCAAAGCAGGAATCGGAGCAAGGCGGTGCGATTCGTCGTCGGAGTCGCATTCCGGAAAACAGGATTTTGGACGAAGATCATCGTTCGCGACTCTCTTCATTTTCTGTCGCCCCGGCAGTATGATAAGCGCCTTCCCCGGGGAGGCGATCATGCCAGATGCTGTATCGGACCGCCCACGGCGGTTACTTGCCATTGATGGTGGCGGATTGGCGGGGCTGATTCCCGCCGAAGCGCTCATCCAGATCGAGCAACAACTCAATCAAATGACCGGCACGGAGAAGCCGCTCTGCGACCGCTTCGATCTGATCGCGGGAACCAGTACCGGAGCAATTCTCGCGGCAGGATTGGCATTGGGGTGCAAAGCTTCGGACCTGCGCGATTTCTATCTTAAGTTCGGCAAAGACATTTTCACCAAGGAATTCATCGTCACTCGCTTGTGGCACAGCTACCCCAGCGGCCCCCTGGAGAAACATTTGAAGGACGTGTTTGGGGAAACCACCACGCTGGGCAGCGACAAGTTGCGCACGAACATCGTGGTCGTAACCAAGAATGCGACGCTGGGGAGCGACTGGTTCTTTACTAACAATCCGAACAACAAATTTTTCAAGAATAATTCCACGCTGCCCCTGTGGCAGGTCGTGCGGGCCAGCACAGCGGCTCCAACCTACTTTCCGCCGGAGACGATTGCGGTGCCCGACGGAACAGGAAAGACGAACCCATACGAGTTCATCGATGGCGGCGTGAGCAGCTATAACAACCCCGCGCTGCAGGTGTTTCTGGAGGCTACGGTTCCCGAATACGGCTTCGGATGGCCCATGGGGGCAGACAAGTTAATGCTCATTTCGCTGGGCACAGGGTTCAATTCCATTACGGTGCCGGCAGGAAAAGCCGCGGGTTATGAATTGCTGGATTGGGCCAAATACCTGATCAAAGAGATGATGGGCGAGGCCAACCTGCAGCAGAACGTCATGATGCGCATCATTGGCCAGCGCGCGCCGCAGGTTCGTTCCGCCACGGTCGAGTTGACCACGAGTGGAGCCGCGCCAGGCGTGCCGAAGTCTGACGCATTGGATCTGGTCAGCGGCACGATGGGGGCCCAGAAGCTCGTGACCTATCAGCGCATCACGGTTGGCCTGACTAGGGAACGTCTAGATCAGCTTGGACTGCACGATGTGGATCCAGCCGCGGTAGGAGGTTTGGACGCGGCGGATCAGATTCCCAACATGCAGCGCCTGGGTGCAGCCGTGGCCAGGGAGCAGGTGAAGATGCAGGCGTTCCGGAACTTCTTCTGAATGTAGCCCCGGACGCCTCCGTCCGGGGTTGCGCGAATCGCAATGAGGGTGGCCCGTTCCACGCTCGATATTTCGGGTGACCCGATGCTCCCGGCACGCTAGGGCCCTTCGACTGCGCTCAGGGCAAGCTGCGTCCGCCCACACGAACTGGGGTGTGTGGCTGGTAACGAAAACGTGGTATGCGCGTCAGTAGCTTGGTATACGTGTGCAGACAGGAGGATCCGCATGAGCATTGCCGGGCGGTGGCTGACCATTGCGCTGTTGGTTTCGTCCTCTGGGTTGATGCAGGCAGCGTCCACGCGCGCCGAGGTGGAGACGGCATCCTTAGACGGGCCCTTCCAGACGAACCTGAGCAGGATCAACAACCTGCGGCTTCATCTGCGCGATGGGGACTTCCGCATCGTCGGCACCGATTCCCGGGAGATCACGATCCATACAGATGGGAAGAATCGTGCCCTCGCCGGGAAGATGCAAGTCCAGTTGAAGCGGACTGGGGATTCTCTGGATATTACCTTCTCGCACGTTCCCAAGAATGAATTCCAGGTCACAATCGCCGTTCCCAGGGAGACCAATCTTTTTGCTCGCATGCGGGCTGGGGACCTGTCGGTGGATGGAATCGCGGGGGACAAGGATCTTGAACTTCTGGCAGGAGATTTGTCGATACAGGTGCCAGATCCCACGGACTATGGCCCGGTCGATTTGTCAGTCAGATTCGGAGATGTCAGCGCGTACCAGTTCGGTAGTCCGAAGGGAACGGTCGGCAACTCGCTTAAGCGCGACGGCAGCGGAAAGCATCGGCTGCACGCCCACGTGTTCGCCGGCGATCTCCTGCTAAGGCCGTAGCCGGGCAAGGCAGTTTCGAAAGGCGTCCGTTCTGGCGCTTGAAGCTCATGTAGCCCGGACGCCTCGTCCGTGGTTGGGCGGGCGGTTCCACGCACGATTTTTCGGTGTGACGCGACGCTTCCGGCACGCTCCCCTTGGCTTAGGCTTGCGGGGCGGACGGGGCGTCTACTCCTACACTTGAAGTTACCAAGAGTGCGTTGACAACGGCTCGCAGCGTCCGGTAAATTAAAGACTTTGGTAGTAGTGTGGTTGCCCGCCTGATGGTCCTGGCGTCCTCGTCGGGAGATCAAAAGAGCGGTTTTCTTTCGCAGCCTTTTTCAATCTGGGAGAGTTCCGATGTCAACGTATTTCCCCAAGCAGGGGGAAATTGTGCGCAAGTGGTACGTCGTGGATGCGAACGGGCAGACGCTCGGGCGCTTGGCTTCGCAGGTGGCGCGCATCCTCATGGGCAAAGAGAATCCGCGGTATACGCCGTTTATCGATGCCGGTGATCACGTGATCGTGATCAACGCAGAGAAGATCCGCACAACCGGAGTGAAGGCTGAGAGCAAGGTGTACCAACATTACACCGGATATCCCGGCGGCCTTCGGACCGAAGAATATAAGAAGCGGATCGAGCGCAAGCCAGAGGCGATTATTGAAGCCGCGGTACGGCGCATGCTGCCGAAAAACAAGCTGGCGGCGCACATGCTTTCGAAGCTGAACGTGTACAAGGGCGATAAGCATCCGCACCAGGCGCAGAAGCCGCAGGATTTCAAGCTGGAAGTGCGGGAGTACAAGCCGCGGAAGGTGGCGGTTTCGTAAGGGCAGTTACGAGCCTCGAGCTACGAGCTGCGAGCGAACGCTAAATATCGGGAAAGGTCAAGAGCTCGGAGCCCAAAGCTCGAAGCTCGAAGCGAAAAATGGCAGAGTTGGTTCAGTATTACGGAACGGGGCGGCGCAAATCGGCGATTGCCCGTGTGTATCTGCGTCCGGGAAACGGCGACTTTAAAGTCAATGGACGCGCGTTTGAAGAGTATTTCGTGACGCCGGCGCAGCGGTCGGCGGCCAAGTCGCCATTGGCTTCGGCCGATGCGGCTGCTTCGTTCAACGTTGTGGCCAGCGTGCTGGGCGGCGGCGTGCGCGGACAGGCGGATGCGGTGAAGCTGGGCATCGCCCGGGCGTTGATGCAGTTCAACACCGAGCTGCGCAAGAAGCTGAAGACCGAGGGCATGATCAGCCGCGACTCGCGCGGGAAAGAGCGCAAGAAGTACGGGCAGAAGGGCGCGAGAAAGCGGTTCCAGTTCAGCAAGCGCTAGAGCGCTGGCAGTCCCGAGTTGCGAGCATTTTGGCTCGCGACTCAGGAACCGGGACTAACGACTAGTTTTGGTGTTCAATTCTTCCCGTGCCTCGCGGTGCGGGGACGGGAATAGCAATCGGGAAGCAGGACGGTTTCCCGATGCAGACTAAACAGGAGGTTATTTGGCTACCATCACCATGAAGGAGTTGCTCGAAGCGGGAGTTCACTTCGGGCATCAAACGAAGCGCTGGAATCCCAAGATGAAGGAGTACATCTTCGGAGAGCGCAACGGGATTTACATCATCGATCTGCAGAAGACGCTGAAGATGTTCAAAGAGGCGTCGAAGTTCGTGCAGGATCTGGCGGCCGACGGCAGGATTGTGCTGTTCGTGGGGACCAAGCGCCAGGCGCAGGACGCCATCGCCGAAGAGGCGCAGAAGTGTGGCGCGTTCTATATCAACCAGCGCTGGCTGGGCGGATTGCTCACCAACTGGGTCACCGTGCAGAAGTCGGTGAAGCGGCTGAAAGAGCTCGATGACATGGCCACGGATGGCCGGTACGAGCTGTTGCCGAAGAAGGAAGTGATCAAGCTCGAGCGCGAGCGGAAACATCTGCAGGCCAACCTGGCCGGCATCAAGAACATGAACCGCCTGCCCGACGCGATCTTCGTGATCGACTCGAACAAAGAGCAGATTGCGGTGCGCGAAGCCCGCAAGCTGGGAATTCCGGTAGTCGCGGTTGTCGATACAAACTGCGATCCGACCGAAGTGGATTACGTGATTCCCGGCAACGATGACGCGTTACGGGCGATCCGGCTCTTCACGTCGAAGATTTCGGAATCAATTGCGGAAGGCGCGCAATTGATGACCGACAAGCAGGTTGCCGACATGCAGGCCGCGACCAGTGAGGCCCAGAATGCGGAGGCCGCCGTCGCCAGCGAATACGCGGACGAGGAGGGCGCAGTCGACGCCTCGGAGGACATCAGCATGGAAGATGTGCTCGGGCCGGGTACGCATAAGAAGCCGGTGGCGAACGAAGACGCCGACGTGCCGCATGTGGAGAGTCAGACGGTCTAGGGCGCTCTAAAAGTTAAGCAAGTTGTCGATGGTCGGGGCCAGCCCCGGGAGTCCGTGATCATAGGCAGCGATGGTGAAGGTAGCTGTCGAATGCCTTTGACTTATGTGATAGACAAAGCCCGTCGACTGGTGACCAGTACTGCGTCAGGTGCATTGTCCTACGCGGATATCACGGCTCATCAGGGGCGGTTGAAGGCCGACCCGGATTTTGACCCCACGTTTGACCAACTGTTTGACGGCACCACAGTCACAAAGATTGAGCTGACGGCGGCGGAGATCCAGACGGTGGCCCGGCAGAGGCTCTTTGCGGCAGGCTCGCGGCAGGCTTTTGCTACCAGCAGCGAGTTCGCCTACGGCATGGCCCGGATGTTCGAGATTTATCGGGAGACATCGGGAACGGGCCGTCTGGTGCGGGTCTTTAGCGGGCTGGAAGCTGCGCGAGAGTGGCTAGAGCCAATCAAGGTGCGGAAGAAAGCCTGAGATTCCAAAAACGCGGAGGTTCCGCGTTCGAAAGTTTCGCCACGGGCAGTTATCATCGAGAGACCGGGCAATAATCCCAAGGGGAATCGGACCCGCGCGGGTCGTCCGGCGCGGGTCGTTGTTTCTAGTGTTGCAAGTTTCAGAAAGGAATTATGGGTACTACCACAGTGAATATTTCAGCAGCACAAGTGAAGGATCTCCGGGAGAAGACCGGGGCTCCCATGATGGATTGCAAGCAGGCTTTGACCGAAGCCAAGGGTGACATGGAGCAGGCAGTAGTCATCCTGCGCAAGAAGGGCGTTTCGGTAGCGGCCAAGAAGGCGGCGCGGGTGACCAGCGAAGGGGCGGTGGCGAGCTACATTCACGCCGGCGGCAAGATTGGTGTGCTCGTCGAGGTGAACTGCGAGAGCGACTTCGTGGCGCGTACCGACGTTTTCAAAGAGCTGGTGCACGATGTCGCGATGCATATCGCGGCCAGCGATCCGAAGTACGTCCGCAAGGAAGACGTGACTGAGGCTGACTTCAAGCGCGAGAAGGATATTTTTCTCGCGCAGGCGATCGCCAGCGGCAAGCCGGCTCACATAGCCGAGAAGATGGTCGCCGGCAAGATGGAGAAGTTCTACGAGGAAGTCTGCCTGCTCGAGCAGCCTTTCATCAAGGACCAGACCATCTCGATCGGGCAACTGATCGCGTCGAAGATCGGCAAGCTGGGCGAGAACATCGCCGTGCGCCGGTTTGCGCGGTTCAAGGTGGGTGACGCCGGGGAGACTATCGCGATCACCAAGCCTACTGAGCCAAAAGCTGAGTAATTCCAGGGCGCCCTGCGGGGCGCCTTTTTTAATGTAATCTATTTCCGGCACTTCTCTGTGGTTCTCTGGCGTGAGCAAAAGGGATCTGCCACAGGATACACAGAGGATCACAGGGAACTGTGTGACAGTTGGCGCTGGGCGTGACACATCACATGAAGAATTCATCCCCTGTCTTCAAACGCATACTGCTCAAGTTATCCGGCGAAGCCTTGGCGGCGAACCAGGGCTTTGGCGTCTCCAACGAGCACATCCATGGGATTGCAGCTGAGATTGCCGACGTCCAAAAACTCGGCGTGCAGATCGCAATCGTCGTGGGCGGCGGGAATTTTTTCCGCGGCGTGGCCGAGCAGGCCAAAGACATGGACCGCGTCTCGGCTGATCACATGGGGATGCTTGCCACCGTCATCAACGCGCTGGCGTTGCAGGATGCGCTCGAGAAGCAGGGTGTGTACACCCGCGTACAGTCCGCGATCGAAATGAATCAGGTGGCAGAGCCATTCATCCGGCGACGCGCGATCCGGCATCTGGAGAAGAACCGGGTCGTAATCTTCGCGGGCGGTACTGGCAATCCATATTTCTCGACCGATACCGCCGCTTCACTTCGAGCCATGGAGATCAAGGCCGACGCGATTCTGAAGGCGACCAAAGTCGATGGCATCTACGACGCCGATCCGCTGAAGGTCGACGGGGCGCGCAAGTTCAATCACATTTCCTATATGGATGTGCTCAAGCTCGGGCTGAAAGTGATGGATTCGACCGCGATCTCGCTCTGCAAGGACAACAATCTGCCGATCGTCGTCTTCAGCCTGAATCATCACGGCAACATCCGGCGCGTGGTGCTGGGCGAAAAGATCGGGTCACTGGTCAGCGCATAAATTGAATGCGGAAGTCAGAAGTCAGAATGCAGAAGTGAAAGTCCGACTGGATTCACTTCTTCACCCTGACTTCTCACTTCTGCATTTTTCTTTTGCGGGTTTATAATTCGACGTTTTGGAATGGAGCTGAACTTATGGCATTGATGGCTTCAATTGCTGGCCTGAAAGACACCTATGCGCAACTGAAGACGCGCATGGACAAGGCAGTCGAAGACTTCCGCAAGGCGATGGCCGCCACGCGCACCGGGCGCGCTTCGGTGCATATGCTGGATGGCGTAACGGTCGACGCCTACGGCGCGCAGATGCCTCTGAACCAGGTGGCGCAGGTACACGCGCCCGAGGCGCAGTTGATCACCGTGCAGCCGTTTGATCCCTCGCAATTGGGCGCCATCGAGAAAGCGATCCGCAGCGGGGATCTGGGTTTGAATCCGATGAATGATGGCAAGATGATCCGCGTGCCGGTGCCTCCGCTGACGCAGGAGCGGCGGCAGGACATGGTGAAACATCTGCATCGCGTGCTGGAGGAGCATCGGACGGCGGTGCGGAATATCCGACGCGACGGCAATGACGCTATCAAGAAGGCGCTAAAGGACAAGAAGATCACGGAAGATGAGGAAAAACGGTCGCTAGATGAGATCCAGAAGCTGACCGATGGCGAGATCAAGAAGATGGAAGAGATGAGCAAGGCGAAGGAAAAGGAAGTGCTGGAGTTGAAGTAGCGCGTCCCACCAGAATCGGCAACGGCAAACGAGGCACCCGAAGGAAATTCCCTGCGGAAGCTTTGTGTCCTTTGTGCATTTGGCTCTGATTCCCCCAGATTGACGTACATGTACTCCCGGCTTAATGTGGGTGTTTCGTCAAAACCCCTGCTATTTCTTATAGATAATATCCAGCCTGGCGGTTTCGAAGAAGTAATATCCCCTAGGTTACGCGACATTTTTCGGCGCCGTGTGTTTCCATGGCCGTGAAGCGACACACGGCTCCCCCCGGACAATGACTTCACGCAAAACCTTACTTCGGAGTCAACCCATGAAGAAGTTCTTTGCCATTGCGGTCGTACTCGGCCTCAGCCTGATCGGGATCGGATGTGGATCGAATTCCTCCTCGCCGGGCTCGAACTCAAATTCACAAAACGGCAGCGTATTCGTGACCGGCGAAGATGCGCCGGCATCAGCCGTCGTGGGCTTCAACGTCACAATTGACAGCCTGACGCTGAACAGCAGTTCTTCGACCGTCAACGCAATTTCCTCACCCGAAGCCGTGGACTTTGCGCGCCTGATGGGCCTGCGCACGTTGTTGGGATTTAACGCGATTGCGCCCGGTACCTACACGAGCGTGACCTTTACGTTTGAGAACACCAATCCTGCCCCGATGATCAGCTACGTGGATATGACCACGAATCCGCCGTCGGTGAAGACACTGCAGGGATCGTTCTCACAGACTACAGTTACGATTCCGTTCCCGAATGCCGCGCCGCTCGTTGTGGACAAGAACGGTCTGGCGGGCCTGCACATTGACTTCGACGTCGAAGATTCGCTTGCGACCAGCGCCGGCCAGATCACTGGAGTGATCAATCCGGTCATCAATGTGGCTGCGGTTTCGGCATCCGATGAAGTGGGCGAGATTACCGACTTCACCGGGAATGTAGTTTCCACGTCGTCAAGCTCCTTCCAGATGCAGGGCCCGTATGGCATGCCGCGGACCATCGACGTGGACTCCAGCACTCGCTACAACGGCAGCAACAGCCTGGGCACGCTGACGCCTGACGCCATCGTGTCAGTGATCGGAACGATACAGGCCGATGGCAGCATCCTCGCGAAGTATGTCGAGCTGATCACCACCGACAAAGCGTTCATCTCCGGGCGCATTCTGGCGGTAAATCCGAGTTCCGGTCCAGTCACGTCGGTGACGATGTGGGTGGGCGAGGAAGTGGGAACGTCAGGGGTGATCCCCGTCGATACGGTTGCGACCATCGATCTGAGTGGTGTCACGACTTACGACATCTGCTTCTTCGACAACTGGCTGACACAGCAAGTGTTCAGCAATACGTCGCTGGTTGTAGGACAGAGGATCTTCATCGGCGGAACGGTGTCTGGCGGAACCTTCACACCAGATGTAGTTTCCCTGCGCCGCCAAGGTGTGTTCGGGACGCTGGTTTCGGGCAGCGTAACCGTCACCGGCAATACAGGAAGCAATGAGGGTTACTTCCAGATGCAGAACGATGCCTTGATGAGCTATTCCGCGGGCGGACCATTCTATGTCTACACGGGAGATGGCACATTCTTCGAGAACATCAATGGGCTGTCAGGGCTGGCATCGGCCGGAACGCCGAGTCTGGTAGCGCGCGGGTTGGTGTTCAAGAGCTCCGTGACCGGCAAGCCGATTGTGGTGGGTGGCCGGGTACGGGTGCTGCCTCAGGGACAGTAGTTATCGAGTTCCCACGTTTGGCAAAATCGGCCAGACGTGGCGCGCCCATTGTATTGGGATCAATGCCGGGCGGCTTTCGCCGCCCGGTTTTGCTTTTGCGCTTCGCGCGATGACAAAGGTGCGGTGAAACGCACGTATAATCGAACGAGTCATGAAGCGGATTGTGAAGGCGGCGTGTCCGCACGATTGCCCGGATGCCTGCGGGGTTCTAATTACCGTGCAGGATCGCCAGGCCACCAAGATTCAGGGAGATCCGGAACATCCGGTGACGCGCGGATTCTTGTGCGCGAAGGTGGCAAAGTATCTGGATCGGGTGTATTCGCCGGATCGGGTGCTGCATCCGATGCGGAGGGTCGGCCCTAAGGGGCCTGGAGGGAACCTGCGACTTCGCTCAGGGCAGGCTATGGCGTCCGTCCCTACACACTCTTCAGAGGTCTGGGAAAGGATTTCCTGGGACGAGGCGCTGGACGAGATTACTTCGCGGTTTCGCTCGATCTCTGGCGAATTCGGGAGCGAAGCGATTCTCCCTTACTCCTATGGCGGGACTTTGGGGGCGCTGAACGGCGGGGGGATGGACCGGCGGTTTTTCCACCGGCTAGGGGCTTCGCAGCTTGACCGCACGATTTGCTCGGCGGCGGGGGAAGCTGGCCTTAAGTCCGTGCTTGGCGTAAAGCTCGGGACCGAGCCAGAGCAATTCCGCCATTCGAAATACATCATCGCGTGGGCTTCGAACATTCACGGGAACAATGTGCACCTGTGGCCGTTCATCGCCGAAGCGCGGCGGAATGGCGCGAAGCTGGTGGTCATCGATCCGTACCGCACGCGAACGGCGGAGTGTGCGGACTGGTATCTGCCCATCAATCCCGGTACCGACGCGGCTCTTGCGCTCGGAATGATGCACGTGATTATTGGCGAAAGTCTTCATGACGCCGACTACATTTCGAAGTACACGCTGGGATTCGACGAGCTGCGGGAAAAGGTGAAGGAATATCCGCCGGAGCGCGTGGCGCAGTGGACAGGCATTTCTGCGGACGACATTCGCAAGCTGGCGCGAGAATATGCAACCATCCGGCCGTCAGTGATCCGGCTGAATTACGGCGTGCAGCGCTCCGAAGGCGGAGGGATGGCGACGCGCGCGATCGTGATGCTTCCATGCATCATCGGATCGTGGAAGGACGTTGGTGGCGGGTTGCAGATGTCGGTGAGCGAAGCCGCTGCGCTCAATACAGCAGGCCTGAAGCGTCCCGACCTGATGCAAACGGCGCTGGGACGCGAAGCTCGAACGCTGAACATGGTCGAACTCGGCCGCGTGCTGAGCGAAGTGAATGACCCTCCGGTCAAGGCTTTGTTTGTATACAACTCGAACCCGGCGGCAGTATGTCCCAATCATCAGGCGGTGATTCGCGGGTTGATGCGGCCTGATTTATTCACCGTGGTGCACGAACAGTTCTTCACCGATACAACGGATTACGCGGACATCGTTCTGCCGGCCACGACGTTCTTCGAGCACAAGGATCTGCAGAAGGGATATGGTCACTACTTCATGCAGGTTTCGAATCAGGCGATCGATCCGCTGGGTGAGTGCCGGTCGAATGTGGAAGTATTCCGGGCGCTGGCGGAGAAGATTGGATTTGAAGAAGCGTGCTTCCGGGAGAGCGTCGACAAGATGATTGATCTGGCGCTGGAATCGGACGATCCCTGGATGCGGGGGATGACCCGCGAACGGCTGGAACTCGGACCTGTGCGGATGAACTTTCCGCAGTTCTCGAGTTCCCACGTCTCGGAAATTCGGCGAGACGCGGGGCACCCCACTCCAGAGTTTTTTCTTCCCTTTGCGGATGGAGGATTTCGAACACCATCTGGCAAAGCGGAGCTTTACTCCGGCACCTTGAAAGAGCAGGGACTTGATCCGGTTGTGGAGTTCAGGCCTCCTTCGGAATCGCGGCATGTGAAACCGAACGGGCTGCCGCTGGAGTTGCTGGCGCGGAAGGCGGACAACTTCCTCAACACCACGTTCACCAACGTGCCCTCGGTGCAGGAACTCGAGCAACCGGGGCTGCTGGAGATTTCCGCCGCGGATGCGCGCAAACGAGGCATTGCCGACGGAGATCGCGTGCGGGTATACAACCGGCGCGGAGAAATTGAACTGCGGGCGCGAGTGGATGGAAAAGTGCAACCCGGGGTAGTTTCCGCGACGCTGCACTGGGCCAAGATGACGCCCGGATTTCAGAGCATCAACAGCTTAACCTCAGAAAAACTTACCGACATGGGCAACTCCGCCACGTTTTATTCCGTCTTGGTTGAAGTAGAGAAAGTCGGTGGCTAGTGGTCAGTGGCCGGCAATCGGGTCTGTCTGATTCTCAACTCTTGTTCAATACCTGTTCGGAGCGGCCCAGAGACGTGTATTGAGAGCCGCAACTTTGGACGCTTTCCTGTGCGCTACCGTATAATGACAGTTTTCTTATATCCCAGAGGCTGAGGTCGTAGCGATTCCTTTTCGCTTTCATCCGGAGATCCTTGTCGCGCCCAAGGTCCCCTGCGTCACGAGGGCTGCATCGTTGCCATCTCATTCATTCCAACGGATTTGGAGAGAGAGGGTGTGGCGTGCGTGTGCTCTGATGATGGCCCTGGGGATGCTTCTCATGGGGGGAGCCAGTCTCGTCTTCGCGCAGAGCGACGTAATCTCGGAAATCATTGTCACCGGGAATCGCCGCATCCCGGCCGAAACTGTCAAAGCCCGCATCTTCACCAAGGCTGGCGACATTTATGACGCTGCCGCTTTGGAACGCGACTTCAACTCTCTGTGGAATACCGGTTACTTTGAAGACATCAAGTTCCTGCGTGAGCAGACGCCCAAGGGCTGGCGGATTGTCGTCCAGGTGAAGGAAAAGCCGACGATCCGCGAGATCAACTACGTGGGCTTGAGTTCTGTTTCCAACAGCGATGTTCTGGACCGCTTCAAGCAGGAAAAAGTCGGCCTGACGGTTGAGAGCCAATACGATCCGACACGCATCAAGAAGGCAGAAAATTCGATTAAAACTCTGCTTTCGGAGCACGGCCGGCAATTCGCGACCATTCGGACCGAGGTGCGGCAGATTCCTCCGGCGGCCGTGGGCATCACCTTTGTGGTGAAGGAAGGACCCAAGGTCAAGGTCGGCAAGATCATTTTCCAGGGGAATAAGAACATCAAGAGCCGCATTCTGCGCTCGGCAATGAAGAACCTCAAACCGGTGGGCATTCCCCATTCCATCTTCCTCGAAAACCTCTTCGCCAAGACCTACGACGCGACCAAACTCGAAGAAGACACAGAACGAGTGCGCGCGGAGTACCAGAATCGCGGATATTTCAAGGTGGTCGTGAATGACGCCAAGACAAACATCCACGACACCGGACACCAGGGATTCCACATTCCACCGTTCCAGTCGGGGCCCGGAAAGGCCGTCGATATCACCATGCCGATTGAGGAAGGGGACAAGTATCGGCTGGGCAGGATCACCTTCAAGAACAACAAGGCCATTTCGAATACCGCGGCCTTGCGGTCCATGTTTCCGCTGAAAGATGGCGATGTGTTCAGCCGCGAGAAGATCGCCAAGGGCCTGGAAAATCTCCGCAAGGCCTACGGCGAGTACGGGTACATCAACTATACGGGCGTTCCGGGAACGACATTCGACGACGAGAAGAAGCTGGCGAATCTCGAAATCGATATCGATGAAGGCAAGCAGTTCTACGTGCGGCGCATTGAGTTTCAGGGAAACACGACGACGCGCGATAAAGTCATCCGCCGCGAATTGGCGTTGGAGGAAGGCGGCATCTACAACTCGCGCCTCTGGGAGTTGAGCCTGCTGCGCCTGAATCAGCTCTCCTACTTCGATCAGCTCAAGCCCGATGATCCCAACGTCACGGAGAAGCGGCTCGACGAAAAAAACGGCTACGTGGATCTCACCCTGCACGTCCACGAGAAGGGCAAGAACCAGATCGGACTGAATGGAGGCGTCAGTGGCCTGGAGGGAGCGTTCATTGGACTGAACTACTCCACCAACAACTTCATGGGACTGGGGGAGACGCTGCAGGTCCAGGTCAGCCTGGGAAACCTGGCGCGCAGCATCCTGTTCGGGTTCACCCAGCCGTATATGTTTGACCGCCCGTTGCAGTTTGGATTTACGGTATTCGGCAACAAGATCAGCTATAACCAGGCGCGGCAGTTGTCGATCTTCAGCGGCCAGAACCTGAACTTACCCAACGCGGTTTTGCAGAACCTGCAGAACTATTCGCAATCGAGCGTGGGATTCACAACCTCGCTGAGTTATCCGCTGCGGCGATCGTTCAAACGCGTGGGTATTACGTACTCATTTGATCGAACGACACTGCTGCCGTTGAGTACTGCGTCGAAAACGCTGTTTGACTTTATCGCGTTCCGCGGCATCTCCGGGCCGAATGCGGTCAACGGAATCATCACCAGCAAGATCTTCCCGAATTTCTCGTTCAATACCCTTGATAGCGGCATTTCTCCTCATAAAGGACACCAGTTAACGCTGGGCGCGGAGGTGGCGGGTCTGGGTGGGACGGTTCGATCGATTCGGCCGATAGTGCAATACAAGCGGTTCATTCCTGTGCAGAACCGCCGAAACGCGATTGGGTTTACTCTGAATGGGTCGTACATCAGCGGCTTCGGCGGACTGGTGGCCCCACCGTTCCAGCGCTTTTACATGGGTGGCGAGAACGACATTCGCGGATTTGACATCCGCTCCATTTCGCCGGTGGCGTTCTTGCCCAGCTCGAACGTGGTTACTTTGACGAATCCTGACGGAACTCCCGTGCTCAAGGACCCGTCCAATCCGCGGCTGGGGAATTGGACCGTCCCGATCCCGGTCGACCAAATTGTTTTTCCCGGCGGCGATCTGAGCGCCTGGAGCAACCTGGAGTATCGCTACACGATTGCCGGCCCCGTGGTGCTTGCGCCTTTCGTCGATGTGGGCATCGATCCTATCGTCCGGCCTTCGCAATTGCAAATTGCGCAGGCGCAATATGACCAGGTGATCTCCACGCCATTTGGCTGTCCGCAGCTGGACGCAGGTTTCAACTGTTCGGGCGGAGGTGTGCTGAGTCCCAAGCCTTCGCAGTTCCTGCAGGTCCTGAATTCAACGAACTGGCAGCCACGCATGTCGACGGGATTGGAACTGCAGATGTTCCTGCCCGTGATTAATGCGCCCTTCCGCATCTACTGGGCTTACAACCCGCTGCGGCTCGACACGCCGGCGAACCCTCCGATTCCCATCACACCGCAGATGTTCCCGGGTGCAGTGAATCCGGTGACGGGGAAGTGGGAGATGACCGCGGCCGGAGCCTATACCTATAAGCTGGCGCAGCAGCTGTATTCGCCGAGTTTCCTGCTGCGCGAACCACGGAAGACTTTCCGGTTTACGGTTGCCACAACGTTCTAAGACCATTTCTCACCACGGAGACACGGAGTCACAGAGAGCAACGTGTTTTCGACTCCGCGGGAGTTCTGCTTCGCTTGCACTCCGGCTCGACTCCTGCATCACAACGCTAGCGAGCAAGTAGATCGATGACGGCATTCGCCAAATGAGCCTGGCTGCCTCCGCGGAGGCAAGTTCCCGGCTGGTCAAGATGGTTTGACGCTGTCAGAGTGGGATCACTATAATGCTAGTGATCCACACCCATGAGGAAGGATTCGAGTGTGTGGACGGCACGCTTGCGTGCACGGCGTGCGATGCTGGCAACCCAGTGCGCCAAATCCGATGGCGGCCGCTACCGCAGCGGAGACCTCATTCAGTGCGGCCCAGCGTGAACTGAAAGCAGCGACAGAGAGCACGAATTTCGAAGTCATTCGCGGAACCATGTTCCAAGGAGTTCAATCAATCCAATGAAAAGCAAGTTTCTGAGCGTTCTAGTGGCGATTGCGGCAACCCTGACATTCTCCGCTTTCGCGCAAACAGGCAGCGCAGCCACTCCGTCTTCCGCCCTGCCCAGCACGCCTTCGGCGGCGCCTTCGACTACCCCCGTTCCGACAGGTCCCGGCAAGGTGGGAACCATCAACATCCAGGAGGCGATCGTCGCCTGCAACGAGGGCCAGCGTGATATGGGCGCGCTGCAGAAGAAGTATGAGCCCAAGCAGACCGAGCTCAAGAATCAGAACGACGAACTCGAGTCGCTGAAGAAACAGCTCGACACGCAAGGGTCCAAGCTCAACGAGGATGCGGCGGCCACGCTGAGAAAGCAGATCGAGAGCAAGCAGAAGAGCTTCGATCGATCGGTGCAGGATGCGCAGGAGGAAGTCGGGAACCAGCAGCAGGAAATTGCGGGCCGGATCCTGAACAAGATGGCGCCACTCATCGTGAAGTACGCACAGGATAACGGCTACACGATGATCATCGACACGTCGAAACCGTGGCCGCAGAGCCCGGTGTTGTGGTGGAATCCCGATGCGGTAGACATCACCAAGAACGTGGTCGATGCCTACAACACTCAATCAGGCGTGCCCGCGCCGCCGTCCGCGACCGGTAGTGCTGCCCCCAGGCCAGCGCCGAGGACACCGGCTGTGACCACGCCGGCTCCGAAGCCGGCTGCTCCGAAACAGTAGCCGCAGCGGACACCTCGAGTGTCCGAAAAGTTCCACGAGGCCGCGAAATTTCGCGGCCTTTTTCTTTGCGATCTGCGTTCCCGCGACGATGCCGATGGTGTCCATAGCACCAGACAGATTTCAGACGGGAGGACGCCATGTTTGCCGAGAGCTTGCTGGAAACTTCCTGGGCCGAGCGCGAGCGCCGTAGTTGGACCACACTCACATCGTTTGGATTGCAGGCGGTGATCATCGGAATGCTGCTGCTGATTCCGCTGCTGAGTACGGTGGGATTGCCATCACTGCGTATTTTGAAGCCTCCCCTCGAATTGGGAGGCTCTCCGCCTCCCCTGCGTCGAATCGAGCAGCAGCAAAGACCCACTGTCGTGCGCAGTAATTTTGCGGACGACGTGCTGATGGCGCCTCGCTCCATTCCGCCGACAGTCCAAATCCTCAATGAGACAGAACCGCCACCCCAGGTGAGCTACAACCCCGATCCGGGAGTCTACGGCGGGACCGGTGGTTCGAAAGATGGCATCTGGAAGTCTCTGAGCGAATCGCTTAATCGTTCTACGCCCATGCCTGTCGCTCCGCCCCCGACGATCAAGCGCGAGTTCGTAGTCTCGAAGATGTTGCAGGGAAGCCTGATTCGGAAGGTCGAGCCGAAGTATCCTCCATTGGCGATTGCGGCGCGAGTTCAGGGGCAGGTGCTGCTCGCCGCTGTCATCAGCAAGTCGGGAACGATCGAGAACTTGAAGTTTGTTTCGGGCCACCCTATGCTGGTGGGGGCCGCCATTGATGCTGTCCGGCAGTGGCAGTATCGACCTTACATTCTGAATGGCGAGGTCATTGAAGTCGAAACGCAGATCACGGTGAATTTTGTGCTGGGGCAATGATCTTGCTGCCTCGTCAACATTTGTGCCTGCGCGAGAGAGTTACATAGGTCCTCCGGCGCTCAAAAACGCGCCTCGGGATGACAGATCTTGTGCGCGGGGTGGCGGGAGTAGCCCTGGCGTAACCTCGGCGCGCGGGGCGCTCCCGCTATAATCGCGAGAGTGGCCACTACTGCAGAAATCCTGAGCCGCGCGGCGACGCGTCCGACGTGGGCTGACGTATCGCTGGCAACCTTGCGGCAAAACTTTCGGACCATACAGAAACATGTGGGCGCGGCGGTGACCGTGTGCGCCGTCGTCAAGGCTGACGCCTACGGTCATGGTGCGGTGGAGTGCTCGAAGGCACTCGAGGCCGAGGGCGCGAAGTGGCTCGGCGTCACGTCACTCGATGAAGCCATCCCGCTGCGCGAGGCCGGTGTGCACGCCAATGTCCTGTTGATGACCGGATTCTGGCGCGGCGAAGAGACCGAGATCGTCCGGCTGCGCCTCACGCCAACCGTCTGGGAGCCCTGGCAGATTGAATCGCTCGATCGGGCGGCTGCCACGCTCGGCGTGACCCAGCATCCGGTGCATTTGAAAGTCGATTCCGGGATGGGGCGTCTGGGCGTCGCAGTCGAGCAACTTCCTGGAGTACTCGACGGGTTGCGGGCGGCGAAGCATCTCGTGGTGGAAGGGCTTTCGACCCATCTGGCATCTTCGGAAATCATGGACGCGCCTTCCGTCGGCGAGCAGCAGCAGAGATTCGCGGCCGCACTCGCGCTCGTGAAGGAAGCTGGGTTTGAGCCGAAGTTCATCCACGTCGCCAACACCGGCGCGGTGATCTCGCGGCGTGAGACCTGGAACACGATGGTACGGCCGGGAGTCGCGCTCTACGGATACTATCTGCCGTTCCAGCGGGCGGGACGCGAGGTCAGCGGCGGCACGCTGCGGTTACCCGTAAAGCCGATACTCACATGGAAGACGCGGATTCTGTCGCTACGGAATTTCGGCGGGAATCAGGCGCTCGGGTACAACGGGACTTATGTGACGAAGGCTCCGGCTCATGTTGCGGTGCTTCCAGTCGGCTATGCCGACGGATACAATCGTCAGCTTTCCAACCGGGGACGCGTCATCGTGCGGGAACACTATGCCCCGATCCTGGGCAGCATTTCGATGGATCTTACGCTGGTCGATGTCACGGGAATCCCCGGCGTTTCCGTGGGAGATGAAGTCATTCTGCTGGGAACCTGCGACGGTTTGAGCGTTGACGCGCTGGAGCACGCTCGGTGGGCCAACAGTTCTCCGTACGAAATTCTCTGCAACATTTCCAAGCGTGTGCCCAGAAGGTATGTAGGTTAGCCTCCCCCTAACCACGGCACTTCCGGTCGCCGGCCAGATTACCGAAGTTTCTGCTGCAGTTTCACTCCCACCTTACGTTTGCAAGCCTGGAACCTATCCACGTTCTGACCCTGAGGAGTCCGCGGGAACAAAATCGTCCGGCGGACGCTCTATTGAAATAGGCGGTATAGCTCAGTGGTCGGAAGGAGCAGTTATGTCGCTGGCTTGGGGTGCGCGGTTGAACGCGTTCTTGCGAAGTGGAAAAAATCTGCAGGTGGGGTGGATGCTGGCAGCAGGAATTGCCGCATTCTACTTCGTAGTGATTCGACCACAGGAGCGAAACCTCGGTATCAACAATTCAAGAGCTACCGGCTTTGCAGCTGTAGCAGAGAGATCGGAACCGGCTGGGCTCTGGCACCAGACGAGAGTTGCGGGAATGCTTGCCGGTATTCCAGACGCTGACAAGGCGGTCATGAGGTCTGCTAATTACGTCGCAGTTCCGCAGACTGCCTCAAACTCCGGAGATGCCGAAGCTGATCGCAAGATGGTGCGCACTGCAACGCTTGAGATGCTTGTCCAGCATCCGGCGGACACTGCGGAAAAGATTCGCCTCCTCGCAGAGCAGGAGGGCGGCTTTCTGGTGAGTTCGGAAGTGCGCGGACAACAGGATACAGCCGGCGCAACCCTCACGATCCGAGTACCAGCCGGGAGGTTTGAGAGTGTACGCGGCGAGATCCGAAAGCTGGGCCTGAGGGTCGAAAGCGAGCGCATCGAGGCACAGGATGTGACTCGTCAATACACGGATCAGGAAGCGAACCTTCGCAACCTCAGGGCTGAAGAGCAGCAGTATCTGTTGATCCTGAAGCAGGCGCGGACGGTGAAAGACACGCTCGAGGTGAGCGAGAAACTTAGCCAGATTCGAGGGCAGATCGAACAACAGCAAGCCGAATTCAACGCGCTATCAAAGCAAATCGAGACTGTCGCCATCACCATCGACCTGCGCGCAGAAGTCGAAGCGCGGGTGTTCGGACTGAACTGGCGGCCGCTCTACGAGATCAAGATCGCATTTCGTGATGGACTGGATGGACTGGCAAGCTACTTCTCGGCCATGACCACCTTCGCATTCTTCCTGCCGACGATCCTCCTGTGGGCGGCAACGATCGCGTTGGGCGGGGCAGCGGCCTGGAGAATTTTGCGCTGGGTGGCACGGCGGTGGTTCGGATGGGGAGGCGTGCCGCAGAGCGCGCCAAGTCCAGCGAGCTAAGTGGATAGGGGAGGGCTTACAGGTTGTGGCTCGGCTTTCTCGCCGCGCAATACACGGGAGATTCCGCGGACGATTCGGCGCATGGGGAGTTCGCCCTTGTCGTCGGCGAAGAAAATTTCTCCGACACGGTTTCCGCGATAGTACCAGCGCTTCAGGATTGCCACGTGCTCCATCAGTTCGATGGCGGACTTTGCCTTCGACACCGGCAACGATTGGAGGGTTTCCTGGACCCTCGCTTCCATCGACTGCGACTTCGCGTGATCTGGCGGCTGGACGCTGAATGCCACTGGCCCTGAGATCCGGCCGGAATCGATGCGAAACAAGGCCACAGAGTCGGGGGCGTGACTCGGCTGAATCATCAGAGCCGAAAGCCGGTCGAGGCGCCGCACGATTTCCGAAAGTTGGCTCACGACGGGCTGGAGTTTCTCGACCTTTACATGGATTCCGGCGGCGTCTTCAAACGCCAGATTAGCGGAGGCGGCTTCCCGCTGATCTGATAACTCTCGCACCAGCGACTCGCCTCGGGAATCGAAGAACGTTGCTACGCGCTTCACTTCTGATACGTACTCCTCATCGGGGCAGCCTTTAAAACAAGGGGCGAGGCACATCTTCATCTCGGAGTAGATGCAGCCGGGGAACTTCGGGTCGGGATGCAGGTCATCGACGCAGCGGCGCATTTTGAAGAAATCCAGAGAATCGTTCATGAACTTCTCGGCAGCGAGGCGCGAGACGAAGGGACCATAGTAGAGCGCCGGGCTGTTCAGCTTACGCAGGCGGGTAATGATGGAGGCTCGAGGATATTCGTTTTCGAGATGCAGTTTCACGAATGGAGCAAAGCGAAAGCGCAGACGTTTTTGATAGGCCTTGGGGAAGGTCTCGCGGAGGACCTGAAACAGGAGGAACCCGGATTCGAAGTCGGAGCCGGTCGGCGCGAATTCGATTGTGCGGACGCGATCGCGCAGATTCAGCTTCTTTGTGCGCTCTTCTATGGGACCGAGGAGGCGCTGCAGACGTCGGCGGAGGCTGGCTGTCTTGCTGACGTAGGGCTCGGCTTGGGAGTCGTCGCCGCGTAGCAGGAAGACCGCTGGCTTGGCGGGAACGGAGGCAAAGACTTCGGTGTCTTGGGCCGGTGTGAATTCGATGCGGGTGGTTAGCACTCACTTTGATTCTAGAGCAGTTCTTCACATCGTACAGGGCATGTTGCCTCAAGGGGCTGATGGCCGCTTACGGCGGGACGGACGTCGTGCCCTTCCCGCCTCGTGCTCGTTCGTGGCTTCAGATGCGGCATCGGGTGTCAGACGCCTCTCCTTCGCTTCGCTCAGGAGTTGGCGGGACGGACGAGGCGTCCGTCCCTACACACGCTAGCGGAAATTGGCGCTGCGGAATTTTTGACGGAAGTCCGTGCCATCCAGGGTGACGATACGGCACATTTCGTGCAGGCGGGAGCGCATGCGTTCGCCGATGCGATCGCCCAAGCTTTCGGTTCGGCTCGCGGCTCTTGCCGGGGACAGAGAACCGGCTACCGCCGCTGCGGGCTGGTCTTCAAAGTTCGTAGTGATGATCGTGGTGCGGTTGTCGTTGTAGCGCGTGTTCAGGATCAGACTCACCGTGTCCCAGACCCATTCCGTCGGCTTGACCGCGCCCAACTCGTCCAGGACCAGGATGTCGGTTTCAAAGACCGGGCGCAGGACGTCCAACTCTGTCGTCTGAACCGTCGAGTTGTAGGAGTTCTGGATCTCCTTCAGAAGTTCGCGATAATCGTAAAAAAGGCAGGGAATGCCGCGATTCAGGATCAGTTCCTTGACGATTCCGACGGCAAGATGGGTTTTGCCGGTGCCGATTTTGCCGATGATCAGCAGGCCTTTATCGCCGCGCGGATCGCACTTTTTGGCGAAGTTCGTGGCGACGAAATGCGCGTCCGCCAGAGAGGGATGGGCTCCGGGGAAGTCCGTGTCGTAGTTTGTCAGCTCGCAGTGCTCGTAACGGCGCGGGATGCGGGCTGCCGCCATGGCCGACTCGGCCCGGGCGCGGAGCTGGCAGTCGCAGCGGGTCACGCGGCGGTCGTTGATGCTCTGACCTGTGATGGCTGTTTTCCATCCGGTGCCGCTGCAAATGGGACAAACTTCTGCTGGGGACTTAATCACTCGGACGACTCCCTAATTTGTTCGCAATGACGGACGCGTGCACAGTGCAACGCCCGCTCCGCGGGGCAGACCCTTCGACCGCGCTCACGGCAGACTGCGTCAGCCCCTAAATGCACTCTTTGAATTTGCCTCTTGCGGAGGGGTTTGCGCAACAGGGAAAGGATGATTCGTTGTGTACATCCTGTGAACGACAGGCGGGAATTGTGGACGGGAGAGGAAAACCGACCCTTGGTATCCCAAAAGCCGCTCCTCTCGGCCCAATCCGGGCCGGAAAGGTGCGAAACAGGCTTCCGGCGCGGATTTTCACAGTTGACAATCGCGCGGGAGGGAGGACAATACCAGACGGTCAGGTTTCCCAACTCAGCTACAGCCAGGTTCAATCCCGGTCTGGGCTGGGCAATGAACGAGACCTGCGAGGAGAAGCTATGAACAAAGCCGATCTGGTTGACAAGATCGCAGGCGCATGCGAGATGAGCAAGGCGCAAGCTACGACCGCTATTGATACCGCCGTGGAAAGCATCACGTCTGCGCTCCGCAAAGGAGATCGCGTAGCGTTGATTGGCTTCGGCACGTTCTCCGTGTCGCAGAGAAAAGCGCGCAACGGGCGCAACCCGCAAACCGGTGCAACCATCAAGATCGCCGCCCGCAAGGTCGCGAAATTCACTCCTGGGGCAGAGCTCAAGAAGGCCGTGAATAAGAAGTAGTCGATACATCCACAGGATTTTGAGGACGGCAGGGGGTCGGCCCTGCCGTTTTTTGCTGGAATCATGAGGGAGTTACTCGTGCAGAGGTTTCGTTCGTTCAGGTTTCTGGCAGTGCTGGGGCTGTCGGCCGCCTTCGCAGGGCAGGAAGCCCGCCGCTTGCCCTTCGGTACATGGCATCGTGCCTCGGAGAGCCCGATCATTTCTCCGCGCGGAAGCGGGTGGGAGTCCGCAGGGACCTTCAATCCCGCGGTTGTGAAGCGCGGAGACAAGATCGTTCTGCTCTACCGTGCTCAGGACAAGCAGGGCACTTCGCGGCTGGGATATGCAGAGAGTTCCGACGGAATTCACTTCTCGCGCAAGGATGAGCCTGTGCTCAGTCCCTCGGAGACGTACGAAAAGGATGGCGGGGTGGAGGATCCGCGACTTGTTGGATTCGGGGACACGTATTACCTCACCTACACTGGCTATAACAAAACTGATGCGCAGCTTTGCCTGGCTACTTCGAAGGACCTGATCCATTGGGAGCGGAAGGGCGTGATCGTCCCGGCGAACAAAGGGAACTGGAATGTGAAGTGGACCAAGTCTGGAGCCATCGTTCCGGAGAAGATCAACGGAAAATATTGGATGTACTTCCTGGGAACGAGCGCGGACGGCAGGGACCAGGCAGGCCTTGCCTCGTCGGACGACCTGCTTCACTGGACCGAAGCGAGTCAGCGGCCCGTGTTACCCGTGCGGGCGGGCCAGTTTGATTCGCGTGTGGCCGAACCCGGGCCCGCGCCGATCGTCACTTCGGATGGAATTGTTCTCGTTTACAACGGCGCCGACGACAAATTTGTGTATCGGACTGGAATCGCGATATTCGATCGCAAAGATCCCGCGAAGTTGCTGTGGCGAAGCGAAACTCCGGTTTTCTCTCCCGAGAAGGAATGGGAGAAGGTAGGGCAGGTGCCGAACGTAGTGTTCGTGGAGGGAATGATCACAGAGGGCAATCGGTACTTGTTCTACTACGGCGGAGCTGACAAGTATGTCGGAGTGGCAGGAGGCGAAGTTACAAAGTGAAGCCATCCAGCGGTACAACACTCTGCGCCAAGCCGCTAATTCGCGAGTTGGGTTCTCTTTGTAAACCACAGCGTTGTTGAGCGGCAATTAACAGGCCTTGGAGTCAAGGGAAGCACGGCAATCCGATTCAAGCCGGCGTACGCGCTCCCCTCGTTAGCATGGCGAGCCGATCACTCGACCCGAATGCGCTGCCCGCTGACATCCCCTACAACCTCGGTGACGAAATTGCCGGCAGGGTCATAAATGTCCAATTGGAATGTACCTGTTTGCCCGTTGCCGTTGTGATTCAAACGGACCGTCTCACTCAAGTGAATCGTCCCCTGGAAATTTCCATTAGTGTCATAGCTCCACACGCGGTGAGCCAGCTTCAGAGCGCCGCTAGCGGTTTTGATCCATGTGCCCAGACAAATGGCGCTGGTGCGCGGGTCTACATTTGGGTTATGTACTTCCGTCCCGCCAAGGTTCCAGTTTTGGAAAGCTTCCTGGATAGGCTGCCCACCTATGCTGAACTGGACGTACCACAAACCGACGATTGAAGAGCTGGTAGCCGTGTCGGTGGTTGAGGCGGTGGCGAGTTGCTTACCGACTGCGGAACTCACGATAGCTCTACCGGCTGCCATGGCAGCCAGGCTGTCCCCACAGGAAGCGAATGCGCCGGCGCCGAGTCCCATCGTTACAGCGGCGCACAGCACAAGCTTTGTCCAGGTTTCCGCGAAAACTGTTCTCATCATCCTTCTCCTTTTAGGCTTTGAGCGTTTCGAACAAGGCAGTGAAAAGTCTTGTTCCCCCCCAAGTACCCCGTTCGCGCCCATACTTATGCCTCGTCCACAGGTTCCCGGCAATGCAAACCGGATCACGGGTGGTACATTTTCAGAACACGGCCTAAATAGTTGAAGGTGCTCGGGTTGTTACGTCTCTGCGCTTTGGAAATCACGTTTGTCCGACTTGGTTGACGGCTGCCCGAATTGCAGTCAGAATCGTGCGGGTTTGTTTTCCGCTAAGAATCCTGTCTAGCTGGCCATTCTGGGGAAGATGAAGACTTCAATTGCACGCACGGCGCTGTTCGGACCCTATTCGCTGGATCTGCGCTCCGGCGAACTGCGAAAGTTCGGAAACAGAATCAAGATGGGGGAGCAGAGCTTCCGTATTTTGTGCCAGTTGCTCGATGCGAATGGCGAAATGGTCACGCGCGAGGAACTCCGAGACCAGCTCTGGGCCAGTGATACCTTCGTCGACTTCGACCACGGACTGAATTCCGCCGTTCAGCGGCTCCGCGATTGCCTGTCCGACACTGCGGAAGATCCCCGCTGGGTCGCGACTGTCCCACGGCGTGGCTACCGCTTCGTGGGCCAAGTGGATTGGCAGGATAACAACAAAATTGCACCGGTAGTGGATTCTCGGCCGCAACCTTCGGAGTCATCGCGCACAGCAAAACCACAAACTACCGCGAACGAGGAAGCGGGGGACGGTTCCATTTCGCATCGATTTGTCGCTGACCTGACAAACGGGAATGGAGCGCAGTCGGAATTCTCGGTTGTCGCAGCAGATTTGGGCCCGCAACTGCCGGTGGAGGTACCCGAGATTTCGACCAACCGCGCGACGCGTTCCCGAAAAGCTGTCGCCCTGGCCTTGCTTTTCATATGGCGACTGTTGCGCGGTGGCGGCCCCACGAAGCAAGTAATGCTGGCAGTACTTCCGTTTGAAAACCTAAGCGGCGATCCGGGCCAGGATTATTTCAGCGACGGGCTCACCGAAGAAATCATTACCCAGCTCGGAGCGCTTAGTCCGGAGCGGCTCGGAGTCATCGCTCGCACCACGTCGATGACGTACAAGCACACTTCCAAAAGTGTCCAGCAGATTGGCCAGGAACTGGGCGTGGACTATGTACTTGAGAGTAGCGTGCGACGCGATGGCGAGCAAGTTCGAGTCACGGCGCAGCTGATTCGCGCGCGCGACCAGGTCCACATATGGGCACAGAGCTACGACCGGAACATCACCGGGTCCATCGTCCTGCAAGAAGAGGTGGCGCGTGCGGTGGCGAGCCAGATTGAAGTGAAGCTCAGTCCTGTATACGCCAACCGAACCAGGCGCTCGCACTCCGATCCATTGGCCAACGAAGCCTATCTCCGAGGCCAATACTTTGTGAACCAATTTACGGCGCAAGGTTACTGGAAGGCCATTGATTATTTTCACCAGGCAATCGACCGCGACCCGGAATTCGCTGAAGCCTATTCAGGCTTGGCGGACGCTTATCGTTGGCTCATCGTCACCGACACTATTTCTCCATCCGAGGGGGGCCACAAGATGAATGAGGCCGCCCGTCAGTCGGTGCAACTGAATAACGCTCTGGCAGAATCACACACTGCCCTGGCTGGCGCGCTGGTGACTTTCTGCGATTGGCGGAGGGCAGAGAGCGAGTTCCAGCGTGCGAACGCACTCAATCCTAGTTACCCCGGATCGCATCGCCTGTATGCGGCTCTGCTGGCCTCTCAGAAACGGCATCGCGAGGCCCTGGAGGAAATCAACCATGCCTTGAGACTGGACCCGTTGTCATTGCCAATTAACGCCGAGGTTGTCCGAACCTTGTACTATGCGCGCGACTACGACCGTGCGATCCAGCAGGCGCAGAGAGCGATGCAACTGGACGCTGCTTATTACAGGATTCATTTCTGGCTCGGTCGCGTCTATGCGCAAAAAGGGATGCACCAACAAGCGATCGATGAATCGGAGAGAGTTCTCAAAGCGACCCCGGATAGCACCCTCGGGCTTACCGAACTGGCTTATAGTCTTGCCGCCGCGGGGCGGACAGCCGATGCGCGGACGATTCTCCGCAGCCTCGAGGAACGATCCCGGTCGGGTTGGGTCCCCGCTTACAATCTCGCGATCATTCATCTTGCACTGAAAGAAAACGACGAGGCCTTCCGGTATTTGCAGAAGGCATATGACGAACAAGACTGGGCGCTGCTGGTTCTAGCCGTCGAACCCCGGCTCGATCCTTTGCGCAGTGATCCACGTTTTCTGGAACTTTGTAGTAAGCTCAGGTTCCCTGTCTAAGATAACCGGATGCACCACACAACCAGATCTGAAGCCGCCTCTGGAAAGATGTGAGTAACCGCGATTGTCGGCACATGAAACAGGTTCCCCCTCGATTCGCTCCCAGCAGCAGCTATAATTGCCGCCTCTCGCGGGGTTTCGATGAAGCACCTGCTCCTTCTCATAGCGCTGTCCGGATTCCTGCCGCTGACTGGCAAGGCAATCCCAAATCTCAATACGACCGAGACAGATAGGAAGAAGACTTACGAGGCACTTCTCCAGGATGCCGAGTACCTTTCCGCTCTCTCGACGGCTGATCGGCTTCTCGCAGCATGGATAACGGGCGAGTCTGAAATTGCCGAACCAGCGCTGAGTGCAACATATGGTGCCGAGAGCGATGACGTTGAGACTTTTTTTGCGAGCCCTTCTCCTCGCGCCTTTGAAATCAAGCATGGGAAGAGGGTACGCCCTGGCAGATATGAGTTCCCCGTGGTGCTGCTGGGACCTCCTGCCGGAAATAGCCGGATTTCAGTGCGATCTTCGACAATCGTCGTATCGAGGGCAGGCGGTGATCTGTGGGTAGTCGAGAAACTGCCGTAGAAGACTTGGATCTTGTTTTCCGCTGAACCTCCAACTTTCCTATGCGACCGCGCGTTAATTCGGTTGTAGAATGCCCGTCGTTTCCCGGAACGCTGCCATGTCGAGTGGAATGCCATGAATCGAATCTTCCTGGCCATCATGCACCAGCTTTGCTGGTGTGTGTTGGTTGCGATAACCGCATTGTCGGGCTGCGGTAGTTCACCGCACACCTCTCCTCCGCCACCGCCTGCCGGGAAGGTGTCCATTGATGCACAGTCGCCACGGCTCGCGACGGTCTCGAAAGATGTTTTCGGCGTCAACCTGTCGGCCTCCATGGATCTGACGAACACCTATTCCACTTACGATCCCATGATGAATGCATTCCGGAACGCGAATTTCGGAATCGTGCGCTGGCCCATGGCAAGCATTTCCGATTCTTACCACTGGCAAACCAATTCGTTTTCCTCCTGCTCATCAATCTGGAATCCGACCGCACGCACGACCTTCGACCAATTCATGCAGCAGGTTGCGCAGCCCTTAGGTGTGGATGTCAACATAACCGTGAACTACGGCAGCAATTCCACGTGCACGGGAGGCGGCGACCCGAACGAAGCGGCGGCCTGGGTCGACTATGCCAATAACCAAATGCATTACGGAATCAAGTATTGGAGCATTGGCAACGAGCAGTATTACGGCGATCCGAGACTCGGCTCGACACCCACCACGCCCGACTTCAACGTATCGCCAACGGATCCAGGCTCGGTCGGTTCGGCTACGTATGCGAGCCTGATCGCGTCGCAGTTTTATCCCCTGATGAAGGCTGCGGATCCGACGATCCAGATTGGCGTCGATCTGGTCGTACCCGACAACAACGCCAGTACGCGCACAGCGCCATGGGACTCCACCGTTCTTGCTAATGCCTCATTCGATTTCGTCGAAGTGCACTGGTACGGGTCCAGTCCGGCAAACGTTGCCATCAGCGATTCCGCGCTGCTGACGTCGGGGATCACCTATTTCTCCTCGGCTGTCACACAGCTTCGGAGTGAGCTTGGCGCTGCGGGAAAAGCAAACGTTCCCATCTACGTCGGTGAATGGGGAATTCCCGGCGCGGCGGGCGGCAGCCCACAAAGCGTGACGATCGTCGGCGCGCTTTACACTGCCATGGCTTACGGCGAACTGATGAACGCGGGGATACCGATGGCGGGACTTTGGGAAGGTTTCGAGAGCGACTGTACGCCAGCGGCGCCGGGAGATTACTCCAAACAAGATTGGTATACGTCATCGCTGTTTCAGGCTTATTCCGTGGGCTCGGTTCCCGGATGTGCCGCCGCTGTTCCAGCTCCAGGAACGGCATTACCACGTGCGAACGCGAGAGCCGTGGTGCAACAGGCACTCAACGCGGGAGACGACGTTTTTTCGCCTACATTGACTTCGCTCTCTACGGTAAAAGCCTATGCAGGAAGACGGGCCTCAGGTTACGGCCTGTTGCTTGTCAATCTGGATCAGAATAATGATGTAAGTGGTTCGCTGGAAATTGCAAACGACACCCGAAATTTTGCGGCGAGTAGTCTGGTCTACGGAAAAGCGCAGTACGACGAGTCGCAGAACAATGTCTGGAATGCGCCGGTGTCTCAGTCGTTAGGAGTCGCCTCAGGTTCGTTGGCGATCGATCTTCCGGCGTGGAGCATTACCGCAATCACCCTTGCGGCGCAGTGAGGCACTGGCGGAATCTCCCGGCCCAGCACTTTGTAACTGTTGTGCCCATGGTCACCGCGACGCAGGGCGTGGTCGAGCGCAAGACCACGATTGTCGAGGGGGCTCACGTTTCGAAGAGTGGATTCTCGGCAACATCGTCACCCTCGGACTGGAATGTTCATGATGGTGGCCAGCATGGTTGCGACGAGCTTCTCTTTGGAGTCGGTGATGGCAAACGCATCTGCCGCGCAGACGGCCAACGTCTTTCCCGCTCTCTTCACGTGTGCTCTGGCGACGAGCACCTCTCCCGCGGCGGGTGCCAATAGGTTTTGCTTGAACTCCACGGTGAGTACATCTTTGTCATCGGGCGCGAGCGACAAAGCCGCATAGCCGCAAGCCGAATCCAGAACGGCGGTGACGGCGCCCGCGTGCAAGTAGCCGTGCTGCTGCGTGAGCTTCGAGGAGAATGGCAGACGAATCTCGACCACACCTTGACCGACCACGGTGAGTTCGGCACCCAGGGTGGACATGAAGGCCTGATTCGAAAAACTTCGCCGAACCCGCTCTTCATGTGTATTCACGTGTCTCCTCTGTCTCAATGGCGTCTGATGATGGCATGCAAAGGCATTAGCCTACAGTTAGACGGTAGAAGCAGTCTAGCGCGAAGGGAATTCTTGCCATCCACGAACTGCTGCCCGTGGGTCACTGTTATCTGTTGAGGAACGAGGAAGAGCAAGCGGGGAACCATCAGCCGAACGTCAACATGAGCGTAATGGGGGACGTTTACTACAGAACCCTTGGATTACCTTAAAGTTGTGTAAAGCAACTCACTGAACGGTAAGTCCGTGACGTGTAGATATTCAGGCCACCTCATCGGGACAAAGGTCTCAACCACGCACTCGGCTGGTAGTAATTCGTCCCCGATAATTGCCGCTGTGGCGCCTTTCACATTCAGAAGTCTATCTACTCCGTAGGTCTTGAGGACGTGACCTTCGGGCGGGTACAGTCGTATCTCTCGCAGCACGACATCACACTGATACTGGTTTGGTTCACACTTGTGTTGCATGCTTGGCACAGATCGAACTAGAGCAAGCGTGCCATCTTGGCGATAGCAGTAGTCAGCGTACACTCGGGGGCTCTCATCGTCGTTTGGAGAAATTTCCACGCGAACAATCTGGGCATCCCGATACCATGCAAGCGCCACCGGTTTCGGGCTTCCTGCCAGACTCCAAGCTGCTCTGGTGTCGAATTCCACCCAGCCTGTAGATGGTCCATAGACAGAAGTAGTCTGTGCGTAAATGCGCGGGACGTGAGAGTCGGAATAGTTCTCGACATTCACACAGTACGTTGTGATGCTGACTAGATCCAGCATGGCCTTCCTATCAGATATTGACTGGGCCAATAACGGTGTACTCAGAACGATCAGGAAGAGCACATAGGAGAATTTGTGCATTGGAGTCTCCCCGGCTGGTGAGTCTGCCAGCGACATTATAGCCGCGACTCCAACACTGACGTAACGGCGGATGACAGCTTTCCACGCCGCTTGACCCTGGGCCGAAGGCGCCCCTAACATCAAGTGGGGTCCATGCGATTTCAACTTTCTTGCGTCTGGGTGCGCTCCAATCCCTGGTTTGCAGCAGGCTTCGGTTTTTTCCTTTGGGCGGGGGCACTTTGTGCTCAACAATCCAAAGCTGCGCCTGCATCGGCGCCAATCGCCAATTTCACGGACGTCGCCGAAAAGGCGGGGCTGAACGCATCGAACATCTTTGGTGGAATCGACACCAAGAAATACATCATCGAGACCACGGGAAACGGCGTTGCGATTTTCGACTACGACAACGACGGCTGGCCCGACATCTTTCTGGTGAACGGAACAAAGCTTGAGGGATTTCCCGCCGGGAAAGGTCCTACCAACCGCCTGTATCGCAACAACCACGACGACACCTTTACAGACGTGACCGAAAAATCCGGGCTGAACGCCACGGGCTGGGGACAAGGCGTGTGCGTGGGCGATTACGACAACGATGGCTGGGAAGACCTCTACGTCACCTACTACGGGAAGAATCGTCTTTACCGCAACGATCACGGGGTGTTTAGGGAAGTTGGGGAGAAATCCGGCGTCGCTGGCTCGGGAAAAGACTGGGGCACGGGTTGTGCCTTCGTAGACTACGACCGCGACGGCAAGCTCGATCTGATAGTGGCGAACTATGTGGACTTCGATCTCGCCACCGCGCCCTCTCCGGGAGAGCGGCCGACGTGTTTCTGGAAAGGCGTTCCGGTGATGTGCGGGCCGCGCGGGCTCGCCGGATCCAAGAATGTTCTGTATCACAATCGGGGTGACGGAACATTCGAGGATGTATCGGAGAAGGCGCACATCCTGCGCACCGACGGTCATTACGCCTTCAGCATTTCGACTTTCGACTTCGACGAGGATGGCTGGCCGGATATCTACATTGCCTGCGACAGCACTCCCGCTATCCTTTACCGCAACAATCACGACGGCACGTTCACCGACGTGGCGGTTACAGCCGGAGCGGCGTTCAACGAGGATGGGCGCGAGCAGGCGGGAATGGGATCGACGATCGGCGATTACAACGGCGATGGCCATCTGGACATTTTCAAGACGAATTTTTCCGACGACACGTCAACACTCTACAAAAACAATGCGGATGGGACCTTCACCGATGCCACGTCAGCGGCCGGCCTGGGGCTCTACACGCAGTACCTGGGTTGGGGGACGATGTTCCTCGACTTGGACAATGACGGGTGGCCCGACCTGCTGCTGGTGAATGGGCATGTGTATCCGGAAGTGGATTCGCAGCATCTGGGCAGTAGTTACAAGGAGCCGCGCATTCTGTTCCACAACAACGGCGATGGGACGTTCAGCGATATCTCGGCGTCAGCGGGAGCGGGGATCACCACGACGGCTTCGTCGCGCGGTCTGGCCGTTGGAGATTTGTGGAATGATGGACGAATGTCGGCGGTGATCAACAACATGAATGCGGCGCCCAGTCTGCTCGTCAATCAGGCCAAGAGCTCTAACCACTGGATAGCGATTCACACGGTCGGGACGAAATCGAACCGCGACGGGATTGGGGCGCGGGTTCGGGTAAAGGCTGGGTCCCGGGTCTTTGTCGATGAAGTGCGCAGCGGTTCCAGTTACATTTCGAACAGTGATATGCGGGTGCACTTCGGGCTGGGGAAGGCGGACAAGATTGAGTGGGTCGAGGTCCGGTGGCCTAGTGGATTGACGGAGCAATTCATGAATCTCGGGGTGGATCAGGTTCATACTCTCAAGGAGGGATCGGGTTCTGCAGGCCCGAGATGAGAAGATCTCAGCACTGACAAGACCCACTTCTGGCAAAACCGGCCAGAAGTGGGGCACCTTAGTGAGGCACCCCTTTCTCGTTACTTCCTGGTGGCCTTGGGGAATTCGACGGTGCGCGTGATTCCTTCGCCTTCTTTCACGTAGATCAATTGGTTTGGCTTTACGTTCTTGATGGTGTCGATCTGGCCGCTCGGCCATCGGATTTCCAGTAGGTCTACCTTCTCAGCCTTGCCCAAGCCAAAGTGAACGCGTAGATCATTCTGCGAGAAGTAGCCGCCACCACTTCGCACCTCGTCAATCTGCCGGTGAGGCTTTGATTCTCCGGGTACCTGACTGACGCAGGCGAGGCGCGCGCCTATGCCGCTGCGGTTCGATTTCGTTCCTATAGTGCGAACTTTGATCCAGTTGTTGGCGAGCTTCGAATCGCAGCGCAACAGTTGTGGGTAATCGTTCACGCAGTTCACCACGATATCGATATCGCCGTCGTTGTCGAAATCGCCGAAGGCCGCGCCGCGCGAGGTGCTGGGCTCGGAGATCCCCGGACCCACCTGGAATGAAATGTCGGCGAAGTGGCCGTTGTGCAGGTTCTGATAGAGCAGCTTGCGCTGGGCATAGCCTGCCTCGGTCTTCAACTGCTCAACTTCCGGATAAACGTGCCCGTTGCAGATCAGGATGTCGGGCCAGCCATCGTTATCCATGTCGAAGAAACCGCAGCCCCAGCCCAGGAACTGGGTGTGTGCGCCCAATCCTGCCGTGAACGTTGTGTCTTCAAAATTGGCACCGCCCTGGTTGCGATAGAGCGAGGGCGTGTCGCCGGCGAAGTTGGTCTTGACGATGTCGAGATTGCCGTCCATGTCATAGTCGGCGGCGGAGACTCCCATGCCGGCCTGCGGCTTGCCATCGGCGCTCAGCGCGCATCCGGCTTCGATGGCGATGTCCTGGAACTTGCCGTTCTTCTTGTTCTGGTAGAGCGCGCTGGCGCTGGAGTCGTCGGCGACGTAGATATCAGGCCAGCCGTCGTTGTCGAAATCGGCGGTGAGCACGCCTAAGCCATAAGTGCCGTTGGCGCCGAGAATGCCGGCGGCTTCGGAGACGTCGGTGAAGGTTCCGTCGCCGTTGTTGTGATAGAGAATGTTCTTGCCCCCCTGAAGTCCGGGAGGTCCACAGGCAACCATCACGCTTTTGTACAGGCACGGGCCGGATTCCGGGACGGGCGCGGTCGCGAGATCCATGTCGATATAGTTGGCGACGAAAAGATCGAGTTTGCCATCGCGATCGTAGTCGAGGAAGGCGCATCCCGTGTTCCAGCGCTTGCCATTGCCTGCTACGCCGGCTTTTTCGCTTACATCGGTAAACGTGCCGTCGCCGTTGTTGTGATACAGAACATTCTTGCCGAAGTATGTGACGAAGAGGTCGTCCCAACCGTCGTTGTCGTAGTCGCCGATGCAGCATCCCTGACCCCAACCGGAATGCGGGACGCCCGCTTTCAGTGTCACGTCGGTGAAGGTGCCGTCGCGATTATTGCGGAACAGATGCGAGGTTGGCTCAGTGCCGGCGGGGAAACCCTCGAGCCGCGTTCCGTTCACAAGAAAGATGTCGAGCCAGCCGTCATTGTCGTAGTCGTAGAAAGCAACGCCGCATCCGGTAGTTTCGAGGAGATACTTGTTCTTGTGCTCGCCGCCGAAGATAGTCTTCGCGTTCAAGCCTGATTCTTTCGCGACATTCAAAAAGGTGATGCCGAGATCTGCCGGCTGCTCTTCTGACGCTCTGGCGCTTTGCTGCGCGCTTGCCAGCAACCGCCCGGGACGTGCAAGCGCAAGCACGTTTTCCAAAGAGAGAACCAGCGCCGAACGGCTGAGTGATGTCAGAAAAGAGCGGCGTGATGAAGACAAGAGGTCGGTACCTGGTTGGCTCGTGCTAAAATTCGCCCCTTCCCTCTTATATGCAAGGGAACCGCGACTTTGCAAGCTTCGGCGGTAGCGCCGAATTCCACGACAGAAGGCGGCTATGAATCCCGGGAAGGTTCCGTACTCGCATCTCCACATCTGCATTTTGCGCGGCCTGAGTATGGCCGTGATGATCGCTTTTCTGGCGACGCCCTCCGGGGGCCAGGAGCAGCCGAGGAGTCCGGAATTAACGCGCACCATCCGCACGTGGGAATTTCTACCGGTCGTGGGCACCCGCGCGGGCTTGTTCGGAACCGAAAACGGGCGATTCGAGGCCTGGGTGTATCCGCTCAAACTCTTTCGCGAGCTGCACTTGACCTTTCACGTGGGCGACCGGGCGCTCCCGGCCGAGAGCCTGGCGCGAACGCTCACGGTTCGACCGGAGTCCGCGTCGATTCTGTTCGTGGGCGATTCGTTCCGCGTGCGCGAGACCTTATGTATCCCGGTCAACGAAGCTGGAGCGGTGATTTTGCTGGATGTGGAAACCGAGCAACCACTTGAGATCGAGGCTGCATTCACGCCGGATTTTCAACTGGAATGGCCGGCGGGCTTGGGCGGAACTTATTCCACCTGGGAGGGGAAAGAGCACGCTTTCCTGTTGGGCGAAGAATCCCGCAAGTATGCCGCCTTTGTGGGGTCGCCAACGGCTCAGGAACCTCACGCGGCCTATCAGACCAACTACTCCGCGTCGGACGAAGATTCCATGCGGCTGGGATCGACGGCAAGAGGAAAAGAAACAAAGGTTCTTGTACTCGCGGCTTCCGTTACCGGGCCAGCGGATGCCGCGAAGGCCTATGAGCGTCTGATCAGTTCGTATCCCGAATTGCAGCGTCAGAGTGCAGACTTTTATCGCGGGTATCTCGACAAAACTGTCGGTCTTGACCTGCCGGATCAGGCCCTTCAACAAGGTTACGACTGGGCCCGCATCAGCACGGTGCAGGGCGTTGTCAACAATCCGTATCTTGGCACCGGGCTGGTTGCCGGATACCGGACGTCAGGTACCAGTCAGCGTCCGGGATTTGCGTGGTTCTTTGGACGCGATTCTGAGTGGACTTCGTTTGCGCTGAACGCGGAGGGGGATTTCGCTACCAGCCGCGCCGCGCTTGATTTCATCAGCAAGTTTCAGCGGGAAGACGGCAAGGTTCCCCACGAGATTTCGCAGGCTGCGAGCCTGGTTGCGTGGTTCAAGGACTTCCCGTATCCGTGGGCTTCGGCCGACGCAACGCCGCTTTTCATCATTGCCGTGAATGACTATGCGACGCAGAGTGGCGATACGGCGTTCGCTCGTGAGAAATGGGACAACCTGTGGCGCGCTTACCAGTTTCTGCGATCGACCTACGACTCCAATGGACTGGCGCAGAACGTCGGGATCGGGCATGGCTGGGTCGAAGGTGGTCCGCTGCTCCCGGTGAAGAATGAGTATTACCAGGCTGGATTGGGAGTTGAGGCACTGAATGCGCTGTCGAATCTGGCGCGGTTGGCCGGAAAGGAAGACGTCAGCAAGCAACTTGACGGTGAATTTGAAAAGAGCCGGAGCGTACTTGAGCATGCGTTCTGGGTTCCAGAGTCGAAGACTTATGCGTTTGCTCTCAATCAAGGCAACCAGCGAGTCGACGAGTTGAGCGTTCTAACGACGGTGCCGATGTGGTTTGGTCTGGCTGACGCCAGCAATGCAAACGAGACCATCACCAAGCTTGCGGCCGAAGATCACCAGACGGATTGGGGCATGCGGATCATCTCCAATCATTCGAAGGTCTACGACGGTTCGGGATATCACTTCGGCGCGGTATGGCCCTTGTTTACCGGGTGGGCGTCGGTGGGGGAATATCGGTATCACCGGGCGTTCCCTGCCTACGAGAACTTGCGGGCGAATGCGCTGCTTGGAGTCGACGGTGCGCTGGGCCATTTCACCGAGGTTCTTTCGGGCGACTATTACCAATCGTTCGCGACGAGTTCTCCGCATCAGATCTGGTCGGCGGCGATGGTGATCAGCCCGATCCTGCGGGGCCTTTTCGGGTTGAAGATCGACGCCGAAAAGCATCAGGTCACCTTGCAGCCGCATATGCCGGCGGATTGGACTTCTGTCGCAATGCACAACGTCCGCGTGGGCGATGTAGGCCTCGATCTTCATTACAGAAAGACCAGCGACACGATCGTGCTCGAGGCCAAGCGTAGAGGGAGCGGCGATTGCTGGATGGAGTTTTCTCCAGCCGTCAGCCTGCGCGCAGAAATCGTCGGTGTGGAGTTGAATGGGCGGCCGCTGGCTTTCAAGGTGCAGCCGAATACGAACGATCAGCACGTGTTCGTGCGGTTTCCGGTCTACGGCGGGCCAAATAGTTTGGTCATTCGCGTCAAGAACAATTTTGGTTTGGCGTTATCAAACGAGTTGCCGCCGCTCGGCAGCGCGAGCCGAGAGTTGCGGGTGATTTCGGAATCTTGGAATTCCGCGCGGAATGAACTGACGTTGCAAGTTTCGGGGCGCGCCGCAACCCGGTATGAACTCGTAGTCTGGAATGCGTCGCAAGTCTCTGCCATCGACGGGGGAACGCTCACGAAGGAGGGGAGGCTGGCGATTCAGTTGCCGAGTGGAGCGCCTGACTCGTATGTCTCGCAGGCCGTCACGATTCACTTCGCGCACTGATCATGCGATGTTGGCCGGAGGATTTCAACTCTCGAAAAGCGTTAGACTGCTTGAGTAAGTCGTCGGCAAAGAGCCGTGCCGGCTACAGGACATGCACGAACTCTCGATTGCCATGGGCATCGTCGAAGCTGCAGCGGAGGAAGCGAAGCAGCGCAAGGTGCAGGTGAGTGCTGTGCATCTGAGACTGGGTGCACTCTCCGGCGTAGTTAAAGACGCGTTACTCTTTTCCTACGAGGTCGCCTGTCAGGATACGCCGCTCCAGGGATCGCGCCTGCTGATCGAGGAGGTTCCCGTCGCCGTTTTCTGCCCGCAGTGCAAAGACAAGCGCGTGCTTGCGTCGGTGCAGTCGTTTACCTGCCCGGAATGCGGCGCACCGGCTGGCCAGGTGCTGCAAGGAAAGGAACTGGAAGTGTTTGCATTGGAGGTCGAGGAATGAGCGAGCCGCGACTGGTCGAAGTACGCCGGAATGTTCTAAAGCAGAATGATGTGATTGCACGCGCTCTGCGGGAACAGTTTCGTGGCGCCGGTGTGTTCGTCGTGAGCCTGGTTTCGAGTCCGGGATCGGGGAAGACGACGTTTCTGGAAAAGACCTTGACCCAGCTACAACCTCAGTTTCGAGTGGCAGCGCTCGTGGGCGACCTCGCGACTGACAATGACGCCGCCCGCCTGGCCCGCAGCAAAGCTCCCGTCAAGCAGATTACAACCGGAACGCTGTGCCACCTTGAGGCGGCGATGGTGCAAACAGCGCTTCAGGAATGGGATCTGCATGAACTGGATTTTCTTTTCATCGAGAATGTCGGCAACCTGGTGTGTCCGTCATCTTACGACTTGGGAGAAAATCTTCGACTTGTGCTGATGTCGGTGACCGAGGGCGAAGACAAGCCGCAGAAGTATCCGACGATTTTCAATAGCGCTGATGTTGCGGTGATCACGAAAGACGATCTTGCCGCAGCGGTGGAATTCGACTGGGACGCTGCCCGCAAGAGTATCGAATCGGTTCGGCCTGGGATGCAGATCTTCCGCCTCTCTGCCAAGACTGGTGCGGGCATGCAGGCATACCTTGACTTTCTGGCTCAGCGCCTGGCGGAAGAACGGGCCGTGGCACACACCCAGGCTTGATTCAACCCCGTGGTACTTCGGCGAGCGCGAGGAGCGTTCGCGCGATATACGTGATCAGCAGGGCCAGCACGGAGCCGAGGATTACTGGACGATAGCGGGTCTCGAGCAGATCGGCCAGCACTCCCGCCACGAAAATAAACAGAAATGGAACCGCGGCCAGCAGGAACCCTGCGGCGGAGGTGTGCGGATTGGCGAGTGCCAGCCCAATAAACAGCGTCGCAACGAGCAGAGGAGCCGTGTTCCCGAAATAGCGAGTCCGCGGCCACGCGACGTAGGTCGCGAGCGTCACCGGAAACGCGATAGCCAGTGCGGGGCATGCGCTGCCAATCTGCTTCGCCAGTTGTTTGTATGTTCCGAGCATGGCGAATGCACGGCCGGTGAATCCCCAGAAGGCGGCGTACCTCATGCTTACGGCAAAAGTATGCGGATGGAAGAAGTACGTCGCTAGCAGCAGAAAGAATCCCACCGCGCAGGCTGCAAGCCAGATTACAGCGGCGGCTCGGCGGCGAACCGGTGCCACATAGAGCAGGAAGCCGAGGGCCATGGGTACGAGAATCACGAGGGAGAACTGCGATCCAATGGCGATCGCGAGCGCAACTCCCAACAACACGATGCGGCGCCAATTCCAAAGCACGACCTCGCGCGGGGCATACAGCGTGTGTGCCACGGCGATGGCGGTGAAGATTGTGCCAAAGGCGCCCCAGGCCGCTCCGATGTGCGGTTCGATGTGCCACGCGGCAGCAGATTGAATGAACGACGGGGAGAAGGCGTAAAGCGTGAGCGCGATGAAGCCACCGGTATTTCCACAAAGTCGCCGAGCGACATACCAAAGAGATGCTCCGAGAAAGAGGCCGCACGCGAGAAAGGGGATTCTGGGAAGCCATCGCCAATAGATCGCGGTTTCGGCGTTGAACTCATGCGGCCATGCCAGCAGCGGTGCGGAGGAGATGAGGTAGAGAAGCGGCGAGTGCTCGGTATCGAAACCATTTTCAGCGGTTTGAGAAAATTGCGCAAAAGGATCGTCCACGGGCACGATGACGGGAGCGCCCGCTACGCCGTGGCCCCGCCACTGCTTCAGCCCTTCGCCGATGCGGATCTCTTCGTCGCCGCCTATACCTTGAGCGACGCTCAATTCGGCGTGAACCAGCCATAAGGCTTGCGCCAGAAAAGCCAGCAGGAGCGAGGCGGCGAGAAACTGCGGACGTCCGAAACGTTCGCGGGTGAAATATCGGGCCATACGTTCAAACCGAGTGTTTTACCATGTCCAAGGATATTGCGGGGAAGTTTCACGTATGAGCGATCTCGAGACCGATACGAAAGGAACTTCCAGCCCGGCAAGACCTTCGGACCCTGCTTTTGCAGCGGCAACAGCGCCTTCGTATATCGATACTTTGTTCCGGGGTCCGGACGGACTGCGGCCGGGATGGGGCTTCGCGTTTTATGTAGTCGCATTTCTCTTGCTGCAGCAGGCGGTGGTGCAGGCGGCGTGGGCTTTCGATCTGGGTTACAGCGGCCTTTGGTCGGATTTATTGGAGAAAATCGGAAACTTCCTTGCCGCTGCCATTCCAGCGATTGTCCTTTCGCGGATCGAACGCCGACCCTGGGGTGTCTATGGCTTGCCGCTCAGGCAAGCCTTCGGCCTTCAGTTCTGGGCCGGGGCATTGTGGGGGTTCCTGGCCCTCAGCCTTCTGATTTTCGTGATCTACGAGCGCGGCGGCTTTGTGGCAGGGCATCTCATCCTGCATGGTACGCGCCTGCTACGATTTGCGGGCTTCTGGCTCATCTATTTTCTGTTTGTGGCACTTTTCGAAGATTTCTGGCTGCGCGGATACTCGCTGTTTACCCTGGCTCGAGGCATTGGATTCTGGCCGTCGGCCGCGATCTTATCGTCTGTATTCGGTCTTCTCCACCTCAGAAATCGAGGGGAGCATTGGTCGGGAGTGTTGCTTGCGGCTTTCATCGGCCTCTTCTTCTGCGTGACCCTGCGCCGCACGGGAGCTCTGTGGTTCGCTGTCGGATTTCACACCGCCTGGGACTGGGGAGAGAGTTTCGTCTATTCAGTGCCCGACAGCGGGATAGTTGTTCCGGGGCATCTTTTGAGTTCGTCGCTGCCAGGGCCCGATTGGCTGACCGGCGGATCCGTTGGTCCGGAGGGGAGTGTGTTTTGCGTTGTGGTAATGGCGTTGGTCTGGATCGCGTTTGATAGTGTCTATCGTGCGAAGCACGTAGATCCAGGAGCTGATGTGAAAACCTAGCAGGCCGCTGAAACATTTTTTGGCTCGCCGCTGCTGGCAGCATCGGAATTGGGAGTCACTCACCTTCCCAGTTTGGGAGTACCTCGATCGGAGACTCAGCACACGCTCATTGTGAAGATTCCGCAGACTCTATACTGATTTCATGACCCCAGAAGTGGATCTCATCACGCCGCTGCGTCGCTACTGGGGTTACAGCACCTTTCGACCTCTGCAAGAGCGCATTGTCCGCAGCCTGCTCGCCGGGCGCGACACTTGCGTTGTCATGCCGACGGGCGGAGGGAAGTCTCTCTGCTATCAGTTGCCAGCGGTGATGTCGGAAAATACAGCAGTCGTGATTTCACCACTGATCGCGCTCATGCAGGACCAGGCGGCACAACTCGCGCAGATGGGGATTCCGGCTGCCGTTCTCAACAGCACGCTTAGTGGGGAAGAGCAGAGCCGCGTGATGCGCAAGGCACGGGCCGGGGGTTTTCGTTTGCTCTATCTTTCGCCGGAACGTCTGCAACGCGGAGACACGCTGGAGTGGCTGCAACATGTGCCAGTGTCTTTCTTTGCGATTGATGAAGCACACTGCATCTCGGAGTGGGGGCATGAATTCCGTCCCGAATACCGACAATTGAAGCGGTTGCGGGAGAGATTCCCCGAGCGGCCCATCGCGGCCTTTACGGCCAGCGCGACCCGCCATGTGCGGCACGACATCCTGGCGCAACTGGCCTTGCGCAATCCTGACAAGTACATTGCCAGCTTTCATCGGCCGAATCTCCGCTACCTGGTGCGGGAGTGCGACACCTCCGGGCAGATTTCGATGCTTGTCTCCGCGCTGCGTTACCATCGCGAAGGGAATGTGATCGTGTATTCCCCAACCATCAACCGGGTCGAGGAGACTGTCGATTTTCTCGCGGGCGAAGGGATCGAAGCGGTGCCGTATCACGCGAAGATGGAGGCCGACGATCGACGCAAGAATCAGGAGCGCTGGATGTCGGATGAAGTGCGCGTGTTGGTCGGGACCATCGCGTTCGGTCTGGGAATCAACAAGGCAACGGTGCGGGCGGTGATCCACCTCGCCTTGCCGAAGTCGATCGAGCAGTTCTATCAGGAGGCTGGACGCGCGGGGCGCGACGGAAATCCTGCCGACTGTGTTTTGCTTTGGCGCAAGCAGGACGCCGGAATTCTTGGTTACTTCGCGAACCAGATTACCGACTTCGCGGAGCGCGACCGGGCTTGGCAGCGATATCACAAGATCCGAGAATTCGCCGAATCGGGCCGCTGCCGCCATCTCCAGATCTGTACGCACTTCGGTGAGACTCCCAAGTGGGACGAGTGTGGAGCTTGCGACATCTGCGGAAGCCTTCCAGAGTGGATGACCATCGGCAAAAGGCGGGCCGCCATGCGGAAGACCACCGTGGCATCTGCGGCATCGCGTCCGGCACCAGCCCTCGAGCCTGATGCCGAGTTGCGCGACTATCTTCGCGAGTGGCGCCGCAATATGGCGAAGGAGCAAGGCATGCCTGCTTATGTCGTATTGCACGATACAACTCTGGAGGAGGTCTGCCGGAACAGGCCTTCCTCGATCGCAGAGTTGATGAAGATCACGGGGATCGGCGAACGCAAGGCGGAGCTGTACGGAAAAGAGATTCTTGCAGTACTCCAGCGGTATGGAGAGGGAGCCCGCGCGTCTGCGATCCTGCAGAAATTGACGGCTCCGGGATTGGAGACACTGGAATTGCTGAAGCAAGGCAAGAGTCTAGATGAGATTGCAGAGGTCCGCGGCAGGCAACTCGCGACTGTCGTGAACACGGTTGCAGCTCTTGTGGAGTCAGGACAGGTCGAGTTTCAACCTGTGTGGATCGATCGCAATCGCGATGCGGTGATCACGGCCGCATGCAAGCGTACAGGTCTTGACAACCTGACTCGGCTGAAGCCGGTCAAGGATGTGCTTCCTCCTGAAATCACTTATGGGGAGATTCGGCTGGTGCTGGCACGGATGAGGAAGGAGCAGGAGCAGAAGAACGGGGTTTCAGTCTAGAGCTGTTTAGGAAATTGTGTGGCTACCCTGACTGTCATCCTGAGACCCGCGTCCTTTGCGGGTTGCAGCCTATGCATTTCTCCAGCGAGTTGCACAGGTCCTTCGCCGCAAAAACGCGGCTCAGGATGACAAACATGGATTACAGGATTAATTGAACCGCTCTAGGCAAGCAGCTCTTTTACCACTTCGCGTCCCGAGCGGACACAATCGGGGACGCCAATTCCGCCATAACCATTGCCCGCCAGAGCCAGCCCGGGAAGCGCCTTGCGCAGACTCTCAATCTTTTTCAAGCGGTCGAGATGGCCGACACCATACTGCGCCATGGCCGACTTCCACTTGTAGACCCGCGCGAACAGCGGGTCGTAGCGGAGCCCGATGATCTGGGGGCCGAGAATCTGCTGCAGTTCCTCGCGAACGACATCAATAATTTGGCTGTCGCTCATGCTCCAAACTTGTTCCGCGTTACTTCCCGCAAAGAAGCAGCGCAGGAGAGCACGGTCTTCTGGAGCACGTTGTGGAAACTTGTTGTGGACGAAGGTGGCGGCCAGCAGGCGCTTGCCTTCGCTGCGCGGGACGAGAAATCCGAAACCGGGAGGCAGCGACTGACGAACCTTGAGATCGTACGCAAGGCCAACCGTGATGGAAGAACTGTACTGAATCGCAGCGAGTTCGGTTGCGAGATCAGGGCTCGCCTCACGCAGTATCGATGCCGCTGCCATGCGAGGAAGGGCAATGATGACCGCATCGAAGCGTTCTGACTGCGCGCCGCTGAAGATGTTCCAGCCGTCCGATGACGGCCGGATAGCCGTCACGGTCGTATTGGTCAATAGCGCCGCCGGGTTCAGTCGAGAGACCAGCGTTTCAGCCAGGAATTGCATGCCATTCTTCAGCGAGGTGAACAACGGTGGCGCCGTTTTGCGCGGCGCGGCCCGCATTTTCTTGCGAGCGGCAAGCATCGCGCGGCCGAGACTGCCATGGGTGCGCTCCATTTCGGCGAAGCGTTGCAGCACGGCGCGCACGCTCAGGTTGGCGGACTCTCCTCCGTAGATGCCCGAAAGCAGTGGATCGGCAAGGCGGTCTACCATTTCTTGCCCGTAGTGACGATTGACGAAATCCGCCACTGACTCGTCGTAGTCGACGGCGCGCGGAGGATGGAACAATTCCTGCGCCATTCGCATTTTCGTCTTCCACGAGAAGAGCGGAGATAAACCCGTGGGCAGGATCTTCGTCGGAACCATGAACATCAGCCCGTCGGGCATTTCGACCAGGCGTCCGCGAGTCAGAATGTAGGTTTTGCGGTCGGCGTCGTTTGAACCGATGAGTTGGTCGCCGATTCCAAGCGAGCGACAGAGGTCAGCGGCCCACGGTTTTTCCGTGATGAACGAATCGGGACCCGCTTCGACGACGCACCCGTCGATGAACTCGGTGCGCAGCACTCCGCCCAATCGAGAAGAAGATTCGTAGAGGGTGTATTGGACACCGGCTCCGGCTTGCCGGTGTTGCTCCAACTCGAAAGCAGCGGTAAGGCCGGAGATGCCGCCGCCGATAATCGCGATGCGAGTCATGGGCGCGGGCTTCCAGCCTTCGGCTTTCGGCTTCCGGATGGGGGCGCGGAGTACTGCTGTACAAAGCGCGCGAGATTCTTGACATTCTCTACCGGCGTTTCCGGCAAGATGCCGTGCCCTAAATTGAAGATATGCCCGGGGCGTCCATCGGCACGGCGCAGAATTTCTTCGGCGCGGGACTCTACTTCCTTCCAGTCAGCAAAGAGTAGAACGGGGTCGAGGTTCCCCTGGACTGCGGCTTCAAAATCAAGGCACTCCCAGCCTTCATCGAGCGGAATGCGCCAATCGAGGCCGATGACGTCCGCTCCCGTCTCTTTCATGGACGACAACAGAGTTGCGCTGTCGGTGCCGAAGTAGATGATGGGAGCGCCAGTCTTCTTCAGTGCTTCGACCATGCCTGTGACATGTGGAAGCACATAGCGCCGGTAGTCCTCCACGCTGAGACAGCCGACCCAGCTGTCAAAGATCTGAATGGCGTCGGCCCCGGCGCGAACCTGTTCGGCAGAATACTCGCAGGTTACGGATACGAGCTTCGACATCAACGCATCCCAGTCTGCGGGATGGTTGTACATCATCTTCTTGGCGTGGACGTAGTTGCGCGAGCCTCCGCCTTCAATCATGTAGCTGGCGAGGGTGAAGGGTGCGCCACAGAATCCGATCACCGGGACGCGGTCGCTGAAACGCTTCGCCACTCGAGCGACTGCTTCGGAAACGTAACCGAGTTCAGAAGCGCGATCAGTGCGCAGGTCTGCAACATCTTTGCTGCTACGCACCGGTTTTTCGATGACCGGACCTTCTCCTGCGGAGAAATGGAAGGGCAGGCCCATGACCTCGAGCGGCAGGAGCAGGTCGGCGAAGATGATGGCGGCATCGACATCCAGGATTTCCGCGGCTTCGATGGTTACCTGGGCCGCCAACTCCGGTTTCTTGCAGATCTCCAGAAGCGAATGCTGCTTGCGAATGGCGCGGTATTCGGGCATGTAACGGCCGGCCTGCCGCATGAACCACACTGGCGTTCGCTCGGTAGGCTGAGACTTGCACGCGCGAACAAAGATGGAATTTGGCGCAGACATGAATCTTTGAATGTAGCATTTTGCCGCCGGGAAGAAAAACGCGGACTCGGGGCCAGGAAGGCAAGTCGAATTAGAATTGCCGTATGCCGAGGTATGTGGGGATCGCGGGAATCGCCGTGCTGGTCGTGGCCGTTGGCGCCTTTCAGCAAACGGCTTCGCGCTCACCCGCGCCGACGTTCTACAAGGACGTTCTGCCCATCCTCCAGGATCATTGCCAGAACTGCCACCGTCGGGGTGAAGTCGCTCCCATGCCGCTCGTCACCTACGAGCAGACGCGGCCGTGGGCGGATTCGGTCGCGCATGCAGTCGAGATGAAGATGATGCCACCGTGGTTTGCCGACGCGAGATTCGGGCATTTTGCGAACGACCCATCCCTCACGGAGCAGCAAATCAGCACGATCTCGGCGTGGGCGGTCGCCGGGGCTCCGGCAGGGCAGTCGATCGATGCTCCGGCACCCAAGCGGTGGACTGAAGGCTGGAACATCACCCAGCCGGACCTTGTGGTCAAGATGCCGAAGCCAGTGGCCATTCCAGCCGAAGGCGAGGTTGAGTACACGTACCAGATCGTGCCCACACACTTCGCTGAGGATCGATGGGTGCAAATGTCGGAGTTTCGCCCGGGGAGTCCAGCCCACGTGCATCACGCGGTAGTTTACATTCGGCCACCCGATTCGCCATGGCTTCGACACGCGCCGATTGGCGAGCCCTTTACTGCGTCTACCCTGAAGGATCCGTTAGAACGACGGCAAGCGCACGAGACTACCAGCGACCTGCTTCTGGTCTACGCTCCGGGCAGTTCGCCGGATCAGTGGCCTGAGGGAATGGCGAAGTTCGTCCCCGCCGGTTCCGACCTGGTGTTCCAGATGCATTACACGACGAACGGCCGCGCGGCAGAGGATCAGACCAGCATCGGCATTGTGTTTTCGAAGACTCCTCCCAGGCAGCGTGTCATCACGCTGCAACTGAACAATCACGCGCTGATCATCCCTCCGGGTGCCGATGATTTCCGCGTGGAAGTTCAGGGCACGCTTCCGAATGAGGCGACTTTGCTCAGTTTGTTTCCGCACATGCACCCGCGCGGGAAGCGCTTCGAGTATGACATCGTCCGGGCGGATGGCAGCGTGGAAGTGCTGCTGCGGGTGAACTACCACTTTCACTGGCAACTGAGCTACCGGCTGGCCGAGCCCCGAATCCTCAAGGCTGGCACCAAACTGCGGGCGATTGCATGGTACGACAATTCGAAGAACAATCCGCACAATCCTGATCCGACCAAGACGGTTACCTGGGGAGATCAAACATCCGACGAGATGATGGTCGGCTTCTTCGACGTAGCCGTGCCGGCCGCGATGGACAAATGGAAGTTCTTCGAAAGACGCAGTCCTTAAACGAGCGATGGGGAGATCACGGGCGCTTGCGACTGCGCTGCATCCCCGGTACCCTTGGATGGGTTCACCTTAGTTGAGCGCAACCTCTACGATTCCAGTCACTGAGAAAACCGCCACTGTGCCCACGGGCCTGCGGGCAGCCTCATATTGGCTGCTGGCGATTGTGTACGCCGCAGTTTTTCTTGGCTCCCTGTATCCGCCACCCTTGCTGGATGACGCGGATAGCACCCATGCCGAGGCTGCCCGCGAGATGTACGTCAGCGGCGACTACGTCACCCTGCATGTCAATGGCGTTCGATACCTGGAGAAGGGGCCGCTCCCGTATTGGCTGGTGGCTGCCAGCTATCAGGTGTTGGGAGTTAACGAGTTTGCCACGCGTCTGCCGATGGCGCTTTCGGTTCTGCTGCTTGGGATCCTGGCTTTTGTTTGGGGGCGCCGCGCTTTTGATGAGCGTGTTGGAATTTACGCTGCGCTGTTTGTGTTCACCGCGGCAGGAGTCTTCTTATTTACGCGGATTCTGATTCCCGACGTGCTCCTGAGCGCGCTCATCGCAACCTCGCTTTATTGCTTCATAACAGCCCTGGAGTTTCGGTCACAGCCGTGGCGCTGGTATACCGGGTATGCCTGCATGGCGCTGGGAGTTCTCACCAAGGGACTAATCGCGCTCGTATTCCCGGGAGGTGCAGCGTTCTTCTATCTCGTGATTACTGGTGAGTGGCGACGCTGGCGGGAGTTCCGGATGCTTTCGGGGTTTGCGCTCTTCTTGGTGATCGCTGCCCCGTGGCACATCCTGGCCGGCCTGCGCAATACCGGCGGCCAGGGCGGTCACGGATTTTTCTGGTTCTACTTCGTCAATGAGCATTTTCTGCGATTCCTGGGAAGGCGCTATCCGCACGACTACAACAAACTACCGTGGGCTCTCTACTGGTCGCTGCACCTGGTGTGGTTGTTTCCATGGAGCCTTTATTTGCCTGCAGTGATTCGGACAGTTATCGACATCCGCAAGCAGCCACGCGGCGACTTTTCTGCCCGCACTCGTTTGCTTTGCTGGATTCTGGCCGGTCTTGTTCTTGTCTTCTTTGCGATCTCGACTAACCAGGAGTACTACACGCTGCCGGCATATTTTCCGCTGCTGATGCTGGTTGCTGAAGGAATGGCTCGAAGTGAGCGAAGTGAAAGCAAGGAAGGCATTCGTACGGGCTGGCTGCGACTCTCGGCCGGCACGATGGCGATTGTTGGAGTTGCCGCTGGAATCGTTCTGCTCACGGTGTTGTGGGAGTCTCGCCACCTTTCTTTCGAGCCGGATATTGGCAATGTACTCGCCATGCACAACATGGATACCGATACGCTCTCGCTGTCGCATGTTCTCGATCTCAGTTATGAGTCGTTTGCGGCATTGAGATTACCGGCCGCTCTGGCGGCGTTAACGCTTTTGATTGCACCAGCCCTTTCGTTGTGGCAGAGAATTCGTCGACGTCACTATGTTGCCACCTGGACCACTGCGCTCGGCATGATGATATTTCTGGTGGCGGCGCATATCGCGTTGGGGCGCTTCGGGCCGTATCTTTCGTCGAAAGACTTGGCGCAAGAGATTGCTGCGCGAGAGCGTCCCGGAGACCGCGTCATGATCTATGGCGATCAGGCCTTCGGCTCTTCGCTGCTGTTCTACCTGCACCGTCAGATCGAACTCGTCGAGGGCCGCACGACATCGATGTGGTTCGGCTCAACCTTCCCGGATGCGCCAAAGATCTACCTAACGAGTACCGACTTGCAGATGGCCTGGACTGGGCAGAGCAGAATTTTCCTCTTCGTTCCCCCGCACCTGAAGGCCAAAGTGGATTCCCTTCTGCCCAACCGTTTTGTCGTGGCGGAAGAATCCGGTAAGAACGTGTACAGCAACCAACCCTAGCCCCGTAAGAGCGAGGGTGTGGTTGCAGCACGCCAGATGTTCTCTTCCATCCTGGTGGGATGAGGTCGGGCGCCGAGCTACACCAACCGTTTAGTCACTCTTTTCCGTAGCGGCGACTTCATCCTGGGAGGGTTCGGCTTCGATTTTGACGTCGACTTCGGCGCCGGGTTTTAGCTTAACCTTTTGTCCGTCATCATCGACCAGTTGATTGGGAACGCGAATTTCCTTGTAGAGGTGGTCTGCTCCCTCGACCGAGATCTGGGCTTTCTCCGGTTCTCCCGTATGCGGCTGAGGGCGAATCACTTTTTCAACTCTCCCGGGAAATGTGGTAGCTGCTTTATTTTTGCTCTTCGACACAAGGATTCCCCTTCTAGGTAGACAGATCGCGCATCACCAGGCCGCGATTGCTGGACGAGGGCAAGTTCAGTGTCTCCTATTTTCACTGTAGAGGGATATCGGTAGAAGCCTGTAGGCGGCGCGCCTTTTCAGTGCTTCGGGTGAGCAATCCAAGTTCGGGGGAGCACCGAAAAGGCTTCAAAATCAATAACAAAACCTGATAGCCACGATAAATAGTTTCGATTTCCGAGAAGGGAACGGCGGACGTTACATTCAGGAGTTGTCGTGGTGTGCACAGGTTCTCAATCGGGTTCAGGGAGATCATTTACTAAGTGTCCATCCGTGAAAAGCTGATCGCCACAGTGGTGACAGCTGCCTTGATCGTGGTATTTGGGCAAATCGGTAGCGCCCAGACGGGAGGAGTCAGCCCGAGCCCATCCACAGATACCGCCGCAAGGCTTGCCAAGCTCGAACAGCAGGCCGCCGATGCCAAGAGTTCTGCCGACAATGCCTGGATGCTGACCAGTGCGGCACTCGTTCTCATGATGACCGGGCCCGGGCTGGCTCTGTTCTACAGCGGCCTCGTCCGCAAGAAGAACGTGCTCGGCACGATGATGCAGAGTTTCGCGCTGATGGCTGTGATCACGGTGTTATGGGGACTCTTCAGCTACAGCTTGTCTTTTGGATCGGGCAACAGCTTCATCGGAGGCCTGCACAACATATTTCTAAAAGGTGTGGGTGGGGCGCCGGATCCGGATTATGCGCCGACAATCCCAGCCCAAACCTTTATGGTTTACCAGCTTATGTTTGCGATCATCACGCCGGGCCTGATCGCGGGCGCGTTTGCGGAGCGCATGAAGTTCAGCGCCATGCTGCTGTTCATGGTGCTTTGGTCGATCATTGTCTACGATCCGATGGCCCACATGGTTTGGGGCAAGGGAGGCCTGCTGAATGCATCTTCGGGCGGGAAGTTCCCGACGCTGGATTTTGCCGGCGGAACGGTAGTGCACGTGACCTCGGGAGTGTCGGCATTAGTCTGCGCTCTGTATCTGGGCAAACGTCTCGGATATCCAAGGGAGCAAATCTTGCCCCACAGCGTGGTCCTGAGCTTCATCGGAGCGTGCCTGCTCTGGGTGGGATGGTTCGGATTCAACGCGGGCAGCGCGCTCGGAGCGGGCAGCCTGGCCACCAGCGCCTTCGTGGCCACGCATTTTGCCGCGGCTTCTGCCGCACTGGGATGGGCTGCCGCGGAATGGATTCGGAATGGCAAGCCCAGCGTGCTCGGAGGCATTTCGGGTGCAGTCGCCGGCCTCGTCGCAATCACACCGGCGGCCGGATTTGTGAAGCCCATGCCGGCTTTGGTCATTGGACTCGTCGCGGGGGCTTTCTGCTACTGGATGGTCGCTAAGGTGAAGGCGAAGTTCGGCTACGACGATTCGCTCGATGCGTTCGGCGTCCACGGTGCGGGAGGAACCCTGGGAGCACTCCTGACCGGCGTTTTCGCGGTAAGCGCGGTCAACCCAATCTTCAAAGATGCGCAAGGCGCCACGCTGGCCTCCGGGTTGCTGGAAGGGAATGCCCACCAGTTGCTGAATCAGTTTGTCGGAGTATCGATCGCCTGGGGTATTGCGATCGTGGGAACGCTGGTGATTTTGAAGATCGTGGATCTGACGATTGGCTTGCGAATCTCGCAGGAGGATGAGGTACAGGGCCTGGATCTCTCCCAGCACGGGGAAGAGGGGTACTATTGGGAGACGCCTGCTTAAGGTTTTGGAGCCTGGTGCCAAGACTGAAGCTCGTGTCGAGATCCGAACGCAGGACTGGCCAACATTATGACGAAAGTTGAAGCGGTCATTCAAAATTCCAAGCTAGACGCGGTCAAGACGGCGCTGCAGGAAATCGGTGTGGAAGGCATGACGGTTCTGGAAGTGCGAGGTCACGGTCGCCAGAAAGGGCACACCGAGGTTTACCGCGGGCGCGAATACAGTGTGGATCTCATCCCCAAAACCAAGATCGAGATGGTGCTTGCTGACGCGCTGGTGGAGAAGGCAGTACAGGCGATCCTGGGGGCGGCGCGCACGGGAAAGATCGGCGACGGCAAAGTCTTTCTGTCGCGCGTCGATGAAGCAATCCGAATCCGCAATGACGAACGCGGGGAGGGAGCGCTGTAAACTTCGCGTCCGCATCGGCGGCGCAACTCATCTTGCCGGGACGGCAGGGGAAGGCATGGGGCGGCCAGTCCCCCCGGCGGCAGGCGCTGCGGGGTCAATCTTTTGATGGTGGCAGCGTCTACATTGATCGGCGAACTGCGGAGTTCCCTTAACGACGAGTCGGCCCGTATCCAGCGGGAATTCGAGGCTACTGGAGACGGCCGCGCCTGCGTGTCCGAGCGCACGCGCATGGTGGAAGACCTGCTGGCCCGGCTGTGGCGCGACATTGTTTCCGCTGACGAATCCCGGCCGGCCAACATCGCGCTTATCGCCACCGGAGGTTTCGGCCGCGGCTGGTTGTTTCCCTTCTCCGACATCGATCTGCTGTTCCTGTTCGGTGACCGTGACGCAGAGCAAACTTTCAAAGATCCGGTTCGCCGCTTCTCGCAGGAACTGTGGGATCTGCGGCTGAAACTGAGCCCGGCGTCGCGTACCCTCTCCGAGTGTGAGCGCTACGATCCCAACAATACCGAGTTCAGTATCTCGCTGCTCGACTGCCGCTACCTTGCTGGAGACCGTGATCTGTTCCGCAAGCTCCACGACAAAGTGATTCCGAAGCTGGTGATGAAGGAATCCAAGGTGCTGCTGCAGGGACTCGCCGAGGTGACCCGGGAACGCCATGCCAAGCATGGCACGACTCTTTATCATCTCGAGCCGAACCTCAAGGAAGCTCCGGGTGGATTGCGTGATGTTAACGTTGCGAACTGGCTTGCGCTGATTTCGGCGATGGACAAATTGCATGACTGGCCCGAGGCCAGTTCGTTGCGTCCACCCGTGCGCAAACAGCTGGATGCGGCGCTTGATTTCCTGATGGCGGCGCGCTCCTTTCTTCATTTCCGCCACGGCCGCGATGACAACACCTTGAGTTGGGAGGCGCAAGATGCTGCCGCCGCCCGCAAAATCGGCGTTCCGGAAGCCGAGGAGCTTTCGGCTGCCGACTGGATGCGGATCTACTTCAGCCATGCCCGCGCCGTGCAGCGCACGGTCACGCAACTGCAGGAAGAAATCCCGGAAGCGTGGTCCGCGCTGTACCGGCAGGTGCAGAGCTGGCGGTCCCGGCTCACGACTTCGGACTTCTCGGTCGTCGACGGACTTATTTTTCTGCAGCAGCCCTCCGCATTGCAGGATCCCGAAGTGCTGCTGCGGTTGTTCCATTTCATGGCGCATCACGGGCTGAAGCTCAGCGCCACCACGGAATACCGCATCGAGCAAGCCCTTCCGGCGCTCGCGTCCACGCCGCCCAGGGGCGCCGAGCTGTGGCTCTATTTGCAGGAGACACTCCTGCAGCCGTATGCGGCTGACGCTCTACGGGCCATGCACTCGCTGCGGCTGCTTACACTGCTTCTCCCTGAATTGAAACTGATCGACTCCCTCGTCGTGCGCGATTTCTACCACCGCTTCACCGTCGACGAGCACTCGTTTCTGGCGATCGAGAGTTTGCACCGGCTGAAGCAATCGCAATCGGAGTGGGATAAGCGTTACGCGGAACTGCTCACGGAACTTGAGAATCCCGAGCTGCTTTACCTGGCGCTGTTATTTCACGATACGGGCAAAGGAGTGCCAAACGGCAACCATGTTCACGGCAGCCTGGACATCGCTAATCAGGCCATGGACCGGCTCGATGTCGATCCGAAGGAACGTGCCGAGGTTCTGTTTCTCATCGCGAATCATCTGGAGTTGTCGGCGGCCTTGCGGCGTGACATCTTCGATCCGATGACAGTCGCCGCCTTCGCCGAGAAGATGGGAACTCCCGAGCGCTTGAAGATGCTCGCGCTGCTGACCTATGCCGATATCAAGGCAGTGAACCCTGAGGCCTTGACTCCCTGGAAAGCAGAGAACGTGTGGCAGCTGTACATGGCGGCGGAGAACTACCTGAATCGCAGCGCTGACCAGCGGGTGCATGCCGAGGTCAATGACGAGAAGCTGGCGCGATTGCGTTCGCTGGCGCCAGTGACGGGCGCCAAGTTCAAGGCGTTTCTCGAGGGATTTCCGCAGCGATATTTGCTTGTGCACACGGCGGAAGAAGTAATGCGTCATCTGCAGATGGCGGATGAACTGGCAGGCGACCCCGTCATTGTCGAGTTGAAGCGAGGCCGCCACTGGTACGACCTGACACTAGTGACCAAGGATCGCCCCTTTCTTTTCGCAACGCTCTCGGGTGTGCTGGCCGCATGGGGAATGAACATTGTGAAGGCGAACGCATTTTCGAACGCGGCCGGGGTGGTGGTAGACACGTTCCATTTTACGGACCGCTTTCGCACGCTCGAACTCAATCTCTCGGAATGGGCGCGATTCAAGAACAGCATCGTCAGCGTGATGGTGGGCGAGGCTGATCTGGACAGAATGCTGCGCGACCGGCAGCGTTCGGAGAAGGGCGCGATCGCGAAAGTCAAAGTCGAAACGCAGATCGAATTCGACGATTCGTCCTCGGCGACGACGACGATCGTCCAGGTGATCACGCAGGATCGCCCCCGCCTGCTGCATGGGATTGCCTCTTGCCTCTCGGAGCAGAAGTGCAACATCGAAATTGCACTGATCGATACAGAAGGGCAGATGGCCATCGACACGTTCTACCTGACTTCTGGCGGGAGAAAGCTCCGGCCGGAGCACCAGAAGCAAGTAGAGAACGCATTGATAGAGCAATTGCGCGAGCAGTAGTTGCATAACCAAGTCGGCATCATGCGTGTGTCCGGGATGTTCTGCTCAAGGGAATGTGGCGCAGGAGAGCCGCTGTTCCCCAACTGAGGAGCGCTGCAACGGTGAAAACCAGGGTTCCTTTTGCGAAACCGGGGAGTTTCGTCTTCAGCAGCGCGAGTTGCAGCCAGCTTACGAAGGCGTAGTGCACCAAATAAATCCCGTAGGCGTTTTCGGTCAGGCTGTCGAGAATTCGATTGCGCTTCTTGGCGAAGCGCACGAACAGCGCCAGGAAGGCAAAGCTTGACGCGGCGCACGAGAGAGCGAACGCGGCGTCCCCGGCAATTTCCCAGCCACGCGAACCGAGGTGGACTGTCATGGCTGCGAGTCCCACGCCCGTTGCCACGGCAAATGCCACCAGGGACGCCGCGCACCACAACCACCAGCGGCGGGCGAGTTTGCCGTCGCGCGCGAGAAGGCCACGCCCCAGTCCGTAGGCTCCAACGCCAACTCCAACCAGGAAGTAGACCAGGTAGTGAAGTCCCCGGCTGGTCTGGAAGGTGAAGGGTCCCCAGGTGCTCCAAGTGAAGGGTGTGACCGCGACGGCTACGGGGACATAGACTGCTCCTGAGAACAGCGCCAGGCATAGAAAGAAGAGAACTGGACGACCCTGCGCACTGGATGTTACCCGGCCCAGTATCTCCGCCCACTTCGGAAGCAGCAGGAATAATCCCGCCGCGATGCCATCGAATGCGAGCAGCACCCAGACAAACCACGCCGGACCGCCGGGCCAGTTGCCGAGCGCACGCCACTGCTGCCAGTAGCCCGCAAGTCCTCCACCCGCGCCGCTTTGAAGATAGGTGGGATAGTACGCGAGCGGAGCTACGATGGCGGCCGCGCCGAGAAACGGCAACCCAAGGCGGCGTGCGCGGTCACGCAGAAAACTGGCGGCGCCCTTGAACTGCACACTTCTCCACACAAAGAGACCCGAGATGAAGAACATCAGGGCCATGAAAAAGATGTCATTGAAGCCAGCGAGCAGTCCCAGAGCGACCGACCGCTGGGCATCCACGACAGGGAAAGCCTGCCAGATGCGGATTGGCACGGTGAGAGACGAGGGCGGCTGTTGCGGAGCAAAGGGAATATAGGCCAGCGCCGCGTGGTGCGCCACCACCAGCAGGGTGATGAACGCGCGAAGATATCCGATGGAGACGTTATATGCGGGAGCCGCATGGGAGGTCGGTTCAGCGATTTGTTCTTGTGCGGCGATAATGTTTGAAGCTGGCATGGCTGGTTGCTCCTTCGTTTAGACGGACAAGGATTTCCTCGAGCGCGTCGCAAGCGTGCGGCGCGCTGAATATGAAAGTTCTTGGGGCCGTTGATTACGCCTGCAGAGAGGCAGGCTCTTGCGAAATTCTTCGCTTGCGAATGTACGTCAGCAACTGCCAGGAGTGAACCGCTGCGCCAATGCACACGCCGATCCACGTACAGACAAGGGCGAGCAGGATTGAGACGTTGATGACCGCCACAAGCCGCGTCAGGTGAACCACGTCTTCTGCGCTGCGGGCTCCGGCAACCAATGCCACGAACGGATGCCAACCAGGCTGCCCGGCACCGCCCGCGGCATTCATCATGTAACGGATGATCGTTAGCGTCAGCAGAGCCTGCACGAGTTGAGACCAGAGCGGAAAGGCTCCCCACTGTGGCCGCAGCAGGATCACGACCGCACGGATGATCACCGCGACAGCCAGGAGGACAATCGGGGCATAGAACTGGCTCCAGATCGGACCCGCAGTCAGAAACGATGAAGCGGGTCCCAGGACCAGGAAAGGATGATGCGGTAACAGCAGCAACCAGACGAGGCCGAATACATGGAAGGTCAGTTCACAGCTCGCCTGAAAGAATGACGTCTTCCGTTCCGTCTTCTCGAGGGGCGGGAGCGCGTTCGGGTCCCACTTGCACGCGATGTCGGCTATCGCATGGGTACGCTCCAGAATCGCGAATACAAGCGTGATGACTCCCGCGGCAACAAAGGCACCGGACCACAGACTGCCCAGCGTCATCGCAATCGCCTTGCCCCAGTCGCCATGGCTGTTGGCAAGGTTGACCAGGCCAACGATGAACAGCATCGCGGGGACCATGATCCACAGAACGACCATCTTCAACACGAATTCGTAGATGGGATAGAGCGTCGGCCCGATCAGGTGGCGCTTCGGGCCGAGGCGGCTGGCGACGACCATGGGAGCGCCGCAGCGCTTGAGGATCTCCGAGATCTCGTCCTTGTCGAGGGCGCGGCCAAGTTCGTTTTCCTTGTCTTCGATCTGCGAGCGGAGATCTTCCCCCAGCTCAGCCAGCAGGTCTTCCTGCCGGCGTGTTTTTGGCAGCCAGAAGCGGACGGCTTGCAGGTATCGATCGACGAGTTCGAGTGGATTTTTCGGTGTGCTCATGATTATGCCTCTTGAAGAATCTTGTTCAGCGATTGGTTAATCCGCTGCCATTCGCTGAGAAGTTGCTGGAGAATCCGTTTGCCCTCGGCGGACAAACGGTAGAAACGCTTGTTACGCTTGTCCTCTTCGCGCCACTGGCTCACCAACAGGCCCTGGCTCTCAAGACGACGTAGGAGGGGGTAGAGCGTGCCTTCGTCGATCTCCAGACCATCGTCGGCAAGGGCCTTGCGCAGGGTGTAGCCGTAGCGCTCGGTGCGAAGCTGGGTTAGAACCGCGAGGGTCAGGCACCCGCGGCGCAATTCCAGCTTCAGGTTCTCGAAGAGCTCGGACGCTTCTGGTGTACCGTTGGTCATATAGTATGTGACATACACTGTATCGCACACAGTATAGAAATGTGTCAAGCACTTTTTTCGCGTGACAACCGTCTGGTGTTCTAAATGTATGATTTATTGACGGATGGTGAAAAAAGCGAAGATCGAAAAGCCTGTCATTGAGGACGTGTGGGAGCGTGAGGCCGTCAGGAAGCTGGCGCGAGAGCTGGCTGACATTGCTGCCGACACCCTAACGGTGGAATCCGGAGCTGTGCGGAAGCCGACTTCGGAGCGTTTGGCGGCTGAGATCATTCGAGGAGCCGCCAGGAAGCCTGACCTGGTAAACCTGGTCCGGAAGGTCCGCGAAGCCAGCCTTGCACTATCGCACCCGCGATACGGCGCGCAGCAGGTTGCGGCTCCGATCCCCGCAGCCGCGCTTGTCGAGTCGGTCGTGGCGGCTATGAATCAGAGCCTGGCAGTCTGGGAAATGTCGCCGATTGCGACGGCAATTGACCGGAACCTGATGGCGGGGTTCAAGAAGTTGTTCGGGTATCCGCGATCGGCGGAAGGGTCTCTGGTTCCCGGAGGGGCATTTGCGAATCTCAGTGCGCTGCTGGCGGCGCGCGACGCTCTGGAACCGCGCGCGTCAAAAAATGGACGCGCGCGGATTGCGATCATTGTCGGCGCGCAGGCACATTACTCGATCGCGAGAGCGGCGGCGATCCTCGGGCTAGGCCGCGATGCTGTCTTCAAGGTTCCTCTGGACGTGGAGTTTTGTACCGACGTTGCTCAGTGCGATGCGGCATTTTCCGCGGCGAGGAAGGCTGGTTTCCGGAAATTCATTTTGGTGGGCTCGTCCGGGTCAACGCCAACGGGGAGCTTCGACGACTTGGTGCAACTCTCGAAGATCGCGCGGAAACATTACGCCTGGTTTCACGTCGACGCCGCGCACGGAGCGGGCATGGCCTTCAGCCGGAGTCTTCGCTGGAGGCTGAAGGGGCTGGAGCGAGCGGACTCGCTGATCTTTGATCCGCACAAGATGATGTTTATGCCGCTGGCTGCCGGAGGCGTGCTGGTGCGGGATGGTGCGTGTTTGTTGGAGCCGCTGGAAGAAGGAGCGCCTTATCTGTTCGGATCGAAGCGACGCTTTCCGGATTTGGGGCAACTCACGATTGCCTGTTCGCAGCGATTCGATGCGCTAAAGGTCTGGCTGGTGTGGCGCGTTTACGGTGCTGCGCTCTGGCACCAGCTCACGACGCATGTATGCGACGTCGCGCGGGCTGCATTTGACTACTGTTCGAAGTCAGAGATTCTCGAGCCTGTGCATGCGCCGCATTCGAACATATTTTGCTTTCGACTGCGCGAGCGTGGTCGGGATTCGGATCGGCGGCATTGGGCGATCAAGGAAGAGATCAACGAGAGCGGGTTTGCTTACATCAGTTCCACCGTGCTCGATGGTGGACGCGTGTTACGGATCGTGGTGATGAATCCGCGGACAGCCGCCAAGGATATATGCGACGTCCTACGAAGAGTGGAGCAGATCGCGGGGCGGTGAATATCGGTTTGGGGAAGATTTCGTCTCAGGATCGAGTGGCGTAGGGGAGTTCTGGGATTAGAATCTCTGGCCGCCGGCAGCTGGTTCCCGCCCTTGCAAGAAATGCAAGGACGGGGCACCCCACAGGAGTGATGGTATCGGGGAGATTCAAAAGCCTGGGCATCCGCCGGCCTTCATTCGACAGGCACCTCCCAACAGATTGTGGACTCCCGTCGACGTCCATCCTGCATCAGCTTAAAATCCGAAGGCTCTGATTGTAACGGAGATTGTCCAACAGCTACAGGCGAGCAAAGAAGGATCTGAAAAACTTGAGTCGATACGTCATTAGTGCAAAGTTGTTGGTCCGCGCAGGAGAGTGAAAATATGAACAAAGGTCGCCTTGAAGCCTTCAGTGACGGGGTTCTCGCCGTTGTCATCACAGTCATGGTGCTGGAAATGAAATCACCGCGTGGAACAAGTCTTGCGGCCTTAAAGCCTGTGATTCCGGTCTTGCTGACTTACGTCCTGAGCTTCGTCTACATCGGGATTTACTGGAATAACCATCACCACCTGCTGCACGCAACTCAGCGAGTCAACGGCTTAACTTTATGGGCCAACTTGCATCTGCTGTTCTGGCTATCGCTTGTTCCGTTCACGACGGCATGGATGGGCGAGAATCACTTCGATTCGTGGCCGATTGCTGTGTACGGGATCGTGTTGCTGTTGGCTGGGGTTGCATATTTCATCCTCACTAGAGCCCTCATCAAGCTTCATGGACAAGGCTCGACGTTGGCAACATCCATTGGGCGCGACCGAAAGGGGAAAACTTCCATAGCTATTTACGCCGCCGCAGTTCCGCTTGCGTTCTTGAAACCATGGATCGCCGCAGTCTGCTATGTTGCCGTTGCCCTCATGTGGCTGTTGCCTGACCAACGCATTGAGAAAAGGATTGCGCAGTCTCGAGACGAAAGACCTCATTGAGGGTTCTGTGTGCAATGGCGATTTTTCAACAGTAGTCTGGCCTTCGCGGCCCAACAGATTCATGACCCACATTCAATGATTTGGAAGTTGAATGTTAATCTGCCGAACTTGTCTGCTCCAGAAGCGTGGCTGTAGTCCTTGCCTGCGGCAGTTTAAGGTGGGGCATCGGTGGAGCTACAAACAGCCGTTGACACGGCTTGGCCAGGAGGGGTGGCCCGCCCCTTTGAAATTCTAATTTCTTTCCCATTTCGAAACTGTGGGTGCCCCGTCCTTGCGTTTTTGGCGAGGGCGGGTACGTACAAGACGCAAGGACAGGGCACCCCACAGTGTGGTTGGGATCAAAGAGTTAAAAGCCCGGGCCACGTCCAAAATCTCTCACTGTAGGCGGTCCAGTTATCCCGCGCTTCGCAAACTGTGCGACGAGCGGGGCACCCACAGTGCGTTAGCGTCGGCAACGTTAAAAGCCAGGGTCAACCGCCTTACTTCGTTTCGCCTAACTTGGTTGCTACCGGCTCGGAGGCGGGCTCATCGCCGGGCTGCACCGGAGCCGCGGGGAAAACGGCGGACTTGAGCCCGGTGAATTTGTTTGTTCCTGCGATATCACCCTCGGCTTGATCCTTCAAACCGAACCACAGGCCTGAGTACTTTTCAGATGAGACTGGCCTCGGGATGTGCTCACCTGTGATCTCCTCGAACACCTCGGCATTTACGAGGTAACAAGCCAGCGTTGACCACGGGGACTGTTCCCAAACGTCGAGCCCGTGCGGGTCCGGATAGATCTTCTGCATGATCTTTCCGCCGCGCCCGATGCCCATTTCATCAAATGTGGTTCGCTCGCCTCCGAAAAAGCGAAAGAGAGATTCCTTCGCCGAGGCTGCCGGCGCCTGAGAGGAGAGCTTGGCCGATTCTGACGAGAACATCGCTGTGAATGCACCCATTTTCTCCATGAAGTCGTTGCCGTTTGCCGACAGCGTGTGCCCCTGGACCGGGGTGTGCTTCCTTTTCAGCTTCTCCGGATCCTTTGGGTTGAAAAAGGCGATGCCGATGGCGCCGGTTTTAGATTCCTCGCCCATGAGTTGCTCAGCCACCGTGATACCTTCACCCTTCTTGTAGGCGGTGGCGACGAACTGATAGACGGTGCCGTCCTTGTCCTTCCACCCGTCAAGCCAGGGCTGCGGCGGCGCAACCAGGTAGTTGTCCTTCTCGAGCGTGATGCCGAGTTTCTCGCCCGTCAAGGCGTTAATGCCGCCTGCGCCGACCAGCATGGCGACAGGGTGAGCCGGAGATCTAAACGACATCCACATGGCCTCGGTCTCGTGCAAAGCCAGGAAGTACGCATCTTTATCCCAATTCTCCGGGCAGCGCTTTGCGTATTTCGCAACGGGATACAAATCCATGCGGCCGAGGCTGGGCGGCAAGTTGGAAGGTTGACGCCCGTCGGGTACGCGCACAGTGCGGTGAAAGACGACTTCGACGTTTTCGATGCGCATGACTATTCTCCTCTTTTTGCCCCGGGGAAGACTTCGTAATTGATGGTCACGGTCCGCCGGATTCCGGCCCGCTTCAAAAGCTTTTCACTGGGTGGCTTGTTTCCCGACATCACCATGCTGAGGTACGCCTTCGAAACTCGGAGATCTTCGGCAAACTTCGTCAGGGTCCGGTCGCCCTGGATTGTCGCCAGCAGTTCGGCGACGTCTTCTGTTGCTCTGCTGTGCGTCATGTAAGCATGTTTACCATTTTGGTTAACGTGTGTCAATCAAAAAGGTAAACAACTCCGAACGTCGGGAGAACGTGTGCGGTTGCGCGAGCGGCCATGGCCCGCGGCAGCTTGTGCAATAAGCTGGAGTGGGCCTCAGGGGCTGAAGCCCGGTTCCATACCCGTTGTAGCGGCACGAGTGAACTCGTGCACTTCCCGGTATGGCGGTCACCTTCGATCAGTTCGAGGGAATGGGAGGGAACGAAAACGGGGACTGGAAACACTGCCGTTTCCAGTCCCTATGTGTTTGATGCGCAACCTGGCTGGTCGGCCTACAGGTCGAAGCGATCGAGATTCATTACCTTGTTCCACGCTGCCGCGAAGTCTTTCACAAACTTCTCCTTCGAGTCAGCGCAAGCATAGACCTCCGCGATCGCGCGCAACTGCGAGTGCGAGCCGAAGATCAGATCGACGCGGCTGGCGGTCCACTTGACCTGGTTCGACTTGCGGTCACGTGCTTCGTACAGAGCTCCAGAGCCGTTGGACTCACTGGACGGCTGCCATTGCGTGCTCATGTCGAGCAGGTTGACGAAGAAGTCGTTCGTCAGCGTTTCCGGCTTCCTCGTGAAGACGCCGTGTTTCGAGTTCCCGGCGTTGGCGCCCAGGACTCGCAGGCCTCCGACCAGGACCGTCATCTCGGGAGCGGTCAGCTTAAGCAATTGTGCCTTATCCACCAACATTTCTTCGGGCGACAGGCGCGGCTTGCCGCTGACATAGTTTCGGAATCCGTCAGCTTTCGGTTCGAGCGGCTGGAAGGACTCGACGTCGGTTTGTTCTTGCGAGGCATCCACGCGCCCCGGCGTGAAGGGGACTTTCACGTCAAAACCGGCAGCCTTTGCGGCTTTCTCGACCGCTGCGTTGCCGCCGAGAACGATCAGGTCCGCCAATGAAACCTTCTTCCCCTTGCTGCCGTTCGATTGCGAGCCGTTGAACTCCTTCTGGATCCGCTCCAGGGTCTTGAGCACCTTCGCTAACTGAGCCGGCTGGTTGACGGCCCAGTCTTTCTGCGGCGCGAGGCGAATGCGCGCGCCGTTTGCCCCACCACGCTTGTCGGAGCCTCGGAATGTGGACGCCGACGCCCATGCCGTCGAGACCAACTGGGAAACCTTCAGTCCGGACGCGAGGATTTTCGCCTTCAGGGCTGCAATGTCCTTGTCTCCGATGAGCTTGTGATCCACCGGTGGGGTCGGGTCCTGCCACGGCAACTGCTCCTTCGGAACGAGCGGGCCAAGATAGCGAACGATCGGACCCATATCGCGGTGCGTCAGCTTGAACCACGCTCGCGCAAACGCGTCTGCGAACTGATCCGGATGCTCGTAGAAGCGGCGCGAAATCTTTTCGTAGGCGGGGTCAAACCGCAACGACAGATCGGTGGTCAGCATGGTTGGTCCGCGATGCTTTGCGGGATCGAAGGGATCGGGCACCGTACCGTCGCCTGCGCCGTTCTTCGGTCTCCATTGATGCGCACCGGCGGGACTCTTGGTGAGTTCCCACTCGTACTTGAACAGGTTCTCGAAAAAGTTGTTGCTCCACTTGGTCGGCGTCGTGGTCCAGATGACTTCCAGGCCGCTGCCGATCGCGTCACCGGCTTTACCCGTCTTGAATTTGCTTTTCCAGCCGAGGCCTTGTTCTTCGATTGTGGCGGCCTCCGGCTCTGCACCCACATTGTCTGCGGGTCCAGCGCCGTGCGTTTTGCCGAAGGTGTGGCCGCCGGCAATCAGCGCGACGGTTTCTTCATCGTTCATCGCCATGCGGCGGAAGGTTTCGCGAATATCCCTGGCCGCAGCGATGGGATCGGGGTTGCCGTTCGGCCCCTCCGGATTGACGTAGATTAGCCCCATCTGTACGGCGCCGAGAGGATTCTCAAGATCGCGGTCCCCGCTGTAGCGTTCATCGGCCAGCCACTTGCCTTCTGGGCCCCAGTAAATGTCCAATTCGGGCTCCCAGGTGTCCGCGCGACCGCCGCCAAAACCGAAAGTCTTGAAGCCCATCGACTCCAATGCGACGTTGCCGGCAAGAATCATGAGGTCGGCCCAGGAAATTTTCCGGCCGTATTTCTGCTTGATCGGCCAGAGCAGGCGGCGGGCCTTATCGAGGTTTACGTTGTCGGGCCAGCTATTGAGGGGAGCGAAGCGCTGCTGGCCGGCTCCGGCACCGCCGCGGCCGTCGCCGATGCGGTATGTGCCTGCGCTGTGCCAGGCCATGCGAATGAACAGGGGCCCGTAGTGGCCGAAGTCGGCCGGCCACCACTCCTGCGAGTTCGTCATCACGGCGTGAAGGTCTTTGATGACGGCCTTCAGATCGAGGCTCTTGAATTCCTTGGCGTAATCGAACTTCTCGCCCATCGGGTGGGACACGGGAGTGTGTTGGTGCAGGACCCTCAAGTCCAACTGGTTCGGCCACCAGTCGGCATTCGAGTAGATCTTGCGAGCGCCGTGCGCGACCGGGCATTTGGATTCGGTTGCAATGTTCTTTTGCTGAGTATCAGGGATAGCGGTTTCCACTGTATGGTCCATATATTTGTCGTCCTTTGAATTCGTCAAATGGCTGTCATACGAATCTCTGTTTTTAACTTCGTTCGTAAAATTACGTTTTGGCGCGGCAGCGGCGGCAGAGACCGAAGATCTCCACCGTAGGCTGCGTCAGATCAAATCCATCCGGGATATGCGGAGACAGGCGTTTGAAATCGATGAAATCACCTTCAATGTCCTGCACGGATTTACAGCGCGAGCAGACCAGGTGATGGTGAAGATTGAGATTGCCGTCGACACGTAAGGTAGAAGAGTGCGGAGTGACTTCCTTTAACAGACCGTGTTCCACGAAGAGACGCAGATTGTTGTAGACCGTCGCCAGAGAAATGTGGGGAATGCGCTTGCGCACGGCGGCGTAGATCTGTTCCGGAGAGCGATGGCCATGGGAAGCGACTACGGCTTCATACACCACGTGACGCTGATGAGTTGCCGCCAGGCCGCGCTTCCAGGCGAGTTCACGGAACTGCTCGTGGGACAGACGCATGGTTATTGGATAGGAATTATTCTAAAACTGGGCAGACCGGCCCTGTCAACTCGTGCTTGTGGAAAATGCGCAGTCTGGCGGCTCATCGTCAATACGACTCTCGCCAGCGCGTCGCTGTGACAGACGGCGCATGCTTGCACCTTCTGTGGAGTTCGCCGCGCGGCGGCTGTAGCGGCGACGCGTTGCTTGTCACAGGAACGAATTTCTCACTGACGGACGCAACTCTGCTTCTGTAACCGTCGGCCCGTTCCTATTCCTCTTCTTCCTTCACCTCGCCGCGCTCGGCCTTTGCTTTTTCGATGATCTTCTCCTGCAGCTGCCCGGGGACGATGTCGTAGTGGTGCATTTCCATGTTGAAGCTGCCTCGGCCCTGGGTCATAGAGGTCAAGTCGGCGCCGTAGGTGAGCATTTCGGCCATGGGGACTTCGGCCTTCACGATTGTGTTGCCGGCCTTGTTGTCCATGCCCTGGATGCGTCCGCGGCGGCTGTTAAGGTCGCCCATGATCGATCCGGCGAAATCATCGGGCACCGTGATCTCGACGTTCATGACCGGCTCGAGGAGTGTGGGCTTGGCTACCTCCATCGCTTTGCGGAAGGCGATGCGGCCAGCTAACTGGAAGGACAGGTCATTTGAGTCGACATCGTGATACGAGCCATCGTAGAGAACGACCTTGAAGTCGACCACGGGATATCCGGCGAGATAGCCGCGTCCGGCCGCGTCCTTGATTCCTTTTTCGACCGCAGGGATGAAGTTCTTTGGGATGGCGCCGCCGAAGATGTCGTTGACGAATTCGAAATCTCCTCCCCGCGGCAGCGGCTCCATTTTGATTTTGCAATCGCCAAATTGGCCGTGGCCGCCGGTCTGCTTCTTGTGGCGTCCCTGGACATCGGCCTTGCCGCGAATTGTTTCGCGATAGGGAACCTTCGGCGCTTTCAGGTTGACCTGTGTGTTGTAGCGCTTCTTGAGCTTGGAAACGGCGACTTCGATGTGCTGCTGACCCGTACCCGCGATGAGAAATTCTTTCGTCTGCGGGTCGCGGAAGAAGCGCAGCATCGAATCTTCTTCCATCAGCTTGTGCAGGCCCGGCCCGAGCTTGTCTTCGTCGGCGCGGGATTTGGGTTCGATCGCGAAAGTGATCGCCGGCTCGGGCAGTTTGACCCGCGGATATTGGATCGGGGCAGACTTGTCGCCCAGGGTATCGCCGGTGAGCGTGTCTTTCAGCTTTGCTACCGCGCCGATGTCGCCAGCGTGGAGTTCGTTCACCGGAACCGCGTTTTTTCCTTGCATCACGGAGATGTGCGAGAGCTTTTCCTGGCTGCTCTTACTGAAGTTCTGCAGCGTGGCGTCGTTCTTCAGCACGCCGGAGAAAACCTTGAAAAAGGAGATTCGTCCGGCAAAGGGATCCGACACGGTCTTGAAGACGTAGAGTGAGACCGGCTCTTCGTCGGTCTCATGGCGGCGGGGAGCATCGCCATTTCCGCCGGCGGCGACTTCGCCCTGCACCCACTCGTGTTCTGACGGCGCCGGGGTGTAGTCGACGATAAAGTCCATCACGCGGTCGGCACCGATGTTGCCCAGACCAGAGCTGAAGATTACGGGGAAGATCTTGTCTTCGCGGATGGCGTTGTGCAGGGCCGGGACCAGATCCTCTTCGGCAAGTGTACCGGCCTCGAAGAACTTCTCCATGAGTTTGTCGTCGCCTTCAGCGACCAATTCCACCAGTCGCTCGTGCGCCTCCAGCGCCTGATCTTTCAGATTGGCTGGGATCTCCGTTTCTTTTCCCTTGCCATTGCCGCCCATCTCGTAGGTGTACGCCTTCATGCGGACCAGATCGATTACGCCCGACAGACTCTTCTCAGCGCCGATCGGCAACTCGATCGGGATTACGTTTCGTCCGAATGCTTTTTCGACGGATTCGAGCACCCGCGTGGCGTCGGCGCGCTCGCGGTCCATGCGGCTGACCACAATCAGGCGGGGCGTCTTGTACTCTTCGCAGTAGTTCCACACGCGCTGAGTCACGACTTCCACGCCGGCCACGCCATCCACGACGACGATGGCGGCGTCGACGACAGGCAGCACCATCTTAGCTTCATGCACGAACATGTTGAAGCCGGGGGTATCTAGGATGTTGATCTTCGTTCCGCCCCATTCGACGACCGCGGCTCCGGCCGAGATCGACATCTGGCGGGAAATTTCCTCGTCGTCATAGTCGGTAGTCGTGGAACCATCGTCTACGCGGCCCAGACGCTGGGTGGCTCCTGAGGTGTACAGCATGGCCGATACCAGGGACGTCTTGCCTGCGTGTCCGTGGCCGACCAAGGCTACATTCCGGATGTTTGCTCCCGAATAGACTTTCAAGTTGGGCTCCTCCGGCAGGCGCGGGGAGTGAACGGCCTATAGAAGAGAAATAAGGACAGGAACAGGCCAGCCCGAGATCACCTGCCAAAACCTAGGATGCTAACACGCGGCAAGCAGACCTAACAACCGCCTGGCAGAGCGCCGGTCAGCCGTTCGACGTACGGCCCGTCCGGTTTTTGCCCTAAGGGCGCCCTGCACAACCTCCGGCCCGACGAAAGCAACAAACCTTGGTCCTTTTCTCTCGCTCCCTGTGCGAAAGAACAAGACAAGCAAGGCGGCAATAAGAACGGAAAGTGCGGCAGTACCTAATTCCGTCGGGGAACACGAAGGAGCCCACTCTGGTGTCAGACCAACTACTTCCGAACGCGAACGTACCACATAAACCGCTTGCCACTTCTGGTATCATCGTGCGCGGCATGTTCGGCGAGCAAACCAGCGAACAGTGGATCGCGAAATACGAGCGCAGCCACCAGCATCCAGTCAATCGTGCTTGTCATACCTTTGGCATACCAACCATCCTGATTTCAGTGGCTATGTTTGGCCTGGGATTCCTGTATCACCGCCTGTGGTGGGTAGCCATCACGCTCTTCGTTGTGGGATGGCTCCTTCAATTCATCGGTCACGCCTTCGAAGGCAAACCGCCAGAGTTCTTCCACGACTGGCGCTTTCTGTTTGTGGGCGTCCGCTGGTGGTGGGCCAAGATGAACGGCAAAGCCTGAGTTCGGCTCAATCCCTTCGTGCCGTGATCTTAGCTGGCGAAGGCCATCCGCTTTCTGCACCGCATGGGTCAGACATGTGAGCGAAGGCCGTCTCTCCCGGAAGACACCAGCAATGTTTGTAAAAGTTGCGCCTCTTTGCGCCTGATACTTGCCTGGCCGGGCTTTCTGCTCTATGCTCAAGGCAACTTGGGGGTTCTGCCTTACCAGACAGCATGCAGCGGATCACTGCCAGATTTCTGCTGTTGATGTCGCTTCTAGGGACGATTGTCCCCGTCGCGATGCAGGCGAAAGCTACGCCTCCGCACGCCTGCTGTCTCCGGAAAGGGCCTCATCGTTGCCATGACTCGGCGCGGGGACATTCCGAAGAGCTTGTTCTGCGGGACGCCGGATGTTGCAACCAAAGTTGCTGCCGGGCGGTCACTAGCTCTCAATGGGCGCATCCGCAGCCGTCGCTGAATGTGGTCTGCGACCAGGCCGCGATCGGTTGCGAGATCAGTGATCCGGGCAACGAACCATCGACCCTAAGTTCTTCCCTCCTGCGCTCTCGGGCTCCTCCTTCGTCCGTCCTCGCCTGATTCTTTTCCAAAGATTCCGCTAGCCGTCTGTTAGCTACGCCTGAATGGGCGGCAGGTAACTGTCTTCATCTCAGAGAAAGCGGATTCTTCGGGCGGCGTTTGCGGGAATAGTGGGGCTTAAGTCCATCAACGGACACCGAGGAAGATCGCATGCAATCTCTTGGCTTTCGGCTGTTTATCGCATTCTTCACTCTGAACCTTTGCGCATCGGCGTCTGTCGTAAGTTCGGTGCGTGGCGTGATTCACGATCCGCAGCATCGTCCCGTGCAGGATGCCATGGTGATGATCAAGGCCAAGAACTCCGAGTGGGCAGCCACGGCGAATTCGGATAGCGACGGAAACTTCGCTTTCAATGCCGTGCCGCTGGGGGAATACACCGTCACGGTTGCACGTGTGGGATTTGAACAGTCCGCGCAGGACGTGATGGTGGTCTCGAACTCGAGTCCCGTGCTGCATTTCGCGCTAAGCGTCGCCGGCGCAAAAGAAACGGTGAATGTTTCGAGCACGGCGGAAGAGGTTCCCACCGACACCGCCACGCCGACTACGGTCGTGAACCGCCTGGATGTCGCCCGCACCCCTGGTGCAGCGCGCACGAACAGCCTTGCCATGATTACCGACTTCGTGCCCGGTTCCTACATCACGCACGACCAATTGCATATTCGCGGTGGACATCAGACCAGCTGGCTGGTCGACGGAGTTCCCATCCCCAACACCAATATTGCATCCAACGTGGGGCCGCAATTCGATCCCAAGGACATCGATTATCTTGAAGTTGGTCGCGGGGCCTATGGCGCGGAATTCGGCGATCGCACCTACGGCGTCTTCAATGTCGTGCCACGCAACGGATTCGAGCGCAATCGCGAGGCCGAACTTCTTCTCAGCGCCGGCAGCTTCTATCAGACGAATGATGCTTTCAGTCTCGGCAGCCACACCGAACGCCTGGCCTACTACGTGAGCGTCAATGGCAATCGCAGTAATCTCGGGCTCCAGACACCCGTACCCGAGGTAGTCCATGACGCCAGCAACGGCTATGGCGGTTTCGGCTCGCTGATCTTTAATCTCGATCCTTCCGACCAGCTACGATTCAACACTTCGATGCGCAAGGATTTTTACCAGGTTCCATATGATCCGTTCCCCAACGACATTGAGAATGGAGACATTCCTGAGAACGGCTTCCAGGCGCAATATCCGAGCTTGGGGCTGCGCGACGCGGTCCACGAGTCCGACGCGTTGGTGAACTTCTCATGGGTCCACACCTTCAATCCAAGACTTCTGCTGACCGTGTCGCCTTTCTACCACTATAATGCTGCGCGCTACGAAAGCCAGTCTGACGACGTGCCTGTCGCTGCCTCGCAGGACCGCTCCTCGAATTACGGCGGGGGACAGGTAAATTTCAGCGCGCACGTTTCAAGGAATGACTTTCAGGCAGGTCTGTACACCTTTTACCAGTCGAACCACGAAAGCTTCGGAGCGATATTCAACGACGGCAGCGGAAACCCTCCATTTGCCGACGCCGAGCAGCCCAACGGAAATCTCGTCGCATTCTTCATCGAGGACAAGTTCAAGCCTTTCTCGTGGATGACACTGAGTGCCGGCATGCGGCCAACTCACTTTTCCGGCAACAACGGGTTCTCGGAAAGCGCTATCAGCCCTCGCTTCAGTGCGGCCCTCACCGTTCCTCGCTTGAATTGGACTTTCCGCGGGTTCTACGGGCAGTACTATCAGGCTCCGCCCCTGGTTACTGCCTCCGGACCATTGATTGATTTCTGCAATGGCAGCGATTGCGGATTCATTCCTCTGCCGGGAGAGCGGGACGAGGAGCATCTGTTCGGCGTCACCATCCCGTTTCGGGGATGGGTGGTCGATGCCGACACGTTCCACACGCGAGCCAGCAACTTTTTCGATCACGACGTCATCGGGGAGTCCAACCTGTTCTTCCCGCTCACGATCGAGAAGGCTGTCATCAACGGATGGGAGGTTACCTTACGCTCGCCGCGGCTGGCCCGTCGCGCGCAGTTGCATCTTGCGTACTCCAACCAGATCATTCGAGGAGGCGGAGCCATCACCGGCGGGCTCACTGATTTCGACACGCTCGACTTCGAGCCCCTCGATCACGACCAGCGCAACACACTCAACATTGGCGGAGACGTCTCGCTGCCGTGGAGGTCATATGCTTCCGCGAACGTCTACTACGGCTCCGGATTCACCAACGGATTTCCGGACCAGCCCTACCCGGGAGACTATCTTCCTGCACACACGACCTTCGATCTGACGTTGGGGAAGGAATTCGGCGAGCGCTTCTCGGCTTCCGTCACTGCGTTGAATGTGACCAACCGCCGCGTCCTGCTCGATAACAGTGAGACGTTCGGGGGATTTCACTGGAACAATCCGCGAGAGATCTTTATGGAACTGCGGTACCGGTTTCACTTCTGAGAAAGAGGTTTTACAACGGGGGCGCGGGGGAACACAGACTCCTCAGATCAAGCCTGTACACCTTAGGGGCCTCCGTGGCGAGTGTCTTATCCTTGAGTTAGTTTCTCCCGGAGCAGTTCCTCAACGTCGCCGATCTTCTCGCCCAGCAGATTCAGTTTGCGCGCCAGACCCTGGATCTCGACTTCGGAACGCCGGTTCACGTCATAGTCGAGTTCACCCCGGAGGCGGTCTTTCGTGTCCTGGCGGTTCTGGCTCATCATGATGATGGGTGCCTGGATGGCGGCCAGCATCGATAAGAACAGGTTCAGCAGAATGAACGGGTAAGGATCCCAGGAGCGGGTTCCGAGCTTGGACGCAAAAATGACGTAGAGCGTCAGCGCGAGCAAGAATGAAATGATGAATATCCAGGATCCGCCGAAACCGGCGACGGCGTCAGCCAAGCGGTCTCCGAATGTCGCTTCCTCCTCGATGATTTCGTTCGGGTGGCGGTTCGCTCGGAGACGTACCAATTGCTGGGAAGCATGGAATTGCCTGCCAAGCACGCGGAGCATGTCCATTCCTGCGAGTGGCTTGCGTTGGAGCAGCACGGCGATGTCCTCGCGGTCGACTTCAAGGCAGACGGCTTCGTCAATCGCTTCTGCGTCGGTCTGATGGGGTGTCTGATCGAGCATAGATGCGAATCCGAAAAATTCTCCATGGGAGGGTTCGTCGATGATGACCTCCTGCTCTTCCTGGTCGTGGGTTGACACGCGCACACGGCCAGAGACGACGACGTACGCCTTGCCGCTCGAGTCGCCCATTTTGTAAATGCGCTGGCGCGCCGCAAAGGTTTTCAGTTGGACCTGGCTGGCGAGAACCGCCGTCTCCTCTTCATCGAGCAACGAGAACAGCGGGACATGTTTCAGAACTTCCGGGTTGCATGCCATTGAAGAAGTCTCCGCGGAGAAAAATTCTCGCGTAGGATTTCACAAACTGCGCCGATGAACAACACGCACCTTAAGGGCTGCCGCGCCAGGCGTAGCAACCAATCCGCGTAAGAGTTAAAGTGAGTACAAGGTGAAAAATCCAATCGATCGTTTCATTGTGGTTCTTCTACTCTTCTCGACTGTGTTCGTTACTGCTTGCCACCGCTCAACGCCGCAGGCCACCAAGCGATATCCGTTCACGGGCCGGATCATCTCGGTCAACACGCAAGAGCAGTCTGCGAATATTGATGGCGACCTGGTCCAAGGATTCATGGAAGCGATGGTGATGACGTACAGAATCAAGCCGCCGTCTATGTTGAATCAGCTTTCCCCGGGCGACTCGATCTCGGCCGAGGTCGTGGTGGTAGACCACGATCCGCGGGATGACAATGCCGATTCCGACTACTGGCTGGAGAATGTGAAAGTGACGGACCACGCCGCACAGCCTCCTGCCACCGGGCCGAAGGCGTTTCACATGCCCTCGCCCGGGGAGGAGGTGCCTGATTTCGCATTCACGGATCAGGACGGGAAGCACATTTCGCTGCATCAATTTCGCGGCAAAGTGCTGATGGTGACATTCATCTACACCCGTTGCCCGTTTCCCGATTTCTGCCCGCGTATGAGCGGCAACTTTGCCGAGATTTACAAAAAGATCGGCACAGATCCGCAGCTTGCTAATACATATTTGTTAAGTGTCAGCTTCGATCCCGAGCACGATACGCCCAACGTTCTCCGCCAATACGGATTTTCGGTGGCGCACAAACACGATGCGGCGCTTTTCCGTCGCTGGGAATTCGCCGCTCTGAAAGCTGACGATTTGCCCAAGATCGCGGACTTTTTTGCGCTCACGGTGAAGCCCGAGGGCGGCATGATCACGCATAACCTCAGTACGGCGGTCATTGGCCCGGACGGCAAGATTGTCAACTGGTATCACGGCGGCGACTGGCAGGTTTCTGATTTAATAAAGGACGCCGCGAGTGTTCACGCTTCCAAGGCGTAGGCCCAGGATTCGTTTCGTGGCAAGAGGAACTCATGAGATACGTCCTGCTCGTCCTTGCGGTCCTTGGCATCATTGCGTCTGCGCTTGCGCTACGCGAGCATTACCGCGAATACGGTGATTCCCCATGCAGCATCAACGAGCGCTGGGATTGCGGAGTGGTGAATCACAGCCCGTTTGCGGTGTTGGGCGGAGTTTTCGAGCAAATGGGCATTCATGCGCACATTCCGATTCTTAGCGGGATGCCGGTCGCCACAGCTGGGATCCTTGGCTACATCGTGATGGCAGCGGTAGCGTACCGCCGGGCTTACCGCGTGCTGCTGATCCTGATTTTGGTAAGCCTGGGCTTCTCTCTGTATCTCGCGCATATCGAGAAGGATATCCTGGGCGTCTGGTGCGTGTACTGTGTGATCTCGTTGGGAATCATTTGCCTGATGTGCCTGCTGAGTCTGGGAACAGTGGTTGCGCAAGCCGTGCGCAAACCGAAAGCAGTGTGACAGTCGCGGCATCGGACTTCCGCCCTGGTCTTGCGATGAGGCAATTACGCAATCGCGCAAACTCCTGTGGATTGTTCGAGTGGGCTCGGTGAACGAGTGACGCTGCTGTTCCATCGGTTCAGGGCTTCGTGAATAACAACTGAGAAGTTGGTTTCAGATGAGAGCTGCCGTCTTCCTCGCGATATACTCGCTTTGTCTGTTTCTTTCCCTGGTGTCTCGGGCACAAGATGTCCAGGCGCGAGGAGAGGCACTGTTGAAGCGGGCCCGCGAGGTGTCTGACATTCGCGGAGCCAAGGCGCCAGGCTTTCGGCTTACGGCAACCTTTACTTTCGTAGACAAAAATCTGGCGCAGGAGGCAGGAACCTTCACAGAAGTGTGGGTCTCAGATTCGCGCTGGCGCCGCGAGACAGTTGTCAAAGATCTCCACCGCGTGGAAGTAGCCGGACCGACACGGCGCTGGCTTCTCGAGGGGGGCGACGATTATCCCGATCGCGCCGCCAGAGTCGCAACTGAGATGCAGTTTCTTCCCGACGGCAATGAGATTTTCAACTTTGAATCGATCAAGGATCATCCGGAGAAAGATCCACCGTATGAATGTGCCATCACAAAGCGCGGTCCGCATCAGGAGGCATCCGGATTTTGTTTCGACAAGAAGACGGGCATTCTTATAGAAAGCGCATTTCCGGAATTACGTGCGAGCAAGATCGGGGAACCGCTGAGACCGGTTGAGCACACATGTTCTTACAATTCGTTCAGGCGGTTTGGAAACCTTTGGTTCCCGCGTGAAATGGAATGTCTGGAGGACGGTCATAAAGAAATTACCCTTCACGTGGCAGAGCTTTCCGCGGAGAGTTCGCCGGACCCGGGTTTGTTCCTGCCACCCCCGGGAGCCCTTGAATTGGCCAACTGCCGCGGCATGCTGGTTCCCCCGAAGGCAATATCGGGTCCAGAGGCGCGACTCCCAAGTGTGACCTCCACACCGAGCCGCGTTTTGTTGTGGCTGATTGTTGACACAAAGGGCCACCCTCAAAACGTGAAAGTGATTAATGACGGCGGACAGAAAGACAGGAATCGTATGGCGGTAGAAACCGCAAGGGCGTGGCGTTTCAACCCGGCCCGGTGCGATGGCGAACCCGTCCCCTTTCCCGCCAAACTGGAACTCGACTTCCACTTTGTCCACTGATGCAACCGGCACAGTGTGCGCGCTCAGGGTGCGCGATCGCTAGCCTCGCTCGAAGGCGTGTTTCTTCTCCAGTTCCTCGACCGCGGAGCGCCTTGCATTCTCAAAGCGCTCCGCCTGATTCATCAGACCGGGTGTAGCTTCAGCGTATTCGCCTTCAATGCGGATCAACCCCTGGGCCGCGACCAGTCGCGCTGCAATTTCGATGACATATGCGGGCGTGGTCTGTACGTACTGCGCCTCGGCCGGATCTCCAATCCACACCCGCGGCGCGTTGGTCAGCTTTGTGTGCCAGAAGACCTTGCGCTCGATGAATTCCGCCATGGCGTCGTCGGTCGCTCTCCCGAACACCCATTGCCCTCGCTTGAAATCATAGTGCCGGCTGGAAAACGGGACGGGCAGCAGTTTCCCTGATCTCAGAAATTCAATTTGTCGCCGGTCGACTTCTTTGCGCAGCGCGTTGATGACGGGCGCCGAGGCATCTTCCGGTTCGAGTGAGGGCATAACCTCTCGAACCGTCTGCGACATGTTCACGGCTACCGGCGCGTGCAGGCCCTCGGAGCCCTCCAGAACGATATCGCCATGCAATACCCAGAAATCGGCACCGGAGGTCGACGGATGAAATGGCCAATCCAACTTGACGGTCAGAGGCAGACCCGTAAGGGTTACCCAGATCTTTTTTGTTTGTGCTTCACCCGCAATCCCACCACTCTCATGCGACATGAGTTGATTTCCTATCAGTAGAAATTCCCGCTTGAAATCTTATCGAAAGAACACGGAGGCCATGGTCAACGGGCGCCCTAAGACGAAGGAATTTCGATCACTTCTTGCTAATGCTCCGTCCCTTGCTCCCTCGACCTAAGTTCGCCATCCAGGGTAGAGCGTATCTTCAGCGCCAATTCTGCCTTCGTGAACGGCTTTTGCAGCAACTGCACGCCGGGCTCAAGGACTTTATGCTGCACGATCATATCGTCGGTATACCCGGTCATATACACAATCTTGGTATTGGGATTCTGACCGAGCATCTTTTCCGCCAATTGACGCCCGCTCATGCCGGGCATGATGACATCGGTCAGGAGGAGATGAATCGGTCGACCGAATTCGTCCGCAGTGCGGATTGCCTCCTCGGCACTGGCGGCTTCCAGCACCTTGTATCCGTAACTCTCGAGAAAGATCCGGGTCAGTTCCCGCAAGTCCGGTTCATCCTCGGCGACCAAGATGGTCTCTGCGCCGCCGGCCACACTGGAGGGGAGCAAACGGTCTCCTTGCCTGCCGCGATCGCCCTCGGTCGCGGGCAGGTAGATGCGAAACGAAGATCCGAGTCCGGGTTTGCTGTCCACCTGGATGCCGCCGCCACTCTGCTTGATGATTCCGTACACGGTCGACAACCCCAGGCCCGTCCCTTTGCCCATCGGCTTAGTCGTAAAAAACGGTTCGAAGGCATGAGACAGAGTGGCCCCATCCATGCCGTTCCCGGTATCGCTCACTTTGAGCATTACGTAGTGGCCAGGCGGCAGATCCAGATCACGAGCTTGCTCGGGCTTAAGCTCGACGTTCGATGTCTCCATGGACAGCTTTCCGCCCTGCGGCATGGCATCGCGCGCGTTGACCGCCAGGTTGATCAGGACACGTTCGAGTTGACTAGGATCGGCCTTTACCGTCATGAGCGACGGATGGAGCCCGGCAATCAGTTCAATATCCTCGCCGATGACGCGCGCCAACATCTTCTCGACATCGGAGACAGTTTCGTTCAGGTCAAGCATTCGGGGCTGCAGGACCTGCTTGCGGCTGAAAGCCAGCAATTGCTGCGTCAGGGAAGCGGCCCTTTCGGCGGCGCGCCGCATCTGCTCCAGCCCAGTGCGCGACCGCTCATCGACATCTCCGGCCAAGAGCAACTCCGCGTGCCCCATGATGATGCTCAGAATGTTGTTGAAGTCGTGTGCAACGCCGCCCGCCAGCCGACCGATGGCCTCCAGTTGCTGCGCGTTCCTGAGTTGCTCTTCGAGATGCTTCCGCTCCGTAACGTCACGCGTGATGCCCCAGGTCCGGACCCAATGTCCGTCGACAACGGTTCCCACCATCGTATTGCGGAATACTCTTCTCTGGCCCTGCGCATCCATCTCGATCGATTCCTCGTCGCTGATCCGATATCCGCTACGGATGAATCGTTCCATGAATTGGCGGGTCACAGGATCGTGCAGAATAAGGAACTCGGAAAGTCTCCTGCCAATCAGCTCCTGGGCAGAGGCCCGGCCGTACATGCGGGCCATGGCATCATTGCTCTCGGCCATATATCCGTACTTGTAGCCCCAAGCGAGCTGTTCGTCGATGGAAAGGTGACAGGGAATCGGGGGATCGTGCTCCATCCGGTAGATTCCTTCGGAACTCTGTGCGACGAACGTTCTGTAGCGCTCTTCGCTTTCCCGGAGAGCCCGTTGGGCGATCTTCTGCTCGCTGATCTCGACCAGCAGGCCACGAGTGAGTCTCTTGCCGGTCATGGGATCGCGGACAATGGTGGCTTCATCGCGCACCCAGATTTCCTCGCCGTCGTGGCGGCGCATGCGGTATTCCATCTGAAAGAGGCGCCCTTCCTCCCAGCTGTCTTCCAACAATGCCCGAGGCTGATCTTCCGGATTCAGATGCTCCCACCAAAAACGCGGATCGGCGAGGCATTCCTCAGGCCTGTAGCCCAGGATCGTTTTGACCTGGGGGCTCATGTAAAGAAACGGGCCGAAGGCGCCGGTCTCGGCCACATACGAGATCGCCGGCACGTGTTCAACCAGCTGCCGGTACTTTGCCTCCGCTTCTCGCAGTGCTGCGTTTGCACGGCGGCCCTCGTCCTGGGAACGAAGAGCAGTAATCCCGAAGGCCAGATTGTTAGCCATCTCGGTCAGCAGTTCGACCTCGGAATTCTCAAAAGAGTTCGCCTGCTCCGAATAAATGGCAAGCGCGCCGAACGGCATCCCCACGGCGCGAAGTGGCAGGGCGATGATGGCCGCATATCCCCGCTGAAGAGCCGATTCGCGCCATGGTTTGAATAGGGGATGATTGGCAGTATCCGAAAACACACAGATGCGATTATCGCGAATCGCGGTACCGGTCGGTCCCCGGCCCCAGGGGGTGTCGGACCAGCGGAGTTCAATCGTTTCCAGATAGCCGGAATCGTAACCGGCATGTGCCATCGGCCGACTGGTCTTCTCTTCATCCTGTTGCGCATAGACAATGCCCGCCATGCGATAGCCGCCCACTCGCACGATGATTTCGCAGATCTGATCCAGCAACTGCTGTTCGCTCTTTGCTTCAGCAAGCGCCTGGTTGCACCCGCTCAGGGCGCGGAGTGCCCGAGTCAGCCGCTTAAGCTCTTTATTGATCTCGTGGTCGCGAGCGCTCGGACTGGTGTCGGTGGGGTACGGACCTGCAGCTTGATCCGACACTGCTGCGCTCTCGGGCGCCCGTGCGCCGCCTGGATTGTCAGGATTCAGGTTCGACTGTGTCAAAGAATCACGGGCCGACACATTTCGTCGAGCCCCGCCCCACGCAATAGTGTACATATTTTGCCGAGGATGCTCGCCAATGTCACGCGCGTTCGGGTTCCCGAACGAGTTCGAATCACCCAGCAGCCACAACGTGCCTTTTTGTGGGCCTTCGAGCCCCAACAAAGGTTTGGAATGGACTTGGCGGGAGGAGCGGATATGGCGCGAAACCAGCCCCTGATTTATACTCGTAGTTTGCCCTAACACCGTCGAACGAATCAGGAGCAGGTACTTTTCATGCCTAAGCGTACGTTCCAACCCAACCGGCGCAAGCGGAGCAAGAAGCACGGATTCCGCACGCGCATGAAGACCCAGGGCGGCCAGAAGGTTCTTTCCCGCCGCCGCGCCAAGGGGCGCAAGCGGGTCTCAGTAAAACCAGGATTCCGCGAGTAGTGTGGCGGACGCCCCCGTCCGCGCGTCTGTGAGAGCAAATATTCAAGCAATTGTGACCGTCAGTGTGCCGGAAGAATCGAATGAGGGTGTCGAGCGGCGGACTGGCAAGGCTGCTTATCCCCGCAGCGGGCGGCTTTTGCGCCATGCCGATTTCGAGCGCGTGTACAGGCAGGGCCGCCGCCACTTTTCGCCGTCGATGACAGTGTTTTACCTGGAACGGAAACCGGCAGAATCAGGCTTGAGTGCAACGGGCTTCCGCGTTGGATTCACCGTCGGCCGAGCCCTCGGGGGCGCCGTACAGCGAAATCGCATGAAGCGCCGTCTGCGCGAGGCGGTTCGACTAAGTCGGCCTGCGCCGGGGGCTAGCGTAGACGTAGTGATTAACCCCAAGAAGGTGACCCTGACGGCCGGCTTCGACGCGATTCTGAACGAAGTCCGCCAGGCTTTCGTAGTGATAGAGAAGAAGCTGTCCGGAATCCGGGGAGGGGCGACCGCTGTGAACAAAGAGATGGGCGAAGGCCGGAAGCCAGACGCCGAGAGGCGATAACCGTGCGCAATTTTCTCCAACGCGTCGTGCTGCAGATACTGAGAGGCTACAAATGGGCGATCTCGCCCATGTTCCCTCCGGCCTGCCGCTACACGCCGACTTGCTCGGAATATGCGATGGAAGCCGTTGAGCGCTATGGGGTTTTGCGCGGAGGACTAAAGGCGGCGGCGCGCATTTTGCGCTGCCAGCCGTTCGCGAAGGGCGGCTTCGATCCGGTGGTCGAAAAGGCAACAGCAAGCGACCAACGATTAACGACGGATTTCCATCGCGCTTAAGGAACTACAAGACTTTGGCTGAATATAACAATCCACAAAATGAGCCCGGCAGCGACCGGCGCGTGCTGCTGATCTTTATTGTCTCGTTCGTCTTTATGCTGCTGGCACAGCCGCTGCTGAAGAAGTATTTCCCGGCTCCCCCGGCTCCGCAAAAAGTAGCGCAAACCGAGCAGACCCAGCCTGCACCCCCACCTAGGCAAGCAGCAACCCCAGCGCCAGTACGTCCATCGGCGCCGGCGGTCGCCAAGCAAGCGTCCAGTGAGACCGAAACTGTCATCGAGAGCGACCTCTACCGAGTTACCTTCACGAACCGGGGCGCGCAGGTCAAATCGTGGATCCTCAAGAGATTTGATAACGATGCCGAGAAGGGTTCACTGGATCTAGTGAATCCCACGGCGGCAACGCAATATGGCTATCCGCTCTCGTTATGGACGTACGACGAAGAGTTGCGCGGGAAGCTGAGTTCGGCTTTGTACATCCCTACGCGCGAGGGCGATCAGATCGCGTTCGATTACTCCGATCAGGATCTATCTGTTCACAAGGCGATCAGGTTCGACGGCACGTACGTAGTCAAAATCGAGGCCAGTGTCACGTATAAGGGAAGTCCGAAGGAAGCCTTTCCCGCCTGGCCCTCGGGCTTCGGAGATCAGGCCACGCCTGTGTTTTATGCGACTTCGCTTCTCGCGTACCAGTTCAACAAGAACATCGAGCGCGTGCAGCCGCGCTGTGGGGGGTTCTCGCTGTTCTCGAAATGCACTCAGGTGATCGGAGGAGCGACGGTTCCCGGTCCGTTCCACTGGGCTGGTCCCACTGATCAGTATTTCGCCGCTGTTTTTATCCCGGATGATCCCGCGACGGTTTCGATGGTCACTTTGAACCACAGCATGCCGATCGCGAAGGACCCGCAGAAACCGCAAGAGACGGTCAATGTCGACGTCATCGGGGCGGCGGTCGGAAATCTTCATGGAACCGCCTCCGAGCGCCTGTTCGTGGGTCCAAAAGAACTTGAAGTTCTGCAAAAAATTCCTGTCCCTGGCGTGTCTGGCGCCGACAACGATCTGAACGGGTTGGTCGATTTCGGATGGTTGGGCATTATCGCGAAGCCGCTGTTTGTGTGGCTGCGCTGGACGTATCATCATGTCATCCCGAATTGGGGTTGGTCGATCGTTCTCCAGACACTGATCATCAGCCTGGCGCTGCTTCCGCTGCGCATCTCGCAGATGAAGTCGATGCTGAAGATGCAGCGTGTGGCGCCGCAAATCAAATCGATTCAGGAGAAATACAAGAAATACAGTCTGCGCGATCCGCGCAAAGCGGCGATGAACGAGGAAATCGCCGCGCTATACAAGAAAGAAGGCGTTAATCCTGCGGGGGGATGCCTGCCGCTGTTGATCCAGATGCCGTTCCTGTTCGCGTATTACCGCATGCTGTCGATGGCGATCGATCTACGGCACGCGCATTTTCTTTGGATTCACGACCTGTCCGCGGCCGAGCCGTTCCCGTATATTTTGCCGATCCTGATGGTAGTTAGCAGCCTCATCACTCAGCGCATGACGCCGCAGGCCGGCATGGATCCAGCACAGCAACGGATGATGACCGTGATGATGCCTCTGATGATGGGCTTCATCTTCTTCCGCCTGCAGGCTGGACTGAACCTGTACTATTCGGTGGTAAACCTGATTTCGATCGCGCAGCAGGCAGTCATGAATCGTACTTCCCTAGGGCGCGAAATGCGCGAAATCATGGCCAAGCGCGCCAGGAAGAAAGACAAGTGACAGTAGCGCCGCCGATCTGGGCGGCGGTCGCGGGCATGTTGCCCGCCGTCCCGGGTGCGAGGAGATTTTTGGGGTTCAACCCTAAGCGGAAACGCAAATTGCAAGGCCGTCCGCTGAAAGCTGACGGCTGACAGCTGAAAGCTTCTCTTATGGACAAAGTCGCCGCCGCCAATAAGATCAATCAATTCCTGCAGGCCGTCGTCACGCACGGCGGTCTCCGCCTCAAGTACCGCATCATCGTCGATCCTCCTCTTCCCGAAAATCGCGACTGGGAGAAGCCCGAGATCCTGGTCGACTTCTCGGGGCCGGACTCGACGCTGCTGCTCGACCGAGGAGGCGAGTTGCTGCGAGCTCTCGAATTGCTCGCGCTCGAAATGCTGCACCTTGCCTCCGGTGAGCACGAGAAGGTCTGCTTCGACTGCCAGAACCGGCGGTCGATGCGGATCCAGGAACTGCGCGCGGCGGCCACGGTTGCGGCCGAGAAAGTCCGCAAGACGGGGGCTCCGTACCAATTCAGCCCCATGTCGTCACGGGAGCGGCGAATCGTGCACCTGGCTTTGCGCGACGAAGCCGATCTCCACACCGAAAGCGAAGGTGAAGGTACGCAACGTCGCCTCGTTGTTTACCCGAAGGACTACAAGGGCGCGGCTGGAAAACCAGCGCCTCGATCTCTTCCGTAAAGCTTGAGGGCACCCCCGGTGCGTTGAGGGGGCAGGGCATGAGCTTTTGACGAGGATTTCGAAGGTCCCACTTTCACTTTTTAGCGAGGCCCCTGCCCGGCGATTTGTGCTCCGATAACTTCTTCGCATCCCACCCATTGTCGATCTTGATTCGTACCCTGAGAGGTGCTCGTGTTCACAACGCAAGCAAAAGGGGCGGCCGATGGGCCGCCCGTATAACCGGTATTGTGGCAAGTGGATGCTATCTTCCCGCGCCCGCTGCGGCTGCTTGTGGCATCATCCCGGCAATCTTCATGCTCTCAATGCGGTTCAGCACCGCCTCCATGCTAGATCCGGTATCCACGCAAGCATCCACATACGGATGCCGGCTTCCATCGGCATGCATAACGAGCACGCTTGTCTCCGCGTTCACCTTCTTCACCATGTAGGGCAGATGATGACGATCGTTTCGGCTCAATTCCGACCCCAGAATCACCAAATCAAATGTGGCGTTCTTCAACGCCGCTTCCACCCCCTTGCGTCCCTCTGCCTTTTGCACCACGTGCCCAGCCTTCTCGAACGCCGCGGCTTGCTTCGCCAGCACGTCTCCATCACCTTCGCCATAAAGAATTCTAAGTTTTGCCTTCGCCATGGACTCCATCCTCGCTGGCACCTGACGCACTGGTGCCTGCCAGTGACGGTAGCAACGGTCCCGGCCACCATAAACGTCACCGAAGGCCCATCCCCAAGGTTTGAATGAGGGAACGGCCGCGTCCGCCCCGCGATCCGCAGCGAAGCGAAGGGCTCGTGCACCGCGGCGGTGGGCAAAATTGTGCTGCTCTCGACTGCGGGTTATCATCAACGCCCCACGCCAAAAACTTGCGCCGGACGCCCCGGACGAAGGCGTCCGGGGCTACACAATCCCTAAATTCCTTCCCCAAAAAGCCTCTCCGGCGATACACTTCTGCGCGGGAGGCTTTGACATGTCGGCCACGCTCGTCTCGAGAGCGGTACTCGTATCGATTTTGCTAGCCCCTTTCGTCGCCGCACAATCCGGCGGCAATCAATCGACCACAACCTGTAATCTTGAGGACGGACGCCAGGTCTACATTCGCTACACCCCTGTTTCCGCGAAGCAGGAGAAGATGTCCAACGGCAAGCCTTGGGCTCCAGGCGGAACGGCGATGACCCTGTTTACCGAAGCGCAACTGAGTCTCGGCACCTCCACGATTCCAATTGGCGCTTACACTGTTTACCCGATACCCGCCCGCGGCAACTGGTCGATTGTCGTCAACAAGAACGTCACACCCGGCGCGGGTTACGACGAAAAACAGGATGTGGCGCGCGCTCAGATGGAAACCGCCCAGGTGGAATCGGCTACCGACCAACTGGAAGTTGCATTTGCGCACGTCGGCAACCGCTGCAGCCTGCGTGTTTACATCGGCAAGACCGCGTCTTTCGTAGACTTCAACGCGAAATGATGTCGTGCAGGCGGTTTGCTATTGGGCAGTCATCATTCCTCAGCGAGCGGAACTCACAAACGTGGGTGTCCACTTCTTGCCGATTTTGCGAAGTGGGAATTTGTGCTCTATTTCTGAGACAATCCCCTGCAATGCGTCTTCTCGTGTGGCTTCTTCTTTCGGCAACGAACCTCGCACAATCGGGGCCGCGGATTCAGATCTCCCAAACGACTGAAAACCTCCGTGGCATCAACGTGGTATCGCGGCAGGTCGCCTGGGCAAGCGGAACCCACGGCACGTATCTTCGGACAGTGGACGGGGGCCAAACCTGGACTCCTGCGCAGGTTCCCGACGCGATCGGGCTCGATTTCCGCGCGGTGGTGGCGTTTTCGGCCGACGAGGCTTTCCTCATGTCGGCAGGTCCGGGCGATCAATCCCGTATCTATCACACCTCCGACGGCGGCCAACACTGGCAACTCCAGTTCACCAACCCGAATCCGAAAGGATTCTTCGATTCGATGGCGTTCTGGAACCCGAAGCATGGGTTTGTCCTGGGCGATCCCATTCCCGATGAAAGTGGGAAGCTGCATTTCGAACTCCTCAAAACCGAGGACGGACAGAACTGGCAGCCGATTCCGCCTTCGCAGATTCCCGAGGCTCTCGCAGGCGAAGGAGCCTTCGCGGCGAGCAACTCTTGCATCGCGATTCTGCAATCGAAAGGCGGTGCGGGGACTTCGTCCTCCACTCGTAACGACGACATCTGGTTCGCGACTGGCGGAAAAGCCGCCCGGGTATTCCACTCCTCCGACGGGGGAAGAACCTGGCAGGTTTCGAATACGCACATCCTTCAAGGATCTGAATCGGCCGGCATATTCTCTATCGCATTCCGCGACGCCCAACACGGGGTCATCGCAGGAGGTGATTACAAGCATACCGACGAGGATGGACCCGACCTCGCCTTTACGACGGATGCTGGCAAAACCTGGACGCTGTCAACCCTTAAGCCGCAGGCGTTCTTCTCGGCAGTGGCTTACGACCAGCAGGTGAACGCAGCAGCCATTCGGCAGCAGGCAGAAGACCAATCGACAAAGGGGATAGGGAAAAAACTCACTCCGGTCGCGCCGCAACGCCTGTTCATCATCGGGGAAGATTTCATCTTCGACTTTCGCCCGCCCAACAATCCCCGGCGCATCAACGGGAAGAAAAAGCAAGGCTTCGCCTTCAATGCGGTAAGCCCGTTCCCGGACGGTGGGGCATTGGTCGTAGGGCCAAAAGGAACCATCGCGTACGTCCCGTAGGCGAGTGTAGGGACGGACGCCTTCGTCCGTGCCCGGCGCGAAGCGCGGCTGGTACTGCCGGCCCCCCGTCTGTGGTTTCCCCTGCGCGCTGCCGCGCGCAACCCCGAACGAAGGCGTCCGGGGTACACTGGTTACCAAAGCCCCTTCCCTTCCTGTCCTTTGCATCCATCCAGTTATCCCGCACCATATAGAGGATTAGAAATCTCTCAATCTCCCCCAGATCGAGAAACACCGTGAAGAAACTGTCTCTATCCCTTGGCTTTCTTGCCGCCGCGGCATTTGCATCCGCGCAAACACAAACGACTCCGTCATCGACCTATGCGACCACGGCCCAAACGGCCTCGAGTGGCACGCTGACACCCGCGGCTGCGCCCACTGTCTCGCGCAGCATCAAGGCTATGCACTATCGCCTGCAGGGCGGGTCTATGCGCGTTGATTTCCACGGCACGGATTTGATGCAGCGGGCCGCCGGTGAAGCCAGGGTGGAAGGTAAGAAGACCAATTTCCAGATCGAAGCCAGGTTCGAGGGACTCGAAGACGCAACCAAGTTCGGGCTGGAATACCTGACTTATGTTCTCTGGGCCATCTCGCCGCAGGGACGTCCCGACAATCTTGGCGAGTTGACACTCGATCATCACGGCAACGCCCAACTCAAAGCCTTTACTGATCTGCAGACCTTCGGTTTAATTGTGACCGCCGAGCCCTACTTCGCCGTGACGCAGCCCGGGAACATGGTGGTTGCCGAAAGCGCGAGCATCAGCGGCGCGGCAAGCGAGAATATCGATACCAAATACGAACTGGTCACGCGTGGAACGTATTCGGCGACAAACGCCCACATTCAGGACGCGATTTTCGGTATCGACTCAAAGACTCCGCTCGAGCTGTTCGAAGCGCGCAATGCCGTCCGGATCGCGCATATCGCGATGGCCGACAAGTATGCGCCGTCGATTCTTTCCAAGGCCGGCCAGCAACTGCTGAATGCCGAGAGTCTGTATCGGCAGAAGCAGAAGCGGGAAGTGGTTTCAGCCGCCGCCAAGGAAGCGACCCAAACCGCCGAAGAAGCGCGCGTGATGGCCGTGAAGCAGAAAGCGGAAGAAGACGCTCAAGCGGCCGCTGCCGCTCGGGAAGCGAAAGCCCGCGCCGATGCTGAAGCTGAGGCCAGGCGCCGCGCCGAAGCGGAAGCTGCCCGCCAGGCCGCCGAGCAAGCCCGCCTGCAAGCCGAACAAGCCAAAGCCGAAGCCGAGCGCATGAAACAGGAAGCGCTTGCAGCTGCTCAGGAAGCGGCCCGGCAGAAGGAAGAGGCTGAGAAAGCAAAGGCTGAAGCCGTTGCACAACAACAAGCTCTCGCCGCCGATGCCGCGCAAGCCCATGCGGACGCGCAGAAAGCCGAGAGTCTTCGTCAGCAGGCCGAACGCGAAAAGCAAGAACTCCGAGAGCGGTTGTTGCAACAGCTCAACTCCATCCTTGCGACCCGCGATTCCGCCCGCGGGCTTGTCGCCAACATGTCCGACGTGTTGTTCCGGAGCGGCAGCTACGAACTGGCTCCCGGAGCGCGCGAGCGCCTGGCGAAGGTTTCCGGCATTATTCTGGCATATCCCAGCTTGCACGTGTCGGTCGAAGGACACACCGACAGTGTCGGCGGCGACGAATACAACCAGAGTCTCTCCGAACTGCGGGCACAGGCAGTTCGCGATTATTTCATTCAGCAGGGAATTTCGTCGAGCTCGGTTGAAGCTCACGGTTACGGCAAGACCGCCCCCATCGCAAGCAACGACACGCCCGAAGGCCGCCAGCAGAATCGTCGAGTGGAGTTGGTGCTTTCCGGCGATGCCATCGGCAACCAGTTCGACCCAACGACGACAGGGCCGGCGACCAGCGCTGCAGCCACACCGCGCCAGTAACCTTGTGTAGGGACGGACGCCTTCGTCCGTCCCGCTCGCAAAGCGAGCGTCCGGGCGGCGTGGGAACACACTGGAAGCCGCTTCTAGCTCGATCGCGCCGCCAGCAGCTTCGCCGCATTATCGCGGTAGACGCGCTGCAGAATCTCGTCGCTTAGTCCCAGCCCGTAAAGCGGCCAGTGATACCCAAACTGATTGGTCTCATAAAAATGCTCGTCCTGTGATTCGAGTATGCGGAATGTGATGTGATACATCTCCGCGTCGAATCCCATGTCGGTGCCGTACACGAGGCGGTCGGAGTACTTGGCATAGAATTGTGCGGCGAAACGAGGGATGGGGGCAGTCTCCGCGTACCGTGCGGAAATGTCGGCATAGAGATTCGGATTGCGCTCAAACACTTCCCCCAGATGTGCGAGATCGTAGTCGAGATTGGCGAAATGACACGCAACGAACGTTGTTCTGCGATGACGGGATGCGGTGTGCTCGAGGATTTCAATCATCCCCGGCAGCTTCACGATGTTGGGCTGATTATCTAATCGCCATTCGTAGGCATTCATCAGGCCATCGTTGTGCTTGTCCATCCGTTCGTACATCCAGATTGGATCAGCCACGTGCAAGCTCACCGGCATCCGGAGTTCGGCTGCTTTCTCCCAGATTGCGTCGACTCGCGAGTCGTCGGGATGAATACCTGGCGCCGTAGATTTCCCGGAGCGCAGACCTTGTCCTTTGTCGTGAATTTCGCCAATGCCCTTCGCCCCTTTGTCGCGGCAGCGCTCGAGTTCTTTTATGGCTGAGTCCGGAAATCCGGCGGTCTTGTGCCCGGTGAAATCCAGCCCACACCAGACTTCGAACCGCTCGGGATATTTCGAGTACTTCGCATGGATCTCATCGAACTCCTTGCCGACGGTCATGGTGAGGATCATCGTTTTCTCGACGTTGGCATCGTCCATGTTCTTGAGCCACGTGGTGATCTCGGCTTCCGTCTTAGGATAAGGGTGCGAGTGCATATCGATGATCGGGAACCTCGCCTTGTCGATGCGCGTGATCGGAATTTGGTAGATGGAGCGCGGGCGATAGTCTTTGAGAAGAATCGTGTTGGGGTTTGGCGAGGCGCTCGCAGAAACAGCTTTCTTCGGTTCGGCTGCGAGCGTGGAAGATGGAAGTGCAATCGCGAGTCCGGCGAGATTAGCGGATTTCAGAAATGAGCGGCGGTTCATGAGGGCTCCGTGTTGTGCCGATAAGCTTTGAGACGATGGCTGCTGTGGGGATCGCTTTCCCACTGCGGCAACATTGTAGACTTCTCTTCGCGTGTCGTTTCTCCGTTAAATCAGGACCGTCCACCTGGTGAAAAGACGGTCAACCACAAAGGGCACGAAGGCCGAGCCATAGGGGCGGCGCTGGCTGGCAGGGCATAGCAGGTTCAGATATGATTCGGTGAACTTCATGCGCTCCATCCTCTCCATTGTCATTCTTGTTTGTCTGGCGACGTCATTGGTTGGCGCCTCAGACAAGGCGGTTCTCGGTTCGTGGGAGGGTGAATCGAAGTGTACTGTTGCGGATTCGCCGTGCCACGATGAACACGTGTTGTATCAGATCGCAGAGGACAAGAAAGATCCCTTCCAACTGAATTTGGATGCCTACAAGGTCGTGGAGGGCACTCCGGATTTCATGGGCACGCTCGCCTGTCACTACGAATCGAAGACAGGGGCGCTGAGTTGCACGTCGAGCAATAAGGACAACGACGATTGGGAATTTCGTGTCATGGGCGATGCCATGACGGGCAGGCTCATGATCGACCACGGTAAAACGCTGTACCGGCGTATCGCCCTGCACAGGGTTCCGAAATAATCGGTGACTGTTTTGATTTCCATGCTGCGCGGTGTGAACCTCGGTCCGCATAACCGGATCAAGATGGACGAACTGCGTGCATTGTACGAATCGTTGAGGTTTGAAGATCCGCGGAGTTATGTGCAAAGCGGAAACGTTATTTTTCGCACAAAAGAGAAAAACAGCCCTCTGCTGGCTAAGAAGATTCAAAGCGCGATCGAAAAGAAATTTGGATGCTGCCCCGAAGTGATTCTTCGGACCGCAGAGGAGATGCGAAGGGCGATCGCGGCAAATCCCTTCCCTGAACGGACCAAGGCGGAACCCGGCAAAGTGCTGGTCACCTTTCTGGCTGCGGAACCTCCCAGGGAAGCACGAGTCAATCTAGAGAAGTTCAAGGAATTGCCGGAGGAGCTGCATCTGGAGGGTCGCGAACTTTATATATACTTCCCGAACGGTGCGGGCCGGTCGAAACTCCCTTGGTCTGCGGTGGACAAGCTGCTGAAGGTGACGGGCACAGCGCGCAACTGGAACAGCGTACAAGCGATCCTCGCCATTGCCGAGGAGATGGAAGGTATATGACGCGCCGAGCGGAGCTATGGAGTTACTTCCTTTCAGGTCCCTCCCTCTCTAGATTTGATCTCAGGATGGAAAAGGAGGCTCATGCGACGAACAAGGATATGCGGGATCCTGATGTTCACCTGGTCGCTCATGGTAGTCCCCAGGATGAGAGCGCAGTCGGCCGAACTCTACAAGGAACATTGTGCGAACTGTCATGGGGCTGACGGCAGCGGGTCAACGACCGCAGGGAAGAAAATGGGGCTGAGCGATCTGCGCTCTTCGCAAATACAAAAGCTTTCGGATGAAGAGCTCTTCAAAACGATCGCATATGGAATCAACCACAAGCAGTATCCTCACACCTTCCTGAAACGCGGGCTCTCCGAAGAACAGATAAACCAGCTTGTGGTTTATGTTCGCAAGCTGCCAAAGAGCAAATAGGCCCGCTTCACAAATCGTCGCGTGGAGTCCGGCAGAACGGCGAGAAGGAGCAAAGCTGTGAACATCAAGACGGATGGGGTCTGGTGCGCGCTGTTGATGCTGATTGCGACCATGAGCGCGGCCCAAACGCAGGAGCGCCGGATTACCGCGCGAGAAATTGTTGCCGAGATACGGAAACAGGTCGGCGTGGAATGGAAGAAGGATACAGTCGATACCTTCAAAGCTGGGAATCCTGACGCGCCGGTTACCGGAGTCGCCGTAACCATGATGGCGACCATGGACGTGCTGCAGCGTGCGGCGGCCAAGGGAATGAATTTCGTCATCACCCACGAACCCACGTTTTATGCGCACCTGGATACTCCGGAGGGTATTCCCGAGAGTGACGCGGTATGGGCTGAGAAGAGAGCGTTTATTGAAAAGCACGGCATGGTGGTCTGGCGCTTTCATGATCATTGGCACATGCGCAAACCGGACGGAATCGAAGCCGGAAACGTGCACGCCCTGGGATGGGAAAAGTTCCAGCGTTCCGACAACCAGTATCTTTTTGTGATCCCGGAAATCAGGCTGAAGGACCTGGCGAACCAAGTCGCGTCAAAGCTGGGCTCATCTGTGCTGCGGGTGGTGGGCGATCCGGAGATGGAGGTCACGAAGGTCGGCTTCAGCCCAGGCGCAGCTGGCTCTCAGCGTGAACTTTATGCCCTCGAACAGGATGACGTGCAGGTGTTGATGGTGGGCGAAACCCGTGAATGGGAAACGGTCGAGTATGCAGCCGACGCGGTGAGTGAAGGCCGCAAAAAAGCTCTGATCGTCATTGGACATATTCCCAGCGAGCAGTCCGGGATGGACGAGTGTAAGCGCTGGCTGAAGACTTTCGTGAAAGATGTGCCGGTCGAATTTGTACCGGCTAAGCAACCGTTCTGGACGGCGAGCGGACAGAAGAACTAAGGTCGACCAGACCTTCGCTCAGCGTGCTCGACGATTCTGCAAAAATCCGAGTGATCTCTCCAACTTCTCGATCACGGTATAAACAATTGGACTCACGCCAAAAGCTCCCTATTTCTCAACATAGTCTGTTTCAAATTTGCCATTGCCGTTTAGCTGAATGATCACGTTGTCTTCCTTCGCGGCAACAAAATGGGGTATGCCGGCCGAGATGACGATGAAACTGCCCGCGGGATATCCTTTCAGATTAGTGGGGTTGAATGTTGTTCCCTCGCCCAGATACCAGGTTCCTTCGATGACGGTGACCAGTTCGTCCTGCGAGTGCGTATGAGCTCGGACATGATTGCCCGCGGGAATCTTGACACGATCGACCCATGCACCGCCCGTACTTGAGTCCCCAAGCAAGTGCGCTCGCTCGCGGCCGTCGGTATAGTACGACGGGGTGAACCATTGCACTTGCCGGGGGGGGAATCGCGATTATTTCTTTCTTGTTCGTGTCGGCCAGCGTCAACGTGACTGCCGCAACGATCACTAGTGCAGAAATTGGCTTTTTCATCACCTCTCCTCTCAGCCTGCATTTCGTCGTAGCACCAACGAGCATGGTTTTAAGAAGAGATCTTAACCGTGGCTGGCAACGGGATCATCGATGTTCCTGAACATATGTACCCCCCCGCTAAGTGACTCAACTGGCCATAACAGGCGTTACATGTTATTGACTCGAGCGGCTGGGTAAAAACTGACGGATGGCACGCGCACACGTTTCTGGAAAGAAGGCCGAAATTATTGGTCGGGACGGCGAGATTTGAACTCGCGACCCCTTGCACCCCAAGCAAGTGCGCTACCAGGCTGCGCTACGTCCCGACTTGGAAGGAATCCGCTGATGACTGCTACGGTCGCAACAAACGCGACGGCCTCAACAGAGGGGTTCTATCCCATTTTACACTACGCTTGGCCGATGGATGCGTTGCCCATCGTGAGCGAGGCTATTGATCGCAGCATGCCGGAGATTCCCGCTTCTGGGCAAAACCAGCCAGAAGTGTGGCACCTCATATTCGGGAAACCGCTGGTTTGACGGGAATCACTCGAGATCACGCCAGTTTGAGCCAACGCCAATTTCCACCAGCAGCGGGACTTCGAGATCATGCACCTTTTCCATGTACTCGCGGATGAGCGAGCGCATGATTTCGATCTCGGCTTCCGGAACTTCGAAGACGAGTTCGTCGTGCACCTGCAGGGTCATACGCGATTTCAGATCGCGTTCGCGGATGGCGTGATCGATCCGGATCATCGCGATCTTGATCAGATCGGCGGCGGTCCCTTGCAGCGGAGTGTTGACGGCGGTGCGCTCGGCGAATCCGCGTTGGAGGGAGTTCTTGCTGTTAATGTCGGGGATGGGCCGGACGCGGCCGAAGAGAGTCCGGACCTTCATCGTCTGGCGCGCCTCTTCCAGCGTGTTGTCGAGATAGCGCCGCACCCCGGCGTACTTCTCAAAATAATTGTCGATGAACTGCTTGGCTTCGCTCGTCGAGATTCGCAGGTTCTGCGACAACCCGAACGGCGACAGACCGTAGACGATCCCGAAATTCACGACCTTGGCTTGGCGCCGATGGTCCGGTGTGACCATGAGCGGCGGTACCCCGAATACTTGCGAGGCGGTGAGCGTATGGATGTCATCACCACGCCGGAAAGCATCAACCAGTAGCGAGTCCCCCGAGAAATGCGCGAGCAGACGGAGTTCGATCTGCGAGTAGTCGGCGGTGAGCAGGACGTGGCCCGGCTCGGCGATAAATGCGGCACGAATGCCCCGGCCGAGTTCGGTACGGATCGGGATATTCTGCAGGTTCGGATTGGCGGAGGAGAGACGGCCCGTAGCGGTTCCGGCTTGTCCGAACGTTGTATGCACGCGTCCGGTCGACGGTTTGATCAGGACAGGCAAGGCATCCACATACGTGGATTTCAGCTTTGTAAGCTGTCGGTAGTCGAGCACCATGCGGGCGATGGGATGATTCTCGGCGAGTTCTTCGAGAACGTCGACGGCAGTCGAGATCATGCGTCCCTTGCCGTATTTCACCGGCTTGGGCAGGTTCATGCGGTTGAAGAGGACATCGCCCAGCTGCTTTGGAGATCCGACGTTGAACTCCGTCCCGGCTGTTTCGTGAATCTCTTTCTCTTTGGCAGCGATTTCCCGTTCCAGTTGAGTTGACATCCGCGAGAGCTCGCCCGTGTCGATCTTTACTCCGGCCTGCTCCATGCGGGCGAGGACCGGAACAAGTGGAAGATCGATTTCCTCATAAACTCTTGAGAGCCCCTCGTGTTCGACTTCGCTGCGAAGCGCCTCGGTCAGCCTGCCGGTGATGTCTGCGGACTCGGTGAGTTGGCCGGCAAGCCTGAGATTAAAGCGGCGGAGCGCGACATCGGGCAGGCGGTGCGACGAATACGTGGGATCCAGCAGGTACGAATACAGCATGGGATCGTGGCGCACGCCTTCTAGTGTTATGCCGAGCGGAGTGAGCGTGTGAATGGCGGCCTTGTAGTCGTGGACGGATTTCAGGATCGTGGGGTCGGAGAGCACGGATCGGAGACGACTCGCCGTCTGTGAAGAGTCAAGGGTGATCCCCATCGCGGTGCCGGCCTGGGAGGAAATGGCAATCCTGTGCACGGCCGTTTGAGGAGCCGCTGGAAGCATTGTTCCAGCCATGAGAGAAAGTTGAGTTGGCTCCGGTTCCTCCTCCGTTTCTTCTTTGTCTTCCTTCTCCTGTGAAATCGAGGCATCGGCGCCTTCAACTGCCACGGCAAGCGCGGCGCCGGAAGGCGCCGCTTTTAGGACAATGTCGATGTCCGCCGGCGATTTGGCCTCGAGGTAGTGCGTTTCGCTGACTTCGACTACGGGCAACAACTCCTTCAGCAGCGAAGTAAACTCCAATTCGGTGAAGAGCGCGCGCAATGCTTCAACGTCTGGCTCGCCAACGCGCGTTGACTCCACATCGAGTTCTACCGGCACGTTGGTGTCGATGGTGGCCATGCTTTTGCTGAAAAGAATTGCCTCCCGATTGTTCAGCAACGATTCGCGGTAGGTCTTTCGTTCGACTTCGGCTGCGCGTTCGAGCGCCTGCTCGACCGTGCCGAAACGCTTGATGATCTCGACCGACCCCTTGTCGCCGATGCCGGGGGCTCCCGGGATGTTGTCGATCGAGTCACCCCGCAGCGCCATCACATCGATAACGCGCTCTGGCGGCACACCCAGAATCTCTTCGACCTTCGCCGCGTCACAGATCAGGTTGTCCTTCGGCGGATTCAGGATGTGAACCTTGTCGTTCACAAGCTGCATCATGTCCTTGTCGCTGGAGACGATGTACACGGGATGCGAGGCCTCGGCCGCCTTGCGCGCTAACGTGCCTATGACATCGTCCGCCTCAAAGCGCGTCACGCCAATCATCGGAATGCGATAGGCCTCGAGCGCCCGGCGGATATAGGGCACCTGTTGCGCCAGGTCCTCGGGCATGGCTTTGCGGTTCGCTTTGTATCCTTTGTACTCGACTTCGGTGAAGGTCTGCGTCTTGATGTCAAACTTGCGAACCGTGGTGACCGTCTCGGCCTGCTCATCGCGGAAGGTAGGCCCGGCCACGTCGAATACCGCGGCCAGAAACTGCGGAGAGAAATCGTCGCGCAATTTGCGCAGCATGTTAACGAATACGTAAATCGCAGCAGTGGGCAGGCCCGTCTTGGTTGACATGGGCCGCTGCCGCGCCATGGCGTGATAGGCGCGGAAAATGAATGACATGGTGTCAATCAGGTAGATACGGCCGTGCGGTCCAGCAGATTCGGTGGAGCCTTTCGAAGGACTGGAAGTCTTCGCAGCGGACGCTTTCTCCGGGCGAGGAGCCGTTTCCGGCGTGGAGTTCGATGATTTCTTCCGCGGGGCCAACCCGCTTAGTTTAACAGCCCGAACAGCACTAGAAATCGAGACGGAAGTCCGCTTCGACGACTTTTTTCTTATGCGTGCTGTTCACGAAGACCATGTGATAGTTGACGGGCTTGTTGAGAGTGGGCGGCAAGCTCGCGTTGACCTCCTCATCGTGAGTGGCGTCGGCAGAGAAGAGCGCCTCGCTGGGCTTTCCGCTGAGGAAGTTGGAGTACTCCTGCTCATTCACGAGTTGGAACTCGACATCCGCGTCGGTATCGCCCGTGGGTTTGTCGCTGGCGGGCACAAAGGAGCGGAATGTTCCATGCAATTTTGGAGTGGCCGCGTGCGGCGGAACCTGAAAGGGTAAATCCACGATCACCGAGACGTGGAATTTGTCGTGCAGAATTGGCATGCTGGTGCCGACCACTGAGCCACCGACACGATCCGAGGTGGTGGGCTTGTACTCGACAGCTTGCACCTTCTCCACAGCGACAGGGCCTTGCTTGCTCATGTAGGTCGCAAGAGGTCCGACCAACGTGGTTCCTTGACCTGCGTCCTGCGGGTCCGAATATGTGGTTTCCGCTTGCTTAATTTTCTCCACAATCGGAGCAGGATGAACCTCCACTGAATCGGCTGTGTGCCGCAAATGCATCCAGGTAAAGCAAACGAGGGTGATAAGAATAAGAGTGCTAACTAGTAAACCGAAAATTGCCCGCATAGCGCCCCCGAAACAGACGATGGTAGAAGGCGCCGGGTGGCGTGGCTAGTTATCGTTAGGTATGTCGTGGTTACTTCCGTTTGCCGTATTCGGTGGTGAAATGGAGCTTGATTTCGCCGCATGTCCCCTGTTCCGGAGAGTAAACGACACAAGTGTCGAACGGCCGCGAATAGATGTGCAAGCTTATCGCGCGCTGGTTGAACTCGCGGGGATTCACGACGCGGTGCACGGGATCGGCAGGATCCACAGCGCAGGGATGTTTGATGTTCATCTCAACCGTATTAAGAGGCTCTAACAGGCAACGACTGCTTTTCAAGTCCTGATGAACCAGGTGGAAGTTTTCTACCTGCAAGCGGCCGAGAGGAACGGCCATCCAGCAATTCTGGTCGCGATGGTTGTGGACGGAACTCGCTTGGCCGACTTCCCAGCAGATGGCCATCAATTCGTAGCGAGGCGTGCGGTCGATGAGGTTGCGGGTGTAATGCTGGCGGTCCCAATTGAGATAAGGAGCGAGCGAGTCGGAGTCGACGGGGTTCTTTTCAAGGAATTCGCGCAGAGGTTCGGTGGGAAGAAACGCTGATCCCGGAAATGCGCGGAGCTCTTGGACGAATTTTTGAATTGGAACGGTAGCGGTAATAATCATTGTCTCTTCGGCTGAAGTGTGGTCTGATGCTGGCTCGAACAGCTGAACATTCAGATTTGAAGTAATGGTACTCCGTTATTCCGGGCTCCACTGCGAAGCCGACTATCGAGTGTGGCCAGCGGCAGGCCTTCGCGCAACGCCAGTTCGAGATAACTCGCGTCATATTCAGTCAATTGTTCCTTGCGCGCCAGGAACAGAATCGTCCCGAGAGCATCCTGTATGCGTATGGGGTCGACAACAATCCGGAGCCTGACGATGCGCTGCAGAACGGCTGACACATCTGCGGTCGTTAAACGCTTACGGCGTTCGCTCATCAATAAAGCGTTCGCGACTTCGAACGGCCAAATCGCAGGCGCAATGGCCTCGCTCTCCCCTAGCAGGGAGTCGAGAACGGCCTCTGAAAGGGTGGTGCTTTCCTCACGAAAACACCATGCCACAGTCATCGAGGCATCGACCACGAAGCGCCTAGTAGCGCCGACCTTCATCGATCAGCTCCCGGATACTGAGTCCACCCAGGCTCAGCCGCTTGCGTATCTCACGCAATTCTTGTACGGCTTTGGCAACATCTTCCTTATCGTCTTCTTTCAATGGCACCAGCTTGGCCACGGGAATGCCGCGTCGTGTGATGCGGATCGTTTCTCCGCTCGAAACCCGGCGCAGGAGTTCGTTCAGACGTGTTTTGGCTTCAAAAGCCCCAACTGTCTTCATGCAACTAGTTTAATCAACTAGTTTGAAGATGTCCACCCTTGAGAGCTCAAGGTTCTCGACCGGCACCCAGAATTTCTTTGCTCTCAGTCTGAGCAACTGCGGGGTAGGCCGCCACACGACGCCGCCGTAGATCGCGAGGCAATTCCGATTTCAGCAGCCACAGACCTGCAAGGGCAGCAGCTATCCAGGTGATCGAAACCAGCGCAAGCTGAAGCAAATCGGCGACACGCCTTCCGTGTGCCACAGAGGAAAGTGGCTCCGCTTTGGCGACTTCAAAGCTGATGACTCCGGCAACAGTGGCAACCAACGCCGCTTTTCCTAACTCCTTCCAGCGTAGTTCCCGGAGTGTCACGAGTTGTCGATAATTCAACAGAGCGGCTAGCGCCAGTAGGTTAAGAGCGATTCCGATATCTGACGCCCAAGCTAAACCGACAACCCCGAAGGCATGGAACAAAAAGGAGTAAATCGGCAGTGACAACACCGTGATCATGGTGACTGCAATCATAGGAGTCAGTGTGTCGCCGGCTGCATAGAAAGCCCGGGCATAGAGTGCCTGCGCCGACCAGAGCACCAAAGAAGCGGAGAACCAGAAGAAGTAGACGGCCGTTGGCTGCGCATCAGAGGGCAGGAACCGGCCGCGCCTGTAAACGAGGTCGATCAGCGGCAGGGCAACCGCCATCATCCAGGTTGTAGCGAGCAGCGCGGCAGCCGAAACCCGATATACCGAATCGTTGACCGTGGCGGCAAATTCCTTCAGCTTCTTCTCATTGAACAGCCGCGCAAAAAATGGCAATGATGCCTGCCCGGTGGCTTGCCCCAGGACCGCGATCGGCACCGCAAAAAGACGCTTGGCATAGTTAAGCCTCGTGATGTCGCCAACTCCCTTAGCGGCATAATGCCGCAGAATCCAGTCGTCAGCCGTCACCAAGGAAACTCCCAGCATCAGCGGCACTGATAGTTTGACCCATTCACGAAATGCGGGATTCGAAGTATCGAAGGAGGGGCGGTAGCCAGTCCCAATTCTTGCCGCCCCAATCGCACTCGCCAGAAAAGGACCCGCAAAACTGCCAATCAGCGCCCCATATGCCAACGACGCAATTCCCAGATGCCGCCCACCGATTACACCGCCAAGAATTATGAACAGGTTGTAGATGAGCGGCCCAAATGCCGGAAAAAGAAACAGTCGATGCGAAAGCAGAACTGCCGAAACCACTCCCCCCACATAAAAAAAGATCTGCGCGGGAAGCAAAATCCGCGTCAGGTGAACCGTCAATGCGATTTTGTCAGGAGGGAAATCCTTGACGTACCAGCGGAGAAATTGTGGCGTGAAAATCTCGGCCACAATTGTGCCCACAATCATGACAGCGGTCATGACAGTGATAATGACCGAGAACGTCTTCTCAGCCTCCGCGTCGCGTTTTTCTGCCAGGAACCTGGTATAGATCGCGATGAACGTGATCGACGCCGAACCCCCGGCCACGATGTAGTTCAGGAAATCCGGAAGGGTAAATGCGGTGACGTATGCATCCGTCGAACCGGCTGCACCGTATGCCCACGCGATATAGGCATCCCGCACGTATCCGATCACGCGCGAGGCCATCACCGCCGTGATCAGCAGCAGAGTCGCCGAGAATGCGGTGTGCTGGTGCGAGGGGCGGAAGAAGCGCAGCAGTTTCGTCATCGGGACCCGAGTCGGAGTCTCAATCTTAACGGAATCGCAACTCGCCGGTGTTGACCGACCGGAATCGCCCCGGTTTAAGAACAACCGGATGTGGCGATCGAAAAGTGGTGCGGTAAACGTGTCGCGGCCCGCGGCCAAATAATCTGATCTCGCGGCGTTCGACGAAAGCACTCAGCCCAGCCTGATCCGGGATGTCCTGCAGATGCGATAATGCGACAGTGACCAACGCCGCTCTCAGCACACGTTCTGCCGTTTTGCGCCGTTCCTTTCGCAAGGAATTTCCCATCGCCGTTCGCGGGGAAGGCGTCCACGTGTGGGACTCCGCGGGGAACAAATACCTGGACCTATCGGGATCGGCTGCCGTGAACTTGATCGGACACGGCGTGCAGGAAATCTCCGCGGCCATGGCAGAACAAGCGGCCCAACTGGAGTTCGTACATACCAGCCAGTTCACAACTCCTGTGGCGGAAGAGTACGCAGAGGAACTGCTGCGTTTTGCGGGCAAGCATTTCGAAGGTGGCGCGGTTTATTTCACCTGTGGAGGTTCAGAATCGGTTGAAACCGCGCTGAAGCTTGCGCGGCAGTACCAGGTGGAAATTGGGCAGCCGCGCCGCTACCAGATCCTAAGCCGGACGCAGAGCTATCACGGTTCGACCCTGGGTGCCTTATCGGTCTCGGGAAACAAGCGCCGGCGGCAGATCTACGTTCCCATGGTCCGAGAGTTCCCGCACATTGGCATGCCGTACTGTTATCGTTGCGCCTTCGATTGCACGGACGGATGCCGCAACTGCGGACAGCAGTACGCGGCCGAACTCAAGATAGCCATCGACGCCTCCGACGGAACGGCTGCTGCATTCATCTTTGAGCCCGTGAGTGGTGCGACACTTGGTGCCGTCGTTCCTCCACCAGGGTACTTGCAGTCGATTTCAGAGATCTGCCGCGATGCTGGGGTGCTGCTCATCGCGGACGAGGTGATGACCGGGATGGGCCGCACGGGCCGTAACTTCGTGGTCGAACATTGGGACGTTAAGCCAGACATCCTGGTTACAGCGAAGGGTCTTTCGAGCGGATACGCTCCGCTGGGCGCCGTGATCGCCAGCAAGAAAGTGGTCGATGCGGTAGCGAGTGGATCGGGCGCATTTCTTCACGGATTTACCTACAATGGGCACCCTGTCTCGCTGGCTGCGGGACGGGCGGTTCTCGGTTATCTGTGCAAGCACAACTTGGTAGAAGCCGCCGATTCCAGTCGTCGCGGGACGCCTGCTGCCATTTTCAAAGAAGGCCTCGAGACTCTTCGGGAGGAGAAGGCGGTCGGAGACGTGCGCGGCATCGGCCTGCTCTGGGCGATCGAATTCGTCGCCGAAAAATCAACGAAGCGGCCCTTCCCGCCGGCCGATGGTTTCTCCGCCCGGGTCGGTGCGGCCGCTCTGAAGCGGGGCCTGCTCGTTTACCCAATGCAGGGGAGCGTCGACGGGACCGCAGGCGATCATATCCTTCTGGCGCCGCCAGCTGTGATTAGCGAAGAGCAGGTCTCCTGGTCAGTGGAACAGTTGCGTAACGCCATCCAGGAAGCCTAACGGTAGCCGACATCTCGTTCTGCGCTCATTCGATCCTCACTCGGGAATTTCATCCCCTTGAGATGGAGTCCTTCCACTCGCATTTTCAACAACTTGCGATTTGAGCATGGATTGATCGTCGATGCATTGTCGTGCGTCCGGCATAGGGAGAAATTCGCCAGTAGCGAAGGGTTCCTTGGAGGCACCTATGGCCACTTCTGGATCGCGCACGATGACGGAATTCTGCGAGCAGGTAAATCCGCGATTATTGCTGGAGATTCGGCGCAAGCGACCGACTTATGACATGAGCCGCGTGCAGGAAAGCTGGACGGCCACCGCCGAAAAGCGCGTGTTGTTATGGTTGGCTGTCCATATGCCCTCATGGATCGGTCCTGACCATCTCACCGTGCTGGGTTTGGCGGCGCAGACCGGCGCTGGAGTGTGCTACGCACTGGCTGCCCGACAGCGCTATGCGCTGCTCGGGGTTATCGTATGCCTGGCTCTCAACTGGTTTGGAGACTCGCTGGATGGAACTCTGGCTCGGTTCCGTCATTGCCAACGCCCGAGATACGGATTCTACGTCGACCATATGGTGGACAGTTTCGGGGCCCTCGCGCTGATGGGCGGTCTCGCACTGTCGGGATACATGCATCCCGGGATCGCGATCGGGTTGCTGCTGGCCTTTCTGATGCTCTCAATCCAGTCCTATCTGGCGACGCATGCGCTGGGGGAGTTTCGCCTGTCGTTCTGGCGTTTCGGTCCTACGGAATTGCGCATTCTGCTGGCGACCGGAAATCTGGCTCTGTTCTGGAAACCCATTGTGCCTTTCCTGGGCGGAAAGTATCGCCTGTTCGATGTCGGAGGTGCTATTGGCATGACGGGCATGGGCCTGATGCTGATGTTCTTTACCGCGCAGAACACGATGCGCCTCTATCGCGAAGAAAGGATTTCGCGATGAGCAACGTTCTGAGCGTACCCCCATCTCCGTCGTCATCCCGAAACGGCGCGCTTTATCCAGCGCGGCGAGAGCCTGCCCTGAGCGAATCCCGACCGTTGGCGAGGGAGAGTCGAATAGGGATCTCGCGATGGGCCCGGGCGAAGCTGGTGCGATGGCTCAAGTTCAATTTTGTGGGCGGAATCGGCATCGGCGTGCAGTTCAGTGCATTGTTCCTGCTGAAGAGCGTGCTGAACTTCGACTATATGTTTGCGACGACGCTCGCGGTAGAAGCTGCAGTCGCGCACAACTTCGTCTGGCATGAGCAATTCACGTGGGCAGACCGGGTGCCGCTATCCTGGCGTCGATCGCTTGCACGATTTGGCCGCTTCAATCTCACCACGGGGGCGGTTTCAATTGTCGGCAATCTCGCGCTCATGCGAGTGATGGTCGGCGAAGGGCACCTGAATTATCTCGTGGCCAACGCCATTGCGATTGCTCTGTGTTCCATCGCGAATTTTCTGGTGAGCGATGAGTGGGTGTTCGAAGGATGAGGCTTTCGATGATAAGCGCAATCGCGATGTTCCAACACTGATCGACGCCCGCGGTGCCAATATCGTCCAAGCAGTTACCAACGATACCTGGCTACACTTTCCTCCTCGGTGTCCAGTTCAAGTATGAGACTGCTCAGATTCGTGAAGCGGGGCGCGCTCTTCGTTGCCATGAGCACAATTGTCTTCGTGGGCGTTTCGGTTTATCTCCGGATTGAGCAATACAAGTTTCGCAGACAAGCGGAACGTCTGCTTTCAGACCTGCGAGAGTTGGAACTGAACAAGGCGAGTGCAGCGCAGGTGAAGGTCGTCCTTACGAGGTGGGGTTTTAAGGAATGGGGGGAAGAGCCGGATCAGCCAGGGCACCCTTGCACCGAGGAAAATTGCTTGTACCGTTTCGAACTCGTGCCGCCCCTCCGCCTAGGTCATCTCGCAGATCCTTTCCTTTCGGCACTTGAGGCTCGACCTCTCGAGTGGCTCGGATTGCGTCTGACTGTCGTTCACGCGTGGGTTCAGATGCGAGGAAAGACAGTCACCTCTGGTTCATTTTCTGTTTGGACGATGGGTCGAGGGTGCGACGGAAGGGGCCGACTCGAATGCACACTAATGGGCTATGCGGACACTGGACAGCGACGGAGCGGGTGGAGTTCACACCAGCAACCAGATGTCAAGCTAAAGCAGTCCATGTTGCATCCCAACTACGTCGTCGGGGCCTTTCCGGAGTGGGAGAATGCGGACACTGGGGGATCCCCTGCCGTGATCATCTGGGCGGAATTATCCCCGGATGCGAATCCCGCAGAGGTCTCCCGCCTCATGCAGTTTGATCTAAGCTGTCTGACGAGACTCCTTTCCTGCAGAGAGCGTGATCTGATGCCTGCTGTTTGGGCACAATCGGTTGAGGACGCCCGTCAGTCGCCGAAAGTCATGACATGCACGCCGGAGGTCTCGAAGCGCGCAGCGCGACTCGCGGATGCAATCGCAGTCGTCCGCCCAAGAACAGTTGAACTAAGCCCTCCGTCCTCCAACCGTATGTCGCCGCGACTTCGGGACCTCGAAATCATCAACGTGATCAAGAAGCCGGAGAAGCACGCCCCGCAACTCACAACCGTTTATGTCAATAAACCGGAAATGATGACCATTGCGGATAGCGCGTCTCCGCTCCGAGCAGGGCAGGAATATCTGTTCCTTCTGCAGGTTCACAACACTCCTGAGGTAGGCTGGATCGCACTCTACCCGTGTGGCGCTCTGAGCTTGAACGACGCCAGTCTGGCGATGGTGCGGGAAGCGGCCCCTAACGGAGCAGACTGAAGGTTCGACTGTCGTAATCGGATGGCGATTTCACTCATGAACTCCCATCACTGCTCCAATCCACCTGGCTGCAATCGAGCCCACCTACTTGATCCCTAACTTCGCCAGATTCGCGACCGGCCTGGCGAGTACGGCTTTGTCCTCGCGGATAACGATCGGCCTTTGCAGCAGCTCGGGATGCGCAGCCATCACCTGCAAGAGTTGCTCGTTGTCCAGGTTCTTTCCCGCCACGAGTTCCCGATAGGCTGGCTCTTTGGTGCGGAGTACATCGTGCGGCGTCAGCCCGGCGCGTTCGAGCAGCTTCTTCAATTCGTCCGCCGACAATGGATGCTCGATGTAGTCGACGCTCTCGTAGTCCACGCCTCGTTCAGTCAAGACCCGCTTGACTTCGCGGCATGTGCTTCAGGTCGGCTTCTCGTAAAGAGTGACTGGGGCTTTTTTCTTCATGGGTTTGTTTCACATTACGAGATCTTCACCACAACTTTCCCATAATTCTTGCCCTCTTCCAGCAGCTTGTAGGCCTCGGCAGCTCGGTCAAACGGCAGTACATGGCCGATCTGAGGTGTTAGCTTCCCCTGCGAGATCCACTCGGAAAGCTGCTTCCACGCGGGTTCCATGATCTCGGGCTTTTGAGACAAATACGTGAGCCAGAGACCCTGCACACTGGCCGACTTTGCGTACATCGCGCGCAAATCGATCTGCGGAGATTTTCCCGTCGCGGTGCCGTATTGGATGACGCGTCCGAAATCGCGCAAGCAACGCAGGCTTCTGGCAGTGTGCTCCCCGCCGAGCATCTCGAAAACGGCGTCTACGCCTTCCCCTCGTGTCAGGTTCTTGACGACCTCCTCATATTCGTTGCGCTTGTAGTTGATGGCATGTTGCAGTCCCAGCTCTTTAGCCTTTGCCAGCTTGTCATCCGACGAGGAGGTGCCGTACATCTCGGCTCCAAGCAGGCGCCCGATTTGGACCGCCGCCGTGCCGACACCTCCGGCCACCGCGTGGATCAGGACGCGGGAAGTACGCTTCGCACCATCCACAGGATTGACGACGTATGGAGGCGGATTGGCCGGGGTCATTCCAGCCTGCCAATACCCGAGATAGGCAGTGAAGTAATTCACAGGGAAAGCCGCTGCCTGTTCAAAGGTCCAGCGCTCGGGAATGGGCCAGAGGAGGTTCGGATAGGCAGCCGTTTTCTCGGCAAATGCACCCCACTGGGTATATCCCATAACGCGACGGCCGGTGGCTTCCTCAACGCCTGCAAATTCCCGACCGGCCACCAAGGGCGGCGGTGGGGTTCCGGGGTAGCCGCCTTTCGCTGTCATGAAGTCGGCGAAATTCAAGCCCCCAGCCTTGACACGAACAATGGTTTGACCCGGCTTGGGAGCAGGCTCCGGCGCGTCCTGGATCGCGAGCGCACCGAGACCGGCGAAGCTAGTGATTACAAGAGCTTTCATAAGCAAAGTTTAGCAGGAGCGTTCCGGATCTTGTGGCTAGCGAACGAGGGTGACGGGCTGATCCTCGAATCGGGCGAGTACCTATGGCACGATTAGGCGTTCCCCAATGCGTAAGCCAGAGGTATATACTTCAGGCGTTAGCTGTACTGTTCTTCCGGTCTGCCCCAGATAGGATCGGAACGGGTGCGTTTTCATCCCCTAATTTCACGCGCCCGGATGGAAAGGCCAACCCGCCGGGGGGCGACGAGGGATGGCTCGGGTGCATGGTCCGGTAGCACAAGGAAAGTGCATCCGCGGGGAGGTATACCGTGGATATCATCTTAGTACGTCTTCTTTTTGTAGTGGTTGTTGCTGTTACCTGCTTTGCCATTGGACCTTTCGGACTTTCCCCAATCAAAGATGCTGGCGTCGGAGCAGCAATCGGCGCAGCCATAGTCCTGTTCGAATGGAAGCTCCGCACGGTCAGCCTGAAGCGCCTAATCGGAGCCGCGATCGGCAGCATTCTGGGAATCTGCGGCGCTTACCTGTTCGCCCTGGTGATCCGCAGCAGCGTACCTCAGGGGCACACGCAGAGCTTTCTCCAGATCCTGGTCATGCTGTTGATGGCATATGTTGGCCTGATTGTCGGAGCCAACAAAGGAGATCTCCTGAACCTGTCTGCTCTCGGGGGGATCTTTGGCGGTGAGAAGCAAGGCAAGAAGAGCTACAAGATTCTGGATACGAGCGTCATCATCGACGGCCGAATTGCCGACATTGCCGAGACCGGGTTCCTGGACGGCGTCATCGTCACGCCGCAATTCGTGCTGCGCGAGCTGCAGCTTGTTGCCGATTCCGCCGATTCCTTGAAGCGCAATCGTGGCCGAAGAGGCCTCGACATTCTGCAGCGGCTGCAGAAGGTTGCCAACCTGCAGATTCAAATCGTGGAGGATGACTTTCCGGCGATCCGCGAAGTCGACCTCAAACTGATCGAGCTGGCCAAGATGTATGAAGGCAAAATCATCACCAACGACTTCAATCTGAACAAAGTCGCGCAACTTCAGGGAGTTGAGGTTCTGAACATCAACGAACTGGCGAATTCGCTGAAGCCAATCGTGCTACCCGGTGAGACTATGCGTGTCTTCATTCTCAAAGAAGGGAAGGAATACAACCAGGGCGTCGCTTATCTGGATGATGGGACGATGGTCGTGGTCGACAACGCGCGCAAGATGATCGGGAAAACGATTGACGTTTCCGTGACGTCGGTGCTGCAAACGACCGCGGGCAAGATGATCTTTGGCAAGTGGGATGAACGCGCCGCCTATTCCCGGCAGGTGGTTCCTGTTCCGACAAGTCCGACTGCGGTTCCAGTCGTACCGACGTCTGGCACTGCGGTCACTAGTCCAACCGCTGTCGATACAAAAACCGGGCCCGCTTAAAATCGAGTTGCTGAAAGAGTCTGCTTGGTTTTAAGGTGTGTGCCTTTTTTGCGCCGTGCTGATGGTTTGAATAAGCCGCTATCGCGCCCGTATACTTACAGCCCGCCATGAAGGTGTTCGTCATCATTCCTGCCGCCGGTCTTGGGACACGCATGGCACCCGTCTCGAGCGCGAAGGATCCAAAACCGCATCCTTCCAAGCAATTCACGGAACTCGCGGGAACGCCGATCCTGGTCCACACGCTGCGCAGATTTGCGTCGGTGAAGGAGGTTGGCGAGATCTGGATTGCCTTGCGCGAAAATGAAATCGAAGGATTCCGCGAGCGGCTGCGGCAGGAGTTTTCTGATCTCTCGATCAGAAAAATCGAGCTGGTCGCAGGGGGCGAGCATCGGCAGCAATCGGTTGAGCATGCGTTGAATGCGATTACAGCAGGACCCGATGACATCGTGCTTGTACATGATGCGGTACGTCCACTGGTTACAAGCGAGATCATCCATGAAGTGATTGAAGCCGCGAGGAAGTATGGCGCTGCCATCGCCGGGCTCCCCGCGGTCGATACGGTGAAACAGGTCGAGCGCACGGCGGAAGGCGCGATCATCAAAGCCACGATTCCCCGCGCCAGTGTGGTTCTGGCACAAACTCCGCAGGGATTCCGCTACCAGGTAATCAAGAAGATCTTCGACGAGGCCACCGCCGATGGATTCATGGGAACCGATGAAGCATCACTTGCCGAGCGAGCTGGCTGCGAAGTCGCAGTCGTGATGGGCTCGCCAAGGAATATCAAGATTACAAATCCCGGAGACATGGAACTAGCGGCGTTCTATCTGAACCATTGAGGCCCACACCGAGGCCCACACCGACTACGGCATGCCAACAACATACAACCAGCAACCAACGACCCGAATTGGCTACGGGTTCGACTCGCATGAGTTCCGGCCGGGCATACCGCTCAAGATTGGCGGTATTGCCCTTGAGCACGACAAGGGCCTCGGCGGCCACTCTGATGGAGATGTTCTGCTGCATGCGATCACGGATGCACTGCTAGGCGCCATCGCTGCGCCCGATATTGGAGCGCTCTTTCCTCCTTCGGATCCGAAGTGGAAGGGTGTCGACTCGGTCGTCTTTCTGCAAGAAGCACTGAAGAGAGTACGCGACGCCGGATATGTGGTCGGCAATGTTGATGCCAGCCTCATCTTGGCTGCTCCGAAGATCGGTCCGCACGCCGAGGCGATTCGCACGCGGGTAGCGGAGTTACTGGGCATTCCTTCGGACTGCGTTGGCCTCAAGGCCAAGACTCCGGAAGGACTGGGCACCGAAAATACTGCGATTGGGCATGCGGTTGTGCTGTTAGAGCGTGTGCGACGTCGAGGGAAGTAACCGTTTGCAATGAACTCAGCGACTTGCGTCGACGAGAGCCCGGAAAATGAGTTTCGAAGAGTCATCGTCATCAACAGATCGTTCGGGATGCCACTGCACCGCCAGGACTAGATGATCGGAATCGGTCCCCTCGAGCGCCTCAATGACCCCATCCTCCGGACACAGAGCTACAATGCGCAGACCTTCTCCGATCGTGTCGGCTGACTGATGATGCGAAGAGTTCACCGGAACAATCAGCCGCTCGCCCGCAGGGGCTAATGCCCGATCTTTCTCTCGGTGCTCGTTCCCCGCAATAATGCCGGCGAGCTTCGAATCTGTCTTGACTACAACGGTGTGTGCGACCTGCACTTTTCTACCTGCTTCGTGATTAACTTTCGTGCGAATTTCTTGCGGCAGACAATCTGGGATGTGCTGAATCAACGAGCCACCGTGAAAAACGTTCAGGCTCTGCAGTCCATAACAGATACCGAGCACGGGCTTACCTTGCGCATAAGCATGTTCCAGCAGGGAATAGTCCATTTCTTCACGGCGTAGGTCGGCGGCGGCAGTGTGCGCTGACTTTTTCTGTTGGAATCTCTTCGGGTCGACATCCGCTTTGCTGCCGGGCAGAAGCACGGCATGGCAGGTTTTCATCAAAGACCGCAACTCCGCTGCTCTGAGGTCGAGCGGAATGCGAACCGGTTCTCCGCCGGCAAGCGACACGCCACGTTCGTATTGCGGAATAGCACGCTCGCTATATTCGCGATCAGTCGAATGCGGCAGAGGGAGGGCAATGCGAGGAGGCATTCGCTAGCCCATTTTCTCGATCGCTGAGAGCGCTTTGATCTGTCGATAGTGGCGGATTTCCATGAGCAGGGAAAGCACCAGTATGATCGCGCCGGCTACACAGGCCAACGGGAGAGCGATCATGCGGTAGGCGATTCGCATGTCGGGATGGATTCCGCGCAGGGCAGACATGATCATCGTACCGAAGATGCCAACCAGCAAGCTCACGGCGAAAGAGATTGCCGTGCCAATGAAGGTTGCGAGAAGGACGCGCAGCGGGATGGCGTACCAGCGGGGCGAACGAGGTGCTTGCGACATGGCCACCTGCCCCTCCTTAAGCCCGGCGTTTGTAGAGGATTGCAAATTCGAATCCGTTGTTCGGAGGGAATAGTTCGGCAACTTTGCGCAGCCGTTCAGCTAAAGCCGAAGGAGCGAGCAGAGGATAATCGCGCTCACGCAGATCGTAGTAATCGACGTCGAGATAAAGCGAGAGCAGGTAAATCGAAATCGTGTCGGAAAAAGTGGAATCCAGGTATTCGTTTTTGTAGCGCTCGGCGTCCGGCCCATTGGCAGTAGACAGCTTGCGGGTTTCCCAGGCATCCAGCGACGTCTCGCCGCGGACTCCGGCTTCGACTTGGCTCCAGGCAAGATCGGCGAACTCGCGCGATACTCCGGCGCGCTCGACCAGCGCATGACCAACGTTGATGTAGAACTCGAAGGCCACCGAGAACTTGTCGTCCATCAGCCGAGTCGAGATAAACACGCACTGCGAATCGCCAAGGTTCAGATTGCGATGACAGACCGCGTTGTCGCTGAGCGCGACGTCATAACGGTCGGCAATGAGCGTTTCGTCGCCCTGGCTTACCGTGAGTGGAACGAAGTAATAGGCCTTGCGGTCAAGGGCCGTCGCAATGCGCATGGGAACTGCGGCAACCATGCGTTCCAGGTCGAAAGAGTTAACGGCGATCTCACCAGCACTTGCATAACAGACGCCATTGGGAGCCTGCGAAACCGGGGTCTGCCGGACGACATCGGCGGGGTTGCGGGTGATTGCTGGAGCGGCCTGAGACATCCAACTCATTCTACACACAAGCAGGCTTAGGCCACCGGGCTGAGCCTTCCATTCAGGCTCAGTTCTACTCTGATCTCGCCGCGCTAAGAGAATTCCTGCCGTTCGGACGGCCCGCGGGGACAGGATCGCGCGATCGGCTTCGCCCGTGCGAGACAGCCGAACGGCTGTCCCTATAGGGGCTCGACCCTTGGGCTCTGTTCACTTGCTGGAGAGCACAAACTCGACGTTCGCCACGCCGTTTCCTGTCACCGTCACCGATTTCTCCCATGTCTTCGGCTGGTCGAAAACCGGCCGCTGGACGCTGTGCTCCGTCAGTACGTCGTAGGCCTGTTCCTTCCCGGTCAACTTCCAACCTTCGTGCCAGGCAACGATCTGGTACGTGCCGGGCGGGACGTTGGTGAATTGGAAGCGTCCGCTCTCGTCGGTCACGGCGTAGTACGGGTGCGGCACGACAAACATCTCCGCGTTCATCCAGACGTGGCCGCCGTTGCACCGCAGATTGACCAGGCCGGGACTCTGCACGGTACGCGAAGTCACGCGACCGGGAAAAGGAAATGGAAGATTAAAAGTCGCGGCGCCATCCATGTGAATCGTGTGGAGGGTGGCATCGGAACTCATCATGTCGAGGGTACCGCCCTGGGGTACAAGGAGAACATGCGGGACGTACCGGCATTTCTTCTGGTCCAGGTGGCGGCGTTGCTCCGGGAGGTCCATCGCTTTCCCGGCAGAAATGTTCTTCAGATAAACTACGGTGTTAGCCACCCCACCCTGTGGGCCAACGATCAGACGTTCCAGGTCGGTGGTCTTTTGGGAGTCGGGATCGCAGATCTGCGTGTCTTTCGTGATCGGGAATTCCGCCGCACGCGGAACTGGTCCGGACCACTTGACAGTGCCGGAGATGGTCCCTCCGTCGTTAACGGTGATAACTTTGTATTCCTGAGCCGTTGCCGCCGCAACGGCAAACATTAAACAAAACAGCCCTGCGCATGCGATAGTCCGGGGCATATTCTCCCCCTTGTTGCTCGAATTCGGCTCCGAGGCCGACCCCTCGAGCTGAGATTTGGCCGTGCTCCCGCTCACATTGTCTTGCTTCCCAACCTGCGGGACTCAAGCTGCAACAGGGGCCCAACAACGTGGTGCAGCCTATGTGATTGCAGGACCTACTGTTTTCAACGGGGAGGCCGTCTTGCCCGTCCAACGGGTGATGGCGGTTTGTGATTGAAATCACATCAAGGTTGCGCCTTGTACAAAAATCAGTCGAGATTACCAAGGTGGTGGTACGGGAGGGGCGCCCTGGCTCGTTCGGTCGGAGTACGGAGCGCTTTGGCCTGGAACAGGCATTTCCGGCGCGAAGCCCTTACAATCATTCGTCCATGACTGTAAGCGTACGATCGTTCGCGAAAATTAATCTGGGCCTGCGCATCGGCCCGCCTCGGAGAGACGGCTTTCACGATCTCCTGACTGTGTACCAGACGATCGCGCTGCATGATGTAATTCGCGTCGGTGTGGGTCGCGGCAGCGGAATTGAGATTCGGTGTGCCGATCCCCGCGTGCCGCAGGATGAATCGAACACGTGTTTTCGGATAGTGGATCGTGCGATGGCGGCGCTGGGCGCAAAGGGGCGCATTGTCATCGAGATCGATAAGCGTTTGCCAGTGCAGGGAGGACTTGGCGGAGCTTCGGCTAACGCAGTGGCGACCTTGCTGGGTTTGGAGCAAGCGCTACGGAAAAAGCTTACCCAATCGGAGAGGCTGCAGATCGCCGCCGAGATTGGATCGGACCTGCCGCTATTTCTGGTGGGGGGTACGGTCCTGGGCTTGGGAAGAGGGGAACTGGTTTTCCCGCTGCCGGACTTTCCGGCGACGCCATGTGTGGTGGTAACTCCCGCGATTGGAGTCTCGACTCCGAAGGCTTTTGCAGAATGGGATCATAGGATGAAAGCCTCCGGCCCAAAATTGACGCGACCGGGTGCGTCCGATAGAATGGATGAGCTTAGTTGCAGCTTATCGGCGTGGCTGAGCGAGATGTACTCCAGTGCTCCTTCGGATTTGAAAAGGGGCCGGGCCGGGAACCCGCTTTTCCGGCTTGACCGGGCTGGGATCGAGAACGACTTCGAGCAAGTCGTCTTTCTGGAGTATCCCAAGCTAGGCGAAGCTAAGGGCGCATTGTTACGCGCAGGCGCGAAGTATGCGTCACTGTCGGGTTCCGGATCGACGCTGTATGGGGTGTTCGGTTCCCGTGAGGCAGCCCGTCTGGCTGCAAACAGGCTGCGAAGGGCCGACTGGTCGGCAGAGGAGACAACCACGCTAACGCGGGCGGTTTACTGGCGGCGATTGCACGGGACTTAAGGTCTGTGGTCTGGGTGCTCGCCCTTCGGGTCTCGCAGGACGGACGAAGGCGTCTGTCCCTACACGATCCGGCGGGTTTGGCGGCGCGAATTTTTGATTGTTGAAATCGGGTTGTTGAATGAGAATAGAGTCCCCCGTTTGGGGGTTCAATCGGCAATCACATTCATCAATCAACAATGGGTTACTGGGCCGTCGACTAATGGTAGGTCAAGTGCCTTTGGAGCACTTTGTCTAGGTTCGAATCCTAGCGGCCCAGCCAAGAACGCAGTTCTCAGTTGCCAGTCCTGAACTCTCAGTGGAACTGGCCACGAGCGCAAATACTGAGAACTGGGAACTGAGAACTCAAATGGCCACTTTAGTCACGCCGACCGGGAAAGCTGAGAAAGTTGAGAAGAAGAGTCCGCCAGTGCCCGATGATAAGACGGAACGGAAACCGCGGCAGCGGACGGATGAGAAGTTCAAGATTTTCAGCGGCACCGCGAATGAGGCTTTGGCCGACGAGGTCTGCCACTTTCTGGGGATGCAGCGCGGCCAGGCGCAGGTGACGCGGTTTGCCGACGGCGAGTGCTACGTTCAGATCCAGGAGAACGTGCGCGGGGCTGACGTTTTCGTGATGCAGCCCACGTGCCGGGCGACAGACCCGCATACCGGCAGGGCGGCAAGTGTCGATGAGCACCTGATCGAATTGATGCTGATGATCGATGCGCTGAAGCGCGCATCGGCGCGACGGATCACGGCGGTGATTCCGTACTTTGGCTATGCGAGGCAGGACCGCAAAGATAAGCCGCGGAGCCCGATCTCGTCGAAGCTGGTCGCCGATCTGCTGACCACGGCAGGGGCCCACCGGGCGCTGATTGTGGATTTACATACGCCGCAGTTGCAGGGATTTTTCAACATCCCGGTGGATCATCTGTTCGCCTCGCCGGTGCTGGTGGATCATTTCCGCAAACTGGCGTTGCCGAACCTTACGGTGGTTTCACCGGATGCGGGCGGCGTGGAGCGTGCGCGGTTCTTTGCCAAGAAGGTGGACGCAGCGCTGGCGATCGTCGACAAGCGGCGCGTCGAAATGAACGTGGCCGAGATTATGAACGTGATCGGCGACGTTCACGGACGGACTTGCTTGATCATCGACGATCTGATCGACACAGCCGGAACGCTGGTAAAGACGGCGGCAGCGCTGATGGAAAACGGCGCGACTTGCGTGTACGCGTGCGCGTCGCATGCGGTGCTGTCGGGACCGGCGGTGACGAACATCCAGAATTCGGTGATCAAAGAAGTTGTGGTGACGAATACGATCCCGCTGAATGTTGAAGCCGAAGCGGCGAGAACCGAAAAGGGCGGAAAGATTCACGTTCTTTCGATCGCGGGACTGATTGGCCGTGCAATTCAGGCTAATCACGAAGAGACTTCAGTAAGTAAGTTGTTCACGTAATGCTGGCTGGCACTGCTCCGCGTTCTCAGCGGCGGTCCTGGCGAACTCTGCGGTAAAAGCATCACCGCGGAGGGCGCAGAGAGGGCGTAGAGATCGCTGAGATTACAAGAGGCAATTAAGGAACATTTTTATGGCGACTGCATTGGAAACGAACGCATTGGAAGCACAGCCCAGGAAACCGGGCACGAAGAACGAAGCCCGGCGCGTACGGCGCGAAGGCAAGATCCCGGCCGTAGTATACGGAGCGGGCAAGGATTCGCTGCCGATCAGCGTCGATCCGCGGGTAGTGACGCGGATTCTGAACTCGGAGACCGGCCACAACACGATTTTCGACCTCACGCTCGATGGCGAGAAGACCAAGGCTATGATCGTCGACTGGCAATACGAGCCGATCAAGGGCCGGCTGCTGCACATCGACCTCAAGCGCATCGCATTGGACAAAGTGCTGAGGGTTAGCGTGCCCATCGAACTGACGGGTGAGGCGGAAGGCGTCAAGACGCAGGGTGGCATCCTCGAGCAGATGTTGCGCGAAGTCGAGATTGAGTGCTTGCCGGCAGACATCCCCAGCCACATCGATGTGGATGTGAGCCACCTGACGTTCGGCAAAGTGCTGCGGGTTTCGGATCTGCCCCATTCGGTGAAGATCAAATTCCTGACTGACGAGAATCAGCCCGTGGCGCACGTAACTTCGGTGAAGGAAGAAGTGACGGTCACGCCTGAGGCGGCGGCAGCGGAAGCGGCGGCTGCTCCGGCCGAGCCCGAGGTCATCAAGAAGGGCAAGCAGGAGACTGAGGAAGAAGGCGGCGAGGCTGCTCCGGAAAAGGCTGAGAAGAAGGAGAAGAAGTGACGGCGTTTGGCGGGCATCTGAGCCCGCCGCTGTCATCCTGAGCAAGGCGAAGGATCTCCTGCGTGAAACTGATCGTTGGTCTCGGCAATCCCGGAATCGAATATCAGTTCACGCCGCATAACTTAGGATTCCTGGCGATTGATCGGATTGCGGGGAACCTGGGAGTGGAAGTGAGGAACCGACAGTGCCGGGCCTTGACGGCGCGGACGGTGATCGCCGATCACATGGTGCTGCTGGCCAAGCCCGAGACATTCATGAATCTGAGCGGGCTGGCGGTCCGAGAGTTGTTGCGCGAGTACGAGGCAAGTCCGGAATCAGACCTGGTCGTCATCCAGGACGAGCTGGATTTCCCGCTGGGCACGCTGCGGATTCATACCCGCCGTAGTTCAGCCGGGCACAACGGCATCGAGTCGATCATCGGTGCTCTGGGTACGCAGGATTTTCTCAGGATCCGGATTGGCGTCGCCCCGGATCGGAAAGTCGAAGACGGCGCAGCGTACTTGCTGGCTCCGATGAAGAAGAAAGAACTGGAAGTTGTCGACGGGATGCTCGACACCGCAGCGGAAGCTGTGAAGGCGATTTTGAAAGACGGTCCGGCCGCAGCGATGAACAGATTCAATCGCAAGGAGACGGACGAGAAAGATTAGCCACGGTTCCAGACGGAACGCACGGATGAAGAGGAGTTCATTGCCTGTCCGTGAAGATCCGGGAAATCCGCGGCCGAGTTTGGAGAACAGAATGAATCGTACCTATGAGCTGATGTTCATCGTCCGGCCCGATATGACGGACGAGGATTTGGACAAACTGATTTCGACGCTGCAGTCGGCCGTGCCGGCATCGCTTGGCACCGTCAAGAGCGTTGAGAAAATGGGTAAGCGGCGGCTGGCCTACACTGTGCGGCGCTTCAATGACGGCATTTATGTGTTGATGATCGTCGAGGGTGGCGGAGCGGCGATTCACGAACTGGAGCGCCGTTTGCGTGTGACTGAGCCGGTCATCAAGTTCTTGACTGTCCGCATTGACGAAGAACAGAAGCGCCTGGAGAAGATCAAGAAACTCCGTGACGCGAAAAAGAAGGCCAGCGCACAACCGGCTGCGAGCGCAGAAGAAGGCGCGGCGGTTCCGGCGGCGGAGACTCCAGCGAGCGCATAACAGCGAATGGTCATTGGCCAGTGCTCAGGGACCATTTGCGGAGAACATTTTTGCTGGCCCCTGACAACTGATCACTGGCCACTGAGTTCAAGGAGAGTTATGGCAGACGAGACGAAAGCACCAGAGCAAGCGGCCTCGAGTGAAAGGCCGCGAAGTGAAGGCGGAAGACCGGGCGGAGATCGTCCACGATTTGGCGGTCCCGGACGTGGTCCGGGGGGTGGGCCCGGGCGCGAAGGCGGCCCCGGCGGACGCAAATTCTTCCGGCGTAAGAAGGTCTGCAAGTTCTGCGTCGAGAAGATCGAAGACATCAATTACAAGGACTACCGGTTGCTGGGGCAGTTTGTGGCCGAGAGCGGCAAGATCGTGCCGCGCCGTCTGACGGGCGTATGCGCGCCGCACCAGCACCGGCTGTCATCGGCAATCAAGCAGGCGCGCAATATTGCCCTGCTGCCGTTTGCGGGAAGAGCAAGTTGAACCTTTTGCCACGGATTTGCACGGATCTTCACGGATAAGACTGTTTTGAATAGATTGGTTTATCCGTGTTGATCCGCGTGAGTCCGTGGCGAACGAATTTGACTTTTGATTGGAGCCATCATGGAAGTCATTCTCAAAGAAGACGTAGCGAAGTTGGGGTCGCGGGGCGATGTTGTGAAAGTCGCCGAGGGATATGGGCGGAATTTTCTCTTGCCGCGCAAGCTGGCCATTGAAGCCAATGAAGGAAACAAGGCTGTCATCACGCAGATGAAAGCTGCCGCCGTGCGCCGCTCGGCCAAAGAGAAGGCCCAGGCCGAGGAGTTGGCGAAGCAGTTCGAGGGAGTGTCGGTCACATTCACGCGCAAATCGGGCGAGCACGACCAACTGTTCGGGTCGGTGACCTCGAGCGACCTGGCTGAGGGTCTGACGAAGAAGGGCTTCAACGTCGATCGCCGCAAAATCCAGCTGCACGAGCCTCTGAAGACCTTGGGCGAGTTCACGGTTCCAGTCAAACTCCACAAGGACGTGACTGCGCACCTGAAGGTCGTGATCGAGAAGGAAGCTGCGGAATAGCGGGCAATTCACCTCGGATCTACACGGATTCTCAGGGGTAGTTATCCCAGCGTGTTTCTTCTAATCGGTGTAGATCCGTGGCAACTCGTACCCGCTATCCAGCTAGCCACCGTGCCCCACAGTCAGGGCACTTTCCATGCCAAATCAGGCCGCCGCGCTGTGCTCCACTGTTCTGTTTTCTCCCTAAATCTTTGCCCCAGAATCACCTAGACATCCCACAAATTGTCTGTAAGCCCTATAATTTCTGCTCACGGTTCTGAGAACTCTCCGTCTATTCCTATGCAAGCCCGGAGACACTAAAACCGGGTCGTAGAGGAAGCAGCGGAAAATGCCGGCCGGTGTATGGGCAGTACCATTTTCGGTTGGCGGACGGGCCCACTCGAAACAGAGTGAGTTAAGAGAGAGAGTCAGCGGTAACCAGAACCCCACGCGGGGTTACATGGCTGGGCTAGATCGCCAAGCGCAAGATCGGCGCATCGACGACACGATGTTGATTCGGGAGGCACAGCGCGGGAACCGCGCCGCCTTTGAGGAACTCGTACGCCATTACGATCAGGCCGTGTTGCGGCTGGCCCTGCATCTTACCGGAACTGAACACGACGCCCAGGACGTGTATCAGGATGCCTTTCTCAAGGCGTACAAGAATATCGGCAGCTTCCGTTTCGAGTGCTCCTTCTACACATGGATTTACCGGATCGTAACGAACTTGTGTCTCGATCACCTGCGCAAGAAAAACGTGCGCAAGGAGGACGCGCCAGTCGCTAAAGATCCTGACGGCGGTGAATATGATCTGCTCGATCAGGTGGCCGACGGACGCGCAGGAGCGAATCCGGAGCGCGACCTGATGCGGCGGCAACTGGGCGCGCGGATCACCGGAGCGCTGGAGAAACTGACGCCGCGCGAACGGATGGTTTTCGAGTTGAAACATTATCACGGGATGAAGCTGAGAACTGTGGGTGAGATTTTGCATACTACGGAAGAGACCGCCAAGAATACCCTCTTCCGGGCCACGCAGAAGTTGCGAGGTGCGCTGGCGGATATGAGGTGATGAGTCGAGAGGTGTGAGTGGTACGGCTCGCAACTCAGGACCCGGGACTCAGGATTTGAAGGTGAAACTATGAAGTGTGAATGGGTTCGAGAAAATATCGTGCTTCACGTTTATGGCGAACTGGCCGACGACGCGCGCCACGAACTCGAGCAACACATTGCCCGCTGCGCGGACTGCGCGCTCGAACTGAGGGCGGAGCAGAACTTTCATGAACTGCTCTCGAAGGATCGTGCCGAAGAGCCCTCGCCGAACCTGCTGGCGTCTTCGCGAATGCGGCTACAGGAGTCGCTGGAGACCGCCCAACAAGGGCTCTGGTGGCACCGCCTGGCATTTGATCCCGCACACTGGCTGAGGCAAATCCGATTCTCTCCGGCACTGGCTTCGGCCATTTTAATTGTCGGATTTGCGGGCGGAATGTTGACCGCGTATCGTGTTATCCCGCGCAGTGGACAGGGGCAGTTAGTCGGGCAGAACCAGCAACAGGAGGCGCCAACTCAAGCCGCCATTACGGGCATCGATTCCATTACCCCAGTTCCCGGAACGAACGAAGTCACCATCAAGTACAACACAGTTTCCTCGCAGCAGTATCAGGGCCCGGTAAATGATCAGCAGGTCCAGCAGCTATTGCTGTACGCCGCCCGCAATAATTTCAACTCCGGCGTACGCGTGGATTCCGTAGACCTGCTGGCGCAGCGTTCCAGTGATTTACAGGTACGCGAGGCATTAATCTACGCGCTGCAAAACGACACCAATCCAGGCGTACGGCTGAAGTCTCTGGACGCGCTGGGCAATTATGTCAAAAGTGATACCAACGTGCGCGACGCGGTTTTGCGCGCACTGGTGAACGATTCGAATCAAGGTGTAAGGATCGAGGCACTGCGCCTCATCGAGCCAGTGAAGGCTGATGGCAGCGTGCGCGGAGTTCTGATGGCGCTCGCGAGCAAAGACGAGAGCACCTACATCAAGTCCCAGGCAAGAACGATCCTCGCGCAGTTGCCGGAGATCGATTAGGAAGTTCTGGTCTGAAGTTAGCTTTGTCCGAACGGAGAAGTTGGAAGTAAGAATGCAAAATGACAGATCGGGATCGACTTCTGCATTCTAGATTCTCCCTTCTGCAGTCAAGAAAAGTGAGGTGGTTCATTTGAAGAAAGCGCCACAAGTCGTAGGGTTGGCCGTTGTGCTGGCCCTGACTGCGCCGTTGAGCTTTGTATCAAGCCAGGCGCAGGAAACAAAGATGTCCCGCGAAGGCGGATCCTGGGCTCAGGAAGTAACGGGATCGCTGGCTACGGTGAAGAATTTAAGGGTCAAGGTTGACATGGGCTCGGTGGTGGTCCGGGGCGGGCAACAGCAAGGCATCAATTATGTCGTTCATACGCGATTTGGAAATTCTTCTGAGCAGGAAGCCCGCAAGCAGTTCGAGCAGTACAAAGTTACTGCGTACGTAAAAGGCGATACTGCCTGGATCACTGGAGACTGGCAGGGAGGACATCACCCGCGGCATTTCTCCGGCGAGTTCTCGGTCATGGTTCCTCGCGAGATGGCGCTGGTGAAACTGGAAACTGAGGGTGGCAATGTTGACGCCACCAGTTTGTCGGGCCGCGTGGAGGCGAGCACTGGCGGAGGCAGCATCAAAGTGGACGACATCGGCGGCGGGGTGGCCGCCGATACGGGCGGCGGCTCGATTGAGGTTGGATCTGTGAGTGGAGATTTGGGCCTGCACACCGGCGGGGGCTCGATCGAGGTCCGGCAGGCGAACGGCAAAGTGGTGGCTGAGACGGGCGGCGGGAGCGTGGAGATTCAATCGTGCGCACAGGGCGCGGTGATTGAGACGGGCGGCAGCAGCATCTCTGTGCGGAATTGCAATGGCAAGGTGAGGGCATCGACCGGAGGTGGCAGCGTCGATCTCAGCGATATCGGTGGTCCCGTCGAGATTGAGACCGGTGGAGGCAGCATTCGGCTCACCTCGGCCAAAGGACATGTCCACGCCGAAACCGGCGGCGGAGGGATCGAGCTCTATGGCGTTCCCTCGGCTTCGGCGCAGACGGGCGCTGGCGGAATCACCGTCAAGATGGTGAATACCGGCGGCGAGCGGCGGGATTCGGATCTGGAAACCGGCGCTGGCGATATTACCGTCTACATCGCGCCAGACGTTGCGATCAATGTTCGTGCCAGCGTCGATATGGGCAATGGACACCGTATCTCGTCGGATTTTCCCGACATTCATATCAGCAGTGAGGGCGGAGATTGGGGCCCGAAGACCCTTATGGCGGAAGGAAAACTCAATGGCGGCGGCCCCTGGCTGAAGGTTCATACATCGACGGGCGATATCTGCCTGAAGAAAGCAGGTCACTGAGCGGCCATTGCGATGAGATAGCTCCTGTAGTACAGGTATTCAGCTAGTCGCTGAGAGAAGCAAGAGACAGCTTTGAATCGAGGAGTGAAGATGCGCAGATACCTTGTGTACAGCATTCTTTGTTTACCGTTGCTTCTCGAGTTGTCCAATGCCTCGCAGGAAGGGTCGCTTGACCAGAGCGCGTCCCAACCCTGGGTATTCTCGAGTGAGGATACCGGCACCAATTCTTATCTGGGTGTCGATATCGCCGATGTCACGAAAGAGCGCATGGACGCCCTCAAGCTGAAGGAGGAAAAGGGCGTCGAGGTCACGATGGTCGACCAGGATGCTCCTGCTGGCAAGGCGGGGATCAAGGAGCACGACGTCATCCTGAGCATGAATGGGACCCCCATTGAGAGTGGCGCCCAGCTGCGCCGGATGATTCATGAGACACCCCCTGGCCGTACGGTCACACTGGGCCTGAGCCGGGACGGCCAGCCGCTCGAGTTGAATGTACCGCTCGCCGACAAGCACAAAGAGATGGCGTCGTGGCCGAAGCCGGGCGATATGCACGTGAATATTCCTCCCATTCATGTACCCGACATCGACATCCCAGCAATGAACATGGTCGTGGTGACTTCGTCCGCGCGCAGCGGTTTGATGGTCGAGAACATCACGCCTCAGCTGGGAGAGTTCTTCGGCGTGAAAGACGGAAATGGCGTGCTGGTGCGCTCGGTGGAGAAAGGCAGTCGCGCTGAGAAGGCTGGATTCCGTGCTGGAGACGTGATCGTGAAGGTCAACAATCAGCCGGTCCATGACACCAGCGACTTCTCCCATGCGGTCAAGTCCCGCAGCGGCAACACTGTTCCAGTTGGGGTCATGCGCGACAAAAAGGAACAGACGCTTAACCTGACGCTGCCGGCGAAAAAAGAACAGAGTGACCTGCTGGACGAAGAGGGGTTTGAGTTGGGTCCCCTGATCCAGGCTGAATCCGAGCTCAAGATTAGCGAGTTGCGCGATGAACTGGCGCAGTTGCGGCCGCAGATGGAACTCGCCGTAGAGAATTCGCGCCGCGCCGCTGAGCAGCTCACAGGGGAGCTCTGCAGCGAGCAGAGAGAGCTACGCAGGCAAGCTGAAAGGCAGAAACAGCAGATCGAAAGAGAAATGCGGAAGCTGGAACGCGAACTGCAGCACATGCGGGAAGACCTGATCTAGTCAGGATGAGGCACGCCCCAAAGGAAAGGTCTCCTAGTCTTAGGTGTCCGTCTCAGGCTGCAATCCGTAATTTAACGCCAAACTCCGAGCACCTAAGGCCGAAAATCCAAGACATCACTTGCCGTTTGAGGCCGCATTCGCGGTATTCGTAACGCAGACACGATTCCGCCCCGCCTGCTTCGCGAGATACAGTCCACTGTCTGCCGCCCTCACCAGTTCGTCGCGATTTCTGCCGTGGAGAGGAAAGGCAGCCACACCTGCACTGATCGTGATGGCTCGCGGCACACCCGGGAATTGCCACTTTTCAATTGTCTTGCGGAGCTTGTCGGCGACGGCAAATGCCTGCTCGACATTGGTCTGCGTCAACAGAAGTGCGAACTCCTCACCGCCGTAACGGCACACAATGTCAATCTTGCGCAGCTGCTGGTGGAAGATCGACGAAACCTGGCGCAGCACCTCGTCGCCCAGCAGGTGCCCGAATTCATCATTCAACCGCTTGAACTGGTCGATGTCGGCCATAATGACGGCGATTTCAGTGCCGTAGCGGCGCGCTCGCTCGATTTCTTCCATGATGCGAAGTTCGAAAAAGCGCCGATTGAAGATGCCGGTCAGGCCGTCGAGATAAGCAAGCTGCTTCACCCGCTCAACATAGTGGGCGTTTTGAATAGAGTTGGCGCAGATATCAGCGACGGACTCGAGCGACTGCAACTCGCTCTTGCGGAACGCGTTTACGGTCGAGCTGTGCAGTGTGAGCACGCCCAGCGTATGACCGAAGGAAATCAACGGAATGCTCATGCGGGAAGCCGATTCCTTAAACAGCCGGAAGGACTCAGAGGTCTCAGTCAGATCCGCCTCGATAACGGTACCGCTGCAGTCGATGACCTCTGACCAGGGATGCTGCGCGGCCGGGAAGCGCCCGCCCGGCGGAAAGCATGGCGTCAGCGCCCCGTGAAAGGCTCGCATGACCAGATCGCCTTCTTCACGCAGAAGCAGAGAAACCTGCGACACTTGAAAAGCCTGCTGGATCACTGAACAAACCCGTGCGAGCAGGTCCTCAAGGTCCATGACCGCGGTGCTCTGCTGTGCAATGACGTTGATGGCCTCGAGTTGTCGTGCGCGCTTGCGCTCCAGGGAATAGAGGCGGGCATTCTCGAGGGCGATCGAAGCTTGTGTCGAAAACAGGGTCATCAACTCGATGGTTTCGGGTTCGAAGTGATTCAACTGATCGCTCTGGCAATCCAGCACGCCGACGACTTCGTCGCGGACCATGAGAGGAATCGCGAGTTCAGAGCGAGTCGATTGCGCCGCACAGAAATACCGCGGGTCCTGACTGACATCAGGAGCATAGACAGGCTGCTTCCTGGCAACGGCGGCTCCCGTGATCCCCTGATCGGCAGCGAGGCGAATCTGGTCCTTGCCCTCATCCCAGCCCACTTGCGACCGGACGTACAACTGCCGGGCCTCCTTATCCAGCAGGAGAATCGCGACGTTTCGCAGGTGAAAATAGTCGTGCGCAATCGCCAGGATGCGCTTCAGGACCTCGTCAAGGTCGAAGGTCGACAGAACAGCCTGGCCGGCATCGTATAGGACCGCGATTTTCGGCATTCCAAGCGGATTTTATCTTTGCGGCAGGTAACAACCGAAGTTCCGAAAGTAACAAGTGCTCCAAAATCAGCGCCATTTCCGCGCGGTTCGGATCAAGCCATAGGCCACCAGGCAGAACCAGAAATCGACCAGCATCCCAAGGTCAGGACGGAACGTTCGATGGCGGGCTACCGGGGGCAACGACGGCACCAGGAGAAAGTAGACTACGTTGCCGAGGACAACCGCCGCCAACGCTTGAAGAAGGTTCACGAGCACTGATGGTTTAGACACCCGTGTGGTCACTCCGGTTTCCCGCAAAAATCCGCTGAATAAAGATTTAACCCCGTGGCTTAAGCGAGGACCAACCAAATAGTCCTGCTACCATTTGTGCTGGAGCCTGCTCCGCTCACGAGCGCGGCACCTTTCGACGATTCATCTCATGCTAGAACTTGCCACTCCGGTCCAATACGTGAAAGGTGTCGGACCGCGCATCGCCGAGGCTTTGGCGGCCAAGGGACTTCATACCGTCGGCGATCTGCTCCATTATCTTCCTTTCCGCTATGAAGACCGATTGAATCCTCGTGGGATTTCCGAATTGCGGGCGGGAGAGATGGCCAGCGTCATCGGCGAAGTGCGGAACTCAGGTTTGTTCCGGACTCGCAGCATGCCCATCTTTCAGCTCACGGTCGGGCAAGGCCGCTCGCGATTGCGCTGCCTCTGGTTCAATGCAACGTATTTGCAAGACAAATTCAAGCCCGGGCAGATGATTGCTCTGTACGGGAAGGTGGAGGCAGATCAGCGAAGCCGGGAACTGCAGATCATCCAGCCGCAGTTTGAAATTCTAGGCGATTCGGCCGATTCCGGCCCCGACGGGACAGATAAGAAGGCTGCGGAATCGCTGGAGGTCGGCCGGATCGTTCCCATCTACGAGGCGGTGGGGAAGTTCACCACGAAGTGGCTTCGGCGAATCATTCGCACCGCGCTTGAGAATCTCACGCCCGATTTGTCCGACTCGATCCCTCCCGCGGTTCGATCGCACCTGGGACTGGTTTCCCCCCGCGCGGCTTTCTGGAACGTGCATTGGCCCGAGCCGGGAGAAAGTCTTGCTGACCTGCAGTCTTCCCGCACGCCGGCCCATATCCGGATGATCTTTGATGAACTATTCTTCGTGGAACTCGGACTGGAGTTGAAACGCCGTCAATTGAAGGCGGAAACAGGGATCGCATTTCAACTTGATGACCGGGTGCGCGCAGCCATCAAAAAGATCCTGCCTTTTCACCCGACTGCCGCTCAAAAACGTGTTTTGAAAGAAATCGCCGAAGACATGCAAAAGCCGTATCCCATGCGGCGCTTGCTGCAGGGTGATGTGGGATCGGGCAAGACGATCGTCAGCTTTGAGGCCGCCATCATAGCGATTGAGAACGGCTACCAGGCGGCGTTGATGGCGCCGACCGAAATCCTCGCGCAGCAGCATTACTTTTCCGCGCGCAGAATTCTGGAGAACGCCGGTTACCGTATCGTTCTCTTGACGGGATCGCTCGAAGCAGACCGCAAACGCGAAATTCGCCGGCACATCGCTCAAGGCAATGCTCAACTGGTCATCGGCACCCACGCCTTGCTCGAAGAAAAGGTTGAGTTCGCTAACCCAGGCTTGGTAATCGTCGACGAACAACATCGTTTCGGAGTAATGCAGCGTTTGAAACTGATGCGAAAGTCGGGAGAAGGCCGCGCAAGCTATGCGGGGACATCTACGCCCGACCGTCCGGCCGAGCGAAGTTCGGTTGCTGCCGAGCCCGATGTGCTCGTCATGACTGCCACTCCCATTCCTCGGACTCTTGCGCTCACACTTTATGGTGATCTCGATCTGAGTGTTCTGGATGAACTCCCGCCGGGACGTACTCCAATCATCACAAGACAGGTCACGGATCATCAATCGCCAAAGGTCTGGGACTTCGTGCGGAAGCAAGTCGCTGCCGGTCATCAGGCGTACATCGTGTATCCGGTGATCGCGGAGAACGAAGAGAGCGAATTGAAGGCTGCGATCAAGATGTATCGGGACCTGAGCGGCCATGTCTTCGCGGATCTGAAAGTCGGGTTACTGCACGGGCGTTTGGATGCCGATCTGAAAGATCAGGTCATGCGTATGTTCCAGAAGGGCGAACTGCAAATCCTGGTTGCGACTACCGTGATCGAAGTTGGTGTTGACGTCCCCAATGCAACCGTGATGGTGATCGAGCATGCCGAGCGCTTCGGGCTGGCTCAGTTGCATCAACTGCGCGGACGCATCGGGCGGGGCGCGGCGAAATCCTACTGCGTACTGATGACTGGAGGCAAAGTAACAGAGGAAGGCCAGCGCAGGCTCCAGGCCATGGTGGACACGAATGACGGATTCAAGATCGCTGAACTCGATCTCGAGCTTCGTGGACCGGGAGAATTCTTCGGTACGCGTCAGGCAGGTGTGCCGGATTTCCGGGTCGCTAACATCATCCGTGATGCTCAACTACTGGAGGCTGCCAAGCGGGAAGCGACTGCGGTCCTGGCAGGGCCCAATGCGGATATCTCCTCGGAGGAGATTAGCCGCGCCCTGGTAGAAATGCGGTCGCGCTGGCAGCACACATACGGACTGGTCGAAGTGGGCTGAGCGGGACACTAAAGTAACAATTGTGCGTAGAGTCACGGCCAAGCGCGCCTCTCAGTTGCAGTCTAGACAAGAGGCTCAATATGGCGGAATGTGAAAGGCTGAAAAAGTGTCCGTTCTTCATCGGGCAGATATCGACTATGCCAAGCGTCGCCGATTTGTTGAAGAAAAACTACTGCTTCGGTGACAAGACACTGTGTGCCCGCTATCAACTGGTTCGTGCGGGGATAGCTGTTCCCCTCGACCTACTCCCCAACGACACTGAGCGAGTTCGTCAGATTCTGGCCAGCGGCTAGTGGTCAACCGATATCCCGGTTGGACAGTATCGTCCGACTAATTCCAGTTGGTCGAGTGCCGCACTCGTCCAAAATCCTCTACTGCCAGTCTCAATCCAGATTTCTGAAACTGTTCCCCCCACCTCCCGTGGAGATAAGAAGATAAGGTGAGGCTGAAACGTCAAACTGACGACGGATCATCCTCTTCTGGAGAACTTTGAATACGGTCCTGATGCCAAGCTGTTGAGCCGGCGCTTTCCTTTGCGGAATCGTGCGAACTGATAAAATCAAATCAATGGCTGGGGTCTCCCAACTGATTCAAATTGAGCTCGCTCCGCCGGCGCGCGCGCCCAAACCGCAGTGGTTACGGGCGAAGGCTCCGGTTGGGGATAACTTCCACAATCTGAAAAAGCTTGCCCGCGGACTAGGGCTGCATACCGTTTGCGAGTCGGCGCAGTGTCCGAACATTGGCGAATGCTGGAACCATAAGACAGCGACCTTCATGCTGCTTGGCGACATCTGCACGCGCCGATGCGGTTTTTGCGCCGTGCCCAAAGGCCGGCCCGAGCCGATCGACTGGGACGAACCCCGTCGGGTTGCCGAGGCTGTTGCCACCCTGGGCCTGAAACATGCTGTCATTACCAGCGTGAACCGTGATGATGACAACATCGGAAGCGCGAGAATTTTCGCTGAGACGATTCGTGCTGTTCGCGAACTGACTCCCGATTGCCGAATTGAAGTCCTGATTCCTGACTTCCAGGGGCTCGAAGAGTCGCTTCGAATCGTCCTCGCTGCCCAGCCGGACGTTCTGAACCACAACACTGAAACCGTTCCGCGAATCTACCGGGCTGTGCGCTCGGGCGCGCGATATGAACGCACCCTGACCTTGCTGGAAAATGCGAAGAAATTTTCGCCAGGCATGGTGACCAAGAGCGGCGTGATGGTCGGCTTGGGCGAGTCGACCGAGGAACTGGTCGAAGTGTTCCGCGATCTCGGAATGCGCGGCGTTGATATACTCACGATCGGCCAGTACCTGCGCCCCTCCAAAGATCATCTTCCGATCGCACGGTTTTACACGCCCGACGAGTTTGTGTACTTGCGGAAAGAAGCTCTCCGCTTCGGATTCCGCCATGTCGAGTCTGGACCGATGGTGCGTTCCAGCTACCATGCGCACGAGCAAGCGGACGCTACCGCGTCACCGCGGGCGGTGTCTTAGCTTGTGGCCGACGCCGTGCGCGCCGGCCATCTTCCTGAACTCGGTCCACAGACACAGTATCTCAATCGAGAAACTCGCCAAAGGGAGGCACGCCGCCCGATGGTGACCACCCTGCTTCTCGTCGTGTTTGGGTTCTGTGCGGGGCTACTAGGCGCGCTGACCGGCATCGGTGGTGGTGTTCTGCTTACCCCAATTCTTGCTCTTCACTTCGGCATTCCGATCCGACAGGCCATCGGCACCAGCCTCGTAGCGGTCATTACCACATCTGCGGCAAGTTCTTCCGTTCACCTGCAGCGTCACACGACCGACATTCGCCTGGGAATGACCCTCGAACTAGCCACGTCTTTCGGCGCTGCCGTGATGGCGTATCTTGTCGGCTATTTCAATCGCAGCGCGCTCGAAGGCCTGTTTGCGGCGTTTCTCCTTTACAGCTCAATCATGATCTTGAGCAAGCACGGCAAGATCAGCGCGGACGAAGACTCAACGCCGGCGCTGGGCGGCGACGTCGTCATTCCTCCGTATGAACCGCAAAAATATCCCCTCGGTTTGGGAGCTTCTCTGATTGCTGGCGCTCTCTCCGGGCTGCTCGGGATCGGCGGTGGACCGATCAAGGTTCCCGTCATGTTCATCTTCATGAACGTGCCCCTGATGGTGGCGACAGCCACCTCAAACTTCATGATTGGCGTGACCGCGGCGGCGAGCGCCATCGTCTACTATCGCCGCGGAGACATTCAGCCCCAGATCGCAGCGCCGCTTGCTGTCGGAGTGTTTATCGGATCTCTGCTGGGAGCCCGCCTCGCCCCGCGCGTTCATACCAAAATTGTCGTGTACTTGCTCGTAGCTGTGATGCTGTATCTCGCCGGCCACCTGGCATTCCATCTTCTGCGGGGAATGCTATGAGCCAGCTTCGCGAACCCGCGTTCGACAGGATTGTGGCAGTGGTTCTCCGGACGGGTGCATTCGCCTGCTTTTTCATCATGCTGGCTGGGTTGATTGTCGGCGTATTTGCCAAGGGCATCATCCCACTCGAGGTCGAACGGGTGGGCGTGCTTCTCATGCTGGCAACGCCAGTCGTACGCGTGATCGTTGCCTGTTTTCTGTTCTTTCGCGAGAAGGACTACCGCTACGGCTACATCTCGCTGGGAGTTCTGGTGATCCTGATGTTGGGGGCGGTGTTCGGAATTGGAGAGCACTGAGGGAACGTGAAGATCAGAACACGTGCAGTTTGATGCTGAGGTATTTTTTTGGATTTTCGCGGATTGCCTTAATCAGATTCCGTGTCTCAACCAGCATTTCGTTGCTGTTGTTGTAGAGCGTATCGTCTTTGAACAGTTTACCCGCAGTCCCCTCTCCAGCCTCCAGACGCGTCGTCAGCTCCGATAGTTTCGTGATCGTGTTGTCGAGTTTCTTGGCGAGTTCCTCATCCTTTGACAATTTGCCAATCGTTCCCTTGCCGGCGTTGATGTCCTCGGTGATCTTCTTGATGTTTGCGATTGTGTCGTTCGCATTGTTATACAGCGCAGGATCTTTGAGGAATTTTCCCGCCGTTCCCTTTCCCTGCTGCATCTCGTCGATGATGACATCAATCTTATTGAGAGTAGCGAGGAACTGGTCGTACGCATCATTGCGGCTGATCAATCGCCCGAGGCTGCCTTCACCGTTGCCAATGTTTTCGACGATCTTCTGAAACTCCGCCACCGTGTCTGAGAAGCGGTTGTAGAGCGTTGGATCGTAGATGAGTTTGCCGAGCGATCCCTTGCCGCTCTCGGCAAAAGCGAGAATGCGGTCTGCGCGCTTCAGAAGAGCGTCCATGTTCTGAAGCGTGCTCTGGCTGGCGCGGACAACCTGATTGAAGTCCGGATGCACCTGCGTGGGAATTGTGTCTCCATCCTGCAGAGCGGGAGCTATCGCTTGCGAACTGTCAATGTCCAGATAGGTTTCTCCGAGAACCCCCGCTGTTTCCAGAGAAACTACCGAGTCCCGCCGGAGCGAGTCATGATATTTTGTGCTGATTTTGGTCGTGACTTCGACCGGGGTGAGTTGCTTGTCTTTGGAACTCACAATGCTGATCCTGGTCACATTGCCGATGTCTACACCACTCAGCCGCACGGGGGCGCCGACTCGCAAACCCTCGGCATTGTCGAAGTAGCATTTGACGGTAATACGACGCGTAAACAGCCCGGCGGTCCCGGACATCAGGAAGAGCAGCAGCCCCAGCGTACTACTGGCAATGATGACGGTGATTCCGACGCGCAGTTCGGACCACTTGAGCTGCTTCTGGCTAGGCAAATCGTTCCCTCATAACGCCAGTTAGGATGGGATGCAAACGCTGCCTGCAATGGCTCAGATTTCGCTTACTCCTCGCTGCACGCCCACTGAGCATCATAGCAAAATCATCAGCGCCCTCAGGCCGCTTTCGAGTGGAGTGCTGGCGTGAAGAACAGGGCTAGTACATAGGCGGCGGCCCCACAGGCCAGAGTTACCGTAAGTCCAAACTGGATGGCAATGACCATCGCCGACACCGATCCCAGTACGCTGGCAGCGGCATTCATCGCCCATGCCCATTCCACGGCATTCTCAAGCGGCCCGGTGTGCTCAGATTTGAGTGCTGCTCTTGCGGCAAGAGCACGCAAGCCGGTTGGAAACGGCATACCCATCAGGAATCCCAGGGGGACCAGCAGAATGCCGCTGACGAGCAGGCGGTATTCAAAGTCCAAGCCCACCCATGCCGCCAGCCTACCGGGCAGGAGAAAGACGTAGAGCAGCAGTACTCCGAGTATCAGTAGAAGAGGAATCCAGCCCATTTCTGATCGGGGCAGGCAACGGCGGGAAAATAGGCTTCCCGCCCCGCTGGAGAGCATCAACAAAAAAATCACTACCGTCAATGCATAGGTGGGATGTCCCAGGAACAATACAAAACGCTGGATAAAAGCTATCTCGACGAGTATGTAAGCCAATCCGACCGCGATGAAATATAGCAATGCGACCGACGACCGGCGCGTGCGCGCGCCACGCAGCACGAGGGGCAGAACCAGGAAACTGAACACGGCAGCCACAGAAATGACGAGCACGAGAAGTAAGATCAGAACCCCAAGGTTGACCTTCCAGTCGATCCCATGGCGCAGGCTGGCATCGCCCAGAATCTGGCCCGGTTTGAGTGTGAAAAAGAAGAATGGCGCATTATCCGTCACTGGCGTCACGTTGTATGCATAACTATGCGCAAACCCGTTTGGATCGTTAGCGGCGATCAACGCAGAGAACGGATTCCGCCCCGGAGCCGTTGGCAGAAAGAGCGGATCAAGCTCCGAATAACGCTCGCAGTGCGCGGCTACTGCGTCCTCCTCTGCCGAGGTGAAAGGCGTCTTTTTGGCGAGCACGACGACCGGAATGCCATCTTCATCCAGCGACCCCAACGACGCCACGATGAAATTGCGGGCGGGGTTAGCTACTCCGAGCCGGTGCAATGCTTCCATCGCAACCGCGACGACGCGCAACGCCTCGCGGGGATGGCGGAACTCCCAACGTGTAATCGCGATCATTCCATCGGGCTTGAGATGGTCGAAATACTCGCGGAAGGCTTCCACCGTGTACAAATTGTTCTCGCTCAAGGCAAATGCGCCCGCGGCGGTGGATGCCCAGGTATCGACCAGCGTCATCTGCACCACATCGAACCGCTGCGGGGTTGCACGCAGAAACGAGCGCCCATCCGTGACCTGGATGTGTACATCAGGCCGCTCATAAAGATGCTGAGAATAGTCCGCGTAGCGATCGCGCATGATCGTCGTCGCGATAATGGGATTGATCTCAATCCCGGTGACGCTATTGCTTCCATTGGCGACAGCACGGAGCACATCCACGCCCCCTCCCGGGCCGATAATCGCGAAGTCTCCGTGAGGCCTCAAGACGTTGGCCAGCGCAGGCGGGGCCGCCATCAAATTCTTCTCCCAGTCAGTGCCGTGCCAATTTGTCAGGTCTGCGTTCATGATGTAGGTGGAAGCGTCCGCATCAATCACGATGGCCTTCGCGTAGCCCTGGCGGTCCACTTCCACGCGCGAGAGCGCATTCCAGCGGGCAAACTCGACCCACGCGGGATTGCGAAACATTCCTTTGGCGTAAACGACATCAATCAACCGTCCTGAGTAATTTGCAGCCGTGATCGCCACCAAAGCCAAAGCAAGGAAGCCGGCATTCCGGCGGGAAGACGAGGAATCCGCCCAGATCATGGCCGCCCCTCCGAGCGCGATACCCGCCACAAGAATCGCGTTCGGTCCGCCCAGCCAGTTCAGGAGCGGGACGACGGCCAGGCAAGCCAGCGCCCCTCCGCAGAGGTCCGCCCCATAGAGCCGGGGAATGCGCTTCGTCTCGCGAGCGAAGACCACGGAGAAAAGCAGCCCGGTCAGAAAAAACGGCACCGCTGCTGCCAGATAGAGTGCCGTCAGTCGAAGGAAGTTCTTCCCCGAAACATCCAAAGCCACCGGTACGTGCAAGACGATCTCCAGCACCACTACGATCAGCACGGCATTCGTCGTGCAAATCCGCGAGGCCAGTTCCCGGGTCCCGATCTTCGCCAGCCAGCTCTTCCATAGATAGGAGAACACTCCTCCAGCGCCGAGTCCTAGCAGCGCGATGGAAATGGCAAGAAAAGCGAAGTGATAGAAGAGCACCACCGAAAACAGCCGGGTCAGTGCCAGTTCCAGCAGCAATGCCGCGAAGCTTGTTAGCGCGAGCCCTGAAACGAGTGTTCTTTCGGGAATTCCGATTTCGGTGGCAATTGGCGTAGGAGCGGATGCAATTACGGGCATAAGGGGGATGAAGCGGACAGTCTAGCAGATGGCCAGCACACGTCTGTGCAGCGGCGACTGCAAGCAATCCCCGGGAATTCACAGAACCTTAATTCTGCTGTTACCAACGCGTAACAGACGGCGCATACCTTTTCTCCGTCTGCCCGCCCAGAAGAAGAAACAGATTTGACTGGCGACTCGTGTCGATGTTCAGGCGGGGAGGCTTGGGGATTTCCCAAAAGAGCCGCCGATTCCCGCTGTCGGAAAAAGCTGTGCTGAGGAGATATGACATCTATGACAAAAAGAGCGGTAGCTCTGTGCATGCTGTTGGCAGGAAGTATGTTCGCGCAGGAGGGTTCTGTTCCGAAGGGTGTTGCCCGGCTGGACCATGTCTTCGTCATCCTGATGGAGAACCACGGTTACAGTCAGATCATTGGAAACCCAAGTGCGCCGTTCGCCAACCAGTATGCAAAATCAGCCAATTCCGCGAATAACTACTTCGCGATCGGGCACCCCAGTTCCACCAACTATCTGGAGATCGTGGGCGGATCAAACTTCGGCGTGCGCAGCGATAACGGTCCCGCCTGGCACGACGGCACCTGCACTCCCAATATCGTGGCGCCTGGGTATACCACCACTGACTTTCCAGCCAGTCCCGACGTCTGTCCCATCGCGGGCGAAGGCATGGACGCAGCCACGCCGGCCGTTGATCTGACCAATGAGTGTCCCGACCCGGCCACGGCCGACCCCTGCCCCCCGGGCTTGGTCGACATTGACGGCAGTTCTCTTCCTGCCGCCCACACCGTTGGCAAGATGATCGGAGATCAGCTGGCCGAACATGGCCGCCGCTGGAAGAGCTATCAGGAGAGCCTGCCTCCGACGGGAGCCGACGGCATCGATTACAGCGACGGATACTTCACCGATGTCGCGCCCCCTCCCGCCTCTATCGGTGGTTCTGGCGCCCTTCTGAAACTGTATGCCGCCAAGCACAACCCATTTGTGTACTTCAAGAGCGTGCAAGAAGGCTCTAATCGCCGCAACAGCTTGGCCAACGTTGTCGGGTTCGAGGGTGGGGGCGGCCTTTACGACGATCTAGCTTCCGGCCACATCCCGGACTTGGCGTTTATCGCCCCAAATCAATGCAACGACCAGCACGGGCGCGGCAATGGCGGCTCGCAATGCGCCTTTGATCCCGTCACCGATGGCTCTCAGGCTGGCCTCAACCCTGCTCTGATTTACGTCGGAGACCTAACCTTGAGGACCTTGGTAGCGGCGATCCACCGTTCTCCGGCTTGGAAGCAAGGCCATAGCGCGATCGTCACCGTCTGGGATGAAAACGACTACAGCTTCGTCCCCAACCTGAATCAGGTTGTTGCCATCGTGGACACGAACTTCGGACCACACGGCGTCCAGAGCAACAAGTACTACACTCACTTCTCGTTACTCCGTACGCTCGAAGGAGCCTTCCGGCTGCCCTGCCTGAATCATGCGTGTGATTCTTCGAGCAAGGTGATGTCAGACCTTTTCGGGGAAGATCGGGACTAATCATCCCCGCCAACAATTTCACTGCCCCATTTCAAACGGCTTCAGCCGTGAGAAATGGGGTTTTCACTTGGGCCATTGCAGACCAATCAGGGACAGCCGCCTCGGCTGCCCCTCGATCAGAGCCCGTCCCTGACCCTATTTCGGATACCACTCCAGCAATCGCACCTCAATCCCGCTTCCTTCGAGCGCCTTCTGAAACACAGTCAGATCCGACCCGCGGTAATGATAAGGAATCACGATCTTAGGATGGAAGGCTTTGACCGCCTCTGCTGCTTCCTCGGGAGGCATCGTGTAAGGCAGATTCATGCACACGAACGCAACGTCGATGTTCTTGAGCGCGCGCATCTCAGGCACACCCTCAGTGTCGCCCGAGAAATAGAAGCGCTTTCCCCCATAAGTCAGCACGTACCCGTTACCGCGGCCCTTGTCATGAAATAGCTTGCCCGGCGCCGGACCGCGCTTGAGGTTGTAGGCAGGGACGGCTTCGATTGTCCAGCCTTGCCAGCTTTTCGACTCACCATTCGCAATGGGTTTCGCCGTCGTCACGGTCTGCACGACTGCCGGTGGCGCGAAAATCTCGGTTTCGGATTTGCTGACATCTTTGATCGAGTCCGGATCCATATGGTCGCCATGGATGTCGGTGATCACGATCAGGTCCGCCTTGGGCAGGCCAGAGAATTTCAGCGGCTTGGCAGGATCCAGATAAATCACCTTGCCACCGGCTTCAATCAGAGTGCTGGCATGGTTGAGAGGAGTAATTTTGACCGGTCCGGCCGATGTAGCGAAATTCTGTGGCTCAGCAGTTGCATGCGTCAGGGCACTCATACCAAGTATGGATGCCAGCGTACAGCAGAGTGTGAATAGCGTTTCTTTCATTCAAGCCTCGCGTGATGGGAATTCGCGTCCAACACTATACCGAATCTGAACTATCGTCGGCTTCCTGGCGAGGAGTGGTGAGTCCTACACAATGAAGTGGTCAGGGCTTACAGTATGTGGTTGCGTTGGTCGCCGAAGCGAAACGGATATTAGTTCCAGCCGGAACGGTGAACTCGCTCTCACCCAACCTTACGAAATCGTCGCTGTCCTCTTTCTCGGCTCAATCGAACGTATCGCTGAGGTATGTCCACGGGAATTGATCTCGGTTTCGTTATTAGCCTGCATACATCAGCTTCTCAAGCGTTGTTCGAGTAAACACCCGCTACTTCGTCGCTCCTGTCGGAGTCGTCGTAGCTGCCGCTTGGCTGGTGCCCGACGTTTGCGTGGTTGGAGGCAGATTAGCGAGCTTGTCCTTCGTGGCTTGAGCCTTATCGCTCTTGAATAGTGTTTCGAAGACCTCTCCGAGTTTCATGGTCGCCGACTTCGAAAACATACCCACCAAGGCCGCCGTAGCAACCACGCCGAAGGGATTCAGATCCGAAGTTTTAGCGTTGGTTCCCGTGGCAATCGCAATTACCCCACCGCGCAAAGCGGTATAGAAGACCACAGCCAATCCAGCTCCGATGAATGGCCGCAGATAATACCACCAGGCCCAGTTGCTCTTGATGGTGCGATTTCCCACATAGTCGGAAAACGACTGCGAGGTGTGTAGAAATGTACCCAGGCACCCCGCCAGCATCACTAACCAGAGCAGGTCGAGCTCCCGATTGACGATTCCCATCCTTGTTTCCACGTAGGGCCGGTTCACGGTGTCTTCAATCGTGCGTTTCCTTTCCAGATCCTGCTGCGCAAAAAGAACAGACTGCCTCACCCGGTTTCGGGTCTCCGCAGTGATGATCGGACTCGTGGTCGTTGCGCCGGAGTTGGCGGGCGCAGGGTCTTGGGATTTCCGCTCCTGTTGAGCCCACATTGCCTCGGTTTTATCCAGATCGTCGTTCTTCTGCCGCAACCTGTCTTCCGCTTCTATGCGATCCGCTTTCGCCATCTCGGCGCTGGGCAAGGCGGGCGGCCAGAGCCCAATAATGAAAAATACGAGGGTAAAAACCAGAAGCAGGTAAGCGGCAAGAAACTGCACGCCTCGGCCCGTCCATGGGGGAGAAGTCAGGTTGACGGTTGCGGTGGCCTGCTTCCCGGTGGTCTCGCTGGCCGCGGTGATACTGACCGTCGCCGTGTCCGGTACCTCCGCTGGGGCGGTGTAAAGACCGTGGTCATCCAGAGTCCCGAATGGCGGACTCAGCACCCACTTGACCAGAGGGGCTGGCGGCGACGTCGCCGGCTCGTTATCAACGGGGGGCTGCGGCGGGGCGTGAACGCCCGCCACGATCGCGACGAACTGCTGCTGTTGATTGGGCTTCAGTTCAACCTTTACGGGGATGATCGACATCGCATCCGCCGTCAGGCAAATCGTGGCGCTCCCGGATGCCTCCGTACTATTCGCAATGATCGAAACCATCTGCGAACTTGCACCCAAGGGAGCGATGTATGTGGCCGATGGAGATCCGATCGCGGGCGCGGCTTGAGTGGCGCCAGCCCCAGGCACGTTCGGTAAAGGCGGAGCTTTCGGAAACGACAAAGATCCAATCGCGGGACTCAGATCCCACGAAACGGCAACGGCATTATCCTTCTCATCCACGGCTTCGAACGTGGCGGCCTGGCCGGAAGTCAGCAAAACCGACGATGGTCTGATCGTTAGCTTGGGCATGTTCGCTCCTCGAGCGGATAGTGCGCCCCGGTTGTCGCAGGGCCGATTTGCGCGATTGCGTCGACAGTACAGACGGCCACAGGTTCGCGGCCCGGGGGGGGGTAGTGCCAGAATGTCAACGCGTGCTCAGGGCTAGTCTGGGATCCCGAGTCAGCCGAAGTAAGGGGAAAATCCTTGGGCGCAAGGAACAATAGCACAAAATCGTGGAAAGTCCAGACCTACCTGTGAGTCACCAACTTCTGAAGAATCGGATCTAGACCGGTTCTAGCATGTTCAAGGCCTGTTCAATCCTTGCGAGAGTGACTTCTTTCCCGAGTACTTCCAGCGTCTCAAACAGCGGAGGCGCGTTCTTCCGCCCACAGACTGCCACACGAATGGGTTGAAACATCTGTCCGGCTTTCATGCCGAGTTCCTGAGCCGCAGCCCGCAGTGCCTGATCGAGCGGGTCATGCGTGAATTCCACATGAGCAAGCACGGCTCTCGCCTTCACAAGTGCCTTTTTTGCCATGGCCGCGTCTCCCTTCTGCGGCACGAGTTCGGCAGGATCATACGGAGGCAGTTGGTCAAGAAAAAAGAAGTCCGCGGCTGTTAGCACGTCGCGCAGCAGCTTGATGCGCTCCTGGATCAGTGGCGTCACCTGCAGCATTTTCTCTACCGTAACGTTCGTATACTCGTCTCGCACGATCGGCAGCAATCGCCGACAGAGATCCTCGACCGCCAATCCGCGGATGTGCTCGGCGTTCAGCCACACGGCCTTGGGATCGAAAGTTTCTTCGGGCGTAGCCGCAGGTTCCTTGAAATTCACAACCGCGTTTGCGCGGTTAATCCCTTCCAGCGAAAAGATTTCGACTAATTCGTCGCGGCTCATCTTGGTGCGGTCGTCTTTTGGTGACCAGCCAAGCAGGCACAAGAAATTGATAAAGGCTTCTGGAAGAAAGCCGGCGTCCCGATACGTCGTCACACTTACGACCGGCCCGTGCCGGCGCTTGGAAAGCTTGGTTCCATCCGGCGCAACCAGCAACGGAAGATGCGCAAACTGCGGTGGCTCGTGTCCGGCGGCCTCGAAGATGAGCACATGCTTGAACGTATTCGAGAGATGATCCTGTCCCCGAATGATGTGGCTGATGCGCAGGTCGGCATCGTCGGCGCATGAAGCCAGGTGATATGTCGGCATGCCGTCGGACCGCAGCAGGGCGAAGTCTTCGATGTCTGCCCCATCCTTCATTTGCTCGCCATAGACGGCGTCGGTGAAACGCACGACCTGCCCGGCCTCACGCGGCACGCGGAATCGCAACGCGAAGGGCTCGCCCGAGGCAGCGCGGCGGTCGCTCTCGGCGCGGGACATATCGCGCATCCCGGAGTTGAACAACCACGTTCCTTGCGCGCCCGACTTTTCGCTGTCGCCACCGTGCGCAGGAGTGAAATCGCGGTACGCCAACTCTTTCTGAAAGATCGCCTCCGCCATGGCCCGGTGCAACGCGCCTCGCTGGGACTGTTTGTACTCCTCGTCCCAGCCAAGGCCGAGCCACTTCAGGCCTTCGAAGATGGAATTGACCGAGGCTTCCGTGTTCCGCTCCACATCGGTGTCGTCGAGCCGAAGGATCATCGTCCCCCCATTCCGGCGGGCAAATAACCAGTTGAAAATGAAGGTTCGCGCGCTGCCCACATGGAGAAAGCCGGTGGGCGATGGCGCGAAACGCACCCGCAGATTTCCTTGGGACGAAGAGCTGGAGGCGTTAGACATGACCGAACTTTCGATGGTACGGGCCGCCAAAAGATATCGTCAAGCACGGGACGGATGGGAAGTGATCGGTCGTGGCGATCGCTCAATGGGGAATCGAGCAGGGCACTATCGATCCCAGATTTGCCGTCCGGCGAGCTTGTGTGTGGGTCGGATGTTACGTCAGAGTCGGCGGGCAGAGAGGTTTGCCCCCAGTCCCGCGACATCGTTTTGCTGCTTATCTGGCCTTGAGTCCGCCGAGCGCAATCGCGAAAGTTACGTCAATGGGGAATCGACGGCTGATCCAGCTTTCGGAGATCGAGAATCCCGCTGAGTAGGTTGCCACTGGCTCCGAACAAAAAATCATTCGCCATGAACCAAGGGCCGCTTGTCTCACGCCTATGTTGCGCGTAGCCAACGTGCGGCAGTCCATCAATTATTACCGATTTCCCGGCGTTGAACTGACAGATGTCGAACGTGCTCCGCCAACTTGCAGACGCCACTCAGCAGGTTCATGCATTATTGCGATGCGAGTCTTTGGCAACGGAACCTTCCCTTCGAATCTTTTTCCGAGCACGCTTCCGCGCCAATGCCTGTTTCACTCGACGCCTTTCACCCGGCTTCAAGTAGTATGAGTGACGTTTGACTTCTCGAATGATGTCTTCTGATTGAACCTTGCGTTTAAATCGACGGAGCGCATTCTCTAAGGATTCGCCCTCTTGTAATCGGATTTCTGCCACGCTCACCCTCCTGAATTAACGCGATGCGGATTTCTAACGACCTCTCGTAATCGTCATTTGGCTGCAGGAGTAGCCGAATCCCAGACCTTCAAGCCTCAGCTACTCGGTCCCGCTGAGAGAGGGATGGATTTCTCCGTAGGGTCCGCTTCTTCTGAGCCGATGTCGAACAAAGCTGCCTGCTCTGCAGCGTGCTCGCGAAGTTCGGCCATTTCGTCAACGCTACCAGCAGGAGCCCTCTCCTGTTTTCGCTGATTCTTGCGCTCTGCCTTGTCCCGCTGTCTCTGTTGCCGTGCTTGTTCCTTCTGACGCTTTGTGAACGTCGATTGGCCTCTTGCCATACGTACCCCCTTTGAGATGTCTGTTCCCCGTCGACAGGCATGTGTAGCCTGAACACACTCTGTCCGCTCAACTACCAGCGCGGCTCGCGCGGCTGACGGGGATGGCCGCGATAGTCGTCACGCCCGCGGCCGCCTCCACCACCAAAACGATGGCCACCACTCCGGGGACGGTCCGATTTAGGTTTGGCCTCGTTAATCGTCAGCGTACGTCCGCCAAGATCAGTTCCGTTGAGCGCCGCGATGGCTTTGTCGGCTTCACTGGCATTGATCATTTCCACAAACCCGAACCCACGCGAGCGACCCGTATCCCGATCGGTCACCAGTGTGATCTTTTCCACCGCGCCGTGCACCTCGAAGAGATTTCGCAGTTCGGCTTCGGTCGTGCTATGGGGCAAATTCCCAACGTAAAGGTTCTTCATCGCATTTCCTCTCTCAGTAAGTCGTCCAGGGTCGATGGTGTTGGTTTCGATGGGCGTCCTTCGGAATCCCGTGGCGGAGGGGGCAGGGAGCGCATGGCTGTGCTACGAGCAACGGACGCGGAGCGGACTGCTGAGATTCGCCGCGAAGCCTCCAGAATGCCCCAGCGCTGAGTCGAGTTTCCCGGATCGGCAGGAAGAGCGATCTTCGCACTCACAATGGCCGCCGGTTCGTCTCCGCGCTCCATCAGCAATTCCTGATCTGCGTTGGGCGAATCTACGAGATATTCTGGTTGGCCGACCAGGAAGGCGAGTCGCTGTGGTGGGGTCGCGCCACGAACACGGTCGCAAAACTTGTCCCGTTGGCCACTTCCTCGTTCCACATTGATCAACACAAGGTCGTATAGGGCGGGCCGCCACCATGAGAGCGCTTCTGTGATGTCGGCGGCGCTATCGACGTACATCCCGAGCTTCCGCAGGACCTCGGCACGCAAATCGCGCTTCGCATGCGAGGTGTCGATCAGCAGCACTCGCTTCCTTTTGACTGTATCGGGAATTGGCGCGGAAAGCGGTAATGCAACCAGTGGAATGTTCATGCCGACACCGGCCGCGGCCTGCGGGCTGACACATCCACCGATTTCCCTCCTGTGATGCCCCTCTTTAGCAATTCGTGGGTTCGCTGCCGTCGAGCGATCTTCTCCTTGCGCATCCGGTGGAACCTGGACTTGTCGCCATTGCGTGCGGACATGTTGAACTCCTGTTATAGGGGCTGGTGGCAAACCAGCGGTTGATCACAACTTTCCTTGAGTGCTTGAGACAACTGCATTGTTGGCAATCAGAACAGCATCAACCACGCCGCGAAAAGCGTTGGTAGTTATGGCAACAATTGAGCCATAAGAGGAGAAATGTTGATGCAATAAGAGCGCCTCTCGATCTCTCAATCGCGAAGGCGTAAAGTGCTTGGATGACGTGTCTTCGAGGTTAAGGTGTCTTTAGTATACCCGCTTCGCGCTCATTGTGCCGAAACATCGCGATCGCCAGTCACGGGCCCAATCGCATCGTCGTCTTTTAGCTTGCTAAATGTGTAAATTGCACGTACCATGGCCACGTGCGTTAGACCGAATCGGTCGTGAGCAGCTCTCGCTTCATCAGCAAGGAACCTGCGCAGTTTTTCTTCCGAGTCCCTCCAGCGTAACTATCACAAAGGAACAAAAGTACAACACATGGAACAAGGAACAGTAAAGTGGTTCAACGACGCCAAAGGCTACGGTTTTATTAGCCGTCAATCGGGCGAAGACGTTTTCGTGCACTTCTCCGCCATCCAGGCGGGAGGCTTTAGGAGCTTGCAGGAGGGCCAGACGGTGCAATTCGATGTCACCAAAGGACCAAAAGGCTGGCAAGCGGAAAACGTGCGGGCACTCTAAGCTGCCGACTACTTCGAAGAGGCGAGATCGAGAAGAGATCGCCTCTTTTCCTTTTGTGCGGAGTTGGGGCTTTCATTAAGAAATTTGAGACAATTGTGATAAACATCTTTGTTCGGAACCTGGATCCCACAACCACCGAGGTTTTATTGAAAGATCTCTTCGCGGCCTACGGCTCGGTTGAGACCGTTACGATCGTGAAGGACCGTGACACTAACGGACCTCGCGGTTTGGCCTTCGTTGAGATGACGAACCCAGCGGAGGCCAGAACTGCGATCAAATCTTTGAATGGCTTTGTTCTAAATGACCGGGCGATGAGATTGAACGAAGCTCGCCCGAAGCCAGAGCATGACTCGACTCGCGATTCATCGCGAGGACACAGGCGTCACAGAATTTGAAACGCAAGCCCCATCTTGGGCATTGGCTGCACAGTCAACCTTGAGGCTAGCATCTTATGGATTCTCTTTGACACGCGACGAACTTAGCGCTTCCTACGCCATCATCCGGCACAACGTCCGGACCTACCGCTCGGCCGGAGTGGTTGAAGTGGTCAAAGGCAAGCAACTCGCTGAGTCAACTTTGGAGAAGCTCGAAGCTTGCCAAGACTCGTCAGATCACTACGAGGGCTGGCGCTACTTCATTGAGAGAACCGATCAGAAGCCAGGAATTGATCCCATCGAGGCTACCCAGCGGCGGCAAGAGGAATTGGAAATGCGGGAATCAAAAGCCATGCGGGAAACGAAGCCGTCGGTTATTCCTCCGGATATCCAGGGATAGTCGGAGCCGGTTCCCTTTACAAAGGCTCACCTTTTACGGTTCGTCTCCTCGCTCCGGAGGTCGCTCGAGCCAGGCGCTCGGCAATGACGCCATAGACGGATGCGTTATAAACAAGTCCGATGTGCGTTCCTGAGACTAAGACGTCCGCTTCAGGGCGATCTGTTTTGCAGTATCGCCAGTCGACTACTCCGTCACCCTCGCTGTAAATCGCGGTTTCTGCTACCGCTCCGGGCATTGAGTGCCGCAAAGAATCCAGAAAATCACATGTGCAATGCCCGGTATAGCATTCTGGAAGCACATCGCTGCCGTGCTTTACAAGAATGCGGCGTCGAACCATCTTGGCGGCATGAAGGATGCTGGAGTGGGCGACCGTCCCCCGGAACGGCGCCCCCAATGTGATGACGGAAGCAATGTCCGCCGGCCGTTGGGCCGCAATCGCACGGGCGATGATGCCCCCCAGGCTGTGGCCGATCAGATGAACCCTGCGTCCGGATTGGGCCAGGGCCTTCTCAATGGTTTCATTCAGTTGTTGCCGGATCAGGAGATTCGGACACTCGCTGTTAAGACCTATTCTTGAAAAGAAGGGTTCGTACCCGATTCGCGCCAACCACTGATGTAACGGGGCTAAATATGCATCGGGGCAAAGAAAACCAGGGATGAGAACGACAGCCGAATTATCGCCATGCGGTATTCCTAAACCGTAGTACAAAGGTGCGGCATGCAACAGAACCAGTTCGGCCGCAAACAGCACCTCGCCTAAGATGGGAAGGTTGGCTTCCTTGTATTCGTCTGTGCGAATCGGAGAATTGCAGGATCTGACTGTGCTGTTGGTTCTTCTCATTCAAGGCTGCATTACTGTACGTGAGACTGCGAAATTGCACAATAAAGATTAGCGTGTAGATGTCGTCATCTCTCGTGCTAAATGGAGTCACGCATCAAGATCCTCAAATAGGTCCGGCTATGACGCAAACTGCAAAACCCTTGCAACTCGACTCGCAGACCCTGGAAGCTTTTGATGCTTACATTTTCGAGGCAGAGAGGAAAATGGAGCAGGCTTTGCAGGGCACCGCGACATTCCTATGGTCTCAGCAGCAGCCGGAGCGGGCTCAGAAAGTGAGTCGAGGGCAGATCGTGGCGCAGTTTTGGTCTGGACGAGGTCCGGTAAAAGTTGCGACTGGTCTGATTCACGACTGGATCGCCGCCGCATTCATTCCTGGTTCGACTATCCCAGAGATATTTGCGGTGGTCCAGGACTATGATAACCACAAGAACATCTACAAACCGGAAGTGATTAATTCGAAGCTGATTCGGCGTGAAGGCAACGACTTTCAAATATACTTGCGGCTCCTGAAGAAGAAGATCATCACCGTGGTCCTCGATACCGATCATGAGGTGCGCTATCGTCCGGTGGATCGAAGCCGCTGGACGTGCCGCTCATTTACCACCCGAATTGCAGAAGTGGAAAACGCTGGAAGTCAAAGCGAGCAGATCTTGCAGCCTGATACTGGTTACGGCTTCTTGTGGCGCTTGTATTCCTATTGGCAATTCGAGGAGCGTGATAAAGGAGCGGTAGTCGAGTGCCGGGCCATATCGCTTACGCGTGACGTGCCATTTGGCTTGGGATGGGCAATTGAACCAATCATCCAAAAGCTTCCAAAAGAATCGCTTATCAACACCCTCGAAGCCACGCGGCAAGCGCTCAATGCCCGAACTCGCTAGGCCTCCTTCCACCAGTGCCATCCTGAATCCAACTGTTGGATAAGCCTCGGTCCCCGAGAATTGCGCGATTGCGCCCGAGTGACGGGCAAACCGCAAGCCAACTGCTTTGTCGGCGTTTACACAAGCTTGCGCCTTCTCTTCTCCCTCTCCCGCGCACGCCCCTCGCGTTGCGCGGACGGGGCCCGGCGCAAAGTCAAGATCGGTCGATTTAGGAGGCGGAGCCGGTTTTCGACCGCTCCGGGAGTGCAACCCCCTGATCAGAAAGGAACTCCAAAGCTGGCATGTACTTAAATCCTGTTGAGTTCTGTCGCCCGGTTGTGAAACCATGGGTGCAAGTTTCCTCCCGAAGAGAGAGCCGGCGAATCTGGCCAGAAATGCGCCGCCGACCCTATGAATAGTGTCGTCATCACTACGGCTGTAGTCCCGGGATTCGTCTCGGTCCTGCTCTTTCTCGTGTTCACATATCTGCACGAGCAGAGCCGGCAGCCCTACTTCCGCGCGTGGCAGCTGGCCTGGGCTGCATACTCCCTGCACTACGTTCTCGATACTTTTCCTTCATCTTCGGTAGCATTTTTCATCAGCCAGCTTTTCCTCGTGGCGATGGCCCTCTGCATATTCATTTCCACGCGCTTGATGCGTGGTCCGTCGCAGTTCCGCTGGTACGACGCAGCGGTTGGGGCTGGTGGAGTGATCCTTGCCCTCCTCACTCTGCACGGCCATATCGTCTACGGCGTATTTCGTCCCGACGTCCAACCGGCCATCCAGCTTGGAATCGGCCTTGCCGCGATTTTGCTGTACTCCTCCGCCGTGTTTTACCTGAACGGCCACAAGCGCGGATCCCTCGCCTTCCAGGTCCTCGCTTTTGCGCTGGCTCTTTGGGGTGTGCTGATGGGAGTCGGTCAAATCCAGAATCCCTGGATGGAGATGTTTGGCAACGCCAGCCGGCTCTTTGGTCCGGTTCCGCAGATGTTGCTGGGTATCGCCATGGTGATGGTCCTGTTCGAGAACCAGCGCAATGCGGTACAGGAGAACACGCTCGCGCTCTCAACCCTGGGCGCAGATCCGCGCCGCCTGCTCTTTGCCGAAGACTTGGTGCCGAATATGCAAGCCGCGCTCGAACGGCTGCGAACGGCAATTCCCATCGACTGCGCGGCGATTGTGATCAGTGAACGTTGGCGCGGAGTACTGCCTTCCGTGCAACAGAACTTCCCACCCGGCTTTCTGGAAGCCCTTGAAGTGAATGGTGCCGGCGAGTACATCTCGGACCTGGCGTTTCGCAACAGCGGCATTTACACCGTGCACGATCTAGGCGAGATGACCGAGCCACTGCCCGTCGGCTCGCAGGGAACGTTCGCCGAATTCAAACGAATTCTCGCCGAGGCAAAGGTGCGTCATCTCACGGCCGTCAACCTGCAGACCCGTGACCATAACTTCGGCGTCATTCTCTTTCCCCATGCCGAACGGCGCGCCTTCGGCTCATCCGGTCCTCGCCTGATGGTGGGCTTGGCCTTGCAGCTTGGTCTCACCCTCGAAAACTACGTATTGAGCCATGATGCCTATCGCCGAACCAAAGAGTACGAATTGCTGACCGAGATCGGGAAGGCGATCAGCTCCCGGTTGGATCAGGACGAAATTCTGCGCACTATTCAAGTCGAGCTAGGCCAAATCTTCGACACCAGCCATTTCTACATCGCCTTTCAGGAGTCGGAGGAGATCCGGTTCGAACTGGAAGTCCGCGACAACCGCGTGCTGCCCAAGCGCAGCCGGGAGCTGCGGAATGCTTTCACTGAATATGTCATACGGACCGCCGAGCCTCTTCTGATTCGCTCCGATCTGGAAGCCGCGCGTCAGCGCCTCGGCATCACGCACGTTCCGAAGCGTCCAGCCAAATGCCTGATCGCGGTGCCGATCTTTATGGGGAACAAGGCTTCCGGGATCATGGTAGCCATGAATCCCGATCGTGAGTTTGTATTCGAGCAGCGCGATCTCGATGTACTGGTCACCGCGGCGGGACAGGTGTCAGTCGCAGTCGAAAATGCCAGGCTGTTCGCCGACGAGCAACGCCGCTCGCGGCAGCTGGCGTTCCTCAATAACATCTCGCGGACTGCGATTTCCAGCGACGATCCGGTTCACATGCTCAGCCAGATCGCGAGCGAGATCCAGAAAAACTTCAGCTTCGATCACATCGGAATCGGTCTGCTGGACAAGGGTACCAAGGAAGTCGAAATTAAGGCGGAAGCAGGCTCGACGGCTCACGCCATGGGCAGGCGCATTCCCCTCGGAGCCGGAATATTGGGCCGGGTCGCGCGCACCGGTGAACGCGCGCTGGTGCAGAACGCTCTGCCGGGCAACCTCACAGGGATTCTTCCTGATTCCCGCGCTGTCCTATGCATCCCGATCACATATGGTGAATCACTTCTCGGTGTTTTGAATGTCGAAAGCCGGAACGAGAATGCCTTCACGCCCCAGGATGTGCTGATTCTCAATACGCTGGCGGACTTGTTGGCTACCGCATTGCACAATGCCTTTCACTTCCAGAAGCTGCAGCAGCAGTCCATTACCGATGGACTCACCGGAATCAAAACACGGCGTTTCTTCTGGGAAGCCCTGTCGGCCGAGTGGAAGCGCGCGTCACGTTCGGGACGGCCTTTTTCTGTGGTGCTCATTGACCTCGACAAGTTCAAGGAAGTCAACGACACATTGGGCCATTTCGAGGGCGACCTGGTGCTGGCGCGCGTCGGACGCCTGCTGGAACAGAAATCGCGCCAGTCGAACGTAGTCGCCCGCTACGGCGGCGACGAATTCATCGTGCTCATGCCCGAAACCGGGCCTGAACAAGCCCAGGTGCTCGCCGAGCGGCTCCGGCAGTGGCTTGCCACCGATCCCATGCTTGCCGAGCATCACATCACCGGCAGCTTCGGTGTGGCCTGCTTTCCGATGCATGGGTTCTCCATCGAAGACATCATCCGCGTCGCTGATGCCGGCATGTACGTCTCGAAACGGTCCGGCGGGAACCTCGTCTCCACCGCCCAGGAATTCGTCGAAGGCCAGGACTTCGCCCGCCAGCGCCAGCAGATTTCAGCGTATATCGAGGGTTTCCTTCAGCGGGAACGTACTGGTCCCGAACAGCTCGAGGAACTAACCTCCACGTTGTACAAGCTGTGTGGCGGCGAAGAATGTCAGGTTCAACTGTTGCGCGAAGCCATCGAGACCCTGAGTCGAGCGGCTGAGTCCCGCGAATTGACGACCGCCGGCCATGGCGATCTGGTGGCCCGATACACCGAAGTGATGGCCCGGGCCCTGGGTCTTTCCGCCGATGAAACCGCCGATCTTGTTTTTGCGGCTCGGGTTCACGACGTCGGAAAGATCTTCGTTACGGAACAGATTCTCAACAAGCCCGGCCCACTCAACGACGAAGAATTTTTCCAGTTGAAACTGCATCCTCATATCGGCGCAGAGATCGTCGCGACGCTTCCGCACTCCGACATGGTGCGCGAGGCCATCGAACATCATCATCAGCGCTTTGACGGTACCGGATACCCGGACGGTTTTCGCGGAGAACAAATCCCGCTGTGGGCCCGCATTATCGCCTTGGCGGATGCCTACGCCAACATGGTGACCGAACAGTCATTCTCCGCGGCCCGCACACCCGATCAGGCGCTCGACGAAGTGTCCAAAATGGCCGGCACACGTTTCGACGGCATGCTCGTGCGCCTCCTGATCCGGGGGCTCAAGGCTGAGCGTACATCCTCGAGCCCAGGAATCTGAGCTACATCCCTGAATGTTGGAACCCTGCCGAAGTTATTTTTGCTTGCTTGCCGGAAGATTCTCCGGCTGCGAGTGGATCGTAGATGATATCACGCAGACAAAACAGATTGTTTCTTTCCCACGCGATCCGCAAAATGCGACCCATGACGACAGAAACGGTTGCGCTCAACGGCATCGAAATGTTCTACGAGATAGACGGCAGCGGCGAGCCCCTGCTGCTTCTCCATGGGGGCGGAGGTTGCCACGAAGACTGGACGTATGTTGGGCGTGAGGAGTTCGTTCATCAATTCACCCTCGTTGCCCCGGATGCCCGCGGTCATGGCCGCTCGAACAATCCCACCCGGACTATCACGCACCGCCAGTGTGCCGCCGACGTGCTGGCCTTGCTCGATCGTTTGAAGATTGACCGGTGCAAAGCCATCGGAGTCAGCATGGGTGGCAACATTCTTCTGCACATGGCGACCATGCAACCGGAGCGCATCGAGGCGATGGTTGTCGTCAGCGCGACCATGTACTTCCCCGAGCAGGCGCGCGCGATCATGCGTCAGGTTTCGATCGAAAACCAACCCGCTCGCGAGTGGGAGTCCATGCGCAAGTGCCATAAACTCGGTGACGATCAGATCATCGCTCTCTGGGAATGGCAGCGCGGGATGAAAGACAGCTATGACGACATGAACTTCACTGCGGAGTCCTTGAGCAGAATTCAGGCCTCAACGTTGATCGTGTATGGTGACCGCGATTTTCTCTACCCTGTAGAAATGGCCGTCCAGATGTATCGCGCGATTCCACGCTCGGCCCTCTGGGTCGTCCCGAATGGCAGCCATGGTCCTGTATTCCTGGATGCAACTGCGCAATTTGTTAAGACAACGTTGTCTTTCTTCGGCAAGTAATTGATCTACTCCACGGCTGAGTGCTGATCTCGGATCGCGGATCCACCGATCACTCGTTCTCTATGCTTCGGTTGCGGTAGCCTATTCGGTCATGTCGATTTCTCTCTCACTCGCAGGTAAAGTGGCTCTCGTTTCCGGCGGCTCGCGCGGCATTGGTGCCGCCATCGTCCGCATGTTCATCGCGGCCGACGCGAAGGTTGCGTTCAGCTACCGCAGCGCACGCGCGCAGGCCGAGGCGTTGGCGACAGAGTGCGGTACCAACGTTTGTTTCCCGATCGCCTCCGACCTGAATCATCCGGAAGCGGCCCGTCAGCTGGTCGCGCAGACCGTCGCGCATTTTGGTCGCCTGGACATCCTCATCGCGAACCACGGCGTATGGCCCGCCCAGGACGTTCCCATCGAGCGCATGTCTGATGAGCAGTGGCGCTCCACGCGGTCGATCAATCTGGATGGCGTGTTCGGCCTCGTAAAGCATACCGTCGCGCAGATGAAAGCTCAGCCGCGGACCAACGCCCCGGCAGGGCACATTGTCTTGATCAGTTCGACCAGCGGACAACGGGGCGAGGCCTATCATTGCGATTACTCGGCGACGAAAGGCGCGCTAATCAGCATGGTGAAAGGATTGTCCACCGAACTTGCCTCATCCGGAATCTACGTGAATTGCGTTGCGCCTGGCTGGGTTGACACCGACATGAGCGCTGACGCTCTCAAAGACCCGAAAACCGGAGAGCAGATCCTCCGCACGATTCCGCTCGGACGCGTGGGCAAACCCGACGAGATCGCGGCTCCCGTGCTGTTCCTGTGTACTCCGTATGCCAGTTTCATCACAGGAGAAGTGTGCAACGTGAATGGAGGCGCGGTTTTGGCGGGTTAGAGTCGCCCTCCTGCCTGGCTGTACGTCACAGCGAGGCGGCCAACGGGTCCGGCGAGAACTGAAAATCCCCTGCTCAAGCCTGCTTTTCCAGCGTTTCCTGCATCTAACAGAGGAGAGGAGCACGCATAGTCCGGAGCGAAAAGCCCACAGAAGACGCTACAATTCTAATCGCGTGATCCATCCCTGAATCGAATGAAACTGTTCTTTGCCACGATGGTGTTGGTGTGCTCGGCATGGCCACTGGTCTGGGCGCAATCGCAGAATACCGCCGTATCGCCTTCGAAAGGTTCGAAGAACTCATCCGCTCCCCCGATCACGCTCGATAAGGAAGCACTGCAGAATTCAGATAAGGCGAAAGCCATCATCGAGCAGGGCATCGAGGCGTTGGGCGGGCAGACTTGGCTTACCATCCGCGACCAGGAACAGCAAGGACGCACCTACGGATTTCATCATGGCACGCCCACTGGCGGCGGAGGTCAGTTCTGGAGATTTACCGAATTCCCAGACAAAGACAGAATCGAATTCACCAAGGAGCGCGATATCGCACAGGTCTTTGTCGGGGATAAAGGATACGAGATCACCTACAAAGGTCCTCGCCCGGTGGAGCAGAAGGATCTTGACGACTATCTCCGCCGCCGCAAGTACTCGCTCGAGCGCGTATTGCGACTATGGTTGAACGATCCCGGCGTGGTGCTCTTGTTCGAGGGCAATGCCATTGCCGCGCAACATCCCGCCCTCCAGGTGACGATGATCAACACACAGAATGAGAGCGTGACTCTCTACTTCGACATCGACTCGCACCTGCCCATCAAAAAGTCCTTCGAATGGCGGGATCCGGTCGATAAGCAGAAGAACCTGGAAGAGGAAGTTTATGATAATTACAAACCTGTATCGGGGATCATGGCTCCCTACAGCGTTACCCGTTTCTTCAATGGAGACATGTCGAACCAGCGCTTCCTCAATTCTGTGACCATCAACCAGAACCTCGACCCCACCATGTTCGACCCTAATTCCGGCTACAACCCCAACAAAACCGGCAAGTCGGGAAAACGTTGAGCGCCGCAGTTTGTAACTGCTTATTTTATTGGCAGATACGAGACCATTGGCTGGAGCGCTTTACTCTCGGGAAGTCGTTCGGCGCACCACGAACTGTGTCTTTTTTGCCACAGACAGTTTTCCGGGCAACACTGTAGTCTGTCTTTTCACCAGAGTTTCGTTCTGATCTACGAGCAGACAATTCGTGCTGCTGCGGCGTGTAGCGGCATTGGCTTGCATAGTGGTGCGCCAGTTTCCATGCGGATCCTCCCGGCACCCTCCGGAACGGGGATTGTTTTTCGTCGCACCGACCTGGACGACTTTGAGATCGAAGCGGTCAGCCGCAACGTTGCTCGTGTCAGCTACGCTACAAGCCTGATGAAGAAAGGCGTGCTCATCTCCACGACGGAGCACGTGCTCTCGGCATTTATCGGGCTTGGCATCGACAACGCCGTCGTCGAACTTGATAATTTGGAACTTCCCATCCTTGATGGTAGCGCCCAACCATTCGTCGAGATGATCCGCCGAGTCGGGATCCGGAAGCAACGCCGGGCCCGCAAGTACCTCAAGATTCGCCGCGAAGTGGAGATGCGCGAGGGCAACAAGTTCATCGCCGTATACCCTGCGGATTCCTATTCGGTTTCGTACTGCATCAACTTTCCTCATCCACTCATCGGGAAAGAGACCTTCCAGGTGGAATTAAGCAATGGAAGCTATCTCAAGCACATTGCCCCGGCCCGCACCTTCGGCTCCCGCGCGGATGAGCAGGCGATGCGCAACATGGGCTTGATCCGCGGCGCCTCGCGGGACAATTGCATTGTTCTCACGCGTGATGGAATTGAAAACGGCCCGCTGCGTTTTTCTGACGAATTTGTTCGTCACAAAATCCTCGACCTCGTGGGCGACTTGGCATTGTTCGGCAAGCAGGTGCTCGGCAAGGTGGTCGCTGACCGTGCGGGTCACGCTATGCACACCGCACTGGTCTCACGCATTTTGCGCGATAAGAGCCTGTGGGATGAGGTCACGCAGGAGGAAGAGCCCGGAGACCGCGAACACGCCGGCCACGCCCACGCTGCCGCCGGTTCCTCTCTTCAGTAATGTCGGTCTGATACCCTCGGCGTTGTCATGCTGAGCGGAAGCCTGCCCTGAGCGCAGTCGAAGGGTCGAAGCCTCTACCTTTGGACAAACTGCCACAGGAGGAAATTCTCGCTCCGAGAGACATAAGGCATGGGCCTTGGATGGCACCAATCTCTGAACTGCGCTAGTCGGCCGGCTCGCAGGGACATACGATGGAATCATTTGCGTCATTCGGCTGCTCTTGCTGCAGTCGTTCCAACTCGGCTCGCGTCTGAGCAATCATCGCCGCAATAAAGCTTCGCGCAGATTCCTGCCGTTCCTTGGATAAGTCCTTAACACGCATGTTCAATAGAGGAATGTCATCTTCAAACCAGCGCAAGGTCTTTTCTATTTTGGCAATGCGGAATTCTTGGCTCAGCATGCGGTTTCCCCCCAATTCAGAAGCTTGCGGATGAAGGTGAAAGCGCGCAAGTCCAAAGGAAGGTTCGTCCTGCTTACGGGGTTTCGAGAATCGGGAAAGGCTACTGGAGTGAACCGGACTCAGCCAGCCGGTCTTTAGATCCCGGGAATTCCTCTTCCATGCGGTCGTCGAGCCACTCTTCCAACTGGGCTTGAGCGGACTTGGCCATATTGTGAAACCGGAGTCCGGCAAGACCTTTCATGTCAGCCCAGGCGACTTCGGCTTCGACGTCCATCTGAATAGTGCTTTCGGGAAGCGTGAACTTCAGATGCGGAGTCGCACCTTTCGGCATCGCTTCGCGCAGTAACAGCGCGATGCCGCCCTCGCTGATATTGGTGCTCGTCGCCGCGAGTGCCTTGCCCTCGAGAACCACTTTAACCTGCATCTTTACCGGCTGACGGAAATAGCGCCGCCGCTCTTTGAGCATGAAGTTCAGCGCGGCATGAAAGCAGCGCGATGCATTCAGGCTGCTGATCGGTTTCTGGAGCACGAAGTTCGCGCCCATACCAAAGGCATCCTGCGTTGTCGTCCGCTTGCCGTTCAGAATCGCGAACGCGACCGAGTTCTTGTTGCTGGGAGTGTTGCGCAGCCCTTGCAGCAAAGCAAGACCTCCCGTCAGATCGTCGCAATCGACAATTACTGCGTCGAATTTGTCCGAAATGAGAATGTCTGAACCGGCCCGTGCATCGTGGCAAACTTCCACGTCAATCGAAAGCTTTTCCAAAGTGGGCCGGATCACCCGCACTATTTCCGGGTCTCGGCTCAGGAGGAGTGACTCCAAAGTCATGTTCCGATTCTAGGGGGACGAGGAGGTTCAGGATAGTGACCAAGGTGATGGGCCCTCAGTAGGGCGGTTGCACGAATGTTTCAGGATCGTTGAACCAAGGCTTGTGCAGATTGTGTACTTGATGTCAACAGCGTACAACAGAGTGAAAATGCCCCAACTCGTGTATCTTTCGCTTGGGTCGAACCTCGGAGATCGTAATGCCTATTTGCGTGACGCGATCCACCGACTGCAGGCGACAGGACGGGTTGAATCAGTTTCTTCCGCGTATGAAACCCAACCGGTAGAGCTCACCGATCAACCTTGGTTTCTGAACTGCGTCGTTGCACTTGAGACGTCTTCCACTCCCTCCCAGGTGATGGAACAAGTCCTCGACATCGAGAAAACGATGGGACGACAGAGAGTTCAGAAGAAAGGTCCACGAACGATCGATATCGATATTCTTTTGTTCGGAGATGTGGTTGTAAACACTCCCGAATTGACGATCCCGCACCCTGCGATGCACGAGCGCCGCTTCGTCCTCGCGCCACTCGCGGAGATCGCCCCCGAGGCGAAACATCCTCGACTAAATAAGACAATGCGAGAACTGCTCGAAAAATTGCCGCCCGGTCAGTCAGTACGCAGGCTAAAGGATGAGCTAAGCTGCCATCGGCCGACCGCCGGCGACTAACGCCTAACGCCCAACGACTAACGCCCAACGACTAACGCCCAACGACGCTTCACGGCATAATAATTCTGCTGCCGGCCTCCTGCGGAGCCAGCACCGCCGATCCCCTCTCAGGAAACTGGGCGAACAGAAATTCAACAAATGCTCTCGATTTTGGACGCCCAGACGTCCGCCCGTGTGCCAACCGCGACAGAAAGACCAATGCTTTGAGGACATCAGAATCGCGGAGACTGGAGTAGCCCATGTGCTTCTGCTCGGCCTCTCGGTACTCTTTCACCATGTTCTCGACTTCGATCTCGACCCGCCGTTGCGAGTCACTGGTCAGGGGCTGTTCGTAGTGAAGGCCCGAATTGATGCGGCGTTCGTAGCTTCTGGCCAACATCGTCAACGAGGCGATCAAGTCCTGATCGTGCACGCTGCGATCAGCTCGCGCGGCCTTGGCCAGCGCATACGTCAACCCCATGAGCAGGTGTTCCTTCTCGTACATGAACTGATCGGAGACCTCGACGTGCAGGAACAATGCGCCGGGATCGATTTGATCAGACGAACGCGGCTTCTCGTGCTCGCGCGCCTGCTGCAGATAGGGACAGTCGCTCGGGCAATCAAGAGTGACTTCGCGCTGCTCGCCACAACATTGCGGGCAAATGCGGCCATGCACCGCGGGACAGAAGCGCTTTTCTTTGCGGATCTCACAGATGGCGCAGCTCAATCAGCACTCCTCCATTTCATTATTGCACCTCGGCCTGAGCAGGGGCAGACGCCTCCTCCGCCGCGCGAAGGTACGCCGAGTGTGCCGACTGCGAATCGAGACCGATAACTGCCGGTCGCGGCGACCTGCAAAGCCGCGGCCCGGTACATCCGCCCCGCGAGAACAGCATCGGTGAAGCACCATCTTCGAGGCGTCAACAGCCCGTTTCGGCACTGCTACCCCCTCTGGACCCTGTAAACATGCCCCTTCGGGCGTATATAAACCGTAAAACCCGCATAAAATATGTGTTTTTCCACAGCCCCGACGGTGTAACATAGGCCCGCATCGGAATTAAAACAATTTTTAAGGAGGCAGTATGGCTGCAGGTCTGACCAAAACCCAATTGATTCGGCAACTCGCCGAAAAGACTCAAATCCCCAATAAAACCGCGGCGGCGTTCCTCGAGAACCTCGCCGACACCGCCATCAAAGAAACCAAGAAGAATGGCCTGTTCGTCGTCCCCGGACTCGGCCGCTTGGTGAAGGCGCACCGCAAAGCCCGCACCGGACGCAATCCGCAGACCGGTGAACCCATCCAGATCAAGGCGAAGACCGTCGTGAAGTTCCGCGTCGCCAAAGCTGCGAAGGACGCGATCGCACCAAAGAAGTAATGCAGGGTTTATTCTCAGATCAGGGCCGGCGAAAGCCGGCCTTTGATGTTCTCGGCGGTGCAAGGACCATGTGGAGACAGCCGCCTCGTCTGTCCCGCGAAGCGCAGCGAGCCGCTCATCTGGACGCTCCCGCCGTGCGACACTATCGTCATGCTTAACTGGCTCGTAATTGGCATTGGCGACATCACTACCAAGCGCGTCATCCCGGCAATTCAATCCGAGCCCAGAAGCCGTCTATACGGCGTGGTCACCCGTGATCCGGCGAAAGCCGCACAGTTTGGCGCAAAGGCCTGGACCTCTCTCGACGAAGCCCTGAGTGAGCCCGATATCCATGTTGTTTACGTCGGAACGCCGGTCTTCCTGCACGCTCCGCAGACGATTCAATCTTTGCGGGCTGGCAAGCACGTGCTTTGCGAAAAGCCGATGGCGATGAGCGAAGCCGAGGCCCGCTCGATGCTCGCGGCCGCCGAGAAGAGCGGCAAACTGTTTGGTGTGGCCTACTATCGGCGCCTTTATCCCAAGGTACTTCGCGCGAAGCAAATAATCGAAGCCGGCACAATCGGCAAGCCCGTCTTTGCCGAGTTGACGAACCATATGTGGTTCGACGGCGAGGGAGAACGGAACTGGCTTTTCGATCCCGCGAAGGCCGGAGGCGGCCCGCTGCTCGACATTGCTTCACATCGTATCGACGTGCTGAACTTCCTGTTTGGCAAACCACTCCGGGTCACGGGCCAGCTCTCAAATGTTGTCCATCATTACGCAGTCGAAGACAACGCGACTGCGATGATCGAATATGAGAACGGCGTGCGCGGCATCGTCGATGTCCGCTGGCATTCGAAGATCAGGCGCGATGAATGTCGCATCCGCGGCACTGAAGGCGAAATAGAAATGTCGCCGCTGAATGGCCCCAATCTCATCTATCCCGGAGGTAGTGAAAGCCTTCCACCCAATCCCAACTTCCATTTCCCGCTGATCGAAAATTTCGTGGATGCCGTCGAAGGCAAAGCCACACTGGCGGCCAGAGGGGCCGATGCCTACCTGACAGACTGGGTGACAGAGCAGGCGCGGTCGCGGTCAGGCCCTGACCCATCTTTGCGGTAAGATCAAAGGTTATGACAACGCCATCAGCCGCACCTGAGACGGGTACCAGCCCCGCTCCGGAGTCGCGCCCTTCCAACTTCCTGCGCGACAGGATCGTCGAAGACCTCCGAACCAACAAGTACAACGGACGTGTGCAGACCCGCTTTCCTCCTGAGCCCAACGGCTACCTGCACATCGGCCACGCCAAGGCGATCTGCATCGACTTCGGTCTCGCAGACGAGTTTGGCGGGCATACCAACCTGCGCTTCGACGACACCAATCCCGAGAAGGAAGACGTCGAGTACGTCGAATCGATCCAGGAAGACATCCAGTGGCTCGGATTCCACTGGGACGGTCTCTTCTATGCCTCGGACTATTTCGAGCAGCTCTACGAATGGGCGATCAAACTGATCAAAGATGGCAAGGCATACGTCGACGATCTAACTGCGGAACAGATTCGCGAGTACCGCGGCACGCTGACCGAACCGGGTAAAGAAAGCCCCTACCGCAACCGCCCGGTTGAGGAGAGCCTGGAGTTATTCGAACGCATGCGCAAAGGCGAGTTCTCTGACGGCTCCCGGGTCCTGCGCGCCAAGATTGACATGGCCTCGCCGAACTTCAACATGCGCGATCCGGTGATGTACCGCATCCTGCACGCCGAACATCACCGCACGGGCAACAAGTGGCCCATTTACCCGATGTACGACTTCGCGCACGGTCAGTCCGACTCGCTCGAGAAGATCACGCACTCCATGTGTTCGCTCGAATTCGCCGATCACCAGCCGCTCTACAACTGGTTCATCGAACAGTTGGGAATCTTCCCCTCACAACAGATTGAATTCGACCGCCTGAGCCTGACCTACACCCTGATGAGCAAGCGCAAGCTGCGCCAGTTGGTGGAGCAGGGAACAGTGCGCGGCTGGGATGATCCGCGCATGCCGACGCTGTCGGGCCTGCGCCGCCGCGGGTATACGCCGGAGGCGATTCGAAACTTCGTGGCGGCCGTCGGGGTGTCGCGCACCAACGGGATCGTCGAGCTGGCGATGCTCGAGCACTTCCTGCGCGAAGACCTCAACAAGCGTGCCCCGCGCGTGATGGCCGTACTGCGTCCGCTGAAGATTGTCATCGACAACTATTCCGAAGGCCAGGTCGAAGAGATGGATGCGCAGAATAATCCGGAAGACCAGAGCGCAGGCCATCGCAAGGTGTCGTTCTCGCGTGAACTCTACATTGAGCAGGATGACTTTCGCGAAGTGCCTCCGCCGAAGTACTTCCGCCTGTCGCCGGGGAAAGAAGTCCGGCTGCGTTATGGCTATTTCATTACTGCAAAGAACATAGTGAAGAATGACAGGGGCGAGATCGTCGAAGTGCATTGCACTTATGACCCCGCGACGCGCGGCGGCAACGCTCCTGACGGACGAAAGGTGAAGTCGACCATCCATTGGGTCTCAGCCAAGCACGCGATCGATGCGGAAGTGCGCGTGTATGAGAATCTCTTTACCAAGGAGAATCTTGCTGATCTGGAAGAGGGCAAGGACCCGCTCGACTATCTCAACCCGAACTCGCTGGAAGTGATCACACACGCCAAACTCGAGCCCTCGCTGTCGAATGCCGCTCAGGGCAGTCGCTTCCAATTCGAGCGCCTGGGCTACTTTTGTGTGGATCCGGATTCGAAGCCGGAAGCCCCAGTTTTCAACCGCACCGTTGCGCTGAAGGACACTTGGGCCAAGGTGGAGAAAAAGCAAGGCGGAAAAGGCTAAGCCGAGGAAACAAAGCACTTACAAGAGTTTTCCACAGTGTTCCTGAAGGAACACTCTTCGTACAGAATTGTACATACAATGTGCGTGGCGCAGATAATCCCTTTCGATTCAGCCGGTTGCAGGCCGATGAGATTGCGACTTTGGGTCACTCGTTGATGACTTCCCATCGACCTGGAGTCCCATCATTTTCGCGTCCTCCGGATGCTGACCACTTACCTGACTTATTGCATGCCACTTGTACAATCCGAGCACCGGGTCAATATCAGCCTCGTTGCCCTTAATAGAGTTCCATGAACTTGCATCCCATCAACGGCGTTGCGTCTTTCCTGTTTTTTGCGTTTCCTTCCACCGCGTTCTCGATGTGCGTTGCGGGCATCGTGCTTCTTGTCATTGGGGTGTGGGCCGCGCGAGGCGAAATCGCGCGGGCTCGGGGACTGGACAAGGTCGTGGCTCTTGGCAACCTGTGTTTCGCCGTGCCGCTGGCCGTCTTCGGAGCCGAGCATTTTGCTTTGGCCGGATCCATCATGCAGTTGGTGCCCAAGTACATGCCTGGGCATTTGTTCTGGACATATTTTGTTGGTGTCGCACTGCTGGCTGCGTCCTTAAGCATTGCCACCAGGATTCAGGTGCGATGGTCTGGCCTGCTGTTTGGAATCATGATGTTTCTATTTGTGGCCATGATGGACCTCCCGGGAACACTGGCCAATGTGCACAACCGGATCTCGTGGGTATTGTTTTGCCGGGAACTGTCTTTCGGCGCCGGCGGATTGGTTCTTGCGGGCGGCGCAATGCAGCGCTCACACGCACCGGGCAAGAGCGCGCTCGTAACTGTGGGCAGACTGATCATCGCGCTCGCGGCCATATTTTACGGAGTAGAACACTTCCTACATCCCACCAATGTCCCGGGCGTTCCGCTCGAAAAGTTCATGCCCGAGTGGATTCCGGCGCGGCCGCTCATCAGTTTTCTGACCGGCGCGATTCTGTTCATTGCCGGAGTATCCATGCTGATCGGTAAGAAGGCACGGATGGCTGCTGCTTATCTCGGCACTTGGATTTTGGTGCTGGTCATATTCATCTATGGGCCGATCCTGATCGCCTCGCTACTCGATTCGAATACCGGGGTGAAAGTTGAGGGGATCAACTACTTCGCCGACACGCTGCTCTATGCTGGAACGATTCTCGTGCTTGCGGACGCGACGCCGCGGCCCGATTGATCCGCTGCCATCATAAGGAAGACCGTATCTGCGGCATAGGCAGGAAGCAGCCTAAGGCCGACTAGCCGCCTTTTCCACTGCCGCCAGCATCTTGTCTAACTGCGCGCGTGGTAGATATCGTCCGTTCACGATCACCGCTTCGATTTTCCGAGTGTTCGCGATTTCGTCCAGCGGATTTGCATTGAGCAACACAAGGTCGGCCAGCTTTCCCTTCTCGATCGTGCCCAGCCGATCTTCCATCCCGAAAAATTTTGCCGGATTCAGCGTCGCTGTCTGGAGCGCTTCCATCGGGGTAAATCCAGCAGCCACAAAGCGCTGCAGTTCCTCATGCAAGCTAAATCCCGGGAAGATGTACACGCCGGGAGGAGTGTCAGTTCCCGCCAGAAATGGAATTCCAGCGTTATGCATCGCCTTCACGACCTCGAGCTCCTTCTCGACAAAACGCTTCCTGGTTGCGAGGTCATCGATGTTGAAGTCGTGCTCGACCTGATCGGTGAACCGCTTCCAGGTCACAGTTTTCCAAAACGCAGGAACGTATTTCGCGCGAGTGTCGGCAGCGAAATCAGTTTCGTCGATCAGATTTCCGCCGCGCTCCCACACCAACGTTGGGCACTGCCACGTCTGATTCTTCGCCAGCAGGGCAAATAATGCCTCAGCGCGCTTCGGGTCATAGGTCGAAAGGAACTGCTTCTCCGTTTTCGTCCCTTTGATGAATTCGTCTTCCAGGGGCGAGCTGCCTTCAAAGATTCCAATGAGGTGTTCGAAGCTTTTCTGTCCGGCGTTTGAAGCTTCTGACGCCCGAACCGCGTCGGGGACATGTCCGACAAACGACACGCCCTGCCTTTTGGCTTTATCTGCGATTGCGAAGACCGCCTCCCGAGGAATCAGCGACTGCAGCTTGATGAAATCCGCTCCTCGCTGCTTCAGATCATCGACAGCTCTCCGACCGTCCTCCGGAGTCTTGATCGCGATCGAACTGGGAAAGCGTGGTTCAGGACCGTCGAGCATCGGACCCGACATGATGATGCGGGGCCCAATCAGCCTGCCTTCAGAGATCTCCCTGCGCCATTGCTGCAGTACCGCGAGTTCGCCGCCCATGTCACGCACCCCGGTGATCCCGTTGGCAATGAACAGGGGCAGCGTGATTTCCTTGGCACGAGGGAACCAGTCACCAAATACCATGTGGACGTGCATATCCCATAGTCCCGGGATCAAGAACTTGCGGCTCCCGTCGACGTGCTTTCCAGGCAACTTTCCAGCGAATCCCATGCCCGAGTTGTGGATCGCGATGATTTTGCCGTCCTCCACAATGACGGTCTGATGTGGTTTGGCCGGCGTGCCAGTCCCGTCGATTACCGTCACATCGTGAATGATCAGCGTGGAAGAGGCTGAGGATTGTGCAAGACATGCGGCGGCAAGCCCGACGATCACGGCGGCCAGCGGGATGCGTTTCATAAGTAGGAAATCTTATGGTGCTCCGTCGCATCCGTCAAAAGATGGTGGCTTCTCAATTTCGGCGAAACGCGGTACAGTCTTTGCACTTCCCCGGCTGAACTCATTGCAGGAGAAAAACATGGCGCGTCGAGCGTTCCTCACTCGGATGGCGCAGCTCGCAGCACTCCCCTTTCTGACTGCGGGCAGCACTTTGCGGGGACAATCCAAGAAACAGCTCAAGATCCTGATGAAGAGCGCCTGGGGATCGGACGATCCTACCAAGGCGGCGTTTCCGTTCTCCCATGGGCTAGCGCTAGCCGAGGCCGGGCACGAAGTGCAGATCTATTTGCTTGGCGAAGCGGTCGTGCTGATGCGCAAAGTCGTCGCGGATTCCGTTACGCCCGTCGGATGGCCCGCGGTCGGGGAGTTTCTCAATAAAGTGAAAGCCAAGGGCGTGACGATCTATGCCTGCGGGGCCTGCGCGCGGGCTCGTGGTGTTACGGAGTCTGATCTGGCCAACTACGGGGCCAAGTTCGGGAGCCCGCCAATCTTCGTTTCGCTCATTGAATGGGCGGATCACATCATCTCCGAGTAGTCGACAGTATTCAGTAGTCGCCGCCCACTCCCTCCGACTTTGCAGAAGTGGAATTGTCGAGTGAGAATCGAACGACCGGTTTGTGATCCGCAATGCCATCTGAGGTGTTCGCCGGAACACCGACTGTGCTAAGCTTTGAAAAACACGTCGCGGAGAGGTGGCAGAGTGGCCGAATGCGGCGGTTTGCTAAACCGTTGTACGGGCTAACACCTGTACCGAGGGTTCGAATCCCTCCCTCTCCGCCAGGACCCATCTTTTGTACAGCTTGCATCGCCTTTGATCCAAGCCAGCCGTAACGATTTTCGCAGCAAAAGACTCCAACTGTAGTAGAACTGCAGTATTCCCCACCATTTTCCAAGTGCCTGTCCTTCGATCATGAAAATTTGCCAATTCGTAACCAAAAGGTTACAAGTGTAATCGCCTGTTTTCAACAGTCGCATTATGAAGCAGTGAGGGATTTGCCTGTCGTTGTCGGCAAACTGCTGAAGCGGGCACGCTGATTCGCGATTCCCGTCCCAAGGCTTCCGTAGTTTTTTGAGTAGAACGCCAGTGAATCATCAGGAGTAGCGAGGGTTGCTCCCGGGAACACTCGCGCTGTGCTGCTCATCTTCTACCTTTGAGAACACCAATCACAATGCTCGCGCTCCAGTTCCAGCAGATTCGGGTACAGCGCCATCTGGAGCGTCTCAAGGTCTGAGCGGGATGCGGCGAAATCCTGTGAGTAGTTCCTTCTGGCGCTTTACAGATTGATCCACCGCATTTTCTTGCCCGACTTTTGCGGCAGAAAGACCCTTTCCTTTTCCGGAGATTCGGACCTCGATGCCTGCACGGTTATAGCTCCAGTCATTGCTGAATGCGGACCACTGCAACTGATTTGGCCGGCAGATGAAGGGTGAGGTTGCCGTTGACAGCTTGCGCACTGAATTCTTTCGGGACAACCACGTTTGACGCCTCGAACGTATTCACGCTGTCAACTTTGTCTGCGGTTAGAACCTGCCCAGTAGCGGATTTCGCTGAGATTCCGTCAAGATTGACATGCACATCAGTAGGCCCGTTGGGATCGACGTTGGTGACGGCGAGCCAAACCTGGCCGTCCTTGTCGCGAGCGGCAACCCCATCTACCCGTTTCATCGCAACGTCGCCGAGCTTGTATTCTCCGGGCTCCAATTCCGCGGCGAGGAGCGTCGCATCCTGGAAGGGCACGTACATCTTGTAGATGTAGTAGGTGGGAGTAAGAATCATCTTCTCCTTGTCGGTCAGGATCATCGACTGGATCACATTCACCATCTGAGCTATGTTCGCCATTCTGACGCGGTCGGCATGATGAATGAAGATGTTGAGATTGAGAGCGGCGAGAATTGCGTCACGCAATGAGTTTTGCTGTTTCAGAAATGCGGGATTGGTGCCCGGCATGGGCTTCAACCATGCTCCCCACTCGTCCACTACAAGCGCAACCTTCTTCTGCGCGTCGTACTTGTCCATAATGGACGAGTGTTTCGCGATGATATCTTCGATGTTCAGAGTCTCTTTTAGGACCTTGGAGTATTCCTTTTCGGAAAAATCTGTGGCAGGAGCAGACAGGGGCATTCCGCCAAAGGTATAGAAATGAAGTGACAGCCCATCAACGTTCCAGAAGAACGCGTCCATTGGTTGTCTGGTTCCCCATGCTTTCATCACGGCTTCTGTGTACTCGGTCTTGGCGGCATCCGGTCCGACAGCGACGCGCTTCATGGGATTGGGGCTGGGAAGAAAGGGGCTGGGCGAACTTTGAGACGGATTGAAATTATGTACAAAGTGATTGAAGAGCTTCATACGTTCTACATAATCGTCTGCTGTAAACGGGCCGCCGCAGCCCCAGCTCTCGTTGCCTAACCCGAGGTACTTGATCTTGTAGGGTTCCTTATGGCCGTTTGCGACCCGCTCTTTCGCAAGAGAAGAAGGCGGCAATGCGGTCATATATTCCAGCCACTCAGCTGCTTCCTGTGGTGTTCCCGTACCCATGTTGATGGAGACATAGGCCTCGGCACCGATCTGGTTCAGGAAATCCATGTACTCATCGGTTCCGAATGTATTCGGTTCCGGCACCCCGCCCCACAACGAATTGATGGTCGTGGGTCGCTGCTGTTCAGGCCCAACGCCCTTTCGCCAATGGTACTCATCGGCGAAACATCCTCCAGGCCAACGAACCACCGGCACCCTGATTGCGCGCAGGGCTTCAACGGCATCTGTCCGAATGCCGCGCGTGTTGGGGATTGCGGAGTCTTTCCCGACCCAGATCCCCTCATAAATCCCCTGGCCCAGGTGTTCAGCGAACTGGCCGAAGATGTCGCGGTTGATGGTGGGCCCCTTCTTGTCCACATGGACAGTGAAGGTCTCTGTAGTTGCGGGCGCTTGAGCCCACGAGCCACGCACGCAAATTGTCGAGGCAAGAAAGGCGATAAACAGGAGTCTCTTCGTCATTGGATCTTTCCACAATCGCCCTGTCGGGAGCTATGTGCCTCGACGTTAGCGATGCAGACGAGATTCGCGCCTGCCCGCCAACCGCCAATTGGATGCCATGGCCCGGATTTGCAGGACAATGCAAAACTACCTACCGGTACGTAGATATGTCAAACGAAAAAACACAGCAAATGTACTGCGAGCGCCCCTCGCTTGTGGGAGAATTCAAGAAGAAGTCATGAAGAAGCGAACGGCTCTAGAAAAAGCGAGAAATGTGGAGCGTCTCGACGGCAACCAGTTACGGACGAGGGAAACCCGCGCCCTGCTGCTGAAGGCAGCCGAGAAGATATTCGTGAGGGACGGGTTCGAAAAGGCAGACCTGAATGAGATTGCTTCTGCCGCGGGAAGAACCAAGGGGGCGATTTACGCACACTTCAAAAGCAAAGAGGAGTTGTTTGTCGCACTTTTTGAGCAGCGCACCCGAGATTGCGCAACTCGATTTGATGAAATGCTGGCAGATTCGAAAAACTTAAAGCAGAACCGGTTAATTCTTCGTGACCTGATGCTGAGTGTGCTGGATGACAAAGCCTGGCTTCTGCTCCTTCTGGAATTCAAGCTCTATGCTGTTCGCAATCCGAAATCGAAAAACCGGCTGCGCGCCCTCTATAAATCGACGTATTCGCCCGAGAGCGCCGGGTATGCGGCGCTCTTCGGACGCGATACTGAGAAAGTGCCTGCGATCGTGTTGCTACTGCCTATACTTTCCGCAGTCGCAGTGGAGAAGCAGTTTGCTCCGGACCTTCTTGGGGACGCTGTTCTCAAGGATGCAGTTTCTCGAGTGTTTGGCGCACTCGTGGGTTAACAGCTGTGGCTTAGCAGACGATTATTGGGAGGTTGTCTGCCCTGCACGGCTGCGCAAAGTACGAGATGACCTGCCTGTCGCTGTCCCGCTCTTGAAAGCGCTTTTCGATTACGTTGATTTGCAGCTTGGTTCGTCTGAATGTGACGACACCCTACGGCATGTGCGCGACTTTATCCGCAACCATAACTTGAAGGAAGATGCGGTCGTCGGATGGTTGGAAAACAATGGTGGATACTGCGATTGCGAGGCTCTCGCGAATGCTGAACAGGTAGTGGAGGAGGCAGTGCCAGACTACAACGAGAGACGATAACCCACCTCAATTCCAAGCTACAGCACCGAACTAGAGAACCATGGCACGAGACATCTTGGTCAAAGGCAGCGCAAGAGACGATAGTGAGCTGTTCGAGTTCACGATTGAGCACTGTGTCTCCGGGGGATTCATGTTGAGCATAAAATACAGCGGAGACTGCCATCACAACATCACAGGCGCGGGAGTGTGGCCAACGGTTGACAAAGCGAAAGAAATCGCTGCGGAAACCGCAAAGCGGCTCCTGCACGGAGCTACGGTGACGTGGGAAGACCGTGGGAACAAGACATGCGACTAGACAAGGATGACATATTCCCGTTGAGCGTCATTCTGTTCTTCGCACTTGCGGTTCCAACCGCTTTCTGGGTGGGCTTTGCCAGTCGGAAACAGGTTGTGCATGACCTCTTTGATGTCATCAAATATTTCGCCGTTGTCTGCGTGGCTGTCATGCCGTTCATCGTGTGATTCACCCCACAGACGTTCGACGACATCGTCAAGACGATTGATGGTTCAACGCGTTCGGGCGAGCAGGCTTTACGACAAGCCGTTCATCGAGCTTGGAAGAACGAGTTGCATCCGTTCGACCCGCTAACCCTTTGCGCCTCTCCATATGTGGCAGCATGTGGCAGCCGTCTAAATTGCTTCCTTGTCACAAGCCTCGTTAGACGACTATGCATTTCCGTTTAGCTCCTCCTTCAGCTTGGTGGAGTTGACCTATTTCGACTGCCGTCATATGATCCGTACCCTCAGCAATCTGCTTGAGCTGACATACCTTCCCCCCTTGCTCAAAACGCAGTTATAGATGTGGACCAGGAGCAGCAGTCGGTGGCAATCCCAAGGTCGGATCTCGTCCTATCCTCGGCGGACTTCGCGGTGGCGCTGCTGGCAAGACCAGGCGTTCGCGCGCGGGCCCATCTTATTGCCCGCAGGGTTACCGACCCACTGGCCGCTTCTGCCGCAGTCGTGCACGTAAAAGAAACTCCCGATGCAGCCTTTACTGCGGTGGCCATGTCCGGCGATGTGAAGGTAGCTGCGCAACTGCAGTTTTCGACGATAAGCGAGGTTGCGATCCTGGAAGGACAGGCACTGCGACGTGAAACTTATGCGCATCTGGACGTCAGACGCACAGTAGAGTCCCTGACCTACGTCCCGTTGATGTTCGAGGAAGAGATGATTGGGGTCATCGAAATAATTTCCTTTGACCGAGCTCTGGATAAGGCTGAGTTGGCTCCGATGGAAGAACTGGGCCAAATTGCCTCGACGGCAATCGCCGCCGCGATCTCTTATGAACGGGAGCAGAACAACCTCCTCCAATCCGTGAGCCGTGTGACCCAGATGTACGACCTGGAGAAGGTCTTTAACTCAACCTTGGAAATCCATCCACTGCTTCAGTTGATTGCCAACAAGTTCCAGGAAGTCATGCGCGTGCAAGCGGTCAATGTGTGGATGGTGGACGGCGATGCGGTCAGGCTCGTAAATCGGTCGGGAGACGATCCAACCTCTGACCTCGATTCCATTCAAGTCCCGGGAGATGGCATTGCCGGTGACCTGTCGGATAATGGCGAGCCAGTCTTGATCCCAGACCCGCAAGACGAGCGCCTGACTAAAAGAAACAAGGGGCAGTCCGGGACTCCAGTCTTCTCATTACTGGCGTGTGCGCTAATGGACCGCGATTCCCTGGTCGGCGTGGTTGAAGTCATCAATCGCGAGGACGGCGCTCCATTTGACGACGACGACCTTTTTCTGTTGACCAGTATCTGCCAGACGGCAAACAACGCTTTGCACAACGCAAGTTTGTTGCAGTCAGAACGCAAGCTGGAAGTTCTGGAAACACTCGTCAAAGTAAGCCACGAGATTACCTCGACCCTCGACATGGACCGCGTCCTGCAAGCGGTCATCAAGGGAGCCAGATCGGTCGTTGCCTATGACCGTGCAGCGATTGCACTGGAACAGCACGGCAATCTGGTCCTGAAGGTTGTCTCCGGGATGACCGCGATCAATTTCAGTGATCCGACGGTCAAGCTGCTGAAAGAGATGCTCGAGTGGGCCTCGCTGTCCAAAGAAGAGATTCACGTGAGACAGCGCGGCGGCGAGATTGACGTAGAGCGCGAAACCAGCCGTGCCAAATTCCACGAGTACTTCGAAATCACGGGGGCGCGCACTTTTTTCGTGCTGCCGCTGGATGATGACCAGGGGCGCCTGGGATTGCTGTCGTTAGAGAGCCGCGATCCAGAGTTCCTTACGCAGGCGCACATGGAGGTGATCCGCGTGCTTGCCGCGCAGACCACGGTCGCGCTGCGCAACGCCTCGCTGTATCGCGAGGTACCTTTTATCGATGTTCTTCAGCCGGTTCTGGAAAAGAAACGAAAGTTCCTTGCCATGGAGAAACGCCGCCGGGCGTTACTGATTGGTGCAGTCGCGGCTTTGGCCGTATTTCTGACTGTATTTCCGATTCCTATGCGGCTGTCCGGCAGTGCTGTTGTCGCGCCCGCGCATCGTGCGCAGGTCATGGCCGCGGCCGATGGCGTCGTCAAGACTGTGCATGTCCGCGAAGGCGAGACCGTGCGCCCTGGCACTGTCCTGGCCGATCTGGAGGACTGGAACGCACGCTCGGCGGTGGCTGCCGCCCGCGCGAAGTATGAAAGCGCCCTGGCCGAGATGAACCGTGCGTTAGTCAAAAACGATGGCACAGAAGCCGGCTTGCAGCGGGTTCAAGCGGACTACTGGATGGCGGAGTTGAAGAGGCTGGAGGAGCAGCTCGACAAGACGCGCCTGCGGGCTCCGATAGCGGGAGTAGTCGGCACGCGGGACGTTGAGAACATGGTCGGTCGACATCTGTCACCGGCAGATACCTTCGCGGAGGTAATCGACGCGGAGAACTCCCTGATCGATGTGGCCATCGAGGAACGGGATGTCGGCCTTCTCGCGTCACGACAGCCCGCCACGATCAAACTCGACAGTTTCCCGCTGGAGACTTTTCGCGGTCAGATACAGGTGGTCAGCCCCGTGGGTGGAGTTGAGAATGACGAAAAAGTATTTTTCGCCAGAGTGCTGGTATCGAATCCGCAGGGATTGATCCGCGCCGGCATGCAGGGGCGGGGCAAGGTGGCGGCGGGATGGCGTCCAGCAGGATACGTGCTTTTTCGCCGTCCGGCTATGTGGATCTATTCCAAGCTTTGGGAGTGGTTGGGCTGGTAGCGAATTGGCTGGCAATCCGGTGTGACCTTCGTGGGAGGTGCTTGTGAGGCTTGCGCTGTTCGCTGTTCTTGTCGCAGTAACGGGCCTGGAGGTTGCGTGCTCTGATGACAGGCCCACAGTTGCGGCCGCCAGCGTCGTGGCTCCAGCAACTCCATCCGACCCGCAGCCCGCGTCGCCTCGTGCGGATGCGTTTGTTATTGCGTCAGGGCCGCTGGTGGTCGAAAACCAGGTTGATGTGGCGGCACAACGCGAAGGAGTTGTAGCCAGCATCCAGGTGGAAGCGGGAGCGCGTGTACACACGGGCGATGTTTTGGCTCAGCTTGACGACCGGCAAGTCGCGGCCGATCTCGAAGCAGCCAAGGCCCACACGCGAAGCACGGCAGCGGATCTGCACAACTGGGAAGCTGAAGCGAAGGTTCTGGATGCGGACCTGCAGCGGGCACAGAAAATGTGGGATGCCGGCCTGATTACCAAAGAACAGTTCGAACACGCGAAATACAAGGCGGAGTCCGACCACTGGGACGTCGAGCGAGTGAAGGAAACGTTGACGAACGGGGAGGCTTCTGAGCGTTCGTTGTCTCTGGAACTGGAAAAGACCAGGGTCCGGGCACCGTTCGATGGGGTGGTGGCGCGACGCTACGCCCGTGTTGGGCAAACGGTTGCCCCCGGGGACCGCCTGTTCTGGGTCTCGGCGGAGGGCCCGCTGCGTCTCCGGTTTACCTTGCCCGAAGCATTTCTGGGGCACGTTGCTACCGGACAGTCGCTTGAACTCTCTTCGCCCGATGTTCCTGCCGCGCGCCAGCAAGCCCGCGTAATCGAAGTCAGTCCGGTAGTCGATCCCTCGAGTGGGACGATCGAGGTGCTCTGCCAGATCATTGGGCCATCGCAGGGCCTGCGGCCCGGCATGCAGGCCAGCGTCCGGGTTCCCAAAACACAATGAACCTGACAGAAGCCCTAAACGTTGCCCTGCCAGATCTGCCGGCACGATCGCTGAGGCGAGCGTACCCGCGGCTTCACCCGTTGATCGTAGCGCGCGAGCATATTGAGGCCGGCGAGCGGGTGGTTCATGCAATCGTCTCCGGCGCGAACCAGATGTACCGCTTTACGCTCGAGCAGTGGTGGCTGATGCAGCTCTTCAATGGAGAAAACTCCTTTGAGGATGTAGCGCGTTTATTCCGCGAGCAGACTGGAATCGCATTCTCCCCCAATGACATTCGCGAATACGCGAGCAGCCTCGACGAGATCTGGTATGCGTCGGCAGAACAGCCCAACCTGACTCTGGCGCAAAAGGAGGCGGAAGAGCGCAACCGCCGCAACAAGAAGTGGGAAGACATTACGATGATTACTGTGGGCCACTGGGATCCGGATGAGTATCTCAACTGGGTCCATAGCTGGGCGAAGTTCATCTACACACGATGGTTCACGGTCATCACGCTGGCATTCTTTGCAGTAATGGCCAGTATCTTCGTTACCCGCTGGAGCGAGATCGGGGCAGATACCTGGAAATATTACGACTTTACCGAAAAAGGCTTGGCGGAGATCGCCGAGTTCTGGCTGCTCTTCTGCTTTCTAGGCTTCTTTCACGAGTCGGCGCACGGTCTGACCTGCAAACACTTCGGTGGCGCCGTCCACAAGATGGGATTTCTCCTCTACTACCTTGAGCCGTGTTTCTTCGTCGATGTCACTGAGGTGTACGTATACGCGGGAAAGTGGGAGCGCATCGCCACCTCGATCGCAGGGATCTGGGTGGAACTCATCTTCTGCTCGGCTGCCTCCATTCTCTGGTGGGGAACGCCGGTTGGCACACCCTTACATGATTTTGCCTACAAGATCATTTTGATAACCGGTGTCGGCGTTGTTCTCATCAATCTCAACCCGCTTATCAAACTGGATGGCTATTACATCCTGAGCGAGTTGTTGGGGATCATCGCACTCAAAGAAGATTCGACTGCATTCGTGAGCAGTTGGGTGAAGAAGAATGTATTCCGGCTTCCCGTCGAAGTAGAGTTCGTACCGCGGCGACGCCGCTGGGCGTTTACGCTGTACGCTCTCGCCTCAGGCCTCTACAGCTATACGTTGCTTTACCTTGTAGTGGGCTTCGCCTACAACGTTTTCCGAAAGTACTCGCCCGATTGGGCAATCCTGCCAGCTCTGCTGGTGGCTTGGCTCTTGTTCCGTTCTCGGATTCGTACGCTGGTGAGATTCATGAAAACAACCTACCTCGACAAGAAACAAGTGCTCGCGCGATGGGTGATGACGCCGAGTGGTGCGCTAGCGGTTGCGGCTATCTTACTGCTCTCGTTCACTCCATTCTGGCCAGAAACGCGCTCGGGACGGTTCATCCTGGAACCGGTGCACAAAGCCTCGATACATGCCCGCGTGTCGGGAGAAATTACCGCGATCGTGCCGGAAGAGGCGCAGTACATCGACGCGGGCACGACATTGGTCTGCATGCGTAACCCCGAACTCGAGGGGCTCGCGGCACATGCGGCTGCAGAACTGCGCGTGGCTTCGCTTCGCGCCACGAAAGCGCGCCTCCACTACGAGGACTATGCACGCGCTGAAAAAGAGCGGGATAGCCTTGCGCAACAGTCCGCCGAGTTGCAGAAACAGGTTGCCGCACTTGAGCAGAGCAGCCCGGTCTCAGGTGTGGTCACGACGCCGCATGTGCGCGATCTGCTCGGGTCGTACGTTGCTGCTGGCCAGCCCCTGTTTGATGTTGCTGATCTCAGTTTGTTGCAGGCACGCATCTACTTGCCGGAATTTGAAATGAAAGGCGTACAGGTCGGGGAACGGGTAACACTCGTACTCGATTCGGTAGTGGGCAGGTATAGCGGCGGCGTAGCCGCCATCGCACCGGTCTCCTCCGACATCGAGCCGGGATTGCTCTCGATGGAAAATTACAAAGGGATGACCGCACAGAACTTTTATGCGGTGACAGTGGAATGGCCCAATCCTGAAAACCATCTGCGCCCTGGCATGGCGGGAACCGCCAAGGTCATCCTCAGGCGGCACTCGCTGGCAGCCTTTGGCTGGAGAGCTATCCACGACTTTGTACGGCGCACGGTCTGGTGATCGGCTATGCGAAACAAATGCGCCTGGTTGCCGGATGCAAGTCAAATCGAAGTGGGTGAGAAGTTCCGCCACCAGCTCAAGGTCACGGGGTATATCGACAGCGGTATCGAGGAAGTCATGGAGCCCCGTAGCTGGATTCCGATACTTCCCGACGACAGCGCTCCCGCCACTCCTCTCAATACGCTCCTGCGGCTATTTCACATGAAGCGATCCGTCCCTGCAGAAGATGCCGCCGAGGCCTTGCGGCCCCTGACGCTCGAGCAGGTTGTCGCTGCGCAATATCTGAAACGGGATGGCGATCAGGTTTCCGCGACCGTTGTGGTTGAGCCTTGCTGCGGCCTGCTGGTAGCGCGGCCGCGCGACGCGGATGATGAAAACAAGCTCATGTCAGTGTCACTGACGACACTGGAAGTCGCCCAGTTTGCCATTCGCCGCCGCTCGCGCAAGACACTGGATCTGGGAACGGGGACCGGCGTCCAGGCGATGTTGGCCGCGCGGCACAGCGACGAAGTCTATGCGGTAGACATTAACCCCCGCGCCGTCGCCACGGCTGCCTTCAATTGTTGCTGGAACGACTGCCATAACGTTACCTGCCTCGAAGGCAGCTTATTTTCGCCCGTCGCTGAGCATCGCTTTGACCTGATCGTCTGCAATCCGCCGTTTGTCATTTCTCCGGGGATCCGGCATCGCTATCGAGACTCAGGCGTGGCGGGTGACCAGTTTGCCCTCGACCTGGCGCGACAGGCTGCCTCATTCCTGAATGAGGGTGGCTACTTTCAAATGATGTTTCAGTGGATCGAGACAGAGAAAGCGGATTGGCGAGACAAGCTGTCTGCTTGTCTCTCAGGCATCAGTTGTGATGTGTGGGTTCTGCGCACGGATACTGAGGTTCCTGAGTCGTACGTAGCCGGATGGCTGGGTGCCAACCCGGAAAAAGCGGATCCCGCCGACGCCTCCTACGCTTGCTGGTTGCGCTATTTGGGAGAACTGGGGGCGACTTCTGTCGGTACCGGACTATTGGTGATGGAGCGACGAAATGCCACACAGAATAACCTTTGGTTCGATGAAGCGCCGGAGGAGAGATCCCAGCCGTACGGCGACGTGATTCCAGCGCTTTTCGCCACGCGACGATACCTGCAAGACCTGCCTGATGGCCGGTTGCTCGATGAGAGGTTGGTGGCGGCCAAAGACTTGCGGATGGTGGAGGAATCCAGGCTTGAAGGTGGGCAGTGGCGAACGAAAGCTTGTGAGATTCAGCTGCAGTCAGGCCTGCGATATTGTTTTGACGAACTCGACCCTATTCTCACGCCGCTCGTGGCTGCTTGTGATGGTCGCCAGACCTTGCGAGAGATTGTTAAGGGCTTGCCGAACGGAGCAGGGACCGTGTCAGGCATGCTGGGGGACAAGCACCTGCGCCAAGTGCGGGATCTAACGTGGTATGGATTTCTACAACCGGGGCGATTTGCAGACCAAACTGCCGTAATACGAATGGTATAAGCAATGTCGGCGAACCAAGCAGTTTCGGATGAAGACGAAGGCTGCAGCGGTCCTGCAGCCTCCATTTCATCGGTTCATGCTTTTCTCTTAAGACCGGAGACTTTGTAGGCGCTAGCCTTGAGGACGGTCGACTTAAGAACCTGCGACTTCAGCGCGGTGGTCTGCAGCGACTTGACTTCACTCAGTGATTCGACTTCGCTGGACTGGCTCGCGATCATCGCTTTCTTCATCACCGCTCGATTGCTGATCAGCGACTTCTTTTGGACTGACATGATGATCTCCTCGGTTGCTGACTGTTCGATGAACTTCCTAATCTGGGGTAGAAGAACAACGTCAGGCTGCGGCACTTGAACCGCAGCCTGAGACTGGTTCTGTTAGTACTTCTTCTTCATTGGACGATACTTAGCAGCTCGAGCCTTAAAACGGCGGCTCGTAAGGGCACTTGCCTGCAGTGGCTTGCTCTCGCCAATCGACGTACTCTTCTCCGAAGACTCCGCACCTTTCGCGTTAACTGCGCGGCTGCTAATCAAAGACTTTTTCTGGACTGACATTGGTGTTCTCCTCGTATCGCCTCAGCGATTGAATTTTTACTTAGGCCCCAAGAGCTGTATGTCCCAAACCACGGTGATGACTATGGACAAAGCAAGTCGCGTGCCAATTGGAATCGGGCTGAATGCCAGGCACTCCTTCTTGTATTTTCAACAGCATGCGCGGGGATCATTTCCGCGATCCACTCCGCCGACACTCTTTCCTGGGCAGATACATTAATAATTAATACTCGTAGAATTAATTTTTAATCTGTATTCTCGAATACACAGATAGAAGGCGACATTCTCCCGTTAGATTGCATCCGGCAGTTGCTAGTTATCAATGACCGAGTCGAGGTCCTCCCACCGACTGCAAGATGTTAATAAGAATAGACTTCGCGCGGTCCTATAGCGAAACTTCGCCGACGATTTGTGCAGTCCGTAGACGGAATGAAGCAGGGAAAGCTGGCCAGACATTCTCAACCCACCCCAGAACATGATTTTTTCAACCTCGCGCGAATAGGGGAGTGGTAAGACTCTGACCAGCGGGGACTCCTCTCCCGGCCAGGGTTTTGACTCAGTCTCTTCCCAGTCGATATTTCCGGCAGAGATAGTGCATCCTCTGCTTATCTATGCGCAAGACACGGGCAGCAGCTACTTTGCTGCCACCGCAGCGGCGCAGGGCGGCACTCAGGTATGCCGTCTCGATCCGGGCAATCTCCTCGTCGAAATTGACTCCGTCCTCCGGGATCAGCATTGAATCCTGGCTGGTAGCGCTGGTGACCAGAATCTGCTGGGGCAAGTGATGGGTGCGGATTACCGGTCCGTCGACCATCAGCACCAGGCGCTGCACCAGGTTCTCGAGTTGACGGATGTTGCCGGGCCATGAGTACTCCTCGAGAATTTCAACAACATCCGGCTCGAGTTGCTTTACTGGGATATTGTTGGCATCGGAATAGCGTCGCAGGAAGTGGTTCAGGAGCAAGGGAGTGTCTCCCGCGCGCTCGCGGAGCGGTGGCAGATGGATCGGTATCACGTGGATGCGGTAGTAGAGATCCTCGCGAAACCGGCCAGTCTCGACCATGTGTTCGAGGTCTTCGTTGGTAGCTGTAATGAGCCGGAAATCGATCTTCTTGGGAGTCTTCCCGCCAATCCGGGTCACGGCCCGATCTTCCAGTACTCGCAGTAGCTTCGATTGCAGCGCAAGCCCGAGGGTCGCGATCTCGTCGAGGAACAACGTACCGGTATCGGCCAGTTCAATGTGGCCGGGGCGTGCGGTACGGGCGTCTGTAAACGCACCCTTCTCGTGGCCAAAAAGTTCCGTCTCAATGAGGTGCTCAGGCAGCGCGGCGCAGTTAATGCTGATGAACGGCTTATCGTTACGGCGCCCCGAAGCCACAATGGCGCGGGCAACGAGTTCCTTGCCGGTACCACTCTCGCCGCGGATCAGTACCGTGGTAGTTCCCACCGCAACCCGCCTGATAGCGTCGTAGACCTTTTGCATCGGCTCGCTCGCGCCGATAATGCCCCAAAAATCCTGCCTTTCACCACGTTGCTGCAGACTGCGGCGGTGGTCAATCTCCAGCGCCCGCTTCTCAAGCGAACGGCCGAGAACCAGCTCTACTTCGGCAAAATCAAAGGGCGCCGTGAAATATTCATCCACGGATGCGTCGATCGCCTTGAGCCGGAGCTTGCGAGCAGTCGAACGCGTCAACGCTAGCAAGACTAGGTCTGTCCCTACAGCGCGTAGCTCGCGCAGTGCCTCGATGCTCTGATCCCGACCTTCACCGACCGTGTCAAGGTCCAACAGCACAGCATCCAGCTTCTCCTGCTTGATCAGGTCCACGAGTTCGACCCAATCCCGCAGGACAAAGAGCCCGTAGTCAGTGGTCAAGTGCGATTCTGCCTGTTGGGAAACAAGCTCATCATTCGTTACAACTACGACACTGTAACGGGACCGGGTTTCCTGAGCCAGTGCCACTGCCTTCCTCCACCTCGGCGGGGGAAGGAATTATGGCAAATTTTCCGAATCGATGGGATGAAAAATTCATTTCTAGCCGAGCTGACCTGGGGGATGGCGACTCATGCTTTGCCGAGTGGAAAAACGGACGTCAGGGACAGACTTGCAAAAGGTGGGTGGTTCCCGTAATTTGAGGCACGCCGTGCGAGTCACAAAACTCTGCCTGAACGCCCGCCCCAATGCGGGGTTCACACGGGGGCAATCGCTTGGATATCAACGTTCGGAAACGTGCCAATGCGCAATTGATTCAACTCAAAGGATCGCTCAAGCTGGGCGACGCGGTCGACGGCCTGCGCCAGACCATAGAGGAACTAGTGACCGCGGGTGAAACACATCTGGTGGTGAACCTCACCGACGTACCGATCATCGACTCCAGCGGGATTGGCTTGCTGGTACGTTTCCTCGCTTCTCTCAAGCAACGAGGCGGGAATCTGAAGCTTGTCAATCCGTCCAAGTTCACAATTCAGACCTTGCGAATCGTTGGGGTGCTGAACTTGTTTGAGATCTTCGAGAACGACGACGCTGCCATCGAATCCTTCGCATGAATCAGCCTCAGGGATTAAGGGGACAGTTGGATCAGAGTGCGTCAGGCAGCAGAACTCAGGGCGCTCCGCCGGATTGTTTATGGTAACTCTGGATGGCTTGCTCCAGGTCGAAGTACATGCCGGCGCGGCCGAGCGTCTGCCCTAGAGCAGACTTCTGGATCAGGCGCAACGGTTCAGGATTCAATCCCGCCAGCCAAAGCTCAGTGCCGCCCTGAAGGAGCCTCTGCTGCGCTTCGGAGAGTCGTTTGAGCGCCGTGTATTCGAAGTCAGGAATGGCGCTGCAATCAATCACAATCACGCGCGGTTTGTATTGCTGGACGAAGGGCCACATCAGATCTGCGATGCGCTGCACATTGGCGAAGTGCAGCATACCTTCGGTCTTCAAAAGAAGAAGACCGGAGAAGGTCTCGTCCTCGGGATGCTCCTTGGTGAGCGGACGGAAGATGTTCGTGCCGGGCTTGCGTCCAAGAACGAAGACCGGGCGCCGACTCCCGTGAAGAGCGAGCGCGAACAGCGACAGGACTACAGCGACGAGAATGCCGCGCAACGTGCCGAGCAGCACGACCCCAGCACACGAGGCCACGGCCCAGCTGAATTCCAGCACGCGGTTCCGAAAAATGGCCTGGAATTCGGGAATCTTGATCATGCCAGCGCAAGGCACGATGACCACCACGGCCAGCGCGGCTTGTGGCATGAGGTGGACGAGGGGCGCTAGAAAGAAGAGGACGGCGACGACTACGGCAGCGGTCACTAGCCCGGCGATTTGCGTCCGGGCTCCGGCGCGACGGTTCACGGCAGTTTGTGACGTGCCTCCACCCGAAGGAAAATTGCGGAAGCAACTGCCGATCAGATTGCTCAAGCCGATGGCAAGGAGTTCCTGATTGGGCTGGGGACGGGACTCGTCGGGATCGCGGAAGGCCTGACCGGCGGCGATGGTCTCGACGAAGCTCATCAGCGCGATGCCAAGCGCGGCGGGCCAGAGTTGTTCGGCTAGCGTGAATGCCGGCATGACGAACGGGGGCAATCCACCCTTCACGTCGCCGACTAACGCGATGCCGTGGGCTTTGAGTCCAAAGAAAAAAGAAAGCGTAATGCCAGTGGCGACGGTCACGAGGGACGCAGGTATGCGCGGCAAGAAGCGTTGCAAGCCCAATTGGAGTGCCAGCATTGCCAGAGCGAAGATCACAGTGGGAACGGAAGCTTGTGGGATGTGATCGATGATCGAAAAAACGTTGTGGAAGAAGTGGCCCTTGACAAATGTGATCCCGAGCAATTTCGGGAACTGATCGACCACGATGGTGAGTCCTACGCCCGCTTTGAAACCAATCAGTACTGATTCAGAGATCAAGTTGGCGACAGCGCCCAGCCGCAAGGCGGACGCAACAAGGAGAGTCACCCCGACAAGGCAAGATAACGTTGTGGCAGCGATGATCAGGGTGTCGTCAGAGGCGTTGGGGACGGTTTGTTTGAGGGCGCTTGCGGTCAGAATGGCGATGGTCGAGGTGGTCGTGACGCTGAGCACACGGGACGTGCCGAAGACTGCATAGACGACTAAGGGGATGAGTGCGGTGTACAGGCCCGCGACCAGCGGAAGGTCGGCGATGGCGGCATAGGCGATCGCTTGCGGGACGACGACCGCGGCGGCGGTGAGGCCGGCGATCAGATCGCCGCGGAGCCAGAGACGGTCGTAGGAGGTAAGCCATTCGACGACAGGAATCCAACGCGCCACAGGATTTGACGGTGCCGTCTGCAACTGCTCGCTGATGGGGCTCGCGTGGCTCAAGATGTTCTTGCGGGTCAGCCGACTTGTACATTCTACTGTCCTTTCCTCAAGGAATCGATATCTGTGATGTGGGTCACTGGAGGTTTCTGCAGCTCTTTTTGTCTTTCAAGAAGAGCACCGCCTTAGAGTTGATCTACAAACCGAGTGAACTTGGTAGTCAGTTGGAAATCGCCAATGTCAGTAACAGAAATTTGAGGACAGGCGGAGCGAAAGGGATCGGCCCCTTGCATATGTCGCGAAAATTTCCAGTCTGTTGCCTTCGGCACGTAATAAAGGTTCGGAGGCGAGGTGGCAGTTACACTGTCGCCAGGTCGGTGTGACTTTGACAAGGCAATCGCCGGCCCGCGAACGCTACTTCTCCAGCCACGCCGCGAACGCATCCAGCGACAACGACCGCAGCAGATTTCTTCGCATCCCGCGCTCGACTTCGGCCAGTCGATCCGATGCAGCCGTAATCCATTCGAAATCGGCCGACTCGGCCATCCGCTTCAATTCCGGCGCAATGTCGGTGTTGCGGATCAGGTCCGGCGTACCGGAATCGATAAACATCAGATCGCGCAGCAAAGAATACAGCGTCTGGATCAGTCCTTCAGTCTTCTCGCGCCCCTCCGCCCCCGGACGATACGACTCGGTAATCTTGAACAGCTCACTGTGATCGCCGCTGCGCAGCGCTGAGTTCAAAATGACCAAGGCATGCTGGCGGGCAACTGTGTAGGCCTCAAGATTGAATCCGCGCGCCCGTCCAACCGCGCCATCGCACAAACGTGCTACCAGCGTCCGCTGCGCCGGCTTCCACTCAGGATGATATTTCTCCAGATCTTTTTCGATCTCCTCTCCGGTCAAGGCGCCCAGGGTGAACGTCATTGATCGCGAACGGATCGTCGGCAACAGTTCTCCCGGATTCTCGGTCAACAGGAAGATCGTCGCGAACTCCGGCGGCTCCTCAAGCACCTTGAGCAGAGAATTCGCAGCCTCTTTCATGAATGCCGAGTCAGTAAAGATGTATACCTTCTCCCGCCCCTCGGCCGGCCGGTAATAGATCGTCTCGATCACGCGCCGCACCTGGTCGACTTTGATCATCATCTGCGGTGGATCGGGCGGGATGACGAGCACATCCGGGTGTGTCTGCACAAAAATCCGCGTTTCTTTCTTGTCCGTTTCGCGCAGGTTCTCCCGGGCCTCCACCGCCTCCGCAAACCGCGCATCCAGGTTACAGGGCTGCGCAATACGAGTGCAGTTTGCGCAGATTCCACAAAAGTCCCTCAGACCTTTCTTAGGGGGATTCAGGCAATTCAGCGCCTGCGCCAGCATCAGCGCGAGCGTGTACTTGCCCGCGCCGCGCCCTCCGGCCAGCACCAGAGCATGCGGCAGATGTTCGCGCGACATCATCTCGCGCAGACGATGGACGACTGCGGAATTGCCGTGAAAATCAGAAAAGGGCATGCAAATGAGAAATCTACCACAGAGACGCGGAGGCACGGAGAACGAGGAACATTGGAAGGATGGAACCGGGAAGGAGCACGACTTCAGTCGTGCCTTTAAGGTGGTTGAAGATACTGCGCCTCAGCGCCTGAAGTCAGCTTTAATGGTGCGCGACTAACCACCCCACAATCGCGCCAAGGGCTATCACTGGAACCATCGCTCCAAACGCAACTGCTTTCCACCCGGAAACCCAGCGCTCGCGTACCGCACCCACAGCAAGAATCGTCATCAGGGGAAGGTTGATCAGCACCGCCGTCACAATCCCCGGCGCATATCCACCAAATAGAATTGCCGCCGGCACGTGAGGAACGAAGACATTGGCCAGCATCGTCACGAAGTAGCCGAATGTCAGATAAGCCCAGATGGATTCGGGACCCCGCTGTACGGACAGATATGCAACCCCAAAAGCCACGAGAGTGATCACGACCAACACCACCCTGATCTCCAGCGCTCCAGGCGGATGCGCCGGCAGTTGCGCTGCATGCCGCAGATCCCACCGGGGCATCCAGATCGCTTCTTCCGCGTTGTGCAACGTCACCGCGATCGGAAACATCCACTGCAGCTTCCCGAAGGTCATGGAATTCGCTGTCGGTGACTCGACCCGTGTAACGGCAGTTTGTTCGAAACAATATCAACGATTTTTTGGTGCGTCTGCTCCGGCGTTCCACTGGCATCGACGATCACCACGCGATCCGGATCGCGTTTCGCAATGGCCAGGTAGCCCTCGCGGACGCGGACGAAAAATGACCGGCTCTCCTGCTCAAACCGGTTTTCATCGTGGCTGCGGCTGGAGGTTTTTGAAGCGCGCCGATTCCTTCTCCGGGCCCGACTCACACTAGCCTGCGGGTTCGAATCCATCAGGATGGTCAAATCGGGCTGAAGATCGCCGCACAGCACCCGATGCAACTCCCGCACCGGCTCGCTGCCGAGCCGCCGTCCGCTTCCCTGGTAAGCCTCGGTGGAATCGGTAAAACGGTCGCAGAGAACAATGGCACCCGATGCCAGCCCGGGTTCGATCACCTCTGCGATATGCTGCGCACGGGACGCGAACATCAACGCCATCTCAGCCAGTGGCGCTAAACCCGCCGTACCCGAATCCAGCAACACCTTGCGGATCTTCTCCGCGGTCGGAGTCCCACCAGGCTCGCGCGTCTCGACGACCTTGTATCCCGCGTCGCGTAACGCCGCCCCGAGCTTCCGCATTTGCGTGCTCTTGCCGGTTCCATCCAGCCCTTCGAACGTGATGAACTTTCCCCGCCGCGACATGCAGCGGAATGATACCAGCAGCCAGCACAGTAGAAATCAACAAGCTTCTCTCCGCGTCCTCGGCGGCTTTTCTTAGCCGAGCTCTGCGGCAAGCGTTTGCAATTCGTCCGTCCGTGTACCCGTTCGCAACCCAAGAGCCCTTGTCTATAATTGTCGCCCACAGCTGTTATAGTGCTTAGTTCGCTTTTGATGGAAATCAGTTCACAAAACAAAGGGGTCTGAACCGAATGCGACTCTCGAGAGTTCCGGGATTACTCTGTGTCGTCGCACTTGCATTTGCCAGTTTCGCCGTCGCCACGCCCAATGTCACGATCTCCGTCGATGCCACGACCGCTCCCCGCAAAATCTTTCATGCGACGCTCCAGATTCCTGCCGGTTCCGGAGACCTCACCCTCTACTATCCCAAGTGGATTCCCGGCGAGCATGCCCCAGATGGCCCGGTCGTCGATCTGGCCGGATTGTTCTTTAAAGCCAATGGCCAGACATTGAAATGGCGTCGCGATACGCTCGATGGCTTCACCATTCACGTCGAGGTTCCTGAGGGAGTCTCAGAAGTCCAAGCCGATCTCGATTTTCTTTCTCCCGCCACCTTCGAAGGCGGATTCTCCGCCGGCTCTTCCGCCACCGCCAAGCTCGCAGTCATCAGTTGGAATCAGGTGCTGCTCTATCCCAAGGGCTACAAATCCGACGACATCAGTTACACAGCATCGCTGAAGATTCCCGACGGATGGAAGTTCGGTACGCCGCTCCCTGTTACCAACCAGAGCGGGAATGAAATCCACTTCGCCACGGTTTCGCTGACGACGCTGGTCGATTCGCCGGTCATCACAGGAGAATTCCTGAAAGTCGTTCCTCTGGCCCAGGACCCGCTCACGGAAATGGATATCGCCGCCGACAGCGCCGCCGCGCTCGAAGCGCCGCAACAGGTCTGGGATCAATACAAGAATCTGGTCGATCAAGCTCAAAAGCTCTTTGGCGCGCATCACTACCGCGACTACCACTTTCTCTATACGCTCAGCGATCACGTCGCCCACTTCGGATTGGAGCACCATGAATCCGATGACAGCCGCGTCGATGAACGCGCAATGGTGGACGACACTCTTCGCAAATTGGCTTCCGGGCTTCTGCCCCACGAATATGTGCATAGCTGGAACGGCAAATACCGGCGTCCCGTCGGTCTAGCCACACCTGACTACCAACAGCCCATGCAAGGTGACTTGCTCTGGGTCTATGAAGGTCTGACCAACTATCTGGGATTCGTGCTCACCGCACGTAGCGGTTTGCTGAGCGCGGCTCAGGATCGAGACGACCTCGCGCTGACCGCGGCCGCACTGGATCATCTCCCCGGCCGGCAATGGCGCAACCTGCAAGATACTGCTGATGCTGCTCCACAGCTCTACTTCTCCTCGCAGGCCTGGTACTCGTGGCGACGTGGCACCGACTTCTACAACGAGGACACTCTGAACTGGCTATGGGTCGATGTCATCATTCGTCAACAGACCAAAGGCAAGAAGTCCATCGACGACTTCTGCCATCTGTTCCATGGCGCCCCCAGCAGCGGCCCTGCACTGAAGACCTATACCTTCGACGATGTTGTGAACGCGCTGAACCAGGTGGTCGCTCACGACTGGCGCGGCTTCTGGACCGAACGCCTGACGAATCATGGTCCCGGCGCGCCGTTGGGCGGCATCGAAGGTAGCGGCTGGAAACTGGTCTATGACGACACGCCGTCCGAGATGTTGAACGCCCAGGCGAGTGCCTACCGCTTTGTGCCCGCAGGATTGGCTCTTGGGCTAAACCTGCGCGACGACGGCGGCATCGCCGACGCGATTGAAGGCGAGACCGCCGCCAAGGCGGGCATTGGCCCTGGCATGAAAGTCGTGGCGGTGAATGGCCGTCGCTTCACGCCAGAAATCCTGCGTGACGCGATTAAAGCCGCAAAGGCTGTCAGCGCCACAGTCGACCTGCTGGTTGAGAATGCCGATTACTACAAAACGTACAAACTCGACTACCATGATGGCGAAAAGTATCCGCACCTGGTACGGGACGAATCGAGGCCCGATCTACTTGCCGAGATCCTGAAAGCAAAGTAAAAATTGTCATCCTGAGGCAGGCGAAGTCTACCTGCCGGAGGACCTGTGTAATTTTTGCGGCAGGATGTCGCTCCTGCCGCGTGCGATACAATCGCTCCGCCCATGAACTTCATCCGCAACGTTTCAGTCATTCTGCCTTTGCTGATTAATGCCAATGCTCAATCCATTCTCGGCTTCACTCCCGCCTCCACCACTCATGAAGTCGAAATCGAGAACAAATTCAAATCCATTCCCACCCCTGACGAAGAGCGGCGCCAGCACCGCGTCTTCACCGAGGAACCGCACGTCGCCGGATCCAAGCGCAATAACGAGCTCGCTGAATACATCGCCGCCGAATGGAAGAAGCAGGGACTTGAGGATGTGGTCATTCATCGCTACGACGTCTACGGCACAAATCCAAAATCAGCGACGCTCGAAATGATCGCCCCCACGCGCTATCAGGCTCTGCTCCAGGAGACTCCACTCCCCGGCGATGACGACACCAGGAAACCCGGCATCAGTGGCGCGTGGTTGGGCATGTCGATCTCCGGAGAAGTCACGGCCCCAGTGATCTATGCCCACAGCGGCAATCCCGAAGACTACGATCTCCTGCGCAAGCACGGTATTAGTGTCAAAGGAAAGATCGTCCTGGTCCGCTACTCAAATCCCTACAGCTATCGTGGATTCAAGGCGCTCACCGCGCAGCGTGAAGGCGCGGCCGCAATGCTCGTCTACAGCGATCCGCAAGAGGACGGCTACAAAAAAGGTAAAGTCGATCCCGACGGTCCTTGGGGCCCCGAGTATCACATCCAGCGCGGAGCCATCACTTACGACTTCATGGTTCCCGGCGACCCGCAGACGCCAGGGTGGGCCTCAGTTCCCGGCGCAAGGCGGATTCCAATCGAAGAAGCAGTCTCGGCGCCGAAGATCATGGCGCTCCCGCTGAGCTGGCACGACGCCAAACCGCTGCTTGAGAACATGGACGGCCCGCTCGCCCCCAAGGACTGGCAAGGCGGACTGCCCTTCGAATATCACCTCGGCGGCGAGCGCGTGAAAGCCCATCTCAAAATCGAAATGGAGAACGGCGTCCAACCTTATTACGTGGTCGAAGGCCGCATCCGCGGCTCCGAGTTGCCCGATGAATGGGTCGTGATGGGCAATCACCGTGACGCCTGGGTTTTTGGCGGTGTCGATCCGTCCAGCGGCACGGCCAGCATGATGGAAATGACCCGCGCTCTCAGCGAACTAAAAAAACAGGGCCTGCGTCCGCGTCGCACTTTCGTGATCTGCAGCTGGGACGGTGAAGAAGTCGGCCTTACGGGCTCCACCGAATGGGGAGAGCAATTCGCCGACGAACTCCGATCCAAAGCTGTCGCCTACATCAACGTCGATGAGGCCACTTCCGGCCCCGACTTTCACGGACAAGCCGTCGCTTCCCTCGCCCCCATGCTGGAAGAAACCACTCGCAGCTTGCAAGATCCCTCGGGCAAGACTCTCTACGACGCCTGGAAACAAATGGTTGAGCGCGAGAGAAAGGCAGGCGCGCAATCGAGCCAGTTCAGTTCGTCCGGTGTGGTCAACGAAACCCTCGCCGACACCCGCATTGGCAGCGGCAGCGATCACACCGTATTCCTCAACTTCATCGGCATGCCGGTGCTGGGGCTGGGATTCGAAGGCGACTACGGAGTCTACCACTCAGCCTATGACGATTTTTTCTGGATGAACCACTTCGGCGACCCTGGCTACAAGTACCACACGCTGATGTCCCAGTTGTGGGGAGTCACCGCACTCCGTCTCGCGAATGCTGACCTGCTTCCGTTCGATTTCGCTACGTATGCGGGCAATATCCGGCAGTTCGTCAACGACCTCGCGAAAGCCAATGAGAAGAACATGGGGGGACAGCCACCCTCGGCTGTCCGGTCGAGCGAAGCTCGACAGTTGCCAGATTTTAAACCCGTGCTCGATGCCATTGACGCCTTCGAGTCTGCTGGGAGGAAACTCAATGACGCAGTGGCTCGCAAGCTCGCTTCTGGTCCAATCGATCCCAAACTCGCGGCCACTCTCAACCACGGCATGATGCAGACCGAGCGCAACTGGCTCAACCGAGACGGCATCCCGGGACGCCCATGGTTCAAACACATCCTCTATGGCGCGCGTTACACATACGCGCACCTGGAACTCCCGGGTCTCACCGAAGCCATCGAAAAGCAGGATTGGCCCGAGGCAGAGCACCAGGCTAAGATCCTGCAACGCTCGCTGCAAAAGAACACACAACTGCTAAACGAGCTGAATCAGCAGCTCCAGCAGTGAGCGGTCGCCCCGATTCCACTCTCCGCCACGGCTGGGTAGCCTAACAAAAAGTAAGGCATCTCGGGAGCGACAGAACTCGCGTTGCAAATAGCTCGGCAGCAGCTCGAGCAAGTCAAGATTCATAACCTACGGCGGCAAACCCATTCGCTTCTGAAACGCCGCATACCTCGGATCTGCGCGCAAATTCTTGTACGATGGGTCGTACTTCACAAGAGTGATATCCTGGCCATCGCGCTCGTCGTAGGCCTTGTCTAACCACTCGAAAGCCTTGTCCAACTCTCCCGTCCGCGCGTAGGCGGCCGCCAGACTACTGGCGAGCACAGATTGATCCTTGCCTCGAAACTGCCGCAAGGTCCTCTCGAGATCGAGCTGCCACAATCCCTTCTCTCCGCCGCTTTTGAATGTGGCGCGCATCTCCGCCGCGTCGGCCGCCGCTTTCTCCGGGCTTTCTCCCATCAACACTGCTGCTTTTTCATTCTCTTCGATTGCCTCGTCAAACTTACCCATGGGGAACAGAAGGCCGGCAAAATAGGCATGCGCCAGCGGAAATCTCGGATCCATTTCGATCGTGTGTTGAAACTGTTTGTAGGATCTCTCATAGTCCCCAAGAAACCCGTAAGTCACGGCCATGAAGTTGTTAATGGGCAAGGACAACGGATCGAGCGTCAGCGCCTTCTGGTTCTCCGCTACGGCCTCGGCCTCGCGCCCCATGGGCAACAGGTAACAATTGGAATAAAAAAGATGGGCGTATGCGGAGTTGGGGTTTAGTTCCAACGCCTTCCGAAATTCCTTTTCCGCCCCCGGAAAATCAAACTCGTAGTGTGACTTCTCCATGCCCAGCGCCGCATGCGGCTCCGCCAGAGAAGGATCGAGTTCGATCGCTCTCTTCGCTGCCTCTGCGGAATGCGGCAGGCTTTCTTTCGGCGAATAGAGCCCGACAATATTGCTGATGTTGTAAGCGTCCGCCAACCCCGCGTACGCCAGAGCGAAATCGGGATCCTTCGCCGTCGCCCTTTGGAAATATTCAATGCTTTCCTTAATCCCAGAGGGCGTTCTTTCATTCCAGTAGTACCGCCCTCTGAGATACAGGTCATAGGCCTCAGGGTCGACATGGCGCTGCCGGGCCAACGCGCTTTGTCTCTGCGGCGTCAGGCTGGCCTGCACCTCCCGCGCAATTGCCTGTCCCAGATCGTTTTCGATCTCAAGTACGCTGTGCAGCTCCCGGTCATAGGTCTGTGCCCACAAATGTGTCTGATCACTCACCCGGATCAACTGCGCACTCACTCGCGCCCTTCCCCCTTCGCGGCGCACGCTGCCCTCCAGGATGTAATCGACCCCTAGTTCGCGCCCGATCTGGCTCACAGTCTTGTCGGTGCGCTTGTACGCCATAGCCGATGTCCGCGCTATGACGCCCAATTGCTCAGGGCTGAGCTCTCCGAGATCGGTAATCGTCTCTTCGGTAAGCCCATCGCTGAAGTATTCCTCATTCGGATCGTTGCTCAAGTTCTGGAAGGGTAGGATCGCAAGCATGATGCGCCTGGTCGGAACCGCAGTCGTGGGCCCACTGCTGCGTGCAAAGTAGATAGCGCCCGCCGCAACCAGAAGCATCCCCAACGCAGCGCCCGTTAAAAACTTCCAGGTGCGCGGACGAATTCTTGATTCAGACGAAGTGTGATGACTCTCTCGTTCTGTTGCCTCTCTGTGGACTTCCGCCGGAGAGGAGACGTCTGTCATCTTGGTGGTCGGTTCGACGCCCATCCCCCTGGCGACCTCGGGTCTGGGCACTTCGTTGACTGGAGCGATGAACCGATACCCACGCCGGGGCAACGTCTCGATGAACCTGGGATTATCCGCCGAGTCTCCAAACGCCGCCCGCAACTTGCGGATGGCTGTGTTGATACCCTCATCGAAGGCAACGTAGGTGTCGGCCGGCCACAGTCGGGTCTGCAGCTCTTCCCGCGTGACCACTTCCCCCGGATGCTCCAGCAGCAGTGACAGTACCCGGAATGGCTGCTCCTGAAGAGGTACCCGAACGCCGCCCTTGCGCAATTCCGGACAGCCTAAGTCGATGTCATAAAGCCCAGTACTTATGCGGCGGTTCGAACCGGCGGAAGCCATGCGCCTCCCAGGGGGTGTTCATTTTATCCCACTCATCGCAGTTCAGGAAGAACGCTAACCTGTTCTCCCGCTTCTGGTTACTAGATCAGAAACGGATTATCCGCCGTCCCTTGACCTCGAGAGTGGGAAAGGGAAAAGTGTGCACGCTCTGCCACAGCGCTCGAACCGAAAGTGGGGGAATCGGTAGTCGACGGGCAGGCATCGGCCGCAAGAAAATTCAGAATGACGTCAGGAGAAGACTGGTATGACTAGAAAATTGCTCGCGATCGCACTAGCCTTGACCCTATTCGGGGCTCTAGGATCGGCGTTCGCCGGAGAGAGCTGCAACAATCGCCTGCTCTTCGGCAGCTACGGATTCACCATCGAAGGCACGAAACTCGCCGGAAATGGCCCCATCGGGCCTCAAAAGGGTGTTGCCATGGCTGAGTTCGACGGTGATGGCAACTTCACCCAGATTGACACGGTGGTCATCGATGGTGTTGTTGTCGCTGACTTCTCCCACACACCCGCCAACGGAACCTATACCGTGAACTCAAACTGCACCGGCACCTTCACGATTGTCTTCACCGACAACCGCCCGCCGGTCGTCACCAACTTCGTCGTAGTCAACAGCGGCAAGGAGATCGATACCGTAGTCACCACGGTCGGCGGCAACCAAGGCGTTCTCACAACCTCCAGTGTGGGAAAGAAAGTATCCTCTCGCTAGTTGTCGGCCGAAAACCCGGAAAACTCCGGGGGGCCCTCGATAAGAGCGAAGGCTCTATCAAGGGCGCAGTTGTACTGGGGCGGTGCGCAAGCACCGCCCGTTTTGTTTGCCAGACACATTGGGGACCATTGTCCACTCGACTCTTGAGTCTCGGCGTGGAGAGTCACTGGGAGCACGTCCGCAATCCCCCGCCTCTCTCCGACACATTTATCTTGCTGCGACTGCCATCGACAGTGTGCATCCAAGGAGAAAGATCGCCTTTCGGAGGTTGACAGCAGGATTGGCAACCATGAGTCCGCTACTGGAAGCGAAGAAGAGGCCCGGAGTCCACTATGCGGTAACGCCGGATGGGTTCGAACTGCCGATCGTGGACGTGACGAACCCTGCTTTCGCATTATCCGTGACCGTCGCGGAGCAACAAGAACGTGTCCAGGCATTCGTCAAGGAAACGCGGCAACTGCAACTGGTCCCTAAGCTGATTCGAGCTCCACTTCTCCGCTTCATGCTTCGGGGATCAGTCCTCGCCCGTGGTATCCGGCAAAGCAAGGGCAGCTTCATGGCTGGCATGGACACGTATCTGTTGAAGCTCGGTCCCGAGATGCTCGGCTGCGCATACGCGAGGCCTATAGATAGGAAGATCGCCGCCTCTCTGCCCTCCCTCGGGGTGCGGCTGAGACTCCAGGACGTCGCTCAAATGCTGGCGGATTGTCTCAGCGATGCCTTGTCCCGCGATCGTCTGCGCCCAGTGCATCTCCTGAATATTGCGGGCGGCCCGGCGATCGACAGCCTGAATGCTCTGATTCTCCTCAGCCAGGAATCTCCAAGCGCGCTCGCCGCACGGAAGTTCACGATCGAAGTCCTCGATCTTGACGACGCCGGACCAAAGTTCGGCGAAGCCGCTCTCAAAACGTTGTTGCAGGACGGAGGTCCGCTCGACCATCTAAGCTGCACGTTCCGCCATATCCGCTACGACTGGGCGAAAGCCGACGGTCTGCAATCCCTGCTGCGCGACTTGCGGAGTTCGAACGCGCTTGCGATTTGCTCTTCAGAAGGAGGCCTGTTCGAATACGGGTCAGATCAGGAAATCCTCTCAAACCTAAGAGCGCTCAGACAGTCGGAATCAGTGTTTGCGGTAGTTGGATCAGTAACTCGAGCAGATGAGGCAACTCGCCTGCTCCACCAGACTGGCGGTGCTGCCTTGCACCTTCGCGGCTTGCCTGTTTTCAAAGCGCTGGTGCAAGAGGCAGGTTGGAGTGTAACGCGCGTTGTAGAACGTCCGTTCAGTGACCACTTTACGCTGACACAAAGCACATCTTAGCCCCAAGGCGGCGCACGATTACAGGCCGAGACACTCCCTAAGGGGCCTTAGGCAGTCCTCCCCCTGAATCCAGCCACAAGTCGATCAGATCTCGCTTCTCCCCCAGTTTCTCCTTCCAGAAGCTGCGGAACTCCGCTGTCCCGATGGACTGCCCCTTGTACGTCTGAAAAAATCCGCGGATCGCGCCGCCGAATGCCCCATCGCCCATCGCCTGCCGGATCGCCTCCAGCATAAGCGATCCCTTGTAGTACCGGACCACAAATCCCGACCCATCGAACGGTACCCTGGCCAGCGCCGGAGCATCCGCCGGCAACTCGCGCACTTCGCCGCGATAGCGCTCAAGCACTTTCTGGAACTGCTCCTCCGATACCATTTGCCGGACCGCAAAAGCTGAGGTGTATTCCGCGAACGCTTCGTTGATCCAGTCTCCCTGGCCCGCCCCGAAGTTCCACCAGAAGTGCCCGATCTCGTGCGCCAGGTCCTGCAACAGCGAAAACTTCGGATCCGTCGCCAGTTCCTCCAGCACCCGCCCCTCGGAGGTCACGATCATCCCCGGCCGCGCAATTCCCGCTCTCCCCTGTCCCTTGCGCATGGGGGAAAACACATGCTTCACCACTCCAGACGGAATGGTCGTGCTGCCGAGCCCTTGTATCAGAAGGTTCATCACACCTTCGATCTCGCCGCCATCCCGGTCAATGAACTCCTCCGGCAATTGCGTGTCGTAGATCGCGATCTGACCGTCCGCCAGCGGGATCACCTTGCCCTTGAAATTCGGCGCAGCCGTGATCAGGATGTCGGTATCCACGGCAGACGACCACCGCGTCACAGTCCTTCCACCATCTTCCCGTTCGTCGAGCTTTCTTCCCGAGCAGATAGCGATCCATGTCTTGGGCAACGAGACCTCGAGTGCAATTTCAATCGGCCGTCCGTACACGAAGAATTGCGGATACCACGACGAATAATTCGCCAACTCCACCAGACGCGAATTGATCTGATCATCCATCGCCTGCTTCTGATCAGGGAAGGTTCCAAACTCCGGGATTTCCCTCAATCTCCCGCCGTACTCGATTTCCACCTGAAAAGCCCCCGCGGGAACATGCGACGGCAGACTTACAGTTACCTTCCTGGTCGCCGGAAAAATCGGACCCCCGTCTCCGGGCTGAAAAGAAAACTTGGCGCTCCGTCCGTTGACCAGCAGCTTCGTGATCGCAAACGTCTCATGCAGCCCGAACTGCAGCGTCGTGGCCTCTTCCCCCACAGGCACCCTGATGTTTCCGTGCACCGCAATCGACCCCTGCGATGGCTCAATCGTGACTTTCAGGTCATAAGAAACAGGAATAGGCTTTTCCTCAGCAGGCGCCATGCCGGAGACAAGAAACAAGATCAGAAAAAAAGCAAACCCAAGGGTGCACCACTTCTGGCCGATTTTGCCAGAAGTGGGGATTTTCGTTTCGAGTAGCAAAGCTCTCCCTCTCTTACTGCACTGCATACAGATTCCCATCGGTACTGCCGAAGTACACCGTGTCCCCCACGACGACCGGAGAAGACAAAATCGTCCCCATCGTGAACAGTTTGTGCACTGCCAGCACCATGTCTTCGTAATAAAGGTTCGAAGAAGCGAACACCGTCTCAAACTTGATGCTCCCATCGGCATTCGTCATGGGACCGGCATTCTGCTTCGCGCCATCGCTGTCAAAAACCCACGCCGGTTTCTGCGTCTTCAGATCGATCGCCGTCAGCTTTCCACCGAAATTCCCGAGATAGAGCGTGTCCCCAGCCAACGCCATCGATGCAAACACAGGCGTACCAGTCGGCAAATCAAAGACAACTTTGCCCGTCTTCGCATCCACGGCATGCATTATTCCCGGAATCGACGTCCCGAAATATGCCTTCCCGTTCTGCACGACCATGGAGTTGTTTACCCAGGAGCCATCGGTAGAAAACTTCCAGAGTTGCTGTCCGGTTGCAGCATCGACGGCATACGCGTAGGCGTCGCGCGATCCGAAGTAGACCACGCCATCCACCACCGCCGGGGACGACTGAATTCCAATGTGGTTGTGAGCGTCCGGATCGTCTCCAGTCTTGAAACGCCACTTCTCTTTCCCGATCGCCGCATCAATCGCGTAAAGATTCCGGTCCCAACTTCCGACATACAGAGTCCCGTCGGCAATCGCCGGCGAAGAGTGAACCACATCTCCCGTCTTGAACTTCCATTTCATTGCGCCCGAGAGCGCATCGAGGGCATACACATTGCCATCGCTGCTCCCGAAATACACGGTTCCGCTCCATACCGCCGGAGAGGACAAATAGAAATCCCACGGATCCGGCATGCTCTCAGTGGCCGGCTGCAGGTAGTGCAGATGTGTGCCCGCGTAATGCCTCTCGCCTTCCGTCTTGAACTTCCATTTCAACAGTCCCGTGGCCGCGTCCAGCGCATAGAAATTGCCGTCATAGCTCAGGAAATACGCCACTCCCGAATCGATCGCTGCCGAGGAGACCTCCCACGCCTTGGTCGTAAATTTCCACTTCTGCGTTCCCGAATCGGCGTCGATCGCATAAAAATTCCCATCCGTGCTGCCCACAAAGACCATCCCCTTCACGATCGCCGGCGACCCAATTACCCGACCGCCCGTATGAAATTTCCATTTGATAGCGTTGAACTTGGGCACGCCAGCCGCGTTGTAGACACCCGTGTGCTGCAGGTTCCCGCGGAACATCGTCGCGTCCTGCGCCAACGTCAAACTGCAGTAAGAAAAGACAAATAGACCTACCCCTGCGAGGCATCGTTTCATAAGAAGTTGCTCCCGCAGACTTTCTATTATTTTGGGAAAAACCCGTCAGTGACCCTGCGCACGCTTGTAGTGCTTTCCGAGTTATCATCCTGAGCGGAGTGGTGGGCTGAGCAGCGCGAAGCCACCACGGAGTCGAAGGATCCCTATAGGCGAATCTGCACCGCCCATGAAGTGGCGCTGATCTGATAATGCGCTGAACCGATCGACGACCTATTCGTACCGGAGCGCGACCATGGGATCAACCCGGGTAGCCCGTCTCGCCGGTATGAAGCTTGCCGCAGCCGCGACCGCAAGCAGCAATAGCGCAACCGTCACAAGCGTCAGAGGATCGGAAGGTCCTACGCCATAAATCATGCTTGCGATCAGCCGAGCCAAAGCAAGAGCCGCCGCGATCCCGATCACGATCCCGACCAGGACGGGACGCATCCCTTCTCCAACAACTTGGCGAAAGACGTCGCCATGTCGGGCTCCGAGTGCCAACCGGACCCCGATCTCATGATTGCGTTGACTCACCCAGTAGGAAACCACGGCGTAAATTCCGGCTGCCGCCAGCAGTGCTGCAATTAACGCAAATGCCGTCAACACGACCGCGATGCCCCGCAAGCCGGCCGAGTCATACGCACGCGCTTCCTCCATAGTTTGAATCTCGAAAACAGGAACGTCCGGATCAATCTGCGCGACCTCCGCTCGAATCGACTTGATCGAGCCGGCGGGCTCACTTGAGGTTCGAACCACGAAATTCATCCATTTACTGATTTCTGGAAGATAGAACTGCGGCATCGCATCGTCTGAACTCCACCATCGGATATCACCGATTACACCGACAATCTCGAGCCACTTGGGCGGAACGCTTGCTGTAAATCGCCGTCCGATCGGGTCCTGTCCGGGCCAAAGGAGGTGTGCCATAGAGGTATTGATGATGGCCACTCTGGGCTCCGATGAATAATCCGACGCAGTAAAGCTTCTGCCGCGAAGCAGAGGAACCTGCAGCACCTGAAAAAAATCGGGAGTCGCAGCAAGGTGTAGTGCCACTGGCGCCCCAGTGATCGCGGAGGCTGTCACTGGCTTGCCCTCGGGAGCGACTTTTTCGCCACTGCAACACTGGTAAAATGCTCCACTTTCTACGCCCGGAAGAGACTGGATGCGGTCTAAAACACGTTGATAAAACCCTGCGCGCTGCTCGGGCTTCGGGTATTTCGATTCGGCCAGCGTCATCTGCATCGTCAAGACGTTCCGTGGATTGAACCCGGGATCAACGCCTAGCATTGTTATCAGACTGCGGATCATCAGCCCGCCGCCCACTAGGAGCACGAGGGCCAATGCCACCTCGCAACTCACCAGGCCGTCCCGCAAACGGCGCGCCCCGCTGCCACCGCCAGCCCATCGGTTGCCTTCCTTCAGCGCCCGCTCAACATCGGTTCTTGTAGCCTGAATTGCCGGCGCAACACCGAAGACGATTCCGCTTACTACCGAGATCCCTGTGGCAAAAGCCAGAACCCACGAATTGATAACAATTGGGTTCGTTTGGGGGAGAGAACCCTGTGGACTGAACGAAACCAGCACGTCTTTTAGCCAAATGGACAGCAGAACTCCAGCCACACCCCCAACCCACCCAAGCAAAACGCTCTCCGTCAGCAACTGGCGAATCACGCGCCGGCGTCCGGCACCCACCGCCAGTCGGATGGCAATCTCGCGGTAGCGGCCAGTAGTCTGCGCCAGAAGCATATTGGCGACGTTCGCGCAGGCAATCATCAGCAAAAATCCAACGGCACTAAGCAAGATGACCAACACGCCGCGTGTGTTGCGTTCGACCTCTTCATGCAGCGGCTGGACAAGTATGTCCGTACCAGCGTCGAATTCCGGATATTGCTCCGCAAGTCGATGAGCGATGGCCGACATCTGTGCCTGGGCTTGTGCAGGTGTGACGCCGGGTTTCAGCCTGCCGATGACCCAGAGCAAATTGTGGCCGCGTTCTTTCTGCAGATGCTCGATCGGCACCGGCACATATATCTCGGGATCGGTGATGCCCCAGATCTGAGGAAAGCGAAATTCCTCAGGCATGATCCCGATGATCGTGAATTTCTCCCCATCCAGAGTGAGGGTCTTTCCCAGGCTCGTCAGACTGCTACCGGGTCCCCAGGTCCAGAATCCCTTACCCACCACGACGACGTGGTTCTTGCCGAGTTGATCTTCTCCGGACAGGAAAGTGCGACCCTGCGCGACGTTGACTCCCAGGACTTTGAAGAAGTCAGGCGTGACCTGGATTCCGTAGAGATGTTCGGCTCCGCCGGTGGCCGTGAGGGCCGGATCGTAAATCGCTCCCGCCGCGAGCGCAGAAAAGACATCGGACTGCCGCGACCAATCGAGGAAGTCAGGGCCGGAGACCGAGTCACTGGCGAAGTGTTGGTCCTTCCGCCAAAGCATGACCAACTGCTCGGGGTGTGCGAACGGAAGGGGGCGAAGAACTACGGCGTACAGGATGCTGAAGATAGCAGTGGTGGCGCCGATACCGAGCGCCAGGGTCAACACCGCGATTGCCGTGAATCCCGGCTTTTTGCGCAGCGAGCGAAAACCATGGCGCAGATCCTGAAGCAAGCTCTGCATAATCCCTGCTCCCGATCAACCACGATCCATAAAGCCGAAACCTTTATAGCGTAGCAATTTGCTTGCCCTCGTGGGTCACGCTATCCGCATTAGTCCCAGTCCAAACCGAGCCTGATGAACTTGCAGAACGTTCGATATCGGGAACAGGTGTCCGCTCTTGAACAACGGAATAACCGCTGGTGACCCACGCCATAGTTCCGCAACACGTGGCATTGCGGCCCCGATCGCGGGAACAACTACCTCATCTCTTTCTCCATCACCTTCCGCAAGGCCGCATTGATACGCGTCTGGTATCTCCGTCCATCTTTCTTGAACCACGCGAGAACATCAGCATCCAACCGCAGGGTAACCGGCTTCTTCAGCGGACGGTAAAGATCGCCGATCTTCATGTTTTGCAGATTCTCGTGCGTCAAGCCCGCAAGTCCCAACGCCTTGCGCCGCCGGCGATTCACCGGGCGCCGCTTGCCTCTCCGCGATTGTGACCCGCGATCACTCTTATCGCTCTTCATAACCTCTTCTTTCTACTGTACTTGCAGAAATTAGGACAGATGTATGTACAAATCTGTAAGAAAAGTGTTCCTTCAGGAACACTGTGGAAAACTCCCAGAATTATCCCGCAACATCTTCAACGCAAGTACTTCCGCTTCTTCCTCATCCATGAAGGCAAACACCTCCTGCGGTACTGGATTCTGCCACACCGGCCCGAACGACTGCCGGTGCAGCGGCGTGGGGCCAAGCTCGCGCAGCGCTGCCAGATGCCTCGGCGTGCTGTAGCCCTTATGCGCAGCCAATCCGTATTCAGGGAACACCGCGTCCCACTTGCGCATCATACGGTCGCGCTCTACCTTCGCCAGGATTGATGCGGCTGCAATCGACGCCGAAAGCGCATCGCCATGAATGATCGCGTCTTGCGGCAGGTCGCAATCGATCTTCAGTGCGTCGATCAACAGATAATCCGCTGCAGGCGCAAGGCCTAGTACCGCTTCACGCATGGCAACCCGTGACGCCTGATAGATATTGATCTGATCGATGCGCGCAGCGTCGACCGCTGCCACAGACCATGCAACCGCATGCTCGCGGATCCGCTCGGCCAGCACTTCGCGACGCTCGGGCAACAGCAGTTTGGAATCACGCAGCCCGCGCAACCGGTAAGCCGGATCAAGTATCACCGCCGCGGCGACGACGCAGCCAAACAGCGATCCGCGTCCTACCTCATCCACTCCTGCTACCAGGTGCGCACCACGCCTCCATGCTTTCTTCTCATACTTGAGGGTGCAGCGCAGACGCTTCAGCAGGCGCAGTTTGGCTGCCGACGCAGACAGCGGACGCCCTGACGGCGCTTTCGCGGAAGATCTCATCATTGATCCAGGAGGTTAGTTTCATCTTCAACGAGAAGAAGAAATCATGCAAGCACAGATTCCCCTGCACGCGCGAAGCCGCTTCAGTGGCTGGATCTGCGGCGGGAAAGATCCTCAAGTAACCATCCTTCGGGTTACGCACGTACATTGCCCACCCGTACATGCACTGCTAATTTTTGAGAAGGATTTAATGACTGTGGAAGGAATTCCAAAACCGTCACTTGAAGATGGCCTGCTGACGACGAAGGTTGTTCATCTGGCCTTGCCGGTGCGCTGGACGCTGATCGGCCAGGAGGCCCGTAGCGCGCCAGAAATGGCCTGCACCTACGATATCTATCCGCAAGGCGCGCGCCTGGTCAGCTCGCGCGACCTCAACATTGGTGATCTCATCCTGATGGAACGCGGGCGCAACAAAGCCATCTGCCAGGTCGTTTGGTCCGCTGACCCGGCTTCCTCCTTGCGTGGACAGTTCACGGTGCAGTGCGTCGATGGCAGGACCCCATGGGAGGACGAATTACGTCAGATGGAAGAGCAGTATCAGCCATTGATTGTCGATGGATCTGAGCGCCGCACGCCGTCGACCGGACCGAGCCGGCCGGATGCTAACCGGCGCCGGCGTCCTCGCTTTTATGTAGAGGGACAGGCGGAGGTGATCGACGGCGTGCAGCGCGTTGCGGGCGAGGTGCGGCAGATTTCGGAATATGGGGCGCGGCTGGCCTCGGTGGAGCAGTTGCGTCCGGGTACAGATTTTCGCCTCATCATGAATGTCTTTGATGTGAGCCTCGCGCTTAAGGCGCAGGTGAAATATCTCGTCGACAATCTGGGCATGGGCGTTGAGTTTCAGCAAATTCGCCGCGGTGATCGCCCCTTATTGGAATACGTGCTAGGCAAGGTGAAGACCAGACGCGTAGAAGATTTCGCGCGGGTTGAAGTGGCAGAAGTGGCAAACGACGCGCTGGCCGCCACAGGCTAATCTTGTGTAGGGACGGACGCCTTCGTCCGTCCTGCGAGCCCTGAGCGAAGCGAAGGGAAGCGTTCCAGAAGCTGGGGCAACCCGAAAAGCTGATATACCCCAAGCAGTTTCGTTGCGCTTCTCGCGACCCCGGACGAGGCGTCCGGGCTACACGATCAATGCTATCCTTTCGCGATGCTTCAGCTCGTGCGCTGCACTTCGCTCTTCTTACTCCTCAGTTGCGTTCACCTTCAGGCCCGCGTTGTTCGCGTGGAGATCGCATCTCGCCAGGATGTCCTCAACGGAAAAGCGTTCGGTGATGCCGGATCTTACGAACGCATCACCGGGTGGATTCACTTCTCGGTTGCAGTCGCGAACGCCCATAACGCTCGCATAGTCGATCTCAAGAATGCTGTAAACCTGCGCGATGGAGAAGTTGAATTCTCCGCGAATTTCGTAGCACTTCGGCCTAAGGATCCGGGCAAGGGAAACGGTTCACTGCTCCTGGAAAACCCGAATCGCGGCCACAGCCGCATAGTGGCGCTCGTGGATGGTGGCGACTGGGACGCTTCGAAAGATGCCGGGGACGCATGGTTGATGCGACACGGCTTCATTTTCGTGAGCCTCGGCTGGCAGTGGGATGCAGTCGGCGGCGATGCTATGCGACTGGTGGCGCCTGTTGCCAAAGAGAGGGGCCAGACGATCACCGGTGTGCTGCGTGGGGACATCATGCCATCGCGCGAGATGGCAGAGATTCCTCTCGGCCACATGATCACCGGCTACATGGGCGGCACGGAGTACCCTGCAGCAGCCCCGGACGACTCGCGAAACATTTTGACGGTTCGCGATTCCCGGGATGCGCCCCGGACGGCGATTGCGCGCACAGAGTGGCAGTTCGCGCAAACTGTCGATGGCAAACTCACACCGAGCGATCGTTACATCCATTTGAACGGCGGGTTTCATGCGGGCAAAATCTACGAATACGTGTACGTGGTCGCAAATCCTGTGGTCGCCGGATTGGGGTTCGCTGCGGTGCGCGACTTCGCCTCTTACGCCAAGCACTCGCCGGATGCGATTACACCAGCGGCGCGCGTGTATGGCGAAGGAATTTCGCAGAACGGGCGGTTCCTCCGCAACTTTCTTTATGACGGATTCAATGCCGATGAAGACGGGCGCATCGCGCTCGATGGGATTCTTGCGCACGTGGCAGGCGCCGGGCGCGGCAGTTTCAATTACCGATTTGCTCAGCCCTCCCGCGATGCACAGCCGACTTCATCCGTGTTTTTCCCGACCGACATCTTTCCCTTCACCGACCTGCCTGAGACCGATCCTGAGACGGGTGATTCGGGCGGATTGCTTGACCGCGCCGTGGCGGAGAAAGTTGTCCCAAGGATATTCTTCTCGAACACGTCGTACGAATATTGGGGCCGGGTTGCCGCGCTGATTCACGTGAGCGCCGATGGCAAGCAGGACGTGACATTGTCAGACAAGGTGCGAATCTATCACTTCACTGGCCTGCAGCATTTTTCGGGACCATTTCCTCCAGCGAAGGCGACAGGAGATCTTTTGGGACAGGAACCGCAATCGCCACTGCCGGTGAGATATTTCTGGCGGGCGATGATCGCGAACATGGATGCGTGGGTACGCCGTAATATACCCCCGCCGGAAAGCAGCTATCCGAAGCTTGCCGACGGAACGCTGGTCCCTTTGAAGGACTACAAGTTTCCCGACATTCCTGGCGTGCAGAGACCGCACGAGGCGAATGGGGCGTATCGCCTGGACTATGGGCCGAATTGGAGTGCGGGCGTCTTGGGCGTTCAGCCTCCAAAGGTTGGCACAGCGTTTCCAGTGCTGGTCCCGCAGGTCGATGCCGACGGCAACGAACGCGATGGTGTTCGCCTGCCTGAGATCGGTGTTCCCTTGGCGACGTATGCGAGTTGGAACCTGCGGGACCCCTCCATTGGAGCGTCGGATCAAAGGGTGTCGTTCGAGGCATCATACATTCCATTTCCGAAGACTGTTGCGGACCGTGAAAAAGCCGGTGACCCGCGACGATCTATCGTAGAACGATATTCCGGCCATGATGACTACATGGGCCGCTACACGAAAGCCACTGACGACCTTGTGAAGCAGCGCTGGATTCTTCCCGAAGATCGCGATGCTGTGATCCAGCGTGGCGAAGAAGAGTGGAGGGAAGTGACAAAGTAACTTGGGGACGGGAGCAATCACTAACGTGCGATCCGACCCGAAGACTCATACGTCCGTGCTTCCCACCCTTGCAAAGTCGCGCAAGGTCCTCTGACTGGGCGGGTCCCAGAAAGTCATGGAGTGACCCTGCGATCCCATTCATTACAGTCCTTTCCTGCAAGAAATAGACTTTTTCGTGACGAACCTCTGACAACCCTGCTCTCGATACTCGCTAGGATTTTTCTTCCTTAGCAATCAAACATTTTCTCTGGAGTGATGCGGATGAAGGCTCCGGCCTTTCTGGTGGGATCTGTTTCTGTGGTGACTACTGCAACCGCAAGGGACTTTGCCGCAGCCGGCAAGCGCGAGCTGACCATTCTTCGATCAAGGACACACGGATGCTGAGCAGTTCCAAGGTAACACGGTACTCCTCGCTTGATTTAAAGGACCTAGTGTGCCTCTGTGCTGGTCCCGTCGATAACGAGGCCTGGGAGGAGTTTGTGTCCCGGGTGGGGAGGCCTCTGACCCTGGTTGTTATGCGCACGGCATCCTCGTGGGGCAGTTCTTCCCGCTCGCTGGTGGAGGACCTGATCCAGGCAACTTACCTGAAATTGTGGGAAGGCGGCCGCACACTTCTGCGGAATTTTGCTGTCGAGCGCCCTGAAGCAATCCTGTCATACGTGAAAAAGACTGCCGCGAATGTGACGCACGATTATTTCAAGCACTGTCGCGGTCAGGCGGTCGGAGGTGACAAGGCTCACGTATCGACGGTAGACATGGAACCCGAAGCCGGTCCCGAGGGGCAGGGAAGCGCGGAGAAAATAGCGTTCGGAATCTTCCTGAATCAGGTGGATGAATGCTTGAAGCGTTGCCTGGTCGGTAAAGACCAGGAGCGCGACCGAACGATTTTTTGGCTGTACTTCAGGCAAGGGATGACTACGAAAGAAATCGCGTCGCTGCCGTCGATCGGGCTAGGCGTGAAGGGAGTTGGAAGCGTTATTGAACGTCTGAAACACTCTCTCCGGGAGCAAATCCTCGAGGGCATGGATTTAGAAAGCAACAAAAAGCAAAGTTCACTCTGATCTCGTATCAGTAATAACAGGGGTGTCGAAGTTGGGCCGGCCACTGCATAAACATATCGATAGCGACGAACTCGCTGCGCTGGTTCCCTCTCGTGAGGGAGATGGCGATGCGCCGCGTCTTTGCCCGGAAAACGTTCGTGAGGCAGCGATGCATGTTGCATCGTGCAAGGACTGCAGGGAAAAAGTTCAGCAATACTCGGCACTCACAAATCTGGCGACGTGTGCTCCGCAATCCGCACACGCCGGAGAGGACTGCCCGGAGGGTGTCAACTGGCACGAAGTAGCGGCGGGGGAGTGGCCGGAGGTAAAGACATCCCAACTGATCACACACGCTGCGATGTGTGATCATTGCGGACCCATTCTTCGCGTTGCCACCCGAATGCAAAAAGACAGTTCTTTCGAGACCCTGCTGGCGACGTTGAAGTCCTCTCCGAGCCCGGTCACGCGAGGGAAACGAAGCGGCCTGCTATCCTGGCTGTCGGTCTGGTGGTTGGCCCCTGTTTTCGCCCTCGTCGTGATTGTGGCCCTGCTAATTACCAGAGGCTCGTCACCAGATACAGCAATGTCCGGCTCTGAATTCTCTGAATTGGCCGCAACGACTCACCAGCAGCATTTGAAAGGGAAAGTCGCTCTCGAACTTCATTCCAGCTCGCAGACGGCGATCAATGACTGGCTGAAGGCGAAGTCCTCATTCCCGCTGGCATTGCCGGATTCGCCGGTAACGACCGACAACACGCCTTACCAACCGGAAGGTGTGCGGCTGGTGCAGGTCAGAGACAAGCAAGCTGCGTTCATCACCTATGCTCCACCAAGGCAGTTGCGGGGGAGTGGCTTGCAGGCGGAACCGGTGAGCCTGGTGGTGATACCAAGCAGTGTAGCGGTTGCTTCCGGAGGCGTTGTCGCCAAATATCCGAAAGTGAGCTTTCACTATTCCACGGTCCGCGGCTACAGAGTTGTAACCTGGTCACAGCACGCACTGACCTATGCGCTGGTGTCTCACGAACTCAACGGCACGCAACGGTCCTGCATGGTGTGCCATTCGGCGATGCGAGACCGCGATCTGACTCATACGCCGACACCTCTTGCCCGAATTACTCCGTTCGATCCAGTTCTGTAACAGTCCCCTCAGACCAACTTGGAATTTCCCGCGGCACGCATTACGCATGCACGCCAGTGCAAAAAGCAAAATTGCTCCGGATGTCGTGATATCAAGTGACCGATTGCATTTACATGGCAGTGAGGAACTCAGCGGAATGGAATCGGCACTATCTGAATCGATTACTGAATGAATCGGAGAATCACGAAATGAGCGAGAATGTTTGTCAGTTGTCCCACCGGATTGCACGCGCGCACACTCTGTTCGCTGCAATCCTAACAATCGTATGTGCATTTGGCACGATCAACGCGATGGCGCAGGGTGTGACGCCGCCCACCGTTCCCACAGACATTGCTGTTCCGGATGGCAATACTGCATTCCTGGTCGGTCATGCCAAGGGTTCGCAGGGGTATGTGTGCCTGCCGACGAGTACAGGCGGCACGTCCTGGACGATCGACGCCCCGCGCCCCGAGGCAACCCTATTCACAGACCTTTTGGGTCAGGACGTCCAGATCATCACGCATTTCCTCAGCAAGGATGAGAACCCAAACAGTTTTGCTCCCAACCCGCTGCCCCTCGGCGGCAATGCCACCTGGCAGAGTTCGTTCGACTCGAGCCGGGTGTGGGCAGTAGCAACCGGCCACATCGACGCGGGAACGGACCCGGCCAGCTGCCCGCATGACGGCGCAATTCCATGCTTGCGTCTGCAATCCATCGGGAACCTCAAAGGGCCGAGCGGCGGACGGCTTCTGGCCAACGTGAGTTTTGTCCAACGTCTCAACACGAACGGCGGAGCTGCTCCGACGACATCGTGCTCAGTCGGTCAGACTCAGCTCGTGGGGTATACGGCGGATTACTACTTCTTTACCAAGGACAAGTAGAACGAATCAAACACTTGGTGAGAACGGGTGAGGCCTGGTCTCGTATGAGGCCGGGCTTTTTCCGTCTTAGTCAAGGGAGCGGTTCCGTGGTTTTCGTTATGTTGGGGCACTTCTCTGGCGTGGTCGAGCTGAGTCAGACCCGGTATGGGCCCGTGCACGGCAGGAACGGCTGATCCCCCGGCTGATTGCCCTTTAGGCACGTTGTCTTCGCATGATGTTGGGATAGTCTCAGATTACCCACGGGTCTGGGCACAACATGCTTTTCAAGCGGGCCACTAGAGGGATTATCTTCACAGGGCGATCAAGGCGAGGGTTCCGCTGTTCGTTGTTTCTCGTGTTATCGGCGATCCTGCTCGGTTGCGGAGGGCAGTCGACGACCAAGTCCACGACGACAACGACAAGTACGCCCGGCTACTTTGGGACGGAGCCCGCGCACGCGACCTATCTTCCTCGTTCCGATGCCTACTGCGCTTCAGCGGTAAAGCCCAATTCATGGGAGCCGCGGCCGGACAATGACCAGGCAAACCACACCGTAGCTGCCCAGCCTTACAACTGGCCGGTCGAGAATTACTGGACCAAGTGGCGCGACAAGCGGGGGCAAGTTACGGGCAATTTCACCGGCACCACGACCGAGATCATTCAGTGGGCGGCGTGCAAATGGGGCATCGATGAGGACACGATTCGCGCCGACGCAGTTGTGGAGTCGTACTGGCACATGACCACAATCGGCGACGTCTGCGGTCCGGTCGGCGAAGGCTCCTATGGACTGATGCAGATCAAGAACGAAGACTGCAGCGGCGCGGTCGTTCATGGAGGCTATCCCGACACCATGCAGGCGACCGCATTCAACGTCGACTGGTTTGGCGCTCACATCCGCTCCTGCTACGACGGCGATTTTTATGATGGCGGAAACTGGCTTTATCTCGGACAGACGGTGGACCAGATTGCCGCACAAAATGGCTGGGACTATGTGTTCTGGGCATGCATTGGTGCGCACTATTCGGGGGACTGGCAGCCTGGCCAACCCTACGAGGTACGAGTGCAGCAAACGCTGAAAGATCGGACATGGGAGAGTTCGGGGTTCTAGGCGAACAAGCCCGACGCGTTGCGACCGAGGATAACTCGCCTTCCAACGGGTCGGAACACTTTTCCCGGGCCTCGTGGCCGCCTTAAGCGTGCAGTGGTCTGTCGCCGTTGCTGCTCACTTGCCATCATCAGTTCGTTCGGGTCCGCCGCAGGCTGAAGTGCTTGTCCGCCGGCAAAACGTCCATTGGCGCGAAGATTGTCGTCGTATTCAAAACATGAGTCGAACATCGCGCGTTGCTCGCCCTGGCGCATCCTTCGTGTTTGACTTTGTTGTAGTATCCCAAACAGATGCATCTCATTGCTCTTCTCCCTGTTTTGCTCCTCTGGAGCAGTAGCCAGCAGCACAGGCGTCAGATTTTTCTGTCACTGCTTCAGGTAACGAAGCGCAACACATCCTGATTTAAAAATCTTTGTCTCAACAAGTTTTAATTGCAATCTCTCCCGCAGGCTAACGCCTTCCAATAACCGCCTCCCTTCTCCTGCCACGATTGGCCCGACGACAAAACGATATTCATCAACCAGACCAAGCTCGATGAGTTGGGAAGGGATACTTACACCACCGACCAAAATATCTTTGCCTTGTTCTTGTTTCAGTTTGAGTATTTCGTCGTGAAGGTTCGTACGGACGATTCTCGTGTTTTTATCTTCAGTGCTATTTAATGATCCTGAAAAAACAATTTTGTTGATGGAGTCAAAGGCTAGAGCAAAGTCGTTCGATGCTTTTGACATCGATTGGTTTTTGGCGACTTCAGGCCAAAAAGGAACCATCAATTGATAGGTGATGCGCCCAAAGACGAGCAGGTCAACATCTCGCATAAGGTGCGTAAAATATTCGTGTGTTTCGTCGTCCGCAACTTGTTTGGTGTGGTCACAGCATCCATCCAAGGTTGTGTTGATTGCGAAGATTACCTTTCTCATTGGATTGTCCTAACCCCACTTTGCACCAGCGCTTCTGAGTGTTTGAAGGCTTGGGCGCTGGATGATTCATCCTACAGTCGTCGCGCACAGCACAAGACGCAGCGGCGGGGCTAGCGTAGTAATAATGACTTAGTTATCCCACACGATGGGCCAACCGCCAGCAGGATCGCCTTTACGGTAACGTACACTGTCTCCATAGTTCCGGAAGGGAGACATCATGCGCTGGTACCACGATTTGGCACACTTTTTCGGAGGCGCCTTCCTGGCAAACTCGCTACCACATCTTGGGAATGGCGTCTCAGGTCATGCCTTCCAGAGCCCGTTTGCGACTCCGCCCGGTGTGGGGTTGTCGTCCTCGACGGTAAATGTGCTGTGGGGCCTCCTCAATCTCGCCATCGCTTACCTGCTTGTCTGCCGGGTTGGGAGCTTCGAACTGCGCAAGACCCGGCACGTCCTCCCTCTTGCGGTGGGCATCCTAGTCATGTCGCTCATGCTTGCGCGAACCTTCGGCCGCCTTCATGGAGGTCTGTAAGGGTGTGTCACCGGCCCCGCTTACCGATGCTTGCGAAAGATTTCGAAGATCAGATTGAAGAATTGCACTAGCGTTATCCCGATGGTGACGTAGACCGCAATCTCCAGCCGGCGACCCGCCTCTTGAGTCCCACGCAGCAGGTCGGCGACATCCTTCGTGGCCTGTTGCAGAGTATCGGCCAGTTGCTCGAAGTGCTGCAGCGAAGCCCTCATTTTGTCCGAGGTCCTCGAGATAGCCAGCGCGGCTTCACCGAATTGCTGTCCATTGCGCAGATCAAGTTCAGCACGGCATGCCGTCCACCACGGACTGCCAGGAGGACTGTCATACATCCGCTGCCGGATCTCCACATAAGAATACTTGCGTAACACCTCGGCCAGCGCCGACACCTTGTCAGAAGCCTCGGCTTGCTCCCTGCCCGTATTTTCCGGAGCTTTCGCGCCTGTGACGGTAACCGGCATGCCAGGAGCCTATCAGCCGACTCTTGCTGAATTGAGGTGCCCGAAGTGCATATCCACTCTTTCGTTTCCGCACAATCTCGCTATTGGTAACGACGTTACCCATGCCCCATCAGCCATACCGTACTTCGGCCTTTCGTGTAACGAACGAGCACCACATGCGAGGAGGATGGGAAATTGCACCAACGAGGGACTCCTGCAGTGGGTGACAAATCCGATTGCACTTATTGATCCCGAGGTAGGATTTTGGCAGGAGACTATATTCATATCTGCGAGGATTGGTCACCCGAAGGTTTGGATCGCCGGCTCTATACGGGAGGGAATGTCGGGAAGAAAGTCCCGCCAAAAAGGGTGCTGTTGACGGGACCCAGATCGCATTTTCTTGGCAACTTCAGGCAGCGAGTTTTTGTCCCAGGAACTCCTTGGCTTTTGCCACTTCGGCATCCCATTTGGTGAGCTGCTCGGGTGTCAGGAAATTTACCAAACGTTGACGGAGCGCCGTCCGGTTATCAGCGATCCTCTTCAGCAGATCTTCTTTTGAGGCATTCGGGTTCTGTTGCCTGTAATCCTGTAACTTTTCCGACGCTTCCGTCATGAAGCCTTGCAGCTTCTGCTTTTGATCGTCAGAGAGATTCAGGCTGGCTCCAAAACTCTTCAGTTCGTTGGCAATGGCATCGCGCATTTCGGTCGTAAGAGGCATACTGTACTCCTTTGACGAAGGGCGAGTTTCCATAGATCGGGAATCTTACAGGGCACAACTCTTTACCACGAAGTCAGTGACGTCCACTGGATGATCTGCTAGCTGACAGCAATACGTGGTTATTAAAGGGTGAGCATTCCGCTGCTAAAGAAAATACTCATGCTCATGCTGGGCACGATCTAGCGACCGCCCGATGCATCCCGCCACCTTAGCTCCACAGGCGATCCCAGGAGCGTTCTTGATCCCACTGGGTCGTAGGTTCGAAGTAGCCAGTGCCCGGGGCAAGGTGTTGGCGTACGAGGTCTTCATTGAGAGTCACGCCCAGGCCGGGGCGATCGGGAACATCGATCCAGCCGTGATTGACGATGGGCGTCTTGACACCTTCATGGATTAGTGACGACCACCACGGAACATCGAGCGAGTGATTTTCCAGCGCCAGGAAGTTTTGTGTGGCCGCTGCGCAGTGCACGTTCGCCATGCAGGAGATCGGCGTGCCTGCGAAATGCATCACCATCGGCACGCCGAATTCTTCGGCCATGTCACCGATCTTGTGCGTCTCAAGAATGCCGCCGGAGGTGGCGAGATCGGGCTGAATCTTGCCTACCGCGTGGTTCTCGCAGAGAACGTGGAACGGCTCTTTCAGATAGATATCCTCCCCGGTGAGGATGGGTGTGGGGCTCTGTTCGGAGATCTGTTTGAGCAGGTCGGTATACATCCACGGAATCACATCTTCCATCCACGACAGGTTGTATTTCTCGTAGGCCTTGCCTAGGCGGATGATCGACTTCACTCCTAGATGGCCGAGGTGATCGATGGCGAGCGGGATTTCCATGCCGACGGCATCGCGCACGGCGGCTACATATTGCTCGAGCATGGCGATGCCTTTATCGGTGACCTCCATTCCTAGCAGTGGATGGGGGAGTTGGTTGGCTTGCCACTGGTTTATATCCGCGGGATTTGTAAGAGTGCCGGGTGTATCCGATACCATCTCGATGCCTAAGTCCATCTTGAGCCAGGTGAGGCCCATGACTTCCTTGCGTTCTTTCATGTTCTGCGCGTAGATTTTTGGATCTTTTGATTCCGTTGTGTCGGCATAAATTCGAATCTTGTCGCGGAACTTGCCGCCTCCGACGAGTGCGTAGACGGGAGCGTTGTAGACTTTGCCGGCGATGTCCCAGAGCGCCATTTCGATAGCGCAGACTCCGCCACCCTGGCGCGCGTGTCCGCCGAATTGCTTGATCTTGCGGAAGATCTTGTCGAGTTGCAGGGGATTCTCGCCGAGAATGCGGCTTTTCAGGAACAGGGCATAGGTCGGGCTCGCGCCATCGCGTACTTCACCCAACCCGAATACTCCCTGATTCGTGTCGATGCGAATGATCGGACACGGACTCGGCCCGGGCTTGACTACTGTAGCCACACGCAGATCGGTGATCTTCAATGTGGAGGGGCTTGAGTTCGTGTTGACTGTGTTGGGATAAGCATTCATTGGGGAGGCCAATGCGGCTCCACCAACCGCCAAGGCAGAACTTTTCAGGAGCTCACGACGAGTTAGCGCGCGGCTTGCTTTGATCATGGGCTATATAAGTTCCTTGCAGTCGGGTTTGGGACATAGAATTGTAAGCCCGACGGCGACGGGCGTCGACAAGATCCTGTTGTGTCCGGTGTCGCCGAACAAGACATTCACCGCGGAGGGCGCGCAGATTTCGCGGAGGACGCGGAGAAAACAAATTAGCGATCGAGGAGACTGGGATGAAACGGCTGAGTACATCTGCTGGACGCTGCGTGACGATGATCGGCAGTTTGATTGTTTTGTTGGCCGGGTGTGTTCAGGCGCAGCTTTTCACTTTTCCTAAACAAGAGTTGATTGACTATACGGCGAAGTCCCCGTTCGAGAGGTTTCCCGATGGGCGGCCGAAACTGCCGGATTCCTTGATTGAGCGGGCCCGAGGACTCTCTGCGGAAGAGGTCTGGGCAACACTGCAGGAGAAGGAATTCAATAATCAGTATGCGGATGGGTTTCAGGTGCTGCATCCGGGAAAGACGATGGTGGGACGGGCGTTCACCGTGCAATTTATGCCTCTGCGCGGGGACGTGGAGGATGTCGCCGAGGCGAAGGCGAAGGAAAGAGGCTTGCCGCGCCTGATGAATCAGACGGCGATCGACATGCTGCAGCCGGGGGACGTGCTGGTGGTCGATCTCTTTGGGAAAAAGGTCGACGGTACGATTGTGGGTGACAATCTTTTTTATTACGTGATGAAGGCGACGCACAGTGGGGGGCTTGTCGTTGATGGAAGCATCCGCGATCTCGACGGATTGTCTGAGATCGACATGCCCGGATATTTCCGCCACGCCGATCCGACGCCCATCGGGAACGTGATGCTTACTGGAATCAACGTGCCCGTACGGATTGGCGGCGTTACTGTTATGCCCGGCGACCTGGTGGTGGGTGACCGCGAAGGTGTGTATTTTGTTCCTCCGCAATTCGTGAAAGAGATGCTCGACCGCGCGGATGAGATTCATGTGCACGATGAGTGGACGAAGAAGAAATTTGATGAGGGCAAGTACAAATCGGCAGAGATTTATGGCTCGCCGAAAGATCCGAAGCTGCAGGAGGAGTACCGGGAATATCTGAAGAGGAGGCTCGCGGAGATTCGCAAGCAGCGCGGGGAACAGTAGCTGACTCCCCATTATCGCAAAGCAGGCGAGAGGTGGGATGTGCCTCGGGTTGCATAGGTCCTCCGGCGCGCAAAAAACGCGCGCCTCAGGATGACAAATGCAACTGGTCAGAATTGCAAGCCTAGAGCGCTACTCAGGAATCTCGCCAAGGGTGACATCTTCCTGCAGGCATTCGTGCATGTTGTCATGAATTTGGGGCTGCACACCTGGGCTTCGGTGAATTCGATGGCTGTGCCCAGGTCGCGCAGCTTGAGGTCTTCGACGAATTCGTGGTCGCACGGAAAACCGCGCGGAGGGCGCGAGAGTTTCGTAGCGTCGTCCCAGTTGAGGAGTTTTCGGATGGGGCGCCATTCGTCGCAGCGCCCGACGATGGCGCTGCGGACTTTAAGCAGAGTGTGCGGTTCGGGATGCCAGAGGCCAGAGGCGGCGAAGCAGCCTCCGGGTTCGAGATGCAGATAGAAGCCCGGCGAGTGGACATCTTTGCCGCGGTGTGAGAATCGCATCGCGAGATGCGTTTTATAAGGGCGTTTGTCGGGCGAGAAGCGCGTGTCGCGGTAGATGCGGAAGAGAGATCCCCGAGTCGAGCGGGGATCGGCGACCAGATAAGGAGTGATTTCGTACAACGGTGCGCCGAAATCCGTGATGAAGCGGATCGCGGGCTGATGGGCAATGGCTTCATATTCGTCTTTGTGGGATTTAAACCAGTCGCGATTATTGTTGCGCTTCAGGCGGCTGAGAAAACGAAAGAGATCGGGAGTAAAGTAGGGCGGCATGGGAAACAAGGTACGAGGTGCCGCCCGGAAAAGTAAAGGATGGCTCGTGATATTGCGGACAGCTTCGGTCCGGAAAAAGGCCTTGCCAGCAAAAGAGTCGGGAGTCTCCCCCCGTCTAAAAGCCTCGAAACCGTTATTTGACGCGTGACTCACGGCACCTTCGTAAGTGATTCATGCCACAGACGCTCACACCCAAACATACGAATGTAATGAGCGTGATCGGCTCAGGGTCGCTTGGCGGAGGTGTGAACCTATGCGAGGTACAGCGTGGAAGTATCCCAGCCCTGCAACTCGGATGTACGGGCTGCTGTTGTTCTTGACGATTATCACCACATGTTTGCGGGCTTATGGCCAGGAATATCCCAGATGGGAACTGTTCACCGGTTTCTCGTATGCGCACGTAAACCTTGGACCAGAAGTCGCAGTTTTCCAGCCCACGGATCAAAACTATTACGGAATGCATGTCAATGGCAGCTTCAATCCCCGCAGCTATCTTCGGATCCTTTTGTGCGATTTCTCAGTTCAAATCGGCGGGACTACGGTGAATGTTACTCCAGAACACGCCGATGTGCGCACCAGCCAGATACTGTTTGGTCCGGAATTCATACGGCGTTCGGGAAAAGGTGCAGTTTTCGGTCACACCCTGGTCGGGATGACTAATGCGCGGCTGGTGTCCCAGATTGGCGGCTCCGATATTGTGCCCGATGTCGTGAACCACACCAGTCTGGCTTTTGGTTTTGGCGGGGGCTTCGATTTTTACATGGCGCGAATGTTTTCGATTCGCCCGATCCAGGCGGACTATATTCCCACGAGGATATCTGGAACATGGGAGCAGCATTTCCGCATCAGCAGCGGGATCACGTGGACATTCGGCTACACCCAAAGTCGTTGAGTACAACAGGAGGTTTTTTGGGGGCTCAGGCGTCAACCGAGCGTTGCTATTCAACGGTGGCGCACGATAAGATAATGCGTACACGCTTCTCCGCTTAGATCCCAGTAATTTTTGACAGCGTCCCCGCGGGTGAGGAGTGTGCGAACCCGGGAGTGGCGCAGCCGTGCGCCAGTTCGAATTCCCCTGAACGGGAGCTGGAAGTGAAAAAAGGTACCACCGCGGTGATCGTTGGCGCCCAGTGGGGCGACGAGGGCAAAGGGAAGATCGTCGACGTATTGTCCGAGAGCTTTCGGGTGGTTGCCCGCTACGCCGGAGGGCACAATGCCGGCCATACCGTCATCATCAACGGCAAGAAGTTTATTCTCCAGCTCGTGCCTTGCGGCGTGCTGCGCACGGGATGCCGCAGCGTGATTGGCAATGGTGTGGTGCTTGATCCGCTGGCGTTTCTCAAGGAAGTGGGAGCCCTGCGCACGACCGGTGTGAAGGTGGATGGGAATCTGTTTGTTTCGAATCGAGCGCAGGTGATTTTGCCGTATCACCGGATGATTGAGCTGGCTGCCGAGAATGCGCCGGGACGGGTGAAGATTGGTACGACTTCACGCGGGATTGGTCCGGCGTACGAAGACAAGATGGGCCGTCGCGGATTGCGGGTGGCGGATTTGCTCGACCTTCAGCTGTTAAAGAAGCACATTGAAAATGCGGTGCGCGAAAAGAACATGATTGCGCACGCGTTGTTTAATTCCGAGCCGCTCGATGCGGACAAGATGTATACGGAATACGCACAGGCAGCGGAGCAGATTGCGCCCTTCGTGGCAGACACAGCCGTGCTGCTGAATCAGGCGCTGGTGCAGGGTGAGTCGATTTTGTTCGAAGGCGCGCAGGGGACGATGCTGGACATCGATCATGGGACCTACCCGTTTGTGACTTCGTCGAGCGCGACGTCGGGCGGCGCGGTGATCGGGACTGGAGTCGCTCCGAACGCGATCAACTCCGTCATCGGAATCACCAAAGCGTACTGCACCCGTGTGGGGGAAGGGCCGTTTCCGACGGAAGACAAAACGGACGCGGGAGAGAATCTGCGGAAGCGCGGAAATGAGTATGGCGCGGTGACGGGTCGTCCGCGGCGAACCGGGTGGCTGGACCTGCCGTTACTGCGATATTCGGTAATGATCAACGGGACGTCGTGGCTGGTGGTGACGAAACTGGATGTGCTGGATGACCTCGGCGAGATTCCTGTTTGCGTCGGATACAAGATCAATGGCAAGCCGACGATCGAGGCCCCGGCACAGGCCAGCGGGTACGAAAAGATTGAGTGCGTTTACGAGAAACTGCCGGGCTGGAAGACCGCTACCGAGGGCATCACCGAATACGAGAAGCTGCCGAAGCCAGCCCGCTCTTATTTGGAATTTGTAGCCCGTGAGACCGGAGCGAAGATCGGCATGATTTCCACCGGGCCAGACCGCGACCACACCATCCTGATGGACGACTTCATTACGGAGTTGAAGGCGGCGGCAGAGAAGGCCTAGAATTGCTTCCCCGGTGCACCCTGCCGGATCAAGGAGCAAGCTGATGGTGGTGTTGGCTGTCACCTGGATGGCAAAAGTTGGCCATGAAGCTGAAGTCGCTGCGTTGTTCGAAAAGCTGACCGAACACTCCCGCAAGGAACCGGGATGCGCCATGTACCAGGTGCACCGGCACAAAACCGAACCGCGCCGGTTCTTTATCTACGAGCAATACAAGGATGATGCCGCGCTGGAAGCCCATCGCGCGGCGCCTCATTTTTTGCAACACGCGAAGAAAGATCTCCCCAAGATCGCAGACCGCGTGGAAGGACACTTATTCGAACCGCTGGGATAGCTTTTGCAGGGGCGGCGCACGCCCCGTCCGTACTGAGCGAAGCGAGCGGGGCGGTCTAAGCCGATGCGCGCAGTTCAGGCATCACCTGGCCGTTTGTCATTGCACGCTTCGCGTGCAACCCAGGACGAGGCGTCCGGGGCTACACATTCACGGCATCTATTGTGGCTTCTTGGTCTCTGCGGGTTTTGCTTCCGCGGTTGCGGTGCCGCGTGTGTAGACGATGCTTTTGGTTCCGCCGTCGCAACCGCCGATGACTTTGCCGTCGCCTTCCTTGCCTTTTTCCACCGCGTCGAGCGTGTAACCCACTACGCCCTTCGCATCGAGTTTCTTGCTGATTTCGGCTTTGAGGTCGTCGCAGGATTTTCTCGCGGTCGGAGCGGTCTGATCGGTCTGCGCAAGGCCAGCTGTACTCACAAAAAGCAGAGCAGCGGCCACTGTCCACGTTTTCATGATGAACTCCTCGCTTTCGAGCGCAGTATAAATACTAGGCTTCCGTGGCGAGTATTACGAGGGTAATTCGGTAGTAACCCGAAGCTATCTTGGCTTTTCAAGTAGCGGAACGGAACGGACTCCGTGGCTTATCTCGGCTAAAGCTGCGTGGGAGAAACCTGATCTTACTGCAAGTGCTGTGCCATCCAAACCGAAAGCGAGCCTCTTGGAGACGATCCACGCATACGATGCTGCGCGACGCCCCGCGCCAAAGGCTTACTCCATGGACGATGGCGTCCGGGGCTATATCGGGCTCTTGATGACTTCTACTTCCGTGGTGGTTTGTCGATCAGCAGCTCGCCGCCGGAGGCGTAGCTTTCCTTCGAGACTTCGTGGAAGGCGACGATGATGGCTTCGCGGCGGGCTCCGGCTTCTTCAACCAGCACGTCCGTGATTCGTTTCGCGAGCCTGCGCTTCTGGTCGGCGGTGCGACCTTCGAGCAGGGTGATTTGGACTAGAGGCATCGGAAACCGTCGTTGGTCGCGCCGTAGCCGATCCGTCAATCTAAATCGGCTGACGACTAAGGACCAAGGAACAACGACTATTTTGCCAGTTCGTATCCGGCGAAGAAGAAGCTTAATTCGAAACGCGCGGTGTCTTCGGCGTCGGAGCCGTGGATTGCGTTGTACTCGATGTTGGTTGCCCACTTCTTGCGGATGGTACCTTCCTCGGCGTTGGCCGGATTGGTGGCTCCCATCAGCTTGCGCAGGTCGGCGATAGCGTTTTCCTTTTCCAGGGCGAGTACTACGATTGGGCCGCTCGACATGAAATCGGTCAGCGAGTTGTAGAACGGGCGGCTGGCATGCACGGCATAGAACTGCTCGGCCTGGTGCTTGGAGATTTGCAACATCTTCATGGCCAGGATGCGGAAGCTGTTCTTCTCGAATTGTTCGATGATGTCGCCGATCGCGTTCTTGCGGACGGCGTCGGGTTTGACGATGGTCAGGGTGCGTTGCAGAGTCTTCATTCAGTCGTTGGTCCTTGGTCGTTTTGAAACGTCGTTAGTCGTTGGCCGCTGGCCTTCACGGCTGTTGTTTCTAGACGCTGACTCCGATTGCTGCGGCCAGCGTTTCACCAATTACGGCGGGCGACTTTGCCACTTTGATGCCCGCAGCTTCGAGGGCTTTGATCTTTTCTGCGGCGGTACCTTTGCCTCCGGAGATGATGGCACCGGCGTGGCCCATGCGGCGTCCGGGAGGAGCGGTCTGGCCGGCGATGAAGCCTACGACCGGCTTCTTCATGTGCGTCTTGATGAAATCGGCGGCGGTTTCTTCGGCATTACCGCCGATTTCGCCGATCATGACGACAGCTTCGGTCTCGGGATCGCGGTTGAAAAGATCGAGTGCATCTAAAAACGTGGTACCGATAATTGGGTCGCCCCCGATGCCGACGGCGGTGGATTGTCCGATGCCGCGCTGCGTGAGTTGATGAACGGCTTCGTAGGTCAGCGTGCCCGAGCGCGAGACTATGCCGATATTGCCTTGTTTGTGAATTGACGCCGGCATGATGCCGATTTTGCATTTGCCGGGAGAGATGATTCCCGGGCAGTTCGGGCCGATCAGACGAGAGCGGCGGGTCTGCAGGAACTCCCAGGCGCGCACCATGTCGAGCGTTGGGATGCCTTCGGTGATACAGACGATCAGGTCGATTTCGGCGTCGGCGGCTTCCATGATGGCGTCGGCGGCGAACGGAGGTGGAACGAAGATCACCGAGGCGTTTGCGCCCGTCTTGTCGACGGCTTCCGCTACGGTATTAAAGATCGGCCAACCTTCGTGGGTGGAGCCGCCTTTGCCGGGGGTAACGCCTCCGACGATTTTGGTGCCGTAGGCGGCGCTGGCTTTCGCGTGGAAGGTGCCTTCGCGGCCGGTCAGGCCCTGGACTACTACTCGCGTGTTTTTATCTACAAGAATTGCCATATGAAGAGTACCTTTTGACTGCCAGTTTCAGAGTCTCTCACCACAGGGATCACTGAGGGACACAGAGAAAACCTAGCGCCATTCTGTTACGCCTGCGGTGCCTCGGGCTGCGGCCACAACCTTGTCTGCCGCATCTTTCATGGTGTCGGTTACCACGAAGTTGAAGCCGGAACTCATCAGGATCTTTTTGCCCTCATCGACGTTTGTGCCTTCCAGGCGCAGGACGATGGGCAGCTTGATATTTGTTTTGCGAGCGGCTTCCACTACCCCGGTCGCCAGCGTGTCGACTCTCAGGATGCCGCCGAAGATGTTGATCAGGACTGCCTTTACATTTTTATCGCTTAGAAGAATCTCGAAGGCATGGGCGACTTGCTCGGAACTGGCGCCGCCTCCTACGTCGAGGAAGTTGGCGGGCATGCCCCCGGCGTATTTGATGATGTCCATGGTCGCCATGGCGAGGCCGGCGCCGTTGACCATGCAGCCTACATTGCCATCGAGCTTGATGTAATTCAGGCTGTACTTGGAAGCTTCGACCTCCAGCGGATCTTCTTCGGTGATGTCGCGCAGTTCGCGGAGGTCGGCGTGACGGAACAGGGCGTTGTCGTCGAAGTTGATTTTCGCGTCCAGGGCAAAGAGGCGGCCGTCGGTGGTCGTGATGAAAGGGTTGATTTCGAGAAGGGATGCATCTGTCTCAAGGAACGCTTTGTAAAGGCTGGTCAGAAATTGGACTGCCGGACCGATCTGCTTCGCACCGAGCCCTAGTTTGAACGCAATCTTGCGAGCCTGAAAGGCTTCAAGGCCCATGCCGGGATCGATGTGCTGTTTCAGGATCGCATCCGGATTTTCTGCAGCGACCTGTTCGATCTCCATGCCGCCGGCGGCTGATGCCATGAACACCGGCTTGCCTTCAGCACGATCGACGAGGATACCGAGATAGAGTTCCTTTTCGATCGGCAGCGTTTCTTCGATCAGGAGGCGGCGAACGATGCGGCCTTCGGGGCCCGTCTGGTGTGTGACTAGCTTCATGCCCAGCATTCTGCCTGCCAAATCGCCAGCCTCGTCGACGGACTTGGCAACCTTTACACCGCCACCCTTGCCGCGGCCTCCAGCGTGGATTTGGGCTTTTACGACTACGCCGCTCGAACCTGAGTTCAAAAGTTCTTTTGCGATCGACTCGGCCTCTTCGCGGGAAGTGGCCATCGATCCGCGGGGTACAGAGACACCATACTTCTTTAGGATTGCCTTGGCCTGATACTCATGAATTTTCATAATGATGACTCTTCAGTTAAGACTTGGAGGGACCCTGCTTGCAGCGTCGCGATGCGGGCAGCAAACCCTCGATTTTATAGTAGTCGGGCGAACTTGTGCCATTCTCATCGGGAGGAAAAAACTATCCCGCAGAGGTCGCTGAGGATTCATGCGGAGTGCGCCGAGAGATTCTCCGTGCTATAAGCGCCTTGCTTGCCATGGGGGCAGAGAGATACACAGGGAAACCTCAAAGATTTGCAGCTTTGGAAGTAGAATCATCATCTCGTCACCCTAAATGCCCACTATCGATTCGACCGCTTGCGAGGGAGCATGAAGGTTATTTCAGTGAATGTGGCCCGGCCGCGGCTGGCCATGTACAAGGGCGAAACGTTTAACACCGGCATTTTCAAACAGCCGGTGTCGGGACCGATTGCGTTGCGGACGCTGAACCTGGACGGCGATCGACAGGCCGATTTGGTGGTGCACGGCGGGCCGTTTAAGGCGGTGTATGCGTACCCTTCGGAGCACTATCAGTTCTGGAATGCAGAATTGCTCGGGGCGAACCTTCCCTGGGGCATGTTTGGGGAAAACTTCACGACCGGGGGATTACTTGAGAGCGCGTTGCATATTGGGGACCGCCTGCGCATTGGGACGGCGGTGATCATGGTCCGGCAACCGCGAATTCCTTGCTACAAACTGGCGGTTAAGTTTCAGCGGAACGACATCCTGCAGAGATTTCTGAGTAGCGGGCGCAGCGGGTTCTATTTTTCGGTCGAGCAGGAAGGGACCGTGCAAGCGGGGGATCCGTTTGAGTTCTTGAGCCGACAGCCCCTGGACATCACGATCGCGGAGATGAACCACTTGTTTGTGGATGACAAGTACAACCAGGATCTGCTGAACAAGGCGATGACGACTCCTGCGCTGCCGGAAGATTGGCGGGATTATTTTCGGAAGAGACTGGCGGGACCGGCGACTGTTGCGGGGTGAAGCTCGATTCTTTCCCGGAACACTTATCATTGAAAACCGCCACTTCTGGCAATATCGCCCGGAAGTGGGCCCCCGATTTATGCTGCGGGGAGACGACCGGCGCTCCGTTTACGCTAATGACGTACAATTCCTGCCGGAATGATTCTTGAGGCTCTCCATCAACTCGCTAATCACAGCGAATCGCTCAGTCGCTCGGCGGCGCGTGACGTCATGGGCGAGGTGTTGACCGGGAAGTGCACGGACGCGCAGATTGCTGCCTTGCTCATTGCCTTGCGAATGAAGGGCGAGACAGTGGAGGAGATTGTCGGATTCGCCGAAGCCATTCGAGCCGCGGCTGCACCTTTGCCAATTGAGCGGAATGGAGAGGCGATCGCCGTCACCGGCACGGGCCGCGAAGCGTTGGCGGAGGAGTGCGAGAACGACTCGCTGGTCGACACGAGCGGAACTGGAGGCGATGCCAGTGGCACGTTCAACATTTCTACAGCCACGGCGTTGGTAACCGCCGGCGCAGGCGTGCGCGTGGCCAAGCATGGGAATCGGAGTATCAGTTCGAAATGCGGATCGGCGGACGTGGTCGAAGCGCTGGGGATCAATATTCAACTTTCGCCGGAGCGTGCGGCACAGTGTTTGCGGGAGGTCGGAATCTGCTTTCTGTATGCGCCGAACCTGCATCCGGCGATGAAGCAGGTGCAGGGGGTGCGGCGGGAGTTACGCATGCGCACCATGTTCAATCTGCTTGGACCGCTGACGAATCCCGCGCGGGCCAACGGGCAGGTCGTGGGCGTCTACGCATTGGAACTTGTGGAGAAGCTGGCGGAAGCGCTCAGCATGTTGGGATTGCGGCGGGCACTGGTTGTCCACGGGTTGGACGGGCTCGATGAGATTACGATCACGGGAGTCACTCGCATCGCCGAGGCTCGCGAAGGGTCCGTACGATCGTACGAGGTGGAACCCGAGGAATTTGGAATGAAGCGCGCTTCGCTGCAGGAGATCGCAGGTGGAGACGCAGGAGAGAATGCGGCAATCATTCGATCCGTGTTGGGTGGAGAGAGATCGCCTCGTAGAGCTGTGGTGGTGCTGAACGCTGCGGCGGCACTGGTCGCTGCTGGAAGAGCAGACCACATTACTGGAGCATTACCTATGGCAGCGAAGTCCATCGATTCCGGGGCTGCTGGGGAGAAGCTCCAGGCGCTTGTTCGGTTCAACTCCGGCAGCTGAGTGCCGCGATAGAGACCGGCCGGGCTCCCCAAAAATGCATAGGTCCTCCGGCCCGCAAAAGACGCTGGCCTCAGGATGACAAGTGTTACTTCACTTCTACTTTTTCCTGATACTGAGCAATCTGCACATTCCATCCCAGTTCTTTCGTCATCAGATCGCGCATTTGACTTGAGGCATCCGGTTCGCCGTGGACCAGGTACGTGGTTGCGGGACGGTTTTTGAACGTGCGCAGCCATTGCAGCAACTCGGGGGGATCGGCGTGATCGCTGAACTGCTCGAGGGCGGCGACCTGGGCGCGGATCGGTACGTAATCGCCAAAAATCTTCACCTCGTCGGTCTTGTTCTTGATGGTGAAGCCGCGGGTTCCGGGTGCCTGGAACCCGATGAAGAGTACGAGATTGCGCGGATCGGGAAGGCGCTGGGCGAGATGATGGAGGATGCGCCCCCCGGTCGCCATCCCGCTGGAAGAGATGATGACGGCGGGCATTCGGGATTCGTTGATTTTTTTCGATTCTTCCGGTGTCGAGGCAAAAGTGAAGGAGGGCCACTGGAGCGGCGAGCCGTACTTGGCGATCATGTCACGGCTTGCTTCGCTGTAATCCTCATCGTGCTTGAGGAATATTTCTACCGCTTTGATCGCCATGGGGCTGTCGCAGAAGACCGGTATCCGGGGGATTTGGCCGGATTCCGTCAGATGCTTGAGGATGAAGACAAATTTCTGAGTGCGCTCCACGGCGAAAGCCGGAACAATGACGCTGCCGCCACGCCTCGCGGTGGCGGTGATCAGTTCCGCGAGTTCCGGGAGCGGGTCTTCCTTGGGATGCACGCGATTGCCGTAGGTGGACTCCATCACGACAAGATCCGCTGTTTCGCCTTCTTGCGGGCCATGGTGCACTACTTTTCCCGGCGCGACTTTGTGATCGTGGACGCGGCCAATGTCTCCGGTGAAGAGCAGACGCCGCGTCCGCCCGTTGATCGTCAGCGAAATTTCCGCCATGCAAGAGCCAAGAATGTGGGCAGCCGGCACAAAGCGGAAAGAAATCTCCGGGCTCAGATTCATCGATTCGCCTACATGCACGGGTTTGAAATATGGCAGAGAATTCTCGGCCTCTTCAAAGGTGTAGAGCGGTAGTGCGGGGTCATGCTTAGACTTCTTGACCTTGTTGTAGAAGTGCGCATCTTCTTCCTGCAGGTGGCCGGAGTCAGGGAGGATAATGCCACACAGATCGATGGTGGGAGGCGTGGCATAGATCGGGCCACGGAAGCCTTCCTTGACCAGGCGGGGAATCCAGCCGCAGTGGTCAAGGTGAGCATGGGTGAGGATGACGGCGTCAATTTCTTTCGCCGGGATCGGAGTGTCGCGCCAATTCCGCTCGCGCCATTCTTTGGGACCCTGGAAGAGTCCGCAGTCGATCAGGACTTGTAAGCCGCTTTTTCCGGATAAATCGCCAGTGTTGATGAGATGTTTTGAGCCGGTGACGGTGCCGGCTGCGCCCAGGAATTGGATGTAGGCCAAGTGCCCTCCGCGCGATTAAATTACCACGGAGACACGGAGGGAACGAGAATACCGAGGATAGCAACGGACAAGCCTCTTGGCTTTGCCCGGAGCCTGTCTTCGTCGATTACTTCTTCGCGGGCTCGATGGTATAGGTGTTGTTGGAAACGTCGCTTTCAGGGACACTACCGTCATTGAGCTTAATCTCCTGCGGCGTTTGGGGAGTCTCCACGCGAAACGTGACTTTGTTTTTGGCGTGCAGTTCCACACGCTTCGTGATTTCACCACCGGCAAACTTGATCATGACAGGGACTTCGGCCCCGGCGGTCCCCAGATTGTCGAGCGTGAGAGTCAACAGGGATGATTTCGTGGGCGTGCTGGCGGTATAGGCGGACTCGACCTTAAAGTCGGGTAGTCCGCGATCGTGGTAGAGCCAGTCGTCGAAGAACCACGAGAGATCACGGGTGGTTTGGGCCGCGATCAAATGAGGCATGTAGGTTGGGTCGTTGTCCTGCTCGGGCTTGTAGGAGGCGATCGCTTTCCTGAGGGCTGCGTCGCCGATCATATCGCGGAGCATCCACCAAACGCACATGGCCTTGCTGCGGGAAAGCTGATCGTTGCTGGTGCCTGCGAGAGCGCGGTTTGACTCCTGCTCCAGAGTTGTTTGGGCCTCGATCGTTGTCATCGCCGAACGGTGTGCGGCGAGGTAGTCGAGCGCGGCCTGGCGTCCTTTCTGCTGTTCGAGGTAGAGGGCCTGGGCGAAGTGAGCTAGGCCTTCCTCAATCCAGGGGCGGAAGGAGAGGAAGGCAGCATGCGTCAGTTGGTGAGCGGCGGCGAGGCCAGCTGAGTTGGAGTTTGAGGCAGAAAGCGGAGTAAGGAGAAGTGCGCCACTCTCGAATGGGGGGGCGTCGGGGTCGGGAAGGTCGACAATCTTCGCCTGCTCGCGGGGTGGTCCGAACCAGTCCTGTAGAAGTGATGCTGTCTTTTCCGCGACGTCGGCAAACCTGGCGGCTGCAGCGTCGTGGTTTGGCAGGAAATGAAGTTGGAAAGGCGGCTTCTCGGTCGTGCTGTAACGAGCGATCAGGAGAGAGGATCCGTCGAGATGCAGGGTTTGCGGGTTGCATTCCGCGGTCACCATTCCGGGTATGCCCATTCGCTCAATCGCAGTTGGCTCACACTTTACTCCGCCGAACAGAATCTGTTCAGGGTCGCCAGCAAACTGCATGGCGACCTTCAAATGAATCTTCGAATCTTTCTGCCGGCTCTTCCAGCTCGCGAGCACTTCGAACAAGCTGTCAGCCTCGGAGAGATTCGCGACGTCGGTCATAATGGGATACCAAGCGACGTATCCTACTCCCCGCAGCCCTGTGAAATCCTCGTCAATTCGATCCCAGTCGGAATTCCTGGCAATCTCTTCGGGCGTACCAATGCGGGTCAGCCGCGTGGCATCGAGCAGGATCACACCTTCATAGGCGATATCGAGGTCGATCGTAGCGTGGGGCGCGACTTCTTGCGGCAGCGTGATGATCGCTTCTGACAGGCTGCCGGTGTGGTCGATGTCGGAGGTGTAGGGCTGGCGAACGAACTGAACGGCTCTGTCTCCGGCTTTGATCGAGCGCCAGTCTAGCGATGAGGAGATTTGCAGGACGGCAATCTTCTGCGGGGTGCCGGTTTCATTTCGCAGTGTGATTTTGCCGCGAGCGCCGAGGCGATGCTGCTCCGGTTCGATTTGCAGGTTCAGATCATAGTTTGTGATCGAGAAAGCTTCTCGATCCAGGGAAAAGCAAAGGCTTGCACCACAGAGGATGCAGAGGAGGCACAGGGCCTTCACGGGCAACTTCATTCTGTTTCCGATGGGGACTGCTTGGCGCGGCGTTGCCTTACGATTTCGTATAGCACGACAGCCGCGGCTACCGAGACGTTCAGCGACGGAACCTTGCCCAGCATCGGGATTGAGACCAGGAAGTCGCATTTGCGTTTGACCAGGTCGTGCAGTCCTTTGCCTTCACCGCCGAGTACGAGCGCGCAATCCATGTTGTAGTCGATGGCGTCGTAGGTTTGAGTCGGGCGCTCGTCCAAGCCTACCGTCCAGATATTGTTTTCTTTCAGCTCTTCGACGATGCGGGAGATGTTGGTGACTTTCGCAATCGGGAGGTGCTCGCTGGCTCCGGCGGAGGCCTTGGTGACCGTGCCGGTGACAGCGGCGGCGCGGCGTTCGGGGATAACGATGCCGTTGGCTCCGGCGGCGTCGGCGGTACGGAGAATTGCGCCCAGGTTGTGGGGATCTTCCACGCCATCGAGCACGACGATCAGCGAGTATTTTCCTCGCTTAGAGGAGATCACGTCGTCGAGGTCGTTGTATTGTTTGGCTGAGGTGACAGCGACTACACCCTGGTGCGCAGCGTTTCCGGCCATGCGGTCGAGTTCGGTGCGCTGCAGGAAACGCACAGGAATGCCGATTTTGCGGCAGTCTTCGATCAGGCGCTGAAGGCGGAGGTCGTGGCGCTCCTTGGCCATGCCGACCCACTCGAAGGCTCGTCCGCGGGCTTTGAGCGCTTCGGTCACCGAGTTGATGCCGTAGATGTAGTGCATGAGGGATTAGTGTATCGCGTCAGCTTCCAGCTGCTGGCTCCTGACTAGAGCTTTCGCTTTAAGAGTTCTAGCACGTCCAACGGCTCGGGCCGGTCAGCATAGTCTTCGTTCGCTGATGCATAGAGGATCGTCCGGCCGCGATCGATGAAATACGTCGCGGGGATGGGGAGTTCCCAACTGTCGTCGCCGTTGGCGAACGGGAGGTTGACGAAGGCGCGGCGGTAGATAGCTTCTTGCGCTGGCAGCACGCGATAGGTCAGGTGGAACTGGCGGGCTATCTTGTTGCCTGCATCGGAGAGCAGCGGGAAGTGGAGTTTGTATTGGTCGTGCATGAAGTAGGACTGCTTCACCGTCTGCGGTGAGATCGCGACGAAGGTGGCGCCGGCCTGCTCGATGTGCGGGACGATCAGGTTCATAGCTTCCATCTGTCCAACACAGAAAGGGCACCAGCGGCCGCGGATGAAGCATAGGACCAGGCGGCCTCGGCCGAGCAGATCGGCTGAACGGTTGAGTTTGCCGTCGTGGTCTTGCAACTCGAAATCCGGCGCTTTCGCGCCGATGGGAAGGATGTTTGCTGCCAGGTTTCGTTGCTTCAGTTCAGCTATTGCTTGCGCGTGGATTTGTTGTGTTTCGGTGGCGACGTACTTCGCAATCAGCTCTTTGCGCTCGGCGTAAATTTCGCGCAGCGGACGAACGTCAGTCGCTGGGGCCGATTCGTCGAGGGAACGCCACTTCATAGTCAGCTTTCGAGACGATACCCATGTGCACAGGAATACAAATCCCTGTCACGCACAACGGAGAACTCGGGTTGTCCCGGTTTGATTCGCACGATGATTACCCTGCGCGGTTCGAGGTAGGTATTCACGGAATGGACCCAAAGAAAGGGTTCGGTGTGCGTACCTGTGTACAGTTCCCCGGCCATACGGTATTTGTAAGTGAGTTCCACGCTCAGACACCCTCCGGAACTCTCCTCCACTGTCATGACCTCGGCCTCTATGCTGGGCCAATGTTTCGCCCCGCGTGACCGCAAGAGCTGAATCACCGCCCGAAAGATGAACACGATGATGATGTCAGCAAACAATTTCGCTACAACTCCAAGTTCCATATCGCAGCGGAGTTAATCTCACGCCGGATTTTTGGAGAGGCGGCCCTTCATGCCCAGACCACGCCTTGAGCTAGAGGCCGTCTCATGATGCACCATAAGCGTAAGCCGCGTATGCCCTCAGGGGGGTAAAGCCCGCATTTCTCGAGGGTCCTAGCGGTACGGCTGAAGCCGTGCCCTTTCCAAAACCACCCATGTGACGGCTTTTAGTATGGATGCTTCGACTCCGTTGCCGCTCGGAATGACAACCGCTTGGGTTGCTGACCACGCGAGTGCTGAACACTGACCACTGGCTACCTCACTCACATTCCCGGCATCTTCATTCCTGCCAGCCTGCGGGCAAAGCTCTTCTTGCCCATGTCTTTGAACATTTTTTTCATCTGGGCGTACTGACGCAGAAGATTGTTCACTTCCTGAACGGTCGTTCCCGAGCCCCGGGCGATGCGCTTGCGGCGGCTGCCGTTGATTACCTCGTGGTGATTGCGCTCGTGCATGGTCATCGAGTTAATGATGGCTTCGACACGGTTCACTTGTTTTTCATCTACTTGATCCGCGGCTTTCTGCAGGCCCGAGAACGGGCCGATGGACGGGAGCATACCAATCAGGCTCTTCATCGATCCCATCTTTTTGACCTGGCGAAGCTGGTCGCGGAAGTCTTCCAGGGAAAAGCCATCGCCGGTGAGGGCCTTTGTCGCGAGTTCTTCGGCCTTCTTTTTATCGATCTGTTTTTCAGCGCGCTCGATCAGGCTCAGGATGTCGCCCATGCCCAGGATGCGCGAGACGATGCGATCGGGATGAAAGGGTTCCAGGGCATCGTACTTCTCGCCTACGCCGATGAACTTGATTGGCTGTCCTGTGACTTGGCGGATGGAGAGAGCTGCGCCACCGCGGGCATCGCCGTCCATCTTGGTGAGCACGACACCCGTGAGCGAGAGTTTTTTGTGGAACTCTTCCGCTGAGCGGACGGCGTCTTGCCCGGTCATGGAATCGGCGACGAACAGGATCTCTGACGGATTCAGCAGTTTTTTCAGCGACTGCATCTCGTCCATGAGCTGATCGTCGATGTGGAGACGGCCGGCAGTGTCGACGATGAGGACGTCGCATCCGCTGACAACGGCTTCCCGGCGGGCCTCTTTCACCAATCGTTCTACGGTTGACGTATTGGCTTCCTCGACCTGGCCCTCGTAAAGGTGCGATTTCACTGCCTGGGCAACGACTTTCAATTGCTCGCGAGCGGCGGGGCGATAGACGTCTACCGAGACGAGCAAGGGACGGTGTCCACCCTGTTTCAGCCAGTGGGCTAGCTTTCCTGACGTGGTTGTTTTGCCGGAACCTTGCAGCCCGGCCATCAGCACGACTGTGGGCGGCTGAGAGGCAAACTTTACGCGTGCGGTGTCTTTGCCGAGAACTTCGATTAGCTCGTCACGAAGGATCTTGATGACCTGCTCGCCGGGCGAGAGGGCAGTCATGACTTCCTGGCCGATGGCTTTGGCCTTGATCTGATCGATGAGCTGCTTGACGACCTTGAAATTGACGTCGGCCTCAAGCAGGGCCATTCGAATTTCGCGGAGCGCCTCGTCGATGTTATCCTCGGTTAGAGTCGCTTGTCCGCGGAGAGTTTTGAAGGCGCGTTGGAGTTTTTCCTGGAGATTCTCAAACATAGAGGTAATTTTCTATTTTAGCAGTGGGGATGGGGATCAACTCTGAGTTCTCAGTCAAATCTACTAGTTCCCGAGGCCGTCATCGGTTGCCATTTGGTTCTCAGAGAGCGCCACTGCCACCGCGGGATCGCAAGACCAGAGCATTTCCCATCGTTGTGAGTATCCCATTCTTGAAGACCTGATACGTGTTTGTTGGCTCGAGCGGACAAGACCAGGAGGTTTATGTTGCTGAGGGGTACCGGGCTCCGTGCTCTTCGTGCAGGGCTTCTCATTCTCATTGCACTTTGCATGTCTCCGAGACGCGCCGTTGGTTGCGACGAACTGCCGGCAGGCACCTCGTTCTGGGTGCGTTTGAGCGCTCCCGTTTCGTCGTTCACCGCCAAGCCCGGAACGCCAGTGAAAGGCATTCTGCTGGAGTCGCCGGAGTGCGATAACGCTCCGGTGTTTTCGACAAAAGTGCCGGTCGAGGGTGAAGTGCGCTCGGTGCACCGCGTCGGGCTTGGGCTGCGACATGAAACAGCAGTTCTGGAGATTGTCTTTTCCCGGCTGGTGCTGCCAGACCAGAGTCCGCTTGCAATTCATGCACGAGTCAAGCTGATCGATAATGCGCGAGAGACGGTACGAAACGGGGTGATTCGCGGCATTCGAGCCACCGATACGCCGCAAGGCATGATCAGCAGCCGGCTGAAGTATCTTCCATCATTTCATCTCTATCCGGATCCGTTTCTCATGGGATATAAGGCGCTGTTCCCCATCTTTCCAGAACCGGAGATCAACCTGGCGGCAGGTGCGGATGTTCAACTGGAACTGGTTGAGGCAGCAAATGTGCCGAGAGAGCTGCCAGCAGTTTCACTGATTCCCAAGATGGAGGAAAGCACCGATCTGGCCGAGAAGCTGGCGGACCTGCCGGAGCGAACATTCACCAAGAAAGGGCAGCCGGCCGATGTCATCAATATCGTATTTGCCGGTTCGCGGGAGGATCTGGAGAACGCATTCAAAGTAGCAGGTTGGCAGCAAAGCAAGAATGCATCAGGCCGCACCGTGCTGCATCAGTTCTATTCGTACCTGTCTGAGAGCTCCTATGCCACTGCCCCGATGTCGACACAATTGATAGAGGGGCGCAAGCCAGACCTGTCTCTGGAGAAAGTATTCCAGAGTTACGAGAAGCGGAACCATTTACGAATATGGGCATTGGACAATACATGGCAGGGGATGCCTTTGTGGGCGAGCGCTGCGGTTCGCGAGACCGGCGCGACCCTTTCGATACGGCACAAGGGTTTCATCCATCATGTGTCTGAGGACCTGAGCGAAGAGCAAGAGACGATCGTGCGGGATCTGACAGCGGGCGATTGCGTCGAGTCGGTCGGAATGCTGCCGCGGCCGGGAATGGATCGTATCGTTCGAAACGCGACAGGCGAGTACTTCCGAACGAACGGAGCGGTGGAAGTGATTCGTGTGAAGCCCTGCGCGGCAGACTCCGGCGGGACGGAACCTCGTGATCCAAAGCGCGTGAAAATGGGCTCCTGGGCTTACCGCTATCTGCGAAAAGAGATCCTGACGGTGCGCAGTGATCTGTTGCGCGCGAACTGTATTTACGCGGTGTTTGATGTAAGTCGGGCAACTGTCGGGGCCATGCGACAGAGTCATTCGCGTCGTGCCATCGGAGCAGAGTTCCGGGCAAACGAGCAAGCCGAGGTAGGATCAATGATTCCATCTCCGCAAGAGGGAGACGGTCCTCTGGAAGTTCGGCGTCCTTGATTTACTTTGGCTTGCCGAACACCTCGGCGGCAGCGACCACCGTGTTGCTGTGAATCGTAACGGTATCTTCCACGTTCTGCGCATAGCCGCCGGCGTAGGTGACCATAGTCGGGATGCGGCGCGCCCGAGCTATGCTGAAGACGAGCTTATCGCGCTTTTTCAATCCTTCAATCGACAGGTTTAGGCCGCCTAGTTGGTCTTCCCGGTAGGGGTCTGCTCCCGCGATGTAGCAGATCAGGTCAGGTTCGAACTGCCGCAGGCCCGAGCTCAGTGCATTGTCCAGCCAAGCCAGGTAGTCGTCGTCACCAGTGCCGTCTGGGAGATCGACATCGATGGAGGATGGAGGCTTCCAGAGCGGGTAATTGTTGTGCTGATGGAGGGAGATGGTGAAGACGTCGCCAGCATGGGCGCCGCGCATCTTGCCCCGTGGTGCATTCTTGGGGTGCTCGACGGTTGAGACCGAGGAGGACGGAAGCAGCGCGCTCGCCATGCGCGTTCCGGCGAAGATGGCGGCTGTGCCGTTGCCCTGGTGGACGTCGCAGTCAACGGTCATGGCGGCGCGGATCTTATCATCGCGCTGCAGTCGGCGGATCGCTACGGCGACGTCGTGGATCATGCAGAAGCCTTCGCCGTGATCGGGGAAGGCATGGTGGAATCCACCGCCGATGCTGATGCTCACACCATCCTGGAGACATTGGCGAGCCGCGAGGATCGATCCTCCGGCTGCGAGCCAGAAAGCGTCGGCGAGTTCCTTGGAGTAGGGGATTTCCATCTCCATTTCTTCGCGCTGAGAGAGCGTCCCGGTCTTTAATTTCTGGACGTATTCGGGTTTATGAACCAGCAGAATGTCCTGGTCGGTGGCGGGTTGGGGCTCGAGGAAATCTCCCTGGCCAGCTACACCGGTGGCGATCAAACGATCGCGAATGCGGCGGTACTTTTCGGCGGGGAAGACGTGATTGCCGATGGGGAGATAGTACGCGTCGCTGTAGATGAGTTTGAACGGGAGCATTCAGCACTCAGCATCCAGCACTCTGCCATTCGTGCCGAAAGCGACTCATATCATACGCGAACCAGCCTCCGGCTCTGGGCTTGTCTACGGACGCCTCGTCCGCTCCCCGAGCACGAGGGAAAGGAAAGGAGGCTGCGACGGTTCAGGTCATTCTTGTGGTTGGTATGCCCCGGCGCAACCCCGGGCGAGGCGCCCGGGGCTACATTTCCATTCGCCGATCCTAGCGTTTCTTAGCGGGCTGAACTGGTGAGACTACCATTGGCCTCCGGACCGGAACGATGGCTCCCTTGGAGGGATCCGCGGCGGCATTGGCACGGGTCAGGACTTCCTTCTGGATGTATTGCACGAATTCCTGGATCTGACGCTGCATTTCTTCCATGCGCTCGCGCATTTGCAGGATGATGGCCATGCCCGCGATGTTGACGCCGAGATCGCGCGCGAGCGAGAGGATGAATTCCAGACGCTGCAGGTCTTCATCGGTGTAGAGGCGGGTGTTGCCCTCGGTGCGGGAGGGCTTGAGCAGACCTTCACGCTCGTAAAGACGTAGGGTTTGTGGATGGATGCCATACATCTCGGCGACGGACGAGATCATATAGGCACCTTTGGACTTGCGTTTAGTCATCGGGTTCCCTGCGGTGATTTTAGAGCGTCAGGCATTTTTCTTGCTAGTTCACGGCTGGTTGCCGCCAAAAATGCTGCCAAACCCAATTCACCAAGCGGCATCGTAAGCTGCGGAGGGATTCTTATGGATCAAAACGATGCCATCAATGTTGTTGAAAGCCTTATTGAAACAAACAAGGACGGACAGAAGGGCTATCAGGACGCAGCCGAACATGTGAAGCGGCCGGACCTGAAAGGCTATTTCAACCAGCAGAGCGCGGAACGGGGACGTTTCGCGCAGGAACTGCAGGCCGAGCTGGCAAAGCTAGGGAAGCCAGACAAGAAAGTGTCCGGATCGGCGGGTGGCGCGATGCACCGGGCATGGATTGATACCAAAGTGGCCCTTGGCGGTGGTGACAAGACAATCCTCGAGTCGGTCGAATCGGGCGAGGATAAGGCCAAGGACACCTACAAGAAAGCGCTGACTGGGGCCTTACCGGCATCCGTGATGGAGATCGTGCGGCGGCAGGGAGACACGGTACAGCGTGCGCATGACCACGTACGGACGCTGCGCGATCAGGCGAAGGCAGCATAGGGCTCAAACGCAGGGGAAAGAGCAGGGACAGGGAGACCTGTCCCTTTTTGCAACGGTTCCAAATTGGTTCTAAACCCAAACACATGTGTGACCGTACGCATATCTTGGCTGTTGCTGCGGTGGTAATGTCTGAGCTGCTTCCCCAAATAACCATTAGTAGAAAGGAATCAGTCATGAAGGGGAGGGTGTGTCATTTCGTCTTTACATGTAGTCTGTTCGCGATTAGTTGGCCATCAGTCTTTGCGCAATCAACTCCAGCAGATGCCCAGCCCACCAACGCAACAAAGACTTCTGCCCTGAGCACGGAGGACATCGGGGGAGTAGGGGCCGCTGTAAGACTGTCAACTTACGGCGGAGGCGGGGAGGTCGCGGTGAGCGTAACCCATCGCACAAACGTGCGGGCGGGGTTCAATATCATCAGTTATAGCCGCGGATTCGACAAGGATGGAATTCATTACAGCGGTCAAGTGGATCTCAAGACGTTTGAGGTGCATTACGACATTTATCCATGGGCGAAGAGCTTCCGTGTGAGCGGAGGAGTTCTGGTCTACGCTACCGATCCGGTTACGGCATCGGCGGTAGTGCCGGGGAACCAGAGCTTCAGCTTTGGAGACGTGGCCTACTACAGCGATCCAGCAAATCCCACGAGGTCCTCCGGGAAGATTGTTTTCAATCGGGCAGCGCCGACGGTAACGTTTGGGTTTGGCAACATCGTCCCAAGGAGCAAGAGCAAACACTTCAGCGTGCCGGTCGAGTTTGGAATTGCGTTTCATGGATCTCCGAAGACAACTTTGGCCGTGAGCGGAAGTGTGTGCGACTCTCCGGGCGGGAATTGCCGCAACGCGGCTTCGGATCCTATCGTTCAGAGTAATGTGATTTCGGAACAGAACAAGATTAACGACGACATTTCCTTCTTCAAGGTGTATCCGATTATTTCGGTGGGGTTTGGGTACAAATTCTAGGGCGAGCCGCGCTTGCTGAAAACCTCTGCGCTCTGCTGTCTTCCGCAAAAGCCATGGGTCCTCCGGGCCGCAAAATGCGCGGCCCTTAGGATGACAAGTGTGAGTTGAGTTAAGCTGCGGGCTGTGGTTTGTGCTTCGGGGCTTCGGCCCAGCCTGTTGGCTTGACTGCATGGTTCAGGGCGTAGGCGACGAAGCCGGCGGCAATGAGAATCATGCCGAAGGCGAATGAGCTCATGCCCAAGATCGACTCGTGCTGGCTGCGGACGATGGAAAATCCAAGCAGGAGCATGGGCGGAATGCCGATCGCAATCGCACCGAACAGGCCGCCCGGGACCTTGAAGGGACGCTTCAGGTTCGGCTCGGTGAAGCGGAGCACAGCCAGAGCAAGGAACTCCAGGAAGAGGCTGCTTCCATAGACCAGAATGTCGAGCGTGACCAGACGCTCGAAGCCGAGCAGCAGGCAGGGCATCCAGAAGCAGGCGAGGACAACGATCGCAACCCACGGAGCTTTCGATTTGGGATGCAGTTTGCCGAAGACTCTAGGCAACATTCCGTCCTGCGCCATAGCCAGGGGAAGACGCGAGTAGCTCATCACCAGAGCGTTGAACATGCCAAAGCCGCTGATCATGCCACCCAAAGCGAGGCCAAACCGGAGGAGCGGGCCGCCCAGGATTCCGGCGATGTCGGCCCAGAAGCCAGTGTCCCAGGAACTGGCGGGCAGGCCGGTCATCCACATGGCGCCTACCGGGACGATGTAACTGATGGCAACGATAAAAACCGCCACCAGCATCGCGCGCGGGTAAGTCCGCTGTGGCTTTTCCACTTCTGTTGCGATGGTCGAGGCGTTGTCCCATCCCATGTAGTTCCACATGCAGATGAGAAGGCCGGTGAGGATGCCGACGTCCGACTTGGACGGGTTGGTGGCGACGGCAAGAGCTCCGATTTTGAAGGGTGCGATGCAGATGATCGCGAGGAACGGCGCCGACAAGGCGAAGAACAGCCAGAGCGAGGTGTGGGAGACGACCTTCACGCCCGCGATATTGAGCAGCGCGCAGGCAATGACTACCGCCATGCCCACGTACAACCCCCGATGTCCTTGCTGGAACCAAGGGAAGAGACGCTCCAGGTAAAGGACGAACAGCGTAGGGTAGATCGCCATGTCGAAGATGGAGGCGACGAGTGAGAGCCAGGCTTCCTGAAATCCCCAGAAGTTGCCCATGGCGCGGCGCACCCAGGCGTAATATCCGCCTTCGAAGGGCAGAGCGCTGGAGAGTTCGCCGATCATGAAAGCGGTCGGCAAGCTCCACAGGAGCGGCGTCAGGAGCAGGATCAGGATGGCGCGTCCGTAACCGGCGCCGTGCACGATGTCTTCAGTGCCGTAGGTTCCGCCCGAGACCATAAAGAAGGTGGCCGCGACCAGAGGCCACAGGGTGAGGCGGGCAAACTTTTTCCGGTTGGGGACGACGGACAGGTGGGGGTTTTCGAGTTGTTGCCGGCTAGCTGTGGCCAATTTCTATGGCTGCCTCCTCAAGCGACTCACTCTCACCACCCGTCTCCCTTGGTCTCCATGAAGAAGACATTGCTTCTCGCGGCTCCCGGGTTCGTGCGTTTTCCCGGGCATTTCGGCGAAGTTAGTTCGCAAGTGTGAGATTACGGGAAATTTCCACAGATGCAAGATTTTTTTGAGATTTTCTGCAAATTTTTGTAAGCGGGAGGAGGAGTACTGGAGTAATGAGCCGGTCGTGAAGAATGAGCATCGACAGGCGAACCAATTCACCACCGGGGGACACCGAGGGACACATAGAATCATAACTTCAGTTCCCAGGTTTCTGAGACGAGGTTCTTGCGGCTCCAGTTGTCGTGGGGTTCTTCGGCGATACATTCAAATCCTGCGGCTTTGTAGATGCCGCGGGCAGCAGCCAGTTCGCTTTGCGTCCAGAGCTGGATCTTCTTGTAACCGGCTTCGCGGGCGAAGCGGACGCATGCCTCGACCAATCGTTTGCCGATTCCTAGACCGCGGGCGCTTGGTTCTACAAGGAGCAGGCGAAGTTTGGCTACCGAGGCTGACTTCTTCACCAGGAAGATGCTGCCGACCCGTTCGCCATCCTTCTCGGCGATCCAGCAGCGCTCGCGGGCGCGATCCAGATTCTGAATGAATTCCGCGACAATCTCGGCGACCAGTGCTTCGAAGCGCTCGTCATAGTGATACTCCTGCCAGTAGAGTTCGCCGTGACGCTGGACGATCCATCCCATATCACCGGGGCGGTGCTGGCGGAGTACATACGACGTGGAAGGCTGAGCTGCCGGAGTGAGAAGCGACTGAATTTCGCGAATGGTCGCGAGTAATTTCTTCCGCTGGTCGGGTAAGAGGCGGCCGAGCATGGCGGTGACTTCGGCGCTTGAGCGGCGATCGAGAGGGTCGAAAATCTTCTGACCTTTGGGGGTCAGCGAGAGGAATTGGCACCGCCGATCGTCGGGAGCCGGTGTTGTCCTGATCCAGCCATATGCTTCGAAGCTCTTCAGCATTCGGCTGACGTAACCACGGTCGAGGCCGAGTTCGCGGCAGAGGTCCTTCGCTGTCAGGTTTTTGCCGTGCGCGATTTCATAAAGCACGCGCACTTCGGTCAGGGAGAACTGGCTATCGAGCAGATGCTCCTGGAGCACTCCGATCTGGCGGGTGTAGAACCGGTTGAAGCGGCGGATGGTCTGGACGGGATCTTCGGCCGCATTGAGAACAACGGTTTGAATTGCCATGGGCAGAGCGTAGCATAATAGTTGACTTAGTCAACTATCTCGGGAAGCAAAGTGCAGAGGTCCTCCGGGCCGCAAATACGCGACCCTCAGCGTGACAAGTCTGTGCGGGGCCAGCGAGAGGAAAGGGCTAGACCTTCGACCACAGGTCGGCTCTTGGGTCTTCTGGGTTCAGTTTAGCCAGTTCTCGCAGGAGTTCTTTTGTGCGCTCGTCTCTCGGCATTGGGACGTGAACCGTGATTTCGACGATCTCGTCGCCCCTGACTCCCTCTCTTGTGGCTGACGGGACGCCCTTCTCCCTGAGTCTCAGTTTTTGCCCCGACTGGGTGCCGGGCGGAATCTTCAGTAGGGCACGGCCATCGATTGTGGGCACTTCGATTTTCGCTCCCAGAGCCGCTTCTGTTGCGCTTACCGGGACGGTCAACGAGATGTCGTCGCCGTCGCGGTGGAAGATGGGGTGGTCCCCAGCGCGAATGATGGCGTAAAGATCGCCGGGGGTACCGCCGTGGGCTCCTGCGTTGCCCTTGCCCGGAATGCGGATGCGCTGGCCGTCACGCGTGCCGGCCTTGATGCGGACTTCGAGCGGCTCGGTGTGAGTGACCGTTCCTTCCCCATGACAGGTGGGACACATGGTCAGATTCTTCCCGGTGCCGTGGCAGCGTGGGCATTGAACGTTAAACTTCATGCGGCCGCCGGTCTGGGTGATCTGGCCGGTGCCGTTGCACTCGGGACACTTCCCCGGAGCCTCAAGCGCGCCTTGGCCGTGACACTGAGGGCAAACATCCTGGCGGGTGATGTTCAGGCGCATGACGCCGCCGCGAATGGCGGTCCAGAAAGGCACGTTGACCTGATATTCGAGGTCCGTGCCAGGCTCGGGGCCCTCCTCGGCCGTGGCCGTACCACGGCCTCCGCTGAAAATGTCGCGAAAGATATCGCGGAACCCTCCGCCGCCAGTCGAAGTGCGTTGGCCGCGACCCGCATTGTTTGCGAAATCGGAGAAATCGAATCCGCCGAAATCGAAATGGACACCGCCCTGACCGCCCTGCTGTGAATCGCCCCCGGGGAAGCCTCCAAAACCCCCAGCGCCCGTCGCGCCGCCGCGCGCGTAGGCCTCGGCCGCAGCCGGGTCGATATTGTCGGAGTAGAAGCCGACCTGATCGTAAATCTTGCGCTTCTTGGGGTCGCTAAGGACTTCATTCGCCTCGGAGATCGCCTTGAACTTTTCCTCCGCGGATTTGTCGCCGGGATTAACGTCGGGGTGGTATTTGCGGGCGAGCTTGCGGAAGGCTTTACGAATGTCCTCGGCCGAGGCGGACTTCTTCACGCCGAGAATTTCGTAATAGTCCTTTTTGGTCGTCGTGGCCATGTTCTAAGGTTTCAATCTTCAGTGTAGATCGGGTGCCCGGTGTCGGGGTCGATGCGAACAAAGACAGGAAACTGTTCGCCATTGATTCGCGGGAAACACAGCTTGTAGTTCTTTGTTTCGCCGATTTCGATACCCTGGGTGATCGGACCGAGCGCCCGGAAATCGTCGCGAAAACGCTCCATGATATCCGCGACGGACTGGCCCTGTACGGTAAAGTTCAGGTCCACATCGACTCGCAATGGATCGACTCTTTCGACATTGACCTTTCCGTTGCCGCTGAGCAACGAGGTGGCGTGCTGAAGCTTTTCCTGAAGCCAGGACTGCAGAGTCTCGTCTTCGATCTGGCTATCCAGAATGTCGGAACGTCCCATTCGGATTGTGATCCAGAAGCTCTTCATGGGCTTGGGTAAGTTCGTCTGCAGCGACCACCCACTTCTGGCAAAATCGGCCAGAACTGGGGCACCTCGTTTGACTCACCAGACTCAATTCACGATTTTGCGGCGTTTGTTGTCTTCGACCAAGACCGGCAGGTCTTCTTCGGCGATCGGTGCGTCCACATAGACGGGAATGCGGCGGACTCCGGTGGGAGTCTGCGCAAAGACCAGCCATTTCCCTTCCTCGTCGGCGAGGTCGATGAAGTAGGTTTCGTTGTTAACCTGGAAGTCCAATTCAATTCTCCGTTGTTCTTAACGTGATCGAAGGATCGCTGCCCTCGCCAGTCGTTCCGGGGGTAGAGATCCTTCGATTTCGCGGATACTGCGCTTGCGGCGCAGCATCCACCGCTCAGGATGACAATCTGAAAACTGGCAGCTTATTTCTTGTCTTCGACGTCGACGTACTCGGCGTCGATTACGCCTTCGTCTTTCTTGGCCTTACCGTCACCAGCGCCGGCACCTGCACCCGGCGTTGGGCCTGCGCCCGGACCGGGCTGCGCTCCGCCTTGCGGCTGAGCAGCCTTGTACATCTGCTCGGCCAGCTTGTGGGAGGCGGTGGTCAGGTTCTCCCGCGCCTTTTCCATCGCGGCCTTGTCGTTGGATTCCAGCGCTTTTTTGGCATCAGCCAGTGCGTTCTCAACGTCGCCACGTTCGGAGCCGGAGATCTTGTCGCCATGCTCCTTCAGCATCTTCTCAATGTTGTAGACCATCGAGTCGAGCTGGTTCTTGGCTTCGATCGATTCACGCTGCACCTTGTCTTCGGCCGCGTGCGCATCGGCTTCCTTCGCCATGCGCTCAACTTCGTCTTTCGACAGACCAGACGAGGACGTGATCGTAATTTTCTGGTCCTTGCCCGTCGCGGTGTCCTTCGCGGTCACGTTCAGGATACCGTTGGCATCGATGTCGAACGTAACTTCGATCTGGGGCACGCCACGCGGAGCGGGTGGAATCCCGGTCAAGTGGAACTTGCCGAGGGTGCGGTTCTGCGCCGCCATTGGACGTTCGCCCTGCAGAACATGCACTTCAACCGAGGTCTGGCTGTCGGCTGCAGTCGAGAATGTTTCCGTCTTCTTGGTCGGGATCGTGGTGTTGCGCGGAATCATCGGGGTTGCGACTCCGCCCAACGTTTCGATCGCGAGCGTCAGGGGAGTGACGTCGAGCAGAAGCAGGTCTTTCACCTCCCCCTTGAGCACGCCACCCTGAATGGCCGCGCCGACCGCAACGACTTCATCCGGGTTCACGCTCTTATTGCCTTCCTTGCCAAACAGCTCTTTCACGAGCTGCTGAACGCGAGGCATACGGGTCTGTCCGCCGACCAGCACGACTTCATTGATCTTTGAGGCATCGACGCCCGCATCTTTCATGCACTGCTTGCACGGCCCGACCGACTTCTGGATGATGTCTTCCACCATCGACTCGAACTTCGCCCGCGTCAACTTCTTCACCAGGTGTTTCGGACCTGACGCGTCGGCCGTAATGAACGGCAGGTTGATTTCGGTTTCCATGGTGGTCGAGAGCTCGATCTTGGCGCGCTCGGCGGCGTCACGCAGACGCTGCAGGGCCATCTCGTTGCCCTTGGCGCGGAGGTCGAGGCCTTCATCTTTCTTGAACTCGTCGATGAGCCAATCCACTAGGCGTTGGTCGATGTTGTCGCCGCCCAGGTGGGTGTCACCGTTGGTAGCTTTGACTTCAATCACGCCTTCGCCGACTTCCAGGATTGAGATATCGAACGTTCCTCCACCGAAGTCGTAAACAGCAATCGTTTCGTCCTTACCTTTATCGAGTCCGTATGCCAGTGCGGCTGCCGTGGGCTCGTTGATGATGCGCTTCACTTCGAGGCCGGCGATTTGGCCGGCGTCTTTGGTGGCCTGGCGCTGCGCGTCATTGAAGTATGCGGGTACGGTGATAACGGCTTCGGTGACTTTCTCGCCGAGGTAGTCTTCCGCAGCCTTCTTCAGCTTTTGCAGGATCATCGCCGAGACCTGGGGCGGGGTGTATTCCTTGCCTTGCGCCACGACCGCTACATGGTCTCCGGACTTGACGACCTTGAAAGGCACCATTTTCATTTCTTCGCTTACTTCGTCATAGCGGCGTCCCATGAAACGCTTGATCGAGTAAACCGTGTTTTCCGGGTTGGTGATTGCCTGGCGCTTGGCGACCTGTCCGACGAGCCGCTCGCCGGTCTTGGTAAATCCGACTACCGATGGGGTAGTGCGCCCTCCTTCTTCATTTGCAATGACCTTGGGCTCTCCACCTTCCATCACAGCTACGCAAGAGTTGGTGGTGCCGAGATCAATTCCGATAATTTTGGCCATAAACTGAGCCTCCTAAACTTGATAAGTCCTTTAAAATCAAAATATATCGATTGCGTCGAACTTCATATTATGACTTGAGTGAATCATTGTCAATGTTTAGATGCGGAATGTGGGCGAGAGGATGCGAATGACTGGCGTGCAATCCTCATGGTCCTTGGATGACGGAAGCCAAACTCGGGACGGTGTGTTTAGCAGGTCAGAGAAGCTGGGAGGATTGGACCAGGGTTCCGCGGCGCAAGCAGGGCTAGTGTGTTGCCTTGCAGGCGGCCTCGAAACTGGAGTAGGAGCCCGGAACCAGCGTGACGGGAGTGATGTCACCGGGATATGGCTTGTTGCTGTGCCCCCGATCTACCGTTGCGTCGGGGTTAAAGGCGCGGAAGATGCTGCCGTGATCTTCTGCCACGATGTTGGGATTCTGCCATTTTCCCCGGAACTCGACCGCTGGGCGGTGGTCAGATCTCAGGTTTCCGAAGAACACTGGCCAATAGTCCATGTACAAATCGATCTTCTCTCCGTCGGTGTTGGTGCCGATGCCGCGCCGCATTCCGCCACCGAGGTTCATTCGGAAGATCTCGCCGCGGGGTGAGCAGAGATATCCGACTCCTTTAACGGAGGGATGGGGCATCACCTTGCTGCCGTTAGGCGTAGGCTCGAAACGGACGAAGACGACGTATTTGCCGCTCTTAGCCGACAGAGTTCCCCACCCCTGCCAATAAGGGATGATGTGAAAGGATCCTCCGAGGTAGAAGCCCCACGGTGCAAAGACTGCCGTGATCAGGAGCATCAGCACACAGCCTACTGCGACCCAAAGTATTAGCCGAGGGAGACAGCCCAGGCAGCCGGCGTGCGGGCGACGAGGGATTGTCAGACTGGCTGAGAGGGGTCGAGCGAAGCGCGCCATAGATTACGGAATCATGCAGACTACTCCATCTCCATTTTCCAAATCGGCTGTCCACCAAGTGAATGATAGAAACCCCAGCCCGCCAACACAAGCACGCTAAACCACGCCAAAAGAGAATTTGTCATCAACCAGGCGGAAAGATCCCCAGAGAGAGGAAGGTTCGCCGCCATATCAACGGTGAAGATCGCGACTGCGAGGGGGATCAGGCCAAAGCGCAAGACTATCAGGACGGCGATCGAGTAAACCAAAATCAGTGTGGGCAGCTCGATCGCAGGATGGGAATCAAAGATTGCTTGGGGAACTGCAAAGATCGCGACGAATGCAATGGCGGCGAGCCAGTCTTTGCGAAGCACGAACTTCAGACCGAGGAGGAGGAAAAAGAACTGCAGCGTACCCAGGATGGAACCTGCAACCTGTCTCAGCCATGCTCCCAAGGCGGTACGGCCTCCGGTGAGATAGTCGACGTTGCCGAGGAAAGGAGCTCCTCCCAGCCGCATCACAGGGATGCTGCGCAATTGGAAGATCAGAATCCAGACAACACCGAGCATTACACCAAATAGGATGTCGCGGCCAACCAGCGGGTCGCGCAGTTGACCCGAGAGTAGACGGGACCACGAGATGATTGTCTGCGGCCAGCGGCGCCGGACCCAGGGTTCCAGCGCGAGATAGAGGATCCACGTTACTGCCGAGACCAACAGCGAGCCCGCAACCGCGATCAGGAGCAAGCCCAAAGTTGCAAGGCTTGGCATTAGGTGAGTGCGGCAAAGCCAGAGCAGCATATCGAGCACAAACATGATTCCGGCAAGGCGAAATGCACCCTCGCGATCGGCACGACCGTGCCGATAGTTGCGCCGGGCCAGAAAGACGGCTCCGACCAGCAGCGATAAAAAGACACAAATGGTAAGAATCTGAGCCGTTTTTTTCCCAAACGACTCCGCGGGCGCCTTGACGCGGTTGGGCTTGGTCCAGTCGCCGATCAGCGAGAAGTAAACGGGTTTGCCCGCGAAGGCGGACGCTTCCACTCGCAGTGGGCGAGAGGTGCCGGGCCAGACACCTGTCCACGCCGCCCGCGTGTCGGAGGCAGCCAGAGAATTCCATTGGGGGTCGGCTTTCTGGAATTTTGAACTATCCAAGCCCGCCTCAGAGAAAAGCGGAGTCCAATCGTAGGGGACTGGTGTCGAGCCTAGCTCCATTTTTTGCGGCGGGATCGCCTGAAAGTCGATAAGCCGCCCTTGCGGGTCCACACTCAACTTGATCATTCCCGACAAAGTCGGAGGAGGATCTGAGGGCGTGACGATGCCGGGATTGAGAAACTGATCCCGGTAACCCTCGGCATACATGTAGTCGGGACTCTGACGGTACCAGAAATAGAACAAAGCAGGGCGCCCCGCCAGGATCGTGTTCCAGTCGGGCCGGGGTTTGTCGTTTTTCTCAATAGCCTCCTGCAAGTCGCCGTCGTAATCGAATCCATAAGCGGTATCGAGTGGGCGATCGGGATACCCGAGCCGTGCCACAATTTCGTGAGCCTTCTGCGCCAGCACTTCAGGAGTTTGCTCCAAACGCATGCGGTCGAGACCACCGTAGTGAACTCCGAGAAACCCAATGAAGCCTACCGCCACGAGGATGGCTGCAAGACAAATCACCGCTACGCGTGGACGGAGGCCAACGGTTTCCCCTGCGGCCGCGACCATTTCCGGGGAAGGTGTCTCTCCCGCAGCCAGCGCCGCCGCCAATGGATCGCCACCGGGAAGCGCAGCGGAAATGGCGAGAGCCGTTGGCGGGCGAGACGCAGGGCTTTCCTCAAGACAGCGAAGGATCACCTTCTCGACGATCGGATCGATGTCCCTGACAACCGAAGAGGGACGACTTGGAGTGCGGTCGGATCCGGCGTGAAGCACTCCGATAGGTTTCTCAGTGAAGGCGCGCTTGCCGGTGAAGATCTCGTAGAGCACGAGGCCGAGCGCGTAAATGTCGCTCAGCATCGTGACTTCCCTGCCTTCAAGTTGTTCGGGAGCCATGTAGGCCGGAGTACCGCTGCGGACTTCCGGACCACGAATGTCGTCAGAAACGCCGGCGAGACCGAAGTCTGTGATGACAACCTGGCCGCGGCCGTCGAGCATGATGTTGGCCGGCTTCAGGTCGCGGTGGAGCACTCCCTTGGCGTGGGCAGCGGCAAGGCCGGCGCAGATCTGGCGGGCAATTTCGACGGCCTTGTCCTGCGGGAGGCGTCCGATGCGGCGCAGGAGGGAAGCGAGGTCTTCACCATCAACGTATTCCATGGTGAAAAAAGTGGCTCCGTCGACTTCGCCGACGTCGTATACCCGGCACACATTGGGATGCGACACGCGGCGCGCGATCCTGACTTCGTTCTTGAAGCGCTCCAGCATGCCTTCATGACTGGTGGCTTCCTCGGGAAGAAACTTCATGGCGACAGCCTGCCCCAGCGTCAGATCGTCCGCCCGATAGACTTCGCCCATCCCGCCTTTGCCGAGCAGAGCGATGATGCGATAACGTCCGGCGATCAGGCGCCCGGGAAGGAACCGTCCCTCGCTGATCAGGTATTCGGCCGGGGCTGAGGTTCGGGATGCGGAACGTTGCGAGGATGAGGGCGGTGGCGTCGAAGGAAGCGATGACGTGGCCGTGGCTTCGTAGTTGATGTCGATGGTCGCGATATCGTCCGAATTCAGTGCAGATTTCGCCTTTGAGACCGGCTTGCCGCAGTCGGAGCAGAAACGAACATCGGAAGCGAGTTCGGTGCCACAGAAGGAACAGTACGGCATGAGATTCCCCGCAACAGGATAACTCAGGCGTCAGGATTCAGGCGGCAGGCATCAGGGAGTCGGATTTGAATCTTCCACGAAGATTCTTCGAGCACTAACAGTTACCGATGAGAGGCGTCCAGAGAGATCATCTGGTCTTTAGGTACGCCTGACGGCGAAAGCCTGACGCCTGCTTTGTATTACCATCCAAAACAATGAACTCACGACTGCAGCAACGGCTACGGGACCCTCTGTTTCTAGTGTGCCTTGTGGCGGGATTGCTCGCGTTCGTTGTGCAATCGGGCGAACTGGGCACTGCGGACTCGATGTATCGGCTGCAGACTACGCATTGGCTCTGGACTTCACAGCCGCAGGTTTTTCCGAACGAATATCCGGAGTTTGGTCTCCACGGTCGTGAGGGGAAGATCTACAGCTGGTATGGGATCGGGCAATCGCTGCTGATGCTACCCGCGGATGTCGTCGCGACCTGGGTCTCGCACTGGCACGTGTTCTCGGATTATCAGGACGATCCGGCGGTGCGCAGCATCGTGGTCAGCTACAGCACCAACATTCTGGTCACCGTGCTGACGGCGCTCATCGCATTTCGCTTTCTGCAGCAGTTGCGTTTCAGCACGAAAGAAGCGGTCGCGGGCGTGCTGGCCCTCTTGTTCTGCACGACCCACCTGCATTACACGCAGAATATGCAGGAAAACAACTACATCATGCTGCTGACCCTCGCAGGACTCTCGTACCAATACGAGTGGCTGCGCAACGGAAGCCGGCGGGCCCTGTGGATCGGATCTGTGGCGTTTGGGTTGAATCTGCTGACGCGCGTGACGACTGCGATTGATGTGATCGCCGCAGGCCTGTTCCTGCTGATGGTGCTTTTAATCGAGCATGCCGTCCGCCGGGAACTGTGGAACAGAATTTTGACGTACTCGAAAGTAGCCGTCCCGGTATATGCGCTTTTCGCGCTGATCGAGCGGTTGTACAGCTATTACCGCTTCGGATCGTTCACTCAAACCTATCTGCCGATATTTGCGCGGGAGATGAAGGCGCAGGATCCCACGCTCCCCGCCAGCTTTCCCTGGAGCACTCCTTTGCATGAGGGAGTTCTGGGAGCGTTGTTCAAGCCGGAAAAGTCTATCTTTCTTTTCGATCCGCTGATTCTGCTGGCGATCTTACTGATTGTGATGCTCTGGGTCCGGCTTGAGAGTGTGGTACGCGCTTATGTGATCGGTTCGGTGTTTCTGGTCGCCGGCTACATGTGCTTGTATGGGCGCTACACGTATTGGGCCGGTGATTTCGCATGGGGCGACCGGTATGTCTCGACTGCGGTCGAGATGGTGGCGATGTTGGCGGTGCCCTTGCTCCTGCGCTACCGCGCGTATCTCGGTCGGTGGGTGCGCGCCGTGGCCCTGGTAATGATCGCGGTCAGCTTCCTGATTCAGGTCGCATCGCTGATGTTCTGGCTCCCCCTGGAGATCTACCAGATGGAAACGCTGGGGCATCCGACGTTTGTGATTGCGCTGCGATTCAAGAACATTGCGGCGTTTGCCTTGGGAAAGATGAATGCCTGGGGCTTGAACAACGATGAGATGGGATACGACCAGTGGGATTACGCCCACATTACGACTTGGAATTTCTTTCCTTTTTTGTTGCGCCGAGTTGGAGCAGCGCCCCGTTGGGTGGTGGACGGGGCGTTCGCGGTCTGGGGAACTGGACTGGCTGCCTTAACGGGAGCACTATGGAGGCTTAAGGGGTTGATGGAATCTGATTCAAAATCTGCCTAGCTGCAATTGAAGATTCCCGACTACCAGCGAATTCCAACAGTGATCGGGCGGGTGTCGGTCGTGATGTTGCTGTGCTTGCCGTGCAGGTAGCGGAATTCGACGTAGAAGTCCATGTTGGGGCGGATCTTCCGTGTGATTCCGCCGCCGATATTCACGCCGAGCTGGTTCACGCTGGAGTGGAGAAAATTCCCGTCTATGGGAAGGGAACCGGCATAGCAACGTCCCCACCAAATAAAGAAACCGTTGCAGGCGGAACCTGGGATCGCTTCCGAAGAATCGAGCTTGCCAGAACGATGGAAGAAGGATGGTCCGCCGACGATGTAGCCACCCCACTTGCTCGTTACTGGAATGTTGACAATGGGGTCGAGCATTACCGAGAAGACATGATTGTTCGCCCCCGGAGCCTGTGCCAGTTCGAGCGCCGAGGTGCGCAGCGGAAGATTGTTGAACTGGAAGTCGAGGCGAAGTCCGAAATACTTGTTGTAGTTGCGGGCGACGCCGGCCCCGATAACACCGCCGCCACCGCGAACGTACGTATGGGTCGTGCCGCTCGGAAGATTGGCTCCGCCACCAACATTAAAAGTCCACTTCTGGTAGTTGCGAGGCTTGTTATGGCGCGATTGCGTCGTTTCTTCCTCGGAGGCTGTCTGGCTGCTGCTTTGGTCGGGTTGCTGCTGCTGCGCCTGCGACGGTTGTGCGGGCGGCTGCTGTTGAGTTTGTTGGGCGTGAAGGGCTGCGATTCCCGAAAGCATTACTGTCAGAATTGCGGATTGGAAAAGGCCGAATCCGGGAATCGTCGCGAGCTTTCGAATCATTCATTCTCCTCCCGCTGCCGGGTGCGGACGCGAGCGCTCGAACCCTCACTCGTCAACGACAGGCGCTTGAGAAAGAGCGTGTCCGCGTGATCCCGCCGTGATTGCACTTGCAGCAGGCAGGCTCCATATTACCAACTTTGATGCGCAGTTTGCGCGCGATGCCGCCCCGAAGGGGTGAGTCGGGGGTGTTCACTAACTAGTGATCAATATTCGTTGTCAGCCACGGTTGCCGGGTCGTCTTCTTTCGAGAATACACGTATGATGATTGATTCGAAATTGGGCGACAGGACTGAACCCTTGGCCAAGCACACTTCGGAAACCATGACAGACTCCTCGGGTGCACCTGGTGTGACGAAGGTCTCTCTGATTGGTTTCGGCACGGTGGGTCGTTCGGTGGCCAGGATTCTGTGTGAGGGCCCTCATCCATCGATTCGGTTGACGCACATCTTCAATCGCAACGTTCAAAAGAAGAAGCAGGACTGGGTCCCGAAAGATGTGATCTGGACGGAAGATCTTGAGTCGGTTCTGAATTCCGAGGCGCACATCGTCATCGAGTTAATTGGCGGGCTGAGGCCGGCTGAGCAGATTGTACGCAGGGCGCTGGAGGCCGGAAAATCGGTGGTGACGGCCAACAAGCAGCTCATTGCACGCTGCGGTCCCGACCTGTTGCAACTGGCGGCGAGCCAAGGATGCCGGCTGGAGTTCGGTGCTTCCGTGGCCGGCGGAGTTCCCGTGCTTCCTGCATTGCATACTGGGCTATGCGGAGATCGCCTGCACGGGATCGCGGGGATCTTGAACGGAACCTGCAACTACATTCTCAGTCGGATCGAGAATGCGAGGGTGCCGTTCAGCGAAGCTCTGGAAGAGGCGCAGGCACGAGGATACGCGGAAGCCGATGCCTCAGAGGACTTGGACGGTGGAGACGCACGGGCGAAGCTGGCGATTCTGGCTCTCGCCGGACTGCGTACGCGAGTGGTACCCGAGTCGATTCGCGCACGAAGTATCCGTCCGGTCGATGCCGTCGACTTCGATTACGCCGCGGAACTTGGCTGCACGATCCGGCAGATTTCGCGCGCTGATTTGAAAGAGGGCACGCTCTTCGCCGACGTTGGCCCGTGCCTGGTTCCGACGGATTCTCCCTTCGGCCGCGTGCAACGGAATCTCAATCTAGTGCTGACCTCCGGACAATACGGGGGAGACATGGCGTTCCTCGGGGCAGGTGCAGGAGGAGATCCGACTGCCGTGGCGGTTGTTTCTGACGTGATGTTTGTGGCACAGGGATTGGCGGGCGAGGGCCAGGCTGCGGCAAGTCAGGTAGCAACGCCGACGATCAGCGGTGACTTCGAGACTCCCTGGTATCTGCGGTTCTTAGTCCGGGATCAGCCGGGGATTGTGGCGCGGCTGGCGCAGATTCTGGCCGATCACCACCTCAATATCGATTCGCTCTTGCAGAAGCCTGGATTTGAAAAGGTATCGTTGCCGTTCGTCATAACGCTGGAACCGTGCCGCGACTCGCAACTGCATCCTGCGCTGGAGAAGATGGCTGGCCTGGATTTCGCGATTCGCCCTTGCCTGTGTCTTCCGATCGTTCGCTGACAAGAATAAGCGCCGGTGGGATTTCCCCGGCCGGCGCATTTGGGATCTGAGCTGTGACCTAGTTCCAGAAGGGATTGCTGAGCCCTGCTGGTTTGAGCGCGCTGTCTGCGTGCGATTCGGTTCCCGACTCATCAGAAATCTTCTCATCGATGAAGCGGGAGGGCGGTGGTAGGGGCTCTTCTTTGGCAGCCGGAGGAACGTTCTTATCCGGCGAAGGGCTAAAAGGAAAATTAGATTTCATCACGAACACCTCGCCTCTTATGATGTAAGACCATTAAACACCTCAGGACCGGTACTGCGGCCGCAATAATTTTGATGGCTACCATCAAAAAATTGCATGACGGCGAAACCCGCGTCCGCCGCTCAAATACGACAACATTGTCACTGGCATCGGGAAGAATTCCTGCTGAAGACGCAGCAAAAACGCCGGCGTTACCATCGAGGAAGTAACCATGAAATATCGCAAGCTTGGACGGACGAATTTCGAAGTCAGTGAAATCGGAGATGGCCTTTGGGGTATGAGTGGATGGACTGGCTCTGACGATCAGGAATCACTTGCTTCGATACAGATGGCGGTAGATCTAGGTTGTAATTTCTTCGACACCGCCTGGGCCTATGGCGAGGGCAAGAGCGACGGGATGCTCGGCGATACCATGAAGCTAAATGCGGGCAAACGCTTGTATGCGGCATCGAAGATCCCTCCCGCGAACGATCGCTGGCCGGCAAGACCCGAGTACAAATACCCCGACGTTTTCTCGGCTAAGCACGTGTTCCGGTATGCGGACCGGGTTCGGCAGAAGCTGCAAGTCGACTGCATTGACGTGCTGCAGTTTCACGTTTGGGATGACAGCTGGACGAACGAGCCGGAATTTCGATCGACGGTGGAGAAGCTGAAGAAAGATGGGTGGATCCGGTTTTTCGGGTTGAGCATTAATCGCTGGGAGCCAGAGAACGGCCTGAAGGCGTTGCAAACCGGCCTTGTCGACACTGTGCAGGTCATCTACAACATCTTCGACCAGGCGCCGGAAGACGAGTTGTTTCCCGCGTGTCAGGAACTCAACGTCGGCGTAATCGCGCGTGTGCCGTTCGATGAGGGCAGCCTGGGGGGAAAGATGACGGTCGAAACCCGGTTCCCCAAAGGGGACTGGCGGGCCGGATATTTTGGGCCGGAGAACTTGCCAAAAACAATCGAACGGGTCGAGAAGCTGAAGAAGATCTTGCCCGCGGGGATGTCGCTGCCACAAATGGCCCTGCGGTTCATTCTGTCGCATCCGGTTGTGAGCACGACGGTACCCGGCATGCGCAAGCCGGAGCACGTCCGGCAAAACGTAGACGCAAGCGATGCTGGGCCGCTCGACAAGGACCTTTTGGCCGAATTGAAGAAACATCGATGGGACCGAAAGCCGAAGCGGTGGTCGGACTGAGATCGGAGAAGGCGTCGAGCATCGCTCGACGGACAGCGCAGGCGGGGCTGCCTCATATCGCCGCATGTTCTCCGTATGGCTTGCCCAGGTTGCACAGCATCAGTAAACTACGGTCTTTGCGGTCAGAAGCTGCGCCAATGCCGGTTGGGCCGGCCCCCCTTTGGCGAGCTGAAAGCGATTCTGCTAATCATGAAAAATTTTCTTGTATTTTTCTCAATTGCTGCCTTTGTTTCTGTCGCTCTGGCTCAGACTTCGCGCGGGTCGCTGCGCGGAACTATCGTCGACGCAACAGGGGCGCGGGTACCTTCTGCGCATGTGATACTTCAAGCGCCGGACTCGTCGCTGCGCCGGACGCTGGAAACTGGTGCCCGGGGGGAGTTCCGCGTCGATGATCTGCCTCCGGGCAAGTACGAAATCTCCGTGAACGCGACGGGCTTTGCCCAAGCACAAGCCGAAGTCTCGGTTGAAGTGAGTTCGGTGCGAGAGGTAGCCGTCACGCTGCACGCCGTGGGTTCATCGGAGTCGGTGAATGTGAAGGGACAAAACTCATCCATCACGACGCAACCGATCGATCTGGCCAGCGTGGTACACCAGGGGGTCATCAGTCCACAGGATCTGGAGACTCTGCCGCTGGCCGCCCGCAGTTTCGCCAACATCGCTTACCTGGCGCCCGGAACTCAGCCAGTCGAGCCCTCAGACCCGACCAAGGCGCGCATTACGGCCGTGTCCACGGGAGGAAGTTCGGGGCTAAATAACGATCTGTCGGTTGACGGGGCCGACAACTCCGACGATTGGATTGGCGGGTTCTTGCAGAATTTCTCTCCCGATGGCATCCAGGAATTTGCGGTTCGAACGGCCAATGAGGATGCGGACACCGGAGGCACGACTGCAGGGTCAGTGGTCATTACCACCAAGCGTGGCAGCAACGACTGGCACGGAACGGTTGCGTTCTACGACCGAGCGGCGGCGTTGAACGCTCGCTTCCCCATTGAGAATCCGGCGAAGACCTGCGACGACAACGGATGCGTTGACAATCCGAAGCAGCCGTTTTCGCGGCAGAATTATGTCGCAACCCTCGGCGGGCCTTTGGTGAGGGACAAGGCTTGGTTCTTCTCATCTTTCGAGTACGTGCATGAAAATGCCAGCATCGCATACAGTCCTGCCAGCTTGACTGAGTTCAACGCTCTGTCGCAATTAGCAACCGATGGAGCGATTCCGGGAGTTCCGTCAATCCCCGTTCCAAACACCGTGGGGATTCCTTTTCGCGATTACCTGGGCTCCCTGAGATTTGACTGGGCACAATCGCCGAGATCGCAATGGTTCCTGCGTGTTTCGGAGGACAACTATCTGACGCATAACAACCTGGTGCAGCAGGCGACTCTGCCTTCCACCGGACTCACCACACACAACAATTATTGGAACAGCGTGGTCAGCAACACGTTTGCCTTCAGTCCGACATGGCTGGGGACATTTGTTTTTGACGCGGGCGCGCTCCACCTGACGCAGGCACGCAATTCGACCTTGGGCTTTGCACTGGCATTTCCCTTCAGCGCGACGTCGCTGACGGTCTCGGGTTTTGAAACTTACGGCGACAACCAGTTCGCCACGCCGATCACTTACTTTCCTTCGGTGCGGGACCAGCAGAAATATCAGCTGCGATACGACGTCAGCCATGCCAGGAGCAGCCACTCGACGAAGTTCGGCATTAATTTCGTTCACGAGCCGGTGCTCAGCGGCCAATTCCCGGGCAATCAGGAGACGCTGTATTCGTTCCCGCAAGATCCCACCTTCTATCTTTCGAATTTGGCGCAATTCGGCGACGACTACGCGGCGGGCGGTGTGACGACTCCCGCGAGCGACGGCAACTTTTCGCAGAACGTACAGCGGCTGGGTTTGTATGCGCAGGATTCATGGAGAGTGACCCGCCATCTCACATTGAATTACGGATTACGATGGCAGACGACGTTCGGACTGTTCACCGGATCGGGCCACAGCCAGGAACTCAATCCTGCGTTCGTCACGATGCGGGCGTTGCAGATTCCCTTCATCACAGGTGTTCCGCATGATTCCCGGAAGCAGTTTGGGCCAAGACTGGGAATCGCGTATTCGCCCGGGAATAGCGGCAGTACCGTGATCCGCGCTGGATTTGGCTTGTTCTTTAACGATCTGGCACAGAACGGATGGGCGACTGCGTTTCAGGGTGTGAACGCAAGCAACGTGGCCGCGGGATCGTGCGCACTCACAGGAAGTGATGGAGCTTACTCGCTCGTTGGCGGTGGATGCCTGCAGGGCGGGGCTTCTGCGGCCGGGAACCTGATCGACCCGAATTACAAAACTCCATACGGGATCCACATTACCGGCGGCGTGCAGCATGCGATCAATCGCAACTGGACAATCAGCGCAGATTTCACCCACGAGCAGGGGAATCACGGATACCGCGGCTATAACTTCACGAGCGGAACCAATTTGTTTACACCACTCATTCCCAGTTCCGACGGATCGTACGACTCCGACCAGCAGAGCGTGGTTCCGAATCTGAATCTTTTTAAAGCGGACAATCGATCGAGCTACAACGCATTAATGATCGTGGCACAGGGCAACGTCAACCGCAGGTTCAATCTCATCGCGCATTACACGCTCTCAAAGGCGCAGACCTGGGGATGTCTGTTGGGTGAGCTTTGGGATTATGTGAACGGTGTGTGCGACCCGCTCAATCCGTTTGGGCCTGGGGATTACGGACCTTCGGGAGAGGACGCTCTGCATCGGTTTGTTCTCGCCGGAACGGTTTACCTTCCCGGTGGAGTGGAATTGACAACGCTGACACAGGCAGAATCGGCCAGACCCATCACGCTGACGACGCCGGATGGGGATCGGGCGGTAGTCAATGGCGTCAAGACGACGCTCGATCAATTTCGGGGAACGCCGTTCGTTCAGGTGGACATCCGGGTGAGCCGACCGATTCGGTTCGGTGACCGCTGGGAGATACGTCCATTCGCCGAGTTCTTCAACTTATTCAACCGCAACAACCCCGGGGCGAACTACGTAACGGACATCTCGGCGTTGCAGAATCCGGTGAACGATCTCAGCAATGCGACCTCGATTTGTTCCAATCCTCCAACCTGCAGCAGCTGGGTTCCGATTACGAATCCGCAGAAGCAGATGCTGTTTCCTTCCGGGGCCTTGGGAGACTTCTTCGGACCTGGAACGACGGTGGGGATTCCGTTCGCGGCACAACTCGGCGTGCGGGTGAATTTCTAGCGGGAGGTGCTTATGACCCCCGAGGGGGAAGCGGAGCGACTCTGGCAACCCAGAGTGGCCGGTGTCGCACGCCCGCAGGCTGTGGCGTTTTGCAACATTCGCCGCCTGCGAGACATGAACCTTCGAAATCTGGCTGGTGGCGCTCGCCACTGGCAGACTATTCTAAGTCCATCCGAAGTCTGATTGTGTTCAACTCACAGCGTGAGGCGAGTACTCAAGTGAAAGACGATTGCACCAGGGTGCTAAAAGGAGCAGCAGTTGCCATTCTCGCAACTTGCTCGCTCGGTCTGCTTGTTGGTTGTCAGGGGGTTAGTGCCGGAGGTTCCGGAGGCCAACAACAAACTGGCGCATTGTCGATCTCAAGTGCCACGCTCAACTTGGGCAGCGCGGTCGTGGGGAGCAGCACTTCAGTTACAGGAACTCTTACTGCTAGCGGAGCCAGTGTTGCTGTCACCGGTGCGAGCACAAATAATTCGGCCTTCACGATCGGTGGCCTCTCTCTGCCTACGACGATTCCAGCGGGCAGTAGCACTTCATTTACAGTGACCTTTGCTCCGAAAGCCGTTGGCAATGTGAACGGGACCTTAACCTTCAGCAGCAATGGACAGCCTTCAACCACGACGGCAGCGTTGACGGGTTCCGGTACTTCGGCACCAACGCATAGCGTGAGCCTCTCGTGGAATGCGAGTACGTCAGCGAATGTCGATGGCTACAACGTATATCGAGCAGCCTACGCGAGTGCGTGCGGGAGTTTCAGCAAGATAAACTCACTGCTGACTACAAGCACGCTTTACACCGACGCGACTGTGGTGGATGGCACATCCTACTGCTACGCCACAACCGCAGTGGACACAAGCAATCAGGAAAGCGCGTACTCGAACATCGTCAGCAATGTTCAGATTCCCGCCCAATAGCCACTGCTGATTCATATTCAGCGCGATCACAGAAATCGTGGACCGTTGTTCCCTCCGCGATTCGCCGAATCTGGATGCTGCTTTGATTCACCAACCAACAGCGTGGCAACAGCATTCTTCAAAAACGTATCTCTAAAGCCCAAGGCCTGGCTTCTGGGAATTTTCTCCCACCAGAGGCAAGCCGGCAATGTGAACCAAGCCGTCCAGCAGAAAATGCGAGAGGACCACGAGTCGCGCCACGAGCCAGACCCGCTTGGCAGCCAGCCAAAAGGGCGCGATACCAGGAATCCGAACGTTATGGCCCACAACAGTAGGGCGAACAAGCCGTGTGAATAGGGGAACGTGAACAGAAGGTAATGCTCGTGAGCGTAGTCCGCGGGACGATGGCATGCTCGATGCCGAGCGAAGGGAAGATGCTCAACAGAAAATTAACGAGCACCGCGGCAAACCAGCCAACCTACGTTCAATTGCGGGGTCACCCGTGACGCTCCCAGGGCAACCGCGACATGTCCGATTCCCATGTTGTCACGAAACTATTTCCAGAGGTAATAGAACCCGACCTGCTGCTCCATCAGTTTCTCTCGGCTGGGGATGTACTGGGAAAGATCGCCCGTCAACAGGTCCAGCAGCGTGCGACGATCTTTTTCTGGCCGCACCAGCGTCGGCTCGCCGCTGATACCCACCGATTTTGCGGTATCGGTCACGGCAGCCTCGAAGTCCCCGATGCTGTCGATCAGCTTCATGTCTTTGGCCTGCTCGCCCGTCCACACCTTGCCGTTCGCGATGGACTTCACGTCGTCATACTTCAGACTGCGGCCGTCAGCGACGGCCTTGATGAACTGCCCGAACATGTTGTCGATCAGCGACTGCATATAGGCTTGCTCGGCTGGGGTTAGATCCCGTGCAGGATTACCTGTGTCTTTGAATTCACCTGTCTTGATGACCACGTCTTTCAGCTTGGCCCACTTCAGCAGGTCGCCATAATTCACCCATTGCGCGATCACGCCAATCGACCCAACGATGCTCCCCTGATCGGCAAAGATCTTGTCACTCGCCGAAGCAACATAAAACGCGCCGCTGGCGCCGACGGTCTCAATCGAAACGACAACCTTCTTTTTCTTCTCGCTGCGGAGGCGCTTCACTTCGCGATAGATCTCTTCCGAGGCAGCTACCCCACCCCCCGGCGAATTCACGTGGAGAATGATTGCTTTGATCGAGGAATCGTCGCCGAACTTTTTCAGTTGTCCGACGACTGGCTGCGGAGACAGGATTACTCCCTCCAGGTCCACCACGCCGATGCGGTCGCCGAAACCCCCGAGTCCTGCTTCGCCGCCGGTGGCGTGCAGCGTGAGATAGACCAACGTGAAGACGGCCAGCACGAACAGAAAAAATGCCCCGCCGCCAATCAGAACCCAGAGCAGAGTGCGCGATCGTCCCTCGGCCATGGCAAAAGTGTAGCACTTGGCCTGATTGTGTAGGGGCGGACGCCCTCGTCCGTCGCCACGAGCGCGAGACCGAGCGGTGCGAGAGCCCGCGTAGAGACCGCGCGCCCATTCTGTCCGGCGTCCCCGGAGCGCAGTCGAAGGGAGAAGGGCACTCAGTACTTAAACTGGAGCGATCACTTTCAAAGCCGATTTTTGCACCGAAACTCTCATCGGAGTTCGGCACACGTACTCCCCGTCCGCGTAAACATCCATAGGAGTCGCTGTCTCGACTTGAAGCAGCGAAGCATGGAAGTACTCCACTTCGGGGATCTTCAGATGGCGCCCGCTGTAGACCGAGGGAAACAACCGAAAGAGGCGCAAAGGAGCCACCGCGCCTACCTCGCAGATATCCAGCAGACCGTCGTCCATTTTGGCTTGAGGCGCAACCTTCATCCCGCCGCCATAAAAGGGAGCATTGGCGAAGACCGCCAGCAGCGCGGGCTGATCGGTGCGGATGGCCCAGTCACCGTCCCCCTCATGAGGGGTCAGAATTCTCAAAGGAAATGGAGCAAAAGTGAAGATGGTGGGCGCCAGGCTGAGTACATAGCCGCCGTTTCCACGTAACCAGCGAGGTAGTTGATTGGCTCGTCGCGCAACTTCGCCATCCAGTCCTACACCCGCCACGCAGCAGAAATAACGGGGTCCCTGCATTGATGGTGCCGCCCCGGGACTGGTGATCGGAGAAATAACGCCGAGATCAATTTCACGGACGTTCGTGGGGCTCCTGCAGAACTCTCTCCACGCTGCTAAAGAATCTCGGACCCGCCGCAGTCCGAGGGAAGCGGCAAAATCGTTCCCACTGCCTGACGGTATCACCAACACGGGCAGCTGAAGCTTCACCAGTTGCCCGAGGTGACGGTGAATCGTGCCGTCTCCGCCGAACAACAGGATCACATCCGCATCGCGCAATCCAGGCATGCCGATGATCCATTCCACCCCTGGCACACGCTGAAAAGGTTTGAGATCCTTGGGAGAACATCCCAGCCCGAGAATGGCCGCCGCCCGCATTCGCGGGATGAGAGTAGCAGAATTGGAAGGAATCGGTCGGTTTATATAGGTCTTACTCTCTTGATCTTGCGCCCAACCTGTACAACTGGTTTGGACGAGATGTCGACGACCGTTGTGGGATCATTGACCGTTGCCGCGTTCACTCTGACAGCTCCCTGCTTCACCATTCTGCCAGCATCACTTACCGACCCTGCGAGTCCGATACGCGCCAGCAGTTTGTCAATTCGGATGCGGTTGCCGGGTACTTCGACTTCGGTTTCTTCGATATCCTCCGGCACTTCGTCCTTCTGAAACTGCTTTGCCCAGTCCTTTGCCGCCTTGGCCGCAGCCTCTGCCGAATGAAAGTCCGCCACGATCCGACGGGCGAGCTCCTTCTTGGCTTGCATTGGATGAGCCTCGCGCTTCATCTTCTCAATTTCGGCAAGTTGCACGTCCGTCAGCAATTCGTAGTACCGCCACATCATCTCGTCAGAGATACTCATGATCTTTCCGAACATTTCTAACGGCGGTTCGTGGATTCCGATCGCGTTGCCCAATGACTTCGACATCTTCTGCACGCCATCGAGGCCTTCGAGAATTGGCGTGGTCAGCACCACCTGCGATTCCTGCCGGTACGCGCGCTGCAACTCCCGGCCGACCAGCAGATTGAATTTCTGGTCGGTACCGCCCAACTCGACGTCGGCTTCAAGCGCAACTGAGTCGTATCCCTGCACCAGCGGATACAGCAGTTCATGTACGGAAATCGGCTTCTCTTCCTGAAAGCGCTTGTGAAAATCCTCGCGCTCGAGCAATTGGGAAACTGTGTACTTCGCCAGGAGTCGCACGAAGTCATCGGCGGTGAAGGCGCCCATCCAGCGCCGGTTGAAGTCAATCACGGTCTTCTTCGGATCGAGAATCTTGAAGACCTGCGTCTTGTAGGTCTCGGCATTCTGCTCGATCTGTTCGCGGGAAAGCGGTGGCCGGGTTGCTGATCGCCCGGTGGGATCTCCAATCATGCCTGTGAAATCACCGATCAGGAAGATCGCCGTGTGTCCGAGATCCTGAAAGTGCTTGAGCTTGCGCAGTACGACCGTATGCCCTAAATGCAAGTCGGGCGCCGTCGGATCCATCCCTAGCTTGACGCGCAGCGGCTTGCCGGTCGCGCGCGACTTTTCGAGCTTGGCGCGCAGGTCGGCATCGCGAATGATCTCTGCCGCGCCCTTTTTGAGATATGTAAGTTGTTCTTCAACCGAAGCGAAGTTCGACATGCATTCCGATTATAACTAGGCCTTCCGGATAAGCCGCCGGCCAAGGATTTCGAACTTCCCCGCCAGCACAATATTGATTGCTTCGGTGTAGGCGACGTGCTCCTGCTCCAGAATTCTCACGGCTAATGTGTGTTCATCGTCGGCGTCCATAACTTGCACAGCTCTCTGCGCGATGATGGCCCCGTGATCGAGTTCCTCATCGACGAAATGCACTGTACAGCCCGAGACCTTCACCCCGTAGGCAAACGCCTGTTCCTGCGCTTCCAGCCCTGGAAACGCAGGCAGCAGCGAGGGATGGATATTCAAAATCCGCTGCGGAAATTGTTGCACGAACCAGGGCGAAAGCAAGCGCATATACCCGGCGAGGCAGACCAGGTCGACACCGTTTTGCTTAAGCGCCGCAACTACTTCGCGGTCTTGATCTTCCCGTGGCTTGCCCTTGGAGGGAATCACCAGCGCGTTCAATCCTCGGGCGCGGGCCGTTGCAATTCCCGGCGCCTCGGGCCTGTTCGAGATGACCGCCGCGATCCGTGCATCGGGAATGCGCCCGGCGTCAATACTGTCAGCGATCGCAACGAAATTCGATCCCCGCCCAGAGAGAAGAATGCCCAGATTTTTCATTGCAGAAGTTTTCAGCTGTCAGCGCTCAAGCTGTCAGCCAATCATCATAATTCAGCGAATCCACAAGAGGTGTATCCGGTATCACAGACGGTTCCCGGGCTCGGCCGCTACATTAATTTTGTCTGCTGTGAGGTTTTCTCATGAAGAAGTGGCTCAAGCGTATCGTCATCATTATCGTCATAGGGCTAACGATTCCGGCCTTGGTCTATCACCTCGGCCTGCGCGAATGGTGCCTGCACTGGGGTACGACGAGCGCCGAAGCTCACAGGGCTCTGCCCGGGGACGAACTCTTTCCGGCCTACACGGGTGAAGCCACGCACGCCATCACGATCCATGCCGCGCCTGAAAAAATCTGGCCATGGCTCATGCAGATCGGGCAGGATCGCAGCGGTTTCTACAGCTACACCTTTCTTGAGAATGCTTTCGGCTGCGACATGCCGAAGGTGGAGCGCCTGGTTCCCGACTGGAAGCCTCGCACTCGCGGCGAAGCCGTCTGGTTCTGCGACCCCAAACGTTACAACGGCGAGGGGAAGATGATCCCCGCAGTCGTCGAAACCGATCGCTCATTCGCCATGATCATGCCCGCAGACTGGAAGCGCGTAGAACGAGGAGGCCCTGCGCGGGAGGGGATGTGGAGCTTCACCTTACAATCGGCAGAGGGTGGAAACACCCGTCTGATCGCACGCTTGCGAAACGGACCTCCTCCGACGTTGGGTGCCCTGATGATGGGACGATTATTCTGGGAACCCGCCCACTTTGTTATGGAGCAGAAGATGCTCCGTACGATTCGCGATCTGGCGGAAAGAAGCTAGAGCTGCACGGCCGCGAAGGGACTGTTGTCTGAATGGAGATTTGCGCGGAACGTCCGAACGGGCTAATTGTAGGTGACTTTCCGCTCGCCTTTGGTGATCCTGCCGATCGTGTATGCCTTTTCTCCCACGCGCTCCAGTACCGACTGCGCTTTCTTGAACTTCGCAGCCGGGACCACCAGCAACATCCCCATGCCCATGTTGAATGTGCGCAACATCTCTTCCTGTGTCACATTCCCGAGTTGCTGTAGGTGCTCAAAAATCGGCAACACCGGCCATGATCCGAGTTCGATGGCCGCTGCCGTACTCCTCGGCAGGACACGCGGCAGATTCTCTGTGATCCCGCCCCCGGTGATATGCGCCATCGCCACCACGCACTGCGCATCAATCAACTTTCGCAACGCGGGCCAGTAGCTCTTGTGCGTACGCATCAATTCGTTGCCGACTTTGTTCTTGATCTCGTTGACGTAGGTCTCTGGGGAATACTTCGCAACCTCGAACAGCAGCTTGCGGGCGAGCGAATAACCATTCGTGTGCAGCCCATTGGAAGGCAACCCGAGAATAATGTCGCCGATCTGCACGTCTTTGCCGGTGATGATCTTGTCCCGGTCAACGACGCCGACGATGAATCCCGCCAGATCGTACTCGCCGTCCGGATAAAACCCGGGCATCTCCGCGGTTTCGCCGCCGATCAGCGCGCAGCCATTGTGCTTGCAGGCGTCAGCGATTCCCTCCACGACTTTTTCCGCCACCGACGGATCCAGCGTGCCCGTTGCCAGATAGTCCATGAAGAACAGCGGAGCAGCGCCCTGCACGGCGATGTCATTTACGCAGTGGTTCACCAGATCGGCACCCACGGTCGAATGCAAGTCCATTTCGAACGCAATCTTCAGCTTCGTACCCACGCCGTCCACGCTCGAGACCAGCACGGGATCGATATACTTGGTCTTGTCCACGGCGAAAAGTCCGCCAAAGCCACCAATTTCGCTGAGCACCCCTTTGGTGAACGTTTTGTGGGCCAAGTACTTGATGCGCTGCTTGGTGCGGTTGGCTCGGCTGATGTCGACGCCCGCATCAGCGTAGGTGATCGGCGTCGGACTGGAGGTAGGTGTTTTGGGCACAGCTGCTTTCCGCTAGTTTCGTAATCTTGAGTGGGATGACCGACTGAGCGCCGAAGGCAACACCCTAAGGCCGCTCATTGTAACACGATCAGCAGAGGCCTCTGCGAGGGAGAGCGAATTCAGGGGAGATTGCAGGTTTCACTGTAAATTTCACAGTTCAATCAGGATTGGGCAAAACGAGATATCAGGAGGCACAATTCGACCTCTTCCGCGGACGCATACGCCCGTTCGTGACCAAGTCCCTGGGACTAGTGGGAGATGAAGTCTGAGAAGAAGTAGGCGAGAACTCCGAACAACGCCAATCCCGACAAGCCATAAGCCGTGAGCACCCAGGCTCCGCGACCCTCATGCTTGATCGAGGCGGTTGTGGTAGAGGACTGTTCCGTAGGGGAGACGGCAGGGGCCCGATCTTCCATGCAAACCTCCAAAGGAAAGATCGTGGCGCAAGTACGGTATGCGTCACGCCTGCCTCGCGTCATAGGGAGGCAGGACCATCTGACGCGGATTCTACCTCGGATTTTGAACATTGGTAAGCAAAATTGTGATTCAAATCACAATTATCTATACTCAAATAAATTTGAATAATATGACAACAGCGGATTAATCAATAAAGCATGCGGTGTAGGGCCTTCGGCTGCCCGTAGAGCGAGGTTCAGGGGCTCAGTGCCAAATAGCGAGTTCTTGTTTGCCGCCATGCAATCTAGCCTTCCCGCAGCGTTCTCTTGCATCCCTCAGCATGGGATAATGAGTAAGGCTCCCCATTCAAGCTATGCGTAAAAGTTTGCTGCTTCTTCTGTTTCTCTGCGGCAGCCTTGCCGCGAATGCCCAACAACCCGTGCAGTCCACTCCGAATGTACCTGGCAGCACGCCGCAGTCCACTGGCAGCGGAGACAAGTCCGCTGGCACCCCAGCTCCTACTCCCACAAGCGAGAACAAACGCGACTATGCTCAGGAATCCTTTGTTATCGAGCGGATGCATTCCCGCTACCGCTTCGAGGTCGACGGAACAGGACGTAAGGAGACCGTCGCCCGCATTCGCGTTCAGAGTGAAGCCGGCGTACAGCAGTGGGGACAGTTGCTGGAGGGCTACAACTCCGCGAACGAGCGGGTTGAAATTCCTTATGTTCGTGTTCTGAAGGAAGACGGCACTGTCGTGAAGGCGGGAGACGATGCCGTTCAGGATCTGAGCGCGCCGATCGAGCGCGAGGCACCCGTTTATACCGATTACCGGCAAAAGCACATCACCGTTCCTGGACTGCGTCCCGGAGAGGTCCTCGAGTACGACATGGTGACGGTGATCCACACGCCGCTGGCTCAGGGGCAATTCTGGGCCGAGTACGAATTCGACAAGACCAACATCGACTTAGACGAGACCCTTGATGTTGACGTCCCCGCCGGGCGCACGCTGAAACTCAAGTGCAAGCCAGGTATGGATCCCAAGGTGACAGATGAGAATGGGCGCCGGATTTATCACTGGGCGAGCTCTCACCTGGAGCGCGAGGACGACAGCAAAGACAAAGACAAGAAAAAGAAGACGCGTCGTCCCGATGACGACCGCCCCGATGTGCAACTGACCACGTTCGAAAGCTGGGAGCAGATCGGCCGATGGTACGCCGGCATGGAAAAAGACCGCCGCTTCCCCACACCGGAAGTGCGCGCTAAGGCGGACGAACTTACGAAGGGCACGACCGGCGATTTGGCGAGGATCGAAGAGCTCTACGATTATGTGGCCAAGAATTTCCGGTACGTGAGCCTTTCCCTCGGAGTAGGACGGTACCAGCCGCACGCTGCGTCAGATGTCCTTCACAATCAATATGGCGACTGCAAGGATAAACACACGTTGCTCGCGTCGCTGCTCGAGGCCAAAGGACTCCACGCCAATTCCGTCCTGATCAACTCCAGCCGAAAGCTCGACCTGGATGTGCCTTCGCCCTCGCAGTTTGATCACGTCATCACGATGCTGCCGATGAACGGTCAGGAAGTCTGGATGGATACGACCAGTGAGGTTGCTCCGTTCCGGTTACTCGCCTACACGCTGCGCAAGAAGCAGGCACTCGTGATCCCGCCAGCGACCCTGCCCAATGCGCCAGCGCCGCATCTGGAAGAAACGCCCGCCGATACTCCAATGCCCGACAGCGAGCGTTCCGAGATCACCGGGAAGATCAACGAGATTGGAAAGCTCGAAGCGCACGTGAGTTACGAATTCCGCGGCGATGAAGAACTGCTACTACGCTCGGTTTTTCGACGGGTGCCACAGGCCAACTGGCAGCGCGTGGTAGAAAACATAAATTCCGGTCTGGGCGGCGATGTCACGAATCTGAAGGTCAGCGACCCGGCGGCGACCGCGGAACCGTTTACTCTATCCTACGATGTCTCACGACTGAACTTTCTCGACTGGTCGAAAAAGAAGACGCAAATCGTCCTGCCGCTCGTCCAATTCAACCTGCCGGATGCGGGCGATGGCGATGACAACGACGACGATGCCGAGCCCTTAAAGCTCGGGCCCAAAGCCGAATACTCCTACAAGGTGAAGCTGGAATTGCCTGCGAAGTACTCGGCACGTGCGCCCCTCGCATTTTCGTTAAAGCGAGACTACGCGGAATATGAAGCGACCTATCAGGTCGAAGGGAACACCTTCATCGCCGGCCGCAAATTGATACTACATCAGGACGAACTTCCCGTTGCCCGCGCCGCCGACTATGGATCTTTCCGTCGTGCAGTCGGCGCGGACCTTGGCCAGCAACTCGCGGTGGAGAATGCCGCCGCGGGAGGCTTCGTTCCTCCCGCTGATATGAAGGCCGATGAGCTGGTCGAAAGTGCTCGCGCCGCCGGCGATGCGGGTAACCTGACTGTTGCGGAAGCACTGCTAAAGCGAGCCACGGAAATCGATCCCAAGAACAAGTTCGCTTGGAACAATCTGGGTTTGGTCTATATGACCATGCGCCAGGACGACCTGGCCATCTCTGCATTCCAGAAGCAGATCGAAGTCAATCCCTACGACGAGTTTGCCTACAACAATCTGGGCCGGGTCTACTGGAACGATCGAAGGTATGAAGAGGCGGTCAAGGCGTTCAACAAGCAATTGGAAAACAATCCGCTGGACAAGTACGCGCACGCCAACCTTGGTGCGATGTACGCCGAGTGGCACAAGTATGATTTGGCCGTTCCAGAGTTAGAGAAGGCTGCTTCATTGAGTCCGGATAGCGCCGAGCTGCAAGTTAGCCTGGGCGATGCTTATCTCAACCTTGGTCAGGACGAGAAGGCGCTGGCCACTTTCGATCATGCTGTCGAACTTAATGCTACTCCGCTGGTATGGAACAACATTGCATACCAGCTCTCGCTCAAGGGCTCACACCTTGATCGCGCGCAGCAATACGCGGAGTCGGCTGTTTCCGCCACTGCCGCTGCTTTGCGCAACATCTCGCTCGATCGCCTGACGCCTAAAGACCCACCCCTAGTGCAATCCCTCATCGCTTACTGGGACACGCTGGGCTGGGTCCAGTTCGGCGAAGGCCACCTCGATAAAGCGGAGAAGTACGTCTCGGCAGCGTGGAACCTCGGCCATCACGGGGAAGTCGGCGATCACCTAGGACAAATCTACGAGAAGCGCGGCCAGAAAGATCTCGCTCTGCGCACCTATGCGCTCTCGATGAATGGCCTTCGCCCCATTCCTGAGACACGAACGCGGTTAGCCTCTTTGGCCGGAGGCGATGCCAAGGCTGACGTGGCCGTTGCTCGCTATAAAGAAGAACTGGAACATCTCAGGACAATTGACCTGGGGAAAGCCAACGAAAGCGGCAATGCCGATTTCTTCATCCTACTGAGCGGCGGCACCGGCGAGAAAGCCAAAGTCGACGCGGTCAAGTGGGTGAGCGGCGATGAAAAACTCAAGTCTTATAGCGAAGCCCTGCGGACCGCTGATTATCGCCTCACGTTCCCCGACGACACGCCGGTGAAAATCTTGCGCCGCGGAACGCTTTCGTGCTCGGCCTCAGATGGAAGCTGCAAGTTCATGTTGACTCTGCCCGACGATGTAAGAACGGTCGACTAGCCACAAGTGCGCATGAGCCGCCCTTCAGGACTTTTGGCGGGAGCGGATTCGCTTTGTGTGCAAAATCCGTGCGGTCGAAGGATCACTGGTTGACCAACCGCGTTCGAGCCAAGTGAGGTCAAACGCCAACGCACACCCTCTCGCCTTTTGGACAATTAACGTTACGTCACAGCCGCTTCCATTGACTTGGTTTCAGCCGTCACGTAAGATTCGCGCAATTTTCGGGAGGTCGTTTGCAGCTGCGCCTGGAGAGTCGCCCGGTCGGAGAGGTCTTTGTTGCCGAATGCCACGGGCGGATCGTGAATGGCAATGAAGTCTTTACACTCCATTCCCACGTGCAGGACGCCATTGAGAAGTATGGAGACGTCGTACTGCAAATGGAGAACGTCGAATTCATCGACAGCAGCGGCCTAGGTGCGATCATGCGACTGATGCAGGCTGCGCGGGCAAAGGGCGGGGACCTCAAACTCTGCGGGCTCACCGCTAAAATCCGCAAGGTCCTCGAACTCACGCACCTGCTGGCACAGTTCGAAACTTACGACTGCATGGAAGAGGCCATCACCGCAGCCTATCTCGGATCCCGGTATTCCCGCGGCAAGACCGGCGATGCCCGCCCGCGCATGATCTGTGTTTATCCCTCGCTGGACGTCTGCACGTTCCTGCGGGAAATTCTCTGCAACACCGGATTCAATGCCCTGACCACAACCGCAATTGAAGACGCACCGATTCTGTTGAAAGCGACCAAGGCGAGGTTGGTGGTCGCGAGTGCACGAATGCAAATGGTCCGCGGCAGGCCGCTTCGCCAGGTGTTGCAGGAGATCGTTCCTGACGTTCAGATCATGGTTCTCGATGAGACCTTTTCGGCCCAGGATCCAGGGGAGGCAGCAGAGAAGTTGCTCAAAGCTGTGAATGCCTTGGTGACACCAGTGAATTAAGGTGCATGTACTCGCCCAGAACGCACCTACTGTTTGAAACCCCGAAACTTGGAACGCTGCTTTACCAGATCCTCACCCTCTCCTCCGGCGTCAAATACATCTTCTCTCCCGGTTTCACATCAAAGGCCCCGTACCAGGCATCGATGTTGCGCACCGTTGCAGCCCGATATTCCCCGGGAGAGTGCGAATCGGTCAGCACCTGCTGGCGCAGTGCGGCCTCGCGGACCTTCTCGCCCCAGTTCTGCGCGAACGCGAGGAAGAACTGTTGGTCGCTCGTCAAGCCATCGACAGAAGAAGCGACCTGTCCGGAAGCCTTATATCCGTCATAAGCTGCCGAGATACCGGCGACGTCCGCGATATTCTCTGCCAGCGTCTGCTTACCATTCAGCGACAAATCGGGATACGGCTTGTAAGTGTCATACTGCGCCGCCAATCGGGCTGTTGCTGCCTCGAAGTGCTTGAGGTCTTCCGGTGTCCACCAATTCCGCACACGACCCTTCGAGTCGAACGCGCTTCCTTCCGTATCGAAGGTGTGACTGATTTCGTGCCCGATGACAGTTCCAATCGCGCCATAGTTCATTGCCGCTGGAGCATCGGGATCGTAGAACGGAGGCTGCAGAACCGCGGCAGGGAAATTCAGCGCATTTTGCAGGGGCAGATTCACTGCATTTACGGTTTGCGGCGTCATTGACCATTCCTTCCGGTCGACCGTTTTGCCCAACCGCGCCACCTGCCGCTGATAGTCCGACAGGTTGCCCCGCCAGATGTTTCCGAAAAGATCATCTGGCTTCACCTCGTAATTGGAATAGTCGTGCCAGGTTTCCGGAAATCCAATTCCCACGTACAGGGTCGAAAGCTTCGCCTGCGCTTCAGCTTTAGTCGACGGACTCATCCAAGTCAGGGTGTCAATTCGCTTGCGGAACGACGCGATCAACTCCGCCACCATGGCCTGCACTTTTGCTTTCGCATCTGGTGAGAAATATTTCCTGGCGTACTCTTGTCCGACAGCATCGCCAAGCAAGCCGTTCACAACGAACACTCCCCGCTGCCACCGGGGACGCGGCTGCTGCGTTCCTGACAATTCCTTGCCGAAAAAGGCGAAACGCTCAGTCGTGAAGGATCTTGGCAAGACTCCCCCATATTCCTCGATCAAGTGCAACGCGAGCCAATCCTTCCATGTGTCCAGCGGAATCGAGGCCACTAGCGCCGATTCTCCCCGGAAGGCAGTCGGCTGCCAAACGATGAAACTCGCCACATGGTTGAGTCCGGCTCCCTTGAAGTACTCTGCCCAGTCCAGTCCCGGGGCCTTCGTCGCAAAATCGGCGCGCTTCCAAGTATTGTTAGCCTTGTGAATGTCCTCGTTCTCGGCCAGGGTGAGATGTGTCTTCGCGATCGCACTCTCCAGATCCATAACGCGGGCCGCTCGCGTATCCGTGTCGGAGAATCCCGCGAGCTTGAGCATCACAGAAGCGTGGGTTTTGTAGTGCTCCCTCAGGGTCCGCATGTGCTCACTGTCGGACAGGTAGTACTCGCGATCCGGAAGCTGGAGCCCGCCCTGCATCAGGTATGCCGCGTAGTGTTCGGAATCGTTAAAGCCAGGTGCTACCCAGAGCCCGAAAAGATCCGATGTGTAAAAGTTGGTATTGTTCAGGGCGTCGACATCGGCGCGTAGAGTCTCTCCGAGCGCATGCGCCAGTTCCTTCTTGTCGCGGATCGCGGCAATCGCATCGAGGTGCGGCTTTAGTGGAAACAGGCCCTTCGCCTCAATGGCGTCTTCATCCATGTACGAATTGAAAAGGTCGGCGACTTTGCGCGAATTTGAACCTCCCGGCGGATTTGAGCTAGCAGTCTTTTTGATCAAATCGGCGGTGCGCTGATTGCTGAGATCGGTCAGTTTGGTCCATACGTCCATCCCCGCGCGGTCTGGCGGGATCTCGGTACGTTTGATCCAGTCGCCATTGGCGTAGCGGTAGAAGTCGTCGCCCGGCCTGACTGAGTGATCGATGCTGGTTACAGCAATCCCGTGAACTCCCTCAACCGGTGAGCTCCGGGACACCAGAGTCAGGGACACCAGGGCGAGAGAAGCAAGGCAGGTCTTCAGAACCACATGGATTCGTTTCATTCAGACTCCAGGGAAGTGTTGCCGCATGTGTAACTCTGGCGGATGTGCTGGTGTACTTTGGTTAGACGCACAAGCGACCAGGAACGTTATCTTGCCTGCACGAACCGTAGAACAGCAGATTTCTTGGACTTAGCTCCGTCCCCTGCCGCGCCTCCAGCATTCTCTGCGGTTAAGGCGGCCAAGGGCCGGGAACTTCTATCTCACGGGAATAAGCATTTTCGTTTGTGCCAGGCGGTGGCTTGCTCGTAAGCATATGCCAATCGCAACATCAGATCCTCGCGCCAGTGTGGGCCGGCAATCTGCATGCCAATCGGTAGCCCGCTTCGCGTGAAGCCGCAAGGCACTGAGATCGCCGGTAATCCCCAGACGTTGAACGGCCGTGTATTGCGCAGGAGCTTCACTTCGGCTGGGCGCAACACCTCCGGATTCGACGTCAAGTCTGCGATTGCAGGCGCAGGCATAGGAGTCGTGGGAGTGACCAGCAAGTCTATATCGGCAAAAACCTGGCGCACGCGTCGCCGCGCGGTCTCCAGCTCGCGGCGCCGCTCTATATAGTCGGTCGCGGTAATTTTCTCGGCGGTACGAATTCGCCGCACAGTTTCCGCCTGGTAGAGCTCAGGGCTATTGGCAATATTCTCAGCGTGATAGGCATAGGATTCGACGGCTTGCAGCTTCCGGTCTGTGGGCACCTCAAGTTTCACATCTCTTGTACTCGCAACGAGCCTCTCGACTCCCATCAGCGCATGTTCCATCGCCGACGCGACCTCCGGATCCAGATCATCGAAGAAATAGTCCCGCGGCACGCCGACTCGCAGGTCGCCAGCGCCCTCTTTCAAAACGGAAACATAGTCAGTGACGGTAGCCTCCGCCGAAGTGACGTCGCCCAGATCGTATCCCGCGATTGCCTGCAGCACGATCGCCGCATCCTCGACGCTCACGGCCAGCGGGCCAATATGGTCCAGTGATGTCGAGAGCGGAATTACTCCGCGGCTCGAAATTCGTCCGTATGTCGGCTTGAGCCCGACACATCCGCAAAGCGCCGCCGGTTCGCGGATCGATCCCGCGGTGTCGGTACCGATCGCTGCACACGCCATGCCCGCCGGAATACAGGCTGCAGAGCCACCCGACGACCCTCCGGCGATCTGTTCGAGGTTCCACGGATTGTGAACGTTGCCGAAGTAACTTACGAGCGAACTTCCGCCGTAGGCGAACTCATGGAGATTGTTTTTGCCGATGATGACCGCTCCGGCTTCGCGCAACTTCCGAACGACCCAGGCATCTTCCGCCGGGATGCGGTCCTTGTGCAGCGCACTGGCAGATGTTGTTCGTACTCCAGCCGTGTCGATCAAGTCTTTGATTGCGATCGGAATCCCATGAAGTGGCCCGCGCCAATGACCACTCGCGATCTGCTGCTGGGCCGCTCGTGCCTCGGTAAGCGAGGATCCCGCCATCACAGTGATGAACGCATTCAGGCGCGGATTCAACCGTTCGATATTGGCCAGACACATCCGCGTGATCTCGAACGGAGAAATTTCCTTCCGGCGAATGCGCTGCGAAATCTCGGCAATTGTTTGCATGCTTGTGATGCGCGCTACATTGTATAAGCAACCTCTGTGTCCCTCAGTGTTTCGGGGATCTTCAGCCGGCTGAGTTGGTCCTAGACAAAAGTCCTATAATTGAAGGAACCGTTACTGGGGGCAATGAACCATGGCAGAGATGACGATAGCGCCTGTTGCGACGCACGGTTTTTTTGTGGACGGGAAATGGCAACAGGACGGCGACATCATCGAAGTCCGCGCTCCTTTTGATGGCAGCATCATCGCCCGCGTTACACAGGGGTGCAAAGAGCACGCTGACACTGCCATTGCTGCGGCCGTAAAGGCCTTCGGCACCACACGGCGCCTGCCTGCTTTCGAGCGTCAGCGAGTTCTCCGTCAGGTTTCCGCATTCATCGTCGAACGCAAAGAGGAATTCGCCCGTACGCTGGCGCAGGAAGCGGGTAAGCCGATCAAAGCCGCCCGCACCGAAGTCGAACGCGCCATCTTCACCTTTAACGTCGCCGGCGAAGAAAGCACGCGCATGTACGGGGAATACCTCCCCTTGGACTGGCAGGAGTTCACCGCCGGGCGATGGGGCATTGTGCGACGGTTTCCCCTCGGACCGGTCGCCGGCATCACTCCATTCAATTTTCCCATCAACTTGGTAGCCCACAAGGTAGCTCCGGCGATCGCCGCAGGTTGCCCGATGGTTCTGAAACCGGCGCCGCAAACCCCGCTCTGCTCGCTGCTCTTGGCTGAGTGCGTGCAGCAGGCCGGATGGCCCGACGGCGGTCTCAATGTACTTCCACTCTCCAACGAAGATGCTGGTCTTCTCGTCACCGACGATCGCATCAAGCTGATCAGCTTCACGGGCAGCGTCCCGGTAGGTTGGGACATCAAGCGCAGGGCCGGAAAAAAGAAAGTCGTCCTCGAACTCGGAGGCAACGCAGCCGTCATCGTTCACAGCGACACGGATCTCCAATATGCCGCTGACCGTTGTGTCACAGGAGGGTTCGCCTACTCGGGGCAAACCTGCATCTCGGTGCAGCGGATTTTCGTTGAGCACTCGGTTTACGGAAGATTCACAGACCTACTGGTCGGTAGCGTTAAGCAGTTGAAGACTGGAGACCCTCTCGACGAGTCTACCGATGTCGGACCGCTCATCCGCGAAAGCGATGCGATTCGTACCGTTACGTGGATTGATGAGGCCGTCCGCGCCGGAGCGCGTCTCCTCTGCGGTGGGCGCCGCAATAAATTGGTCGTGGAGCCCACAGTCCTTACCGGCACCAAGCCGGAGATGAAAGTGAATTGTCAGGAGATCTTCGGCCCGGTTGTGACAATCGAGCCCTACGAAGGTTTCGATCAAGCCCTGCGCCAAGTCAACAACTCCTCTTATGGAATGCAGGCAGGCGTCTTCACGCGCGATGCGAAGCTGCTCTTCCAGGCCTACGAAGAACTCCAAGTCGGAGGCGTCATCGCAGGAGATGTCCCCTCATTCCGCATCGATCACATGCCCTACGGTGGTGTAAAGGACTCCGGCCACGGCCGCGAAGGCCTGCGCTACGCCATTGAGGAAATGACCGAACCAAAATTGCTCGTAATGAACCTGCGGTAGCCCGCTGATCAATACGTCGCACTCTGAGACGAAGCTTCGAGATTAGCCTTTGTCAGAATCGCTTTTGGCTATGGCGCAAGACTTAACCGATAACAAGTCGTTCAGTTGAAAAACTCAACATGTTTTCAGTAATTTTTGCTTCAGGATTTTTTCTTTTGCGAATCTTCAAAAAATCGCGACAAAGACCGCGAGAGTTATTTATAATTCTGAGTTTCGCAACCAACTCGAAAACCTGTGTGGGTGGTTTTCTTACTCGAAACATAATCGGAAACATAGACTGACGCACTGACGGACGATCCGCCGGGTCTCTTCAGCCAGATCTCAAAAGAGAATGTCGCAGATCTTTCATCGCAGCACGAATACGCTGTCACGCGCCACCATTTTTGGCGCAGTCTTTGTCGTTGTCATTTTGGGCTGGGTCTTGTACGTCGTTCAGGGCTCGCCCTTCGTTACGTATGCGGGGGTTCGCAAGCCGCAGCCGGTCCCGTTCAGTCACCAACATCATGTCACAGGACTCGGCGTCGACTGTCGTTATTGCCATACCTCGGTCGAGACGTCGAGTTTCGCAGGCATTCCTCCGACCAAAACGTGCATGAACTGCCACGCGCAGATTTGGACCAATGCCCAGCTGCTCGAGCCCGTCCGCGCCAGCTACCGGTCCGGAGAATCGCTGCAATGGACCCGCGTCAATCAGCTTCCCGACTTTGTTTACTTTAATCACAGCATTCATGTCACCAAGGGAGTCGGGTGCAACACCTGTCACGGGCCCGTGGACCTGATGCCTTTGATGTATCAGCAGGAGAGCTTGCAGATGGAGTGGTGCCTGGGATGCCATCGCGATCCGGGCAAGAATCTGCGTCCTCGGGAACAGGTCTTCAATATGCGTTATCAGCCGCCGAGTGCAGGCAACCCGGTGTCATTCGACGGCCGCACGTTCAGCGATCAGGATGCGCTGGGCGCGTACCTGATCCAGAAATACCAGGTTCGCGTTGGCAGGATAGAAACAGAGGATGGTCAGGTGAGCGTCAGCGAGATAACCAGCTGCAGCACCTGCCATAGATAGAGAAGTGATTTGGAGTCGATAATTGTGGTCCTCCAGGAACGGCACTGTTTTTAGAAATGACGAACGACGAAAAGCATAACGGCGGCTTGATCCAGATCAGAACCCGCGAAGACGTGTGCCCCAGCAAGAAGTTCGACCTCGCCAGTGTTCGCGAAAAGATCGATGCCGCCACGGCGCACGATGCTGCCGAGAAAACGGGTCCACAATACTGGCGTTCGCTTGAAGAGTTGGCCGGCAGTGCTGCTTTCCAGGAGGCGCTGCACCGTGAATTCCCCAAGGGTGCCTCCGAATGGCTCGACTCGGTCTCGCGTCGCGGATTCCTCAAAGTGATGGGCGCCTCGCTTGGCCTTGCCGGCATGACCGGATGCGTGAAGCTCCCACTCGAACCGATCGTTCCGTATGTTCGCCAGCCCGAAAACGTCATCCCCGGGCGCCCGCAGTACTACGCCACAGCAGTAACGCTCGGCGGATACGCGAATCCGGTCCTAGTTGAAAGCCATCTCGGGCGCCCCACAAAGATCGAAGGCAACGATCTGCATCCCTCGTCGCTGGGCGGCACGGATATCTTTACGCAAGCTTCGCTCCTGGGTCTGTACGATCCCGACCGTTCGCAGACGGTTACTTCCATGGGCGATGTCCGCTCGTGGCAGGCATTCCTCGGTGCGATCCGCAGTCCGCTCAATGCGCAAAAGGCGCTGCAGGGATCAGGTATTCGCATTCTGACGACAACCATTACTTCGCCAACTCTCGCCGATCAGCTTCGCGGATTCCTGAAGCTCTATCCCCAGGCGAAGTGGCACGTGTACGAGCCGTGTAATCGTGACAATGCGTTCGAAGGCGCGAAAATGGCATTCGGTCAGCCTGTCGAGACGCGCTATGACTTTACGAAGGCCGACGTCATCGTCTCGCTCGATGCCGATTTCCTCTACGGCGGATTTCCAGGCAACGTGAAGTACATCCGAGACTTCGCCAGTCGCCGTAATCCCGACGGCAAGATGAACCGCCTGTACGTGATCGAGAGTACGCCGAGTGCGACGGGGGCGAAGGCGGATCATCGGCTGCCTGTGAGGGTGTCGCATATCGAGATGCTGGCGCATTCCCTGGCATCATCACAGGGGTCGGAATATGTAGACCGCCCAATCGCGGACGACCTGCAGAAGCATCAAGGCTCGTCCATTGTGATCGCTGGAGATCATCAGTCGTCCGTAGTGCATGCGCTGTCTCATGCGATCAACGCCAAGCTTGGCAATGTAGGCAAGACAGTGTTCTATACCGACCCGATTGACGCGAACCCGGTGAATCAAACCGAATCGCTGAAAGAGCTCGTCACCGACATGCAGTCGGGCAAGGTGAGCCTGCTGATTATCCTTGGTGGCAATCCGGTTTACGATGCTTCGGCCGATCTCAAGTTTGCGGAAGTTCTCAAGAGCGGCGCCGTCCCGCTTCGAGTGCATCATGGTCTCTACCAAGACGAGACAGCCGAACTCTGCCAGTGGCATGTGCCTGCGACGCACGAACTGGAATCCTGGGGTGATGCCCGCGCCTACGACGGCACTGTCAGCATCATTCAGCCGCTGATTGCGCCGCTCTATAACGGCAAGAGCGCCATCGAATTCGTCGCCCTGCTCTCCGGTCAAGCGGAAGCGAGCGGTTACGATCTCGTGCGTGCCTATTGGCAGAAGCAACGCGCTGGCACCGACTTCGAGCAGTTCTGGCGTAAATCGCTGCACGATGGCTGGATCGAGGGGACGGCATTTGCCGCGAGGTCGGTCACGGCGAAAGCCCCCTCCGTCTCCGCGCCCGATACAAAATCTGCCGATCCCAGCGCCATCGAGCTCAACATCCGTCGCGATCCCACTATTTACGATGGACGCTTCTCTAACAACGGCTGGCTGCAGGAACTGCCCAAGCCGATGACGAAGCTCACGTGGGACAACGCCATCCTCGTCGGTCCGAAAATGGCCGAGCGCCTGCAACTCGCCAGCAAAGACGTTGTCGAACTTGAAGCCGATGGCAAGAAGGTAACCGGCGCAGTTTGGATTCAGGCCGGACAGCCCGACAACTCCGTGACCATCACGCTCGGCTACGGCCGCAAGCGTGCCGGACGTGTCGGCAGTGAGCAGGGCTTCAACGCCTACGAGTTTCGCACAACCGCCAACCCGTGGATCGCGAAACTCGACAAGATCACAAAGACCGGCGATGTCTACGAGCTTGCGTCTGTCCAGGGCATGCAGTCGATGGACACTCCCGGAGGCGGCCATCGTCCGCTTGTTCGCGAAGCAACCCTTGAGGAATACAAGAAGCACCCGAACTTCGCGAACGAAGAAGAAAGTCCCGCGCGAGACGAAACTCTTTACTCGAACTACGACTACGAGAAGCAGCCGTACGAGTGGGGCATGGCGATCGATCTCAACAAGTGCACCGGATGCAACAACTGCATCATCGCTTGCCAGGCGGAAAACAATATCCCGGTGGTGGGCCAGCAGCAGACACATCTGGGGCGGCACATGCACTGGATCCGCGTCGACGTCTACTACCAGGGCGACCGCGATAATCCAAAGGCGTTTTTCCAGCCTGTTCCGTGCATGCATTGCGAGAACGCGCCCTGCGAGGTCGTCTGCCCGGTCGGCGCAACCAGCCACTCCACCGAGGGCCTGAACGATATGGTCTACAACCGGTGCGTGGGGACGCGCTATTGCTCCGACAACTGTCCCTACAAGGTGCGCCGCTTCAACTTCCTGTTGTTCCAGGATTGGGATACGCCGCAATACAAAATGATGCGTAACCCCGACGTCAGCGTGCGCAGCCGCGGCGTCATGGAAAAGTGCACCTACTGCGTGCAGCGCATCAACGAGCGCCGCATCGATACCGAAACGGCGTCAGTCCGCGAGGGCAAGGAAATCCGCATCGGAGAAGAGCTGCAGACAGCCTGCCAGCAATCCTGCCCGGCCAACGCAATTGTTTTCGGCAACATTAACGATCCGAATAGCACAGTTTCCAAATGGAAAGCACAATCAAGAAATTACGGCCTTCTGGGCGAACTGAATACCAGGCCGCGTACCACCTATTTGGCAGAAGTGAAGAATCCGAACCCAGAGTTGGGCGGTTAAGAATTTGAGATGAGGCGAACGGATTTATGTACATGACTTTGGATTGTCATCCTGAGCCCCGTGTTCTTTGCGGGTCGAAGGACCTATGCAGTCTGCCGGCCGCATTGGTGCTGCCGGCGAATGCAGAGATCCTTCGAACCGCCAAAGGCGCGGTCCTCAGGATGACAAAGAGACACTGAATGCCCGAGCAATACAAATCGTCGACTGAGATCGAGCGCGCTCCTGTTATCGAGCCCGGCCACACCTTCGGGACGGTCACCGAAAAGATCAGCGCGATCGTTCTCACGCGTCCGGCGACCAATGGATGGTTCATCGGTTTCGGCATTGCCTTTATAGCAACCATGATGTTGCTCTACGCTCTTGGGTATCTCTTCCTCAAGGGCGTTGGGATCTGGGGAATCACCATTCCCATCGGATGGGGCTTTGCCATCGTCAACTTCGTGTGGTGGATCGGTATCGGCCACGCCGGCACTTTGATCTCAGCCATCCTCTTGTTGTTACGGCAAACCTGGCGTAACTCGATCAACCGCTTCGCGGAAGCCATGACGTTGTTCGCCGTCGCTTGCGCTGGAATTTTCCCGGCGGTTCACGTCGGTCGCCCATGGCTGGCGTACTGGCTCTTTCCCTATCCCAACACGATGCGCGTGTGGCCGCAGTTCCGCAGTCCGCTTATGTGGGATGTTTTTGCGGTTTCGACTTACGCCACAATTTCGGCTTTGTTCTGGTACACCGGGTTGATCCCCGACTTTGCGACTCTACGAGACCGCACTGAAAAGCGCTGGATCAAGGTCATCTACGGCATGCTTTCATTCGGGTGGCGCGGCTCCGCCCGTCATTGGCATCGCTACGAGACGATGTACCTGCTGCTCGCCGGCTTGGCTACACCACTTGTGCTCTCGGTTCACACGGTCGTTAGCTTCGACTTTGCGGTCGGCATCGTTCCCGGGTGGCACACCACGATCTTTCCACCCTATTTCGTTGCGGGCGCCATCTACTCTGGCTTCGCGATGGTGTTGATGCTGGCTATCCCGATTCGAAAGATCTACGGCCTGGAAGACTTCATCACCGAACGCCACCTGCAGAACTCGGCCAAGGTCATGCTGGCCACAGGTTTGATTGTTGCCTATGGCTACGGGATCGAAGCTTTCATGGGCTGGTACAGCGGCGAACGCAATGACATGTTCCTCCTCTGGAACCGACTGCACGGTCCTTATGCTGTTTCGTATTGGGCGCTGCTGCTGTGCAACATCTTCATCCCGCAGGTGCTCTGGATTCGTAGGCTCCGCACTAGTCCCGTAGCGCTTTTCTTTGTCTCACTTGTCATCCTGGTCGGGATGTGGCTCGAGCGCTTCATCATCGTGGTCGTCAGCTTGCACCGGGATTTCCTGACTTCGTCGTGGGGCATGTACTATCCCACGCGCTGGGACTACATGACCTATTTCGGAACGATCGGCATGTTCCTCATGCTCATGTTCCTGTTCCTGCGCGTGCTGCCGGCCATCTCGATCTTTGAGATGCGCACACTTCTGCCTGAGGCGGAGGTGAAAGAGTAATGGCCAAGCGCGATCCTATTTACGGCCTAATGGCGGAATTCGACTCGGCGCAAGCCTTGGTCGATGCGGCCAAGAAGACGCACGAGGCTGGCTACAAGAAGATCGACGCCTACAGCCCGTTCCCGATCGAAGGCCTCGCCGAGGAAATCGGATTCCATCACGACGAAGTTCCGTTGGTCGTGCTTATTGGCGGCATCATTGGCGGATGCACCGGCTACCTGATGCAGTACTGGATGTCCGCTGTCGATTACCCGCTCAATATCGGCGGCAAGCCCCCGCATTCCTGGCCGGCGTTCATCGTGATCACGTTCGAAATGACGATTCTCTTCGCGGGAATCTCGGCCGTGCTCGGCATGCTCGCGCTCAACGGCCTGCCTATGCCTTATCACCCGGTCTTCAATGTTCCGCGCTTCGCATTCGCATCGAAAGACCGCTTCTTCCTGATCGTGTTTTCGTCCGACAAAAAGTACAACGCGGCAGAAACGCGCCTTTTCCTGGAGAGCCTGGATCCGCGATCCCTGTCGGAGGTGCCAAGCTAATGCAGCACTTCCCCAAGCGCACATTTCTCTGTGAGCCCCTGTGCCTTCTGTGGCTCAGGCGTTGCGCCGCGAGCATAGCAGTCGCCGGAGTTGCGCTCACGATGGCCTGTCGCCTGGATATGCATGTGCAGCCGCGCCAGAATCCGCTCTCCTACAGCGACTTCTACGCCGACCACCGTTCGGCCCGTGTCCCGGTGGAAGGCACAGTCGCCCGCGGACAGTTGAATGCGGACACGTATTTCTACACCGGCAAAATCGGCAACAATCCCGGCGATGCAATGCCGTTCCCCGTCACGAAAGAAGTCCTGGAGCGCGGACGCGAGCGCTACGACATTTACTGCGCCCCGTGTCACTCCCGCACGGGTGATGGCAACGGCTTCATTCCGTCGCGTGGATTCGCCCGCAAACCACCCTCCTATCACATCCCGCGCCTGCAGAAAGCGCCCGTAGGATATTTCTTCGATGTGATGACCGCTGGTTTCGGCATCATGCCCGACTATGCGGCGCAGATCACGCCGGAAGATCGCTGGAACATCGTTGCCTACATCCGTGCCTTGCAATTAAGCCAAAATGCCACAATGGCGGACGTTCCCGAAGGACAAAAAATTCCCTCGGAGCCTCCGAAATTTCGCGAACCCGGATCGGGCGCGACTCTGCCCGTCCTCGCTCCCGAGACAAAACCTGAAATGAAGGAAGAAAGCAAGTGAGCGCGGCGCCCAAGCATCTCGATTTGTCCCCGACGCCCATCGTAAAGACGGTCGGCCAGCGCGCCCTGGTTGTGGGTGTCGTGTTCAGTCTCGGCGCTCTCGCGCTCGCCTTCACGCGCCCGGAACAGTTCTATCGCGGATACCTGCTTGGTTACATGGATTGGCTCGGTGTCGCATTGGGCTCCATGGCTATCGTTATGATTCGCCACCTCACGGGTGGCGGATGGGGCACCGTCATTCGCCGCATCCTTGGCGCGGCGATGCGCACACTGCCGATCCTGTTGGTTCTCTTCGTTCCGATCATCATTGGTGTGCTGCAGCATCAGATGTATCCCTGGCTGAAGGCGTCCGACGCGATTAGTGATCCACACATCCGAGAGCACCTCGATAAGCACAGCTTTGTCAAGGATGCTTACCTTAACCCCAGCGGTTTCATTATTCGAGCGATCATCTACCTCGCGATCTGGAACCTGCTTTCGTTCCTCCTGTCGCTGTGGTCCAAGCAGACCGATAAGCCAAATGCGCCCGACAACACGCAGAAATTCAAAGCCGTTGCTGGCCCGGGCCTGATCCTCTACGCCTTCACCATCAGCTTCGCCGCGATCGACTGGGTGATGTCGCTCGATCCAAGCTGGATCTCGACCATCTTTGGCCTGATCATCCTCATCGGTGAATTGATCTCCGCCATGTGCTTCGCCATTGTCGTGGAGCGCATCCTGGTGGACTACAAGCCAATGTCGGAGATGCTGCGCCCGGATTTCGTTCATGATCACGGCAAGTGGACGCTTGCTTTCATCATGGTTTGGGCCTATTTCAGCTTCTCGCAGTGGCTCATTATCTGGGCTGGCAACCTGCCCACCGAGATAACGTTCTACCTGAAGCGGATCAATCATGGCTGGGGATATGTTGCTGTATTCCTGGTCTTATTTCACTTCTGTGTTCCATTCGTCATACTCTTGTCGCGGCCCTTCAAACGCGACATCCGCAGACTGGTGTGGCTCGCGGTTTGGCTGATGTGCATGCGCTTCGTCGACCTCTTCTGGATCGTCGAGCCAAACTTCTCGACGAATTTCACGATCACAATCGCCGACATCGTCGTTCCGATCGCCATCGGCGCCATCTGGATTTTCTTCTTCTGCCGCAATCTCGCGTCTCTACCGTTATTGCCGGCGTATGACGTTTCGGCCAACGATGTCTTCGACCCGCATTCGACGCATCCGCCCGGGATTCCGGAGAACGCATGAGCAACGATATCCATCCCGTGGAGGCCAACGGACACACCGATTACGAACGCCGCGATATCGGCATCGCCGGAGTTATTTATTTTATGGTTGGCTTGGCCGTAGCGGCCATCTTGGTTCATTTCATTATTGCCGGCCTCTACAAATATCTGGAAAACCGCTCCGAGGCGCAGCAGAAGGCGGTCAGCCCGCTGGTCACAAACCCGGTGCGCGACACGCGTACTTTGCCGCCGCAATTCAAGACGGACTCCGAGGGTAGCGACTACGAGAAATATCTCCAGAAGAGTTTTCCGACACCGCAATTGGAGATCGATGAGCGTACTCAGCTGAACAAGGTTCGCTTCTATGAGGAGAACACGCTGAGTACGTACGACTATATCGACAAGGATGCCGGCACCGTCCGCATCCCCATCGATCGCGCTATCGATCTCCTGGTCCAGCGAGGACTACCCACGCGTGCCCAATCTGGCGAGTCGTCAGTCGCAATCGCAAAGGGCACAACGAAGGAAGCCGAAAAGAAGTGAAGCATCAGAATCACAATTCGAAATTGACCAGAGGACATGCAGGAACAGCATTCCATGTTCTCGTCGCTTTGCTGGCGTTGATTGCGAGCGGCACGGACCAGGCCATGTCGCAGGGCATGAGCCAGGGCATCATGTCCCCGCCCGCCAAGGTCCGACCGCCGTACTTGACGAACGTTGGCATCGAGCAGCATCTGGACAGCCCGGTTCCGTCCGATCTCGCCTTCATGGACGACAGCGGCCATCCAGTCAAACTGGGTGACTACTTCGGCAAGAAGCCGCTGATCCTTAACCTTGTCTACTACAACTGCCCTATGCTCTGCGGCGAAGAACTGTCCGGCTTGAGTGCCTCCATGAGGATGATTAAGTTCGATGTCGGCAATGAATTCGACGTCGTGACAGTTAGCTTCAATCCCAAGGAGACACCAGAACTCGCTGCCGCCAAGAAGCAGGAATATCTCAAACGCTATGGGCGGCCCAATGCCGTTGCCGGCTGGCATTTCCTGACAGGCCCGGCTGAGTCGATTAATGCGCTTACCAAAGCGGTCGGTTTTCAGTATCAGTACGATGAATCCAAGAACCAATACGCGCACGCGACCGCGATCATGGTCCTGACCCCACAAGGCCGTATCTCGCGTTATTTCTACGGAGTGGACTTTCCCCCGAAAGATCTCCGTATGGGGCTGGTTGAAGCCTCGCAAGGCAAGATCGGCAATGCCGTTGATCAGGTGCTCTTGTATTGCTACCACTACGATCCCGCCGCCGGAAAATACGGCGCGGTCGTCAGCAACATGTTAAAAATCGGCGGGGCACTTACGATTCTGGTGCTGGGCGTGATGATCCTGATCTTTCTCCGCCTCGAAAAAGCTGTTTCGCGCCGTAATGACTGGAGTCATGTAAGAGGAAGTTAGAAGTATGAAATCAGAATACAGAAGTAAGATCGAGCACTGGTCTGAGTTCTTATCTGCATTCTGAGTTATAACTTCTACCTTCTGCAAAGAAGATATGTTCGATAACTTTCCATTGTGGCCACAAAGGGCCTCTAGCATGGCGGGCAACGTCGATGCTCTGTTCATCTTCCTGGTCATTCTGTCCGGGATGATGACGCTTTTGATTTTTGTTTCGCTGGTCTATTTCGCCGCGCGCTATCGCCACCGCAAAGGTGTGCTCGCCGAACAGATCGAAGGGTCGACTCCGCTGGAACTGACCTGGACCATCATTCCGTTCGGAGTCTTCATGGTGATCTTCGCATGGGGGGCCGTTGTGTACTTCCAGCAGCGAACGCCTCCCCGCGACGCAACCGAAGTCTACGTGGTCGGCAAGCAGTGGATGTGGAAACTCGAACACGCGGAGGGCCAGCGCGAGATCAACTCGCTCCATGTTCCTGTCGGGCGCGACGTCAAGTTGATCATGACTTCGCAAGACGTCATCCACAGCTTCTTTGTTCCTGACTTCCGGATCAAGCAGGATGTAGTCCCCGGCCGTTACACCGTGACCTGGTTTCGTGCCACAAAGCCCGGTACCTACCACTTGTTCTGCACGCAATATTGCGGCACGCAGCACTCAGGAATGATTGGTTCCATCGTCGTGATGGAGCCCGCGCAATATGAAGCCTGGATGTCCGGCGGTTCGACCGGCCCACTCTCGGCGTCCGGCGAGAAGATTTTTGCTGAGCTCGGTTGTGCCACCTGCCATCGCAGCGATTCTCAGGGCCGCGGACCCAATCTCCAGGGAATGTTTGGGAAGCCGGTGCAACTCGAAGACGGCCGTATGGTCGCCGCCGACGAAAATTACATTCGCGAATCAATCCTCGATCCTGGAGCGAAAATCGTAAGGGGATTCAAGCCGGTCATGCCTACTTTTCAGGGACTGGTCAGCGAAGAACAACTTAATGCGCTAGTAGCGTATGTGAAGTCACTCACGCCGCCCAGCGCGCCCGGCGCGAGGAACACGGCCATGAGCTCGCCGGATAGCACGTCGGGTCAGGGAAATCAGGTGCAATAGTTTATGGCAACAGCGACAATTCCAGCGGTCGAACGGGAAGATTACCTTAATAAGGAGTACGGCATCGCTTCGTGGCTCTTGACCACGGACCACAAGCGTATCGCCCTGCTCTATCTGATCTCGATCACGTTCTTCTTCTTCATCGGCGGATTCTTCGCTCTGCTGATCCGTCTCGAACTGCTTACGCCCGCTGGCGATCTCGTCCAGGCCGACACCTATAACAAGCTCTTCACGCAGCACGGTCAGGTGATGGTGTTCTTCTTCCTGATCCCTTCTATCCCCGCTGTACTCGGCAATTTCCTCATCCCGCTGATGGTGGGCGCCAAAGACCTTGCCTTCCCTCGTATCAATCTGTTGAGTTGGTATCTGTACATTATTGCCGGCATGATGATGGTTCACTGCATGCTGACCGGCGGTGTGGACACCGGGTGGACTTTCTATACGCCCTTCAGCACAGCCTTCAGCAATACCAAAGTCATCGAAGCTGGGCTCGCCATCTTCGTTGCTGGATTTTCCTCGATTCTCACAGGCCTCAATTTCGTCGTTACAATCCACCGTATGCGTGCCCCGGGACTAACCTGGTCGCGCCTGCCGCTCTTCGTCTGGGCTCACTACGCCACCAGCATCATCCAGATTCTGGGAACCCCGGTCATCGCCATCACCCTGGTTCTGGTGGTCGCCGAGCGCGCCCTGCATCTCGGTATCTTTGATCCCAAACTCGGCGGAGACCCGCTACTGTTTCAGCACCTGTTCTGGTTTTACTCCCATCCCGCCGTCTATATCATGATTCTTCCCTCGATGGGGGTAGTGACCGAAATCATCCCGTGCTTCTCGCGCAAGCGTGTTTTCGGATACATGTTCGTCGCTCTTTCCTCGATTGCGATCGCCGTTTTTGGATTCCTGGTCTGGGCGCATCACATGTTCGTCGCCGGGATTTCTGTGTACGCTGCACTGGTCTTCTCGATCCTCAGCTATGCCGTCGCGGTGCCCTCCGCCGTCAAAGTCTTCAACTGGACGGCGACGCTCTACAAAGGTTCCATTCACTACAGTGCGCCGATGCTCTACGCCTTCGGCTTTGTGGGACTCTTCACTATCGGAGGTCTTACCGGCCTGTTTCTCTCGGCGCTAGGTGTCGACATGCATGTTCACGACACATATTTCGTGATCGCCCATTTCCACTACATCATGGTGGGCGGCGCTCTTATGGGATATCTCGGTGGGATGCACTTCTGGTGGCCGAAGATTTCCGGCAGGCTCTATCCGGAGGCTTGGGCGCGACTGGCCGCTCTGATCGTCTTCATCGGGTTCAACCTGACGTTCTTCCCTCAATTCATTCTGGGCTATGTCGGCATGCCGCGCCGCTACTACCAGTACCCGCCCGAGTATCAGGTACTGAATGTGCTCTCAACGGCTGGCGCCACGGTTCTGGCCGTCGGCTATCTGCTGCCGATGATTTACTTCCTGTGGTCGATGCGGTACGGCAAGCCTGCACCCGATAATCCATGGCGGGCCGCCGGTCTCGAATGGATGGTGCAATCGCCGCCGACCACATTTAATTTTCCCGAGCAGCCGGTCGTGACCTGGGAAGCCTACAACTACGAAGAGATCGATAAAGGCTACAAGGAGGAGCCACAACTTGTCGGATAGCCAAGCTGTCGTTCCCACTGCAGCCCACGAAGAAATCCACAGCCCCGGGCTGCTACACCATTTCGCCACCGAAGAGCAGCAGCGCGACGCGTCCAATCTGGGCATGTGGATATTCCTGGCCACCGAAGTCATGTTCTTCGGCGGACTGTTCTGCGCCTATCTGATCTACCGCCACTGGTACTTTGGAGATTTCGGGGCCGCGAGCAAATCGATCAATGCCTTGCTGGGCGGTGTCAACACGGCTGTACTGATCTGCAGCAGCTTGACCGTTGTGCTGGCAATTTGGGCCGCGCAGACCGCGCGTCGCGGCATGATGCTCGCGATGCTCGCATTGACCATGCTTTTCGGTCTTATGTTCCTTGGTGTTAAGGGCGTGGAATATAAAGATAAGTTCGACGAGCACCACGTACCCGGCGCGACTTTCAGCTTCGAAAAAGTTCCGATCCCGAGCCATTCCGATCAGTACGCTAATCCGCAGCACGCGCAGATCTTCTTCGCCCTGTACTTCATCATGACAGGCCTGCACGCTCTGCACATGGTCGTTGGACTTGGCATCTTCACGTGGCTTTTCTGGATGGCGTGGAAGGGGCGCTTTACTCCGGAGTATCACACGCCGCTGGAAATCGGCGGCCTGTACTGGCACTTCGTAGATATCGTTTGGATTTATCTGTTTCCGCTGCTGTACTTGATCGACCGGCACCCCTAGCCGTGCATCCCGAGGACTGTTATGCATGACCACGCTAAATCATCGCCACTGAAAACCTATTTCACAGTCTGGGGAGCCCTCCTGGTGGGTACGTATCTCACCTATAAGGCCGCCTTGATCGATCTCGGTCCATTCAACCCGGTCGTGGCCCTTGGGATCGCTACCACTAAAGCGCTACTGGTCGCCCTATTTTTCATGCACCTCAAGAATGCCAGCGAACGCCTCCTGAAGCTGGTAGTCGCCTCCACCATTTTATTCCTGATGATCCTCCTGTTCCTGACACTTACGGACTACATGAGCCGTCCATGGACCATTACCTCGTGATGAGGAGGCTGTGGGCGAGTACGAACCGTGTGGGGCCAACCGCCGGTCCTGCGTAAGCGCGCCCGCCCTGCCAGAGTTGAAGCTCAAACTCGAAACTTCCAGCCCTCTGCGTTATACTCGCCCGTCGAGCTGACCCACGAGGTGAACCATGGCATTCTGCAATTCCTGTGGTGCAGTCCTCTCCGAGGGCACGAAATTTTGTAGCAAATGCGGCGCCGCCGCGATCACAGGCACTCCGGCCGCTCTCCCGCAGCCGATCGCTCCCGGCCCTCCGCCCTCCAGCGGCAGCAGCAGTGCGCTGAAAATCGTCCTGATCATCGTCGGCGTCATTGTCCTGATCGGTGTTCTGGGGGGCGCCACAATCGGTATCATCGGATACCGCATTGCCAAGAGCGCCAAAGTTTCGCAAAAGGGCGACAACGTGAAGGTCGAAACCCCATTTGGCTCCTTCAGTGCCAATGATCCCGAAGAAACTGCCAAGGAACTGAATATCGAGATCTATCCGGGAGCACGCGTACAAAAAACCGGGACAGCGACCGTGACCATTGCTGGGATCCACACCGTAAGTGCCAACTTCGAAAGCGGTGACTCCGTGGAAAAAATCTGTGACTTCTACAGATCGAAATTCCCAAACGCCTCGGTACAGAGTTCCGATCAAACCCATTGCAGCATCGTTTCCGGCGACAAAGAGAACTCGACTACGGTCAGTATCCAGTCCAGTGTCGGTGGCGACGGCTCGAGATTTCAAATCGTTTCCGTGAGCAAGAAGTCCTCTCAGTGAGAAGATCTGTTCCATGCCCGATTCCGCCTCAGACTTCGCTCCGATGCCAAAATCTTTCGTGACCGATCCCTTGGGGCTGCACGAAGCCCTGCGCCGGAGTGTTCGCGGAGACGTTCGGTTTGACAACGGCAGCCGCGCTCTCTACGCCACCGATGGCTCGAACTACCGCCATGTCCCGATTGGCGTGATTCTTCCCCGCGACGCCGAGGACGTCGAAGCTGCCATCGCAGTGTGCCACGAATTCGGCGCCCCACTGCTCTGCCGCGGAGGCGGAACGTCCCTCGCCGGACAATGCTGCAACGTCACGGTTGTTCTCGATTTCACGAAGTACATGGGGAAGATCTTGGAGATCGACCCGGACCGGCGCATCGCCCGCGTGCAGCCAGGAGTGGTTCTCGATCATCTTCGCAACGCCGCCGAGAAACATCACCTGACCTTCGCTCCCGACCCCGCCAGCCACGACCGCTGCACCATCGGAGGCATGATCGGCAACAACTCCTGCGGCGTTCATTCGGTGATGGCTGGTAAAACCGACGACAACATTGAAGCCCTCGATATCGTCACTTACGACGGTATTCGGGTGAAGGTCGGGCAGACCGCCTCCGATGAGTTGCACCGCCTCTGCTCGGAAGCCGGACGCCGCGGCCAGATCTTCACCGCCCTGCGCAACATCTCAACGGAATATTCCGGCCTCATACGCCAGCGCTTTCCGAATATCCCACGCCGCGTCTCCGGCTATAACCTGAACTACCTGTTGATCGAGAATGGCTTCCACGTTGCCCGCGCCCTGGTGGGTTCGGAAGGAACCTGTGTCACCACGCTCGAAGCAACCTGCCGTCTGGTGGCAAGTCCTCCGCAGCGCGTTCTTGCGGTCGTCGCCTATCCGGACATCTTCCAGTGCGCCGACAGTATTCCGGAGATTCTCGAACACAAGCCCATCGGCCTCGAAGGTTTCGACGATCTCCTCGTCTACTACGAGCGCGTGAAAGGCATCAACACCGAAGGCCTCTCGCTGCTGCCGGAAGGAGGCGGATGGCTCATGGTCGAGTTCGGCGGCCAGACGCTCTCCGAGGCCGAGTCGCAGGCGCTCAAGCTGATCGACTCCCTCAACCGCGGCGCAATTCGCCCCAACGTGCAGCTCTACTCCGGAGCACAGGCCAAGCGTGTCTGGGAAGTCCGCGAGTCGAGTCTCGGCGCAACCTCGCACGTGCCGGGGGAGCCTCTCCACTGGGAGGGTTGGGAAGACGCCGCCGTTGCACCCGAGAAACTCGGCGGATACCTCCGCGACCTCCGCAAGATGATGGCCGACTTCGGCTACAAAGGCTCGCTCTACGGACACTTCGGCCATGCCTGCGTGCACACGCGCCTCAACTTCGATCTGCAATCGAAAGAGGGAATCGCCAGGTTTCGCAAATTCGTCGAAGAAGCGGCCGACCTGGTCGTGAGCTATGGGGGATCTCTTTCCGGCGAACATGGCGATGGGCAAGCGCGCGCCGAACTCTGGCCGAAGATGTTTGGCCCTGAGCTGATGGAAGCCTTCCGCAAATTCAAGACCGCATGGGATCCCGAGGGAAAGATGAACCCGGGCAAGCTGATTGGCCTGCCAGGAATGGAGCCCAACAAACTCGATGCGAATCTTCGCCTCGGTGAGAACTACACAGCGTGGGAGCCGCAGACCCACTTCCAGTTCCCGCTCGACCACGGCAGCCTGAGTCACGCCGCGCTGCGCTGCGTGGGGGTCGGCAAATGCCGCCGCGAAGAGGGCGGCGTCATGTGTCCGAGTTGGCGCGCCACGCACGAAGAGGAACACTCCACCCGCGGGCGCGCTCACCTTCTCTGGGAGATGACACAGAATCCGAGTCGCCCCGATGCAGTCATCCGCGACGGCTGGCGCAGCGAAGACGTCAAACAGAGTCTGGATCTCTGCCTTGCCTGCAAAGGATGCAAGAGCGATTGCCC
>DATKAP010000159.1:0-6153 GCA_035577905.1 Binatia bacterium
GCTGCGAAATTTCTGGTGCCGTAGCGGGCGACGAGGCCGGTTACTTTTCCTTGGCCGTCTCGGGTGAATTTGATGGAGCCGAAGAATCGCCGCTCGATGAATTCGTCATGGCCTGCGGAAACCAGCGAGCGTTGACAGTTCTCGATATCTACACACGGGAATGCTTGGGCGATCGAGCCGGAACAGAGACTGAAGGGCGAGGACGTGGTGCGCGTGCTGAACCGAATCAAAATCACCCGGGGAGTACCGAAGATGATTCACTGTGACAACGGGAGCGAATTCAGTAGTCAAGCGATGGACCTGTGGGCTTATCAACATGCAGTGCGTATGGCGTTTTCGCGGCCGGGCAAGCCGACGGACAATGCCTTCGTGGAATCATTCAACGGGACGTTCCGCGCAGAGTGTCTGAATGCCCACTGGTTCTCTTCGTTGACAGAGGCTCAGCGGATCGTGGAGACTTGGCGTGGCGAATACAACGAGAGTCGTTCTCACAGGGCTCTTGGGGAGAAGACACCGAACGAATTCGCCAAGGAAATCGCGGCTAGCCGCGATTTCCTTGGTTTACCAACTGCCGAAAACTCTCTCTAGCAGTGGTCTGAAAAAGCCGGGCCGATCATCTGATGTACACTCTCTCACTTACGCTGGTACAAAAAGTCGGTCTGGTCATACGGGTGGTGCCCTTCGATCGCCCGGTTCCGCCAGCTCTCAATCTGCGCGTAGATCTTCTGGTTCAGCTCGCTGACCGTGCTCGGGCTGACTCGCGTGCCCCAAAGGGCTTCCGTGATGTCTTCCACTCGTCGTACGCTCACTCCCGCAAGATACATCTCCACCAGCGCTTCTTCCACCGAACTTTCCCGCCGCCGGTAGCGCTCGATGATGGCGGTCTCAAACGGCAGGTTGCGCAGCTTCGGCACCTTCAGCGTCACTTCGCCCGCTTTCGTCTGCAGGTGCCGCTGGTAGGATCCCGCCCGGGTATCCTTGCGGGCCTCGGTGCGTTCGTACCGCTCGGCCCGGCAAAGACGGTCGGCTTCGGCGTCTAGCATGGCGTTCAACGTCTCTTCCACCGTGCTGCGCACCACTTCTCCCAGATGCTCTTGAATCTTCCCCTCATCAATCTGAATCACCTGACTCAACTTCGGCACTTCTCCCTGGTTGGTGGGCTCCATGGCCTCTCCTCTCGGGCCTTCCTCAGACCCTCTGTTTTACCAACCAGACCTGCTCCTCCTCAAATGTGCGAAAAATAGCGTACGTTATCATTAAGGCTTCGATCGACGACAACGAGCCATTGTTGCTCACGTATGCGAGAAGGGCCGCGCTCGTGCGCAACGTTTCGGATCCAAAGGTGTTTGCCTTTATAAAATAGACCTCAATACGCACTCACACTAAGGCTAAACTGCTAGTTTCGGGTGAAGTTTCCCGAAAAGGGATCTTTTCACTGTGTTCGAATAGGTTCGACCCAAAATCGTGATTCTAGATACACACGTAACACAAGACGCATGATGAAATGCGGCGTTGAGGGGATAGGCGATGAACAAACAACTGCGGATCTGCCTTGCGTTGGGCGCAGCACTGGCGGTGCTTGGCGCGGAACAAAGTTCGAAGCGGGAACCCACCACATTTTCTCTGGAGTGTGCAGGCGGGGATTGTGTCTTACTCAAAGGGGCACCGCAAACTAATGGAATGCGCGGCGGATCGGTACGCCTGAAACCCGGCGAAAGTGTAGGGTGGCACTCGACCGGCGATAACGAAGAGGCGCTGACGATTCTGCACGGGAGCGGCGTGGTCAACATCGAGAATCGAGCGGACATGCCACTGCACGAACGGATTCTAGCCTACGTCCCCCCCGGTACTCGACACAACGTGACAAATACAGGGAAAGAGCCATTGGAATACGTTTGGATTGTCGCCCCGGCAAAGAAATAGCCCCGTAGACGTAGGAGCAATTGACTGCAGTCAGAGTTGTCCCCAGGGCCAGGTTGGTATAGCCTTTCCCGTGCGAAACTTCTCGGGCCGGAAATCACAGACGGAGACGATTCATGAAAAAACACACCCACCCGCTCAAGGCACATAAGCATCCCCGCTATGACGTGAGACTGAATGCCTTGGAGAAAATAATCAAGAAACTGGAGACCCGTCTGCACAAAATAGAGCACAAACTTAGTACCCACTCCCACTAGGTTTTCCTTTTGCTTTCTAAGTGGGGTTCGTGTTCTCCCTGTCGTTCGCGGGCCGCGGGCGATGGGCCCACCCATTCCTTCCCCAAGAAGCGACACAGTTCGGAATCTAGATTGCCCTTGTCGTGTCATGGCCGTTCGGAGGGTCCATGCGCATGCTCGTCGTGCGAGTGACCATGGCGATGCGGATGGGAGTGCACAACGCCCCCATGGGAATGACGATGCGAATGCACCAGATTAGCTCGAACCAGCAGTTGCTCATTCGACAAGACCTCGGAAGGCGTTCCTGCAGCGATCACTGTGCCGGCTTCGAGTACAAGCACCCGGTCCGCAATGTCTTCGACAATTTCCAGTTGGTGCGTCGCCGTAACCACCGTCTTGTTCGTACCTCTCCATTGCTGGATCAAATCGACAATTTGACTCTGGCTTCTGGGGTCGAGCGCCACTGTCGGCTCGTCGAGGAGAAGAACGTCGGGATCGAGAACCAATACGGACGCGAGCGCAACGCGCTTCTTCTCGCCGCCCGACAACCGGTACGGTGACCGCTCTTTCAAGTCGAGAATGCCCATAAAAGCCATTATTTCACCGACGCGACGAATCAACTCTTCCTTCTCCCAGCGAAGTTGTAGCGGCCCGTACGCCACCTCGTCGAACACGGTCGGATTGAAGAGTTGAACATCCGGATTCTGGAAGACAAGCGCAACCTCGCGACGGAATGTCAGGGCAAACCCGTCTCTCTGCAATCGCTCCGGCGTCAAGGCCTCGCCCTGAAAGTTCACGAAACCCGCCTTCGGAAAATACAGCCCGTCCAGGATGCGCAGGAGGGTGGACTTACCCGAGCCGTTCGCACCCAGTAAAGCGATACGCTCCCCTTTTCCAATCTGGAGCGACAGATTTCGGATAGCGGCAATTCCTTCGTAATCGAAGCTCACACCGCCGATATCGAACGTGAGCGGAGTTTCGATCATCGCCCAACCCATACGGTGAAGGCGCCGGCGGAGAGAAACCCGAACAGTCCGATATAGTCATGTGCTTTCAAACGGAAGTCGCAGAGGAGCCGGACCTCTCCGTCGAATCCACGGGACAACATCGCCAAATAGACTTCATGGCTAAGTTCGACGCTCTTGCTTAGCAACACGCCGGCCGTTCGAGCGGTCATTCGCCGTTTTTCCGGGCCTGTCAATGTGCCAACCGCACGGCTCTGTCTCGATTCAAACATCTGATTCGCGGTCTCAATGAGAAGAAAAATATAACGATGGGTCATCGCCAGCATGGTCACAATTTCCGCCGGCAAACGCAGCGAGCGAAGCGCTTTCAGGACGTGCATCCATGGTGTGCAGAGCACCAGCGTGGCAGTAAGCGTCGCGGCCGTCTCGGAGCGCAGCACCAGCAGCGTCGCCGTCTTCAATCCCGGTTCGGAAATTGAAAAAACGCCTGGCACGGTCAGCAGCGGCCTTCCGGGGGTCAGAAATATGGCGGGCACAGCGATGACGCCGGTAAAGCCGAGGACGACCAGCCAAACGCGAGTCGCCAATGTCGACAGGCTCAGGCGTGAGCCGCTGGCAATCGCGATGGCCAGTCCGAACACCGCCGCGACCACGGCAAGTCGCTGGCAGACAATGCCGGAAACAACCAAAACCGATACCCCGATCACACGGACTCGCGGATCAAACCACTGCAGGAGTCCCGTCTGGCTCCCTGCGCGTTCAGAGACCAATGCCTTCGCAAAGGCGCGGGCAAAGCTGCGAAGTGTAGCTTCGATAAAAGACGATTGACTCAAGACTGCGACTCCGGTTCGCGCGCCCTTCGTGTAATTCGGGCCGCCAACGCCGCTACCAAAACGAGAAGTCCCACCCCGAACATGGCGGACAACAGATAGCCGAACGCGGGACTCTTGATGAATCTCGGCGCATACGCGGGGAAGGGCGCCGTCCACACCGTGGACCATTTCTGCAAACCTGCGGGCACGGACTGCGTAACCTTGTGATTCCCCGACACCGCCTCGATGTACGCACGCGTATGCGGGTTGGCCATGTCCGCGGACGACCACTCGCCCCACGCGGCGCCCGCGGCAAGAATGCCCGCCGGCGTGCAAACCATCAGACAACCCACGATCCACCACAGCTGGGTCGGCGAGGAACTCCGGACATCGGCAGAAACGAGAGGCGTCGAAGTGCTCAAGAAGTCCTGCGCACCGCGCAGCAATCCCACGTCTGCGCGTTGCAGGTAAGACACCATGCCCGCCGCAATCAACGCTTCGGCCAACCCTGCAAACGTCAGATGGCCAATCATCATCGCGGGAATCGCCACATGCAGCGGATAGGGCGCATAGAGCGGAGTCCCGCCGGTATCATGAAACAACATTGGCTGAATCCCAAATTCCAAAGCCGTTAGAAATGCAGCGATGTTAATCGAGATATATCCGGCGACCCCGGCCGCTACGACCCGACGACGAGCGGTGACTTCCGATCGGGACGACAGCGCGCGGTAGACGCCATAGGCCACAAGTGAGCCAACAATCGCCATGTTGAAGCAATTCGCTCCCAGCGTAGTAATTCCCCCATCTCCGAAAAACAGCGCCTGGATGGCCAGCGCGACCGATACGGCGAGAATGGAGCCCCACGGCCCGAGAACAATAGCCGCGATCGTCACCCCAAGCGCATGTCCCGTGGTGCCACCCGGCAGCGGAATGTTGAACATCATGATCACAAACGAGAATGCAGCAAAAACGGAGATGAGCGGAATCGTTCGTGTTGCCAGCGCCCGCTTGACACGCCGCAGAGCCAAGTACCAACCGGACATCGAGAATGCATAGAGCGTCGCGCAGGTGGAAGGACTCAGGTAGCCGTCAGGAATGTGCATGGCTCGTCTTTGTCATCTCTTTGCCCATGATGCCGACGGATGCGCTCGCTGGCAACCTCGGGCATACCCGGACGCGCCTTGGGCAATCGACCGAATGGGGAGCCTCCGATAGGAGGCCAACAGACGCAAACCTGAAGTCGTCCAGGCCTTTCGACGCTAATTGTTGCAAGCCCCGCTAGCGTTAACATGATCTCGCCAATCGTGCTATCGGAACCCACAAGCATAGGAGCTTGCCCACGCACACGCAACGTCAAACTATTGCTGTCCGAGCTGCCCGGATGGACCGCATTGGTCGTATACTCGACCCGTGACCGTGAATGAAAAGCATCCGAGCAACATTCAACGTTTGCGCCGCGCTCTCGATTTAGTGACCTGGACCGGTCTGATCATCCTAGGCCTCTTGCTGTTGCTACACGCACTCCGTCGATAAATGTAGTACGGCTGCGAAACTCCAACGCGCTTCCTGCCCCGTCCCGGGAGTTTGCTCATCGACCACACAGTTGGACGTTCTGATAGTGGACGACCGCAAAAACAGCGTTCACTTCCTCCCGAAAGTCCTTATCACCGAGAAGCGGACCTGGAAAGGTTCGACGGGGTGAAAAACATCCGTGAATGCCGCCGCGGCTGTGGGCGTAACTCGGGAAGTATAGGCGTAATCAATGTCGTGATCTTGGCGGTCTAGGAGGTTGAACAATTGCGCTTCCACGCGCCATTTATCGTTAAAGCGGTAGCCGACCTCCGCGTTCAGCAATATCGTTGAGCTGGATTGATAAATCGCGTCGGATGTCAGATTCCGCGGGCCAAAGGCACGCAAGCGCAGACTACCCCAAAAGCCTTTGTAGTTCTGCACGGTGACGCCCGACGAAATCACCAACCCGACCGCCTCCGGAACGTATCGTCCTCCCGGGCTGCCGGGCGCCGCATCATCAGGGTCGATCGTTGTAAACAGAGCTTTGGAATAGGCAAGGTCAAAATCGAAAGCTAAATGCTCGAGAGGCGTGTAGAAATTCGCCCATTCGACGCCATAGCGATTGCTCGGGGATTTGGACGGAACCGTACTTCCGGTATCGCCGCTCTGCTGCAGTTCGGAAGTGCTGTACAGGTACCAGAGTGAAAG
>DATKAP010000160.1:0-78210 GCA_035577905.1 Binatia bacterium
CAGCGGCCCCGCAAGGGAAGCAGCGAGAGCAGGTCGGCAAGGGTCAGAAGCGAGCTACTGGCCGAGACGAATGGATCCTACACCACCTCGGAACTCTCTTACTTTTTGGGTGGTTCCTTTCTAGAGTGATGTGTCCCGGAACTTCCTCAGCAGAGTCGGGAATCTTTTCCTGGGATGGAGCGCCGACCTATGACGCGAATCTGGGGAACAGTACATCGTCTGATCCTTACGGAAATCCCGGCGTCGTTGGCGCCAACCTTAGCGGATTGATTGGATTTCTGTCAGTCAAGAGCGTGCCCGCACCTACCGACGAAATTCCCACGCTGGAGTACAATGTCGGTTTCTGAACGAGCCGCGAAGGGAGTCCATGGCTGCAAACGTCAGGGCCTGTGTAAAACAATGGATACCCTCTTTCCTGCTCTGTGTGTTCCTGTTCTGTCCTGGCTGTAACCGAACGTCCAAAACTCCTGCAGCATCTCCGATGATCACGTTCATGGGTTGGGGCCCAGCGACGCAACGTGAACTCTCAATGGACCGGGATGTGTTCGAGCAATTTACGCAGAAGACGGGAATTCGAGTCGACTTCATCTCCGGCCCGGAATCGATGACGCAGCGTCTTGAACTCTACCGACGCTATCTGGGAGCGCAATCACCAACTCCGGATGTTTACTACATTGATGTGGTTTGGCCGGCGGTGCTGGCAGATCAGATGGTCGACTTGAATCAATACCTTGCGAACGAGGCCGGCGAACAGCTTGAGTCCGAAGTGCGGAACGACACGGTGAACGGGCGGTTGACGGGTATGCCGTTCAATACCGAGTTGGGAGTGCTGTACTATCGCGTGGATCTGCTGCGCAAGTATGGCTATCGCGAGCCGCCCGGGACATGGGACGAACTGGAGAAAATGGCGGCCCGCATTCAAGCCGGCGAGCGCGGGGGCGGAAACAAGGATTTCTGGGGCTACGTGTGGCAGGGAGCTGCTTACGAAGGCTTGACGTGCAACGCACTGGAATGGCAGGTGTCGTACGGGGGTGGAAGCGTGATCGAATCCAACGGCACGATCACGGTGAACAATCCACGAACGATCGAGGCGATGCAGAGGGCGCAGCGCTGGATCGGCACGATCTCACCGCCCAGCGTGGTGGCGTTCAAAGAGCAGGATTCAAGGAACGTGTTGCACTCAGGCAACGCGGCGTTCGCGCGCGACTGGCTGTGGCGGCAATTCACCGGGGAATCGCTGGTCCCGAATTCGAAGGCCATGATTGCGATCGCGTTGTTGCCCGGGGGGCCCGCCGGGAGGGCGTCGACGCTTGGGGGACAATCGCTGGCGATCTCCAAATATTCGAAACATCCCCGTGAGGCGGCAGAGCTGATCCGTTATCTGACAAGCCACGAGGAACAACTCACGATGTGGAAGAAGCACGCCATGCTGCCGACACGGCGCGAATTTTACGCCAGCCCTGAATATTTGCAGGATCGTCCGGGAATCGCGCAGCTCTGGAAGGAGCTGGGAAGCGTGACCGTAGCCCGACCATCGACGGTAGCGGGGGCGCGTTACGATGAGGTTTCGAGAGCATATTTTTCGTCGGTGCACTCCATCCTTGCGGGCGAGCAGGACGCAAGCAGAACGATGTCCCAACTGCAGGCGAAGCTAGAGAGCATCACGGGCGGGAAGCCGGGGGCGCCGCCGGTCGCAAGTGCAGTTCACTAAGAGGAACGTTCCAGGGAGCGATAAGCGATTGAATTCGAGCCCGGATCTGGGCACGTTCGAATTCGCCGAGAAGCGCAACAGTATAGGCCAGTTGCTGAGGCACGCGTTTGTGCTGTTAGGCGGGCTGATGCTGCTTGCGGCCGCGATCGCCGTGTGGCAGGTGAGCGTCATGCGGCAGCGGGCGCAGCTGCTGTACAACGCCGAGCAACCCGCTCTTGCCGTGCTGATGGCGCACAATCACTTCCAGAGATTTCAAGCCGAGCTGCAATTATTGTCGGAGACGCACGACGCACAGCGGTTTACGGCGAAGGCCCAGGAATTGCGCACCGTCTTCAATAAGGATGTGGATCGTGCAATTGAAGCTCTGTCGGGATTGCGGCAGGGCCCGGAGCGGGGGCGTCAGTTCACCGGGCTTGAGGCGATCCGTACGATGTTTTCCTCCCAGATGGATGACCTGATGGAATTGGTGCAACTGGGCGATTGGCGGGCGGTGGAACTACGCTCACAGAGCCGCGATCCGGTGCTCTCCGCACTTTCCGAGTCGTTGGTACGTGATATCGACGAACTGGTCGCCGAGCAAAAAACGCAGGAACTGGAAGAGATCGAACGGGCCGGAGACCGGACCACGGTGACCCTGTTGACGATCGGACTCGCCATATTTCTGATCACTGCGTTTCTGGGCTGGCGAGTAACGCGCACGATCGGCGGAAGGTTGCAAAAGCTGGATGCCGCCGTCCGCGCACTTGGTCGAGGAGAATTTCGGCAACGGGTCGAGGTGGGCGGCCGGGATGAGATTGGTCGACTCGCGCAAGTATTTAACGACATGTCAGCGCGTGTCGGTGACCTGTACGAGACGCTGCAAAGAAGCGAAGCGCAGTTCCGATCATTGATCGAGAATGTTTCCGACTTCATCGTAGTACTGCACGCCGACGGGACGGTTCGATATGCGAGCCCATCGTTCGAGCGCGAGGCCGGGCAGGGCAGTTCAGTTGTGGGGAAGAACGTTTTAGATCTGGTGACCCAGGAGGATCGTGCTGAGGTTGAGAAGTTGCTGGTGGCGGTGCGGGAGAAACCGTCACCGGGAATGGGGGAGATTGTCCCGATAGAATCCGAGTTCCGGATTCGACAGGGTGGCGGGGAAGTAAGGACGCTCGAAGCCTCCGTCACCAACCTGCTACGACATGCTGCAGTCAACGGGATCGTGGTAAATGCCCGGGATATGACCGAGCGCCGCAGACTGGAAGAGCAATTGATGCGGGCGCAGCGGATGGAGGCAATAGGGACTCTTTCCGGCGGCGTCGCCCACGACTTCAACAACATTTTGACCGTGATCCTGGGACACACCGAGATTCTGCTGCAAGCGTTGCAGTCCAATCCTGGCGATTACGACCACGTGAAGAGCATCGATGAGGCCAGCCGGCGCGCGAGTGCCCTAACCCGACAGTTGCTGGCTTTCAGCCGCAAACAGGTGCTGCAACCCAAAGTGTTCAACCTGAACTCGCTGATCGTGGATCTGGACAAGATGCTGCGCCGGTTAATCAGCGAAGACATTGAGTTTGAGACGGTCACCGACCCTAAACTCGGAGCTACCAAGGCCGATCCAGGGCAGATCGAGCAAGTTGTTATGAATCTGGTGGTGAACGCCCGGGATGCCATCAAGGGCGGTGGAAAAATCATCATCGAGACCGCGAACGTTACGTTGGACGAGGACTACGCGCGCAACAACGCGGGCGCACGTTCGGGGCCTTTCGTGATGCTCGCGGTGACCGATACGGGAGAGGGCATCATCGCCGAGAATCTGCCCCACATCTTTGAGCCGTTCTTCACTACCAAGGAGGTCGGCAAAGGTACTGGGCTTGGCTTGTCGACCGTCTACGGAATCGTGAAGCAAAGCGGAGGAAACGTTTGGGTTGAAAGCCAACGTGGACGTGGGACCACGTTCCGGATTTACCTTCCCCGAGTGGACGAACCGGAACCGGCCCTGGCGGAGCCAAGCCAGCCGGCGGTTACTTCCGGAGCTGAAACTGTGTTGTTGGTGGAGGATGAACCGGCGCTTCGCGATCTGATCAAATATGCGTTGACCGGGAACGGATTCACCGTCCTGGACGTGCCCAATGCAGCAGATGCGATCACACTGTCCAGAAGGCACACGGGCTTACTGCACTTGCTGCTTACCGATGTGATCATGCCAGGAATGGATGGACCGGCGCTGGCGAAACAGGTGCAGAAGGAGAGGCCCGGTATCAAAGTACTGTATATGTCCGGCTACGCGACCAACTTCATCACGCATGATGGAGTAGTCGATCCTGGCACCAACTTCCTCGAGAAACCTTTTCACCCACGTACTCTACTGAACAAAGTTCGGGAGGTACTGGATACCAGCCCGCGTGTTGAAACTGCCTGACTTCGGATCCCGGTTTAGATTTGGTAAACGAAATGTTCTTACTGAGGTCGTAGCTATCCGCAACTGCAGATAGCAAGGTTCTTCCGCTCCGGATCTTTGAGCTTAGCTGATGGCTTTCTTTTCGAACTGGCGCAGGCCCAACAGCAATAACAGAAGATCGAAGAAGCAGAGGGCGATCAGGATCGCGACGGTGGACAGATGCGGGAACTGGGGGACCAGCGCCGCGCGCAGACCTTCGCTGGCGTAGACCAGCGGGTTTACCAGAACCGCTCTTTTGAGGATTGGAAACGTGCTGAGCGCGCTCCAGGGGTAGTAGGTGCAGCCGAAGAAGATCATAGGCGTGAGGATCATACTGAACATGAGGCCGACGTGCTGCTGATTCATGCTGCAGCCGAGAGCTAGACCTCCGCAGGCTGAGAACAGAGACACCAGCAGCAGCATCGCGATGAATTCCAACGGGGCGTGGATTCGAATATCGACGCCGGGGCGCAGAACGAGCCACGCCAACGGCAATACGACTAAGCCGGCGAGTAATGCCTGAATCATTCCGGCGACTACTTTCTCGATCGCAATCCAGGAGATGTCGATGGGCGCTAGCAGCCGATCTTCAATTTCGCGGGTCCACTGAAATTCGGCGATCAAGGGCATCGCGACGGCCCAGATTCCTGTAAAGACCATGCTGATGGCGATGATGCCGGGCAGCAGCAGGCTCTTATATTCAGGCCGCATGTAGCCGCTGCCGACCATGACGCGTCCGAAGATGAAGACGAACAGAAGCGGCTGGAGGAACGTCTGGAACATGATCTGAATGATGTTGCGGCGGGCGACGTGGGCGTCGCGGGCGAGCATGGCGCCAAACGCTTTCCAGTTCAATCGCGCAAACTCCTTCCGGTGTGATGCAGGAACAAGTTCTCGAGGCTGGGTTCGGAGATGTGAACGTCGGAGAGTTCCGCGCCGACCGCAGTTGCTACGGACGCAACTTCGGGGATCAGGGAGCCACCACGATCGGCGTAGACGTCAGCGCCGGTGGAGTTCAGAGGACGGACTTCGCGCACTCCGGCGAGCGACTGCAAGCGCTGGATCAGTTCCGGAGGCTGTTTGGCGAAATGCAGGCGCAGCAGATATCCGCCGGGGATCGAGCGCTTCAATTCGTTTGGCGTGCCCAGAGCGATCATCTTGCCGTGATCGACGATGGCGAGCCGCTGGCAGAGGGCGTCGGCTTCTTCCATGTTGTGCGTGGTGAGGAGCACGGTTTTGGCCTGCTGATTGTATTCGCGAATGATCTCCCAGAGGAGGATGCGGGTCTGCGGGTCGAGGCCGGCGCTGGGTTCATCCAGAAACAGAACCTCGGGGTCGTGCATCATGGCGCGGGCGATGGAAAGACGCTGGGCCATGCCGCCGGAGAATCCGCGAACCATCTGGTCGGCGCGATCGGTGAGCTTGAATTTCTCGAGCAGTTCAGTGGCGCGCCGGGCTCCTTCTTTGGGGGGAATGCCGAAGTACGCCGCGTGGAAGATGAGAATCTCGCGGGCGGTGAGCGAGAAGTCGTGATTCGGGCGCTGGGGCACAACGCCGATAAGGCGCTTCACTGTGGCCTGTTCTTGCCAGACTTCGTGGTCTCCGATCCAGGCGTGGCCGCCGGTGGCGCGGACCCGGGTGGTGAGAATGCCGATGGTCGTGGACTTACCTGCACCGTTGGGGCCGAGCAGGCCGAAGATTTCTCCGGGCTCGATCTGCAGCGAGAGGCCGTCGAGAGCGAGAATCTGGGGCTTCGGTTGCTTCGAGCTCTTCGCGTCGGCGCGGGGGATGAAACCGCCTCCGGCGCCGAGTGGCGGGGCAGAGTGATACACCTTGCGCAGATCCTCTGTGCGTACAGCGACTGCCATGAGTGAATTCCTAAGGAGTAGTTACAGCGCGGTGCTGGAAGTATAACGCAAGGGAGGGAATGGAAGTTACGAGTGGGTGGCCTGGGATACAGGAGATTTCGCCGCGTAGACTCGTCGCTTCGCGACTCGGCCCGGACGAAGGCGTCCGGGCCTGCATACGTCGGGAGCGTTGCTCTGGGGGACCGGGCAAGGCTTGCACTTGCATCTGCGAGCGCCGACTGCGGTCAACGGTCGCTGTGTTTCCCCTTACACCACCGGTCCACCTCCGGGGGGAAAAATTGTGAACCTCTACCTGCCTGACGACTCGTCCTGCAAGAGGTCTGCATAGAGCGTTGCTTTCTTTCCGAATTAGCGACGGCCTTCCACGACTTACACTCGTCGGTTCGCGACTCGGCCCGGACGAAGGCGTCCGGGCCTACACTGGGCCCGGTCCTACCCTTGTCCGGGCCTACTGGTCCAGGAATACATTTCAATCTACGTGCTCGCCTTCGGTCATGAAGCTTTGTTCGGCGGGGGGGAGGCGGTCTCCGGGTCTTGCCCAGAAGACGTACAGCGTTGGCCACAGGATTACGCTTACCAACAATTCGACTATCAGACCTCCTACGATCACGATGGCGAAGGGGCGCTGCGAGTCGGAACCAATATCGTGCGACATGGCAGCGGGGAGCAGACCTAACGTCGCCACTAGCATCGTCATCATGATTGGGCGGAGACGGAGGGCGGCGCCTTCTTTGGCGGCGTCTCTAACGGGCATGCCGCGGGTGCGGAGCTGGTTGATGTATTCCACCATGATTACGCCGATTTCGACCGAGACGCCGATGAGGGCGAGGAATCCGAGTCCGGAGGACACGCTGAAGTGAGTGCCGGTCATCAGAAGGCTCAGGAATCCACCGAGCGGGGACAGCGCGACCACGGCGAGGATCAGGAAAACCCATTTCCAGGAGCCGAAGGCAGAGTAAAGAATGAAGGCCATCAATAGCAGGGTGACCGGGACGATGATGGCGAGGCGGCGGTTGGCGCGCTGCTGGCTTTCGTACTCGCCGGTCCAGTCGAGGTGGTATCCCTCGGGGAGCTTCACTTTTTGGCCTACTTCATCGATGGCTTGACGGACGGTGGAACCTAGATCGCGGCCTCGGACACTGTACTTGATCGCAATGTAACGCTGGTTTCCTTCGCGATAGATAGTTGAGGCTCCATCGTCGAGCGAGATCTTGCTTAGCTGAGCGAGAGAGACCCGTTCCCCGGAGGGGGCCAGCAGGCGGACGTTGCTGATGTCTTCTACCGATCGACGGTATTGAGGCTGATAGCGCACGGTCAGGTCGAAGCGTTGTTCGCCGATCAGGATCTGGCTGACGGCTTTGCCGCCGACGGCGGTTTCGATTGCATCCTGGACGTCAGCGACGTTGATTCCGAAGCGATCGGCGGCGGCGCGGTCGATGTTGACGTTGACGTTGGGCTGGCCGCGGACCTGGAATGTACCGAGATCGGCGACACCCGGGATACGACTCATGACGGCCTGCATCTCGTCGGCTTTCTGCTCGAGCGTTTTGAGGTCGCGGCCGAACAGCTTGACGGCGAGTTCGCCTTTCACGCCACTGACCGCCTCTTCGACGTTGTCGGAAATGGGTTGAGAAAAGTTCCAGTCGACGCCGGGGAACTGCTGGAGTTCCTTGTCCATGGCGGCGATGAGTTCTTCCTTATTGCTGTGGAACTGGGGTCGCCACTCATCGCGAGGAAGCAGATCAACGAAGAATTCTGTGTTGTAGAAACCGCTGGCGTCGCTGCCATCGTCGGGGCGACCCACCTGGCTGACGACCTGCGTGACTTCCGGGAATCCAGCCAGCATGAGGCGGGCTCGCTTGGACATGTCGATGCTTGAGGAAGGGCCGGTGCTGGGTGCGAGAGTGCCGCGAACCCAGATAGCGCCTTCGTCGAGGTGAGGAAGAAATTCGGAGCCGATGATGCCGCTGAGGGCGAAGAAGAGGATCAGGCCGAAGCCGAGCAAGGCGAGCGCCAGCGTGAACTTCATGTGATCGAAGCACCAGTCGAGCGATCGGGCGTAGCTGCGGTTCAGCCATTCGAGGACAGGGTTGCGCCATTCCTTCAGTTCGCGGCTGAAGAAGTAGTTGCAGAGCACGGGTGCGATGAAGAGGGCGAAGGCCAGGGCGCCGAGCAGCGCGAAGGCAACGGTCCAGGCCATGGGGCTGAAGAGGCGCCCCTCTACGCGCTGCAGGGTAAAGATGGGGAGATAGGAAACGATGATGATGACGCGGGCGAAGAAGACCGGTTTCTGAACTTCGTGCGCGGCGACAGCAACGATTTCGCGGAATGACTTTTTGTGGTCCCCGAAGGACGTGTGGCGAAGGATGTTCTCGACCATGACGACCGAGCCATCTACGACCATGCCGAAGTCGAGTGCGCCGAGCGAAAGCAGGTTTGCGGGGATGTGACGAAGATCCAGGAGGATCGCGGCGAAAAGTAAGGAGAAAGGAATAGTGACAGCGACGATAAGAGCACTGCGCACGTTTCCGAGGAAGAGGAAAAGGACGAGCGTGACGAGGAGCACACCGTCAGTGAGGTTGCGCAGGACGGTATGCGTAGTGTGATGCATCAGTTCACTGCGATCGAGATGAGGAACTAGTTTGACGCCGACGGGCAGTAACCCCGGTTTGCCATCGATGCCATTGAGTTGAGCGATCTTCTGATGGAGGGCATCGAGTGTGGTCTCGGCCACGGCACCCTTGCGAAGCAGGACGATGCCTTCGACGACATCGTCGTCGTTAATGATGATTCCGTCTTTCTTGCGGACGGTTCTGCCGAGTTGACCCAATCGAACCTTGGGGGCTTGCACGACATTGCCTAAGTCCCGGACACGGATTGGCGTGCCACTCTGAACTTTCACAACCGTTGCGCCAATGTCGTCGGTCGTCTGCATGAGGCCAACGGCGCGAACGTTTAGAGCTTGCTGGCCGCGCTCGATGAATCCACCGCCGGCATTGATATTGTTTGCGATCAGGGCTTGCTCGACTTGCGGCAAGGCCAAGCCGTAGGAAACGAGCCTCGTTGGGTCGAGTTGGACCTGGTATTCGCGGGTGGGGCCACCGAACGGATTCACGTCAACGATGTTGGGAACCGATTTGAGTTGGTTGACGACGAACCAGTCGTTGAGAGCTTTGAGTTCCATCACGTCGTACTTCGGGTTAGTGCTGGTCAACGTGTAGAACATGATCTGGCCGATGGGACTGTAGTCAGGGCCTATGCCGGAAGTCACGCCGGGAGGCAGCGTGACGTTCTGAAGGCGATCGAGGACTTCCTGGCGGGCGTTGAAGGTGGTGATGTCGTCGTCGTAGATGATTGTGATCGCGGAGAGTCCCATCAACGAAACGGAGCGCAGGTGGGTGAGATGGGCCACTCCATTCAGTTCCACTTCGAGCGGGACGGTGATCTGCTGCTCAACCTCTTCGGCGGCGTGGCCTGGCCACTGCGTGATGACCTGAGCATAAGTGTCGGCGACGTCGGGATAGGCCTCTATGGGGAGGTTATGAAACGAGATGATGCCCCAGACGAAGAGGACGAGAGCGCCGCCCAGGACCAGCAGCGGATTCGCGAGAGCGAAGTCGATAGCCTTGCGGATCATTTTTATTGTCCCGCCCGCTTCTCGGCGACATCGGTGGAGAATTCGAGAGCGTTAGTCACCAGTTCGTCTCCTGGCTTTACGCCTTCACGGATTTCCTGCATGCCATCGGGAGCCAGGCCGTCAGCGTTGATGGAGATCTTGCGGAATTGATCGGGGCTTTCTTTGCGAAAGACCCAATCTTTATCGTGAAGGCGCATGATCGCAGTTGCGGGCACGACGATCCGATCGGTGAGCTTCCGCGAACGGAATGTTGCGACGGCGAACATGCCGGTTCTGAGCGAGCCATCGGGATTGGGAAGCACGATGCGTACTTTTGCCGAGCGGGTGTTGGGGTCGAGCACGCGGGAGATATCAGCGACCCTGCCTTTCAGGACACGATCGGGGAATGCGTTGAGACGGATTTCGGCGGAATCGTCGAGATGGACGTCACCGAGATCGTTCTCAAAGACGTCGCAAACAACCCAGACTTGCCCGAGATTGGCGATGGTGAACAGGTTGGGTGAATTGTCGAGGCTCTTGATTCCTTCGGCGCCGGCGACGTTCTGTTCGACGATCGTGCCGTCGATGGGAGCTCTCAATTCGAGCAGGGGACTGGGCCTGGCGGGATCTCCGCCGAGAATCCTGACGCGATGGTCGGACGTCTCCAGGTCGACTTTGGCTTTGTCTTCGGTGTCCTGAGCGAATTCCAGATCCTTGGCAGCAATGGCTCCGCGGTCGTAGAGCATCTGGGCGCGGTCGAGAGCTTTACGGGAGAGGACTTCGTCGGCTTTAGCTTTTTCGAAGTCCGCGAAGGCGCTGGCGAGGTCCGGACTGGAAATTACGAGGAGAGTTTGTCCCTTCTTCACCGCATCGCCAAGTTTTACTTTCAGGTCGATGACGCGTCCGGAGCCCAGGGATGTCACGTGGATGGTGCGGTTCACGTCGGGCGCGATGACGCCGTTGGCGGTGATTTGGGTGGGAAGCTGGCGGAGTTCGGCCTTTGCGGTTTTGAAGAGTTCCGGGTGATCGGCAGTGAAGACGTCAGGGTCGAGGGTGACGGAAGGCTTGGATGCGGCGGCGGGCGTTTCGCGGGAGCAAGCGGCACACATCGCGAGAGCGCTGAGCAAGATCGGGATGGAGATGTAGCGGAGTATCGAGTCAGAAATTCGAGCGGCGGGGGCGGGTGTCCCGACGGCCTCGGCCGCATTTTGCGGGACGTCCCAACTCTCGCAAATGCGGCGCGACGCTTCGATTGTCCTGTGTCGAAAATCCCCACTTCTGGCAAAGGCGGCCAGAAGCGGGGCACCCAGTCTCGTGTACTTCGAGGGACCGGACTTCGTTTGACTTTGTTCTCGAATAGGGATGAGTTTCATGGGATGACCTCGCGGCCAACGGCCTGATTCAGTTGCGCTGCCGCGGTGAGATAGGAGCCGATGAGGTTTACATAGCTCTGTTGCACCGTGCGGTATTCGCTTTCGGCGTTCAGAAAATCGAGGAGTGAGGCGCCGCCGTGCTGGTAGGAGAAGAACACCGTTTCACGCACGCGGACAGCCTGCTCCAGGTAGTGGCGTTTGTAGGGCTTCAGGAGGGTGATGTTGCTATTCAGTGTGGCGTAGGCGGAGTCGACGTCGCTGTAGACCTGGGTTTCGACACCCCGGCGCAACTTCTCATTGCGGCCGACATCGATCTTGGTGCGCAACTTCTCGCCCTGATTGCGGTCGAAAATGCGTAAAGGAATACTGACGCTTGCGCCGATAGTGTTGAGGGCATCAGGGTTGTTGAATGAGCCGTTGTGGGTGAACCACAGGCCGATGGTCGGATCGATCGAGCCGTTGGCCTCGGCCAGTTGATAATTTGTTTCCGCCTGCTTCACGGTTAAGACGGCGGCGCGAAGGTCCGGGCGGGCGTCGATTGCCTGCTTGCGGTAATCATCCAGCGCGAGGATGTCTTCGCGGAAGTCGAAGGTGCCGTCGACGTCAACGCTGTCGACCGGACGGTGATCATCAAGCAATGCCAGGAGGTTGATTTTGGTAGTACGAAGATTGACTTCCGCGTTCTGCAGGTCAGATTCATATTGGAGGCGCTGCAGCTCCAGGCGATCGAGATCGATACGCGAGATATCGCCGGCTTGAAAGCGATCGCGACTGACTTTCAGGATCTTGTCGTAGTAATCGAGATTTTCTTTGGCGAGGCGGAGGACGGCTTTTGCCTGCAATACGCCAACGAACGCGCTGCGCAGATTAAAGAGGAGCGTGCGCTCGGTGTCTTCGGATTGTGCGGCGCCGATGGCGGTGCCTTCTTTGGCAGCCTGGTAACGCAGGCCGCGTTTGTTGCGGCGCTCGAAAAGATAGCTGATGCCGGGTGAAACAAACGTTCCCGCGAAGGGCTGCCAGACACCGTGGCTGGGAGTGATCTGGGTGCCATCGGCGGTCAGGGTGAAATCAGGGTTCGGGCGAAGATGAGCGGTGATCTCCTGGGCTTTGAGTTCGTCGATGTTCAGTTTGCTGGCAAGCAGGGTGGTGTTCTGAAGGCGAAATTTGTCTTTTACCTGATCCCACGTCCAGGTCTCGACTGCCGACGGGGCAGTCTGACAGAGCGACGGCGCGCCGAGCATAAGAGCGCTCAGAGCTGTCGCGGTTATTGCGATGTATCGGTGCAATCGCATCCAACACTCCATGCCTGTGGGGACACACCACAGGGCCTTAACTGGCTAGGGGGTTTGCCTGAGAAGCCGGGGACAAACCACAGCGTTTTACGAGACGGACGATCCTCAGGAGAACTACGCCAGGAGCAAACTGGGTGGGGCGCGAGGAGCGCGAATGACTGTGGATGATGACGCGTTCGATGTGAGTACTGCGGGCGCTTGATGCCATGCCGAATCGGGCACGAAGGGCGGCTGCAACGCAACCGTGAGCGCCGGTTGAATCAGCGATCTTGGAGGGGAATGTTTATCGCCGGTCGACTGCCCTATGTTACGGCTACCGGCGGGCGATTCCTCGAACTCGGCCCGCATCGCGCACATATCGTCAGTGGCGGAAATTACGGGAAAAAGAACGAGCAGCAAGCAGCCGAGCGCCAAGAAGGTGTGGAACGGATTGGCTTTTCGTCTCTCGGGGGCAGTTCTGGAATAGCGCCATAGCCAGAAGGCAGGCATCGCCAGAAGCAGCCAGAAAAGGTTCAGCAGCAGTTCCATGTTTCGAGAGACGTCAAGAAAGAGATCAGTCTTCCAATTAAGTGTTCCAGAAATTCGGAAGGCGCGTCAATATGACGTTCGTTTGGCCAGGAAAGCTGCAAAAAGAGGTCCGGGAAACATTCCTATGATGATTTGCCAGCCAAAGGTTGAAGACTATTTTCCCGAGTAAACTGGGGAGGCCGTGAACTGAGGATCGTGAACATCCATTTCTTGATTCGTCCCATGCTGCTGGTTGGGCTCCTTGCCGGTGCCTCATCCGTGCTGCTCTCGCAGCAGAGTCGTGATGGAACCGCCGCGGAGTCGATGGGCGTTCCGGCGGCCGGGCAACGCGGGATTGGTGAATCGGACCTCATTATCGAAAATGATTCGGAGTTGCCGGACACGTACCCGCATGCCGCTTACGAGGTGCGTTTCCGCGCGAGGGGAGGTGTGCCTCTGTTGCATTGGCGAGTGGAGAAGGGCATTTTGCCGCCCGGACTCAAACTCGATGACGATGGATTGCTGCATGGCTCACCGAATCAGACTGGGGAATTCCAGTTCACTGTTTCCGTTACTGATCGTGGACAACCGCAGCAATCGGTACAGAAGGTGTTCACGATTCGTGTGTTCTCGGCCATCCTGCTGAACTGGAAGACTCCGGCGCACGTGAACGGCAGCCGCATCGAGGGGAGCGTTGACGTCTCCAATACAACCCGGGATGACATTGATCTGACTTTCATCGTGTTGGCGGTGCCGGGGAATGGGCGAGCGGTTGCGATTGGTTATCAACACTTTGTGCTGCGCAGGGGGACACTCGCCCAGGAACTGCCATTTGGAGAAACCCTCCCACGCGGGGGATATGTGGTGCACGTGGACACGGTAGGCGAGGTTGCGTCCCGCAATGTGATTTATCGGGAAAGACTGCAAACCCCCTCGATGCTGCAGGTGGCGGTTGGACCCTAAATTCGAGTCGGTACGGTAAGCAAATTCCCACCTCTCGCCAATGCGGCGGCGAGAGGGCACCCGAGGCAACCCTGTGTTTTTGGCCGAATCGCTCTTCCCGGCCGAGTACTCCGGTAACCATCGATCACATAGAGGAGTGATGCAGATCACACACCCGTGTGAGGGAAATGCCCCAAAAAACCTTGCTAAGTCATGGAGTGAGGGAGGAACCGGCGGAAGCTAATCTGGTAGTTAAGTGCTTTGTTATCTGTGTGGAAGGTTCGTTACCGCCTTGGTTTGGGAGGCTTCCAAAGGGAATGGTTTGCCACGTGCCATACCTCAGATGTGGTTGAGGTGAGGAGCCGGATGGCCGGCAGCCTTTAAAACCGCGGGAGGCTTCAGATGCGTGCACCATACGGACTGAACATTCTCGATAACTGCATGACGTGCCCTGCCAAGGGGGAACACCTGTTCTGTAATTTGTCGCTGCAAGCCGGCCAGCGGCTGAACGATATCAAGTCGACGGCGGTTTATCCGAAAGGCGCGATGCTGTTCATCGAAGGACAGAGCGCACGCGGAGTTTTCGTTCTATGCAGTGGAAAAGTGAAGCTTTCAACCACGTCGAGGGAAGGGAAGACGATTATCACGAAAATCTCGGACGCGGGCGATGTGTTGGGACTGAATGCTGTGATCTCCAACGTCCCATATGAGGTAACTGCTGAGATGATGGAGCCGGGTCAGGCGAACTTCATTCCGCGCGACTCACTGCAACTGTTCCTCAAAGAATTTCCAGAGGCAGCCATGCGAGTGGCGCAGCAGTTGAGCCGGAATTATTACACCGCTTACGAAGAGATCCGGACGCTGGGACTGGCGGCATCGCCTTCGGAAAAGTTTGCGAAGTTGCTGCTTTCATGGTCGACCAAATCGACCCAGAGCGACGGGTCGTCGCAGGTGAAGCTGACGCTCACGCATGAAGAGATCGCCGAGATTATCGGGACAACGCGAGAGACGGTGAGCCGGCTGTTCTCGGAATTCAAGAAGAAGCAGTTGATGCAGGCCAAGGGTGCGACGCTGGTGATCCGAAGCCGGTTTGCGCTGGAGAAGATAGTGCAGTCTTACTAGGCCGAAGTGATGGGAGTCGAGGGTACTCGAATTCGGATATTCGAGTGAGTGAAGGAACCGGCTGCAGGTGCAGCCGTTTTTTTTGTTGTCGAGGAGTTCGCTTCAAGAACTCGGGGTGCTAGAACTTGTCAGGGTTGCAGGTTCTGCTGAAGGGAGGCAGAATGACGCGTACAAAATGAGTCGGCGCGATTGCGTCAGAGATTGAACCTGCTACGGAACAGTAGCCGTTTTGCTTGTCGAGTAGATGAGCCGCGACGGTCTTGGTCTTGAGGGGGTGCGGCCCTGTCCCTACATCTTATCGTGGCCACACCTCGGTGGTCTGCTGTATCGAAGAGATCCCTTTCTGCTGTTATGGTAACGGCGTCGTTAGTCCGACCGATTAGCGGACCAGTCCTATGTGGGGTCGAAAGCTGCGGAGTTACGTTTTCGTCGTTTGCCTATCCAGCGTGCTTTCGCTGGCCCAGGACATGGACGACATCGCGTCCCCCAGGCACAGAGCGTGGGACATTCTGATTACGGCATCGCTTTCCAACAAGAGCGATGAGAGGATCGACGGGATTCGCGCGCTGGGATTGTTGCGAGACAACATACAGGCGCGACAATTTGCGGAATACGCGCTGGCGGATCACAACGCTGAGGTACGCCGGGCCGCAGCGACGACACTGGGACAGATAAAGGCGAAGGAGTCCATCCCGAAACTGGAGGGCGCACTCTCGGATAAAGCGGTTCCCGTGGTGATGGCGGCAGCAGAGTCCTTGCGAGAACTGAAAGAGGAGAAGCATGCGTATGCGATCTACTACGATCTTCTTACCGGGGAACGCAAGACAAATGACGGAATCATTGCGCGGCAGTTAAAGACTCTGCAGGACCCGAAGCAGCTGGCACAGATCGGGATCTCAGAAGGAGTTGGATTCATACCATTTGCCGGCATTGGGTGGGAAGCTTACCGGACATTGAATAAGAAGGATCCGAACCCGGTGCGGGCGGTGGCTGCGAGCCTGCTGGCGCACGATCCGGACCCGGCCACGGGTCGTGCCCTGGTCAAAGCGACCAATGACAAGAACTGGATCGTGCGCGCCGCCGCCGTGGACGCGATTGCGCAACGAGGTGATCCGGCTCTACTGCCGCATCTGGTGGAGAGGTTCTCTGACAGGAACGAGAAGGTCCGTTACCGGGCGGCAGCGGCAGTAGTTCGATTGAGCGCCATCGAGCAGAGCAAGACCGCGAGGAATAGCAGATAATGTCGGTATGTCATTGGGTCGCCGATCGGACATTCTTGGCCCCCTGATGCTCCTGATGCTCTTCGGGGGGCTTTCGCAGTTGGGCAGTGCGCAGGCCAGTTCGGGCGAGCAATCGTGGACAACCACCAACCAGTTGACCGATCCGGGCGGCACGGTCAATCCCACGCGAAGCACAACTACTCATAGCGAAGTCGACGGTCGCATCGTGGAGAAGACCGTTTTGGAGGCGCTCGGTCCCGATGGACGCTATGTCCCGTATTCGGAGATTGAAAAGGAATCGGCACGGGTGAACGACACGACCGTGCGCAACATTGAACGCTCGTACGGCAGGACTCCTGACGGGCAGCGGAATCTTACCCAGGAAACGCGGGAAGAGTGGCGCAGTCTTCCCGGCGGTGAGAAGAAGGTGACTCGCACGACGTCGAATCCTGACGGAAATGGGGGGCTGCAGGTGGTGCAGCGGGCGCTAGTCGATTCGAAGCAGGTCAGTCCTGGTGTCCGGGAAACGAAGACGACATTGTTTTCGGCAGATGGAAGTGGAGGGCTGGCGGCCACGGTAGAGATTCACGAGCGTGAAAGCCAGCGGGATGCCAACACGGTCGAGTTCAGCAAATCGACTTCTCTCTCAGACGGAGTGGGTCATTGGACTTTGAATGAAGTTCGCGAGGGAGTTAGCCGGAAGGATGAGGGCGGGGGGATCACAAAGGAAGAAAGCGTCTCGCGGCCGGATGCGGAAGGCAAGATGACTGTGATGGAGCGGACGGTGAGCAAGCAGTCTGCGACTGGGGGCGGAGAGCGTTCAGAGACGACTGAAACGTACTCCAACAATGTTCCCGGACAGGCGGGCAGCGAGGGCTTACGATTAGTACGGCGAGAAAGCACGGTGCAGCGGACCGGCACGACCGGGGCTCGGAGCACGACGCGACGAGTGGAGCAGAAAAATCCGGGAGATCCCAGTGCCGGTTTGCAATTGACGCAGGAAGCGATCGACATCGTGCGGCCGGGCGCGAATGGGACAGCAGCTCAGACCAGCACGATTCGTACTTCAGATTCCAACGGACGGCTTAACACCGTCTGGATTGATATGGGACACACCGACAATCCGGCGGCGGTGAAGGTGGATACGGATCCAGCCAAGAAGTCAAAGTGAAGTCCCCGATGAACCGGATATACGCGGCGACTCGCTGTTGGCATCGCGACCGGGTCAGCCGAAATAGAAGAGCTGACTAGGGTCTTGGCATCTTGAACCCGGAAACAACGCCCACTCCTACCGTCTAACTTCCCGCCGCGAATCGCCCGTCAATGCTGCAAGGGTGAAGAGGACCGCTATGATTGGAAGCGCAAGGAACGCCAGGAACCAGCGGAATTGAAGGCAAAAGACGACGACATCGAGAAGAACAGGTATTCGGGGACCGTGTTTCACAGCCGGAAAAACAGCAAATACTGCGGCGGGCAAGCAGAACATCCCGCCAATTAATACAGCAACGAAAATCGCGGCGGTCCTGTAGCGCATAACTCCTCTCCTTACTGATAAGCCTACTCCGCCGCTCTGGTACGCCACAGTTACGTCGGTTCGATCCCAATCTCCGTGGCCGATCCCGCCCCGATCCGGACTGAATTAGCCGCTCCTCGTGCAGCGCAGGGTTCAGGCCGAAATCGGCGCATACATTCCGGGTGGGTTAAGGGGGCCGCAGCGAATCGCTCGTCGCTTCGCGACTCGGGGCGGACGAGGCGTCCGCCCCTACATTAGATCAACTACTTCGACAGCGTCAGCACTATTATCCGGTCTACTTCTTCGGGCTTCGGGGCCGGCAGCTTCAGGATTACCCCGTCTTCTTTTTGCGTGACTTCCAATCTTGTGCCGTCGGCCAGGGACTGCGCCGATGCAATCTTCGCGGGGATCGGCGGCAGAGCCATCATCGGGGCGGACCAGTTCAGCACGTGTACGTAGATCTTGTCTTCCTTCTGGGTTGCTACACCCCAATCTCCGGGGGGAATGGGGCCGCCGCGAGTTCCGTAGATGGAATCTCCGTATCTGGCGAGCCATTCGCCGACTGCCCGCAAGCGAGTGACGAATTGGGGGTCAATTTCGCCGTTCGGGTAGGGACCTATATTGAGCAACAGATTCGAATTGTTGCCGGCGGCGCGGATGAGGCGGCGTTCGATTTCGGCGACGCTTTTGTAGTCGGTGTCGCCAATATTGAATCCCCATGAGCCGTTGAGCGTGTCGGAACTCTCAAGCGGGATGTCGGTGGCGATATATTTCGTGTTGAATCCTGCGGTGTTCTGGCCCGGGAGGTCACGCTCAAAGGTCTGGACGTCTTCGCCCGGGCGCGGCGTTTGATGGTGATTAGGGATGATCAGGGCTGCGGGCTGGAGCTTGTGGATGAGAGCGTAGGTCTTGTCGAGATGCCAATCGGCGTCGGGCTTATCCCACATACCGTCGAACCAGATTCCGCCGATCGGGCCGTAGTTGGTTGAGAGTTCGGTGAGTTGGCCGTCCATGTAAGTATCGAGGTATGCGTTCCAGTCGCCGTGATCCGGGCGGCCATTCTCCCAGTCGGTGCGGCCGCGTGGGTAGTAATCGGGATTGTGCCAGTCGAGCTGGGAATAATAGAAGAAGAGCTTGATGCCCTGGCGGTGGCATTCATCGGCCAACATCTTCAGCGGGTCTTTCTTATAAGGGGTGCGGGCGACGATATTCCAGTCGGAGACTTTTGAGTCAAACATCGCAAAGCCATCGTGATGACGCGAGGTTATGGTGATGTATTTCATGCCGGCCGCTTTGGCGAGGGAAACCCAGGTCTTGGCATCGAATTTTTCGGGGTCGAAGAAGGCGGGGAGGCGGTTGTACTCGTCGAGCTTGAGATGGCGCTCGTGAAAGATCCATTCGCCGTTGCCGAGGACGCTGTAGACGCCCCAGTGGATGAACATGCCGAATTTCATGTCCTGGAATTCGCGGCGCGCCTGGAGGTTTTCGGGCGAGGGTTGATAGGTGGACTGAGCGGCGGAGGGTCTGCCAAAGCTGAGTAACAAAAGTACAAACGCAACGAGGTATCGCGCGATGCAGATACGACCGAAGTTTTTCATGGCTCGTTTCTTTGTCCTCTAGCGCTGCAGGGGCAGCAAATATCCTGGGTTGCTCTCGAAGGCTCCGCCAAAGACTTGACGGTCGGCCTCGCGCATGTCCCAGGCGATGACGGATTGAGGCGTGATTTGAATGGTTACGTCGTCCCAGCCGGCGAAGACCGGTCCTACTCTGGTATCAGCCAGGGCGGCGGAGCTCAGGTACTTGCGGTGAATTTCTTCATTTTTGAATTGTGAGTCCTCTCCGCTGAGGAGACGGGCGGTTCCGGAGACGGTGACACCGAACGAAGCGGCGGGGTCGCGCGCGTCGATCATCAGTGTGACCTTGGGTGTGGACTGGAGGTTTTTCGCCTTGCGCGAGCGGGAGGACGTGGCGACGAAAATGCTTGTTCCGTCGAACCAGTACCACACGGCAACCATGTGAATGAAGCCATTCGGGTCCTGAGTCGCGATCGATGCGATGTATCTGCCTTCCAGTAACTGCCGCACGGAAGGATCGGTCAGTGCTGCCATAGTTGTTTCCTCGACGCTTGCCGCAATCTCGCCAAAACCTTATCACACGAATGCGAGCGGGAGACAAGAACAGCTCTTGGGAAGCAGAGAGGTAGAATTGCGAAGGAACCAGCGATCATTTAGGCGAAAAGGTACCCACATGGAGAGGCACGCCCAGCGTTCCGGCCTGGCCGGACTTCAGATCGTAAATGCCCGTGCGCAAGAAGATGTTTCCGTTGGGAATGTCAATTTCCTTGTGCATTTGCAGTCCGCCCTGCAGCACCTTGGGATAGTCCTTCGCGGAGATGCGAATCTCGCTCCTAGCGACAACCAGATTCAACGGCTTCCCTTCAGAATCGTAGGCGATCAGCATGACTTCGATGTCTCCCTGGTGGATATCGTCGGAAGACTTGTCGAGTCTGAGGTCTCCGGGCGTGACGGCGAAGTCGACACCATAGCGGGTGAGGGGGCCTTTCATCTGCGAATTGGTTCCAGCGCGAGGCGCGTCGGCGGAGGGCTGCGGGTTGGTTGGTTGGATGAGAATCTTGTAGAGAATTTGAGAGTAGTCGGGGAGATTGCGTCCCATCAGGGATAGCAGGGGGTCGGAAGCCGGCTGCTGGCCGGACGTGAAGGCTGTACTGCTGTCGTCGGCGTAGTATCCGTGGCGATATGCGGGCGTGCCCTTTCCTGCAGTCAGTTTGACCTGAATGCGACGGTATTTTCCGTCCATATTCGCATTGGCGGGAGAGTAGGCGAGCGAGTAGTAGTGTGAGCCATTGTTCACGACCCTAGTCAGCGCATCGTTCAGGCCATTGGTGTTATAGAAAGCCTGACCGCCGGTGTCTTTCGCCAACTGCTCCATGGACGCGTGGCTGGAACTCAGATCGAGGGCAGCCTTGCGCGACTGCTTCATGGTGTCCTGGGCGGCGACGCTAACTCTTTTTTGGCCGATGGGACGGTTGTCGACCTGGAAAGCGGTATCGGAGACCAGCCCTTCAGCCGCGACTGGATACAGAGCCACCTGGGCGGTGGTAAGCAGGTTGGTCGTTCTACGGATTTCACCCTGGAAGTTCCTGGCGCCGCTGAACGGGTCGGGGAGATCGGAGTCGGGAACAATCCCGGCGGGAAAGGAACCGGAGAACCAGATGACATTCTTGCGACCGGGAATGCCTGAGAGATAGCGGGCGAGTTGTTGCAGAGCTTCCAGGGTCATGCCGATACGAGCCTCGGTCAGAAAAACAGCCGTATCGCTGAGGAATTGCTTGGTGGCGCCGATCGGGTCTGCCGTGTACTGGACTGGGATCTGATTCGGGGCAGGCGGGGGTGCCATGGATTCGGAGGTCATGAAGTCGACGCGATTCTGGTTGGCATCACTCTCGGCCGATGAAGGGCGCAGGGGCGAAGCATGGGGGCCGGCTTTAGCACTGTTGACGACGGCCAAGAGTTGCGAGGAGTCTGTGGTGACCCCTTGCAGCATGCGCAATTGCGATGCAAGAGTAAAGATGGCGACACGCGTGCCCGGGGGAATCGATTGCAGGTATTTGAGCATCTGGGAATGCACATAAGACTGATCGGCTGAGGGCGTATTGAGCGCGTCGAGGAGAATGACATTGATGGAGTCGGCCGACTGGGTGGCCGGGAAGTTTGTGTAGACGTTGGGTGGCATCGGCGGCAGCTTGAATTGCGTGGGCGCCACGCCTTTGTGTTCTTCAAAGACCGAGATCGTCTCTGGCTTTCCGTCTTCGAGAACTTCAAAATCTTCTTTCTTGAGACCGGGAGTTGGTTTTCCCTTGTTATTGGTCACGATGACATCCACCACGACCAGGCGAACTTGAGTTTTCAATGTGGGGACGGGAGTGGGACTGTTTTGGGCATTCTGGGTGTGCAGAGATGCTGTGAGTGACGCGCCGAAGACCAGGAGGAGCACGATGGGCCGTCGAAACATTTTGTGCCTTCTTGACCCAAACCTTATCACATGGAACAGCCTGCGGAGACGCAAGGAAAAGGACAGGTATGGCCGACGATAACGGTTTGGTTCGAGTTGCCAGTCACTACGCGATGGACGATACAGTGCGCCGACTGGAGAAGGCTTTGGCCGAGAAAGGCCTGCAGGTGTTTGCCCTCATCGATCATAGCGGGGAAGCGGAGAAGGTTGGGCTGAAGATGCCACCGACGAAGGTGTTGATTTTTGGCAGCCCGAAGGCAGGAACGGCGGTGATGGTGGCGGCCCCAAGTCTCGCGATTGACTTGCCATTGAAGGCTCTGGTCGCCGAAGGCGCGGAGGGGAATGTCTCCGTTACATATAATGATCCGGAATATCTGCGCATGCGTCATGGGTTTCCGGCCGAGTTGACCAAGAATCTGGCGGGTGCAGGCGCGTTGATTGCCAAGGCTGTGGAATAATGCTGGCGTTCAGACGACGCCTGTGACTGAGAATCCCAAGAACAGTTTTGCGCCCAATCCTAATCGGGCGAGGGATCATCTTGCCAACGAAAGGACGTTTCTCGCCTGGGTGCGAACCGGGGCGGCGATCGTGGTGTTTGGGTTTGCGATCGGGCGGTTTTCGATTGCGCTGCGCCAGTTGACCTCGTTGCAGGGACATCCGGTGCATCGCAGTGGGATTTCGGTGTGGATGGGAGCGACGTCCATTGTCTTGGGGGTGTTACTGGTGATGGCCGGGTTGTTTCGCTATCGCCAGACGCGCGATCGTTTGGACAAAGGGACATTCGAACCGGCGGGATTTGTGCTGGATCTGGTGACAGCGTTGACCGTGCTGTTTGGATTAGTATTGGCGGGGTACTTGATTTATATCGAGAAGAGCGTGGGATGACGCTGGGGCCTGAATGGGATGACGCTCCTGTCTTTCACCGCGTAGCGGCCGCAAGGAATACAGCCGAGCTTTGCTCGGCTGGGACGGCCGAGGCGCCCGTCCCTACACAAACTATGGCGAATGATCGCGAGAAAGAAGCGGCGGCACGGGCTAGTTTGCGGTTCATAAAAGACGGCCAAGTCGTTGGGCTGGGTACGGGGTCGACAGCGGCCCACTTTATCAGGTTGCTTGGGGAAGAAGTGAAAAAAGGGTTACGGATTCGTGGTATCCCAACCTCAGACCGATCGCGGGAACTGGCGGAGAGTCTGGGGATTCCGCTGATCACACTGGATGATTGCCAGGAGATCGATGTCACGGTGGATGGGGCGGATGAGGTGGATCCGCAGTTGCGTCTGATCAAGGGTGGCGGTGGGGCGGCGCTTCGGGAGAAGATTGTTGCGTCGGCTACACGGCAAATGATTGTTGTTGCCGACGCTTCGAAGCAAGTGCGGAGGCTTGGCAAGTTTCCTTTGCCCGTTGAGGTGATCAAGTTTGCGCAGGCTTTGATTGCCAAGCGGATCGCTGCGTTGGGAGCGGAGGTACAACTTCGACGGGATGCCGCGGGAAACCCCTATGTCACGGACGAGAATAATCACATCCTGGATTGCCGGTTTGGTGAGATGCGGGATCCGGATGGGTTGGCACTGGAACTGAGTGCGATGCCGGGCGTTGTGGAACATGGATTATTCATCGGGATGGCTAGTGTGGCGTTGTTTGCTCGTGGAAGTGAGATCATTGAGCTGAGACGGTAAGGGGTGGCGTTAGCAGAAAGAGCCGAGCTTCGCTCGGCGGACAGCCGAGGCGACTGCCCCCACATCTGTGTTTGTCCCACGTCGTTTTATGGCAACTGGAGCACAAACCGAAGGCTGGCAGGGGCCGTCGAGGCGCAGCGTGCCGCGATTTCACATGGAGGCGCCTATGGATCTGACGGTGCTTCGGTCTGGAGTACCGGATACGCTTCCGGGAAGATCGCTGAACGTGTGCGAGCGAGGGGTTGGCGCCATCGTCGCGGGAGAACTCGTGGCCGGCGAATCTGTGGGGGTGCAACTCGAACTGCCTCCGTTAACCGAGCCGCTGCGAACGCGAGCACTGGTGCGGTACCAGGACAGGCTGCGGTGCGGGCTGGAGTTCGTGGCATTGTCGGCGGAACAGCGCGCAGCGATCCGCGATTGGGCAAAAGAGGCGAAGGCGATGGGGGCAGAGCCGTGGGCGGCTTCACCGGCGGACACAGCGGAGAAGCAGGGAAGCGAGCGGAGCAAGGACGCGAAATCACCGGGTCATCAAAAGCCTCCAGGTAACTCCAGGCGAGAAAAATATGGGCGATGGGTGATCATTGCGGCAGTGCTCGTACTCGCTGCGGCGGGTGTGTGGTGGTGGCGCTGGAATCGCGCGTGGGACGATCTGGAGTTCGGCTTGAAGACTCCACCGGCAAGCTTGGCGGAAAAGGCGCGGGCGCAGGTGCCAGCGGAGGTCATGGAGAAGCTGCTGGTGCATCGGGTGGAGCCCGTATATCCGGCGGAGGCGCGAAGGGAGAAGCTGGAAGGAACCATTGCGCTCGACATCGTCATAGGGCCGGATGGATCTGTGCAGAGTATGCGTTCGCTGAACGGGCCGGATGTGTTGGCGCGAGCGGCGATGGACGCGCTGCGCTGGTGGAAGTTTGAACCTTACAGAATTAATGGGGAACCGGCAGTTGTCGAGACTACTTTGGCGGTGGAGTTCAAGAGATAGCTTCCGGCCTGCGCTTTCCGGCATCCAAAAGAACGGCTTTCCGGATTTTTTGATCTATTGCGTCGTGTGACCGTATTCGCTTCTTTTTTACGGTGCTCACTTCCAGCCGAAGCGACTATTCACTCTTCTTGCCGCGCAGGGAACGCAGGACGTTGGCGCCGCTGATGGCAAAGCAGACGACCGCTGCGAGTGCGGCGACCATCATGAGACTCGCGCTGAGATGAAGGAAATCGGCGATCACAGCGCCGATCGCGAAGATCAATCCCAAGAGATTGAGCCATAGAGGCGCGTGGATGCTTTTGTCCATGTCTTTGCGGAGGCGCAGTTGCATGAGCAGGGCAGCCAGGCCGATCGCAGCAACCACAACTAAGGCCAGCGGGCTCAGGAAGGCTTTTCTGCCTGTGTAGATGACCACCAGGCTGAGAGCAAGAAGCAAAAAGCCGGCAGCCACTAGCGACCAGCCGCGAGGCTTGGGAAGACCGGCGGGATTGGAAGCGGGATCTGACACGGGCTCTGCCCAACGTTATACAGGGCGAAGGCGGAGGTTTCAAATAGGCGGGAACCTACTGGCGTTGGGCGAAAGTCTGCCTGGTGGGCTCGGACAGATGAAGTCGTTGAAATTTGCCATCGGTTTCAGCCGCAAACTCGAGTTCGGTGCCCTCCAATCCTTCCACAACAAATGTCGTCTCTGAGAGGGGTGATAGATCGCGCTCGGGTTCCTCTCCTACTCTTAATACCAACTGATCGGAGTGGATAGTAATCGAGACCGTCACAGGCGGCGAACTGGAGAGATAAGTTCCGGCATAGGACTGGAGCCTGATCTGAAACGACCTCAACACGGGGACGGGCTTTCCTAATGTGGAGGAGACAAGCTTCGAGGTTGAGGCTGTTAGTGCAGGCTGAAGGGCCTCCGCTGCCTCAACCGGGATCGGCTCGACGTACAAGTGACTTGGAGGTGGCAAGGCCACATTTTTGTTGCTGTCTTTTTGTAATGCGGGAGGTTGGGTTTGACCGGACTCCGAAATGGTACGCGCATGGAGATATGGAGCTTCGAACTCAACCTCTGGGATTTGCACATGAAGGACGTGGATCCAGCTGTAGCGGATGGCGACGCAGGTCAGGGTAAAAAGAGTGGCCGTGAGGACGACCCCATGAATGACGGCACTTGCACGTGGGCGGAAGGGATCGAGGGTGGAGAACGAAGGCAGGCCATTCCAAGCAGCTGGCCGCACCGGGACAGCGGATGCTTCATTCCAGAAATCCGAACGCAAAGTCCATTGACGAACTAGAGAGAGGATGCAGTCAGTCAGCAACTGGAATCGCAGCGAGCTTCCCTTGGTAACGTCAAAGATCGAGAGCATCTCATCGCCGAATCTTCTGCGGAATGCGGGGGGATGTAGTCGCAGAGTGACGCGATACAGATGCCGGAGCATCAGGCCCTCCTTGGCTTGGCAGCGGGAGACCTGGAGAATTGCAGGCGCGAGCGGGCTTCGCGCACGACTCCGGCTAATCGAGTAATCTCGGCTTCGAGGATACCCCGACCGGAAAGCGTGAGCCGATAGTAGCGACGGCGGGGATCTTCATCGCCGGGCCGACGGCCAAGCTCTTCCACCCATTCTCGCTGAATCAACTTCTGCAAGTTGTCATACAGCGTGCCAGGTCCCAGCTTGTACTTACCTTCCGATTGCCGGGCGATCTCCTGCATGATGCCGTAGCCGTGGCGGTCTTCGCCAGCCAGAGAAAGCAAGATATGCAGGGTAGCTGGAGACAGCGGCAGAAATTGGTCAAGAACGTCTCTCATAACTCGGATTTCGTTATATCGGATTCCGAGTCAGTCGTCAAGTCTTGTCAGGCGCTGGGTATGACGCGCGTGACACCGGCGAGCCACTCGGCCTGGCGCGGGTCGCCATTGTTCACGGCATAAAGGACAAGCTCCACACGGCTGGAGATGCCTAACTTCTCAAAGATCCGAAAGAGATACTTCTTGACCGTGTGCTCGCTGAGGTTGAGCTCGCGCGCGATGTCACGGTTACTGAGGCCCTCGGCGACGAGCGCGACGACCTGTTCCTCGCGCGGGGTGAGAAGAATGTCGCCAGTCGAATTGAGGACGCGCAACGATGGCACCTCTGTGATGAGCTCCAGAATATGGTTGAGCTGTTGAGTGTTGGCCCAAATCTGTCCCTGCGCAACCCGGAGCAGGCACTTGCAGAGCAGGCGGAGGTTGGAGTCGGCGATGCAGAAGATGCCGCGCACTCCGGAACGGAATGCGTTGACCACGAGATCGCGGTTCGAGGATTCGACGAGCAGGACTTTGGGGATCTCAGGATGTGAGAGATGGAAACGGCGCAAGGTTATGACTGTCTCAGATAATCCCAAGGACGCGTTCACCGATAGCAGAACGATGGCTGGGTTTTTCTGTGCGACAGCGCGGTGGATGGAAACTGTCTCCATCTGGCAGGCGGCGACGCTGAACTCGGGACGGCGGCGCAAGGCACTGATGAGCAACTGCGACTGCATACGATTGGAATCGGCAATGAGGACATCGATGGAACGAGAAGTGGCGGCGGACGACGAAGTCATATGAAGGGCGCTCTCCAAAAAAAACAACCATGTGGCGATTGTAGGAATGCACGGAGACTACCTACAAGAAAACTCGTCAGAAATTTCGAGCGTGGATTTCAATTTGGGAATGTTGATTCTGATGTCGCTGCCAGCAGTGGCTCGTTGGCGTCGATTTGTGGAGAACAGGAGCGAAGCCGTGGATGTTGCTGCAGAATGCTACAGATTTTGGTGATGCCCGTCACATCCGAGTGCCGGCATGGGAAATTGAGCGGTGGGGTTCTGTTGGCGCAGGTGACGAACGCAATGTGCAAGTCCACTTTTGTAGGTACTCCCGCAAGAGATATCCACCGGTGGTCCGTTTAGAACTGCGAACGTAAACAGATTTCCACAAGCGAGTGATTCGAGAAGTCTGACCTGCTGTTTCGCATTATGTTAACGGCGTTCCACTTTTGTGGACAGAACTTCTCATGTCTTGTTGGGGCTAGCAAATCGGCTTAAGTTGCGACACAGCGCCACGAAAAGAAAACGAGGGCTCTGAGCGTCAGGTCATCGCGGCGCAGGGCAAATGCAGCGTGTCTTCATCATCGTTCGATTCATACAAGTCGGATTGCTGGTTTTGAGTTGCGGTTCGGCCGGGATTGCGCAGGGCGAGAAACAAGACCTGGGCAGCGACATGAAGGCCTCTCAATCCTGCCTAACCGGGGCGGAAGAGGGAGGAAACAGCTCGACGGCCGCAAAAACCGGGAGAGCGGATGGCCTGGGAAACTCCTTGCTCGGAGGGTGTCATCCGCTCTACCGGTTGCGTCCCAGCGACGTAGTCGAAGTTACGTTCACGGTGGCGCCGGAATTCAACCAGAGTCTGACAGTCCAACCGGACGGCTATGTCACATTGAAAGACGCGGGTGCGGTACTTGCACTGGGATTGACGGTGCCGCAATTCGCGGAGGCCGTACGCAAAGCGTACATCGGGTATCTGCACAATCCGGAAGTAGCGGTGGCATTAAAAGACTTCGAACGGCCGTACTTCGTAGTGGGAGGACAAGTCGGCAAACCCGGGAAGTATGAGCTGCGGTCCGACACGACGGTGGCAGAAGCCGTGCAGATCGCCGGAGGGTTGACATCACAGGCGAAACATTCGCAAGTGGTGCTGTTCCGACGGGTGAATGACGACCTGATCGAGACGCGGCTTCTCAATCTCAAAAACATGCTGAAGCAAGACGGCTTGAAGGAAGATGCGCACCTTCGGCCGGGAGATTTGGTGTACGTCCCGCAGAATACGATCTCGAAGATATCGAAATACCTCAGCCCACCCTCCATGAGCATATACATGAATCCATCCCAATTTTGAAGATTCCCCCTCGGTCGCATGACAGACGAAGACCCAATTCGCGGGCGCGCTCAGCAATCGATTCCGACGGTACGCGAGTTGGCGATGGTGTTGTTCCGGCAGCGAAGGGTCTTCGTCTGGGTCGGGGCAGGAGTCTTTGCGGCAGCGGTACTGTACGCACTGATTGGGACCAGATATGAGGCGAGCATGAAGATTCTGGTCCGGCGCGGCAGGGCGGATGCCCCAATCAGCTCCGCCGAGAATGCGCCTCTGGACCTGACGCATCTCGTGGTGACCGAGGAGGAACTGAATTCGGAGGTGGAGCTGTTGAAGGATAACGATGTGTTGCGGCGAGTGGTGGAGGAGACCGGGATCGGCGGGCGAGATTGGTTTCACTTTCTCCGCATGCACGAGGGTCACACGGAGCGGGTGGAGCGCGCAGCACGGCGGCTGGCCAAGCATCTGAAGGTCGAGCCGGTGAAGAAGACAAACCTCATCGCGATCGGATATGCAGCGGACAATCCGCAGACAGCGGCGCGCGTGCTGCAGTCGCTGGAAAAGGTGTACACGGAGAAACATGTGAATGTCCACCGGCCGAGCGGAGAGCTGCGATTCTTCACCCAACAGACGGCCGAATCCAAGCGACAGCTGGATGAGGCGAAACAGCAGTTGCTTCGATTCACCACGGAACACCGCATAGTCTCCGCCGGCCTGCAGCGCGATCTGACGCTGCAGAAGCTAAGCGAAGTGGACGCGAGCTACCACCAGACGAGCGTCGAATTCACAGAGACAGAACGGCGTGTTTCAGAACTGGAGGGCCAGCTGGCAAGCCTGCCGGAGCGTTCAATCACTCAGATTCGCTCGGCGGACAATCCGGAATTGCTGAAGGAACTCAAGTCTACCCTCCTCAATCTGGAACTGAAGCGGACTCAACTTCTGACCAAATTCGAGCCGAATCATCGTCTGGTGCAGGAGGTGGAACTGCAGATTGCACAGGCAAAGGCGGCAATCGCGGTTGAGGAACTGGCGCCGTTGAGGGACGAAACCACGGACAAGAATCCGCAGTACGAGTGGGCCAAGTCCGAGTTGCAACGAGCGCAAGTGCAACTGAAAACGCTGGCAGCCCGAGAGGCGGCGCTGGCGAGGGTGAAAGGCGCGTATTCCGAAATTGCGATTCGATTCGGGGATGATGCGGTTACGCAGGAGGATCTGCTGGGCAGGGAGAAAGCGGCCCTGGAAAATTATCTGCTGTATGTGAAAAAGCAGGAAGAAGCGCGCATGCACGATGCTCTCGATCAGGGCGGCATCGTCAACGTTGCCATGGCCCAGGAGCCGGCTGCTCCGGCGTTGCCAGTGCGATCGGGATGGATGGTATTGGCACTGGGATTTGTTGCCGCCGGAACCAGCGCGACAGGAGCAGCGTTCCTGGCCGACTATATGAATCCTCTGTTCCGGGATCCAGATGACCTGGTCGAATGTCTGAACAGCCCAGTGTTGGCATCGCTTCCCAGGAGACCCTGCGGGAGGCTCTCAGCATGAGGGCAGACGTGTTGAGGACGGCTCCATGGACCGTGGCTGGGGAACATCCCGTTGCACGAGCGGAGGAAACGTACGGGGAGGAACGCGCTCAACCGGCGCGATGGAATGAGGAGACATTTGCCGACGAGCAGATTCGCGGATTGGTGCGACAAGTCTTTTCTCCGACACTCAAACCGGCCGTACAGCAAGTGATCTTTTGCCCCATAGAGCCTGAGACCGAAGTACAAAGTTTGTGTAATTGGGTGGGAGAGGTTCTAGCTGAGGAAAGGGTGAGTGAGGTAGCGGTTCTCGATGAGAGCGAAGTTGGCGCGGAGCGGTCGACTGTCGACGAGGCCGGGCCGCCTCTCCACCGAACTGCCTGGGTGCGCCAATTCGGTAGGCGCGTTCAAGGCAAAGTGTGGTTATTCCCGGCCCGAAAGGTGATTCCTGATCCGTGGGGGGAATCACTTGGCATCTATCTCGCGGAACTGCGGAAAGAATTCGAGTACACGATTGTGGCTGCACCCGCGCTCACAATTTCGAGCGAAGGGCTGGAGTTGGCGACCCTTGCCGATGGAGTTGTCCTCGTGGTTTCGGCGCAGAGAACGCGCCGGGTCACCGCTCGCAAAGCGAGGAGCGCGCTGCGGCAGGCAAGGTTGCTGGGGACGGTGCTGAGCGATCGGGAGTTTCCGATTCCAACGAGTATCTATCGAAGACTATGAGTTGAGTTCTGAGCGTAAAGGCACTGCAAGAACAAGGGTCGACAGGAGTGGAGCGTGTCTTCTGTACTGATTCATCCAACGCACCAGGGACTGGACTCGTCGGAGTGTGCCCGATTGATTCCCGGTGAAGCGCCCGTACCTCGCTTGCTGTTCCGGAAACCGGCGCAGTCGGTAAGGCGCGCAGTTGCCGGGAATACGGAACCCGAACGGGCAGGTGTGGCCGGAAGTCCGCTGAGTTTTGTCGGTTTGCTGGTTCCTCATCCACTTCGCAGCAGAACTGCGCCTGCGAGTCTGCGATCGATCTGCACCGATGTTTCCCTAATTGCGATTAACTGGCTTTTCATCGGCGTGTTGTTGCGGCCCTTGCATGAGATATCTCCGGTGGTCCCGGTCTTCGAGTTCTGCTTACGTTCGTCGGTGTTTCTGCTAGGAGTGTCGTTGTTGCATGCGGCCCTGATCACGCTCGTCGGGTACACCGAGGGGTTATACAGAGTGGGCACAGGCTCGCGCGAGCGGGCACGGTGCATCAGCAGGTCTGTGTTGTTAGGAAGCCTGGTGTTGTGTTCTGCCTACAGTTTGCAGGGATCGCACTGGAGCATTGTTGGACTGGTGGGCGTGGCGAGTGTGCTCCACTTCGGGTCCATGAGGCTGTGGAGATGGTGGAACACGGAAGGCGAGTCTCTTGGTGGCATCGCAATTCGGAACGTGCTGATTATCGGAGCAGGCCGGGTTGGACGGCGAGTAGCCGCTTACATCGAAGGTCATCCTGGATGTGGCCGAAGCGTCTGCGGATTTCTCGACGACAATGGGCCGCTTGGGAGCGATGTGATCGGCCGAGTCTCGGACCTGGCACTGTTGGCGCGAAAGGGATTTGTGGATGAAGTAATCCTCGCCGCGCCACACGACGGTAGATTGGCGGAGCGAGTATTGCGGGAAGCCCGACGGCTGAAGTTGGATGTGGAGATCGTTCCTGAACTGTTTGGCTGTGATCCGGCGGAACAGGAAATCGAGGATCTAGGCGGTCTGCCCGTGATCTGTGTTCATGCCGAACGGTTGCCTTCCGCGGGCTTGGTGGCCAAACGAGTGATTGACATCGTGGGTGCGAGCCTGGGGTTGATCCTGATTTCGCCGGTTCTGGTCGCGATTGCGCTTCTCATAAAACTGGATTCGAAGGGACCGGCCCTATACGTGGGGAGACGTGCGGGAGCCAAAGGGAGATCTTTTCGCTGCTACAAGTTTCGCACCATGGTGAGGGATGCCCATCAGCAAAAGCACACGTTGCGAAAAAGGAATGAGCGGTCCGGGCCGATCTTCAAGATTTCTGACGATCCGAGAATCACTCGCGTCGGCGGTTTCCTGCGTCGATACAGCCTCGACGAACTGCCGCAGCTATGGAACGTGGTAAGGGGCGAAATGAGTTTGGTGGGGCCTAGGCCTCATCCGGTGGAAGAATTCGCCGCCTATGATGTGGGGCACCTGGCGCGGCTGGACATCACGCCCGGGCTGACGGGGCTCTGGCAGGTTTCGGCGCGACGTGATCCGTCGTTCGATCGGGCGATGGAGTTGGACCGGGAATATATCCGCACCTGGAGCCTGGGCCTGGATCTGAGAATTCTGCTGAAAACCGTGTTGGCGGTTGCACAGGGAAGCGGCAGTTGATGCAAGGGTTCTCCAGTGCGGCGGAACCGGATCACCAACTCACTCCGCGGTTCTTCGCCGCCGCGATCAAGGGCTGTTTGCGACCGGTCCAGTTGGTGATGGCCTGTCCGACGCTGCTGTTTCTGTTCGCGTTGACTGCGATGTTGTTCTGCCATCCTGATGTTCCCTTTCACAAACTAAACCGCGTGACATTCGGGGTGCTCGTTGTAGGCGTCATCGGCAAGGCGCTGGTGTCGAAGCACAAGGCAGTGCCGTTCGAGCGTGCATCCTGGCCGATGATTGCTCTCACGATGGTGATGCTGATCAGCCTTATCGGCAGGCCTATCGACGACGAGACCCTGGGTGTGCTGGGGGCGAAATACCTGTTTCCATTCACACTGTTTCACGTCGCCAAGCACGTGTTCACGGGAGAGAAGGAGGTACGGCGGTTTGAGGTCTTTGCCTTAGTTGTACTCACGTACTTGAGCTTCACGGCAATTGCATTCCTGCTGGGAGCACACGCGTTAGTGTTTCCGAAGTTCATTTTGGACCCGAACCTGGGATATCACGTCGAGAGGGCTCGCGGGCCGTTCCTCCAGGCAGTGGCCAACGGAGTGTCACTGAACATGCTGGCGCTGCTCGTCCTGCACGGATATCGGCGGGGCAGCTTGCGAAGCGTGAAGACAGTCATCGTGCTTGGGTCGGTTCCGCTGGCAATTCTGGCGACTATGACGCGAGCTGTTTGGTTGTCGTTCGCGGGATCCGTGCTGGCCCTCCTGATGCTTTCGAGGAATCGTCGGCTGCGTCTGTCCCTAGGGATTTTGCTCGCGCTAGGAGCAGGCGGGCTGGCTCTTGCAATGAGCGCAACACAGCTCGGGGCAGCGGTTGACGATCGCGTGTCGCAGGATGCGCCCGTGGAGTATCGGAAAGCGGTGTATGCCGGGGGCTGGCGGATGTTTCTCGACCGTCCGCTAATGGGATGGGGCTTCCACCAGATGCCGGCTGAGCTGCCGAAATATGTCGATGAATTTCACGAGAAGCTGCTGTATCCCCATAACACCTATCTGGAGGTGGCGGTCGAAAACGGATTGCTGGGGCTTTCCCTGTACATGTGGTTGATGTGGGAGCTGTTGCGGTTGGGAAGTAGCAGACTTCGCGGACAGAAACCGCACGACCTGTTGAATTCAGAGTTTCACCGCATGTGGCCGATTTTTCTGGCGGTGTACTGCGTTAATGCCGCTGTAGTGGTCATGAGCTATCAGTTTGTGAACGGGTTGCTGTTCAGCGTGGCGGGCATATTGGCGGCACAGAGACGCAGGGCGGAGGCTGTCGCCGCATGCTGACGGTGGCGTATCTGGCGAACCAGTTTCCGGCGGCGGTTGAGCCCTACGTAAAACACGAAGTCGAGGCGTTGCGAGAACTCGGCGTTCCGGTCATCACTGGAAGTGTGAGCGAAGCGCACCGAAATGACGGTGAGGTAGCCCCGGATATTGTGTTGCGTCCGATTCGAGCGATGGCCCTGGGCCGAGCTCTCTGGACAAGCCTTCGGCGTTGGAGCCGGATTTCTGGCTTCGTGATGCGAGTTTTGTTTCACGGACAGGAAGGGCCCATCCGGCGTTTCAAAGCTTTGGTCCATACGCTCCTCGGTGCTTCCTATGCAGTTCAACTCGAGGGGCGCCGGATCGAACACATCCACGCACATCATGGGTTCTCGGCGTCGTGGATTGCGATGGTCGCCGCGCGATTGCTCGGAGTAGATTTCAGCATGACGCTGCATGGATCGGACGTATTGCTACACCGGGCGTATCTGGATGTGAAGCTGCAGCACTGCAAGTTCTGTCTGACGGTTTCGGAATACAACCGGAAATTCCTTGTGAATCACTATCCGGAAGCTGATGTGAGGAAGATCCTTGTTGCCCGGCTTGGAGTGGAAATACCTGAAGCCGGACTTTTGAGAAATGCCGTCTGCCCCGATCGAGCCCAACCCTTCCGCATGCTTGCAGTGGGACGGTTACAGGCTGTGAAAGACCATGCATTCCTGGTGCAGGCGTGCGCGCAGCTGCAGGATCACGGATTGGACTTCCGTTGCGAGATCGCCGGAGACGGCCCAGAACGTGGGCGGCTGGAGTTGCTGATACATGAGCTTGGGATCGAGAACCGAGTCACGCTCTTAGGACACACTTCCGCCGAACAGACAGATTCGTTATATAGACAAGCTGACCTGGTTGTGCTCACGAGTCGGAGTGAAGGTATTCCTTTGGTGTTGATGGAAGCGATGGCACGGCGAAGGCTCGTACTTGCTCCTAATATCACTGGCATCCCGGAACTCGTGGTATCAGGCAAGACTGGTTTCTTGTACGAACCCGGGTTCATGGAGGACTTTGTGGGGCAGGTGATGAAGATTTGCCGCGTGGCGGGGGGACACAATCCTCCCGGCTCCGTATGCCCACCAGAGTCCGTCCAAAGCCTGGACTGGATCAGGCATTCCGCTCGCTTGTACGTCTCTCACAATTTCAACCGCGAGAAAAACCTGCGCTTCTTTACCGATCTATTTCTCCAACGACTAACTGGGGCACAAAGCAAGGATCTTCCTCATGCGTGTTCTGTACTGCAACAAATATAACTATCGGTTCAGTGGTACCGAGGTTTACCTGTTCGAGTTAATGGAGTTGATGCGGTCGCATGGCCATGAAGTGGCCTTGTTTTCGATGGCGGATGAGCGAGGCGAACCAACTCCATACGACAAGTATTTCGTGCCGCACATTGATTTCAAGGGACGGTTGAGTCTTGTTCAGCGGATTCAGGGTGCAGCTCATGCGATCTACTCAACTGAAGCGCGGAAGCGAATCCGAGGGATGATTCAAGAGTTTCGGCCGGATGTGGCGCACATCCGGGGCATCTATCACCACCTATCACCGTCGATACTGTGGGAACTGCGGGCGCAGAACGTCCCGGTGGTGTACCACCTGAACGACTTCAAGCTGCTGTGCCCCAACTACAACTTCGTGGCCGCTGGCCGCTCGTGCGAGAAGTGCAAGGGCGGAGCATTCTGGCAGGTGTTGCGAACACGCTGCTATCCCGGATCAACCGGGGCGCGCGGCACATTGGCTGGGGAGGCTTACTTTCATCGCCGGCTGGGAACATATCGTAAATGCGTCGACCTGTTTCTCGCACCCAGTCGATTTGTACGCGACAAGTTCGTCGAGCATGGCTGGAGCGCAACTGGCTTCGAAGTGCTGCCGCATTTTCAGCACGTTCATTCTATCGATGAAGCGGCGCACGACGGGCCGATTCTGTATTTCGGAAGGTTGTCATCGGAAAAGGGTGTTGATGATCTATTACACGCCATGCAGCACGTGCCTCATGTGCACTTGGTGATTGCAGGCGATGGGCCCCAAAAGAACGAACTTCTACAACTGTCCAAGATTCTGAGCCTCAAGAACGTGAGTTTTGTCGGGCAGCTCGGGCCTGACCAACGGGACCGGCTGATCGCGCAATCACGGTTTACAGTGTTTCCTTCCCACGCATACGAGACACTTGGCAAGACCATTCTGGAGTCTTACGCGCTCGGTCGAGCGGTCGTAGCTTCTGACCTCGGATCTCGGCGTGAGTTGATTCGTAATGGAGAAACCGGATTGCTATATCAGGCCGGGAGCGTCAGTCGCCTGGCCGAAGCCATTCAATTCCTTGCCATGAATCCTGAGGTGGCGAGACAGATGGGGCGCGCAGGTTGGGAAATAGTTCGTCGCGAGCATACTCCAGAACGGCATTATGAGAAGTTGATGGGGCTTTACGAGCGACTTGTGTCTGGAAAACACCGGAGCGGGCAGCGCAAGGCGTTTCAGTCTGCGCGCGCGCAGGATGCGAAACCCGTCCTCCGCGTGGCCTTTATTGGGGGCCGCGGGGTGATTTCGAAGTATAGCGGTATTGAGTCGTATTACGAGGAAGTCGGGGAGCGCCTGGCGGCCATGGGGCACGAGGTGACTGTGTACTGCCGGAACTACTTCACGCCCGATCTGCCAGAACGCAACGGCATGAAGCTGATACGTCTGCCGACGGTGCGTTCGAAGCATTTGGAAACCCTCCTTCACACATTCCTCAGCACTTTTCACGCTGTTACGCGTCAGTACGATCTGGTGCATTATCACGCGTTGGGCCCAGCGCTGTTCTCATTTATCCCGCGCCTGGTGGGCGTTAAGACCGCGGTGACGGTGCAGGGGTTGGATTGGCAGAGGAAAAAGTGGGGACGGCTCGCATCCACTGTGCTCCGGGTTGGCGAGAAGGCCTCGGTCGTCTTGCCCAACGGAACCATGGTTGTTTCACGTGAGTTGCAGCGACGCTGCCGCGAACAGCATGGCGTTCAGGTGCGGTACGTACCGAATGGCGGCGTATTGAGGGAACGCAGTCTGCCGAGCAAGATCCTGGAGTGGGGACTAACGTCGGGCAGATACATACTGTTCCTGGGGAGATTCTCGCCGGAAAAAGGATGTCATCTGCTGGTCGCCGCCTTCGAGCAGATTGAGACTGATGCCAAGCTGGTCCTGGCGGGAGCGGGAAGTTATTGCGATGAATACAGCAGAGAGTTGCGGGCGCACGCCAGCGATCGCATTCGCATACTCGATTGGGTTTCTGGGGAGACGCTGGACGAACTCCTCACCAATGCCATGATCTTTGTTCTTCCGTCAGATCTGGAGGGGCTCTCGTTGGCGTTACTTGACGCCATGGGGGCCGGGCTTTGCGTGCTGACCAGCGATGTTCCGGAAAACCGGGAGGTGGTCGACGGTGTGGGATTTACCTTTCAGCGAGGGAACGCTGTCGATCTCGCCGACCGACTCAGGTTTCTGATTGCCAATCCTGCTGTGCGGGAAGGCGCCGGGCGGGCCGCCAAGAAACGGATTCAGGATGAGTATCAATGGCAGGCAATTGCAGAGAATATCGAGAGTGCCTATTTCGAGATCCTCGGGAAACCGAAGATAAAGGAGATGGAGGACATAAGAATTAGCGCGGCGGCCGTCGGGGGGGACGATCTGACCTTGCACAAGCGTGCTGGATAAAAGAATCCCCGGAAGTCAAATTGTGTGAACAGCGTTGCTGGGCGGAGCAGACTCCGCCCCTTTTTATTACAATCAAAAGTCTTGATGAGACTACTTCGACACCAAAGCGGTCGTCGTTTCGCATGAAAGATAGGATCCTCGTCACAGGTGGAGCGGGATTTATCGGGTCGAACTTCATCCTGCAGAGAATGCAGGACCCTTCAGTTTCTATTATCAACTTCGACAAACTGACTTATGCCGGGAACCTGAGAAATCTGGAGAGCATCACGGGCGATCCGCGGTATGCGTTCGTGCAAGGCGACATCGCCGACCGTAAACTGGTAGGCCAGGTTCTCGCGGAACACAGACCGGCGGCAATTGTCCACTTCGCCGCTGAGAGCCACGTGGATCGGTCGATTCGCGGACCAGAAGATTTCATCCGCACGAATGTGAACGGGACGTTTGCGTTGCTGGAAGAGGCACGAGCTTACTGGGGCGGGCTTTCGGAAGATGATCGCAGGCGGTTTCGATTCGTGCACGTCTCGACCGACGAAGTGTTTGGATCCCTGGGGGCGGATGATCCACCGTTTTCCGAAAGCACTCCCTATGCACCGAATAGTCCGTACGCAGCGTCGAAAGCTTCATCCGATCATCTCGTACGGGCGTATCACCATACCTATGGTTTGCCGACGGTGACTACGAACTGTTCGAACAACTATGGGCGATTTCAGTTTCCTGAAAAGTTGATTCCTCTGATGATCCTGAATGCGCGCGATGGCAAGCCGCTGCCGGTGTATGGCGATGGCAAGAATGTTCGTGACTGGCTCTACGTGGAGGATCACTGCGAGGCGATCGAAACGGTGCTGCTTGCCGGGCGTGCGGGAGAGACATACAACATTGGAGGGTGGAACGAGAAGCCGAATATCGAAATCGTGCAGACGATTTGCGATCTGGTAGATGAGATGTCGCCGCGCACGGGACCTTCGCGGCGGGAACTTATCGCCTACGTGAAAGATCGTCCGGGGCACGATCGGCGCTACGCGATGGATGCCAGCAAGATCGAGCGGGAATTGGACTGGCGACCGAAAGAGACGCTGGAGAGCGGACTTCGCAAAACCGTGCGTTGGTACCTTCACAACCACGATTGGGTTGCCGACGTGACCAGCGGAAGTTATCGGCAATGGATAGCCACGCACTACTCAGCCTGAAGAGTATCAGAGCAACTCCTTTGAATATGGCCGAAAGCACAGTGTACAAGGGCATCATTCTGGCGGGTGGATCGGGCACGAGGTTGTATCCCGTAACCCAGGCTATCGGGAAGAGCTTGCTGCCCGTATACAACAAGCCAATGATCTACTACCCATTGTGCACATTGATGAAGGCGGGGATCCGGGATGTTTTGATCATCTCGACTCCTGAGGATGTTCCCAAATTTCAAGCGCTGCTCGGGGAGGGAACTCAGTTTGGAATTCGACTGCAATACCTAGTGCAGCCGAAGCCCGAGGGCATTGCGCAGGCTTTCCTCCTCGCCGAGAAATTTCTTGGCGGAAGTCCGTGCGCTCTCGTACTCGGGGATAATATTTTCTACGGACACGATTTTGCGAAGGATCTCCGCGAATCTGCAACGAAGACGGAGGGAGCGCGAGTATTCGCCTATCCAGTGCACGATCCGGAGCGGTACGGGGTGGTGGAGTTTGACCAGAATGGGCGCGCTCTCAGCATCGAGGAGAAACCAAAACAGCCGAAATCCCGCTATGCCGTGACCGGTTTGTATTTCTATGACCGCCAAGTTGTGGGTATTGCGAAGTCACTCACGCCCAGCGCTCGCGGGGAGTTGGAAATTACCGACGTGAACAAGGCGTATTTGAATAAGAGCCAGTTGGAAGTCGTAGTCATGGGACGCGGAATGGCCTGGCTGGATACAGGGACACACGAATCGCTCATGGATGCGGCGCTTTATATCCAGGCGATTGAAAAACGGCAGGGGCTGATGGTGGCCTGTCCCGAGGAAATTGCTTACCGATACGGCTACATCACGGCGGCGGACATCGAGAAAATCGGCACGTCGATGAGGAACAGCAGCTATGGCGCCTACTTGCTGCAACTGCTGCGAGAGAAGGTATTCTGAGGAACTCAGTTGATGCCAGCGCCAGCGACGGATCGAATCAAGAAAATACCAACCACACTGCCCGACGTTTATGTGCTTGAGCCTCAGGTCTTCGGGGATGAGCGCGGGTTCTTCCTGGAAAGCTACAACGAGAGGGATTTCGCCAATCTTGGTATTAACCATCGATTCGTGCAGGACAATCACTCCCGCTCGGCAAAGAATGTACTGCGCGGATTGCACTATCAGGTCAAACACACTCAGGGCAAGCTCGTGAGGGTGGTGGAAGGCGAGATTCTGGATGTGGCGGTGGACCTGCGGCGCAGTTCTGCTACGTTCGGCAGGTGCGCGGCCGTGCATCTGTCAGGAGAGAATAAGCACATGCTGTGGATACCTCAGGGATTCGCACATGGATTCCTCGTTCTCTCTCCATCTGCGCACGTTTTGTACAAAGCAACCGACTACTACGCTCCGGAACATGAGCGCACGTTGGCCTGGAATGATCCGGACCTGCAGATTGAGTGGGAACTGACGGGCGAGCCGATCGTGTCGGCCAAAGATCAGCAGGGAGCGCGGTTGCGGCACGCGGAGTGCTTCGACTAGGTAAATCACGAGAATGAAAGTTCTGATATTTGGCGGCACAGGGCTGCTGGGCAAAGCGCTGGTACGCGAGTGGCAACGCGACTCGGTGATTGCGTTGGGTTCGCTAGACGTCGATATTCGCGACACCGCTCAAGTACAACGCAACGTTGGAGATGCTCATCCGGATTGGATTGTCCTGGCAGCGGCCTACACCGACGTTGATGGCTGTGAGACCAAGCGCGATCAGGCGTTCTCGGTGAACCGCGATGGGGCAGTTGTGGTCGCGCGCGCGGCCAAGGACGCAGGCTCGAGGCTCATCTTCCTTAGTTCCGACTATGTGTTTGATGGGAAGAAGACTTTGCCCTATGAAGCGGATGACAAGCGCAATCCGCAGAGTGTGTATGGACGTTCGAAAGCGGAGGCTGAAGTCGATTTGCTGGAAATTTTGCCCGGCTGCTGCATCGCTCGCACTTCCTGGGTCTTTGGAGTCGGTGGGAGATGTTTTCCTGATACGATCTTGCGATTGGCGGCGAACCGGGCAACGATCGATGTTGTCAACGATCAGCGGGGCTGTCCGACTTACACCGTTGATCTAGCGAGAGCAATTATCCAGCTTTGCCACAATGACGCCGGCGGGATTGTGCACGTCACCAACACGGGCGAGTGCTCATGGTTTGAATTCGCGCAGGCGATCATCCAGGACGCGGGACTCACGACTGAGGTTCGTCCTGTGACTAGTCAACAGATGCCGCGGGCCGCGCAGCGCCCAGCATATTCAGTGCTTTCGGCAGCAAGCCTGCACCGCTACGGCATCGAAATGCCCGGGTGGAAGGACGCGCTAAGGCGATATCTCGGCGAACGCAAGAGCTAGGTCGGTGGGGCATTGCTTCGGCTCTTCTTGACTGCTGTGTGCCGTGCGCCGCGGCCCTGAGGAGAGAGCAGATACGGGATTGTATGAGGACGAAGTCTTGTAGCCATATCGCTCGCGTTGAGGATCTTGGTTGGGGAAATGCCGAAAGAATGATCTGCCATGAATTAGCCCCTCTGGAGCATTTCTGACGCCCGCACGATTTCAGCTTGGACAGGAATACGCGGCGCAAATGGACGCGCAGGACCTCTTAGCGCACTTTCGCGAGCGCTTTTACATTCCCAGGACAAAGCGTGAGGAGGAGTGCATCTATCTTTGCGGGCATTCTCTCGGGCTTCAACCGAAGTCGGCGAAAAACTATGTCGAAGAGATGCTGAAGGACTGGGCGAAACTCGGTGTCGAGGGGCACTTCCACGCCGGGAATCCTTGGCTGCGTTATCACCGGTTGCTAGCCGAGCCAACGGCCGCGCTACTCGGCGCCGAGTTGGCCGAGATAGTAGTCATGAATTCCTTGACTACGAATCTGCATTTGATGATGACATCTTTCTATCGCCCGACGCCGCAAAGGCACAAAATCCTGATGGAGCACGGGGCTTTCCCTACCGACCAGTATGCGGTGAAGTCTCAGATTTGCTTTCACGGATACGAACCGTCGAGGTCACTGCTTGAGCTAGTTCCCCGAGAGGGAGAATCCTATATTCGCGATGAAGATATTGAGGTCTTGATCGAAAGAGAAGGCGAATCCGTTGCGCTCATTTTGCTGGGAGGCGTGAATTACGCCACGGGACAATTGTTTGATCTAGCCGAAATTACGAAAGCCGGGCACCGGAAGGGGTGCCTCGTTGCCTTCGATCTCGCCCATGCAGTTGGGAACGTGCCCCTGTGCTTGCACGAGTGGGGGCCGGACTTCGCGGTATGGTGCAGCTACAAGTATCTGAATGGTGGTCCGGGTTGCGTTGCGGGGTGTTTTGTTCACGAGCGGCATTGCCGCGCCTGGGACCTGCCGCGATATGCGGGGTGGTGGGCGCACGATGAGAAAACGCGTTTCGAGATGGGCCCCGATTTCCATCCCATGCCGGGAGCGGAAGGCTGGCAATTGAGTAATCCGCCGATCTTGGCATTGGCTCCGCTGCGTGCGTCGATGGACATTTTCTCGGAGGTAGGAATAGACCGTCTGCAAAAAAAGAGCCGGTTGCTGACCGGCTACATGGAATTCCTTCTTGAGGAAAAGACCTCGTCCAGATACCCGATTATTACGCCCGCCGATCCGGAGCGACGTGGGGCGCAGCTCTCCATCCGCGTGCCGAATGGCCGCAAGATATGTGACAGACTTGGCTCACAAGGAGTGATCGGAGACTGGCGTGAGCCCGATATTTACCGAGTTGCGCCTGCGCCTCTATACAACTCATTTCGGGATGTTTACAGTTTTGTGCAGCGATTCTCAGAGGCTCTTTCGTAATAGGACTTCGGACCCCCGCTGGTTACCCTGGTAATTCTTTACATTTTCCTTACAAACATACAATTCGTTTTGTGGGGAGTGCTGCGCTCCAAGACGGGCGAAAGTGGACTATCGCGATCTGCATACTCGTCTGCGTGCATATTGCGTTGTCACTTTTCGTGCCGCGTAGCTTTGCTCTGACGGCATTTGGCGACATTCTTCAGAACCTTCTTCTATTTCTGGCGACCATTGCATTCCTCCTTCAGGTGAGATCCACATCGGGCAAGACTCGCTTGTTCTGGTTGTTGATGGGGCTGGGACTCGCGACGTGGTTAGTGTCGCAGGTAATGTGGACATATTTCGAGGTCTACCTGCGGCATGAAGCGCCCAATCCCTTTGCGGGTGACGTAATTCTTTTTCTGCATGTCGTGCCTATGATGGCGGCCATCGCCATGCAGCCACACCAGAAACAGGATGACCATGCGCTTCGCGCGCGCACACTCGATTTCGTGCTGCTTCTGACATGGTGGCTATTCCTGTATCTTTTCGTTGTAATCCCCTGGCAGTACGTGCACCTTTCGGAGCCGGCATATGGCAGGAGCTTTGACCTGCTCTATTTCAGTGAGGAACTCGTACTCGCCGCAGGGTTGCTTCTGGTATGGCGCCGCAGTCGGGGCATCTGGAGGAGCATTTATCTCCAACTGTTTGGCGCAACCATCCTTTACTGCGTGGCCTCACTAACCGCCAGTGAAGCCATTGACCTGCACTTGTATTACACGGGGAGTCTCTATGATGTCCCCCTTGTGGCATCCATGGCCTGGTTTCTCCGGATTGGGTTCCTACCTGCGTTGGCAGATTCTGAAACACCGCCGGACGAATTACCGATACGAGGTTTTGGGATCTGGAAAGCACGTATCGCGATGGTGACCGTTTTTGTCACACCTCTCATGGTGGCCTGGGCGGAATTCGGAGGTGATGCTCCGCAGAAGGTTCGTACCTACCGCGTGTTTCTGACGGTTGCCGTCATGCTCGTCATGGGCTTGCTGGTATTTCTGAAACAGCATCTGCTCGATCGGGAGCTGTTGGCCTTGTTGCGATCCTCGCGACGGAATCTCGAGGAGATGTGCCGGCTAAAGGATGAACTGGAGAATAAAGAGCACTCGTTGCGGTGGCACAGTCTCGAACTGCAACGCAAGAATCTTGAGTTGCAGGAGATTTCCTTTACCGACGTCCTGACGGGTGTTTGGAACCGCCGATACATGGAGGAAATCCTTCCAGCCGAATCGGGACAGGTTCTGCGCAACTATCAGCGCGCGCGAGGAAGTGACATCCGCAAAATGGACCATCGCGACCTGGTATTCATCATGGTGGACATGGATTTCTTCAAGGAAGTGAACGATCTCCATGGGCATCCTGCGGGCGACCGTCTGCTGCAGCTTGTGGCGCAAAGACTCTCGACAGTGGTACGCAAGTCGGATGTGCTGGTGCGTTGGGGCGGCGAGGAGTTCCTGATCATGAGCCGGTCGACTGATCCCTGGGGAACGCCGGCCTTCTGCAGCCGCATCCTGGAGGTGATCTCAGCCGAACCGTTTGATCTCGGACATGGGATTACGGTGCGAAAGACCTGTTCGGTGGGCTGGGCTGCGTATCCGTGGTGCCGTCAGGTGTACGAGGCGATTTGCGCGGAGGAGTCGATCGAACTTGCGGATGCCGCGCTCTATCGGGCCAAAGCTCTGGGGCGAAATCGGGGAATCGGCATCGTGGCGACCGAGGCGGCGGTAAAGAGTCCGAGCGAGATCAACCTGTATTCTTTGCGTCAGGAGCAATCAATCCTCGCGCAGAACATCAAGACGCCTTGCCCGGCTGCTCCTCACATCGCAGTTGCGCCGCCATTGGCGGCCGCACAAGCCGCAAGCAAGAGCCACACCTGATTGCGGCATCTGCAGGCGCTTGACCTCAGCCACATGGTTTACTACAGTGAGAAGCCGGTCCACGGCAACCTGAGGACATAACCTCGAATGAAAAATAGTGTGCGAAAAACAGGCCTTCGTCAGAAGGCTCAACTGATGTCCGCGTCTGAAATCGAACGTACGCTGGTACGGCTTGCTTACGAGATTGTGGAAAAAAATGAGGGTGTCGACGGTTTGGGGCTGGTGGGGATTAGACGCCGTGGAGTACCTCTCGCGGAAAGGCTGGGCAAGATCATCACCCGCATCGAAAACGCCAAAGTGCCGGTGGGTACGCTGGATATTACCTTTTACCGCGACGACCTGTCGACTCTTGGACCGAAGCCGGTCGTGCAGCAAAAAGAAATCGGTTTCGAGATTGGCGACAGGAACATTGTGCTTGTCGATGATGTGCTCTTCACTGGCCGCACGACTCGCGCCGCGCTGGATGCGTTATTCGAACACGGGCGGCCCCGGCGCGTGCAACTCTGCGTGCTGATTGACCGAGGCCACCGCGAAATCCCGGTGGAGGCGACGTATGTCGGGCGCCACGTGCAGACGACGATGAACGAGGTGATCGAGGTGAAGCTGACCGAGATCGACGAAGCCGAGAAGGTGCTGCTGATGGAGAAATAGCTCGAATTCATCCCCTAGAGAAAAGACGGTGGCCAGGAGCCACCGTCTTCATTTTGCAGTGAAGGTTCAGGCCACTCGCGTGCAGACCGCCTTGGTTTGGGTGTAGAGATTGAGCACGTCGTGTCCCATCTCGCGTCCCCAGCCAGACTGCTTGTAGCCTCCGAATGGGAGAGCCGCGTCAAAGATGTTGTAGCAGTTAATCCATACGGTTCCGGCGCGGAGCTGATCGGCCATGCGATGCGCCTTGCTGATGTCGCGAGTCCACACTGCGGCCGCCAAACCATAGGTACTATCGTTGGCACGAGGAACAATTTCTTCGGGATCGGTGAACGGCATGGCCGCTACGACTGGACCGAAGATTTCTTCCTGCACCACCTTCATATCTTCATTGGTGTTGATGAGAACCGTCGGCTCGACAAAATAGCCGTGGTCGCCGGCCTTGTGGCCGCCGGTTACCGCCTTGGCGCCTTCGGAGAATCCCGACTCGAGATATCCGCAGACACGATTCAGCTGCTCTTCAGAAACCAGAGGTCCCATCTGGGTCTCAGGCTCGAGTCCAGATCCGACCTTGATCTTCTTCGCATAGTCGGCGACGCCTTCCACCACGCGATCGTAGACGGATTTTTCCACGTACAGGCGCGATCCCGCGCAGCAGCATTGACCGTGATTGAAAAAGATCGCGCTGGCTGAGCCGGAAATCGCGGCATCCAGGTCGGCATCTTTGAATACGACGTTCGGAGACTTTCCGCCGAGTTCCAGAGAGACTTTTTTCAAATTGCCCGCAGCTGCGTGGACGATCAGCTTACCGACTTCGGTCGAGCCGGTGAAGGCGACCTTGTCGACGTCGGGATGGGCTGCCAGTGCTGCTCCGGCGGTCTCGCCGTAACCCGGAACGATGTTGACAACGCCTTCCGGGAAACCTGCTTCCATGATCAGGTCGCCAAGGCGAAGCGCAGAGAGAGGCGTCTGCTCGGCTGGCTTCAGAACGACGGCGCAGCCGGTGGCCAGGGCCGGACCGAGTTTCCAGGCAGCCATCAGGAGCGGGAAGTTCCAGGGAATGATTTGCCCAACGACACCGACCGGTTCTCGCAACGTGTAAGCCAGATACTTTGCACCGGGCGTGTAGGGAACCGAGAGTGGGATCGTGTTGCCTTCAATCTTTGTCGCCCATCCCGCCATGTAGCGGAAGAGGTCGACTGCGAGCGGGACATCGGCCGCCATCGCGATGGCCAGTGGCTTGCCGTTATCGAGACTCTCAATGTAGGCGAATTCTTCGGTGTGCTGCTCGAGCAGGTCTGCCAGTTTCCAGATGAGGCGGCCGCGCTCAGAGGCGGTCATTCTACGCCATGGTCCGTTATCGAAGGCGCGGCGTGCGGCCCTTACTGCCCGTTCAATGTCTTCGCGATCGCCTTCTGCGACCTGGGCGAGAACTTCGCCGGTTGCAGGGTTATAGGTTGGAAAGGTTTTGCCAGACGCGGCGCTCACCCACTGTCCGTCGATTAGCATCTTGCGTGGTTTATCGATGAACTCGGCTACGTGGGGATGGATTTGCGGGGAAACTGCGATGCCCATAGGCCCTCCTTGGTCAACGTGGACTTTAAAAGAGAAATGATGCCTGGAGGAAACTCCCGGTATGCTAGTCCTGCCGGGGCAGAAAAATCAATCCGGGAAATTACTCGCCGTAGGGAACCCAGATGTTCTTGACTTGGGTCGCATGTTCAAGGAACCAGCGGCCTTCGGAGACCTTCCAATCGAACCAGTCGATGGCACGCCCTTCGTTGGTCCAAACCTGCTTCAGGTTTCCGCTTGACATGGCCTTCGCGGAGGCGATTGTCGGGTCGTCACCGTAGCACCAGATCGCGTCCACGTCGTCGTGCTCCGCAAGCGGCTTGAGCAACTGGGAAATATATCCGGTCACGATGTTCACGGCGCCTGCGGGCAGGTCGCTCGTGTCAAAGAGTTGATAGAGATCACCTGCGATCAGCGGATATTTCTCGGAGGGTACAGCGATCACAGTGTTTCCGACGGCGAGGAGAGGCATCACCATGGAAAGAAATCCGAGCAGAGGAGCCTCGAACGGACAGATCACACCGACCGTGCCGATCGGTTCGTTCATGGCGATGGCAATATTCCGGAGGGGCGGATTGTGGACCGTGCCATCGAACTTGTCGGCCCAGGCCGCATACGAGAAGATGCGCTCAATTCCCAATTCCACTTCGCGTCTTGCCTGCTGTTGTCCGACAGCACTCGCAAGTCGCTTTGCGATCTCATCGGTCCGAAGGGCCAGGTTTTCCGCGCAATAGTAAAGAACCTGCGCACGATTGTGGGTTGTTGCTTTTCCCCAGCCTTCGGCCTTGCGGGCTGCCTCTACGGCGTTCCGGATGTCTTTGCGATTGCCGAGAGATGCCTCGCCGAGCAACGTTCCGTCCGGCGAACGCACTTCCATGCTATAGCCCGAGTCGGGGCGGGCCTGTTTCCCGCCGATGTAGAGCTTGACAGTGCGGTCGATAGGGGGGGTAGCCAAGGCGGACGCTTCCTGCGAGTTCGGAACAGGTAATGTGGCAGGTGCGGGAAGTTTCGGGGCGTGTTTGAACCACTTCGGTTCCAGGTATTGGAGCAAGCCCTCGCGTCCGCCCTCGCGCCCGTAGCCGCTTTCGCGATATCCGCCAAAACCGCAGGCAGCGTCGAAGAGATTGGTACAGTTCACCCAGACGACACCCGCTTTTATCTGCGCAGCCACATGCAACGCAACGTTGATATTTTCGCTCCAGACGCACGAAGCCAGTCCGTAGACCGTGTTGTTCGCAAGTTCGACAGCTTCTTTTGGAGTGCGGAAAGTCATGGCTGCGATGACAGGACCGAAAATTTCCTGCTGCGCAACGATAGACGCCGGATGCACGTTGCTCAAAATTGTCGGCGGAAAATAGAAGCCGCGATTTGGCAGGGTCACTTGTGGCTGCCAGCAGGTTGCACCCTCCGCTACGCCCTGGGCTACCATGCGCTCGATTCTCTCCAATTGCACGCGGGCCACGATGGCTCCGATATCGATCGCCTTGTCAAGCGGTGGCCCAATGCGCAGTGTGTTCATGCGATCGCGGATCTTCGAGATGAGCACTTCGGCAATACTTTCCTGCATGAGCAGGCGCGATCCGGCGCAGCACACCTGTCCCTGGTTGAACCAGATCCCGTCGACCAGTCCTTCCACGGCGCTATCGAGATCGGCATCATCGAACACGATGAAGGGGGATTTGCCGCCGAGTTCAAGAGAAATGCGTTTGTGGCTGGCCGCGGTTGCGGCGCGGATGGCTCGCCCTACCTCGGTCGAACCTGTAAAGGCAATTTTGTCGACGTCGGGATTCTTCACCAAAGCCTCGCCGGTCGATCCATCGCCCGTAACGATATTGACCACTCCGGCTGGGATGCCCGCTTCCTGCAAAAGACCGGCGAAAGCGAGAGCGGTGAGAGGAGTGAACTCCGCGGGCTTGAGCACAACGGTATTCCCCGTAGCCAGTGCGGGCGCGATTTTCCAAGCCAACATCAGCAGAGGAAAATTCCAAGGGATAATCTGTCCGACCACACCGCAGGGCTCGTACTCGGGAAATTCCTGGTCAAGTAATTGCGCCCACCCCGCGTGGTAATAGAAGTGGCGAGCCACGAGCGGGATGTCGATGTCACGGCTCTCGCGAATGGGCTTGCCATTGTCCATCGTCTCTAGCACGGCGAGCAGTCGGGAATGTTTCTGCACAAGGCGCGCAAGGTTGTAGAGATAGCGAGCGCGCACGTGGGGTTTCAGCTCACGCCACTTCGGGAACGCAATTCGCGCCGCAGCGACTGCGGCATCGACGTCGGCTGCACTGCCTTGCGCGACGCTCGCCAATTTTTCGCTGGTGGATGGATCGATAGTATCGAAATATTGTCCGGCTGCTGGGGCGTGCCATTCTCCAGAGATGAAGTGATTAAACTTGCGGCCGTGACGATCCAGCCAGAGTTGCGCTTCTTTGGGATCTTCAGGTGCAGGGCCATATTCCATGCTGACGAACTTTTCGACGATGCTCATCGGTTCGAATCTTTCGTGGTGGCGCGGATCTTTATCAGGCGATCGGATGCCGGTACTCGGCGGAATAGCGTCCGGTTGCAAAATGTTCTAGCTGTCGCTCTATGTCACTCAGAAGGCCGCTGGCGCCAAAACGCAACATTTCCGCACGCAGCCAGAAATCGCCGAGTTCCTCTTTCATCAGGGCAAGCCAGTCGAGGGATTGCTTTGCGGTGCGAATTCCTCCCGCCGGCTTAAATCCGACGGCCATGCCGGTCCGTTGCGCGTATTCGCGGATGGCGCGAACCATCACCAGGCTCACCGGGAGGGTGGCGTTTATGGATTCCTTTCCCGTCGAGGTCTTGATAAAATCAGCGCCCGCCATCATTGCTACGAAACTGGCCCTGGCTACGTTGCGCAGTGTCTGCAGATCGCCTGTGCCCAGGATGACTTTTATATGAGCGTTGCCGCAAGCCTGCTTGAACGCTGCAATCTCGTCGTAGAGAACCTGCCACTCTCCGCTGAAGACGTGAGCCCGCGTAATGACAACATCGATTTCGTGCGCGCCTGCCTCCAAGGAGCGGCGGATTTCGGCGACGCGTTCCGCGAGCGGAGACAAGCCCGCGGGAAAGCCTGTCGAGACTGCGGCCACGTGAATCCCGCTGCCCTCAAGCGCATGGAGAGCGGTTTCCACAAAAGTGTGGTAAACGCAGACAGCGGCGACCTTGATTCCAAGATGCTCAATTCCAAGTCTTTCAACCAGATCTTGCTGGATCGGATGCTGCGCTTTCGCACATAAGCGGCGAACGCGATCTGCAGTGTCATCTCCGGACAAGGTCGTCAGATCCATGCAGGTCACGGCGCGGAGAAGCCACGCAGCTTGCCATTCCTTCTTGACAGTGCGACGTGCTACCTGGGATTGCGTCCGCCTTTCGATGGCGCTGGTATTTGCGCGGACGTCCCGAACCCAATTGAGATCCAGCGGAATTCCGGAATTCGGCAGAAGAGGCCGCCCACCAAGCTCAGCGATTGCCGCAGACACATCGCGCTCGCGAGTCGCTAGCCCACCATTACCATGTCGCGCGGGTTTGGAGGGATCGCTCACCATAGCGGCGTCGGCCTGCGAACCCCGAATCGAGGCCAAGGCTAGGATGCAATTGTACGGCAGCGACATGCGGCCGTGCGAGTACATAGCCGTGCGAACCGCGTACCCGGAGACTCGAATGGAAAAGGGGTCCAAGGGTTTACAATGGCGCACGATTTGCTGGCATTGCTTGAGACACTGAAAACATCGAGGCGATCCATCTCATGCCGACACCCAAAACATCGGCGGCCGTGCGAAAGAAACTCGAACACGCTGCATCAAAAGTAATGAAGAATGCGCACGCTCCGTATTCCAAATTCCGCGTCGGTTCTGCGATTTTGTTGACGAATGGAAAAATCTTTTCAGGCTGCAATGTGGAGAATGCTTCGTACGGCATGAGCAATTGTGCGGAGCGTACAGCCATCTTCACAGCCGTCGCCGAACTGGGACCCAAAATCGAAATCCGGGCAGTGGCGGTGACAAACGAGCAAGGAATTGCGTGCTCTCCCTGCGGGGCCTGCCGACAGGTAATTTACGAATTCGGCCCGAATGCGACGGTGTTCTTTCTGGGTGCCGAAGGGCCCAAGCAAGCGCACATCAAGGATCTTCTTCCGGAGGGATTCCGGTTCCAGTGAAGGAAGCGATGGTTACAGGTTCTACTTTTCGCGCGATCGATGTCATTCGCAAGAAACGTGACGGCATTGAACTCGCGGGGAAGGAAATTGAAAGCCTGGTTCATGAGTACACGCGAGGCGAAATCCCTGATTACCAGGTCTCTGCGTGGTTGATGGCGGTTGTGCTGCGCGGTATGACACGAGCCGAAACTGCCGCGCTCACGGATGCCATGCTGCGTTCCGGCGAAGTCCTCGATTTTTCTTCCATTCCGCAGAAGAAGGTCGACAAGCATTCGACGGGCGGCGTGGGCGACAAGACATCTCTCGTGCTCGCTCCCTTGGTGGCTGCCGCGGGCGTTGCTGTACCGATGATCAGCGGGCGCGGGCTCGGCCACACCGGGGGTACCCTCGACAAGCTCGAAGCTATTCCCGGATTCGATGTAAATCTCCCCGTGCCCGAGTTTCGGCGCGTCCTCGAAACCTGCGGATGCGCCATGATCGGTCAGACAGCAGAGATTGCTCCGGCTGACCGAAAACTCTATGCGTTGCGCGATGTGACGGGAACAGTCGAGAGTCCGTACCTGATCTGCGCGTCGATCATGAGCAAGAAATTGGCTGAGGGTATCGACGCACTGGTGCTCGATGTGAAGACCGGATCCGGCGCTTTCATGAAGAGTGAGAAAGACGCTGCTTACCTTGCGGAGCTCATGGTTGAGACGGGAGAGCGCATGGGCAAGCAGGTAGTCGCGTTGATCACAGACATGGACCAGCCATTGGGGAAGATGATTGGCAATGCACTGGAAGTCGTTGAAGTTATCGATGTCTTGCGAGGTCATGGTCCCGAGGACCTACGTGAGTTGTGCCTTCATCTGGCCGGCTGGATGCTCTATCTGGGGGGAGTCTCCAAGAGCATTGCGGAAGGGACGCAGCTGAGTTCGGAACTGATTTCTTCTGGAAAGGCACTCGAGAAATTCCGGCAGATGATTGAGCTCCAGGGCGGCGATGCGCGGGTAATTGACGAGACCAGCCGACTGCCCCAGGCGGCGCGAACAATTCAGGTTGCTAGTCCGGCCGCAGGGTTCGTCTTCTCCATGCAGTGCGAGCAGATCGGTACGGCGAATGTAATTCTCGGTGGCGGACGCGAGCGCAAGGAGGATTCTGTTGATTCTGCCGTGGGGATCGTGCTGCACAAAAAAATTGGAGATCAAGTGAGCGTACGCGAGCCGTTGGCGACGATCTATTACAATTCGGAATCCCGGGTGGAACGTGCTCACAAACTGACTGCGGAAAGCATTCGAATCGGTGAAGCGACGCCTGCCAAGCGGTCACTGATTCATAGAGTCATCCAGAAGTCCGGAGACAGAAACTGATGGGACGGTACACCGGGATACTCGGCCTGATTGTTCTGCTCGGTCTGGCCTACGCCTTTTCCAGTAACCGTCGTGCGATCCGCCTCAAGACGGTGGCCTGGGGATTGGGCCTGCAGTTTGCACTCGCGATTTTTGTGTTGAGGGTGCGGAGTGGAGAATGGCTTTTCGCCAAGGCAGGAGAGGGAGCGAAGCACCTTCTGGATTTTTCCTACTACGGGTCGGTGTTCGTCTTTGGCGAGCTCGGAAAGCAGCAGTCTTCGCTCGGACTGATTTTCGCGTTTCAGGTGCTACCGACCATCATTTTCATCGCGGCTTTTTTTGCGGTGCTCTATCACCTCGGAATTATGCAGTTGATCATTCGCGCAGGTGCCTGGATCATGACGGCTGTCATGGGAGCAAGTGGTGCGGAATCGCTGAACCTTGCGGCGAGTATCTTCATGGGTCAGACCGAAGCACCGCTGACCATCCGCCCTTTTCTACCAGAACTCACGACATCGGAACTCATGACTGTAATGACCAGTGGCATGGCGCACATTTCCGGGGGCATGATGGCCGCCTACATGAGGGTCGGAGGTGCGAATCCTAAAAATCTGTTGACGGCAGTCATCATGACGGCGCCAGGGACGCTGTTGATCGCGAAGATGTTGGTGCCGGAGACAGAAAAGCCGCTTACGGCCGGCCGCGTTCAGATGCCTGAGATGGAGAAGGAATCGAATGTGCTCGGTGCCATCGCTCGCGGTACTTTGGATGGACTGCATCTGGCGCTGAACGTCGGAGCGATGCTGATCACGTTTCTTGCGTTGCTAGCTCTGGTGAACGCCATGATGGGATGGGTCCACATGCACGTGGCGTGGTTTCCGTACAGCCTGCAGCAAGTTTTTGGCTGGGTGTTTGCCCCGATCGCTTGGTTAATTGGAGTTCAGTGGAAGGACGCGACGGCGATCGGCAATCTTCTCGGGACACGGATGGTGCTCAACGAATTCGTAGCGTTCCTGCAACTGGGTACGATGAAGGACACGCTTGATGCGCGTTCGTTCACGATTGCAACCTTCGCGATCTGTGGTTTCGCGAATCTGAGTTCCATCGGAATTCAAATCGGCGGAATCGGTGCTCTGGCTCCGAACAAACGCGGCGAATTGGCGCGGCTTGGCTTTCGCGCCATGATCGCCGGCACCATGGCGAATTTGATGTCGGCGTCGATTGCGGGAATGCTCCTGTAAAATTCCTTGTTGCGAAATTCCAAAGCAAAGGACCTTTCAGGTGAAGCGCTGCCTTTCATTTTCCGTTGTCGCGGTACTGCTGGCGCTTGTCGCAGGAGCAGTTGCGGAGTCGCCGCGAAGGGTCATCATAGACACCGACCCGGGCATCGATGATGCGATGGCAATCTTGCTGGCACTGAATTCGCCGGAGTTGAAAGTCGAAGCTCTTACGGTAGTGCCAGGAAACGTCGAGGCCTGGCAAGGACTGGAGAATGCTCTGAAAATCGTGTCCCTTGCCGGCCGTTGTGACTTGCCGGTTGCGGGTGGGGCGCAGCATCCTCTGAACCAGAAGTTAATCACGGCACAGTTCTGGCATGGAAAGAATGGACTGGCAGGGGTGGAATTGCCTGCCTCGAAGTGCAAAGCCGATTCACGCTTCGGGCCGGACCTGATCATCGAATTGGTTCATAAATATCCGCACGAGATCACGTTAATTCCGGTCGGGCCTCTGACGAATATTGCGCTCGCCGTCTCGAAAGATCCGTCGATCGTTCCGCTGGTCAAAGACATCGTGATCATGGGCGGATCGATTAGTGGCGGAAATGTAGATGGAGCGGCAGAAGCCAACATCTATGGCGATCCGGAGGCTGCGTCGATCGTCTTCAATGCCGGGTGGATTGTTACAATGATCGGGTCAGACGTAGGCGAGCGCACGTTGGTCAGGCGAACTCATCTGGAGCAACTCCAGGCATCGCACGGTCCGCAGAGCGACTTCATTGTCAAACTGGCAGACTTCTATCTGACGCGCTCGGAGAAGAGCGGCTATGGCGGTGCGGCAATGTACGATCCGCTAGCTGTGGCGACGGTGATCGATCCGACGCTTGTCACGCTGAAAGAGATGCACGTCGACGTGGAAACCAAAGGCGAATTCACGCGTGGTGAAACTGTGGCCAACCGCATGGGCTCCAACGAAAACAACGTGCTGCATGGAGATCACTTCGAGATCGAAGGTGTCACGGAATTAAAGGCAAATGCCAGGGTGTGCATCGCTTCCGATGCAGAGCGTTTTCTGCAGCTTTTCATTGCCCGGATCAAGGGGAAATAACGAGCCCACCTTCAGCCGTTCGCATGCGCTACTAACAGGATTGCGAGAATATAGGAGACGAACATTAAGGCGAGATAGACCTTTGCGAGTCTCTCGGATCCTGCAAATTCTTTCCACACAAAGAGACCCCATGCGGCTGCAACCATAGGTGCAGACTGGCCTATGGCATAGGAGACGGCAAAGGTCGTAGTCTTTCCAGCAACAAGATTGAAAACCGTACCGGTTCCCCATATGAAACCACCGAGCAGACCCAAAAGATGACCTGACGCAGGCGCGCGGAAAAATCCACCGAATCCGACGGGTTCGCCCACGAGCGGTTTCTTCATGAAATATATGTTCCAGATGAAGCATGAAACGAGCGCGCCGAGAGTAAGAAAAGTTGCCGCACTGTAGGGAGTGAGTGCGTGGCCACGCGTCATGGCGTAGGTCATGAAGGGGCTCCAGAGACCCATCAATACACCTGAGACGACGCACAGGACGATGCTCTTGCGAGATGCGCCTTGTCCGGCTCGACCAAGGCGTCCGTAGGCTTTGCCGTCGAGGACCACAGCGATGAAAGCGCACGCGACGCCCGACATCAACAATACGGCGTTGCCTTTGGGCTGGAGAATGTAGTTCAGTACGACGCCCACCACCAGAGCGATTCCGATCGACACCGGAAAGGCAACGGCAAGGCCGGCCATGTCTATCGCGGCAACCAGGAGCAAGTTGGCTAAATTGAAAATAGCCCCGCCAACGAGCGCCGAGACGATGTTCGAACCACGCGTGTCGTGGACGTTATTTACGAAACTGGACGAATCGTTGCCACTACTCCCCATGGTGAGGGCGAGAATCAGAGAAACGAGAAAAATTCCGATCGCATAGTCCCAGTAAAAGAGTTCGAAGCGATAGTTCTTTACCCCCTTGTAGGTATTTGCCCAGGAACCCCAACAGATAGCGCTGACAATCATCATCAGCAAAGCAACAGCGACGCTTGGCGGCGTGAACATGAGTGTCTCCGGAAGACGAGTAACTCTACTCTTGTTCGGAGTGAGCCTCAAGTCTCACTCGTTGGCGCGTTGACATACGCGGGCGGTGGTGCATAGACTCGGCCTTCTGCTGCTTCGGGAGCAAACGATACGATCATGGCAAAGCGCCCTCGCATTGCGGTAGTGGGTAGTGCGAACATCGATTTGACAACCTTCGCCGACCGGTTCCCAAGGCCGGGGGAAACGATATTCGGCCAGCAGTTCCATCTTGGATTTGGCGGAAAGGGCGCGAATCAAGCTGTGGCAGCGCGACTGTGCGGCGCAGAGGTATGCATGGTCGCGCGTGTTGGCAGCGATCTGTTTGGTCCGGCCACAATCGAGAATTTCCGAAAACTGGGAATCGATCCAACCTACGTAAAGCAGGTGGAGGGACTCTCCAGCGGCGTCGCTCCCATTTTTGTCGAGCCTGACGGGCAGAACCGCATTCTGGTGGTAAAAGGCGCCAACGATGCGATTAAGGCCGCGGATGTGGATGACGCCGCCCTGATGTTGAAATCGGCGGACTGCATCGTGCTGCAGTTTGAGATCCCGCTCGAAACGGTTTACTACACGGTTCGTTTCGCACACAAGCACGGCATACGCTGCATCTTGAATCCTGCGCCGGCGCAGGAAGTGGACATGACTGCGCTGGAAGGGCTCGATTACTTCGTGCCCAACGAGAGCGAGGCAGAGACAATCACCGGCATGGCGGTGAGGACGCTGCAAGACGCCAAGCGATGTGCACAGAAGTTAGTGAACAGCGGAATACGGCGCGTGATCCTTACGTTAGGAGCCAACGGCTCATTACTGGCGTCTCGCGAAGCAACAGAGCATGTGGCACCCTTCCCAGTGCAGAGCGTTGATAGCACAGGCGCGGGCGACGCGTTCATTGGAAGCTTTGCGATGTTCCTCGGGGAAGGCGTGCCAGAAATTGAAGCAGTGCGCCGCGCGAATCTATACGCGGCATTGTCGACGACCGGGATTGGTACGCAGAAGTCGTTTTATGATCGCACCCGATTCGATGCAGAGTGGTCTGGGCGAAAGTGAAAAGCGCCCCGGGTCTGACAGCCCACGATGCATATTTGCGATCCTAAATCGATGTTGCTGGCAGGTACGCGCAAATCCAAGATTTATTTATGGTTTCTGCATATGCATTGCGGCGAAACTTCTTGACTTAATCATTGGCGGCAATTTATAAGCCGTGTCTTGCGGCCGGGGACCTTCCAATTACAAACGAGAGAGTAGCTTTTTTGTTTTTTGGACAGGCCGAAGAAAGGGTATGTCCAATGTCTAGGAAGCAAGCGCTTTCCACTGTCCTTTTCTGCTCCGCAGCTATTGTTTTGAGTGGTTCTTTGATGTTCGGTCAGGCAACCGGCAATTTTTCAGGTACTGTTTCCGATAATTCCGGGGCGGTAGTGGCAAATGCAAAAGTCACCATCACGGCGCAAGCCACCAACGTCTCGCGCGAGGCTGCGACCGACGAGAGTGGACATTACCTGATTCCGTCGCTCGCTGTGGGTGTTTACACCCTTCACATTGATGCTCAGGGCTTCAGACCGGCTGAATCGAAGGATCTTCGTCTACAAGTCGATGAGCATCGCGAGCTGAATTTTACGTTGCAGCCGGCTTCGGTCAGCACCAGTGTGGAAGTGAATGCAACGGAAGTGGCGGTGGAGACGACGAACCCGACCTTAGGCCAGGTGATCACGAGCGAGCAGGTCTCCTCTCTCCCTCTCAATGGCCGGGAATTTGTACAGCTGGCTACGCTGACGCCCGGAACTACGCAGGAAACGAATCCCAACAGTTTCTTTAATGGCGGACCCAGTAGCGAAGTCTCCGCTCGCGGTACTTTTTCGCTGTCAGTCGGAGGATCGCGCGCGCAGAGCACTGATTGGCTTCTCGACGGAAACGACGACAACGAACTGACGGCCGGCGGCATTGGTTTCAAGCCCTCCATCGATGCAATTCAGGAGTTCAAGGTTCTCAGCTATAACTACTCCGCCGAGTTTGGCACACGGGCGGGTCCGACCGTGCTGGTTGCGACAAAATCCGGAACCAACCAAATGCACGGCTCTCTATTCGAATTTTTCCGCAACACCAAACTTGACGCGGCGGATCGATTTGTCACTCCAGGCGCCCCGAAGGACAAGTTCAATCTGAATCAGTTCGGCGGTTCGCTAGGGGGAGCGCTGCGGAATGACAAAACATTTTATTTCATGGACTACCAGGGCACGCGCAAGCGTCGGGGCATCGTGTCCTCGGGATTAATTCCAACACCAGCGATGGTCAGCGGCGATTTCAGGTTCGGCCCGTTGAATACGGGGATGTCGCTGCTGACCAATCCTTACGCCTTAGCTGGCGAGCCGACCAATTTTCAGTGTGTTCCCGGAACGGAGAACAACGTTACGCCGACCCCCGAACCAGTGAATGCACACGGCGGGCAGGCGCCTGGCACCAACTGCAACTACATTCCTCCCGCGCTCATTGACTCCACCGGCCAAGCCATGCTGGACCTGTATCCAACGACTAATGTAAGCAATGAAAGCTTCAACTATCTCAACATTCCGACTCGCAGCCTCAACGATGACGAATTCGACGTCAAAGTCGACCACAATTTTTCCAGCAAGGACACAGCCTATGCCCGCTTCAGCTACGAGCAAGCCGAATCGCTTGTGCCTGGAGGTTCTCCTGGGTTTGCCGAGATAGGTCCGTTCGCGAGCACGCAAAACATCACAAATCATGCGCGTAATGCGGTCATTTCCGAGACACACATCTTCAGCGCCCGCAACATCAACCAATTCACATTCGGGTTCAACCGCATCTTCAACCATATTCTTTCCTTCGGAGACCGGAGTTGCGGGGCCTTCAAAGTGGGCCTTCTTGGCGCCAACATAAATCCGTTCTGTGGAGATCCCAATGCGGCGGGGGTCATAAATCAGTCCACCAAAGACTGCCTCAGCTGCGGCTTAACCTCGACGTACGTGGGCCAGTATTGGACGCTTGGCGACCGCGGATTCGCGCCATTTCTCGGCGGCACGAACATTTTCACCTGGTCTGATTCATTCGACATGGTTCGCGGAAAACATGAGATCCGCGTCGGCGGGCAGTTACGCGCGCAGCAAATGAATGTCGAAACCAATGGGTTCCAGGACGGTTTCATTCTGAATTTCGGCACGATCACTGGGGATGGAGCCGCCGACCTTCTTATCGGACAAATTGGCACGGGCTCACTGCATGATCAAACCTTTCAAGGCGCCATGACAGGACGCCGTTGGAAGCTGTTTCGACCATACATTCAGGACAACTGGCGCGTCAGCAAGAGTCTGACCCTGAACCTTGGTTTGGCCTGGGCGCTGGTCACACCCATTACTGAGGACCAGGGGAGGCAGTCCGACTTTGATGTCGCTACGGGCAAGTACTATGTTGCCGGCAACAGCGTGCACCGGAGTTGTGCGATCTGCGTTGCTACTGACGGGCGCGTCGGAATCCAGATGGATAAGACGGCGTTCGAACCACGCATCGGCATCGCATGGAAGCCCTTCGGGAACGACAAGACCGCGGTTCGTGCAGGGTATGCTATCTATCACGATTCGTCATGGAACCAGGGGGCACAGGGGCTATGGCAGAATCCACCTTACTACGCGGAGATTGACAATTTCAGTGGGCTCTCTCCATTTCAGAGCTTGGGTACTGCCACCTGTGGCTTCACTGGGAATCAAGGATGCGGTTTGCGGGCGGCCTTCCTGCCGGTGATCACGGCAGAACCTGACCCCGCGGAGTTCACGGGCACCATCCAGTCTCAAAACTTCAACTTCAAGCAGGGACGGGTGCAGCAGTTTACGCTCAACGTGGAGCACCAACTGCCCGGAGAGGTGGTATTGACGGTTGGCTATGCCGGCTCGCGTAGTCACCACATCCTGATGGATGGTGTGAACCTGAACGTTAATACGCCGACAGCGTGCGGAACTACTCCGGGCTACACCCTCGGGTGCGGTCCCGGTGGAAGTTTTGTGCAGCCCCCGTGCGTGAATTGGGCCAACCCGTGCTTCCCAACTGGAGGGGGCCAACTGAACGCGTTTGATCCCATCGTCGCCAATGTTAGCGACGTCGGAAATGCACGGTATGACTCGCTGCAAGTGAAAGCCGAGACCAAGAGCGCGCGTCACGGCCTCTATGCCCTTATCGGTTACACCTGGTCACGCACATTCGATTCAGGTCTGCCCGACGGACTCGGAACTTCTCCGGGCGCAACGTACTGGCCCCTTCCGGGTACGATCCGATCCGACTGGGGTCTCTCCGCGCTGAACGTGAACGATCAGTTCACGGCCAGCGTCTTGTATCAGCTTCCGTTTGGCAAAGGCAAGAAGTTCGGCAGCAATTGGGGCGGCGCGGCCAATGGAATGTTTGGTGGATGGGAGGCTCAAGTTATTGAGCGGGCGATCTCTGGATTCCCATTGTTCATCGTCAACTCCGACAATGGCAGCGGGGTTAACTTCCAGTGGAATGGCTCAACGCTAAATCGTCCGAATATCGTTGGGGATCCGAATCGTCCCGGTCCGGTTGCGGCAAATCCTTCCTGCAATGCACCGTCTCAGCTTCACGTTGCCGGTGGTTACTGGTTTAACCCCTGCGCTTTCGTGGAGGCTCCCGATGGCGAACTTGGCACTGCACCTCGTGCTCCGGTCTCAGGTCCCAATTACATCAACACTGACTTTTCCCTGATTAAGCACATTGTGATCACCGAGCGTACTAAGCTCGATTTCCGTGCGGAGTTCTTCAATCTGTGGAATCACCCGCATCTGTATCTGCCCGGCAGCCCGGGTGTCAGCAACATGCAAGACGCGTCACCGTTTTCTACTGGAACATTTGGTTTCGCCAACGCGACGGTAAACCAATTAGCCGGGGACTCGCGGGTAATCCAGCTTGCGCTCAAGCTGATCTTTTAGGCTGAATTGACCTAGGCTGAATTGACCAGTGCGCAACGTCCGGCGATTACGCGGGCCGACGTCGAGTTGTTGCGTCGACATGTCGGCCGAGAGTCGTAAAGGCAGAGACTCCTGAAATACGCAGGGCAGGTTGAGCACGAGCCCAATCTGCCCTAAACTTTCTCACGTTCCACATCCTTCTTCGAAATGAGACATAAGACTGAGTTCCTCATCGCACTCGTTGTCTTCACCGCCACTGTTACTTTGGCGGATGCGCGGCGCAAGGTGATTATCAACGAAGATTGCTCCGGCCCCGGCGGGAGCAACCTGCAGACGCTATTGGTGATGATCCAATCACCGCAAGTGGAAGTGCTTGGGATCACCGTCGTGAGCGGAGATCAGTGGCGGGAGGAGGAGATCGCGCATACGCTGCGGCTGCTGGAACTCATCGGCCGCACCGACATTCCGGTTGTCCCCGGCGCGGCTTTCCCGCTGCTTCGAACGCGCGAAGAGGCTCAGTTATGGCAGCAGCGCTACGGCATGGTCGCCTACGCAGGAGCTTGGGACGAGCGCTGGCGGCACGAAGCCTCCGTGATCCCGCGCCTTCCCGAGGGCGCACCAACCACAAAACCGGCGGATGAGGATGCGGCGCATTTCATCAGCCGAATGGTGCACAAGTATCCTCGCGAAGTGACTATCTATGAAGGCGGGCCGATGACGAATTTGGCATTGGCCATTTCTCTTGATCCACAGGTGCCTGATCTGGCCAGGGAACTGGTTTTCATGGGAGGAAGCCTGAGTCCGCAGAGCGACAATCCAGAGTTCCTGAATAATCCGCGGCATGAATTCAATTTCTGGTTCGATCCGGAGGCGGCGGCCATAGTTCTTCGCGCACCTTGGAAGAAGATCGTTTGCACACCAACTGACATTTCGATAAAGACTCATATGACGGCTGTGCTGGTGAAACAAATCGAAGCGGCCGGAACCCCAGTGGCGCGTTATGTAGCCAACTTCGCAATCCTGACGCCACCCGGGGCCGACATCATGTGGGACGAATTGGCCGCGGCGGCATGGATCGATCCCAGCATCATCACCAAAACTCAGGCCCGCTACATGAGCGTCGATCTGGACCGTGGCGCGAGCTATGGCAACACGCTCACGTGGTCGGCTGACGACAAATTCCACCCGAACACGCAACTTGTCGAAATCCAGTCTGACCTTGATACGGAGAAGTTTTACCGCATGTTTGTCGGCCTCATAACCGCTCCTACGCCAACTCACTGAAAGTGGCACCGATCCGGGGTAAGGGCATACAATAAAGGTTCGCAACCGTACTCGCTTCCCAATATGTCTCCCATTCCAGACGATCTGACCAGCATAAAAGATGACATGATTGCCTTCATTGAAGGCCATGGTATGCGCCGCTTTCACGGCTTCGTGGACTACGAAGAGGTGCAGTGCGTGATGTGGGAGATGGGCGACAATCCCGACGGCTGGAAGGATTTTGTCGAGCTGGCCAAGTCTGCGGGCGCGCCATTCTTGACGATGCACTCCTGGGTGCTGGACCGAGCGGAACTCGACGAGATGGTGCAGCGACTTACCAACTCCGAGTTCACAGACACCGACGACGTGGAAGATGCCCGCTGGCTCAGAGCGCATGTGGGCAAGGTGGGATATCTGCAACTCGGCTGGGCGTACCAAGGATCGATGTTCCTCTGCGAACTCAGCACTGAATGGTACGACCGTTATCAGCGTTTGCTCGAGGTCTCCGACGAATTCGGTGGGCTCACCATGGACGAGCCCGATCAGGACGAAGAGAATTAAGCTGGAATGTTTGGGCGGACGTCTGCGTCTGCCACGCCTAGAACGAAGCTGAAAGGGGCGTGCCGAAGGGTGAGTTCACGCCAGCATTGTTTCTCGGCCCAGCGGGGGTGATTGCGCTTCGCGCAACCCCGGACGAGGCGTCCGGGGCTACATGATACCCATGCGGTGGATTCAGAAGGCTACTGACGCGGCTCCAGCCGAGAACCTGGCCGCCTGCCTGCGGGCGGATTCCGCGTTCCAGGCTACCGGCGTTGCACAATCAGCTTCCATCCTCGCCCCGCTACTGGTCCGACGGGGACTTAACAGCGGGGAAGAGGCGCAGCGCTTTCTCTCTCCCTCTCTCGCGCACGTTCACGCACCTGAGCTCATGACTGGCTTGCGCGGCGCCGTCGACCGCCTTGACGCGGCCATCGAGCGCAAAGAGCCCATTCTGATCTACGGAGATTACGACGTAGATGGCACGATGGCCGTGATCATTTTGAAGACCGCCATTGAGTTGTGTGGAGGATCCGCGGACTTCCACGTGCCCCATCGTATCCGCGAAGGGTACGACATGCGCGACGATGTGATTGAACGTGCCGCTGCCTCGGGCATTCGCCTGATCATCAGCGTGGATATGGGCATTCGTGCGTTCGGCCCGGCCGAAACCGCCCATCGTCTTGGCGTGGATTTGATTGTTACGGACCATCACCAGCCCGGACCTGACGGCGTGCCGAGAGCATTGGCGGTGATCAATCCCAACCAGCACGGCTGCAGTTACCCCTACAAGCAACTGTGTGGCGCTGGAGTGGCTTTCAAGCTAGCACAGGGATTGATGCAGCGACGCCTTGGCTCCAAGGATCAGAACAAGCTGCTGCTTTCGTTCATGAAGGTTGTAGCGATTGCGACGATCGCTGATGCGGTGCCCCTGACCGGAGAGAATCGGGTCTTCGCTTCGTTGGGATTGGATGCTCTGCGCAGAGCGGTCAATCCAGGCCTGAAAGCGCTGCTCGAGATGGCGCAGATTTCAGCCAACCGACCACCGACCTCGGGCGAGGTTGGATTCCGAATTGCTCCGCGGATTAATGCAGCGGGGCGCATGGACGTAGCGCGCGATGTCATCGAGCTCTTCACGGTGAAAGATCCGGCGCGCGCGAGGGAACTTGCCGCAAGACTCGACCAACTCAATACGGATCGGCAGGAAGAAGAGAGACGAATTCTACGCTCGGTCGAGGAGCGGTTCGCCAATGAAGCGGCACTGTGCGATGCATATTGCATTGTGGTGGATGGAGACAGCTGGCATCGCGGGGTCATCGGCATCACGGCCACTCGGATCGTTGAGCGTTACAACAGGCCCACCGTCGTTATTTCGCGCGAGGGCGAGGAAGCGTTTGGCTCGGGTCGCTCGATTCGGGCGTTTCATCTGCTTGAAGCGCTGGAGTCGTGCAGTACTCTTTTTTCCCGCTATGGTGGGCACGCTCATGCTTGTGGATTCGCGATGCCAACGGGGAATGTAAATGAATTGCGGACGCGGTTGGATCAATTCGCCCACGAGCGCCTGACCCTCGCAGACTTCGAGCCTATCCTCGAATTTGATGGTGAGCTGAGCCTGACGGATGTGACTCCGGACTTCTATCGGGTTTTACAGATGCTTGAGCCCTATGGGATGTCGAACCCCGAACCCGTATTCGCCGCGCGAGGGGTGCAACTGACTGCTCCTCCAAAGATTCTGAAAGAGAAGCATGTGAAGCTGAAGCTGAGAGCCGGAGAACCTCAGAAATCGGAGTCACAAGAACTCTCCGCCGCGGCAATCATGGCAACGCCGCGCTGCCATCCGGACGGGGCGGCAATCCGGCGAAGTGAAAGGGCAACGGCTGTCGCCGAAGCGCGCGGAAACGCCTATGAAAAAATCGATTTCAGGAGCAGGATCACGTTCACTGCATTGGGCTGGCACATGGCTGAGCGCCTGCAGCAATCCCCGCTTCTGGCGGGCGATTCCATCGATGTCGCCTTCTCGATCGGGCAGAACGATCATCCTGAGTATGGCGGTCTGGAACTCTCGCTGCGAGATCTCCGGACTTCTACCACAAATGGTAGTGGCCATCCCGGCGTGCCATCTGTACGGTGACACCGAATAGTTCCGCGAGCCGCTCGACCGTCAGAATCTCTTCTTTTCGGCCGTCAGCTACTATCCTGCCTTGCCCCATCAACACGACGCGCTGAATCTCCGGCACGATATCCGCCAGTTCATGCGTTACCAGAATGATCGCCGTCCCTGAATTCGCCAGTGCGCTCGTCGTCTGACGCACCTTCAGTTGCGCCGCGAGATCGAGCGAATTGCAGGGCTCGTCGAAGAGCAGCGCCCGGGGCCTGTGAACCAGCGCCCGTGCGATCAGCACCCGCCGCGCCTCTCCCGATGACATTTCGCATACAGGGCGGTCTGCCAGGTATGAAATCTTCAACTCGGCAAGCGTGGCCTCTGCCATTTCCAATTGTTGGGGTTTCACGGTGTGATTCGGATAGATTGCCGTGCTGCTGAAGAACCCAGAAAGCACAACATCCCTGCCCGAAGCGTCACCCGTGCAGGAGAGCATGAGATCGTTCGAAACAATGCCGAGGAGCGACCGCAGAGAGAACACATCCCAGGAGTCTTGGCCGAGAATGGACATCGATGATTCGGGCCGCGCCAAGGGATAGCACTCCCGAGTGATGGTCTTGATCAGCGTGGACTTCCCGCAACCATTGGGTCCGAGAATCGCCACATGCTCATCCGGACCGATCCGAATACTGAATTCGTCGAGAACGGTCTTCTGCCCGCGCATTACGCTGATATTGCGAAAATCCAGCAGCGGTGCTGTGGGTTCCTTGTCCATCGGCAGGTTAAAGGTATCAAAAACTGAGAATCGAGAACTGGGGACTGCCAACTGTTCTACACTGAAGCCAGATGCCGCTCCCGGTCTATCGCTTACGCCGTCTGCTGGCTGCGATCGCGATACTGCTCACCCTCGCTGTCGCTGCGATGTATTTCTATGCGCGGTCGAAGGCGCAGAATGCGCTCAAGAGCGTCCCTGGGAAGATCGGCTATGACATCAAGCAGACCGCCCAGGGCTTTCAGATTTCCAAATCCGACGGGAAGCGGACGCTGTTTACTGTCCAGGCCAGCAACCTCAAAGAATTCAAGCTGAACGGCAACGCCGAGCTGCACAACGTCTCGATTATTCTTTACGGGCACGACTCGTCGCGCTTCGACCAGATTTACGGAGATGATTTTGCGTACAACCAGAAGACCGGCGATGTTACAGCCAAGGGCGAGGTGCAGATCGATTTAGTCGCGAACCCAGCCGGACTACAAAGCGCTGACCAGACGGCACCCAAGGAACTCAGAAACCCAATTCGTCTCAAGACGCGCGACCTTGTTTTTAACAAGGATTCCGGGAACGCCTGGACTGACGCTCGAGTGGAGTTCCGGACGCCCCAAGCCAGTGGCTCGGCCGTCGGGGCTAAGTACGCCGGGAAGACGAGCACATTAATCCTTTCATCACAGATTCACATTGAGCTGAGCGGGCCGGAACACGCCGTCCTCGATGCGCGGCGCGGGATCATCACCAATGATCCTCGCCACATCGTGCTCGAAGCGGTTCTGCTCAGGCGTGCGGACGGGACCGTAGGGGCAAATGAGGCGACGTTCTATCTGGATTCGGAAAACCATGTGGAGCGCGTACTGGCCACGGGGGATGTGGTCGCCGACATGCCGAGTATCGGTGTGAGGTCGAATCATCTAGACAAAGCCTCTCAGGTCCACGGGCGTGCTGATTCGGCTGAGTTCCTGCTTCCCGGGGGTCAAGATCGTCTGCAAACGGCTACTCTCAGAGGGAATGTGCATTTTGAAGAGTTGGGTGCGCAGAACGTCGTGGGAGAAGCTCAGCGGGTGATCTTCGATTTCGCCGGTCAGAACGAACTCCAAAAGGTGCACGCTGTTGACGGCGCGCACTTGACTCAAAACATGGCCAAGTCGTCAGCGCCTGTGGCGAAAGGCAACAGCCCGCAGAACTTTGACCTGACTGCACCGGTTATTGACTTCACGGTGGCCGGCGGACGTGTCTTGAAGCAGGCAGTCACGTCAGGGCCAGCCCGCATCACGATCGCGCCGGCACAGGCCTCGGGTTCGAATCAAGGTATTGAGCAGACGGTGGTTACGGCGGGGAGATTCATTGCGAACTTCACAGAGTCGGTCGGCAAAAATCACTTGGCATCGGTTCACGGAGCCCCCGATGTACATGTTGCGAACTCCGTTCCGGGCCAGCCAGATCGTGTGAGCACGAGCGATTCTGTTGATGCCGCCTTCCTTCCGCAAGGTGGCATCGAGTCCATCATGCAGAAGGGTAATGTTGCTTATTCGGACAACCTGCCGGAAGCGCAGCGAATGGAGGCAGGAGCCGAATCAGGGCGGTATACCCCCTCGGACCAGATGCTGGTGCTAGCCGGCAGCCCGCGGGTAACCAATGGCGGCATGGCGACTACTGCGAACGTGATCCAGATTAATCGTGCGTCAGGGGATGCCGTCGCAGAAGGTGACGTAAAGAGCACATACAGCGAACTCAAAGAGCAGCCGAATGGAGCTCTGCTGGCAGCTTCTTCCCCGATTCACGTGACGGCCCATACGATGGTCGCCCATAAATCGCCAGCCGCCGCGACCTATCATGGGAACGCGCGGCTCTGGCAGGACGCCAACGTCATCGAGGCGCCCACCATCCAGTTCGATCGCGATCGCCGATCGGTAGTTGCTGAAGGCACGAAGACGATCTCTGTCCAAACCGTCCTGGCTGCGGTGGAGAAAGCCTCAGAGAAGGTACCTGATGCTCACCAGGGCGCGATACCTGGACCGGCTCGAACCAGCCCCATCACGATCACCGCGAGACGACTGAGTTACGTCGACAGTGATCGCAAAGTCCAATATGAGGGGGGAGTTTTGGCGAAAGGTGCGGATTTTACTGCTTCGTCGAGAACGGCGGACGCCTACCTCTTACCGCGCAGCCAGACAACGGGAGATCAAGCTCTCTCCGCAACCGGGCGACTGGACCGTATGGTCGCGCAGGGGAATGTTCTGATCGAGCAGGCGAATCGGCAGGCACGAGGGCACAATCTCACGTACACGACCGCAGACGACAAGTTTGTGCTCACGGGTGGTCCGCCTAGCATTTTTGATGCCGAACAGGGCAAGATTACTGGGGTTTCGTTGACTTTCTTTAGACGCGATGATAGGGTGCTCGTAGAAGGGCAAGGAAGTACTCCTGTGGTAACGACGACGCGAGTGGCACGATAAATGCGTACTCTGGCCACTGAAGAAATCTCCAAATCGTATCGTGGCCGCCGCGTTGTAAATGGGGTAAGCCTGGAGGTCCAACAGGGCGAAGTCGTTGGATTACTTGGACCTAATGGCGCAGGAAAGACTACTACATTCTATGCCATCGTTGGCCTGATTCCGCCTGACTCCGGTCGCGTGTTGTACGACGGCCAAGACATCACCGACACTCCCATGTATCTTCGGGCGCGTCAGTATGGAATCAGCTATCTCCCACAAGAAGCATCGGTTTTTCGCAAGCTGACGGTAGAAGAGAACATCCTCGCGGTTCTGGAAGCGCAGCCGATTTCCTGGCATGAGCGCCGCGAGAAGATGGAGAAATTTATCGATGAGCTAGGACTGGAGCACATCCGCCAGAACCGCGGATATGCCTTGTCCGGTGGGGAGCGCCGGCGCGTAGAGATTGCCCGGTGCCTATGCATTAATCCCACATTCATTTTGCTTGACGAACCGTTTTCGGGTATCGATCCGATCGCCGTCCTCGACCTGCAGAAGATCATCAGCAGCTTGCGGGCTAGCGGTATCGGAGTGCTGATCACCGATCACAACGTACGCGAAACGCTTTCGGTAACAGATCGAGCTTACATCATTGATGACGGGAGGATCTTCCGTCAGGGACAGCCGGGGCAACTCGCTGGCGATCCGGAAGTGAGACGAGTGTACTTGGGCGAGACTTTCTCGCTGGTGTAGGAAGGGCGTCATTTGTCGCTTGCGTTAGTCGTTAGGGACTGACGATTCGAGACGGCTGACGACGAAGAACTGACGACCAACGATATGGTTTTGTTGCAGCACAAACTCACCGTAAAGCTGTCGCAGCGGCAGATCCTGACACCCGGTCTGGTGCAGATGGTCTCGGTCCTGGCGCTCAATAAACTTGAGCTCAAGGACATGATTAACGCTGAGATGGTGGAGAATCCTGTTCTCGAGGAACTGGAAGACTCAGTTCCCCTTCTCGACGAGGTTGGCAAGAAAGAAGAAGATCGCGAGCGTGCTGCAGCTGCAACCACCGAAGAAAATCCGATCACAGCCGTAGAGAAAAAGGATCCATTCGAGGAGATCGATTTCGGTTCTTTCTTTCAAGATTATCTCGATCCCGGATATCGCACTCATAGCGAGATGGAGGATATCGAGAGACCTTCATTCGAGAATTTCCTGTCCAAGCCTTCAAACCTCACAGATCATCTTTCCTGGCAACTGGGAGCGCTCAGCCTGCGCCCGGAAGTCCGCGAAGCTGCGGACCTGATCGTGGGCAATTTGAACGAGGATGGATACCTTATCGCCAGCGACGACGAACTGCTTGGGATCGCTCCTCCGGCGGCGCCGGAAGCCGATGCGGAAACGGCGAGGAGTATCGCCGGCGAGGTACAAGCGCTAGGGATTGCGGATGCACCGGCGGACATTGAGGCTGAGGAACTTTCTGCGGAAGGTGAGACCTCCGATCTTGTGGATGATGTAGCCCATGGACTAAGCGTCGGAGACGTCTCGGGCAGCGCGAGTGCGCCATCAATCCCATCGGGGAACGGTGCGGCGGCGGTTGCTCCGGCGCGAGAGCCGGCGACCGTATTGGCATATACGCCACATTTCAGCGCAGCCGATCTGCAAGAGGCACTACAAGTCGTACAGCAACTGGATCCTCCTGGAGTGGCTTGCCGTGATCTGCGTCAGTGCCTGCTGAATCAGCTTCGGTATCACCAGGTGCAACTGGCACAGCAAAAGAATGGCAACGGAACGGCACAACTTCTGCAGGATGCGGTGTCCGTCGTCGACCAGCATCTTCGCGGCTTACAGAACAAGCAATATAAGGAAATCGCGAAGGCCATCAGCCGGCCCATGGAGGCGGTGCAGGCGGCCTTGGAATTTATTCGCACGCTCGATCCGCGTCCCGGTCTCCGCTACAACAAGGTTCAAGCTCGCCTGATCGAGCCCGATGTGGCATTTGTGAAACATGGAGATGAGTGGCTGGTCATCATGAACGATGAAGACCTGCCGCAGCTTCGGCTGAATCCTGCCTATAAGAAACTCGTCACCCGAGACGGCAACAACGACAAGAACACGCGCGATTACGTCAAAGAGCGTTACAAGAGTGCGATTCAGCTCATCAAAAATATCGAACAACGCAAACAAACGATCACGAAAGTTTGCTACTCGATCGTTGCCCGCCAGCAGGAATTTCTGGAAAAAGGCATCGATCAACTGAAACCCATGATGATCAAGGAGGTGGCCGAAGAAATCGGCGTGCATCCTTCGACGGTAAGCCGTGCAGTCGCTAGCAAGTACGCGCATACGCCGCAAGGTGTATTCGAGTTGCGATACTTCTTTAGCGAAAGCGTACAAGGACCGGAGGGTGGTGGTACGTCGCTGCTGATCCTCAAGCGCCGGGTCAAGAAGCTTATCGAGGAAGAAGATCCGACTCGTCCGCTGACCGACGAGCAGATCACCCGGATCCTGCAGTCGCAAGGCATTCAGGTGACTCGCCGCACAGTAGCCAAGTACCGTGAGGACATGCGCATCCCAAGCACGCACCAGCGCCGGGTAAAGAAATAGAAAAATATGTAGTGCCCAATTGATCTCGATACGAATTTTCTAGGAGGGGGCGCTCATGAACGTGGAGTACACCGGAAGACAGTACGAAGTTACCAACGCCATCCGCAGAGAAGTTGAAACCGGCCTCACGAAAATCCGCAAAATCCTGGGCGACAAGTTCGAAACCAAAGTTATCCTCGCTGTCGAGAAACACCGCCATAAAGCTGAGATCACGATTAATCCACGAAACGGACCGTTAGTTGGCCTGGCACAGGCAAAGGATATGACGATCGCCGTGAACGAGGCCCTTGATCACCTCGAGAAGCAAGCGATCAAGCACAAAACGCGCTGGAAATCGAAGAAACGCGCCGCTCGCAAAACGGAAGAAGTGAACAAGTGGAATGGACATTCTGCGCCGGATGAAGTTACAGCGGCCGTCGGTTTGTCGGAAAAAACTGCAGTACCTGTGCTGGTTCACAAGTATCCGGCCGTTGCGAAAACGACCGAAGTGCATCTGGTTCGGTCGGATGATTGCGTGGCCATGCGCCCCATGACGTTGGAGGAAGCCATCAAGGAAGCTCACTTTAAAGATCGGGACGTCTTCGTATTTCGTGATCCGAAAGGAAAAGTGATGGTTCTGCATCGGGCTAAAGATGGCAAGATGCAGTTGATTGAAGTGCCCTAGACATCAGCCGAGTTCGTATAGGGACAGCTGCCCCGGCTGTCCGGCGGCCCGGAAGTATCGGGCGGCTGTTATTTGAGGCCTACTTGTTGTTAAGCGTGATCCCTTTCGCTGTTACAGGTCCTTCGCACTTGCCTGCGCGAAGCCCATTGAGAAATGCTTTCGATTCCAGCAGAGTTAGTTTTTCGGTTGTGTCGGCGAGGCCCACGCCGGCAAAATTCATATGCGTCGCGCCATCAATCACTCCGAGCCACTTGCATTCCGCGGACAGACTTTCGTAGGGAATGGTGCGCGATTTGTAGTCGCCTGTCTGCATCGACTTGTCCCGCGTGCCGGTGAGGATCAGCATGGGTTTGTTGATGGTGTTCCAAGCATTCTCCTGAAAGACTGCATCAGGGCCGTCCGGCGACATCGCTACATAAGCATCGAATCGATCGTGTCCGTTAACGCCGATCTTGTTTTTGGCGCCGGCTTCGATCATCACGGTCCGTGCCCCCATGGAGTGCCCGACCAGGGCGACAAAAGGTGCCTTGCATGAGTGATTCGCCCATTTCAATGCAGCGGCAATATCCATCAATCGGGCGTCATAAGCCTTCGGATCATCGACCAACGCGCGCAGGCCGCGCTTGATTCCATGCTGCTCCCGAATGTCGGATCCGAGGGCGGCCATTCCGCTTTCTTTGTGACCCATCACGATCGCCTCCCAGCCATCGGATAGCAAACCTTCCGCCAGATAGCGATACCCATTTTCACTGCCTCCCGCTCCGGGAGAGATCAGTGCCAGAGGAGCGCATTCGTTGGTTCGCGGCGAATATACGCGCAAAGGAGTCTGCGTGCCGTCTTCGCGTGGAACCTGAACCAACTGTTGCGCAGAGCTGTAGCTTGCAAAAATCAAAATGGAACTAAACAGCACACGTGCAGGCAACCGCATCGCTCTCAAAGTCAAGCTCCGTTCAAAGCACTCTGGGAAATTGCTTTCCAAAGTAAAACACTCCGGGATTCAGGAGTTGCGTAACGAAGGTCACCCGTCGTGCCATGCCTGCCAAGCCATGCTATTGATACGTTTTAATAAAGGCTTTCCAGGTGGTACAATCCGCGCCCGAGGGAGATTTTTCCATGCGTATCTACGTTGATCGCTCGCTGATTATTGCGGTATCGGCATTGTGGTGTTTTTCGTTCAGCTTGTCGCAAGGGCACGCTCAAGCCGCTGGCCCGAAGCTTTCGGTTCACTGGGAAGAACTGACCGCCTCCGATTTTCGAGAGGGCATTCGACGTTCCCAGGGAGTCTGTCTCCTTCCATTTGGAATTCTTGAGAAGCACGGACCCCACCTTCCGCTCGGCACCGATTTGCTCGACGTTCGTTACGCCGCTTTACATGCGGCAGAACAGGAATACGTACTCGTTTTTCCCGAATACTACTTTGGACAGATCGCGGAGGCGAAGCATGAACCCGGGACGATGTCCTACAGCCGAGGCTTGCAACTCGCCCTTCTGCAGGAAACGACAGACGAAATGGCCCGCAACGGCTGCAAGAAAATCCTGATCGTCAACGGCCACGGCGGGAACGACAGCCTGTTGCCTTATTTCGCGCAAACACAACTCGAGAAGCCGCGTGATTACGTAGTCTATGTCTTCAACGAACGCACACCGGAACATGGCGGTCCTCCGAAGAAGACCGGGATCGACATGCACGCCGGCGAAAGCGAGACATCGAAGATGATGATTTCTCATCCGGAACTCGTGCATGAGGATCGTGCCGCGTCCGAGTCAGGCGCGGATCAAGCGCGGCAAAAGATCCCAGAGGACATCTACACGGGGATTTGGTGGTACACCCGTTTTCCATTCCACTATTCCGGCGAAGGCGCGGCGGCCACCAGGGAACTGGGTGAGTATCAGATGAAATGGTGGATCGATTCAGTGGTGAAAGCGATTCAGCAAGTGAAAGCTGACGATGTCAGCTTGAAACTGCAGAAGGAGTTCTACGAAAAGAGCACGCACCCCCTTGACACGCAGCCATGACAATTGCAGATTTCAGGATTTCAGATTGATCACCGGCAAAGAAGCACCGTTCATATCTGATATCTGATATCTGAAATCTGCAATCTTACGAACTCCCAATCAGCACGCCGGTGATGAACACCAGCACTCCCCCTAATCCGACCTGCAGGGCGGCCGTCACCCAGGGCGTGTCCATGTAGCGTCGGCGAATCCAGGTGATTACCCCCAACTCGCCGAGCACTACCAATCCCGCCACTCCCAAAGCAAGCCGAAAATCACGGATCAAGAAAGGCAGGGTGTGCCCGATTCCGCCGACTGCAGTCATGGCGCCGCAAATCAACCCGCGTACCCACGGATGGCCGCGTCCCGTCAGGCTTCCGTCATCGGACAAAGCCTCGGCAAATCCCATGGAGATCCCAGCTCCAGCAGAGGCCGCGAGTCCGACGAGAAATGCATCCCAACTGTCCTTGGTTGCCAAAGCCGCGGCAAACACGGGAGCCAATGTTGAAACTGAACCATCCATCAAGCCCGCAAGCCCCGGCTGTACGATCTGCAAGACAAACAGCCGCCGCTGCGCCACTTCCTCATCCGCCTTTACGTTGTCTGGCAGCTTCTGTTTATCGAGTTCCTGAGCGCGGTTTTCATGTTCGCGTTCTTCAGTGGCCAAGTCATCCAACAGTTGCCGGATACTCGCGTCCTGGGTCCGTGCAGCGGCCTTTTCATAAAATCGCCGTGTCTCTACTTCCATGGTCGAAGCTTCTTTGCGTACGGCTTCGATTCGAAGCGGACGGACCAACCAGAGCGCCGGACGCTCCACAAATCCGCGAACATCTTGGCGGCGAATCAGTGGAATGTGTTCTCCGAACTTCGTGCGATAGAGCTCCAGCAGGCGGCGGCGATGTCCCGACTCCTCTTCGCGCATGCCTTCAAACATTGACGCCGTGGCCGGATAGTCCTGCCGCAACCCTTCAGCAAAATCGGCGTAGACGCGTTCATCTTCTTCTTCCAGTGCAATGGCTAAAGCCAGCACCTCGCGCTCTGTGAGCTCTTCGAACTTTTTCATGACGCCATAGATTACAGGCCAGAGCAGGGCGGAGACAATCCGGATCTCGTCTTTAACCCCTGATCGCCAACGTATCTCAGTAGGCAATCAGGGACAAAGCAGAGCAGACCGCTTCGATGCTAGTATCCAGTGGATGGCGCGCAAGTCTTCGGTTCCCACCATTGCCAAGGCGAAGCCAGAGGCCAAGCCCACCGGCCGCGAAAGGCGACGCTCCCCGGAATTGGTCATCATCACAGGCATGAGCGGGTCGGGGAAGGCTTCTGTCTTGAAAGCCTTCGAGGATCTCGGGTATTACTGCGTCGACAATTTGCCCGTCGAACTGATTCCGAGATTTGCGGAATTGACGGTTCGTTCGCGCGACAGTCGACGCACGGCACTTGTGATCGATGTTCGCGAAGGAACACAACTGGGGAAGCTACCGGGAATCTTGAAGTCGGTTCGGCGCATGATTTCCACGAGAGTGGTTTTTCTGGAGGCTTCCGATGCCGTACTACTGCGTCGTTTTAGTGAGACGCGCCGTCCACACCCTCTGGGGACCGATGCTCCGGTGAAGGCAGCGCTCAAGGCCGAGCGGCGGCATTTGAGCGCCATCCGTCGTGTGGCGGATTTCGTTATCGATACTTCAAAGTTCAACGTGCATGAACTCCGCGCGCACATCAACGAGCGCTTCCACGAACAGTCACCCAAGAAGAGTATCCTCGTTTCGTCCGTCAGCTTTGGGTTTCGCAACGGAGTGCCGGAGGATGCCGACCTGGTATTCGACGTCCGCTTTCTTCCGAACCCGCATTTCGTTCCCGAATTCCGGCCGCTTACCGGGCGCCATCCGCGCGTGGCAAAGTACATCCGTTCCTTCCCGCAGACGCAGGAATTCATCACTCGTATCTCAGACCTGCTGGTCTACCTGCTGCCGCATTACATTCATGAAGGCAAGAGCTATTTGACGATTGCTTTCGGTTGCACGGGTGGGCAGCATCGTTCGGTCATGATTGCAGAAGAGGTAGGCAAGCATCTGCGGCGCGCTGGATACCGGGTCAAGATTGTGCACCGCGACAGCCCGAAATAGACGCAGCCGGTGGTTCCGGAGGCATCTGAAACGCCATTCTTGCCACTCCTCCGTAAAGTAAAATAGAGGCTTGCATCTTTCCCTTATCGCACCGGTAGAGCGCAACCCCGGCTCCGGCCGCACAGGAGTTCCATGCGGCAATTGATGCGCCTGGTACGGTACGTTCTGCCATTCCTCGTACAACTGTTGCCCGGAGTCTTTCTTCTGGCGGGAGTCGGATTCCTGGAGGCATTTCGGCTGATGCTTTTGAAGCCGGTCCTCGACCGCGTGCTGAATCCTGCGTCTGGCTCCGAGAACATCATTCTGTTTACGAATCCGCAGACAGGTGAGCCGATCTATCTGCAACACTTCGTCCCTGCTTACTTCCATAATGCATGGACGATTGTTGCGTACGCACTCGTGGCGGCAACAGTACTGAAAGGACTCTTTGACTATGCCGGCACGTATCTGGTGAACCATGCGGGATTCGGCATGATCACGAATCTGCGCAACGACCTGTACAACTCCGTTCTGCGCCGCTCCGTGGCATTCTTCCAGAAGCACACGACCGGGACGCTGATTTCGACGATCATCAACGACATCGAACGCGTGCAGTTTGCCATGTCGACGGTGCTGGCGGAAGGCCTGCAGCAATTCTTCACGTTTCTGTTTACCGCCGGTCTCGTGATCGTGCTCGGTCGGAAGCTCGCGTGGGTACTCGTAGTATTCATCCCGATCATCATTTTTTCAGCAGTTCGCATTGGGCGAAGGGTCCGCTCAACCACCCGTACTGGACAAGATCAGCTGGCCGACGTGCAAAACATCCTGCACGAGACGATTACCGGCAACCGGATCGTGAAAGCGTTTGGCATGGAAGCCTGGGAGGTCTCACGGTTCCGCAAAGCAGCGCAGCGTTTGTTCCATGCAAATCTGCGGTCAGTAGCCGCTGCGGCGATCAGCTCACCGCTCATGGATGTGTTCGGCGCCATCGCCGTTGCTCTGTTGCTGCTCCTGGGCCGCGACCAGATTGCCCATAACGAACTCACTCTTGGTGCCTTCATTGCCTTTGTAGCTGCTGTGCTCAGCATGTACAACCCGGTGCGTAAGTTCGCTGTGTTCAATAACAGTTTTCAGCAGGCGCTGGGCGCTTCATCGCAGCTTTTCAAATTCATGGATACGGAAGACGTAGTCGGGGAAAAGCCCGGCGCCAAGGCTCTGCCGCAGTTCTCGCAACGAATCCGTTTCGAGGATGTTTGCTTTTCCTATCACGCGGATGGCGATGCGCGCGAGATTCTTCGAGGCATTAATCTCGAAGTAAAAAAGGGCGAGATCCTGGCCGTCGTTGGTTCGAGTGGAGCAGGCAAAAGCACGCTAGTGCATCTGTTGCCCAGATTCTTCGATGTGACCGCAGGTCGCATCCTGATCGACGATAATGATGTCCGCAACGTAACGCTTTCATCGTTGCGCTCGCAGATCGGGATCGTTACCCAGGAAACCGTGCTGTTCAACGATACGGTTCGCAACAACATCGCCTACGGGCAGCCGCACGTTCCGCTGAAGGAAGTGCAGGCTGCCGCCCGCGCGGCGCTCGCTCACGACTTCATCTCAGCGCTTCCGGCGGGTTACGATACGGTGATCGGAGAACGTGGCGTGCGACTCTCTGGCGGCGAGCGCCAGCGGTTGGCCATTGCCAGAGCTCTGTTGAAGAATGCTCCCGTGCTGATTCTGGATGAAGCCACCTCCGCGCTTGACAGTGAGTCAGAGGCGCTGGTGCAATCGGCACTGCACAATCTGATGAGCGGCAGGACGGTGTTCGTAATCGCGCACCGGCTCTCGACTGTACGCCGGGCCGATCGAATCGTAGTCATTGACAATGGAACCATTTCAGAGATCGGCGCTCATGAAGAATTAATGAGTCGGTTCGGCACATACCGCCGACTATATGACCTGCAATTCAGTGATGTGAACGCCACAAAAGCAGTGGCAGAATCGTAATTAACCGGCCCCTATGCCTATACGTTCGATGACAGGTTTCGCACAAGTCAAAGGGGATATTCAGCAGAATGCTGCGGTATCCCCCTCGACCGGCTTGCAGTCCAACGCAAGACTTGGGTTCACTTTCTCGCTGAAGTCAGTGAACCATCGCTTCCTCGACCTGCACTTCCGGCTCCCTTCGGGGACTGACTCGTTGGAGATACAGCTCCGCCGGTCTCTCAAAGAAAACATCGCCCGCGGTCACGTGGAAGTCTCCTTAAGTCTGGACCGCTCGAGCGGCGAGTCTTTTGCACTCAACCGTGAACTTGTGAGCGGGTACATCGCCGCTTTTCGCGCAGCAGCGGCCGAATTTTCCCTGTCGAGTGAGCCCGATTTAAACGCAGTTTTTCGAATTCCGGGGGCCCTGGATTCTGCGACGGAAGCAGCTGACGGCGAGATTGAGGCGGCGGTCTTGGCCAAGGTTGGAGAAGCGATTGGCCGCCTGAATCAGATGCGCGAAGAAGAAGGCTGCGGGATTGTCCATGAACTGCGCGAACGGATGGCCCATCTGCAGCAGGCTGCTGACAGTGTTCAGCAGCATCGGCGGGCTGTGCTGCATAACTATGCGGAAAGGCTGCAGTCACGGCTCCAGGAGCTGCTGGGGTCCACTATGGATCGGGAGCGCATGCTGCAGGAGGCGGCTCTGCTGGTTGATCGCAGTGATGTCCAGGAAGAGATCGTTCGCCTCGAGACCCATATCCTGCATTTCCTCGGCTTGCTTGGCGAGGGCGGGGAAATTGGCAAGAAACTGGATTTTCTACTGCAGGAAATGAACCGGGAAGCCAATACTCTACTTTCGAAGACTTCCGGACTTGCCGGCGAGGCGCTCAAAATTACAGAGGCAGGACTGGCAATGAAAGCGGAAATTGAGAAATCGCGGGAGCAGGTGCAAAACCTGGAATGAACACCTCGCGCAAACCACTCGTCTTCATCATCTCGGCACCGTCAGGCTCGGGAAAATCAACGCTCACCAATGAAATCCTGAAGTTGGTTCCAAATCTCGACTTCTCCATTTCCTATACAACACGCGCTCCGCGGGGAAGCGAGCAGAACGGGAAGCAATATCACTTTGTCAAAATGGATGAGTTTGATCGGATGATCGCCGCCGGTGAATTCCTCGAGCACGCTAACGTGCACGGCAATTGTTATGGAACGGCGCGGGAATTTCTGCGCCAGGCCGGCCGCAGCGACCACGATTTGTTGCTTGATATTGACGTGCAGGGTGCGGCTCAAATCAAGCGCAATCTGTCGGATGCCATCAGCATCTTCGTTCTGCCGCCTGACAGGGGAACGCTGGAGTGGCGGCTTCGCAACCGCAAGGAAGATCCCGAGGACGTCATTCAACGGCGCCTGCTCACCGCAACTCGGGAAATCGAAGAATACGACAAATACGACTACGTTCTCATCAACGATCAACTGGAAAAGTCGATCGAGAGACTCCAAGCCATCGTGTTGTCGGAGCGTTTACGCCGCGAGCAGCGGACTTATTCAGAGGAAGAGCGCGCGATCATCGACCGAGCGGAACGCCTCCGGCTGGCCAGTTTGAAGGAGAAGGTGCAGCCCATCCTCGCATCCTTTCGTGTGCCCGCTGCCCCGGCACGTTCGTAAGTTTCGGGGTATGATTATTGGGACGCTCGGGAAGGCCGTTGACCACGATTTCGGCCTGATTGTTCGAATCGGTTCAAGGGGGGAAGTCCCAATGAAGTTGATTGAAGGCTT
>DATKAP010000161.1:0-11611 GCA_035577905.1 Binatia bacterium
GGCGATCTTTACCTAGACAAGCTTAACAAGAACCACCTCACGCGAAACCTGGTTCATCGCCTGGAACGTTTGGGCTACGCGGTCACACTGACGCTGCAACAAAAAGCGGCATAGGCGGAGATAATTTTCATGACAGGAGACTAGGAGGAAGCCGCTGGCGTTTGCGGCGGACGCGGTGCGCTATGGGATTTGAACGGTAGTTTGGGTCGGGAGAGCTTTGTGAGTGGGTACGAGAAAGTCGGATTAGGGCTTTGTGCCCTGCGACAAAGAGCTGCTAGAGGGTCGGTGGAAGGTCGGGAGAGCGGTCGTGGACAGTGGCAAAGCACACGAATGCGTCGACGTGCCTCCGCACATCCAAGATCCGGAACTGATGTAAGGGTTAGGAAGAGTCGAAGTAGGTGCATGCTGATAACTCCTCAGCAGTAAATCTCTGAATCACAATCATCGATGCGCCACAGCGCGGGCAGTGCCAGAGACAAGCATTCTCGGAACGCACGTCGCAGGTTCCATCTCGCTCGTCTATTGCGCTGCTCGAAGCCAGGAGTTGTCGGCTCAACGCTAGGCGGGAAGCGCGAAAGCGATTCGCCAGAAAGCCGAAGTGACGAATGCGGACAAAGCCTTTGGGCAGCACGTGCAGAAAGAAGCGGCGCAAGAACTCCCTCGCTGGCAGTGTCATCGGACCCTGCTTGCCGCCGCGAGCATAATCTTTCCAGCGGAAAGTGACGCGTTCTTGATCGAAGGCCAACAAGCGGTGATTGGAAATGGCCACGCGATGGGTGTAGCGACCTAAATAGCGCAACACCTGCGTGGGACCGCCGAAGGCGGGTTTGGCGTAGACCACCCAGTCGGGTCGATGGAGACTACGGAGCAGTTTAGCGAACTGTCGCGGATCGGCAAGAGCCGCAGCCGGGCCCGCACACTGGAGTTTGTTGCGACGGTGGAGGCGTTTGAGGCCGGCGAGAACCTTGCCGCGAAAGATGCGACTCAGGACTCTGACAGGTAAGAAGAAAGGATAGCGCGGCCGAACCCATCGACGATGGTCTGGTGAGAGCCCGCCGGCGGGAATGACACAATGAATGTGGGGATGCAGCAGCAGGTTCTGTCCCCAAGTGTGGAGGATCGCGATCACACCGATCTCGGCTCCGAGGTGCTTCGCATCGGATGCGATTTTCAGCAAGGTTTGCGCAGTGGCCGTGAACAGCAGATCGTAAAACAGCCGCGGGTTTTCCAAAGCCAGGACGTTCAGTTCGTGAGGTACGGTGAAGACGACGTGAAAGTAGCCGGTGTCGAGAAGTTCCGCTTCCCGAGCCGCCAGCCAGCGCTCACGGGCTTGCGCCTGACACTTAGGACAGTGCCGATTGCGACACGAGTTGTAGGAGATGGCCTGATAACCGCAGCTCGGGCAAGCATCGCGATGCCCGCCCAGGGCAGCAGTGCGACAGCGCTGAATGGCACGAAAGGCCTTGAGCTGCTGAAAGCCAAAGCTCGATCGATACCGCTCCAGGAAGCGATTGCCATGCGCACGCAGAATGTCGGCCACCTCAAGGGTGGGCCGAGTCATTCGTTATCTTTTCGTCTAAAGCGTCGGCTGATGTTCTCGCTGCTGGACAGAGCGAGGCCATCCAGCGGATTGATAACCGACTGCAAGTGCCGCTGCGACAGGTGCAAATACTGAGCGGTGGTCTCCAGATCGCCGTGCCCGAGCAGGGCCTGGATCGTGCGCAAATCGGTTCCCGCTTCCAATAAGTGGGTGGCCCAACTGTGGCGCAGCGTATGCGGCGTAACGTGCTTCTTGATGCCTGCCCGACGCGCAGCATCGCTACATGCGATCCAGACGGTCTTGTCGGAAATCGGCTGATCGAGCTGGCGGCGAAGGGTGCGTGCCGGAAACATGTAGAGTTTCGGCTTACGCCAGCGCCAGTACTCTCGCAGGGTTTCCAGTAAGGCTGGACTCAGGGGCAAATCGCGATCCTTGCTGCGCTTGCCTGCTACCACACGGATGATCATCCGCTGGCTATCAATGTCGCCGACTTTAAGATGGGCCAGTTCGGAGCGTCGCATGCCGGTGCCATACAGCGTCATCAGCAGCGTCCGCCGAAACAAGGTTCCGGCTGCGTTGATCAGACGCGATACTTCCTCCCGGCTCAACACCGTTGGTAGTCGACGCTCGTCCTGTGGGTAAGGCAAGAAATCGCGGAACTGATGACGCTTGAGCGTCTTGACGAAAAAGAAGCGCAGCGCCGCTACCTGGTTGATCACCGTCCCGGGCGTCAGCTTGCGTTCTCGCAGCAGATAGGCTTGGTAGGTTCGGAGTTCGTTGAGACCGAGCTTGTCGGGCGACTTGTGGAAATGCCTGGCGAAGTCAGCCACGACCCGCAGGTAGTTGCGCGTGGTGTCTGCAGAATAGTTGCGACGCTGGAGTTCCTCCAGCATCATCTTGCGTAAATGGGTCACGGGAGTCTCCTTTCTCCGTGACCCAAACTACGTCAGCCGTGCCGGAAATGTCCGGGCTCACCACGCGGTAGCGTCCGCCGCGCCAGCGGCTTAGTCCTCGTCGGTTATTCGGAAGGTATTGTCAGTTGGTGTCAAATCTCGATTAGACTCATTGGCAGTGAGGGCACCTTGATTGAAGACTTATTCGACCTGATCGGGGGACGTAGCACTATCGAGGGTGCTACTGAACTCTTCTACGACAAAGTCTCGCAGGATGAGAATTTGCGCCACTTCTTTGAAAAAGTTGACATGGCACACCTCCGGTCCAGGCAGGCTATGTTCATTTCCATGCTCCTCGGCGGACGAGTGTATACAGGGAAGAATATTCGTGACGCTCATGCCCGGTCTAGAGGCGACGGTCTGAACGATACGCATTTCGACCTCTTCCTCAAGCACTTTTGCGCAGCCCTGGAAGAAGTGGGAGTCAAACCGGAGAATGCCGAGACGGTCAGAAAACGTCTGGAAAGTAAGCGAGGAACTGTACTGGACAAATGAGATTGCGCTTGATTTAAGACGATTACTTCTTTGTTCGGGGCAAGCCCATTCGACCCGTACCCCATTCGTTACTGTCTTATTGACGCCGCTTCGCTCTCACTATAGAACCTGCTTCACAGGATGCGGTTCCGCCGTCTTGCAGCATTTGTGTCAATCGCTGGGTTTTCCCCTCACTTAGTTCGTCGCAAAGAGCGTGCGCTAATTCATGAGCAATCGCTAAATCCAGAAGGCCGCTCCGGCTCATGTGCCATCGCATCATGAGCTCTGAAATGCGCTCGGGTTCTGACGACACCAGAGCTTCCTCTATGAACGTCACTCGCAACTCGAGACAGGTAAACGCCGGGCTGTCAGGATCCAGTCTCCTGAGCTTTGAGATTGCTTTCCAGTCCCCTGAGCGCACCAGGACCCAAGTCCAGGCTCCTAATTGTTGAATGGGGTATTTCGCCAAAGCCTTTTTCAGGACTGCCAGATCTGAGTAGCACTCCTTAACCGTATAACCGGTGTTGCAAACGAAGTGCTGCAGGGGCTTTGCGTCGTTCGGAGCATCCTCAGCTACGTCATGCACGGCGGCACCTGGCACGATGGAATTCGAAAAAGCTACCGCGATCGGCGCCGAGGCGTTTAGGGCCGCGGCCAAAAGGAAGATTGCTGTTGTCCGGAGATGTTTTTGTCCTGTCGCTCGCATGACGTCCTCTTTTTGCACAGACTTTCCCGGCGAATCTGGCGCGAGCGGGCCAGATTCCGCAATCTTCACCGCCTGCTTTGTGGCTAATTTCTAGATAAGTTTTCAAGTTGTTGAAACTACGCGGCTTGCTGGTGCTATAGAGATTGGCATTGAGCCTGGGAAACCGTGATAAACTTCGGTTCCTACAAATGGGAGGCATCGCAAGGCCTTGCCAGAGCTTCCGCACCAGCCGGATGTGGTGAGCTTCGACGCCTACGTAATTCACCTGCCCACTCAGGAGCTGTTTAAGCACGGAACACGTATAAAGGTTCCGCCGCAGGCTTTCCGAGTTCTGCAAATGCTGCTTGATCGCCCAGGTCAGTTGGTGACCCGGGAGGAATTTCACCGGGCATTATGGCCAGCCGACACATTCGTAGATTTCGACCAAGGCCTGAATAATGCCGTCAAGAAAATTCGCGACGCTCTGAGCGACTCGGCCGATGCGCCGCTCTATATTGAAACGCTGCCGAAGCTGGGTTATCGGTTCGCTGGACAGCTAGATCGTTCCAACGGTTCCTCTCATCGTGTTGTCGCTGAACGCAAGGCAGCTTCGGATCTGGGCGAAGATAATGAACGTGGATCCCGTCCCGAGATTTCCCGCCGGGACGACCAGGCAGTCCATCGCGCGATCCCTACGGACCGTGGGGAACTCTTTGCCAACGGTTTGGAGGCGCGTGAATATCTGTTGCGATTCAAGAATTCCGCAGTTTCGCGACGGATTTGGGCAATCGGTGTTGCGGTTGGCTTAGGACTCCTGGCGGTGGTTGGGAGTTGGGTGCTGACGCGCAACCCATCTGTCCCGCCGGTCCCCAAGCAACGGGTATTGACCGATGCATCGAGTCAGACACCAGTCTGGGACGCCGCAATTTCTCCTGACGGAAAATATCTTGTCTATGCAGACAATCGAAAGATGTACCTCAAGATATTGGCCACAGGCGACACGCGGGATCTGCCTCAGCCGGACGGGTTGGACCCGGGCAGGCTGGGGCCATGGTCGCTGGGTGGCTGGTTCCCGGACTCCAGCCGATTCCTCGCCAATATGCACGGAAGTCAGGGCAACACAAGTATTTGGATTGTCTCGGTGCTTGGAACCCCTCCCCATAAGATTCGCGATTACGCTGAAGCCTTTGCAGTTTCTCCTGACGGCGCTTCGATTGCCTTTACGGCCAGTGGAATCTGGCTTATGGATTCGGGTGGAGAGCACGCGAGCGTGTTCCTTGAAGCACCGGGAAATCGCTTCCTGTACACCGATATTCAGTGGTCTCCAGACGGGAGACGAATAGCCTATAAGTTCACGCATTTAGAAGAGGCACCGTCGCCGGCCGAGACTAGCGTTCAAATACGTGATCTTAACGGCCAATTGCTTTCAACTGTTCTTTCCGATACTCCGTTCTCCGATTTTCGCTGGATGCCCGACGGGAGGATACTCTTCACCCGCGGGTCAGAAGAAATAGATTCTCCGGCTTGTAATCTTTGGGAGCTTCGCATCGACGGTCGAACGGGGCTGGCGCAAGATAAGCCACGGCAAATCACAAATTGGGAAGGTATGGGTTTCGACTCGCTATCCTCGACGGCAGATGGTAAGCGCCTGGCCTATGTAAGACACACCAATGCCATGAGCATTTACGTGTCTGAATTTGACCGAGTTCGATACACGGTCAATACATCGCGCCGCCTCACCACCACGCAGACTTGGGACTTCCCGATGGATTGGACTCCGGATGGGAAAGCCGTCATTTTCATGTCCCACAGGCGCGGCCACTGGAACATTTACAAGCAGGCGCTTGACCAAGACTTCCCGGAAATGATCGTTGCCGGCGCAGACGGTGCGGAGGCCACTGCTCCCAGGCTCAGTCCTGACGGAAACTGGGTGATCTATGCCGAACACACCTTTGATTCTAAGCGCCAGATCTCGTCCAACCGCATCATGAGAGCACCTCTGATCGGAGGCCCGAAGGAGTTCATTTTCGAGTCGGTGAATCACCAGGGCAAGTCCTGTTCCCGGGCTCCAGCGACTCTGTGTGCCGTTGCAGAATTATCCGAGGACCGCAGCCAACTTATCTTCAGTGCCTTTGATGCTGTTGCCGGACGAGGCCAAGAGTTGGCACGTATACCTCTTATGCCCAGAATGAAGTGTTGGTGGACGCTCTCGCCCGACGGCAAAAGAATTTCTTATATAGAACCAGGAAAAACAACGATTCACGTCTTGCCGCTGGACCACCGCAGCCCCTATGAGATCAATGTGAAAGGCTGGCCGGGATTCTCAATGGTCACGTCTGCCGCGAACAGTGACGGATACTTCGTTGACTACAAGGCGAATGGAAGAATCACATTACTTTTTGTTGAGCCATCGGGAAATGCACATTTATTGCTCGAAAACGGAAGCGATCGCAATTGGGTCATTCCTTCTCGTGACGGAAGACGTCTAGCAACGATGGACGAGTCAGCCGACGGAAATGTCTGGATGGCTGAGAATTTTTGAGCGCCCGTTATTTCAGTTGACCGGAAGATGCGAAGAAACGCTTCAGCGGGGGAGGCCTCGCGTGAAAAACCTGGGATCGCTGCGTGTACTCACGTTCCTTCTGTCTCTCTTTTGTGTCTCACCATATTCGGCGCGCAGTCAGGAGATCGCCGGCACCATCTCAGGTGTCGTGTCCGATCCTTCCGGGCGAGTCGTGGCCGGGGCATCGATCACGATTTTCGATACGGATCGCAGCATCGTACGGCGAACATTGAAAACCTCGGGTGATGGCCACTACAGCGCGCCCCTTCTGCCCATTGGGCGTTACCGCGTCATCGCGGAAGCCCCGGGGTTCAAGACAGCAGGACAATCCGCCATCCACCTCAGCGTCAGCGACAAGTTAGAAGTGAATCTTGTGTTTCAAGTGGCCGGAGCTAAAGAAGAGGTCAGGGTTACTGCCAGCGACCTTCAGCCAGCATCGGCAGGAGTGATCGGCGGCACGCAGATCCGCGAGCTGCCCTTGAACACCCGGAATCTTACAACACTGGTGTCGCTGCAGCCCGGCGTCTCAGACAACCTGGGGTCGGACCAGTCTTGCATCGGCACCGTCGGAGCTTTAGGGAGTAGTGGAACAGGGCCGATAGGCAGTACCAACGGCATCGGCTATGCAGTTAATGGTCAACGAGCCAGCGAGAACAACTGGACACTAGACGGCGCGGACAACCTTGATCGAGGACAGAACTTGAGTCTGCTGACCTACCCGGGCGTTGACTCAATCGAGGAGTTCAGACTTCAGCGGAGCAACTATGCCCCAGAGTTTCCCAGCGGATCAAGCAGCCAGGTTGTTGCAGTTACGCGAGCCGGGACGAGCCGGTTTCACGGTAGCGTATATGAGTTCTTTAAAAATGACGTTCTGGCCGCCAATAATTTCTTCAACAATCGCTACGGGCTGATACGTCCACCTCTCAGATATAACAATTTCGGATTCACGATCGGCGGGCCGCTCCACATTTCCGGGGTGTACAACCCGGCGAAAAACAAGACGTTCTTCTTCTATTCAGATGAATGGCGCCGCGTAATCGACTACAGCACTTTCTATACCGGGACATTGCCAACTTTGGCGATGCTGCAAGGGACGTTTAACAATCCAGTTTGTACGCAGCCGATTTTCGACCCCAATACTGGCGCATGCACCGGTCCGACGACTACGCAGATTACCAATTTCGATTCCACTGCGGCCGCTTATATTAAGGACATTTATTCGAAACTTCCGCCTCGTAGCCCCAACGGCAACCTTGTAACTACGGCTACAAATCAGTACAGCTTTCGTGGCGAAAGTGTTCGGCTCGATCATGTCTTTGGCCCTCGCTTTAGTGTCTTCGGTCGTTACATCAATAACGACATGCCTAACGTTGAACCCGGGGGGCTATGGGGCGGCACGCCGATTCCCGGACTTGGAACGAACCACGCAAACACCCCAGGAAGAGGGCTGACCGTGCAGGTCACCATGACGTTGGCTCCGACTCTGCTTAACCAGGTGGGATACGCTTACTCCTACGGCGCAATTATTACCCGCCTCGCAGGCTTGGCCAGCACCAGCGCTTCGCCCGATATCAGGCCTGTCTTGCCTTTTGGTTCCCTGCTTCCCCGCGTGCCCGACCTGAATTTCTTCGCGGGTGAGGGTATCCATGCCTTTGGTCCCTATCTGGACTACAACCGTAATCATGCCGTGTTTGACACTGTGACCAAGGTCTTCCGCAGACACACGCTTGAAGCGGGGTTCAGCTACAGTCATTACGAGAAGGACGAGACTTCTGGCAACACCTACAACGGCGCGTATTCTTTTTATGGTGTGAACCCGAACGGACAATACACGTTTGAACAGGAGTGGGCCAGTTTTCTTCTGGGCAATGTCGCGAAGTTTTCTCAGAGCAGCCTGGCGCAGCCCGCCGATATCATCTATAACTTGCCGGAATGGTTTGTTCAGGATGAGTATCGTGTCAGGCCGACTTTCACCATGACGTTTGGATTTCGCTGGTCGTTCTTTCGCGCGCCTACGGACGGGCGCGGGCATCTCAGCACCTTTGACCCGCGTACCTTTGACCCCAGCGTAGCTCCAGAAATAGACATCACGACGGGATTACTGGTCCCTGGAACGACGATGCCCGTCACTAACGGCATCATTGTCAACGGCCACAATTCTCCATTTGAGAATGCCATCCACAAACAAAACAACTTCAACATCGCTCCACGTCTCGGTTTCGTGTGGGATCCTTTCCGTCGAGGCACGACCTCCATCCGCGCTGGCTACGGGATTTTCTTCGACAACCCGCAAAAGTCAATGTACGAGCAGGCGGTCTTTAACAATCCTCCCCTCGTCAGGAATCTGAGCATAAGCAACACTAATTTTGGCAATCCGGCGAGCGTTGCCCCAGACTTTAATTTGGTTCCAGGAGTGATCTACGGCATCGCGCCCAACTGGAGCCAGCCTTACAGCCAGGAGTGGAGTCTCGATGTCCAACAGCATGTCGGCCGCTCGACAGTTATAGGGGTCGGGTACTACGGCGATCGGGGCGTCCATCTTCCCGGTTTCATAGATATTAATCAACCCCGCCCCGGAGCTTATCTAGCAGCGGGTGTGCTGCCGCAGGGGCCCATCTACAACTACAACACGCAACTGCTGAACTATGTTCGCCCCTATCGCGGCTACGAATCGATTGACATGATCTATACGGCGTACAACTCCAACTACAATTCCTTGCAAGCGCAGCTGCAGGCACGCTTCAGGCAGAATTCCCAAATTGTAGCGAACTACACATGGTCCCACGCTATGACAGACTCGGGGGGCATCGAATTCGGCTACATTCCGCCACAGAACAGGTACGATCCTCGGGCGGAGTATTCCAACGCAGCCTTTGACCGGCGTCATATTTTCAATCTCAACTACGTATATGCGCTGCCTTTCTATTCCGCAGAGCACAGTTGGGCTGGGCACGTTCTTGGCGGATGGGAAATATCTGGGATTTTCTTCGCCCAATCCGGCGAGCCTCTGACGGTCGCCGGCACGAACATAGATCCGGCAGGGCTCGGCGTTTTTGCTCCTAATTTCATACTGGCGCGCCCGAACCAATTAGGGGATCCGAATCGGCATGCCCCACATACAATCGACAAGTGGTTTGATACTTCAATGTTTGCTTCGCCGGCCGCAGACGGCATTCGCCCCGGAAGTGCGAGGCCCAACTCAGTACAGGGCCCGGGCTCTGTCCGCCTCGATGCGGCACTGTTGAAGAACACCAGAATCACAGAAAGCGTGAGTCTGCAGTTCCGAGTCGAGGCCACAAACGCCTTGAACCATACCAACCTTAACGGAGTTTCCTCCTGGTACCCGGACCAAGCGAATTTTGGCAGGGTGAACAGCGCCCGTGGTCCTCGCATCGTTCAGCTTGGACTGAAACTGGCGTTCTAGCAACGGTTCTCGGCGAGTTGACCCCACCTTCTGTACCTGAAGATCGGTACAGTGGAGAAAGCTCACACGTGACGAGGATTTCCGCAGCGACCGGCGCTGGGAAGAGGGCGATGATCTGGACGCAATCAGACAGCGGCCCATCGAATACCAGGCTCTACGCTCTAAAACCGGCGATGCCACGGCGATACCAGGCGGAGCTCTAAGCCGACTAGTAAAGAAAATCGGCCTCCGCAAGCTGATGCGGCAAGGGCTGGGTAGGCGCATCCTGCAGAAGATCTGGCGTCTGGAGCCGGTCAAGGTTTCCACCCTGCGCGAGTACGAACGTTTGATCCGGCAATTCACCTCTACGAGCCGGAGAGGAAAAAGCGCGCGCTTGTGATAACGCCTGATCTATAAGAGGAGATGTCAAGGACATTCTTCTCCCTCGACTGGAAGGAGAGAGAAATTCCGTGACTTCCAGCCCCTGGTTCGTGCTGCGCGCCGTTGGGTTTTGGTTTTCTGCCCTTTGGTCCGGACGCAAGTCCTGCGTGGTTCCATCTCCGTTGCATTTTTATCGTGTAGCGACGACGCCGATCAGTTCCTGACGCGGGCAAGCCGTGGCGGTTGCCTGGTGGCAACGCATAGATCTATCTGAGGCTCGTGGCCTAGTGCTTTTTCGGGTTGTCCGAGAGGGTATAGGGATTACACAGAGGCTCAGTGCTCAGTAGCACGTTCGCCTACAGGCGTTAGGGATACTCACTCTCGAACCCGAGCGTCTCAAGAACCGATCCACCACCACGGGAGAAAGAATCACCGGCGATGGACAGGGCTCCTACCCGAGACGCTCAAGCGGCTTGTGACTTCAGTTTCTCGACGTCGAAGTTGGCTCCTTTCTTCCACAGTGTCAGCGTAATGGCTGCGATCTTCCGCGCCAGGGTGAGGCGCGCCATAGTCGGCTTGATGCCTTTGGCCAGCGAGCGCAGGTAGAACTCCCGAAAGGGTCCGGGCAGTACGCTGGCCCGGGTCGCCGCGGCTTTGAACAAACCCTTTAGATCGTGATTGTGATTCTTGTTCAGGCCGCGAATGAAAATCTGCTTTTTGGATCGACGCAGTTGGCCTTGCAGGTAGCAATATTCTCCGCTGGTACGCGTTTCCAAGGCCAACCCACTGTAGGCCCAGAGTTGGCGCTTCGTGCGGAAACGATGCGGGGTCTGGATTAGCGCCACCGCCAATGCCGAACGAATCGGTCCGAGCGAGGGAATCTGCCGCAGCTTGGCCGTGATGCGATGTTTGCGACTCTCCGCCAGCAGTTCGCGTCGCGCTTGTTGCCGCAAGTGCTGCAGCATGTCCAATTGCTGGTAGAGTTGCTCGGCTCGCCGGCGAACACCGGCCTCCACGATTTTGCCCAACCACTCACTCCGATGACGCTGATAGTAGACATCTCGCCCTGCACACGGAATGGCCCAGCTGCGATACAGCGCTTTCAGCCGATTCATGACCCGGGATAGATCTTTGACGATGGTCAGATAACTGCGCGCCAATTCGCGCAGCATGCGTACCCCAGTCTCGCCGTGGTAGACCGGCTTGAGATCATTGAGTCGTAACCGTTCCGCCAGTTTGCGAGCATCGATCTTGTCACTCTTGTTGCCATCTTTAAGTACTGCCAGTTTCCGCGGATTGCACACCACCAACTCGGCCACGTGCGGCTTGAGCAAATCGTACAACCAGGCCGCCCAGGTCCCTTCTTCGAAGGTGACCGACAAAGTTCCGCGCAGACCGGCCAAGAACTCGAGAATGGTCGAGGCCTTTGTTTCCAGAATGGATTCCATGATTAACTTGCCCGTGGAATCCAACACCGCGACCGAGATCGTTGCTTGATGAACGTCCAGCCCAATATACTTTTCACTGCTCATCGAGGGTGCTCCTTTCGTAGGTGTTCATGCGAACGATGACAACCTACTCCAAAAGGGGCGCCCTCTTATAATGCGATTGC
>DATKAP010000162.1:0-37711 GCA_035577905.1 Binatia bacterium
ACCGGTATCCGTGCCTTCTGCGCTGAGGAAGATGCAGTGGTTCGCGTCGATCCGGCTGGCGTTTGCTCCAACACCGAAGCGGGTGTCCTGACCTTCAACCCGCTCAACCAGTAAGCAACAGTTTGGCGAAGTACCTGGGGGGAGGGTACAAGCTAGGAGCAGCGAACTCCGGTTCGCTGCTCTTTGTGTTCTTGGCCGAAAGCTGTCCGTCTTCTCCGAGACGTTTTTCATCCTGTGGGTGACAGAAATTGTCAGAATTCCCAATTCTCGCCATTTCCGATAGGCGTGGCCCTTCAACTTTTATGGTGAACCTATTAAAAATAAATAACTTACACTGAGCCTGAATGTGCATCTTTGGCAACGCAAATGCCACTCAAAGCGTAGAGACGATGGGGCAATGCGAAATGCAAATGCGAAAACAACAACAAGGTTTCTCACTGATTGAGCTCTTGATCGTGGTCGCGATCATCCTGATTATCGCGGCCATCGCCATCCCGAACCTGCTGCGCGCCCGGATGGCGGCCAATGAGTCTTCTGCCGTCTCGTCTTTGCGCACCATCAATACGGGCGAAATCACTTATCAGAGCACATATCCTACGGTCGGTTACGCTCCGGCTCTGGTCAATCTGGGCGGAGCGCTAGGCGCCGCTTGCGTACCTAGCCAAGCCAGTGCGTGCTTGATCGATGCAGTCTTGGCGAACAACGGCAATCCTGCCGGCAGCGGAAAGAGCGGCTACTCGTTCACAACCGGCGCTGGCACGGTCGGGTCCGGTGTGATTGTCGGATACACCGTTCTGGCGGCACCATTGATTCTCAATGAGACGGGCGTTCGAGCCTTTTGCGCCGAACAGGATGCGGTGGTGCGAGTCGACCCAGCTGGTGTGTGCTCTAACACCGAGGCCGGGATCTTGAACTTTAATCCGCTCAACCAGTAACCGCAAGTCTCGGATTTGCAGGCGAAGTACCTCGGGGAAGGGTACATAGCCAGGAGCAGCGAGCGCGAGCTCGCTGCTCTTTTTGTCTTCTTAGAATCGTTTCTTGCCGAACCGCGCATGCCATTCTTTTCTTCCATACTGCCCGGATTTTCCACCTAAAGTCTGCAAGCTTGAGTGATATGCGCGTTCTCGTCGGAGGATGCCTGAAAATGCGTGGCTCGGCCCATTTCTGTCGCGTTCCAGGCACAGAAGGGATACAATACGGGCTGCGCCCCTTGCTGGGCGCGGAAAGTAACCTGCTCCGTCCCCCCACGGTAGGATCAAAATCCGGCTGAAAGTGCGGCCAGGAAACCGACAGCGGGCCAAACATATCCCAGGGGAAACAAATGCGAAAACAAAAGGGCTTTTCACTGATCGAGTTGCTGATTGTGGTAGCGATCATTCTGATCATTGCCGCTATCGCCATTCCCAATCTTCTGCGCGCGCGCATGGCCGCCAACGAGTCATCCGCCGTCGCTTCCGTTCGCACGGTCACCACCGGCGAAATCACCTATCAGAGCACGTATCCGACGGTCGGCTATGCTCCGGCTTTGGTCAATCTGGGCGGCCCGCTCGGCGCAGGATGCATTCCCAGCCAGAACACGGCCTGCCTGATTGATTCGGTGCTTGCTAACAATGGCAATCCGGCGGGTAGCGGTAAGAGCGGTTACAGATTCGTCACAGGGACAGGAACAGTGGCCGGCGGCGTTAACATCGGCTACACGATTCAGGCCGCACCTATCACCGTGAACCAAACCGGCATTCGCGCCTTCTGTGCGGAAGAAGATGCGGTGATCCGCGTCGATCCCGCCGGCGTCTGCTCCAATACGGAAGCCGGAATTGTTACCTTCAATCCGCTTAATCAGTAAGCCTGGAGCGAAACCAAAATGGAGCGGCAGTTGGAAAGAGCCGCTCCAGCCTTGTTCTTCTGGCCTTCAACTTCATCTCCCGCTGCGGTAACCAGTTACCGAAGTTCTGACCTCGCATTCCAAATCGGAATCGAAACTGCAAGATCATTCTTGGCCACCCCGGAGGTCGATTTGTCTTTTGCGGGAGAATTTCATGCAATCCAACCAGGGATTCTCGCTGATTGAACTTCTGATCGTGGTGGCGGTCATTCTCATCATCGCCGCAATCGCGATTCCGAGCCTTCTACAGGCGCGAATGGCGGCCCACGAATCGTCGGCCGCAGGTTGCCTCAGCGCGATGCGCAGCGCCGAAGCAGCCTATTACACGGCTTACCCCACCGTAGGCTATTCGCCGGACATTGCCTCGCTCGGAGGGGCGCCGCCGTGTACCCCGGCGCCTACCACGGCTTGCCTGATCGACAGCGGGCTGTCCACGGCGATCCCTGGAAGCGCGGGCAAGGGTGGGTACTTCTTTCTCGCGACCGGAGTTCAAACCGGTGGTGCGGTCATCAACACGGCCTATGTGATCGGCGCCGCTCCTATAGTGGTCCATACCAGCGGAAATCGCGACTTTTGCTCGACCAATGACGGCGTGCTTCGCTCGCAAATGGGAAATCCGGGCGATGTTCCGGTAAACAATCTCCCCACTTGCCTCGCTTTTCCAGTGGCGCAATAGGGGGTTACTCATATCAAAGTGAGAATTAACGCACCCTAGTTGTCCGTAACGGTTTCCAGCTCTCGGTTCCCTTTTTTGGACGTGACCCCCGTAACTGCTACAGACGAGTCATAGCGACTCTCATTGCTTATAATTTCTTCGGAACCATGCTCCAACTGCAGGTAAGGTGATGGCTGCTATCGAGATTCTCGGCCTGGAAAAAACGTACATGGTGGGCTTCTGGCGCAAGCGGCCGAAACGCGCGTTGCAACCACTCCATTTGACGGTCGAGGACGGAGAAATTTTTGGTTTCCTCGGCCCAAACGGAGCGGGAAAGACGACTACGCTGAAAATGCTCATGGGTCTGGTCTTCCCTACGGCCGGCACCGCCAGGATCCTGGGCAAAGAGTGGACCGATCCTGAGGTTAAGGCGCAAATTGGCTTCCTTCCCGAACAGCCTTACTTTTACGACTATTTGACCGCGCACGAATTGCTCGATTATTACGGGCAGCTTTCTGGCGTTGCGACGAAGGATAGGAAGCCTCGAATTGAGGAAGTTCTGCAGCGGGTTGGACTGACTGACATCAAAGGCCTTCAATTGCGTAAGTTCTCGAAAGGAATGTTGCAGCGGGTGGGAATCGCGCAGGCCATTCTGCATAATCCCAAGCTTGTTTTCCTGGATGAACCGATGTCGGGACTGGATCCTCTTGGTCGCCGCGAGGTGCGGGATTTAATGCTTCAACTGCAACAGGAAGGAAAGACTGTTTTCTTCTCGACTCATATCCTTTCCGACGCGGAAGCGCTATGCGACCGCGTGGCCATCATCCATAAGGGAGAACTCCGCGGCGTCGGCGCCGTGGAAGAACTCACCAAGTCTGTGCAGGGGAGAGTCGAAGTGGTCTGGCAAGGAACGCAAGTGCCCGCCTCTATGAAGGCGTTAGGCGGCGAATTCCACGTGACCGGCGAGACAGTACGTGCGGTAATCGCCGAAAACCAGCAAGACGCAGCTATAGACGCACTTCGCCGCGAACGACTGCGACTGATTTCTCTGACTCCGCTCCGTACATCGCTGGAATCCTACTTTGTTGAGAAATTGCAGCATTCGCAAACCACGGCGGGGACCTCGGCATGAACACCCGTATCGCTTCCATCGCCTACAACACGTTCCGCGAAGCCGTTCGAGACCGCGTGCTCTACAACCTGATTGCATTCGCCGTACTGCTGTCGGCTGCAGCCATCTTCATCGGACAGATCTCGATTGAAATCGAGCGGTTGGTCGTCATCAATCTTGGTCTGACTGCAGTTTCGCTGTTCGGAGTGGTGATTGCAATCTTCGTAGGAATCGGGCTGGTCTCAAAGGAGATTGAGAAGCGCACACTTTACACGGTTCTCTCACGACCGGTACGGCGGTGGGAGTTCATTGTCGGAAAGTTCTTCGGTCTGGCTGGGACTCTCGTCGTAAATACGTTTTTCATGGCGATTGGAGTCTTCGGAGCCTTGCTCTATGTGGCGCACAGATTCTCGGCAGCTGACTCATCTGTCTTTATCGCGCTCTATTTCATTATTCTTGAGTTTCTGATCATCTGCGCGCTGGCGTTGCTGTTCTCGTCGTTCTCGTCACCCTTGCTTTCAGCAGTCTTCGCATTTTCTCTCTTTGTGATTGGCAGCTTCGCAGATGACCTACGTGGATTTGCCACCCTGACGCATGGTCTGACACGCTGGATCGCAACTGGAGCAGCCTACCTTGTGCCGAATTTCTCAGCATTGAATGTGGTCAGTACCGTCGCGCACCAGCAGCCCATTGGCGGGCAACTGATTCTGCAGAACACGTTCTACGCCGTGTTCTATACCGCAATGGCGTTGAGCGGAGCCGTTCTTATTTTCGAGCGCAGGAATTTGAAATGAGTTCCCCGAGACGCACCACGCTGGTAGCCGGCACTTGTCTGCTGCTGTCGATGCTGGCTTGCGTCGCCCTGCTCCAGAATATTGATCGGATCCGGCCGCATGAAATCGTTGACGATGCCCTCTACATCAGTTCGTCGAAAATGATTCGCAGAGCGAGTCTCGGCTTTGACGGCCTGATGGCCTGTATCTACTGGACGCGCACAGTGCAGTACTTCGGCCATCGCCATTTCAATCGCGAACGTACGTACAACGAATTGGCCCCCCTGCTTGAAATCACGACCGCGCTGGATCCGCATCTCTTGCCTGCCTATCAGTTTGGTGCGAGCTTTCTCGCCCCCGCTCCGCCCAACGGTGCGGGCCAGCCGGACCGTGCTGTCCGGCTGATGCAATACGGCATTCAGCAGAATCCAGGCAACTGGCGCCTGTACTATGATCTCGGCTTTGTCTACTACACCGAGCTTTACGACTACAAGAAAGCCGAAGAAGTTTTCGCCCAAGGCTCCCGGGTTCCGGGCGCACATCCTTTCATGAAAATCCTGGCTGCGGATATGGCCACTCACGCGCAAGACTTCAATACGGCGCGGCTGCTTTGGAGCGCTGCCTATGAATCAAGCCAGGAAGCAACTATCCGCCAGAATGCCGTGGAGCACCTGCGCGCAATCCAAGTCGATGAAGACATCACAAATCTACAGAATGCCGTCAGTCGCTTTGTACAGGCCAATGGACGGATTCCGACAAGTTTCTGGGAAGTCATCAACGCCGAGCACTGGCAGGGCATTCCCGTAGACCCGGCCGGCAACCCGTACGAACTCTCTCTGGATGGCCAGGTCCTGGTCACCAACCCTGACGATTTTCCATTCATAACTGTGGGACTGCCGCCCGGATACAAACCGGGCACACCAAGACTCCGCACCAGAAACTAGCCACATAAAACGCGCACGGGCGGAAGTCATCGGGGCCCGAGCCCAAAGAGCGTGTCTGTGGCGGTCACCGACTGGAATTTCTGGGACAATGTGATCCGATGAGTTCGACACTACCGCCTGGAATTGTTCCTGCCGCGCGTACGTTTTGGAGGGATTGCATAAGCCGCTCTGGAGCGATGCGTGGTTCGTGGGAGTTTCTTGCCGCGCTCGGCGCATTCGTTCGCGATTCCACCCCATCCCGCCTGCGCTCGCGCTTTGGCGACGCTGACTACGATTGGGACTTTCGGGTGAACACGACCAGCGGCGCAGTCGGTTGGTGCGATCGATTGCTGGGTGTTTTCCATTCGCCGTATCAACCCACCGAACGTAAACTTTTTCATGAAATGATGAATGCACTGGAGCAGAGCACAAACCTCAACCTTGGGGAATTCACATTCATCGATCTGGGTTCCGGCAAGGGACGCACTCTGCTCATGGCTTCGGACTACCCGTTCCACCACATCGTGGGAGTGGAACTGCTCCCGTCGCTAAACGAGATCGCGCAGCAGAACCTCACGCAATACCACAGTGACTCGCAGAAGTGTTTCGCGATTGAATCCATCTGCGCCGATGCGACCGCATTCGAGCTCCCTATAAGCCCTCTGGTGATTTATCTTTTCAACCCCTTCCCAGAGCCGGGACTGCGGCGTGCACTGTCTAGGCTGAAGGAATCTCTGCAGTCAAATCCCCGGTCAGCTTACGTGATCTACCACAATCCCCAACTCGAGTCCGTGTTGAACCAAGCCAACCTCAAGCGAATCACCGGGACGCACCAATACTCCATCTTCGCCGCCACACGCTCACCGATCAGAAGGTGAAACCGATCCCGCCTGAGATAAGGTTGGTTTTCCAGTTGTAGAGATTGTTGGGGTTGCCCAGATCAGGCACAAACTTGAAATAGCGGTTCTCGTACGTAGCCTTGACGTAGTACCACTTGGCGAATGTGTACCCGATCGTTCCCCTGATGAAATAACCGTGATCCAGTCGCGGATTCGGCAATGCGACCTGGTTCGAAGATGGCCGATGCCAGTGTGGAGTGAATTCAGGTGCTCCCTGGGCCTCAACAAACGCCCGCTTGTTCGGACCGAATTTGTAGTTGATGACAAGCGGAACCTCGAGCAATCTCATACGGTCGCGCGCAAAAAACTGGTTGTCCACGTTCGCAGTTGGCAGAGTGATCTGGCGCAGTTGCACGTTGAAGCCGATCAACAGACCCCGGGCTTGAAAGTGGAGACCACCAAACACAGCGTACTCCCGAGCATGATTGCCGGTGTCGCTGGGCGAACGGATCTCTCCGCCCCCCACGATGCTGGGTCGAGTCTCTTTCCCTTTAATCACCGTCAACTGGCCATCAATCCCGACCACCAGGCCACCGACGGAAGAAAGTGAGTCGAACTTGTCCGACGTCTGCCCCACGTCAATTCCGAAGGTTCCTCGTTGACAATAGGCCGGAACCGCAGCCAATAGAAACAAACACGCGCGCACCAGGTGCGTCCTGCACAGCTTCATCCCTTGCAAATGTCCTCCCTTTGGGGAAAAGTAAAACACTTCCGCAGATCTCAGGCAGAGAGCAGCCAGTTTTGCAAACCTTTAATTCTATCTGGGAACTTCGATTCTATTGTGGGATGCAGCAGAATGGGGAATCGTTTTGTGTATGGGGTAAAGGAAGCCTCTTTCGGCTTAACCCCGTACCGCGCCAGAAGGCGCGCCATGGGCTTGCCGAGGGAGTGAATGATAACGGGAAACTGTAGAACTACGATCCTTGCTTTTCCAGGATCTTTTCAGCCTTCTTCGCCGCCGCCCTATCCTTGCGGTACGCACGAGCAACATCTCCAAGCGGGACGGACTGAGAGACCGGGCCGAACTCCCACAGAGGCTGCTCTCCCTGGCCGTAGGAATACGTGTCGGATGCTCCACCCACTAGCGGGCTTTCCGTCGCCATCTTGGTATATGAGGCGTGCTCGGGATGATCGACGATCTGCAACGGCGTAACCTGTCCCGACATCGCGGAAGTACCGGCTTGGCCGAACGCTGCCGCAGCACAAAGAATCACACATGCAATGAGTAGAGTTTTCATGGTCCTTTTCCAGACTTCACAAGAAGAGGTGCAACTAGCATTCCATTTTTAACTTGTCTGTTTTCCTATGCTTGCAGCTATTAGTTTATGAATGACGCAATATATTTCACAGCTCACGAACCCAGAGTTTTCCCTCTGTTGCTGGAAACGCTCGCCTCGTGTATCTTCCGGCTGAAACCTCGTGTGGAGTAAGGAATGCGCGCCCTTGTCGATCAAATCCAAAGCCTGCGTTTGTCCGTCAGCCTCGCGATACTCTCGATTCTATTCGCAGGCACCTTGACGGCTTTTGTATCAGCCCAGACTGATTGTGCCGACGGAAATGCCGCCCTCGATCAAACTCCGCCGAAAGGCATCGCGCCGGACGAGTTGATTCGCAAGTTTGCGGCACAAGAAACCAAGGTTCGCGACGCAAGATCTCGTTACACCTACACGCAGGATGTACTGGTGCAGACGCTGAACAGCACTGCGGTCGATGGTCAGTTCCATGAAATCACTGACGTTTCTTTCGACGACAAGGGAAAGAGGATTGACAACGTCAAATTCTCTGAAGTCCCAACGCTCCAGGACGTACAGCTCTCCGCCGAGGACAAGGACGATATCGCCACATTCATGCCCTGGATTCTGACCGCCGATCAATTGCCGGACTACAAAATCATGTACGCTGGCCAGCAACACGTCGACGATCTCGACACCTATGTCTTTCGTGTCGAACCCGCGAAGGAAGAAAAGAACAAGCGCTATTTCCAGGGACGCGTTTGGGTCGACAATCGGGACCTGCAGATCGTAAAGCTATGCGGAAAGACCGTTCCCGAGCAGATTCGCCGTAAGAAGAAGGACCCAATCGAGGTCCGTCCCACCTTTGCCGGATACCGACAGCTGGTGGATGGCTACTGGTTTCCGGCCTATGCGCGAGTCGACGACATCCTGCATTTTGGGCCACAATCGGTCCATTTGCGCGAGGTCGTCAAGTTCAAGGACTACAAGCGGCGAGAGCCGACGGCAGCGGTGGTATCAAAACCGTAAAGGCATACGTCTTCAGGAAATCAGATCAGCACTTGAACCATGGTTTCATGTATGCTGTACTGCACCTTATGGCAGAAGAGAAAGAGAAGAATCGCGCAAAAGACATCGTACTCTGGATCATCACCGTCGCCCTCGTCGCTCTGGCGATCTACTGGTACCAGAAACCCCGTTAGGTTGAGAGGATCGTTGGCATTCGTCGCTCTTTCGGGCTGTTGTCCGAACGCTCTCCATCCATAATTGGTCTTATCATCTCCTCGACGTTCCGCATTTCCCATTGAGACTCATCGCAGACCTAATCCAGAGCAAAATACGCTAGTCCTTCTCCTCACCAGACGCGCGTTTTAGAGCGAAGCGAGTGAGCTGGTTTCGCCTCGGGCGCGCCCTCTCGGTTGGAAACGCCAGCGTCAGAGACGCTCTTCGAGGGTTAGGTTTCTGCCGAGTCATCGGGTAAGATACTCCGTCCGCGTTTGGATGCTGGGGCGCGCACGTTCCGTTCGTTGATGAATCGCGAATACCACAAAGGCTACAGCCAGGAACTACATCGTGACATGGAAGTGCTCGTATTCGGGCACGCGGGCACGCCTCTGCTCGTCTTCCCCACTTCGATGGGGAAATTCTTCGAATACGAGGACCGGGGGATGATCGGCGTGCTTGCGCCGAGGATCGACCGCGGGGAAATTCAGGTTTTCTGTCCCGACGGGGTTGATACCGAAAGCTGGTACAACAAGGGCGTGCACCCGCGCGTGCGAGTGCTGCGGCATCTGCAGTATGAACGCTATATTCTGCATGAATTCCTGCCATTCATTCGCTGGAAGAACCCGGCTTGGCAGTTGGCCGTCACGGGCTGCAGCTTTGGCGGCTACCACTGTGTGAATTTCGCCCTGAAGCACCCCGACATCGTGACTCATTGCGTAAGCATGAGCGGCGCCTTCGATATCCACCAGTTTCTGGACGGCTACTACGACGACGACTGCTATTTCAACAACCCTCCCGACTACGTTCCGAACCTGACCGACGACTGGTTCCTGAGCCGGTATCGGCAAATGAAAATCGTCCTGGGATCGGCGGACTGGGATATGTGCCTGGATCAGAACATCAAGTTTTCAGCGATTCTGAATGGCAAAGCCATTCCGAACTGGCTCGACGTTTGGAATGACAATTCGAAGCATGATTGGCCGCTGTGGTTGAGGATGGCGGTGAAGTACTTTTGAAACCGTCGTTGGTCGTTAGTCGTTGGTCATTGGCTCCTCTACGACGCGCCAACTGACATCCTTACTGGAGATAGAGTCGTGAAGAAGATCGGCATTCTGTTTGGCATGGAAAACACCTTCCCGCCCGCAGTGGTGGAAAAGATCAACTCGATGAAGGTTGATGGCGTCACCGCCGAGTTCGTAAAGATCGGCGGCATCCGCATGAATGAACCGATGAAATACGCCGTCGTCATCGACCGCATTTCGCAGGACATCCAGTTTTACCGCGCTTGGCTGAAGAACGCTGTATTGCACGGAACGGTTGTCGTGAACAATCCTTTTTGGTGGACGGCCGACGACAAGTTCTTCAACTATTCCCTCGCGCATAAACTGGGCGTTGCGATTCCGCCAACCGTTATTCTGCCGCACCACAAGCATCCCGAGGGTACGACCGAGCTGTCGATGCGCAATCTGATCTTCCCGCTCAATTGGCAGGAGATCTTTGATTACGTCGGCTTCCCTGCTTTCCTCAAGCCGTATTCCGGAGGCGGATGGAAACACGTCTACAAGGTGCATTCTCCGGAAGAGTTCTTCCATCACTACAACCAGACTGGGGACCTCTGCATGACACTCCAGCGTGGCGTCGAGTTTGACGAGTATTACCGTTGTTATGTGGTGGGGCAGGAGAAAGTCCACATCATGAAGTACGACCCGAAAGCCCCGCATCATGAGCGCTATGTGAAGGGGAATCCACCGCCATCTTCGCTCGCCCTGCGGGCTCGGATGGAGAAAGATGCGCTGACCATGTGTCGCGCCCTGGGCTATGACCTGAATACAGTCGAGTTCGCGGTTGAAAAGGGCGTGCCCTATGCGATCGATTTCCTGAACCCGGCGCCCGATGCGGATGTGAATTCGGTGGGAAAAGAAAACTTCGATTGGATCGTGAATGCGGTGGCGGAGATGGCCGTCAAATTGGCACAAAGCGGCGGCAATCCGGTAAAAGAACTCCGCTGGTCGGAATTTCTTGCAGGGTGATTCGACGGCCTAACCAGTAACCCAACATCCAAGGAGCCCGGCGACCTCAGCGTCCGCTAACGAAAATGCATACTGACCTCATCGGACACTCCTGACACTTCGGATTCGTCCGTTTGCAGATCTGCTGACCGTGCGTTTTCAGCAACAGGTAGGCCCGTATTCGGGCATCAAACGTCTCTGGGATTCCTGCAGCAACGGCACGCTGGGCCTCGCGATAGCTGGCCGAGTAATTCTTTCCCTCAGGCCCCTGCAAAATGCGTGTAGGTACGTGCACGCAGTTTGACGGAATGGCCGCCAGTGGCACAATTTCTGCAAACAGGAGAATGCGATCGGCACCGGGATCGGCAATCCCAGAGAAGCTCTTCAGAATCTTTCGCGCCCTCGCTAGGGGCACCGACAGGGCCGCTCGAAGATCGCCGCCGAACTCATCCTTAACTCGCCTTGCGATTTCTTTGATACGCTCTGCGCGCACCTCGGGAACCATGCCTCCCGGCCGAAGCACCGCGGCGAGTTGTGCCGGCTTGGCGGCCAGCAACCGCCGCGGTTCGATCCCCACCTGCTCCTTCAAGCTCTTCCAGCCCTTCTCGCAGGCAGCATCGCTTGCCGGATAGCCGCAATGCCACCACAGCAGGAATTCGTACGGATCTGTGGGGAAGGATGGCTGCTGGGGACCATGGAACTGCTCCAAGGTCGCCAGTAGATCGAGAATGGAGGTTCGGGATTGAGCCACGGCGGACGAGATGTTACTGTGAGTGCCACTCGGAAGCAAGCCATCCCGAGGTCTTGTCTCCGAAGAATCCCAGGAGATTAATAGCACGGATGAAATCTGGCAATGCCGCGAAGACTGTTGATGAGTATCTGGCTAACACGCCCGAACCCGCGCGCTCCACCCTGAAGCACATTCGCGCGGTGATCAAGTCGGTCGTTCCGAAGGAGACAACCGAAGTCATCAGCTACCGCATTCCGATGTTCAAATACAACGGGATGCTAGTCGGGTATGCGGCCTTCGCCAAGCATTGCAGTCTGTTCCCCACCGGATCCGGGGTGATCGAGATGTTCGCAAAGGAACTGAAGGGCTACAAAACTTCAAGAGGCACGATTCAGTTCCCTTCCGATAAGCCTCTTCCGGACGCTCTGGTCAAGAAAATCGTGAAGCAGCGAGTTAAGGAAAACCGGGAATGGGACTGAGAGTCTTACACAAACACGCGCTGAAAGCGTTGCTATAATGTTTCTCGCCTAGTTCCCTTCCGCCACGCTGCGGATAGATTCAATATTCGACTTCCACGGAATCGAGGTCGTGGGCTGGGCCGCCCGCACCACGCTTATGTTGCCGACCTTTACCATCGGGATCGAAGAAGAGTATCAGACCATAGATCCGGTTACGCGCGATCTGCGGTCCCACATTCACGCCGAAATCCTGGAAAAGGGCAAGATGATCCTTCAGGAACGCGTGAAGGCTGAGATGCACCAGTCTGTGGTCGAGGTCGGCACAAACGTCTGCAAGAACATAAAAGAGGCTAAGGTAGAGTTACGGACGCTGCGCCGCAATATCATCCGGTTGGCTGGCGAAAACGGTTTGAAACTCGCCTCGGTAGCAACGCATCCGTTCTCGGATTGGCGGACCCAGGAGATTCACCCCGACCAGCGCTACAAGAACATCGTGGAAGACATGCAGTTGGTGGCGCGCGCGAACCTGATCTTTGGTCTCCATGTGCACATCGGGATCGAAGATCGCGAGACTGCGATTCACATGATGAATCACGCGCGTTACTTCCTGCCGCACATCCTCGCTCTATCGACCAATTCCCCGTTCTGGCTGGGGATGAATACCGGGCTGAAGTCCTATCGCTGCAAAGTGTTCGACAAGTTTCCCCGGACCAATATTCCCGATTATTTCCCCAGTTGGGGCGAGTACGAAAACTTCATTAAGCTGCTGATCAAGACCAACTGCATCGACAATGCCAAGAAAATCTGGTGGGATATTCGTCCGCATCCCTTCTTCAACACGATCGAATTTCGTGTGTGCGACATCCCGATGCGGGCCGACGAAACTATCGCGCTGGCGGCGCTGATCCAGGCCACGGTCGCGAAGCTCTACAAGCTCTATACGGCGAATCAGGGATTCCGCTTATATCGCCGCGCTTTGATCATGGAAAACAAATGGCGTGCGGCGCGCTACGGGCTCGAGGGCAAGCTGATCGACTTCGGTAAGCAGAAGGAAGTTCCCGCGCGCGATCTGGTGCATGAGTATCTCGATTTTATCGACGACGTCGTCGATGAACTGGATTCGCGTGAGGAACTGGAATACATCCACAAGATTCTCGAAACCGGGAGCGGCGCCGACCGGCAGTTGCGTGTTTTCCAGGAGACCGGAGACCTGAAACAAGTAGTCGATTACATCATCGCAGAGACGGAAGCCGGCCTCGCCGAGAGCCCGGAACCGGCGGCCGTGACGAAAGTAGGTTAATGAGCACTTCTGTACGCCCTAATCACATCGACCTCAACCACCTTTCCTTTGACCCGGAATTTACGCCCGGGGCCCGCAATGCGGTCAATGTCTGCCTCCGGATTCAGCCGGCAGAGCGCGTCTGCGTTATCACCGACGAAGCAACGCTTGAGATCGCCGCCGCCATAGTCGCTGAGCTTGAAAAGCTCGGAGCACCCTATCGAGCATGGATTCTGGAAGAGCTTGCCCATCGTCCGCTAACCGATCTTCCACGCGAGATTCTGGATGACCTCGAGCAAAGCAAGGTTTCGATCTTCGCGGTACAGGCGCAGCAGAATGAACTGCGCTCGCGCATTCAGATGACCGACGTCGTGAACCGGCACAAAATCCGCCACGCGCACATGGTCAACATCAACCGGCAGATCATGCTGGAGGGCATGCGGGCCGACTTCCAACGGGTCGATCGGCTTAGCCAAAAGGTAGTCGAGATGGTGCGCAAAGCGTCTCGAATTCACGCGAAGACTGCCGCAGGTACTGATCTGACCGCCGATCTGAACCCGAATTTCAAGTGGCTCAAGACCAGCGGCATCATCTCTCCAGAGAAATGGGGCAATCTACCGGGAGGGGAGATTTTTACCACTCCAGGCGAAGTGAACGGGACTTTTGTCATCGACGGTGTCGTGGGCGATTACTTGTGCGCGAAATTCGGCAGCCTGCATGACATTCCCTTGACGATCCGCATGAAAGGCAACCGCCTGACCGAAGCTCATTCAGAAAATCGCGAACTGGAGAATGATTTCTGGAAATACACGCACACTGACGCCAATAGCGACCGCGTGGGAGAGTTTGCGATCGGTACCAACATTGACTTGAAGGATGTAATCGGCCAGATCCTGCAGGACGAGAAATATCCTGGCGTGCACATCGCGTTCGGCAATCCTTACGGCGCGCACACCGGCGCCGACTGGGATTCGACTACACACATCGACGTTGTCGGTCGGAAATTCAACATCTGGGTGGATGACCAGCAGATTATGCGAGAGGGTAAGTTCCTCATCGAGGCATGACCTGCCTGGCTTTGAAGCCGTGAGTACAACTAAGCAAGCCTCAACAGAATTGCTCAAGCGCGCTTATGCCGCCTTCAACGCCCGCAACCTTGATGGGGCCCTGGCAACGATGCGGCCTGACGTGGTTTGGCCCAACGGAATGGAAGGCGGCGTGGTCCACGGCCACGACGGAGTCCGCGCCTACTGGACGCGGCAGTGGGGCATGATTAATCCCCACGTCGATCCTGTCGACTTCAAGCAAAATGATTCCGGGCAAATCGCTGTTACCGTTCGTCAAGTCGTGCGCGATCTGTCCGGCAACGTAATCCTCGATCGCATGGTCGAGCACGTCTATGTCCTGAAAGATGGCCTCATCCAGAGCATGGACATCCGCGAGTAAGACAGTCCATACTTCCTCCCTATGATTCCGTCGCTTCGCCGGCAATTCAATCAGAGCTTCACTCCCGAGAAATATCAGCAGTTCATTCGGCACATCGACGGCATCTGCGGAACGCACGTTCAGTTTCGTCTGTCGGAAACTCCCTGCTTTTTCCCCAAGGAGCTGATCGACCGCATGGCGCTCGATGGAGAAACGTTGATCCGGCAATTGGTGGATGATCCTGAATATCGCGCAAAGTCTGAGGAGGCAGTGCCTGCGGAATTCAAGGTCCCCAACGAGGCACCCCACCCGATGTTTGTGCAGGTGGACTTCGGACTGGTGCGCGATTCCGGCGGCCAACTGCATCCGAAACTGGTCGAACTACAGGCGTTCCCGTCCCTTTACGCATACCAGGGACCGTTGGCTGAGGCGTATCTGGAAGTCTACGGTTTGAGTTCCGCGGACCGCCGGCTAAAGTACCTTCTGAGCGGACTTGAAGCTGACTCCTATCGCAACGTTCTTCGCCAAGCTATCGTCGGCTCGCACGACCCTGAGAACGTAATCCTGATGGAAATCGACCCTCTCCACCAGAAAACTTTGCCCGATTTCCTCCTCACCGAAAAAATGCTCGGCGTGCGTGCCGTAGATATCGCTGCCATAAAGAAAGCAGGTTCGCATCTGTACTACGAGCGGGATGGCAAACAGATACCAATCATGCGCATCTACAACCGCGCCATCGTCGATGAACTGGAACGCAAGAACGTCAAACTGGCCTTCGACTGGCGCGACGACCTCGACGTCGAATGGGCAGGACATCCCAACTGGTACTTCCGCATCAGCAAATTCTCCATCCCTTACCTGAAGCATGAGTCGGTGCCAAAGACTTGCTTTCTGGATCAACTCAAGGACATCCCGCCCGATCTTGAGAACTATGCGCTGAAGCCGCTCTATTCCTTTGCAGGGCTCGGCGTGGTCATTGGACCGACCAAGCAAGACATTGCCACGATCCAGGAAGACAAGCGCCCCTACTACATCCTGCAGGAGCGACTGAACTTCGAACCGGTGATCGAGACGCCCTTTGGCGCAACGAAAGCGGAGGTCCGAGTCATGTACATATGGCTGGAAAAACTGATACCGGTGCTGACCATCATCCGCATGGGCCGCGGACTCATGATGGGCGTCGATCACAACAAAAACATGGAATGGGTCGGCGCGTCGGCGGGACTGTATCTTGAATAATTCCCCGTCGACGCTTCGAACGGCCGACAAATACTACTTCAGCTTCACGAACAGCAGCACGAAGATCGCCCAAATGCCCACCGTCATCGGAAACTGCACGACGGCGGCATCCCGAATTGCGCCGCCTCTGGGTAGTGCAAACGTCAGCAACATCATGGCCAGAGCAGTCAGGACTCCAACAAGGACTTTCACCTTTGGATTCATTTCACTCAGCCCCCAAGTTCTCAGTCTGCGCTAACAACACGCCCACCTCAGATCGCTGGCGATTGTACACTGGTTTTCGCGCGGTCCATATTGGCAGTTTCGAGACGCCGGCTGACCAGAACTCCCGCGGCCACCAGCACAAGCGCAAGGATTAAAGCGGCGACAATCCAGCCCCAATGCTGAGTCGGATGCCGTAACACCCGCAGGAAATGACGCCCGTAGTGACCGGCGACGAAAGCAATCGTAAAATACCTGGCGGCACGGCAGAGAGTCACGATGGCCAGAAATCTTCCTCTCGGATAGTCCCCTGCACCAGCAGCCGCAAAGAACATGCTTGTGGGCGAGGGCAGCGGAATCACGGTGGAAGCGATCAGCGTCCCGGTACCCCAATGCTGGAATAGCCCCAGAAATTTTGAAAGCCTGCTGCGCTTGAACTTCTTGTCAAGATAAGCCGATCCGGCAGCTCGAGCCAGGCGGAACGTGAGGTACGCCCCTATCACCGAACCGGCCGTTGCCGCGGCTGCATACTCCCACCACAGCGGCCGGTGGCTGGCCGCCAGGACGGCCGTCAGGATGTCGGGACCTCCAAGCGTCGGAATCGGAGAACTGTCGAGAATGGCCAGGAAGAAAAGGCCCACCGCTCCCAGGTGCCGGAGCGTTGTCAGTAGCGTCGGATGAGGGGTTCGTCGATGTACTGGGGCAAGCAGGCCGAACATGCCTGCACTATATCAACTCCGTCGCGGGCTCTTGCGGCAGCTACTCGATCTTGCGCACGATGCGGGTTTCGAGTTCCTTCCCGTTGCTTCGCTTGACGTACATTTTGTCGCCCTGCAACCGGACGTCAACCGACGAACCCGCTCCGATTTCGCCGGGGATGTACCCGTCCGCATACTCGGGCTGATACTCTCCGACGTATTGCACGCCATGAACTTTTACGACGATGGCAGCACGCCGGTTTTGCCGTGCCTCTAATTCCAGAATCTCACGTTCTGCTCGCGTCCAGTTCTCCACGTCATGTCCGGGAATGCGGCCGCTCTGAACGTAGATCTGTTCGGCACGGCGTCGGATCGCTTCCTGTATATCTGCTGTAGGATCAGGGCTCGGTGAATCGCCCAACGGTTCGGTTTCCACAGTAACTTCTCCATCGAGACCGCTCATCGGATACTGCGGCTCGGCTCCATGCTAGTCCCTCCAAACCATGCTGGCCACTACAAGCATCAAACCAACGGACGTAGCGGAAGCCAATTCAGGAACTATCAGTCGTCTGTTCCAAAGGGGAAAATGGCATAATCTCGGTGGTCTCGTCTTCTGTAAGCTCTAACAGAACATGGCAGTTGACCGGAATCGGGGAGCGGCCTAACATTACCGCGACCATCGCCGGGCAGCGTCCTCCGCTCATATGATCGGCCAGCAGGTATCCCATTACCGTATCCTCGGCAAACTTGGCGGGGGTGGTATGGGTGTGGTTTATGAGGCCGAAGACCTCAAATTAGGCCGCCATGTCGCCCTGAAGTTCATTCCTGAGAACCTTGCTGGCGACGCCAAGTCTCTCGAGCGTTTCACTCGCGAGGCGAAGGCCGCTTCTCAGCTCAACCATCCCAACATCTGCACCATCCATGGCATAGAGGACAACAACGGCCATCCCTTCATCGTGATGGAACGGTTGGAGGGCGAGAGTCTGAAGCAGCACATCGCCGGCCATCCCATGCCGGTCGAAAAGGTGCTCGACGTCGGGTCACAGGTCGCCGATGCCCTGATGGCCTCGCACTCCAAGAACATCGTCCACCGCGACATCAAACCTGCCAACATCTTCTTAACCCCCTCCGGACAGGTCAAAGTCCTTGACTTCGGACTGGCCAAGCTGGTGCACAACCTCGGTACCGAAGACGATGCCGGCGCCGATAACTCGCTCACGGCAGTCGGCGTGATTCCCGGCACGGCTGTATACATGTCCCCGGAGCAGGCTCGCAGCGAGACCGTGGACGCCCGCAGCGACCTGTTCTCTTTCGGCGTCGTGCTCTACGAAATGTCCACGGGCAAGAAGCCCTTCGCCGGCGCGAATTCGCTGGTCACGCTCGATGCGGTGCTGCATGCGAAACCAACTCCTCCGCGCGATCTGAATCCGAAGATTCCGGTCGAACTGGAAGGCATCATCGGCAAGGCGATGGAGAAGGATCGTAACCGTCGCTACCAGAGCGCGGCCGAGATGAAGTCGGACCTGGCTCTGCTGAAACGTGAGGCCGAATCCGGTCAGATCAAGAGTGGCACGAACACCGCTCGCTTGCGCGCGGCGACCAAGACTTTCGGGCGCCATAACCGCCTCCAAACATATCTCCTTCTCGGAACGGCCGCCTTGCTCGTAACCGTGCTCGCGGCCGTGGGAGCCTGGTGGTTCAAGCACCGCGAGCTGGCCAACGCGGAACAGCGAAACGCGATTGCCGTCCTGCCCCTGCAGAACATGAATGGCGACTTTAACGTTGACTACCTCCGCTTTGCTTTGGCGGACGAGTTGACTAGCGTGCTGACATATTCGCGCAACTTGGAAGTCCGCCCCTCCTCGGTCACCCGCAAATACGTCGCGCTTGACCTGGACCCGAAAAAGGTTGGGCAGGAACTGCGGGTGGGGCGAATTCTCACCGGTTCCTTCCGCAAACAAGGGGACCAGCTACTGGTGACCTTGGAGGCAATTGACGTTCCTACGGACCGGCTGCTGTGGCAGACGACGGTCGCCGAGAAAGCTGAGAACCTGATCGGCTTGCAGGAACAATTGACGTCGCAAGTGCAGCACGGATTGCTGCCGATTCTAGGCTCCGGAGGCGCGGTTGAGGCCTCTGCCTCTCGCCCCAAGAATCAGCAAGCGTATGACTTCTATCTACGCAGCGTGGCCGTACCGCATGACCCTGCGCCCAACAAGGAAGCGATCCGGATGCTGGAGTGGGCGGTCGGCATCGATCCAACATACGCACCGGCATGGGAAGAATTGGGCCAGCGGTACTACTTCGACTCTGTCTACGGCGGAGGTGGCGAGGAGATGTTTCAGCGGTCCAATTCGGCGGACGAGCGTGCCCTCTCGCTGGATCCCGATCGAGTTGTGGCGGCTAGCAGCTTGATCCGAAAGCGGGTCGAGCGTGGCGAATTGGGGCGGGCGTATGACGCCGCTACCGACCTTGTACGCCGGCGTCCGCAAAGTGCTGACGCTCATTTTGCATTAGCGTATGTGCTGCGCTATGCCGGCATCCTCGATCAATCGACGCAGGAATGCAATTCCGCACGGCAACTGGATCCCGGCAACTTCATGTTTCGCTCCTGCGCCTGGTCGTTCCTGCAAATGGGCAAGACCGATCGAGCAACGGATTTCGTGCACCTCGACGTTGGTACCGAGTGGGCCGCATGGGTAACGCCGTATATTTATCTGGCCGAAGGCAATCTAACCGAGGCTCATAATGCCGCCAGGAATATGGGGAAGGGCTCCACTTATCACCGCGAGTTGATGGAGGCCTGTACCGCCTCGCCGCGTCCCGCTGATTTGGCAAAAATTGTACGCGACAACGAGTCCTCTGTAGCCAGCGAACCTGATGCAGAAGCCTGGTATCACGTCGGTGCGCTGATGGCAGCCTGCGGCCAGACTGAGCCTGCCCTACGACTCTTGAAGGCCGCCGTCGACCAGAATTATTGTGCCTACGGAGCTCTTCTGGACGACCCTCTGCTCAAGGATCTTCGCAAAGAAACTGCTTTCAACCAGGTGCTTACACAAGCAAGCAACTGCCAGGCGATCTTGAAGCAGGGCAGGCAATAGCACTCCCCATGCCTAAATTCACGCGGCGGAAACTGCTCAAGTCCTCAGCGATCGGCCTTGCCGCGTCGCGTATCCCGTTCGATGTGTCGGCCGCTTCTGAAACGGCGCGCAAAGATCGCATCCGCCAGTCGGTGTGCCAATGGTGCTACCGGGGAATGTCGATCGACCAACTGGCGCAAGCTGCTGCCAACCTGGGGCTAAAGGGTGTCGACCTGTTGCAACCCGACGACTACGAGATTCCCCGCCGCTACGGATTGGTATGTTCCATGGGATACGCGGGCGGAGGCGAGATCAATAAGGCCATGAATCGTGTAGAAAACCACGCAGCGATTGAGCAGGCCTTTCGAACGAACATCCCCCGCGCATCGAAAGCCGGCGTGCCCAACGTAATCACGTTCTCAGGCAACCGCGACGGACTTTCCGACGACGAAGGAGCACGCAACACCGTCGTTGGTCTGAATCGTGTCAAGAAGATCGCCGAAGATCACGGCGTCACCATCTGCCTGGAGTTGCTGAACAGCAAGCGCGATCATCACGACTACATGTGCGACCACACAGCCTGGGGTGTCCGGGTCGCACAGGAAGTCAACTCACCCAACGTGAAACTGCTGTATGACATCTACCACATGCAGATCATGGAGGGAGACCTGATCGAGACGATCCGCACAAACATCCAGTGGATTGGCCATTTCCATACCGGTGGTGTTCCCGGACGTCACGAACTGGACAATACCCAGGAGATTCAATGGCAGCCAGTCCTGAGTGTGATCGCAGATTCTGGGTTCCGGGGCTACGTCGCGCACGAGTTCATCCCAACGAGGGACCCGATGGCTTCGCTGAAAGCGGCCGTGGATTTGTGCGACGTCTAAGCTGCTTACCTCGCCGTCGGTGGCTAGTCTAAACAAAAACACGTACTCAAAGAATTTGCGTCAAAGCGGGGGTAGGCCCCATCCTTGTAGAGTGAGACATTTCGGACCGATCTGCCGCCTGCAGGCGATGTCCCTCCTTCTTTCTAATCTCCAGCAGCTTCGCCTCTTCGGGCTCAAGCTCGCATCTTTACTCATCGTTCTTGCGATTACCGCACTGGCACAGGCGCCGTCCAGCGGAAATAGCCCCGAGAGTAAATTAGACGCGTCGCCGGCATTGGTGATCGCCGAGAGATTTGCGCAGCCGCCTGGACTCTTGTATCAAGGCGTTCCGGCGGACATCCCCCAAGACCAGGGAGTCTCTGGGTTGCGTCTGCAAATCTTGCGGCTGGGAACTACAGCCCGTCTGATGCAAGTCGTGGCCCATCCGGATGATGAAGATGGCGGCCTGCTGACGCTGCAAGCTCGGGGCCATGGCGTGAATACCTTGCTGATGACTCTCAATCGCGGCGAAGGAGGCCAGAACAAGATCGGCAGCAACTTGTCGGATGTGCTCGGCGTTTTGCGGTCAGAAGAACTACTGGCTTCGGATCAGCACTATGGTGTCCAGGACAGATTTTCCCGCGTCGCCGACTTTGGGTTTTCCAAGACCGCTGATGAGACATTCGCCAAATGGGGCGGCCACGACATTGCCCTGGCTGATATGGTTCGCGTAATTCGAACCTTCCGCCCTGATGTACTCGTGGCGCGTTTCTCGGGGACTGAACGGGACGGCCACGGCAACCATCAGGTCTCCGCAATTCTGACCAAAGAGGCCTTTCACGCTGCAGCTGACCCGAAACGCTTCCCGGATCAAATCGCGCAGGGGCTCGAGCCCTGGCAGCCGAAAAAACTCTACGTCGGCAATGTTTGCCCTTGGGGCTCGACGACCTGCCCGGACGCGGACTGGACCGTCAAATTCAATACAGGTCAGCGCAATCCGGAGTTGGGGATGTCCTACGTCCAGTTCGCAATGAAAGGCTTGCGTCACCAACTGTCCCAGGGAGCAGCTAACTGGACCGTCGACGACGGCGATCGATTCACTTTTTACCGGCGAGTGGACTCGATGTTGCCTGCGTCAGCGGAAAAATCCGGTCATGAACAGGATTTCTTTGATGGTGTTGACACAAGCTGGCAAGCGCTCGCGCTAAGGTTCGAGTCCGCCGACAAGATCCCCGGTCTTCGATCGCAATTGGCTGAGATTGCGAAATCAGTTGCCGATGCCTCGACAGCCGCAAAGGGGAATGATCCATCCCTCTCAGCACAGCCTCTGATGAAAGTCGTCACGCAGTTGAACCGACTGAACGGTGAAATCTCTGGTAGCGGTCTCACATCGACTACGAAATTGGATCTGCTCACCCGCATCGCTGAGAAACGACAGGAGGCTGAAATTGCGCTGAACTTGGCTCTGGGCGTCACGCTCGCCGCGAACGTCTCTTCGAGCAAAGGACTCGAGGCTGGTATTCCCAAAGAGGATGACGCTTTCACTACGGTCTCTCCGGGCGACGAGTTCATGATCGGTGTCACCCTTCACAACGGCTCCAGGCTGCCGCTGACTATCGATCAGGTCCAACTCGAAGTCCCGGCCGGCTGGAATACGATTAACGGAAAAACGCGTCCTGAAACCCTCGCCCCCGGAAAAGATCTGCACGCCGACTTCCGCCTTCGCGTACCCAACGACACTCCCTACACGCGGCCGTATTGGCACCGCGACGATCCCAACACCGACAGCGTCCATCACGTCGACAATGAGAAGTATGCGACGCTTCCCTTTCCGCCGCCCGGGTTGAAGGCGCGCGTCGAATACTTCGTTGGACCTGAAGGAGCAAAAAGCGCACGAAACGGCATCACCGTCCCGGTAGTCACTCCGTTCCTCGACGACGCCGGTAAGCCGCGCTCGCGGACGCTTGCCATCGTACCCGCATTTTCCGTTGCGCTTGAGCCTGGGACGCAGGTCATCTCCACTCATAACGGCAAGACCACGACGGTAACGGTGGGCGTCACCAGCGATCTCGCCCGCGTCGCACGAGGCAGTCTGCGTTTAGAACTACCCGACGGCTGGCGCTCGGAGCCCGCGCAATCCGCAGTGAACTTCTCGCATCGTGGAGAAAAGCAGGAAATTCAGTTCAAAGTTTTTCCCGCCCAATTGCAGCCGGGTCGTGCCACCATCCGGGCTGTTCTCGAATCGGAAGGCGAAAAATACACCGAAGGGTACACCCTGGTCGCACGCGAGGATCTGGGCAGCTTCTACTATTATCAATCCGCGCGCCAGCGTGTCAGCATCGTCGATGTGCACGTTCCCCACGATTTCAAGGTCGGCTACATCATGGGCGCCGGCGACGACATTCCGACCATCCTCAAGCAGGTTGGAATGGACGTCACCATGATTCCTGCCGAACATCTGGGGACCGAAGACCTCAGCAAATTCGGCACGATTGCCCTTGGGATTCGCGCGTACGACACGCAGAAGGATGTGGGCGCAAATAACAAGAAGCTGCTGGACTTTGTGCAAGCTGGTGGAACTTTGGTTGTTCAGTATGAAACCTCACCAGGTGACTTCAACAGCGGCCATTTCACTCCCTATCCAGCCGATTTGAGCCGCGCGCGTGTCTCTGTCGAAGAAGCTCCGGTAGAGATTCTTGCTCCGCAGGATTCCATCTTCCGATACCCGAACATGATCAGCCAGGATGACTTTGACGGTTGGGTACAGGAGCGCGGCCTTTACTTCATGAGCAAGTGGGATGATCACTTCGCGCCATTGTTGGCCTGCCACGATCCGGGAGAGGAACCACAAAAGGGTGGCCTGTTGCGGGCACAGTATGGCAAGGGGACGTATATCTATACGGGGTACGCGTTCTTCCGCCAGCTTCCGGCGGGAGTCCCGGGAGCCGTGCGCCTGTTCGTAAATATTCTCAGTGCAGGAAAGCAGCCGTAGAGACGTAGCTTGCTACGTCTTTGTCGTTTGGAATAGACGTTCAACGCAACGCCTCTACGAGTATGGATTCATCAGCGCCAGCAGAGTCGAGTTCGCCCACTCTTATCCGCGGCATGGGATTGTGGAGCGCTACCGCCCTCAACATGATCGACATGATCGGGGTGGGTCCGTTCATCACCATGCCGCTGGTATTAAGCGCCATGGGTGGCCCGCAGGCGCTATTGGGCTGGATTCTCGGCGCTTTGCTGGCAGTTTGTGATGGGCTGGTCTCGGCGGAACTCAGCGCCGCCCTTCCCGGTTCTGGCGGCTCCTATCGCTACCTCCGGGAGAGCTACGGCTCTCAACGCTGGGGACGATTGATCTCGTTCTTGTTTATCTGGCAGGTCTCCTTCAGCGCCCCGCTTTCCATCGCTACCGGGTGCATCGGCTTGGCCGGGTACGCAGCCTACTATTGGCCGGAACTCGAAACCGTGTTGGCTCACCACGATGCCGCTTGGCACATTCCGGGGGTGGGTGCTTTCCAGGTCAGCTGGATTGTTACACCTGGGACGGCGGTTGCCGTACTCATCTGCTTCTTCACCGTTCTGCTGCTCTATCGGCGAATCACCGCCATCAGCCGCCTCTCGAAGATCCTGTGGTTCGGAGTCATGGGGACGATCGGGTGGATTATCATCGCGGGTTTTCTGCACTTCAACCGCGCCCGCGCCTTCGACTTCCCTCCCAGTGCCTTTACGCTTTCGCCCCAATTCTTCACGGGACTGGGCGCAGCCATGCTTGTCGCCACCTACGATTACTGGGGCTATTACAACGTCTGCTTCCTCGGTGACGAAATCAAAGAACCCGAGAAGAACATTCCTAGGGCTCTGCTGCTTTCCATTCTGCTCGTCGCGTGTCTATATCTCTTGATGAATATCTGCATTCTCGCGGTCGTCCCATGGCGCGAGATGCTGCAAGCCGGACAAAACAACTCCGGCCTGTATGTTGTTTCGTTATTCATGGAGCGACTTTACGGAGCCTGGGCGGCACGGCTGGTGACAGGACTTGTCATTGCAACAGCATTCGCCTCTGTCTTCTCGTTGATGCTGGGATATTCCAGGGTCCCCTATGCCGCGGCGAAGGACGGGAACTATTTCAAGGCGTTTGCCAAAGTCCATCCCGAGTACCGCTTTCCTCACGTTTCGTTGCTGGCGTTAGGAGTGGTTGCGGCCGCGTTTTGTTTCCTGCGTCTGAAAGATGCGATCTCCGCACTTGTAGTGATTCGCCTCATCCTGCAGTTCCTGGTACAGGCCGTTGGACTCATCGTCCTGCGTATTCGCCGCCCCGACTTGCCACGCCCGTTTCGCATGTGGCTCTATCCCCTGCCGGTTCTCCTGGCGAGTGCGGGATTTCTCTATATCTTATTCGGCCGCCCGAATTGGCAGAAAGAAGTGCGCTATGCCGCGCTTATCCTTCTCACGGGCGTGATGATTTACATGATTCGCGCATGGAAGCACCGCGAGTGGCCATTTGCGATCGCAACCGAAAACGCGCTGGCAAAGCGATAGAAAGACAACAACAGGATGGCCGATCACATCACAGTTCCCACGGTACGGGGTGTCGAGCAAAGATCTCCCGATCCCGCCTGGGCGCCTCTGACCGAGCCTTTGTTCCGCTCTCTCTGGATCGCGGCCGTCATCTCGTATACCGGCACCTGGATGCAGAACGTGGGCGCTGGCTGGCTCATGACCCAGCTCACCACTTCCCCTTTAATGGTTGGCCTTGTGCAAGCGGCCGGAGCGATTCCTGTTTTTCTGGTCGTGCTGCCCGCCGGAGCGTTGGCCGATATGGTCGATCGACGCCAGCTGCTTTTGTTCACCCAGAGCTGGATGGTGCTCGCCGCGGCAGCTCTTGGAATCCTGACGCTCTTGGGAGCCGCAAATCCGTGGGCCGTGCTCTTCTTCACCTTCGTGATGGGTGTCGGCGCGGTGATGAATGATCCCGCCTGGCAGGCGATCACGCCGGATGTTGTATCTCCCCACCGTCACGCGTCAGCGGTCGCCCTGAACTCCGTTGGCTTCAACGTGGCGCGTGCGGCCGGTCCGGCGCTGGGCGGCATCGTGGTAGCAGCCGCTGGTTCTGGATGGTCGTTTCTACTCAATGCCGCGTCTTTCTTCGGCGTGATCATATTTTTGTACACGTGGAAGCGCGCTCCACAAGAGGCTTTGCCAACCCCCAGCATGCGTGCGGCCATTGGCGAAGGATTCCGCTACGTCCAGGGCGCGCCGCAGGTCAAATCTGTGCTGGTGCGCACGGGCGCATTCAGCATCGGCGCGAGCTCTCTGCTAGCGCTGCTTCCCGTCGTTTGTCAGCCTCATGGGGCACAAGGTTATGGCTTTCTGCTGACGTGTTTCGGACTTGGGGCGTTGGCTGGGGCGGCCGTGTTACCACGCTTGCGGATGCAATACTCCGTCGACGGCCTTGTCGTCAGTGCGACGATCGTTTTTGCCATCATGACCTTCGCCGCCGGACAAGTTCATATCTTTGAGTGGCTTTGTCTGGTATTGTTTACCGCTGGAGCCGCATGGATCGGCATTCTGGCATGCTTTAATGTCGTTGCTCAGACCATGTGCCCCTCGTGGATGCGGGCACGGGCTCTCTCGATGTACCTGCTGGTCCTGCAGGGAGGCATGGCTATCGGCAGCGCGTTATGGGGAGCCGTGGCGTCGCGCCAGGGTGTTCCCGAAGCGCTGGCTTGGTCCGCGCTGGCGATGGTGGTTGGCCTATCGACCATTCGGCGGCATCGGTTGACGGCGGTGGAGTTGGAAATGGCGCCAGCAATCGTAAGAGACTAACCCGGGGGATTTATGAAGACAAAAGTGACAGGCATTATTTTCCTGCTGATTGCGGGCATGGCTTGGGCAGCCACCAAGCCAAAAGACGAGCATCGCACCGCCACGCAGGTTCTGGACCGGGTTGTCAGCAACACGGAAGAGGAGTTCGTCCCGGCAGCCGAAGCGATGCCAGAAGACAAGTTCGGGTTCGCCCCTACCGATGGGGAATTCAAAGGTGTGCGCACCTTCGCCCAGCAGATCAAGCACGTGGCCGCCGTGAACTACGAGGTCGGCGCTGCGCTTTTAGAACAAAAACCTCCGGTGGACCTTAACGGTGAAGCTGGGCCTGCCTCGATCACGTCAAAGGCAGATATCATCAAGTTCCTGAAGGAATCATTTGAATATGTGCATAAGGCCATCGCCACAATCAATGAGTCGAACCTTACGGACACAGTAAGAAGTCCGTTCGGCGAAGGAAAGGTCACACGCCTGGGACTGGCCAGCGCGATTTCATGGCACGCTTACGATCATTACGGACAGATGGTGGTATATCTCCGCATGAATGGAATCATCCCGCCCGCCAGCAGGTAAATCCGCTATCCTGTCGCGCGTGCTCCTCGTTCGTTGTGTTTGAGAGTGGGTCCTGCCGTTAGCCGTCTTCATACCTCCAACAATCCCGATGCCACCTCTGTCCTGGAGTAATCCTTCGGTTCAGGATTCGATTTCTCCAAGTATCCGTATTGTTGCTATCATTCACGCGCAAGCGCATGGCGATCGACTGGCAAACATTTCGACTGACGCTGCAACTCGCATTCACAGTCTCGCTCATCCTGCTGGCACTCGGTATACCTATCGCTTACTGGATCGCATTTTCTCCCTGGCGCTGGAAATTTCTGGTGGAGGCGCTGGTTGCTTTGCCCATCGTCCTTCCCCCAACCGTACTCGGATTCTACGTCCTCGTAACGCTCGGCCCCCGCAGTCCGCTCGGCCGCTGGTGGACCTCTCTCACTGGACACACTCTCGCTTTCACTTTTACCGGACTTGTCATTGGATCGATCCTCTACAGTCTTCCCTTCGCCGTGCAGCCATTTGCGGCCTCATTTTCGGCCGTGGACCGCAAGCTGATTGCCGCCTCCTCCACGCTGGGAGCATCGCCTCTGCGCACGTTTGTTCGCGTGATCGCCCCACTTTCTGCACCGGGTCTGGTTACCGGTTTGGCCTTGTCTTTTGCCCACACGATGGGTGAATTTGGCGTCGTGCTAATGGTGGGCGGAAACATTCCCGGTGTTACGCGCACGGTATCTATCGATATCTACGATCGAGTCCAGTCCGGCGATTACGCTGGCGCCGATCAAACGGCGCTGGTTCTACTAATCGTGTGCTTCGGGCTGCTTGCACTGGTGTATGGACTCAATCGCCGGGCCTCGGTCATCTATCCCCTAAAATAGAAATGCGCATGAGCAACATTCGGACCGCCACGCAAGTCGCCGAAGCCCCGGGTACAGTTTCTTCCGAACGTGTCCTCCTGCGTGCGCGTTTTGAAAAGCAGTTCCGAGCGAGCCACAGCCACTTTCTCCTCGATGTCGACGTCGAAGTGCCGCCAGGTTTTACCATCCTCTTTGGTGCGTCCGGAGCGGGTAAAACTACAGTGCTCGATTGCCTCGCGGGATTAAGCACACCCGACTCCGGAACCATCTCGCTCGGCCATCGCATCCTGTTTGAGGCTTCGAGCGCGACGAACGTCGGCACGGCAGATCGCCGTGTCGGTTACGTCCTTCAGACCCTTGCGCTGTTTCCGCATATGACGGTGGAGGGGAACGTGGCGTATGGGATCGCGCACTTGCCGCATGATCAGCGTTCCGGCCGTGTAGCCTCACTGCTTGGGACATTCCGCATTCCTCACCTTGCAGCGCGCAAACCACGAAGCATTTCCGGGGGAGAGAGTCAAAGAGTCGCTATAGCTCGCACGTTGGTCACCGACCCGGGATTTCTCCTGATGGACGAACCACTCGCCGCGCTCGACGCTCCAACCAAGGCACGAATCATCGACGACCTGCGGGAGTGGAATCGTACGCACTGCATCCCGATCCTGTACGTCACCCACAACCGCGACGAAGTCTTCGCCCTCGGAGAGCGCGTGATCGTTCTCGACAACGGTCGAGTTCTGGCTCAGGGCACGCCCCACGAAGTGCTGAATGCACCTTACCTCGAAACCGTCGCGCAGTTGGCCGGATTCGAGAACATTTTTGACGTGGTGGTGGAAGCCATTCGCCCCGTGCGTGGCACCATGACCTGCCGAATCCCAGGGGATGCCGGCGGGGTCGTTCTCGAAACACCGCTGGTTCGCGGGGGCGTCGGCTCAACCCTGCGCGTAGGAATACGCGCCGGCGATATCCTGCTGTCGATTTCTCCGCCCACAGGCCTCAGCGCCCGCAATGTGATCCCTGGACGCATTCAATCTATGGAGCAGCGCGACGTAATCGTTTCCGCCCTGGTGAAATGCCGTGTACCGGTGGAGGTTCACCTCACCATGGCCGCTCGTGATTCCCTCTCCCTGGTCCCCGGCAAGGAGGTGTGGCTCGTGATCAAGACCCACTCCTGCCATCTGATGCAACCCTGAGATTTCAGATATTGTGACTCGAAGTCGAGAAAGTACGAAACTCGACGCCTAGTGTCTCGCGGACATTCGTCGAAATATGGTCTGCGAGGTTTTGGGAAGGAACGGCTTCAGCCGACACGATAATCTGAATTCTTCGCAACCCATCCTTCTGCTACTTTCGTCGCGCGAACAACACGGCACGCTTCAACTCGGAAGTGAGGTCACTGTTCTCAGTAACGATATGAATCGGTTTACCGGATTGCTTTCCGACCCAATCGTTCAATTCGTTCCTCGTGGTTGTCACAAATCGACCTTGGCGGCGAACGGGCATGCCCTCTGAAGCCTAACGCTCCACAACCGAAGTTGGCCCAGAAAGGCTCCGATTTGCTTCCAGCCTTTGAGTACGCCGGAGTCGAGCGCGGCTTTCGACTTGGATTTGCCCACCATATGGCCTTCTGGACCTTTTGATGCCGCAAGCGCCCACAAAGTCGATACAAGTGCCTAGGCATCAAGCTACAATAAAACCACCTGCCCTTTGCGAAAGTGGCGGAATTGGCAGACGCACCAGACTTAGGATTGTGGTGCGCCACCTTGCAAGCGCCCTGCCATCCCCCTAAAATCAGCCATTTACGCGGGGTTTAAAACGATCGAGTTCCGCGCGGTTTTCAACAATCCAGTGGGGAGGGGTGACAATAAAGTGGACAGTGACCCCGCATGACTTTTTTGGTCTTCGTGCGTCGCCTATGTGCCATTGACGTGTCTTATAGCAAGCCCGATGATGTAGTCCGTTTATGGAACGTACGCTCGTTCTCAAATCCTACCCGTTCTCTGAGTTTCGAGACGATCCGCGCTTCCCGCACGTTCGCACAATTCGCACGAAGATTCGAGGCGTGACAAAGTGGAACGATGATGACGGTTTAGACCGACAGCAGATAATCAGACAGTGCTGCGAGTCCGGCGATGCTCTCTACTTACAGCGTGAACCAAACAATCCGGTTGACCGCAATGCGATCAGAGTCCGACGAATTGTCTGCTCCGACGTGCCGGACAAGCCAAGGCTCGCGGAGCAGATCGGCTATCTGTCCCGTGAGCTTGCTGAGGACTTGGCTCCCATGATGGACGAGCACGGCCACGTTCTAATAGCTAAGATTCTGGAAGTGACCGGACACGAAGACGGTCACAGTCTTGGAGTGAATATCGAGATCGAAGAGTACAAGCCAGCTATGTCACGCTCGTAGGTGTCCTTGCCTTGTTTGGGATTCCTACCACGGAATCCGGCTACCCTCGCGCACGCACGCGGCAATGGTTAACCAGAGGAAAACCGGAGTACGATAACCTCTCGTCAATAAGCTCCTCTCAACCTCTATGAAGCAGATGTTGCAGGGAAGATGCTCAGCACCCTTGGCAAACCGGACTGGAAAACCTGAATACCTGAACCTAGTCAAAATCAGGAGCAGTTCAGAGTGAATGCGGAGCATTCCCAGTGGGACACCTAATGTGCGTCAAAAACGACCTACTGCGGAGGGGCTTCAAGTGCGGCAAGTTGTCGCACGGGGTCCGGGGCGGAAATACGCTCGGATTCGGCCAGAAGTCGAGTAAATGGTCCTCGAAGGGTTTGCATCCCATGCTTGGCCGTGTCACCCATCGTGGCGAAGGCCCGATCTATGACCGCTTTGATCTGATCGTAGGTGTAGCCTTCGTCCAGCCATCTCTGTGCATTGCGCTCCCACCGCTGCTGCCAGTCTGCCGCTATGCGGACGCTGACCATGCGGCCTGATGCCGGGTTGGTCTTACTGAGCGTCTTCGGCATCGCCTTCACGAGTCCGTGGTAGTGGAACGCAAGGTTCGTCGCTTCGAGGCTGATGATGCGCCGGATCACTGCCCGGTCAACTGGAAGCATACCGACGTTCACCGCGTAGGTGTTGGCGCGATAGCCACGCTTGCCAGACTTCTTTGACACCCACCTGTGCTGTGAATGACACATCACTTTCAGTGCCCTTTCGATTGTGCGCCGGGACACTTTGAACCTCTCCGCCAAGTCTTCAATAGAGACAACAGCGTTACCGTCGTCTTGGGAGAGGTAAAGAAGCTCAACGATCATGTGAATGTACAGCGAGCAGGCCCATGCAGGCATGTCGGCCAGCATGAGCTTCAAGACTAGTTGGTTATACCTAGGATCATTCATTCGATTCATTCACAATCTCCCATTGCCTGAGCCGCTCGCTCTGCTGCCTGCGACATAAATTCATTGCCTTCCTGATCGTCGTCAGGAAGTTGATCTGAAAGCCAGTTGAAGACCGTCGGAGTGACGATGTAGGACCTGACATGAGAAACGATCAGCTTACGGGAAGGCAAATGCGCCAGTCACATTACGAGAGTATTGGCACCCGTGTCGCGTAGGTCCGCGTGTTACGAAATAAACAGACGGTTACGCCGTAAATCTACTCGGGGATAACGCACGCCGACTGTGTCTTCGTCGGACCCCCTTGGAGGGGTTTGCCCCCGGGTCTATCTGAATCTATCTATCGCATAACAAGCCACTTACAGTCATTGCTCTGATAAGCGTAGTGGAGGCTCGGAGGGGTGAGAACTGCCAGTTTATCGCGCTGCGTGCGTGCCAATTATTGCTGCAAATGAAGTCTACACGCGCAGTCCCTTCCCGTCACCGCAAAGCTACGGGACTTTGAAGCGTAGTCTTCTCGGCAGTCGGCCCGCGATTTCATCTGCAACGAGGATGTGATCCCAAGCATCGAACGTTGTGATCCCACACCAAGGCACAATTTGGCGCTTGCAGTTATTCTTGGCCTGTGAGCGACGCGAGGCAATTTCGCAGTGAGATAAGGGACGACACGCTCAGATAGTTTAAGAATTTTCTCGCACCCACAGATGCGCGGGCTGTGGTAGTAGGAGCTAACCTATGAGTCGCGGCCAACGGTTAACTATCGGGCAGAGGAGCTTTGATACACGGAAAGCCGCCCGTCGCTTCGTTGATGATTTGCTGTATGGTCACCCGCTCAACGTCGCAATCCAAGAGCCACATCGTTCGTTTCTCAGAGCACTAATTTCCAGACACCCACGTGCCGAAGAGAAGGTTGGCAAAGGAATAGACCATTTCAGCGTTGTGTATTCTGTGCGAGGGCGACGGTGCTTCTGCCTGACTCGGGTTGATGGGACAAAAGCAGACTTCACTTTCTACGAATGCGTGGAAGGTAGGCGATAGCCCCTTTCGTCGACACAGAGATTATCAGTGCCTTTTAGACTCTTCTCCTTCCGCTAAAGGACCCGCAGCCTGCCTTATGACGTTGCTCAGCCCATTAGCGATTGGGCAACTCGGTCTTTGGCTCAGTTGGTGTCTCAGTGGATGATTGTTGGGTCTGATCATCGTTGACAGTTTCGCTGCATTCGCCTCTATCGTCGTAATCGCAGACCCGACCCGGATGGGCTTGCTTGCATTTATCGCAGAATTCTGTAGCCATTTTGCCTGCCCTTCTTCAGAGGGCAAATTTCCTCGTGTCACAATGCCCTGTGACTTGGATCACATACGAACCCAACCCTTGCATGGGATTCTCGCACAGAATTCTCCGTTGGGGGAGGGGTTCAATGGCGAAACCATCGTTGACAAAAGCCATTGAAAAGCTGGCAGCCGCAGGTGGGCAAGCAGGGTTTAGCGTCGAACAGATGATCGAAATGCTGAACTCTGGCGTTAGCATCGAGACACTCATAGAACTGATCTCGTTGCGACTCGGTGTACTCCACACCTCACCACCGACACCTGTCTCGTCGACGCGCTGGGTCATGTAGCGCAGTGGGGTCGGGTTTAAGGATCGAAGGGCCAATCGCAGGCTGGCTGATGGATTCTGCGTTGCATTTCGTCTCAGCGATGGTCTACACTCTTCGGCGTTGGAGTAACGGAAATTGAGGCGTAGCGGGTCCAAGTCCACAGTCTTGGGCCCGCTTTTTTCGGGCCGTTTACTGCCTTTTGAATCTAATCCGCTGAGGTTTGGATCAACCCTTACGCTACGCCTTTTCCTTGCTCCTCTTGACCAACAAGCCAGCAGATACCCCGAGATCGCGTGCGATGGCTCTGAGACTCTCGCCTCCGGCCCTACGTGCGTGAACCACTGTCATATCGACGCACGACCGTGCGCGTCCTAGCCTTGTGCCCTTGGACTTTGCATGGGCCATTCCTGCACGTACCCGCTCACGTATCATGTTGCGCTCGAATTCGCCCATAGCGCCGATGATTTGGAACATCAGACGACCGGATGGTGTGGAGAGATCGAATCCGTCACGCAAGCTCACGAATGCGATCCCGAGCGATTCCAAATCGGCCAGAGTCAGGATTAGGTGCTTCAGGCTCCTTCCAAAGCGATCCAGCTTCCAGACGGCTATCACATCGAACTTGCGTAGCTTCGCGTCGGCCATGAGCCTATTCAGTTCAGGGCGCGATTCCTTGGCTCCAGATACACCGTTGTCCGCGTACTCGCCCTCGACGTGCCAGCCACGGCGCATCGCGTAATCGCGTAGCTCGTTAATCTGCATCGTCACATCTTGGCCTTTGTCTAGTGTGCTGACCCTACCGTATAGAGCGACTCGCATTCGGAATCTCCTATGTTGAGCGTTCACAAACGATCTCTTTTATGCACACGAAATACCAATCGGGAGAGCTTTTGTTTTCAACACGGGAATGCTTTGGGATGTGCCACCTTTTGTGAACAGCATCCAAATTTGTTGTCACAAATTAGTATGTATAGTTTTGTACTTTTAATTTTACAAGCGCAACCACTGGGCAAAACACAGCCTAGGGCTAGGCGTCGGATTGGCACGGTCGAGGGAATCTCCAACTTCGGCGGTAGTACCGGAAGGACTTAACTCTGCAAAGGGATGGTAGGATCGAGGGGATACGCAACGGATAGGTGCTTGCGTTTTGGGTCATGCCAATTCTTCAACCGTTGCATGTCCACAGCTTCATCTGTTTTGGGACCCAAGTCCTAGTCTGGTGTTTTGCGACATGTCCCAAAATGCTGAAAGCAAGGGATTTAATGCTTGGGACGATGGTAGGGCGAGTCCTAGAACACCGGATAGGCCCCGGTCCCACGGAAGTTCTACGGTCCCAACACGCTGTCTACACCTAACAGCCATAAAACAAAGCACTTGTCTCATTTCGCTGTCCCAAAATGCTAGGCTGCTAGGGCTAGGGGTCCGAGATGGTCCTAGAGGGGATTTTCGGAGGGTAGGCGTCGATTTCCGGCCAATCAGCGCAGGTCAGTTGGTCCGACGAGAGTCCGACCCAAAGGATCAGCCGCTACTAATGCGGGTGACCCTAGGGTCCAATGGGTCCGAGTTGGTTATAGCGCCTTCTTACCCTTGCAGGTGGGACACACACTTCCGCGTGCGTACCAAACCTCCACTGGGTTGTCAGTGACGAAGAGCCGCCTAACGGGAACCTTACCCGTACCTTCACAGGTTGAGCATTTTGTTTTTCGCTTGTCCATATGGCCTCCTTTCTGGGGAAAAAAAGCACCCTCTTCCATTCTGACAGAAGCCGGGGGAGCGTGTAGCTCTGGTCAAGGCGGCAGAGTCGAAGTTTTGGGACCCGATTCTAGCGTCGCCACTGCGCCGGACGGCTGCAAGTACCATCCAACGGGAGATCGCTCGCCAGAGGGCCGGGAAAGTGGCCTAGCGTCGATCTTACGTGATAGCTGAATGTTCAGAACTAGCAGAACGTACAGAATTACAAGACTGATAACTCCCAGCATCTCAACCTCCCGGTGTCAGCATACGGCGAACAAAAAGTGAAGATTTGCACAGGAATGCGAGCTATGATGGTCCGAAAACTGGGAGGCTACCACATGCCGTATGGTTACGAGTTCAACATGAACCCGAACTGGAAAGATGAGGTTGTAGCTGCTGCCAAGGAGAAGCTCGCGTCCGTGTTAAAGCTCAGATGCCCAGAGCACAAAGAACAGCCCCGCCTTGAGACTGTGGAAGGCAAACTGATGGTTGGCACTTGCTGCGATGCCTTTGAGGAACAGGTCAAGGAAGCACTGGAACGGTAGCAGGCTTACCACGGGTGTTTCTTGTCGGCTGCGTCGGCTCGGGCCATCTTGTCATCGAGAGCTTTACACTTGCGCTGGTGTTCCTTAGTCGTGGGCGGGTACTCGTGGCAGAGACGATAAAGCGAACCCTGACCGAAGCGGGTTTCAGCTAGCTGAACGCTGGATTCTAAGAGCCGTCTGTCAAGCTCGTGCGATACACTTTCCTGAGTTTCATCCAAATTCCGCACAGCTTCCTCGTACTTGCGCTTGTTCTCTGCTTCCGCATTGTTGTACCAAACGATCCCGCCGATCACAGCCACGACTAACAGAAGCACTACGATGACAGCTTTCATGTGGATTTGTACCTCCGTAATTCAGGTCAACAATTGCGGGGAGGGGATGGTGACGACACACTCTATCCAGTTCTGTGCTACGGCGCAATAAAAAGCCGAGGGGTGGGCTTAGACGCTCCCGGTACTATCGAGGGGGGAGACATTTTCCTTTTCAAGAATGGAATCGTGGAGCAATTTGAAATACCTACCGTAAGTCTGGACAACGTAAGACAGGAAACCACTTCCGACTACGATTTCAGCGGCATCGTCACGACTCAAAGAGTTCACTTTGTTTGCGAACTGAACGAACGCCCGCTCATCTTCGGCCCGCACTTTGCGGCCGTTATGAACTAGGGCGTTGCGGACCATTTGTATGTTCTTGATCTCAATCCACTCCTTAGATGTGCGACAGACATTCAAGCCGACCACTTTTTCAAGGTACGCGACATAGCGATCAATCCCTTTACCCTTCAGATCGGATAGGCCTAAGCGAAAAGCCTTTTCGGACTGATAAAGCAGACACAGCTTGTCGAGTTCATGCTCAAAATAACTGCACAACGTGATGAGTGCAGAGCTTCGTTGTAAACTCGGAAAATACTCATGGAATATCGTCTGCAAGTCGTATGATGTGTCATCCAAGCCTTGATGTACTGTTATCAAGCAGCCGTAACGCTCATCTAGGTCGTCATTAACCTCTTCGATAGTCTGTTTGTTTTGCTCGTATTCGACTATGGATTCCGCCGCTTGCTTCTCGATTCCATCCACAAAGCTCTGAATAATCCCGGCAGAAAAACTAACATCGGACAAATACCAATTGAGCACCACTCTTTGCAGGATAAGACTCATGCGGACTTGGTGCGGGGCACAGGACTTGAACCTGCACGGCCTTGCGGCCACTGGCTCCTAAGGCCAGCGCGTCTGCCAGTTCCGCCAGCCCCGCGTTCAGATTTCCTTCACTCTATCAGATGGGACCGGAGCAGGAGTAGCGTTTAGCACGTCGAGCAGGCGGATCGCTGATTCATTCGCGTCGGCGTCGGGATGCACATACCGCTGCGAGATCGTGATGCTGCTGTGTCCGGCGAGCTTCTGGATTCTGAAGGCATCCACTCCGGCCTTCCCTAGCCGGGTGCAGAACGTGTGACGCGTGGAGTGCAGCACATACTCAGGTCCAAGATTGAGAGCGTCTCGCACGATTCGGAACTGCTCACTCGGATAGTGACGCGTGAGCGGATTTCTGCCTCCCCTTTTCGTGAAGGCCCATTCCGAACGTGATTTCTTGAGTGCAGAGTCCAGAGCAGCAGAGGCGCGCTGTGTAAGCACAATGTCTCGCTTGGCGAATTTGCTCTTCCCTTTCACAATGCGGATTTTGTAGGGTTTCAAGTCCTCATAGCTGATGTGCTGCTTCTTCAGGTTGCAGCACTCTGTGATTCTCAGGCCAGTGTCCACCAGAAACGGCAGCATGTCGTGCATCAGTCCCTTCGGGTACAGCGTGCGCAGATACTTCACCATCCGGTCGAGAGTGCTATCGTCGATGACTGCCTCACGCTGATGCTCATTGGGGAGAAGCTCAATCGTGGGAACCTCTCGGACCAGCTTCCACTCCTGCGCGATGTATAGCACCCGGCGAAGTGTGCGCAGGGAGTGGTTCACCGTCACCGACGTAACTTGATCCTTCAGACGGAACTGCACGAAGCTGTCAATGAGAGCTTTGTCGATATGAGGCAGCTTCGCAGATGCAAGAGGCGTGTACCGTTTGAGCGCTTTGTAGTTCTCTTTGTAGAACCCGTAGGTGCGAGGCTCAGCAACTTTGACTTTGATGTGCGCCAGCACGCGTTCCTCGAACTCTGTGAACGTCGGCGCATTTCGGGAGTCGATGATCGAGAACTCGCCACGGATCAGCGAGGACTTGAAAACTGCTTCCAGTCTTTGCGCTTCGGCCTTGCTGCTGGTTCGGAGAGTTCGAGCGTGTGTCTGCCCTTGGAATTTAATGCGGGAGTGCCAGATGCGGCCACGTTTGAGGAGCATAGTCCACCATAGTGACAAAAGGGTGACAGCCAGTCAAGTTACATACGTTCCAACCGCATAAACACTGGCCATTTTTGATAGCACACACAGACTTAGGATCTGGCGGGTAAAACCGTGGGGGTTCGAGTCCCCCCTTTCGCACCAGTCCCACCTCACCTGGAATGCCTCGGATTCGTGTCGTGATGAATATTTGCGGCTTGCGAGTGTGCGATCGCTTCCCGCGATCAG
>DATKAP010000163.1:0-5567 GCA_035577905.1 Binatia bacterium
GACGGGCGGTGCCGATCGGGCCAACAGGAAGCTATCGACGGACCATCCGCCGAAGGTTGCACGGGCAACTTTGTGTGATTGCGGAGAAGGCAGATTGTAGGTCAGGCCGGCCGTAAATGAATGCCGGACGTCGAAATTTGAATTGCCACGATCCGTGTTCGGGTCGACGGTTATGCCCGGAGAGTTGACGTTCTCGACAAAGGTGTCGGTTGAGGCGCTATCAATCGAATGGGAAAACGTGTAAGAACCTAGAGCTTGCAGTTTTTCGGACAACCGCCGCTCAAATTTTACCTGCAGGGCATGATAGTCCGACGTGGCCGTATTCCCGGTCAGCGCAACCAGGCCAAAATCACTATTAGGATTGATTAGGTTGGATACGCGAAGCAAGTCGCGGCCGATTGCGCCGACATATGTGACAGACAAAGCTTGAGTGCGCCCCATCGATTGCTCCATGGCGACGTTCCACTCGAAAGTCCTCGGGAGCTTCAAATGCGGGTCTGCCACAAGAATCGTGGGCACGGGCGGATCGGTGGTAAACGGTGGGGGAGCTGCATCCTGAGGACTCAAAGGGAAGGGTGCCAATGGCAGGAACTTAACCGCTTGGGACGGAAAGTAGCTGGACACCCCTCCGAGCGAGCCATAGCCGAGGTCGTAGAAAATTCCGACACCCGCGCGGAGAACAGAACCCCAATCTTGCGCGTCGCGAAGCTGGTAAGCCACACCCAAGCGCGGTGCCACGTTTCCATACCTGGTCGCGTACAGTGGGGTACCATGTGGCGCCAAAGCAATCGTCGCGGGATTGTCCAAGCCCGTGACAGTATATGGATCGTTTGCTGAGTTTTTTCCTTTGAGCGGAGTATTGACGTCCCACCGCAAACCGTAGGTCGTAGTCAATCGACGCGTGATCTTCCACGTGTCTTGCCCATACAAAGAGAAGTTCCGTGCTAACTGGGCGTTCGGCTGAATAGCGACCACCACGCCGGCTAATGCGGTTCCGGAGAGGACGCCCCCGGGGCTGACCGACATGCCGGAAAATACGCCGGACTCGTCATAGGAGAACGGACTGCTGAACGGTGCCAGCCAACGATAATCGATCCCGAATTTCAGTTGATGACTGCCTTTGGTCACCGAGAAGTTATCAATAAAGTTGATTTGCCGTTGCTCGTCAATGGCAAACTTACCCTGCCTAAGATCGCCGGCACCCATGATCAGAAACGCAAAGAAGCTATTCGCCGAGGAAAACCCGGATGGGAACAACACGGAATCTGCAAGGGGTGCGGCCCCTCCGAAGTGATCGAGGGCGTATGTGCTGCTAACCCGATGGTTACTGTAATTCGCTCGTATTTCGTTGTTGGTGTGCGCACTTAACAGTTGTGTCAGGCCGACGGTCAAGGTGTGAATCGAGGAAGACAATGACTCGGTGGTGCTGAGGGATGAAGCCATCGGACCTCGTTGAACCGCGCTGGAAGGCGAGTAGTTGTATCGCCCGAATAATGTGAGCTTTGAGTTGACGACATGGTCGAATCGGACGCTGTAAGCGTCTAGCGAGGAAGGATTGGAGAATGCTGCATTGAACTGTGCCAGCCCTGGGCCAAGTTCAACCCCATTCGCAACAGGAAAAGCATTGAGATAAGGACGAATTGAGACACCGGCTGGTGTTTCAACCTGTCGCGAGGCCGCGTCAGGAACAATGCTTTCTTGCGTCGCTGGCTGGCGCAGCCTTAGCCCCTCATAAGAGAAGAAGAAAAACGTCTTGTCCTTTATGATCGGCGCACCGAATACGCCACCAAAATCATTCTGCCGCTCATCAGGCTTCGGCAGTTGGTTAAGATTCGAAAACCAATCGTTTGCGTCGAGCACACTGTTTCTGAAGTAATCGAAGAGCGTTCCGTGAAAGGTGTTTGTTCCCGAGCGTGTTGCAACGGATATCTGTCCACCAGGCGTGCGTCCGAACTCCGGAGCAAACGACGACGTCTGAACGCGAAACTCCTGCATGGCATCCACGGAGACAAGGCTGTTCGTTCCTCCCATTGCGCTGAGCGCGGGTAGGCCTCCACCGGCCGACTGCATCAGCGGTGGAAAACCGGTCACCCCGAAATTCGCGCTGACTCCATCCACAGTGAAGTAGTTGGCATCCGCACGTTGTCCATTCACGCTGAATTGCCCTTGGTCGTCGGCCGCGGTAGTGGTTACTACCACGCCCGGAGTCAGAAGAATCATCGTCTGAAAGCTCCTGCCGTTCAGAGGCAGGTTGTCGGCAAAATCACGACCTACGATGGTACTGACCGTCCCGTCTGTTGTATTCACATTCACGGCATTGGCTTCTACTGTGATCGATTCCGACGCGTCACCCACTTCTAGCCTGAAGTCCTGCTCCAGATTGTCGAGCACATTGACGGTGATTCCATCCAAACGGAACATTTTGAATCCGCTCATCACCACTTCCATGCGGTAGTGGCCTGGACGAACACTTGCAAACGTGTAGAAGCCCCCGCTTCTAGTTGCCGCTTCAATTTGAGAACCGCGATCAATGTCGATTAGACGAACCACGGCATTCCGCACGACTGCGCCGCTGGGATCACTGACGGAACCTCGAATGCTTGCACTTTCTGCTTGAGGGTATGCAGACGTGGTCAGGCCAGGGATAAACAAAAGGGCCGCAACAACGGTGCTAAGAACTGCCGCGAAACGATTCAGATGCCACCCCAATCTTCATTTGCGGAGGCCACACCCTTGCATCTGCGGGCCACAATGGTGTCAGCAGTTCATCTAATGTCAACTGTCTGACACCTCGGGTTGCACGCTAACGCTGCCTTTTCGAGCTGGACTAAGATGTACTGACCTATGCGAAGAACGTACGTGAAAGCGTGCATCTCGATTGCCACATTTGTGGCGTGCTGCGCGTATTCCTTCGCATTAGACCCTTCCCACGATGTCAGCCAGTATGGCCACAAGAGTTGGAACAACCGCGATGGCTTTCCCAAGGACATTATCCACGCGATTGTCCAGACGCCGGACGGTTATCTCTGGCTTGGCACGGAATTCGGACTGGTGCGCTTTGATGGTGTGCGGGCCGTCCCGTGGCAACCACCGGCGGATCAGCACCTCCCCAGCAACAAGATTCAGAGTCTGCTTGTGGCACGCGATGGGACGCTTTGGATCGGCACCTGGAAAGGGCTTGCCAGTTGGAATGGTCGCAAACTCACTCTCTATCCGGAGTTGGCTGAAGAAGTCATATTTCCGCTCATTGAGGATCAGGAAGGAGTCGTGTGGGCTGGGGGATTTGCGTACAACCCGCCGGGGAAGCTTTGCAAGATTCAGAGCGGTGTCGTGAAGTGTTACGGAGAAGACGGCTCTCTGGGCAACGGAGTGCTTGGTCTCTATGAGGATCGTAACCGCACGCTGTGGGTGGGAACGAGAAGCGGTTTATGGCGATGGAAGCCGGGGCCTCAGAAATTCTACCCCATCGAAGGTGAGCCATCCGGTATCCAAGCTTTGACAGAAGATACCGGCGCCGGACTCTTGGTTGCGTTGCACGGGAGGATCGCTAGGCTTGCGAATGGAAAGCTGCAAACCGCCTATCCGTATCCCGTGCCCGCACGACAAACCTTCGCGCGAACGCGTTTGCGGGATCGCGATGGCGGTCTCTGGTTCGGGACCATGGATCACGGTCTGGTACACGTACACCAGGGGAAAACCGATGGCTTTGCACAGACCGAAGGTCTGTCCGGGGATACTGTCACTGCTCTGTTCGAGGACCGGGAAGGGAATGTCTGGGTGGCCACTTCGAACGGGTTGGACCGATTTCGAGACCTCGCCGGCGTCACATATTCCGCGAATCAAGGTTTCCCGAATTTCGGGGGATCGGTTTTGGCAGCACGGGATGGCAGTATTTGGGTCAGTAGTTTCGACGGCTTGAGTAGATCGAATCAAGGACATGTCACCTTTTTTCAAGGCCGTGGCATTCGAGCGCCGCAGCGGCCTTCTGTACAGGAGGTTGTCATTGACGGGTTGCCGACCAGTGAGTGGGCAACTCTTTTTCAAGATCACGACGGGCGAATTTGGGTCGCAGGGGCTGGCGGGATCGGCTACCTGGAGAACCGCCGCTTTATTTCAATCGGCGGCGCGCGCGGCGGGATCGTGTATGCCATGGCCGAAGACTCTGCGAGAAATATCTGGATCGCGAACCTCGATCACGGCCTTTTGCAGTTGTCGGGTGATCGTGTTGTCCGCCAGATTCCCTGGACTCGGCTGGGACATAAAGAGCTTGGTATGACTTTGGCCGTCGATCCTTTGCAGGGCGGCGTCTGGCTGGGGTTCTACCAGGGAGGCGTGGCGTATTGGAAGGATGGCCAGGTTCGGACCACCTACACGTCGGCGGCGGGTCTTGGCGAAGGCTCCGTCAGCAACTTGCGGGTCGACGCTGAGGGAACGCTTTGGGCCGCAACGGAGGGTGGACTCAGCCGGTTGAAAGACGGGCGCGCCGCAACCTTGAGCAGCAAGAACGGGCTGCCCTGCAATCAAGTCCAGTGGTCGATAGAAGATGATGATCATTCATTGTGGCTATCGATGGCCTGTGGCCTTGTGCGCATCTCGCGCTCTGAGGAGAAGGCTTGGGAGAGCGATCCAAATCGCTCGATCCAGGTGACCGTTTTCGACAGTTCTGATGGGGTCAGAAGCTGGGTTTCCGTGCCGATGGCGAACCCGAAAGTCGGCAAATCGCCGGACGGCAAAATATGGTTCACACCCGGCAACGGTATTAGCGTGGTGGATCCCAGGCATCTCCCCGTCAATAAGCTTCCGCCGGCGGTACACGTCGAGCAAATCACGGTTGACGGCAAGGCCCATGACACCGCGCGTGAATTGCGGCTTCCCCCACTGCTCCAGGATCTCACGATCGATTACACGGCGCTCAGTTTCGTCGCGCCGGAGAAGGTTCTTTTTCGCTACAAGCTGGAAGGCTGGGATCACGATTGGCAAGAAGCGGGTAATCGACGACAAGCCATTTATACGAATCTGCCACCGCGGAGCTATCGCTTCCGCGTCATTGCCTGCAACAACAGCGGCGTATGGAACGAAGAAGGCGCGACTCTGAATTTCACGATTCCCCCCGCCTACTACCAGACGAACTGGTTTCGCACACTGTGCCTGCTAACGTTCGGGGCAATGATCTGGACAATTTACCGGCTCCGCGTCCGGGTCGTGGAGCGGCGCCATGAATTGTTAGAACAGAGTCAGGCGCAGTTGGAGCAGCACCAAGTCGAGATTCGCGCACTGAACGAACAGATGACCAAAGCGCAGGAGGCGGAGCGGATGCGTATCTCCGGAGAACTGCATGACGGCATCCTCCAGCAAATCACTTCGCTCACCCTCAGGCTGGCTAAGGTGAGAAATCAGGTGCCGCCAGATTCGGAAGCGAAAACAACGGTCAGTGCCTTGCAGCAACAACTCATCAAGATCGGGGCCGACATCCGCCACATATCGCATGAGCTTCATCCGGCATTGCTGCAAGATTCGGGACTACCACAAGCGCTGTCGGCGTATTGCGAGGAGTTCAGCAAAGTGCG
>DATKAP010000164.1:0-9490 GCA_035577905.1 Binatia bacterium
CGTGGTCAATCCTGCTTCGCCTTGCTTCAGGATCGCTATCATCTGCTCTTCACTGTGTCGCGTGCCTTTCATTGCGGTTCTCCTTTCCTGGGTTGGGGAGAACTCACATTCTAGATGGTCCAGTTTTCGGGGGTTGGGTCAACGCAACCACTTAGGTCATTGGCTACACTCGCATAAACCCATCCGGTAGACCACTGCGTCCCTGCGTTCGTGGAAAGCCATAAGTAATTAGGATAGGTGGAGCTTTTACTGATGGCCGTAAGAGCGCCATCGCCACCAACGCTGATCTGGCTTGCGCAACCGGACGTTGGAGCCCAAGAAGTAGTCCATACATAAATAGGCAAATCTGGTGACAGCCCAGAACACCCACCGACTCCTGACCGAAGTGCATAAATAATACTCGCACTCTGCACGGCCAGCGCTTTTACAGATGTTCCCATGTTTGTGTGTTTTGTCCAAGAACGTGTCGCAACGCTGAAATCGTAAACATAATTGTCGGTGCCGACGCACCATGTTGATCCGTCAGCAGCCGTCGCCAAGGAATCTAGTAAACATTGGGGATTACCCGGCAAATACTTCCATGCATTCGTTCCTGTAAATATGTAGCTAGTGATGTCCTTGATACCATAGGTGTACGTCGTCGTGTACTGTCCCTGCACAAAAACGGGTGCGATCAAAAACAAGCAAGCGAACATCCATTTGCTATCGTATTGTGAGCCATAGGCCCTCCTTGCTAGGCTTGGGGCCAGTTCGTTCCGGATGTGACGGCGCCTAGGCCGAGCGCAAAACAATACGGTTGAAACGCGCGACAGAGCTATGTGAGTTGAAGCTCCTTCAGTTGGGCGATCTTGCGGGCAATCTGTACGGTATTGCGACAATGCGCCTGACATGATAAGCAGCTGCGGCATGCCTCCAAGGCGTCGCCGGAGTCGGAATTAACCAACAAATGCCGGGCCATGCTGACGTTGCGGTACTGCACTGCGTACATGTGCGAACGCATCAGCGCGGGGATATCGACGCCCTTCGGACAATCTTCCCGGCACTGTCCGCATTGCTGGCAGAATTCTGCTTGTGCGACGAACGCTCTGTCGGCCAGGAATCTTTTCTCGGCGTCGGTGTAGGCAAGATTGCGGATGACTGAGAAGTCCTGCTCGAGATGCTCATACGTACTGAAACCGGGGATGGCGGTCGTGATGAAGTCGTGGTTGAGCACCCACTTCAGCAGAGCAGTCTGGCTCTCCGGGGGAAGTTCTTTGGGAAGTTTGGCGTCTGGACGAACGGTGCCGCCGGCTTGCGTTTTCATGGCAACGATTCCAATGCCGGCCTTCGCAGCTCTTTCGATCGTCGCCAGTTTCTCGGCATCGTGGGCCATGGTGTAGTTGATCGTCACCAGGGCGACATCGAACACGTTCAATGGAATGACGGCGTTCAGCACGGGGACGGTCTCGTGTGTGGAGATGCCGATGAAGCGAGTCTTGCCTTGTTTCTTCAAAGTCTGCAGCACTTCGATCTGGCCTTCGGACTTGGCATGATCGTCGGAATCGACTCCATGGTGATAGAGAATGTCGACGTGATCCATTTGCAGACGCTTCAAACTGGCCTCGAAGCGCTCGGTGAATCCCTTCTTCGCCTCCGCGTTATTTTGGAAACTGGCCCGGGTTCCGATCTTCGTCGAGATAATAACCCTGTCGCGAATGCCCATTTCCTTGACTACGGCCCCCACCATCTCTTCATTGCGGCCGTTTTGGTAGACGGCGGCGGTATCGAAGTGGCGGATGCCCAGTTCATAGGAGCGGCGGAGTATGCCTGGCACGTCAGCATTCATGATTCCCATGCTGACAATGGGCAGGGTAATGCCGGTGCGTCCCAGAGTCCGTTGCAGAAGTGCACCGGAAGTGGACTCGGCCGATAGCAGATCTGTTTTGGCAAGGACGCTGGCGGCCCCCGCCCACACAATCGGCTTCACGATGAAGTCTCTACGATTCCATTCTTTACTCATGACTCGCTCCTATGAATGTTCCTATGAGTTCACAGAGACCAACCGGAAGTCTGTGAGCAGACGCACATCAGGTGAGGAGTCAAAGGTCGACCTCAGCGTCAGCCGTGCCCGTCCACATTACGAACCCCACGAAACGAAGGCTTCGGCCCCTAGTGAAGAGCTAACGCGGCGGATTTCAGCAGGGCGGCGCCATCCGGAGGCGGATTCAGCAGAAGCAGGACATAGCGCCCGTGGGTACGGGCAATCACAGTTCCCTCGAAGCTGTTCTTGGCGCGAATTCCGCCTTCTCCCAATTCGGGTGCGGCGGCACATTCTCCGGTCTGCTTGAAATGCTTGGCGAGTTGATCAATCCGCGCCTTGGCTGCGGCCGGATCCGTTGCCACCGAGACAAACATTTTGCTCTCTTTCGGTGCGGACGCGTACGTCACGACATACGACGGAGCAAGAAAGGGATGGCCCAGCGGATCTTTTCGAATGTACTGCTCGGAGTGGCGGACTCGATGTAATTGCGGAAGCTTCGAGAGCACGGGCGGAAGCGTGCGGCTCCCGGCGATGCGCGTCGACAATGTGTGCGCAAACTGCTCGAGAAGGGTATCCGCTCCGGTACCCGATCCCACGAGTTTCACGTAATAGCGGTCCTGAAAGAAATTCAGCGCGCCTTTGCTGTGGTAGCCTTCGGCTCCGACGGGAATGTAGTTGTACTTGGGAGAGCGCTCGGCCGAGTAGATGCCAAAGGCGTCTTCCGGCCTGCCCATATCGTAGATGTCGACCGTGACTTCCGCAGCACCGCTCTTGAAGTCCTGGTGCAGAAGGGTCTGAAAATCATAGAGGAGATAGACGTCTGCGCCGCCGTCGATGTACTGATAGAGCGTGTCAGGCTTGTAAGACACGGGCGTGCCCTCGCGTTTTGGATGGCCGGGAAGAGGCTCAACCAACAATTTTGCCAGCTGCGGCTGCGCTGACGCAGCAGCCTGAGCGCGAGCGGCATCCCCGAGCACGACAACGACCGTATTGATCAGAACAATGAGGGCAAGCAAGGAATGAGTGCGGATGAATCGGGCCAAAAATGTCATGTAAGATTGCCCGTACTTTCCCGTGCGAGTGGCAAGGGAAAATCCCGGGCCTCCATTGCAACTGACTTTTATAGTCTTCTGGCCCGTGAACCTAAGTGATTTCCGTCACACCCAGAATTCTCATGGATTTCAACGGTATTCCGTGCAGCGACTTTGTCTGTAACAACTCACAGGTGACCCCGCAAGCCCCGAGGCACACATTGGAAGTGAAGCGGAGTAACGATGAATCTGATTACGCTCGCAATCGCACTACTGCTCTTGCCGGTGTTTCCCAGTGACAAGATTCCAGTTGGCACCGTCATCCCCGTCATGCTCGGTTCTGGCCTGAATGCATCGAAGGACAAACCCGACAAAAAAATCGACGGTCGGATCATGCAAGAGATCACCCTCCCTTCCGGCATCAAGGTCCGTGAAGGAGCACGCATCCTCGGTCATACTGTGAACGTAAGCGCGGGATCTTCGGGCTCCACCATAGTCGTGAAATTCACGGCCATTCAGGATGAGGGCCGCACAATTCCAGTGACCGTCGGTCTGCTGGCTGTTGCTTCCATGGCAAGAGTCAACGACGCAAAACTTCCGGTTAGTGGCAACTCAGACATCAGTCCTGACACTCAGTGGGCGACCCGCCAGGTGGGTGGAGACTTGGTGCGGCGGGGATGGGGAAAGGTGTTCTCCTCCGCGGGAATCGAAGGCAAGTGGGTGGGAGGGACTTCGGTACTGATAAGGCTGACGCCAAACGCGGGCGCGGGCTGCAGTGGCGGCCCAGGATACGATCGCGAACAAGCCGTATGGATATTTTCTAGCTCGGCATGCGGCACCTATGGTCTGGGGAAAGTGAAGATCGCGAGTTCTGGCATCGACCCGCCGACTGGCGAGATCAAACTGAATTCCAGCCGCAACATCGACATACGTGGCGGTAGCGGCTGGCTATTTATCGTAGCGGGGGAATCTAGCCAGGAAACCGAGTAGGCAATCGAGAACCTCCCGTCAGGGGATCGCGAAGAAGGGTTCTAAGTGGTCTCCTGATGTCGCCTCGATCGAGAACTGACAACCCTTGAAGTTCAAGCCAGCTCAACTTCAATCTTCTTAGCCGCCGGATCAAGCTTTACGATTCGAAAGCTGCGGACTTGCCCGGCGCGCGCGGGTTCGGCCTTGACTCGCGCACCAGCACCGGTCTTCCAGCGTGCCTGCAGCATCGAACTGAGGGACGACAGGTCGGCCTTCGCAGGAGCAGCCGCGTCCGCTTTGGCGGCACTTGCCTTACCGGCTTTGCACGTGGCGTGAATTCCCTCCCCCAGTTCAGCGCGCGTACCAGATTCGTCCACGAGTCTGCCCGTTACGACGTCGCCCTCTTTGTGTTCAGCGAGGTATTCGTCCAGTCCTGTCGGCACGAGCTGTTTCATGCTCAGCTTCATCTGGCGCTTTTCAGCATCGACGCCGATCACAAGAGCTTTCACGATCTGCCCAACGCGCAGAACTTCGGCGGGTTGTCCGATGCGCCTCTCCGCGCTGATCTCGCTGACGTGGATCAGGCCTTCAACGCCATCCGAGAGCTGCATGAATGCGCCAAACTTCATCAGGCTGGTAATTGGCCCTTGGACCTCGGACCCGATCGGGAAGTGTTTCGGCACATCAATCCAGGGATCTCCCAGCGCCTGTTTCAATCCAAGCGAGATGCGGCGTTCACCCGGATTAATCCCCAAGATGATGGCCTCGACCACCTCCCCGGGTTTAACGACATCGCTGGGCCTACGGACTTTGCTTTTGGCCCACGACATTTCCGAGATGTGGATCAACCCCTCGATGCCGGTCTCTAGCTCGACGAATGCGCCGAAATCCATCAGCTTGGAAACCGTTCCGCGCACGCGGTCTCCGATCTTGTATTTCTGCGGAACCGTTTCCCAGGGCTCCGGCTGAAGCTGCTTCAGACCGACCGAGATACGGCGCTTATCGCCTTCGTTCGCCAGCTTCAGAACTTTGACTTCGAGCTGCTGTCCAACCGTGAGCACATCGGCGGGCTTGTTGATGCGTCCCCAGGCGATGTCTCCGACGTGCAACAGAGCATCCACTCCGCCGAGATCCACGAATGCACCGTACTCCGTAAGGCTTCGGACGGTCCCGGGAAGCTTGTCCCCTTCTTTGATCTGACCGTAAACCTTCTCGCGCGCGGAGCGCTCTTCTTCTTCCGCGACCACCCGGCGGTCCACCACCACGTCTTCATCCGCAACGTCGAGTTTGATGATGCGGCAGCGAATCTCCTGACCTACCAGATTCTGCATCTCCGCCGCATCACGCACGCCGCTGCGGGATGCGGGCATGAAAGCGCGGATGCCGACATCGACGCTGAACCCTCCCTTCACGACCGCGGTCACGGTCCCGAGGATTGCCGACTTGTCAACAAAGGCCTTCTCGAACGCGGACCAGTCCGTGGGGCGCTCGACTTTGAAACGCGAGAGCTCATAATAGCCGTCGAGATCGCGGCCTTTGACGGTCACCAGCGCTTTGTCGCCGGCTTTCAGGGTCTCGCCCTGAAGGGCGTTGCGCGGCAGGATCCCTTCGGACTTATATCCGATGTCGAAAAACACAGATTCGTCGGTGACCGCGATAACGGTACCTTCGAGTTGCCGGCCGCCTTCGGTCCGGTGCGAATGCGTCTTCTGGAATTGAGATAGGATATCGCCGAACGATTCGGTCGGTTCGGTGACGGGCTGGGTCTGAGCAGTTTGTTGGTTAGGAGTTTCGGAATCAGCCATTGGAAAGACAGCTTTCTTCAGGATCGCAAATTTCTAGGATAACATTCAGCGCGCTCTGCTGCGATTTGCCTCGAACAGTGTTCATGACCAAAAACGTAACTAGAAGAGGAGCGCAGAAGAAGCCGCCGACAGTATTGCGCAACGCCCGCGAAGCCTGGGCTCTAGCGGTGAACCCACTGCGGGTCCTCTTCCGGATTGACGATCTGCCCGTCGCGCATGTGGATGATGCTGTCCCCGTACTCGGCGGCCTGGGGGTTGTGGGTGATCATCATGACCGTCTGTCCAAGCTCTTTGTTCGAAAGACGAAGCATATCGAGCACGATTTCTGAATTTTTCGAATCGAGATTGCCGGTAGGCTCGTCGGCAAGGACAACAGTCGGCTTATTGATCAATGCACGGGCGAGGGCGACGCGCTGCTGCTCGCCTCCGGAAAGTTCGGAGGGACGATGGCTGAGGCGCTTGTCCAAACCAAGAAGCTCGGTGATGCGGTTGAAGTGAGCACGATCGGGGTCGCCGTTGCCGGAGATTTCCTTCGCCATCAGGATGTTGGATCTTGCATCGAGCGTCGGCAAAAGGTTGAACTTTTGGAAGACAAATCCGATTTTGCGCTTGCGCATGCGGGTGCGTTCCGCGTCAGAGAGCTTCGCGAGATCGTCGCCATCTAGGATCACGCTGCCCCCGTCGGCCTGCGTGAGCCCCCCGAGCAGATAAAACAACGTGGATTTGCCGCTTCCTGATGGCCCGACGACACTGACAAATTCGCCCTTCTGCACACCGAAGGAAATTCCGCGTAGAGCCTGGACTTCGATTTTGCCTACATGATAGGTCTTGCGCAATTCGCGCGCTTCGATGAATGCTCCGGCCATGCTGCAAGAATCTTACACGAAGCGAAGCATCGGGGTTGATAAGGGAAACGCTTCGACCACTGCAGTTGCGAGCACCCAGGAAGAAATTCCGGGATGCTGAATCAGGCTACGCCGACTTGCTGAGCCATGGCCGCTTGCGGCTTTTGGTGCAGGCGCTTGGGCCCACGCTTGCGAACCAGCAACTGGCGTACCCGCTCCAGCAGATCGGCGGGTGAGTACATCCCCTTGGTGAGAAAGACGTCGGCACGCGAATCGTGGTCGTAGATGCGCACCTTGCTGGAGATCAGGATGGCGGGAGTTTGCGGCGATGCCTCTTTGACCTTGGCGATCAGTTGAGGACCATCGAGGCCGGGCATCGCCATGTCGGCGATGACCAGATCGACTCCGCCCTGAAGAAATCGCTCAAAGGCGTCTTCTCCACGGTTGAAGCTGGCGACGCGGTAGCCGCGAGTCTCCAGCACGATTTTGCGATGCGACAACGATTGCTCGTTGTCATCGACACAAAGAATAGTGCGTTTTGGTTTCATCAAGCCTTCCGCAACCCGCTGGCTGCACTGGCGTGCATCCAGTGGAGGCTTTTTCAGATGTGAAGAATGTACAGAGCGAGATGGATGCTAACTGGAATCAGCAGTGCTGTAAAGTGCCGTCGATGCTAATGGAACCTTCAGGCCATTGAATTTTTTTGACATGAGTGCGCGTCAGTGTTTTCCGCATGTTGCGTGATGTGAGCTAGAGAAAAACTTCGCCGCGAATTACTTCGACTGCGTTGCCTCCGACGCGAACGTTAACTATCCGGTTATCGTGCTTCGACGCGCGCACGAAAATCCGGCTCGGGCGCTGCATCTCAATGCCTTGTTCGATGAGCACGCGCTCGTCGGGAGTGGCAATCCCGTGTGCAACCATCCAAGCGGCGGTGCAACCGGCAGCGGAACCGGTGGCGGGATCTTCTCCGTTGTAAAACAGCATGCGAGCGTGCAAACCGGCCGCTGGATCGACCGTTTCGCGTGTGACGAAGTAAAGAAATTTTCCTCCGATGCCTTGCAGGTACGCGCTGGCACGCTCCAGATCTACGCGTAAGTTCTGGATGGCCGCAAGCGATTTCATGGGAGTCACGGTGAAGGGAAGTCCAGTGGAAACTGTCTGTATCGGCAGCGATGGATCGAAGTCGTCAGGCTTTAATCCAGTGGCACGAGCAACCGCTTCGCGATCATGCACAACGCCAAAGACGGGATCGACCTGTGTCATCTCCCCGAAGACGGGTTCGTTGGCAGTTTGTTCAAATCTTATGGGAACCTTCCCGACGTTCAGCTCCAACACGATTTGGCTTTCCGCATTTCCGTTGCGAAGGGAGAACGCAGTGCCTAACGTCGGGTGGCCCGCAAACGGCAACTCTTCCTCCACCGTAAAAATTCTGACGCGTATGCCGCGCTCGCGCTCGGTTGGGGCATCCCGCGGAAAGATGAATGTCGTCTCCGACAGGTTCATCTCCTTGGCGATTGCCTGCATCTCGGCATCGGCGAGTCCGCGAGCATCGGAAAAGACAGCGAGAGAGTTTCCTTCGAGCGGATTGGATGAAAACACATCCCACTGCGACATGGAGAAGCGCCGTGATTGCTGAGCCATGATCGTCCCCGCGAATTTCTGAACTGTCATTCAAACGATGAGAATAGGCGCCCTTTCGATGCAGAAAACCTTCATCGGAGCCCGGTTTGAGGCCGCGCGGCGTTTGACATCAAGGTCGTCCCCGCCTATCCTTTTTGCTATATGTTTCACCCCTTCGCCGCCGGGAACATGTGTTGTTGTTGCCCGACGCCGGCGTGTGGGTAGGAACTCATCGAAATTCTTCCCACCCACCCGGCGACAGCGGGTGGGTCTCACGTCCATCCGCATTTGAAGCTGGGCAGCCGGGGCGGGCCGAACTTTCGGAATCGTCCAGAACAAAAACATACGAAGGAGATACCTATGACTACCGCGACGGCAAACGAGACCATTAGCGTACCCAGAATCAACGATACGGCTCCGGATTTCACCGCAGAGACAACCCAGGGCACGATTCGCTTCCACGAGTGGATTGGCGATGGATGGGCAGTTTTGTTCTCGCATCCCAAGGACTTCACGCCGGTTTGCACCACAGAGCTTGGCTACATGGCGAAGTTGCAGCCGGAGTTCGCCAAGCGCAGTGTGAAGATTCTTGGTTTGAGCGTGGACCCGGTTTCGAGCCATCAGAAGTGGGAAGGCGACATTGAGGAGACGCAGGGTACCAAGGTGAATTACCCGATGATCGGCGACCCCCAGCTGAAAGTGGCGAAGCTTTACGGGATGCTGCCGGGCGACGCCGGCGAAAGCTGCGAGGGCCGCACCCCTGCCGACAACGCCACCGTACGCACGGTGTTTGTGATTGGCCCGGACAAGAAGATCAAACTACAAATCAGCTATCCCATGACCACGGGAAGAAACTTCGACGAGATCCTGCGAGTGATCGACTCGATGCAACTTACGGCGAAGCATAAGGTCGCAACACCGGTGAACTGGAAGCCCGGCGAAGATGTAATCCTTACGGCGGCGGTTTCGAACGAAGAGGCACAGCAAAAGTTCCCTGGCTTCAAGACGATCAAGCCGTATTTGCGAACGGCGAAACAGCCGAAGTAACTTTCGGACAGAGTAGAATTGGCCACGGATTGGTATCGATCTTCGCGGAGTGACCTTTTGGGCACGTGAAGCTCAAGACTTTCCGTGGCGTTCGTTTGTTAAAGATCGGAAGCGCATGCGGTCCGGTGATCGTCCCGGTCTTCAAAACCG
>DATKAP010000165.1:0-96383 GCA_035577905.1 Binatia bacterium
AACAATCATAAATTTCGTTCCATAATCAGCTGTCGCAAAAGCGATTGCGCCCTGGCCCCAATCCATGGCCAACGAGAGAAGGTAGAGCGCTCCCGTCCCAACGTCACCGACGAAGCCGAGTATGTCGAGGATATCGCCGCCATTTGCCTTATAAATGCGGCCCTGCATCGCTAACCCGAGCAGGAATAGAGTCACAATGGAGACAAACAGCAGCAACCCGCGAATCCAGCGCTTCTGGATCATGTGGCCTGCACCCGGGACTAGCCAGCCCGCCGCGGGCGCAATTACCGACATCGCGTTTACTGTCGCCGCCGGAGCAGCCTTGGATTTTTCTGTTGTGGAATTAGCCATTCAGATGGTCACAATCTCGCGCTGAATTTTCCCCGTCACCTCAGCCGACTTGGCGCGTACCAGTACGTTCACCTCGCTGCGCACGCCAAACTCGGGCAGGTAAATGCCGGGCTCAATCGAGAAGCAGGAATTGGGAAGGATCTGCCTTTCATCGTGGATTTCCAGGTCATCCATATTGGCTCCGTTGGAATGGACGTCAGTGCCGATGGAATGTCCCGTGCGATGGATGAAATATTCTCCATAGCCGGCCCTTTTGATGTGTCCGCGCGTGGCGCGGTCGACTTCCCATCCCGCGATGCGGCGTCCGGCGTTAACGGCGTCGAGTACGGTCCTGACTCCCGCATCTCTGGCGTCGCGCACGATCTCGAAAACTTCGCGCATGCGGTCCGATGGCGCACCGCCTACAAAGCCCATCCACGTGATGTCGTAGTAAACGGCATTCGGCGTGTTCTTTTTGCCCCAAACATCAAGCAGTACCAGGTCGCCTTCGCAGATCGCGACCGGATGACTCGCACCAGGTTCGTAGTGCGGATTGCCGGCATTAGCATTCACCGCCACGATCGGCGGATCGTCGGCCAGCAAATTCTCGCGCCGGAACGCTTCCGTGAACCACTGCTGCATTTCGTGCTCCCTCGTGCCGCCGTTGCGGACGCGGCGACCGATTTCCTTGAAGGACTCCGCAACGATGGAATCGATGCTATCGCGTGCCGCGAAGTGCGAAGCGATCTGCTCGTCGGTCCAGGTAGACTCAAATTGCGCCACCAGATCTGCCGAACTGACGATGTTCTTGCCCAGACCGCGCAAAAGATCGACGGTCCCCGCGTCCACCAGCGAAACAGTGAACACGCTGTTATTGGGTGAGAACTGCATGGCGAGGTCGAGATGCCTGGCCAGTATCGCTTTCAACTGATCGAATAATTCCTGCCAGCCGGAATACTGGTGCTTCTTGCCAGGGAGAGAGTCAAGGTGCCCGGCTTCAATCTTATGCACCAATTTGAGCGGTTCGCCTTCAGCCGGGATCAGGTAGAACCACCGCCGCGTCACCATCAGGCTGGCAGGCAACCCGAGCACGCGATACGCAATCGGATCGCGATGATGATGGTCGTAAAACAACCATCCATCGATGTTGCGTTGACGCAGCGCGGACTGGATCGCAGCAAGGTCCATGGGCAAACGTCTATTGTAAACAAGTGGAGGGATTTGGGCGAATCCCAATGGCTAGGTCAGAATCCGTTTCTTCAGTGCCGGAGGCAATGTCTCGCAGGCAGTTCGCAACACCAACCGCGGTGCACATTCGCGAATCTTCATCAGGTAAGGCACGGCTCGCTTCGCATCGAACTTAGCCGTCTCGCGCAATAGCCAGCCCAGCCCCTTCTGCACCATGTCATCCTGGTCGGCGAGCAGCGAGTTTGAGAGTTTGACGATTTCGGGAAAGAACATCTGTGCGCGCGCTCCGCGGATCAACGCCACACACGCCGCCCTGCGATGCCAGCGGTTAGAAGACTTGGCCCAGCGAAACACAAACTTAGTCCGGTCAGGCTTCGCCACCATCATCGGCGAAATCAGATAATGTACGAGTCCGTCATGGTCGGCCCAACTACTGATACGGTCGAGCCATGATTCGAACATCGCGAATTCGCGATCGTCGCACTTCGCGTCGAGTCCTTCGAGCAAAAACACACCCGCGATTTTTTCTTCGAGAACCGGCCCCGCGAATAACCGGTCGGCTATTTCTGTCAGAAACTCGAAGTCATGATCGCGCAGGATTTCACGCCGGCAGCGCCGAATAGCCTTCCTCAGAGCCGCCGTGCGCCATCCATGTGACTTGATTGCTTCTTTGAAGAACCACTGCACTCCGGCGGCGTGTCCGGTCGATCCTCCATCTTTGAGTACCTGCCGGATCTGCGCCGCGATCTCCGTCGGCGTGCCGCGTAAGGCCGCAGATTCATTTCCTGCAGGTTGTTTCGCGTGAACCATGCTATTTCGCGTCCACCGTTTCCGCCCGGACTAGCCGGTCGTAAATCCACAAGAGAACTGTCGTCACGATCCCCACTCCAATGACCCACCACCAGACCATCGCTGGTCGATGCATTTCTTCGCCGTAATGCCGCATGAGCCATCCGCTGAACTTCCCTGCGGCGAACGATCCGATTCCAAGTGGCAGAAATGCAAATCCCATATACGTACCTTGCTGATCCGGCGGCGCAAGCCGCGAGATATAGTCGTAATAACGCGGTTGCTGGATAATTTCTCCGATCGCGACCACCACCAGGGTCGCCACTGCCATCCCCACCGACGGATGCACGATGAGCAGCATCCACGCAACACTCGAGACCAGAGTCCCGAGCACAATTGCGTGAAACGCATGTAGACGCTTGGTCAGATACCCAATCAGCATCGTGAAGCAGATCACGACGATTGGATCCGTGGCCAGAATTCGCGCCGTATTCGCATGAGGATCAATGTAGGTGGAGACATACAGAGGAAGCGCGATGAATTCCTGCCAGAAGACGATCCAATAGCCGGTGAAGATCAGCAGGAAAATCATGAAGCGTGGATTGGATATCACGGTCAGGAAATTCCTTAGAACCTGGCCAAGACTTGGGACCGCCTCGTCTCTGGAGCGCCGAGGTTCTTTGAATAAAAACAGGACGAGGAAGAGCATCAGGAATACACTCAAGGCAGCGATCCGAAAGACATTTTCGGCACTGCCGTGCTCTTCTTCCCACCCGGCCAGCAAGGGCCCAAGCGTGCTGCCTACGTTGACTAGCGTGTAGTAAATCGAATACCCAACCGAGCGAACCTTTTCATTGGAAGCACCCGCCGTGGTCCCTACAACGCTGGGCTTCACCAATGCCACTCCCAGCGCGGGCAACACCAGAACCAGCCCTACGAGAGTCGATAGCGGCATCGCGTTGCGAATCGGCTCGAACCAATCCGCGCCAATCGAGCCGAGCGAGAAGTAGGCGATGCTCAGGAAGAAATATGCTAATGAGAGCGCCCGCCGGAATCCGAGTCGATCTGCGACCGCCCCGCCAATCACCGCGAGGAACCATACCCATCCGCCGAACATTCCGGTCAGACTGCTGGCGTGCTCAACATCGAAGTGCAAGCCCTCATGGAGATAGCGGGCGAGCACCGCAAAGACGGCGTAATAGGAAAGGCGCTCGAACAGTTCGCTGATGTTGGCAACCCAGAACGGCCGGTCAAATCCTGTGCGGATTTCTTGGAAACGTTCCGATAAGGTCAAAGTGGCTCCAGGAAAGCAGTGGCAGAAGTTCGATTGTAGATTTCAGATTGAATCCCGACGGCCAGCGCAAAATCAGCCAAGGGCAATCTAAAATCAAAAATCTGGAAATCAAAAATCGATCACCGAAATCTGCGTTAGCGTGACAACCGCTCCCGCAGATACTGACCAGTGACCCCCGCGACATGGATCACTTTATTCCGACTTGTCTGGCCGGACGCAATGGTAACGGAAGACCGCGGTACCTTCAAAAGCTTTGCGAAGAACTCAATGCATGCCTCATTGGCGCGACCTTCGATCGGAGGCGTAGTCAGCGACAATTTCAGTGCGTCCCCAAGTTCACCGGTTATTGAATTCTTCTTTGCGCGCGGGTGCACCCTGACAGCGAACGAGACACCGCCTTTGCCTTCTTCGACTTGGACCATGATCAATGCGGCGTTGTCATCCTGCGCGAAACTGAAATCTAATGCAATACTTCAGGCGGCATAAGCTCGAATCCAAAGTGGCGCCTTGATTTGCGATCATTTGCGATTTTACCTGTCGGCAACCTCTTTTTGGACCGGGCATCCAAGTTAGCGGCAGAACTGCAGCGCCCTCCCTCCAGCCTCACTGAGCGGAGAGGGGTTGGAGGGATGGGTCGCCGCGGTGTCTGCCTTGTTTGGGCAACGTATCGACTCCTGCCGGAATCAGATAAAGAGAGTCGCCAGCGGTGTCCCTACATCCCGCCGCGATTCGATACACTAGAACGATGGAGCTTGCCAGTCGTCTCATATTCTGCCTCGTGCTGCTGACCTGCGCAGTGACGACCCAGCGCGCCTTCTCACAGGAAGGCCCACTCGACACTTCGCCACCCAAAGACATTACCCCCGACGAGGTCATCAAGCGGTTCGCAGCCAAAGAAACCGAATTCGCCAAGGCGCGCGACAACTACACCTATCGCCAGGACGTAAAGGTGCAGACCCTGGATGGGGAGACTGTGGACGGCGAATATCGCGAAGTGTTCGACGTCATCTTCGACGATAAAGGTAAGCGCGTCGAGAATGTGGTCTTCGCGCCGCAGTCGAGCCTGCAGAAGATCTATATGTCGCAAGAAGACCTTGCCGACATTCGTCATCGGCTGCCATTCGTGCTTACGACGGAAGACCTTCCCGAGTACAACATCCTCTACGTCGGGCAGCAGCGGGAAGATGAATTGCACTGCTATGTCTTCGATATCGCGCCGAAGAAGATCGAGGGCAAGAAGCGATACTTCCAGGGACGCGTCTGGGTTGACGATCACGATTTTCAGATCGTCAAAACCTATGGCAAAACCGTTCCCGACCTTTGCAATGGTAAGCCTTGCAATGAAGTCAAAAAGCGTGGAGATCAGGAAAATCTCTTCCCGAAGTTCACCACCTGGCGCCAGCAGATCGACGGCCGCTATTGGTTTCCGGTTTACACCAAGGCCGACGACGAACTCCACTTCAATACGGGAGACGTGCGCATCCGCGAGATCGTCAAGTACGAGGACTACAAGCGCTTCGGCTCAAATGTGAAAATCCTGTACGAGGGGAAGGAGTTGCCCAAGGCGGACGAAAACAAAACCCCGGGTCAGAAGCCTGACGAGAAGAAGCCGCAGTAGCAAGATGTTTGGAGGATCCAGGAGGCTTTTCAGCGGCAAAATGGTCAGTCCACTGTCCTGCGCACAAGAGCCTGCGTAAGTCCTCTCTGCCCAGACGGTTTTGCTATGACACTCCAATGTCCCTGCACAACTACGCTCCCCGTCCCGCGCACCTCAAATGGCTCCTCGACTCTGATCCTGCCATCCGCTGGCAGGTCATGCGTGACCTCACGAACGAATCGCCGGATGCGGTTGCAACCGAACGCGCTCGCGTCGCCACCGAAGGCTGGGGAGCGAAGCTTCTCGCCCGCCAATCCCCTTCTGGCAAGTGGGGTGGCCGCAAAGAGAACGCAGGCTTACTGATCACCTTCTATAGTCTCGTCGTCCTGATGGACCTCGGTCTGGACCCCGCCAGCAAACAATCTCGCAAGATGACCGACCGCGTCGACAAACACCTTATCTTTAAGTGGCACAACAATCGGAGTTTCTTTGACGGCGAAACCGAGCCCTGTATCAACGGTAGAATCCTCGCCCTGGGCGCGTATTTCAAGGAGCCCAACGACGCGCTAGCGAATCAACTATTGAGCGAGCAACTCGAAGATGGCGGCTGGAACTGCGAAGCGCCCAAGAGCCGCCGCTCTTCCTTTCATACCACCATCTGCGTGCTTGAAGGACTGCTCGCATACGAGCGTGCAGGCGGCAAGTTTCTGGCCGTTATGAAGGCTCGCAAGAGGGCCGAAGAGTATCTGCTGGAGCGCCGCTTGTTCCGTTCGCTTCGCACCGGCGAAATCATCGAAAAATCTTGGCTGCGCTTCGCCTTTCCGCCGTTCTGGCATTATGATGTCCTGCGCGGTCTCGACTATTTGCGAAATGCAGGCGCACAACCCGATAGTCGCGTCCGTGAGGCCATCGAAATCGTGATTCAGCGGTGCCACCAGAATGGACGCTGGCCCCTCAACTACCTTCATCCCGAATGGATTCCGTTGAAGATGGAAACTGCTGTCGCCAGCGCAAGTCGCTGGAACACCCTGCGCGCACTCCGAGTCCTGCATTGGTGTAACAACTCAACACGTCAGTTGTGAGCTTGCGAGTATCCGCACGCGCCCTCGATTTCAAGCCTGTCTCTGACGACGAAGTTATCCCACTCCAACTCATCCCACCGACGCGGACAATCTTTGCACTCTCGGCGGCACTGGTCGTCTCACAAGGGGCCCTAACAGCTTCACTCCTCAGCCGTTAGCGAGTCAGCCACGTTCCAGACGAGAATCAGACACCGTCTATGGAACTGCTATTCCAGATCAGCCATTCTCTGCCCATTCCGCAACCGCGGGTGGGGTGAAGCCGTGGGGTTCCCAAAATCGAGATTGGCTGTGATTTGTTTCGTAGTGTTCTCGGTCTGGAAGCTTCCCGCACCGGGTCAGACCGCGTCCGAAATTTCAAGTCCCAGCAGTATACGGGCGGCAGCATTGTCAGGTCAGGAGTTCCACTGTCACACAGGCTATCCATTGGTGGAGTGCCAAACGGATATCCTCCGTCTAAAAAGCGTCCTGATTCGCTACCCGATCGAGACGCTCGGACACTGGACATGGGTGCTGGTTCGCTCCGAGGACTGGGCCCCCATCTCGCGGAGGCTACGATTGAATCCTGAAAGTCCTGCCTTCACAGCCCTGGAACCGAGGGAGACGTTTCTCGAAGAAGCCCTCTTCGTCCATGATCCGGAGCGCACTATTGATCTGATGAGGGAGTTCAATCGGTCGATCCCGGCGCTTCTCGAACTCGCCGTGAGCCACGAACTGGGCCATGCGTTTTGCACCGAGCCGAATGAGCCGGCCGCTGACCGTTTCGCTGAAGACTTAAGGAATGGCCTGACGCCACGCTGCCGAAGCTCCAAAGAGACGAGAAAAAAGACTATGGTAGCCGGGGAACACCCAGGGCCCAGACCAAACGTGTTGGGAGCGCCTTGACATAGCTGCCCCACTTCTTCCTGGGAAGAAGTGGGGTCTCAAGCGAACACATCCTCGCAGCGCACCCCTACCACTTCACAGCATAGATTTCCTGCGTGCTGTTGTCCCGCGAAAGAAGAACCGAGTCGTCGGGAGCTAATCCAGTCCAACTCATAAACGTTCCAATGGACAACCGATCCAAAGTCTTGAGATCCACAATCGTTTCCAATTGGTGGACGCTGATTCGGATGCGCACCACCCGTGAGGGATACTCGCTTCCATGATTCCATTCTTCAAAATAAAGGAACCTGCCGTCGCGCGACCAACTCGGATATCCGGAATAGTTTGCGGAAAGTTCCGCCCATTTCTGCGTCCGGGTGTCAAACAGCATCATTCTGCTGTCCTTCTGAGAAAGGGCCGCGACATAGCGCCCGTCTGGTGAAGTCCGCGGCGACCACATCTCCGTCGAACCAGGAAGCGGATTCACTCGATTCGTATCCAAATCCAGCACTCTAATGCCCCGCCATTCGGCACCTTCCCATGGGCCAAAAACAATCGACCGATTGTCGGGCATCCATGTCGCGTCGGCAATCTCGTCATTTCCCGGTACCAGCTGGCGTGGAGCACCACCCTGGGCGGGAATCACATACGTTGTCCAACGATCGCCGGTCGTCGTACCTATAAATGCAATCTGCTTCCCATCCGGCGACCATCTTGGCAGGAATGCGCGCATCGGCGGAAAAGTGAGTTGCACGCGCTCGGTTCCTGTGGTGTTGCTGCGGTAGAGCGCACCTTCAGGAAAGAGTGTATAAGCCAACCACTGCCCGTCACGAGAGGATTCCACTCCCTCTGCGGAGATTCCTGAAAGGTAGGGCACAAGCTCTTCCGTCTGCGAATCGTATTTGACCAGCTCGGCCCGAGAGATGCAGCCCACGACGAAGGCCTCATTCGGCACCCCGCTGGCAGCAGGATCCGAGACATTCATAGGCCCGGCCGTCAACCGGATTGGCACTGGGCGGAGAACTTTGTGGTTGCCGCTTAGCGCCCAAAGATCGGTCCTGCCGGCGCGAGTCCACTGAAACAGGAACTCATTGTTTCCCGCAATCCACGCGCCGCAGCAAGCGGCAGAGCCTGGAAATCCGGGAACGACTTCGCGCAGACCCCCGCCACCGGCTGACACCTCCCAGATGGAACTTGTGCCACCCTTCTCTCGGGTGGTCGTCGTGAATCGCAGAAGCTTCCCGTCTGGTGACCGGCGAAGGGATTCCACGTGACTTGAAACGCTCAGGATCTTCCGTCGATTGGATCCATCCCTGTTGACGCGAAAAAGACCGTGGCCGTCGGAATAGAAAATCGCCTCCCCTCTCTCACCCCACACAGCATCGATGGCGAGCACGTTGTCAACTGGGCGCGCGGATCCTCCAGCTACCGGAAGAATCCACAATCCACCCCCGTAGGTTTCGTCTTTTTTCGAAAACTCTCCGGACAGTATCAGCAATTCCGTTCCGTCCGGTGATATATCCAACGGCCGAGGATCGGGGACGGTGGTCGGAATGGTTGTGGTCTCTCCGCCTTTAGACGACACCTGCGCAAGAATTCGCCCCACCGGCAGGACCTCGGAAAAGTAGATTCGCGAGCCATCGGTCAGGAGCCGTCCATGTTTCGCCTGGCCATCGCTCGTCAGCTGTGCGAAATCCAATACCCGGGCGGTCAACGCAGGCGCAGCACTCCAGTGCCGCAGAGCAAAGCCGACCGAGAATACTGCAAGCATCAGGGCCGCACCAAGCTTGAATACAGCACTTACCCGAACTCTTCTGTCTGGGTCTGTTTTGTCTGCAACCGATTCCGCCCCGGAATTCGGTGGAGTCACAGGGGCGATGAACCGATATCCCCGTTTGGGGACGGTCTCGATGAAGGCAGGATTTTCGGCCGAGTCTCCTAAAGTCTCCCGCAGGCGCTTGATAATCGTATTCAGGCCAGTCTCGAAGTCCACAAATGTGTCGTCCGGCCATAAAGTTGAGCGCAGTTGCTCTCGCGTCACGGTCCGGCCCGCATGCTCAAGCAGCTTGAGCAGAACCTGATACGGCTGATCCTGCAACTTCAGCTTGACGCCATTCCGGCGCAACTCCCCCGTGTCCGCTTCCAGTTCAAATACCCCAAATCGATACAGAGAGCGAACCTCATACGACAAAGGCATGCCTTGGAACCCCGTGCCCATTAGACGTGCGAGCCGGGCTCCTGGCAGCAGCTCTCGAAATCGGGCCCAAACTTCAAGGAATGGCATCAGAGACAGACATAGCATCTGGCACAAATACCCGCACGCAGATTTTCCGTGGGGGCACTCGGGGTTAATGTCTTTTCGCACGCGGAGGCGGAATGCGTGCCGCGACTTCTTTTCTATTGCTGATGATTTGAGCCAATTTGTGGAAGCGAAGAGCCGCGTCGTGGTTGCCCTCAGCACCTCCCTGGAAGGCAAAGAGAATGTTCTCCACAACACGCGCATCGCTGTTTCTGGCTCGAAGATCGTGGCTATCGATCCGAAAGTCTAGCCAATCGACTACGACGTGCGTGGCCTGACGGTGATGCCAGGTTGGGCAAGAGCTCGAGTCGATGAAGGAGTCGTTGCCCATCGCCCATGAAGTGATTCAAACCTACCGCAAGAGTCCCCGTCTGAAAACCGCCTTCGGTACGGATGAGCTTGGTGGTATGCAGGTCCACAATGCGATCCGGAGGTCGGGCATTACTCCGGCAAGACGTGGCAATATCCTGAGATCCGCCCCCTCGGTGCACCTGACAGACGTTAATGTGATCCTCTACATTGACTTGCCTCAGGGGCGGGCCTACGATTTGTTTGAGTGGGACGGGGAGAAGGAGAGCGTCTTCTCCATGGCGAATCGGACGCTCGGTCAGGATTCGCTCAACGGCCGGACGGTCTCCCACTACCGCATCGTCGAGAAGCTGGGCGGCGGAGGGATGGGGGTCGTCTACAAGGCCGAGGACACCCAACTTGGGCGCTTTGTCGCCCTGAAATTCCTGCCCGATGACTCAGTTCAGGACCGGCAGGCGCTCGAACGCCTCCGACGTGAGGCCCGTGCGGCGTCCGCCTTGAATCATCCCAACATTATTGTCATTCACGACATTTCCCGCGAGGCCGGCTACGACTTCATCGCTATGGAGTATGTTGCCGGCAAAACCCTGGACGAATTGATTCCTCGCAACGGAATGCGCCTTAATGACTTGTTGAAGGGCGCGGTCCAGATCACCGATGCGCTGGCCACAGCGCACGCTGCAGGGATCATCCATCGCGACCTCAAGCCTTCGAACATTATGGTGGATGATAACGGCCTAGTAAAAGTCCTCGACTTCGGTTTGGCGAAACTCGTCTACCAACGGGTTGTGGGGAGTGAGGCGACGACGGTGAGCACCCATACCCAAACCGAGGAGGGGACCATCGTTGGCACTCCAGCCTACCTCTCGCCCGAGCAGGCCGAGGGCAAGCCGGTCGATGCGCGATCCGATGTGTTTTCTCTCGGAGTAATGCTTTATCAGATGGCCACCGGCGTGCGTCCCTTTCGTGGCGATAGTGCGGTGTCCATCATCTCTTCAATTTTGAAGGACTCGCCGGTTGCCCCTGTCATGGTTAATCCGACGCTCCCACCAGATCTCGACCGCATCATCCGGCGCTGCCTTGCAAAAGATCCCCTACGGCGTTACCAGAACGTATTGGACCTTCGCAACGATCTCGAAGAACTTCAGGAGGCGCTCAACGCAGAGGTGGGATTCCTTTCCCAGCGCACTAGGGGCGTGAGCCCCGTGCCGTGGCAATTACTCATGGTTGCAGTGGCTGCGGTGATTTGCATTGCTGGCTACGCGATCCTCTGGCGGTACCAGCAGGCAAGGAATCTTTCACCAGTTCATCTCAACGTGGCGTTTTGGAAGCTGACCTCGCAGCCGGGCGTCGAATGGTTTCCGAGTCTCTCGCCGGACGGCAAGTGGGTGGTGTATTCGGGCAGCGGCAGTGGGAGTCGCCAAATTTACTTACAGAGCGTCAGCGGCCAGACTCCCCTCGATCTCAGCAGGGATCCCACGGTGGATGACGACCAACCAGCTTTTTCCCCAGATGGAGAACAGATCGCGTTTCGTTCCAGTCGCGAAGGGGGTGGCATCTTCGTTATGGGTCGCACGGGCGAGGCCATCAAGCGTGTAACGCACACGGGATTTCATCCATCGTGGTCGCCGGATGGATCGCAATTGGTCTTCACCGCGGAGAATGTTGAGCTATACCCGCAGAACGCTGTAGCGCAAAGCGGGCTTTGGATAGTAAAGGTTAGCACGGGGGAAGTGCGCTGCCTGTATGAAGGAGACGCCGTTCTGGCAAGTTGGTCGCCACACAACCAACGTATCGCTTTTACCCACCGGCTCGGGAATCCAGCACGAACAGCAATTTGGACGATCCCGGTTAGCGGTGGAACTCCCAAACCGGTTACCAGCGAGAGAGCCACTAATTGGAATCCGGTCTGGTCCCCGGATGGAAAGTACCTCTACTTCTCCAGTGATCGCCGTGGCAGCATGAATCTGTGGCGAGTGCGGATCGATGAAGCGTCCGGAGAGACACGCGGGGAACCCGAGGCGATCACTACTCCCGCACCCTACCTTGCTCACCCAAGTCTCTCCGCTGATGGCAGACACATCGCATTTACCTCGGCGCTCGTAACCGCGAACATTCAGCGGCTGACAATCGATCCATCCGGCGCGGTGAGAGGAGAACCTGCCTGGGTGACGACTGGTTCACTGCGCTGGTCCAATCCCGCTCCTTCGCCTGACGGCGATTGGGTGGCGATGTACTCACTCGTGCAGCCTGAAGGGCATCTGTATTTGGTGCATCCGGACGGTACCTCCATGCGCCAGTTAACAAGCGATTCCGCCATTGATCGCATGCCCCGCTGGTCGCCGGATGGGAATTGGATTGCTTGCTTCTCTAATCGTGGCGGGGATTTGGAGCTGTGGAAAATCCGGCCGGATGGCAGTGACTTGCAGCAGCTCACCGAAGGCAGCGCAGCCTACATAGCATGGTCTCCGGATGGTTCGCGGATCGCAACCTTGGGCGGAGTCGGAAATCAGGCATTCATATTTGACCCCAATCGCCCGTGGAAACAACAATCGCCCGAGCCTCTGCCGCCCCTTCATCCTCCCTCGAGCCGCTTCCTCGTGAATGACTGGTCCCCTGATGGCAAGCGCCTGGTGGGCGCAGCAGAAACAGCGGTCGGAGGCGTCGTGACGTATTCGCTGGAGTCCCATCGATACGAGCGCCTCACCGATTTCGGCGAGTGGCCCGTCTGGCTGCCCGATAGCCGCCGCGTGCTATTTGTTGCCCATGGAAAGAACTTCTACCTTGTTGACTCAAGTTCAAAACAGATCCACAGGATATTTTCTGTCGCCCGTGACATCGTCGGACCGCCGCAACTCACCCGGGATGGGAAGAACGCATACTTTTCCCGTCGAGTGACCGAAGCAGACATCTGGCTCCTAACTCTGGATTAATTCGGGGGGAACACAAGGAATCTGGATAGTCCTTAATCTACAAGCGCTTCCGGTAATGCACGCAGCGGTCTACGACCTCGTATCCCAACGCTTGGTGCGCTCGTTGCGAAACCTCATTATCGATCCATGTATCCGACGCCATTTCCACGCAACCCTGACTACGAGCCCACTCTTCAGCCGCTGCCACAAGTTTTTTCCCGACCCCTTGGTGTCGATGACTTTCAGCCACGTACCATCCCTCGACGTAGCCGACCGGGCGCGCCGGGTTGCATCCGTCCGCGTGCGAGCGCAAATCGACTTCCAGGAAGCCGACGACCCTGCGCGCACTCGTCTCAGCTACGAGAATGATCAGTGGCATAGTCAAAAGCGCGCTGCCCTTGAGAATCGCGATTACTTCCTGCTCGTGTTCTTCCGCGGAAGCGTCGGGCCACAGCGCCTCACGCATGCGCACGAGTTCCTCGCGATCTGACAACTGCGCCAGCCTGACGGAAACACCTGACACGGTGCTCATATACCGAATTTGATCGTTCCGCATCGTCGAAGTTACAATCCTGACGTTTTGAAAGGTCTTCGTCACGAGAGGTGAGGAGGCGAAGCTATTTCACAAGTCAGCAGAGAACTGGGCATTCAAGCTGTTTGCGCTAAGACACCAGTGGCTTTCTGGCAACTCCCGCTTAGGGGTGTTGACTCGTTTGCTTTGCGCCAACCGGGGAACCGAGTTGCGTGCGTACTCTGGATTCCCGAGGCGGTGTTTTGAATACCTTTCCCCATGCACGACGTAGCTGGCGCGACGAGCTGAAGCCAGCTCTCTCTGCAACGTGCTCCATATCGAAATCCGTCCCTCGTAGCAGCTCCTGGGCGAGTGCAACACGCAAACGGTTGCCGTATTCCGAGACTGTCATCCCGACGTGTTCATGAAACAACCGTGACAGATGGCGGTCGCTGGCACCAGCAACCCTGGCCAGGCCGCGCAGTGTCCACGACTTCGTAAGATCGCTGGCAATTGCGTCTTGCGCCCGATGCACCGCGGGATGTAAGTGGTTGCGGCCTTCGAGCCATGGGGAGAGTTGAGGATCCGCGCCGCTGCGGCGCAAGTAAACGACCAGATAGCGCGCTACGGCAACAGCACAAGATTGGTCCGTATATTGATGAACAAGATGCAGCATCAGGTCGATTCCCGCCGTAATTCCAGCGCTGGAAAAGCGGTCGCCATCTTCGACGTAGAGCCGGTTTTCCAAAACCTTGGCCTTTGGAGTAATTGCCGCAAGTTCCTCACAGCTGGAATGATGTGTCGTGCAGGCACGCCCATCGAGCAGGCCGGCACGTGCCGCCGTAAGAGCGCCCGTGCAAATACAAATCACTTTGTGACCGGGCCGGATCGCTGTCTTGAGCCATGCAACGATGGTTGCCTCATCAGACTCGTCGGCCCCTCTGTTGCCGGCGACTGTCGCGCCCCCACTCAGCATCACGTGCTCCACGTCGCCGGCGAGCACGACCCAAGCCTCCGGTGGCAGCTGATTCGGCAAAGGTTCAATCGCATTCAACGTGACACCGATGGAAGTTAACAATGAAGGTCTTGGCCCCACATATCGCACGAGAAACTGCACTGTCGTTTGCACGCGATTCGCCTGGCGAAGGACTTCAAGAGGTCCCGCGATATCTAGCAGGAGGAGCCGGGGAGGAAGCACAACGTAAACGGGCATCTGGCGAGTCTCCACGCTGGCGCCAATCTGGATCGATCGCGGATCCCGGACGTTGGGTTTGTGCGCCTGACCTGCGCCATTGCTGGGAGAGCTTGATTGGTGGGACTTCTTCATCAGGCATTCCAACCCGCAGCCCCCTCTTTCGCGCAGGTGGTTCGCAGAGGAATCAAACAGCCATTTCTGATGCCTGATCAGCCTACAGGTTGCAGTAGATTGCCGGCAAGAGCTCCCTCGACGCTGACGATACGGGCGAAACGCCCGTCAAGAACAAGCTCTGTCCGGGATTTGATCTCATCTGGACTCCACTTCCGTCCGTGGCGATCCGTCATCGGGAACGTCAACGTTGCCTCGGTGACATAATCGACCTGGTAGCCGGAGTCTGAGGCATGTCGTGTAGTTGTCTCGCAGCACTGTTCCGAGCGAATCCCAGAGACGATGACTCGCCCAATTCCATGCTGAACCATCCAAACGTCGAGCCCGCTGCCGATCAGGGCACTATGACTGCGTTTATGGAAAACTGCGTCCGGTGCAATGGAAAGTCCCTGTAACGGGACCACATAGCCGGACTCCGGGGAGAATACGCCCGATTCTTCGACATGAAATACCTGGACCACGGGGATCTCTCTGGCCATCGCCCCATCGATGAGCTTTTGCAGGTTCTCGACAAATGACGGCACATCAGAATCACTCCAGTATGGGCGATGGCGGAACGATTCCTGCACATCAATAACGAGAAGAGCCGTGCCAATGTTCAACATGAACAGAATCTCCCTGTGAGTAGGCTGTGATGATTGAGGAAGATACTAAACGAAAGTCTGCCACCACGATTACTAATCGGAACCTTACCATATGCGAACCCGAGCTTCGGGTGTGAGGTACAGTTTGTCGCTTGGCGCGACTTTGTATGCTTCGTACCACGCATCGACGTTGCGCACGGTATCGGTCCGATACTCCCCCGGCGCGTGTGTATCAGTGGCGATCTGTTTTCGCAATGCGGCTTCGCTTTGAATTCTCCGCCAGCGCTGAGCAAATGCGCGAAAAAAGCGCTGTTCACCGCTGAGTCCGTCGATCACAACGTCAGTTTTGCCTTTCATGGACAAAACGTAAGCGTCGTGTGCTACTAGCAAACCGGCCTGATCAGCGACGCTTTCACTCAAGACCTGCTTGCCGTTGACGCAAAGGTCGGCAAAGGGACAGTACGCACTAAGTTGCGAGGCGAGTCTCTCGGTCTCACGGTGAAAGCGCGCCCGATCTTCGTCCGTCCACCACATGCCAAGTCGACCACGGGCGTCGTAGATATTGCCCAATTCGTCAAAACTATGGCTGATTTCGTGGGCGATGCCGGCGCCAGCAGAGCCGTAGTTCGAAGCGGAATCACCCTCGCTATCAAAGTACGGCGGCTGCAGGATGGCCGCCGAAAAGAACTCCGCATTCGGACTGAACATGATGACGGCACCCGGTATCTGCACATGGAGCGGCCACTCCACCGGGTAAACGGGTTGGTTCAGCTTGGCAAGGTCGCGTCCATGATAGAAAGCTTCCGCCCTCCTCATATTGCCGAATGCGTCGTCTGGAATGATCTTAAGTGTGGAATAGTCCGTCCACGTGTCGGGATAACCCACGCCAATCTCGAGGGCAGCAAGCTTAGCCATGGCCTTCTCTTTTGTGGATGGAGACATCCACATAAGATTCGCAATGCGGCTGCGATACGCAGTGATCAGATCGCGAACCATAGCCTGCGCCCTTCGCTTGGCCTCAGCCGAGAAGTACCGCTGGGAATAGAGTTGACCGACGGCTTCGCCGAGAGCGCCGTTCGTGGCATCAATGCCGTCCTCAGCGCGATCTGGAGCCTCGGCGCCGCCCGAAAGGACCTTCTCGTAAAAATCAAAATCCTCGGCTCTTATAACTTTGGGAAGAACTTTGGCGTAGTGCTCGATCAAGTGAAACCGAAAATAGTTCTTCCAGTCCTCGATACTCTCGCTCGCCACCAACGCAGAAACACCGATGACCGCCGACGGTTGCCAAACGAGGAAGTCTAACTGCTTATTGAGTCCTGCCGAGTGAAAGTATGCCTCCCACTCAATGCCTGGAGCATTGCGGTCAAAATCCTGACGTTTCCATAGATTATCTTGCTTGAATACATCTGTGGCGTCAGAGTCGGGAGCGAAGGTGCGGGCGATACTGCTTTCCAAAGTTACAATCCTGGCGGCCCGAATGTCCGAATTTGCGAACCCTGCCAATTTCAGCACCGCGGCGACATGGGTCTGATATTTAGCGCGCAATTCGACTGCCTGAGGTGAGCCATCGAGATACCTTGCGCGCTCGTTGAGTCCAAGTCCCCCTTGCCACAAGTGCGGCAAGTTATGTTTCGCGTCTTCAAAACCTTGATTCACCCATATGCCAAACACATGGTCACTATTGGCTGTGAGTCCGTCGACCTCGCGGGTCAGGTTTGTTCCAAGATAAGCCGACAACATGGATTTGTTGGCGATCGCCGAGATCGTGCTCATCTCCCCAGTCAACGGGGCCAAGCCCTTGGTTTCGATGCTGGCCTCGGCCATGAAGCTCGCATAGTACTCCCCAACCTTTTGCGCAACACTGTCGGCTCGCGAGGGGGCCGCCGCAGATTCTCGGATCAAGTCGCGCACTCGTTCCCTCGTTTTCTCGGCCAGCATGATGCGAGTGTCGTAGGTCTGTTGCCCCGCGGGGAAAGGAACATGCGCAAGCCAATCGCCATTCGCATACTCGTAGAAATTGTCGCCCGGCCTGACCGCGGAATTTGGCCCGCCTTTATTTGCAGCTTCGACTCGGCCGAGAACGCAACTCACCAGGAGCAGCGAAGCCGCGAGTAGACAAGTCCGGGTGCTTACGAAAATTCGGTTTGTGGAGCTGCGCGCCATGGGACTCTCGCACTTTCCCCTGTCAAGATTCCTCTCAATTCTGGCAACTGGGTTGGTGAGTGGAAAGGCCTGAGACGGACAGAAATCGGACAGGAAAGACACTCCCGTTCGTGAAGCGCCCGCGGGCATTACCGGGCTTTTTGACCCAAAGATGGGGAAGGCGGGCATGTATTGTCCGATTAATGTCCGCGTCGAGTCTTTTGAGTGTTTCCGTCTTCTGTCAGAATCCCAAAATCAGGCCCTGGCAATATCGGTCACCAACAGGTCGTTCTCCGCACAGGGCCATCAGGAAGTGAGTACCGGCATGACGCTAGGGGCTCTCCGTGAGCCTTCGCGGCGCCTTTGGCGTAACGAATGGCGAGAAGGCAGTGAGTAATCGACATGCCACTCCGTTTTCGCCACTGCATCGAATGTCCAAACTGTAATACTCGCTACCTCGTGGGATTCAGTCCGTACGCTAACGGTGCGCAGGTGCTCCCTTTGATCGCCGGGCGCGTTGAAGAATGGATCCTCTACTGTGCCTGCCAGACGCCACGCGTACCTCGACAGTGCCACTGTAGCGAAATGAAGGTGTGCAGGGTGTCGAAGTCGGCACACAGCCGGGGCTATGGTTCTTCCGAGGAAATGGTATACATCCCGCACAGGTCACCGCTGGCGCAGCGCCCATAGTGATGCCGTTGGTCCGATCCGCAGGAAACTAACCAAATTGAAAGGTCCCACCAGGCGACAAGCATACCTGTCGCTTGGCGAGACCTGAATAGCGGAGGTCGACTTTCTCACGCTCGCCGACCACGATGCGCAAACTTGTGGTCTCGAGGTTGATGGCTATTCCGCATTGCCTCGGTTCTCTGAAGCGACCGGCGTTATCTTGCCATAAAAGCCGTCGCTCTCGTCATTGGGACCAGCAGTGAAGAATAGTTCTGTGGCCAATCCATTTGTGGGTGCTCCATTCCTGGTGCCATCCCCACCGAAGCTAAGAGCCCAGAGCCCGTCGATGGACAACGGAGTACCATCAGCATTCAGCAACCTACCTTCACGCTTGCCGCTCACTAGATTGAACGCCTGAATTGTGCCGTCGCCGAAATTGCCAATCAGCAGGCGGTGGCTGAACGTGCCAAAGTCGCTAGGGGCGAGGGCTATACCCCACGGCGCATTCAGAAAGGATCCGTGCTCCAGGCGAAGGAGAAGGCTTCCATCCAAGTCAAAAACGTCGACGTAGCCAAGTCCGGCGCCATGGTCCTCATCCTCTGAACCTGGCTTGCGACGGGCGAAGGTCACAACAATATTGCCGCCAACATTTTGGATTCCGAAGGGCACGTAGTTCGCCGGAAGGCTAGAATCCTGAAAGGCGCCCGCGATCACGACGGGCTCGAAGTTGCCATCGTACATCTCCACTTTTCCGGTTGCGAAATTGCTGGTATACAGCCGTTTGATGTCATTTTTTCTTGCGATCGCTAGTCCTTTGTAGATCGCTCCTGCTTGGGAGTTATCCACCTTTACGACGGCATTGGTTGGGTCGACCCCTGGATTCCAACCCGAAATGGTGCCGTTCTCTGTCGCAAAGAGAAAGACCGCCGGTTTCCCTGACTTTAGTCTGAAGGCAGGCGTGAAGTTGAAGACGGTGCCGGTGGGAGCCGACGGCGGCGCTCCGTTCATTGGCGGCGGGATCGTCACTACGAGTGGAACAATCGCCCCCGTGCCGTCATAGAGAGTCGAAAGTCCGGTTCCATTGTCAGAGACCCACCAGGGAGAGCCTGAGCTGCGTGCGACTCCCCACGCATTCACAAGGTTGGGATCGATGGTAGCAGTAGATGAAACCGACTTGGAGTCGGCGACGAGATCGATCTGCTGGTAGTGTTGGGCGAAAGCTGCGCCACTAAGAATGAGCGCAACCGAAGCGATCACTGGGCCAAAATACCTGAGGCACGAACGGCCGAGAGAGTTGGGCATGGTTTATCCTCCTCCACGCTAGTAGCAATCGGAAGGTAGCGCTGTTTGATGGCTGATTTGTCACCATGTTGTAAAGTCTGGTCATCAAAATATTTACTTTGTAAGGCAGCCCGTGAGGAATGCCGTCAGTCACAGACTCCATATCCCGAATTCAGAATGAGAAGGTGAGTGGCAACAGGCGGCTGACCGCTAGCGTCCGTTGCAGGAATGAGGATGGCGGATTTATGTGCAAAGAGAAAGGAGTGCGATGCTACTGGAGGCCACGAATGCGGAGTCACCAGCCTGAATCTGAGAGTGGTTCTCTCAGCGCAGTTTTGTTACTTCTCCAGTGTCCAAGGAGTAATAGGCTTCAATGAGGGTTAACTTACCTTCATCAAGGGCCTTTTTGATTATTTTGCTTTTCGAGGGTAGATCTTGCGCAACCCGATGTATGTGGTCGTGAACAGCAAGATCAAGCGTTTCAGGTCTCTTCGGATCCATCATCGTGCATGAAGGAAGGATGGGACTCTCAACGGCATCGAGGTTGACCGAACCCGGCTTTTCTCCGGAACAGGCTGCCGTAACGGCACCGCAGCGCTGATGGCCCATCACCACGATGACACTGGAGTCGAGGTGCTCGACTGCATATTCGAGACTGCCGATCGATAAAGGATCATCGTCCTCGCCCGCTGAGCGCACCACGAATAGCTCGCCTAATCCGGAGTCAAAGACCAACTCCGGAGGGACACGGCTGTCGGAGCAACTGAGTACGGCGACTCGCGGATGTTGCGTTTCGGTCAGTATTTTCCGCTGCGCCGGGATGTCGCGGGAGGCGCTCTTGCCGGCGATAAAACGCTGATTACCGGCCATCAGGTCATTCCAGATCTGATCGGGTGAAACCGTCGATGAATGCTGCGCCACGGTCAAAGTAGCGGATAAGATTGAAAGTACCATGATCGCAACTTCACGCGGCTCGCGGAGCATAAGAATCGCCTCGTCAGTATCGCTCTTTGGAATCCTTTCTTTATCTAGTACAGGAACATCGACAAGCAAGTGGTAATAGTTACAGGTACTCGCTTTGCTCTTGCATTCGGTCGGCATGACAGATCTTATTGATCCGTCGTGATTTAAGAAACTACCGGTCTAGGAAGATGTCCCACATCTTGACGACGTTGTCCCCTTCATTCCCCTGCTTTGCGCTTCGTAATGTTGCTTGTTGGCGTTCTCTCGAGGCTCCGCGCCGGGCTGCACCAAGCGATCAGGATGTGATCCTGATCACAGACACCGTGCAATCCGCGAGACACGATCCGGATACCGCGAGCACAGTCGGGGTTCCTGCAATGTCGTGCAACAATGCAAATCGAAAAAATACGAAACCTTCAATAGCGAAGTCGCTATTCACTTTCCTGGACGTGGGGGTCTCGACAAACCTGTCGTTTTGGTCTTCCCAAAATTGACTGTTTGCCTTGACCGCGGTTTCTCGGAATTCACTGTTCCGGATCCAGAACTTGGCGCTCTTCTGACAGGCTCTCCAGTTCGGGATGCCATCGTACTGAGCAACGACACAAGTGCAGGGCGCCGAAGAGAACCGTCAAACCTCACGGAATCAGCGAGTTGTTAAACTCAGCTGTCGGTCGACGGCGGCCCTTAGCTCTGACAGGTACAAGGCCCAGCACGCTGCTAGTGGCCCAGCGCGCGGACTGGGAGGGCACGCTCGACTTCATCCGACGATAGCGAGTGGTTCCAGTCCTTGTGCAAGGAAATTCAGCGGCCGAGGTCTTTTTCTTCTTCGTTCTCGTGATCGAGATAGCAGACGAGGTGGGCTCGTCTCCCATCTGGCAAGCCCTTGCAGGGCCGTTGTTCTGCGGTGATCGGCTGACCGCAATAGACGCACATATCCTGCTGTTGAGTCTCCTCCCGCACCGAAGGACTCCTTTCTTGCTTGGTGGATACGTTACACCCGGGAGGGCTGTAGCGTCAGTGTTTTGTTTGGGCGGCAGAGCGGGCACTCTGTTGCACTCAAACTCGTTTTTTTCCAGGGTTCCGACTCTGGTCACCGGCCTACTGCCGAGGGACAAATTATCCGGCAATCCATTTTGCGCAAGGGAGTCACCTTGAAGCGAACATGGGCTTTTCGGGTTGTTCGTCAATCAGGCAGTGATTGCAATGGGTTGTCGGAGAATGGTGCCGAGGATGTGGTCTGCGGAAGAGCTATCCTGAAAATGCCTACCGCAATCAGGAAAAGCCCCGTAATAGCTCCCCAAGGCCAAGGGCCTTTAGGTGGAAGATCGAGATGTCGGTCGGGAATCCACCCGGTTGAGCCAACAAGAACAAGAGGCAAGGCCAAGATCCTGGCGATCGTTGCGCCAGAACGCGACCAGAAATCGCGAAAGCAAATGGCCCAATACTGTTTCACTCGCGTGATTCTGAATGGCAATCTGAATGGAGGTAAAGTTACGTGAGTTCAGGCTCCTTAGTGGTGACAATCTGTGGCGAGACGGGACGACTTTGAATGATTCACGGAAGAGGTTGAGCAACGCTCTGCCAGCACTTTGCCGCGCACGGTAAACGTTATCCAGCGGTTTCAGATTTCGCTTGACACAGCTGGCGCCGGGTGTAACGTTTACGGCACGTTTCTTGCGTCGTCAACGTCCCAGACCGTCAAATCAAAACAAGCCTAAGACTGGTAAACGTTGAAACTTTCACACTGTGGGGAACTGGGGGGAATTATGTCACGACGAGGGACGTTGGCACGGCTGCGTGACGAACTGAATACCCTGGCCACTTTCGATCGACTCCATGATCTTGCGACCGTTCATGATGCTTCTGAAACTCGAGCCTATGAGCTGCGCCAGATCAGGCGTTCGCAGGTCACTGCTGAAGTCGAGATGCTGAGAACATCCAGACATAACAGGGTAATGAACCATATTCGGGTGAGTAGCGGATTCATACTGCTGTGCGCGGCCGGCTATGTTTCCCTGCACTATCTGTTCAAGTGAGGCCCTTTTGGTGTCGGCCGTCGACATACGTGTCTTCTATCGTGTCTAGCGGCAGGGTTCAGGGCGGAAGCGTCCTCCCCTTGCCCTTTCACGTTCCACTACGGGGGAACCTTGCCCTCAGCCTTCGACCCACCTTGCATCAACTCCACGATCATGGCAAACAGTCGGTTCCGGGTCTCCACTCTCACTCCGGCGCGAGTGATATACCGCATGACGATGTCGACACCGGCTCCCGCCGGTCTGAGGTTGACCGATGGCATGGCGCTGAACTGTGGAGAGCCCTCCTCGCGCGTCACCCGCTTCCATTCCCCTTCCGCCATTTTGGCGTCCGCTTCGGTGATCTTGACCGTCGCTTCGTAAATTCCCTTGAGAAGGGGATGGATATTGGTGCCCGGAGGAACGTTCACTTTAATCTCATCCCACATCCACTGTCCCGCAGTGGAGAAGTTGAAATACTTGCCGCGTATGGCATAGCCGTTCAGAAAGGAAACTCTTCTACCTGTCGGATGCCCATGTGCGGTCCAGTTGCCTGTCTCCAGCAGCCAGGTGCGAAAGAGTCCGAGCTGCACCACCTCGCCGCCCACGCCATCGATCTCTACCCAGTCCCGAACCCTGACTCCGTTGGGCCCCATCAAGACAAACCAACCACAGAATGCCAGGATGAAATCCTGGAAGACCACCGTCAGTCCAGCAGTCACCAAGCCCAATATCGTTGGCATCTGCCGCGGTACGCCGAAAATGATCAGCAGAATGAGTAACAGCCCGAGCAGTTGCGTTCCCAGATTGAGGACTGTTTTCAGCGTCTGCCTTTGGCGGGAATCGTGCACGATCTTCTGCAATGCCACCTGCAGACCCCAGCCCGCCAAGATCACAAGAATGCAGACCGCCGCCAACATTGCGACAGACTGCAGGATCAGGTGAATTACGATCTTTTGTTGCAGCTCGACTTGCTCTCCCCAGCGTCCGTATAGATCCGCAAGCTGCTGCTGCGCCCCGAGGCGATCATGGAGGATGCTAAGAATGTTTTGCTGAGAACCAAGCCGTTGCAGCCGCTCGATTCGTTCCAAAGGTGATTCTCCCGGAGCTTTGGCTTGGAGTGCAGCAGCATCGCCCCTCATCCGTTGTTCATCACCAGAAAGCGCGGCCACGTCGTCCTTGGCCAACTGTTGCGCCTGCGCAATCAGCTGCTTCCTCTTGCGCAGGGAGTGCCATGTTGAGAGCTGCTGGCCGAATGTCGTGTATTGTTCGGCTGAGACGACAGCGGTCTCCCCATCGTCTTTCGACGCGTTTTCCCTGTAGCGCTGCATGGCGGCTTGACGCGTCGCGAGTTCCTGCTGCAGCTTGACTCTCTGATCTCCGCTTTCTCGGGCAAGGTCTTCGATCGAATCGGCCAGCTCGGCTTGGTCGAGACTGAGCTGTGCCTTTGCAATTTCCAGGTCGCTGGTGGTCGAAACAATGCCTGCTGCTGGCTTCTTACCCACGTCTGCACTCAGTGATGCGATCCGAACCTCATCGTTCTTGATAGTCTCCTGAAGCTCGTTGACTCTCTGCTGCAAGGCCAAAGCCTTACCGGTTAGAGTCGGTTTTGCCATGGCGGCCTGCCGCAGGGACTGCGAGAATGCCTGGTCGACTTCGTGATCCGCAAGCCGCTCCGCCTCCCTGGCCAGCTTCCTCTCCTCGGCTGACTGCGCCAGAGCCGCCAGAGTCGCTGCTGTCTGCCAGGGCCGCTGGTCCACAATTCCGAGCCGCACATAGGTTCCCGTCCAGTTCCCCTTCCGGGCTTGCAAGAAGGGGAGATACGCCATCACTCCCCGAGTCAGAAACGCACCCACTAAGGTGACGGCCAACAGGAGCAACATGCTCAGCACTATCACCCTGCGAGACCTATTCATACGTACACCTTCTCCTGAGAGATCTTTAGTTTGACTCTATCGCAAACCGGGACCAAACGGCGGTTGGTGGGCTGCCGAAGAAATAGGATGCAGGGCCTGCAAGACACAACACTCGGACTTCCTGGTTTGTGCACAGTCGGACAAACCTTGCGGCGAGGGCGGTCAGGGGCGAGACCGTCAAAGCTGCCACTGCACGGTTCTCATCGTCGACGAGTGCAAAAAAAATCGAGAACTGAGGTATTGCACTAGGGTTCGATCATGGGGATCGACGATGCGAGTTGGAGATCAATCATCAGCTGAACGCGCCGATCCAACTGGTAGAAGAGCGCTGTACTCTTAGGCGACAAAACCTTGCCGAAGAGAGGAATATATTTCTTCCTTAGCTCAGCAACCGATTCATCGACACTAACCCACTGGTTGACAGCGCTTTTGGCCTCTGTATCGGATAGAGTTCCCTGGGTGTCGATGTACTGTTTGATCAGCGCGTACTTTGTGCCGTTGAGCTTTACCAAGTCCGAAACGTATTGCTCGTAGACTGGCCAAAATTTTTCAGCCTCGGACTCGGAAAGCTTCATGTTGGCGGCAATGATCTGTTTTCTCTGGGTACGAATGTCTTTGCGCAACATCTGGATATCTTCGTCGGAAACGGAAGGGGAATTGTCGGCCACGGGCCTGGTCGTTATCTGAGGGCTGGCATCTTGAGCTGCCACCCTTCGTGCAAGCACACAGAACGAAATCAGGAATAAGGAAACAAAACACACGTTGCGTCTAATCATGACGCTCCTTTCGCTAGAACATTTTTGGGAGACTAGCAGTGCGAGACCGACAGGCACCACTAGGAGAACTACTAGAGCGTTGAGCCATCGGGACACATTGATGCCTAGGGCTTATCCGCAGCACCGATAGCGAAGAGTGATGTGTCCGTTGAGCAGGTTTGCCGTCATAGGTGATACGCCGGCACTACCCCACGGATCGAATCTGATAGTAAAGACAGGTGACAGTTCGCTTGTCCCCCTTCAGAATCGCCCCGGTAAGAGGAAGAATACAGCCTTGCTCTTTAGCGGCCTGACCGTCACATTTATCAAGCAGTTCTGCTTTGGCATTTGGCTTACGCTTCCTTTGACAGTCTGTCTGGCTGTGGGAATCACCCTATTGGGGCAGGCCGTTGGAAGGCAGGAGGGATGGTCACGCTTTGACAGTTTCTACTGGTCGTTCGTCACAGCAACTACAGTCGGCTATGGGGACATCAAGCCGGCTAAACCGAAATCGCGAGTCCTTTCCATCATAATTGCCTTTCTGGGGCTCACACTATCGGGCATCATTATTGCCGTTGCGGTACAGGCTGCCACCGCGGCTTTGAACACCCATCGTTGATGCGAATTATTCTGCCGAAAAACAGCCGCGTGACGGTTGCCACTCCGCACGCGACGTTTGCACCAGTGCAATCACAAACGTCTGCCGACATTTTGTCGTGGTTTCTCTTTGTCCGAGATGCCTATGAAGCTTTGCCGGTCGAAGCATAGGCCCGATAAGCTCCCGGAATTCCAGCGTCCAGCCATGCCATAAGGAGTTTGTATCCGACCGATAGGATGATTGCGCCCACGAAAAGGCCGATAAGATTCATCGTGATAAACCCACCAAGAACCCCTAGAAAAATAACCGCCAGGGGAACCTTGCTGCCGCGTCCCAGCAATATCGGTTTCAAGACGTTGTCCATGAGGCCCACCACGATGCACCATATCAAGAACATCACCGCATGGCTCGTAGACTGAGTCGCGAACGCGTAAAGCAATGCCGGAACCAGCACTACCACGCCAATCTGCAGAACCGCACCCACCAGGAAAATAACTGCCCACAAGCCCGCTCCTGGCAGCCCAACGATCCAAAAACCCAGACTGGCAAAAATGGTTTGAATCACGGCTACGCCCAATACTCCATTCGTGACGCTTCGGATCGTGCTGGTTATGAGTTGCTCGAACTCAGGGCCCTGCTCATCGAAAATGCGACCGAACAGTTTGTCGGCGAACCGTATCCTCTCTTTGCTGGTCGCCAGCAGAAATCCAGCGAGCAGGACAGCAATCACGAACTTGACCAGCAGGCCGCCTATACCGACAGACGCGGATACTAGCGCGGGAATGCGCTCCCGAATCTGCGGAGCAACTCGGCTCACCGCCTCAGATATGTCGACCGAGGCTAAACTCCAAAACTCCTTCAGTTTCTTGCCGACAAGTGGCACTCTGTCGAGATTCGCCGGTGGGGGCGGAATCTTCAGTTGCCCCGCCTTCAATTGGCTGGTTATGTTACTGAGTCCATCGGCTAGTGTCCCCGCGAGTAGTAGCGTGGGCAGGAGTATCAGAACCAGAAGCAGAACCGTGCAAAGCACAGCAGCCCACATTTCGCGCCCGCGGAGAACATTTGTGAGCGTCTGATAACCAGGGTAGATTCCGACGGCTATGATGATTCCCGCGATGAGCAGGTCAAGGAATGGACGCAAGAGCAGAAAACAACTGACGGCGATAATCAAGAGAAGACTCATCCGAATAAATACTTCTCGCGCGCGAGCGATGTAGGTTTTATCTTCGATGGAAAATTCAGTCATCATCCGGTGCCTGCCCTTCCGCGCTCCGACGGTTGCGCAACCCAACCTCTCCTCGTACGACTCCCTTACCAGTCTGTAACTTGACTATCCATGCTGGAACTGGGAGAAGTGCCAGTGCTCCGCTCAAGCCAAATGTGGATACGGGCCGATGTTCGCGGACGGGGACTGTGCGGCGTAGCAGTTAGAGGCCGTAACTGTTAAAAGTCAAAATCTCCGTCTATGCGAAAAAGACGACCGACGGAGTTATAGAAGGTGCCGTACTGAGGCGATGCGTCATTTTGTTGAACATCTCTCGGGTTAGCGTGGTTGAGAACATTGAGGATGCTCAATCCGGCCCGGAACTGGATGCGGTGCCCACGGAATTTGAAGTCAACTGGGTACTGGAACTTCACGTCTAAATCCAAAAAGGTGGGGAAGCGCCCCGCTTCATTACGCTTGCCGACATAATTCCAATTTTCATCGAGCTTCGAAAAAGGAAACCCTGTGTGGACGTCGAGCGTGGGGACAAAATCAACTTTGTAAGGCAGTCCGAACACTCCCCAGAAGAGGCCGCGATTCGGAGCGTCCGATGAGAGTATCCCGTACTGATTCGGCCGGATGAGAGGGTATGGGAAATTTCCAAAAAACTGGTTGTAGTCGTTCAAGTCGCCACGCGCTTGCGAACGCAGAAAACTCGAAAACAAAGTGTTACGTTCAGCGAAGCGCCATCGCAGCATCCACAAGAACTCCCGATAGGAAGACCGGCCAGAATTCAGCAATTGTAGTTCGCCGGTGGAGCTGACTTGCACGGGATTGGCGTAAAACTCGCGGAAACCACTCCTACTCTCATATCCGAAACGGAAAAGCAGTCCGCGCCCCAGGTCCCGATCAAACTGGACGGTCCAGCCTAAACTGTACGGAACCTGCAACCGACCATCCACAGTTGCGATCTCGTGCGTGAAGGTCAGCGGGCCGCCCAAGATGGTGGAGCCGTCACCCGCGAAGGACGTGACGGTTTGCGCCGGGAGCGTGGGAAACAGTGCGACGTTGAAAGGAATCTTGTCGTAGAAAATGCCAAAGCCGCCGCGAATCACAGTGCGTTTGTCATGCGTGGGGGCGAAGACGAAGCCAATCCGCGGCGCAACATTCCATGATCCCGGCGCTAGGCTGTCGCGATCGATGCGGAGCCCCAGATCCAGGCTTAGCGTCGAACTGATCTGCCAGTTGTCCTGCGCAAAGATTGCAGTTTCATTACCGGACATGACATATGCCGGGCCCACGTCATAAACGATCCGGGACGTCTGAGACTTGTCTTCTCGCAAGATGTTCACTGGTAAATCGCTCACCGTGCCGCGGTAGCTGGAGTTGGTGTAGGCATAGCCGACAGTGAAGAGGTGCTGCCCTCCGAACTCCAGAGGATGCAGGTGGAGTGATTGTGCCCACTGATATAGGCGCGTCCTGCGTCGCTGCTGCTCGAAGAAGGTTCCGGAATTCTGTTCCGGATAAAGGACCATTTCTCCGGGGCCGGGATCCGCAGGGAAAACGTGAATATCGAGCCTCTTCGCGGAGAAAAGCGATTGCACGAATCCGCCATTCCCCAGGATCCAGCGCTCCGTGGCCGATACGAAGAAAGTTCTCTGGCGCTGGTCTGCGGTCACGGGCTGCGGATTGAACGTATCAATATTGGCGAAATTCGTATTGCGCGGATCGGTCGTCAATACCGTCGTGAGTTGATGATGGGGGGCGGGCATCCAGTCCAGTTGCGTGTAGGTGGTCACGCTTTCCACCACGCGAACATTATTCGGGTCAGGCAGCGATGGCGTCCGGACGGTGTCGTATCCGACAGCCAGCGATTGGAACAGGTACAACTTGCTGCGCTTCAGAGGACCGGCAAACGTGAGGTGGGGTGATGCACTCTCGACGCCTTGGGTGTGGTAATTGATCCACCGAAACCGGGGAATGGGATCCTCAAATAGAATCTTCCACTCGTCCGTGCCGCCGCGTGTGGTCACCTCGACAACCCCACTGGAAAATTGCCCGTACTCGGATGAGAAGGGATTCGATAGCACGCGCACGGACTGCACCGCAATGGACGGAATCCTCAACGCTGTTTGGCCTGTGAATGGATCGGCCACGCTTGCGGCATTCACGAGCGTGCTCGACTGGTTGGCACGGCCGCCCTTGATATGAATCTCTCCGTCGGCTCCCCGCACGACTCCCGGCAAGAGCGGCAAAGCATCCTGAAAGTCCTGGCTCAACCGCACGAGTGACCTCAACTCGTTCGCCTCCAGCGTCGGACTCCCACCGTTGCTTGAAGTCGTGTCTACGCCGGCGGGTTCGGCAGAAACATTTGTCTTTTCTTCACGTTTCGCAAGGGTTAGTTGAAAGTCCACCTTGCTTTCGGCGCCTTGCAGCGTGATGGACTTCGTGATTGGTTCAAATCCGCTCAGCGTAACGCGCACCTCGTATGAACCGGTAAGCACACCGGCAAACTGATAAACACCGAGTTCATTGGATACGGTGACAACTTCCCGGCCATTGTTCGAATTCCGCAACGCGACGCGCGCATTGGGCCAAACCGTCTGCCCACCGTCATTGGCCACTGTGAATATAATCCCGCTGAGCTTGCCCGTCTTGGCCGCTAGCGAGGTAGTAAGAGTGCTGATGATGACGGCAAGAAACAGCAGACTGGGAAGACGCCTGCGTTCCGGAACGCACCGGTGGGGACTGTGAGGGTGCATCGACAACCCCGGGATGCATGCATTATCGCACGCTGACTGCAGATAGCAGATGGGGTGCTGCGATCGTCAGTTGTCACAATGAGGCGCGAGCGCTTAAACCCTTGCCGGGTGCACTTTGTGACGCTGACGATTGAGATCGAAGCCAACCCGGGTTCAGTGCCCAGGCAAACGCGACCACGAGTCACATTCGATTTTCTTGACAGTACTCGTATCGGGCATTTAGAACCGTCGTCACGATCAGTAAAACTCACCCTGATTCGCCATGCGGAGGCCCCTATGTGGCTTCGACACGTAGTGCCAGTCATTCTGGTTGCAGCGATTCTTGTCTTCATCCTCTCTCTTTCTGCTGCTGCCCAAGTTGATCGGGGAGCCATTGTCGGTACGGTCACCGACCAAGCCGGTGCCCGCATCGCGGGCGCGGAAGTCATCGTCACAAACGTGGAGACGAATCAGCCTACAAGAGTCACGACGAACGAAGAAGGAGCTTTCGCGGCGAACCTGTTGCGGATTGGAACGTATTCGGTTAGCGCGGAAAAGAAGGGGTTCCAGAAGATCATCCAGCAGAACGTTGACGTCGGCGTGAGTCAATCCGTGAAAGTGGACTTGATCCTGAAGATTGGGTCGGCGAACGAAACCGTGCAAGTGAGCGCGGCGCCGGCGCTGCTGCAGACCGAGCAGTCCTCGCTGGGGACGATCGAGACCGAACGACGCATTTCAGACCTGCCTCTCAATGGGAGGAATTTCATCCAGCTCGCATATCTCGGGCCTGGAGCAAATGGCGGGCAGACGGGAACGAACGTCAGCGGGGGCGTGTTCGAGAATGAGCGAGCGAACGAAGCTATCTCGGTGAACGGTCTCCGGGTGTCGAACAACAACTTCCTTCTCAACGGCGTAGATAACAACGAGTTCGGCCTGGGAGGCGTGGTGGTGCTTCCTCCGCCGGATGCGATTCAGGAATTCAAGACCGAAGAGAACTCAATGAGCGCTGAGTTCGGACGCGGAGGCGCGGCGGTTAACGTTGTGCTCAAGTCCGGAACGAACCAGATTCATGGCGGAGCATACGAATTTATACGCAATGACAAACTGGATGCGGTGAACTATTTCAATGTCGGCCAGCAGCCATTCAAACGGAACCAGTTCGGTGCGTTTCTGGGCGGGCCGATTATCAAGAACAAGACATTCATCTTTGGCGACTATCAGGGATCGCGGCTTCGTAACAGCGCCCCCTATCTGTCAACGGTTCCTCTGGCCGCAGAGCGCAACGGCGATTTCACTGATCGCTTGACAGGGAGCACATTCTCCCCCTGTGCAACTCCGAGTCCGGGCGACACCTTCGATACCGGCACGATATTCGATCCGTTGTTGGCTTCAAACTATACGTGTGCGAGTGGAGAGACCATTCTGCTACGCCAGGCAATTCCGAATAACATCATTCCGCCTTGCGTTGGATCAACGGGAAAAAGCGCTGCAGGCGGCGCGTGCCTGGATCCGGTCGGTCTCAATATTGCCAATTACTATCCCCAGCCAACAGATCCGACGTCTGTGGCTGATAACTATCTCGCAAACCAAAACGTCATCAACGATCAGGACTCCTTCGACATTCGCGTGGATCATCGTTTCCGAGAGGCAGACCAGATTTTTGTCTCGTACAGCTTCGGGGATGTGCGCAGCCAGAATCCGGGCCCGCTCGGCGTGCCGTGGGGAGGTTCGGATTGCTGCCCCAGCGTCAGCGATTCCCGTGCGCAGCACCTCGGTCTTGGTTTCACTCACACCTTTTCCCCGTCGCTGCTGAATGACTTGCATGGCGGCTATTTCCGCTACGCTGTCAACGCGCTGCCGTTCAACTACGGCAAGGATCTGGCGACGCAACTCGGCATCCCGAATGCCAATCGTCCTGGATACCCCAACTCGAGCGGGCTCACGAACATTGATGTCGCGGGCGTGACATCATTGGGCGACTCCCAGTGGCTGCCGGAGCACGTCTTCGAGAATATCTATCAAATTGCAGACGCCATAACCTGGGTGCGCGGCAAACACGCACTGAAATTCGGCGTTGATTTCCGCCGACAGCAACGCAACTTTTTCCAGCTCTCCAGCCCGCGTGGGTGGTTTGTCTTTGGCGGCGCATACAGCGCAGACCCCACTACCACAGCGGGTGGCAATGGCCTGGCTGATCTGCTCTTTGGCTACTCCGTTTCAAATGAGCAGGATTTTCTCGGGGGACTCTATCCAACACGATATTGGGACTTGGCCGAGTTCGTACAGGATGACTACAAGATCACTCCGAACTTCACCCTCAATATTGGGTTGCGCTATGAGGTCGCATCGCCGGCGAACGGACGCGTCGGCAACTTCGATTTCAATAAAGCGGTGGTCGTTACCTCTTACGGACCTGGAGCCGTATCGCACGGGGGAGTGCAATTCGACAAAAGCGATTGGGCGCCTCGCATTGGATTTGCATGGTCTCTGCCGCACAACACTGTGGTGCACAGCGCGTTCGGAATTTTCTATTCCTCCGAGGGAAACATCTTCGACGATCTCGGACTCAATCCTCCGCAGTTGGCGTTCTGGGCCAACGCGTATCCGAGCGGCGTGGTTCCCAGCTCGCAGCAGCTTATCTCGAATGGATTTCCCGCGGCCGTTCCGGTGGGATCCGCGACCAGCATTCTTGGGCCTGTCAAGAGCACCGGGCCAAAGCGGATCATGCCGCGCATCATGGAGTGGAATCTGTCGCTTCAGCACCAGTTCGCGACCAACTGGATGGCGCAGATCGGGTATGTGGGTACTCGTGCTTATCACCTGTGGAACCATGAGGCTAGTGATCTAAATCAGGCCACCCAGCCGCTCGATACAAATTTTTGCGGTCCTGATTTGTCGAACTGCGATCAGCCGAATTATGGTCGGCCGTTTGCCAGCCAGCAGCCGAACATGACGCAGATTCTGCCATTGGATTATCCGCAGCTGGAAATGTTCTACAACGCATTCCAGGCGTCGTTGAACAAACGGTTTTCCAACGGATTCAATTTCCTCGCGGCGTATACTTTCGCCAAGAACCTCGGCAATGCGGATGGCAACGTTGGTGGCTTTATCCAGAACGCATTCCGAGCCGACCTCGAACATGGTCCGGTGACGCCCGACCTGCGCCATCGCTTCACCATCAGCTACCTCTATGAACTTCCAATCGGTCATGGGCGGAAGCTCGGCGGAGATATGAAAGGTGTGGCCGACGCGGTGCTGGGCGGATGGCAGATCGCCGGGATTACCAGTGCGCAGACAGGCGAGGCGATTACGGCTGTGATGTCCACCGACTTTAGCAACACCGGCAGCTTCAGCTACCGGCCAGATCAGGTTGCGAACCCCTATAGCTTTTCGTTCAACACCGCATCTCAAGGCATTGACTATCAGTGCTCGAATCCGGGACATCAGACTCTAGACTGCTGGTTCAACCAGGCGGCATTCGTCACTCCTGCCCTCGCGCCCGGGCAGCAATCCGCGCACGCCTACGGTGATTCAAGAGTCGGGAACCTGCGGGGCCCGCACCTGGTCGATTTCGACTTCGTTCTACAGAAGAATTTCAAGCTCTACGAGCAGCACCAACTTCAGTTCCGCGCGGAGTTCTTCAACCTCTTCAATCATCCGAATTTCGGATTGCCGGGCGGCTCGGGTCAGATTCCCGTGGATTTCCCGGGTGCGGCTGCGATCACCAGCACGGCGACGGATAACCGGCAGGTGGAATTCGCTCTGAAGTACACATTCTAAATATTCCACTCTTGATTCTTTGGAGCCGCCCGATTGAGGCCTGTTCCACGCTTCTTCCACGGTGCTCCGCCTGGAGGGTCCACGTCGAGGCCACGAGTCTGCTGATTCTGCTAAATAGCTTTCGTTCGGGGAGTTTTCGATTTGTCACTCGGTCTATTCACTCACGTCTTCAGCCGAAGAGCGATCAGTCGAGTTACAAGGTCAGGATGTAAAAGCCATGTCCGAGCATTAGGTGATCTAGCAGGCTGCGGAAAAATGAACTCTGCGACTTAGGTTCTCTCCAGTCCCAGTGATCTTGTGATTGAGGGAGGGGTTTTGGCTACATCCGCTCGTGTCCAGTGGATTCAGTTCGGGCCTGCGAACACACAGCGACCTCAGCTTACGTCGATTGAATCGCCAGATTCCTCATACGGACCAAGTTATAGGCCGCGGCCGCGAAGGTGAAGACCCATCCTACCTTGAAGACTCCACGATGCCGAACCTTCCGCAACAGTGCGATCGTCTTCAGCCAGCCGAAGCACTCTTCCACGCGTTTCCTTCTCCTCTGACTGATGGCATATCCGGCGTGGTGCGTTGTGCGAGCATCAATGGCACTTCCACCGGGCCGCTCCAGGTTCTGGGCAACGTGCGGCGTGACCTTTAAGTTTCTGCACTCGGCCACGAAATCCGCCGTGTCGTATCCCTTGTCGCCGCCTACCGTTACTTGTTTCGTGCCCGGAATCTGTTCCAGCATCACCAGTGCGGCATCGCGCTCCGCTGTTCCGTTGGCCTCGAACACCTCGCTGTTTACGATCAGCCCGTGGCGATTCTCTACCAACAGATTCCCGTTGTAACTTAGCTTGGCTTCCTTGCCCTTGCCTTTGCGAGCCATCTTCGCATCCGGGTCCGTTTTCGATGCGTGCGTCTGATTCGACCGCTTTTCCCCGTGGAAGTCCACCGTCGCATTGCCGGGATCGTCCGGCGGAACGTCGTGCTTCGCATCCTTGCGTTGATAACTCTTCACACTCGCCCACGCCTCCAGTAGCGTTCCATCCACCGTGAAGTGTTCGTCCGAGAGCAGACTTCGCTCGCGCGCCTGCTGGAGCACGGCTTGGAAGAAGGCTTCGGCAATGTCCCCATCGAGCAACCGCTCACGGTTCTTGGTGAATACGGTCACGTCCCAGACCGAGTCATCCATGTTCAAGCCCACGAACCAACGAAACAGCAGGTTGTAGTTGAGTTGTTCCATCAACATTCGCTCGCTGCGTACCGAGTACAGAGCTTGCAGCAGGAGCGCTCGCAACAACTTCTCTGGCGCGATCGACGGTCGGCCGGTTTTGGCATACAGCTTATTGAAGCGCGGCTGCAGCCGCTGCAGCGCGTCGTCGGTCATGGCACGTAGCGGTCGCAGCGGATGGTCCTCCGGAACTCGTTGCTCAGGGCTGATGTAGCTGAATACGTCCAACTGCTGCTCGTCGTTTCCGCGCATGCCTTCTTCTTATCAGGTTGCGCTGTGGAAACAAGAGAGTTTTTAGGTACAGCGCCCGGTTTGCTTGAGAGCCAAGGCGTGCCAGGAGAGAGGACACCATTCCTGTGATTCTGGAGGTTTATCCGAGGTCAGTGTAGAGTGCTTGCATTATGACAACGGCCGAAGCCCGTGAGTTGATTATCGACGGCATCAACTACGCTGCCTACCGGGAGACGGATTCTTCACTTCACGACTCGGACAAGAACCGATTTTTCGGTTCGGAGCACTACAAGTCGGACAGCTTTATCGCGCAGCCCAGTCCATGGGCAGAAGGCGACTTCGAGGAGAAGATGGCCATGCTACTCCGCTGGGCGAACGCACTTAATCGTTCCGTCCCTGCGTTCCAAGACGCACAAACCCTTCTTGAACGTGACGACTCACTTATCGGGCGCGTCATCCGGCGAGTCAAACGTCTGGATTGAAATCACCTATCTCAAACCGAGTTTTTCCGCAGCCTGCTAGGAGTCTCAGGGTTGTGATTCGATAGAGATATGCTAGCTTGTGCCATGTGCAACAGGGCCCAACGCTAGCACGGTGAGGCGAAAAACATGGCCAGAAATTCAAGTGCAAGCCCTTCTGTGCCGAATGCAGCTCCAATTTCGGAAAAGGGAAGGCGGCTTCCTGGCATCCTCATGGCGGTGGGAACAATTGCATTACTCGTCCTGGCCCTGACTGGTCCCACGTCAACGCAACAATGGGCCCAGAGCTACGATCCTCTCGGTCGTTGGTGGCTCTCAACAATTTGCGCCGCGCTCCCGGTACTTGTGCTCCTTGGAACGCTTGCTCTCTTCCGTATGCGAGCCCATTATTCAGCATCTCTGGGGCTAGTCACGGCGCTACTGGTTGCCAGCGGCTTATTTCACATGCCAATCAAAATGGCGAGCATTACAGCAATCTACGGAGCCTGTTATGGACTGTTCCCGATCGGCTGGATTGTACTCAACGTAATTTTTCTGTACAGAATGACCTGTGAGACAGGCCGGTTCAAGGTCCTGCAGGAGAGCATGAAGGGCATTACACAGGATACGCGACTGCAACTCCTGCTCATTGCCTTCTCGTTCGGCGGCTTTTTTGAGGGTGCATCTGGTTTCGGGACGCCGGTGGCTGTCACTGCCGCTTTGCTCATGGGCCTCGGGTTCCAGCCATTGCAGGCCTCCGGGTTGTCACTTATCGCTAACACTGCGCCAGTGGCGTACGGAGCTTTGGGTACCCCGATCGTCGCTTTGGCGGCTGTTACAGGCTATAGCGAAGTTGCGCTGGGCGCTCAGGTCGGCAGGATTCTGCCGTTCTTTTCCGTGTTAGTCCCGTTTTGGCTCGTATCTGCGTATGCAGGCGTCAAAGGAATGAAAGAAATTTGGCCGGCGATCGCGGTTGCGGGCGTTGCCTTTGCCATCCCGCAATATCTGGTGTCGAACTACCACGGTCCCTGGCTCACGGATATCATCGCGGCGCTGTGCTCGATGGCTTGCCTAGTCTTCTTCCTCAGGATCTGGCACCCAAAGCGGATTTGGGGACACGATCAACGCGAAGACGAGCAGCGCAGCGCTCGCGGCATTCACGGTTATGCTCGCGGCGAGGTTGCGCGGGCATGGTTACCGTGGCTGGTTCTCAGCATATTGGTCTTTTGTTGGGGAACATATGTCGGGAAGACGATCATGAACACTCCCGAAAAGGTGTTCTCGTTCATGAGCACATGGCGTATTCGTCCCAGCGCGGTCACTAACCCCCAGATTCCGGTTGCTGGCCTCAACAAAATGGTGCAACGTGTTCCGCCGGTGGTCCCGAGGCCTACTGGCGAGACCGCCGTGTTCGGGCTGAATTGGATTTCGGCAACAGGTTCGGGAATTTTGATCGCAGCGATCAGTTCCGGTTTCATCATGGGGCTGTCACTGCGAAGGATGGTAGTCATGTGGTGGCAGACCGTCTGGCACCTCCGTTTCTCGTTGATGACGATCGCGGCCATGATGTCGCTTGGCATCGTGACCCGTTACTCAGGCTTGGACGCCACAATGGGCCTCGCCTTCGCACGCACGGGATCGTTCTATCCATTCTTTGGAACGCTGCTGGGCTGGCTGGGAGTGGCGCTCACCGGCTCGGACACGTCGTCCAATGTGCTTTTCGGCAGCCTGCAGAAAATTTCCGCACAACAGATCGGCATCTCTCCTGTGCTGATGGCGGCGGCGAATAGCGCGGGTGGGGTGATGGGAAAGATGATCGATGCCCAGAGCATTGTGGTGGCTAGCACGGCTACGGAATGGTACGGACACGAAGGCGATATATTGCGCTACGTCTTCTGGCACAGCATTGCTTTGGCATCCCTGGTCGGGATATTTGTTTGCCTGCAGGTGTACGTGACGCCATTCACACGCCTTGTGATGCGCTAGGGGAGCCGTGAAGTTGAACGCCATGTGTTGGGCGACGTGGCCGGTGAACCCGAGTCCGGCCCGAGAGTAAAACTCGGAGATCGCACAAGAAATGTGCCGATTCGATGTGACATGCAGAGCTATCCTCTGTGCGGTAGTGAAAATGAACTGAAGAACGTTACAGGTTTCTCGCCCCAAGTGATCACTAGGGCGATGCTGAGTGTTCAATTACCCCGCTACGTCCACCTTGCCTGTCCCCTCGTGCAGCGTGATGTAACGATCGATGGGGAGGCTGATGAAGCGTTCCAGACTGCCGCCGGGCTGAGGCCACTTGACTTCCAGCCAATCGATCTTCTTTCGCTTTCCAATTCCGAGAACGACTCGAGGATCGTGGGAAGAGAGATACCCACCTCCGCCTACCTTCATCCTGGTTCGTTTTAAGTCGCCGGCTTGATAGGTAAGGCGCGCACCCACGGCATCTGGGTTAGACTTCTTGCCCACCAGGCGCACTCCCAACCAGTGGTTTTCTGTTCCGATGTTGTTGCGAAGAAGAAGTGGCGCGCCATCGTTGACGGAAACCAGCACGTCGATGGCGCCATCGTTGTTAAAATCGCCCAGGGCCAGGCCACGGCCAGAAAAAGATTTCGAAAAAACCGGGCCGCTTTGACGGCTCACGTCGGTGAAGGTATTCCCCTTATTTTGGAACAGCAGAAGCGGTTCGCGATATTTGAACGCGTCATAAATTTCTTCGATGAGATCGTCAGGGGAGCCATTCGCGATGATGAGATCGAGCTCGCCGTCGTTATCATAGTCAAAGAACTTCAGCCCCCATCCGCTCATGGAGCGGGTTACCTTGGCAATGCCTGAGGATGCGGCCACATCGGTGAAACTTTCGTCGTGTTTGTTTTCGTAGAGCGAGTACACCTCGGCGTTCAGGTCGGAAAGGAACAGATCCATCCAGCCGTCCTGGTTAAAGTCCTCTGAGTCGGCACCCATGCCGGAACGCGTTCGACCGTCGGCATTGTACGCGACATCTGCCTGAATCCCGATCTCTTCGAAACGTCCGCCTCCTCGGTTTGCGAACAGAAAATTACCGACTGTGTCGTTGGCCACGAACAGATCCATCCAGCCATCATTGTTGATATCGGTCGCAACAGCTTGCCAGGCCTTTCCGAGAGAGCCGGCAATGCCAGACTCTCTGCTGACGTCGGTAAAGGTTCCATCTCCGTTGTTATGAAACAACCAACTAGGCCTCGACGCGGACAGGCGCGGATCACAATAATGACGCTTCCCATCACCTGTGCCACAGGGTAGCGCCTTGGCTTTGTCGAACTCTGCAAACTGTCCTACATATAAGTCGAGTCTCCCGTCGTTGTCGTAATCGAACCATACGGCGCTCGAAGCCCAACCCGGGGCGGCGACACCAGCCTTCTCTGTTACATCAGTGAACGTGCCGTTCCCGTTGTTGTGGTAGAGAATGCTGCGGCCAACCTGAGTGACGTAGAGATCCTGGAAGCCGTCACCGTCGTAGTCGCCGACTGTGACACCCATGCCATAACCATTCCCCGATACCCCTGCTTTCTCCGTCACATCGGTGAAGGTCCCATCGCGATTATTTCGATAAAGCGCATTCCGCAGTGGCGATGAGGGAGTGAAGAAATCCGTCTTACCACTGTTGACCAGGTAGATGTCCATCCAGCCGTCGTTGTCGTAGTCGAAAAAGGCGCATCCGGCGCCAGTAGTCTCGGGGAAATACTTCTGGGAAGATTTCCCTGCAGTATGGACCCACTTGATCCCACTTGCCGAGGGAGGGACTTCTTCAAAGGCAAAAACCGGATTGGGCAGGGCGGCGCTGAATCGGGAAAACTCGCTCAGCACCGCACTCCCCAATACTCCTTTGAGAAAGAGGCGGCGCGAAGACGAGAAAATCGGTTTCGGAGACATGCAACCAAGAGTTTTTATCACACTTGCAAACCGAAACAGAAACAACGACCTGACGCGAATGCGTGGCTTAGAGGGTATGATGCAACCATCATTCGACAAGTGCTCAGTTTTGGACGAGCCTTCTCCCAGTGCTACCATTTGGTCTCGGGCGCATCCCTGATGCTCAATGGCCGAAATGTTCTCAGCCGTTTTCTTCTTGCGATTTCCATTGTGCTGCTCGCATGGCCCAACTTCGTATTGGGACGAGATTTGCCGCAAGATTTCGATGAACTCTCGCGGCAGGCAAACGCTGCGCGACTGGAAGGTAATACGGGCGAAGCTATCCGCTGTTATGAAAGAGCACTCAAAATCCGCCCCGAATGGCCGGAGGGCTGGTGGTATCTGGGCACTCTCTATGCCGACGCAAGCCGTTTTGCCGAAGCGATCGCCGTTTTCAGGAAGCTAACTGAGGCGAACCCGAAGCTGGGGCCAGCATGGGCTTCGCTGGGGTTGTCTGAATTCGAGCTCAAGGACTATCAGAACTCCCTCATCCATCTGCGGCAAGCACAAGAACTCGGTTTCGTAGAAGTCCCTGACGTGGAAAAACCAGCGACTTATCATCTGGCCTTACTGCTCAATTTGAATAGCGAATTTGAGGATGCCTTCGGCCTGCTGGCGTTCGAGTTTGGAAAAGAAGCCTTGGCGCATCAGACGAGGGTGGCGCTTGCAATGTCGCTGCTTCGAATCCCGCTGTTGCCCGACCAACTGGATCCCGGCAAGGATGCGTTGATCGCCGACGCTGGAGAGACAGCGGAGCTGCTAGTCACCGGAACCTTTGAACAGGCATTTCAACACTTTCGACAGATGCTGAAGGACTATCCAGAGATCCCTTTTCTTCATTACGCGTATGGGGCGGAGTTGGACTTCCGTTCCCGCTACGACGAAGCCGAGGCACAATTGCGCGAAGAAATGCGGATCACACCAGGCAGCGCGCTGCCGTACATGCGCCTGGCTGCCATCGCTCTGAAGACGCATCGGCCGTCAGATGCATTACCCTTGGCGGAAGGCGCCGTGGAACTTGCGCCTCAGTCAGCGATGGCTCGCAAGATTCTGGCCAAGAGTCTGGCAGAACTTGGCAAAACGGAATCAGCTGCGCTGGAACGTGCGACGGCCGAGAAACTCGAACCTGAAAAGCCCAACGTGGATCCTGAAGTCGCAGGTATGTATGGGAACCGCCCCACACCGATCGAAAGGTTCAGATCCAAAACCGCGGTTGCAATTCCAACGGGAGAGTTTGAAGAGCTGCGGCACAAGGCGGAAGCGGCTGGTCAGGCAGGACGGGCCGAAGAAGCAATTGCTTACTATCGAGGCGCTCTGAGCCTTCGGGCGCAATGGGATGAAGGATGGTCCCAGTTGGGAACGCTCTTGTACATTTCTGGGCGCCATGCAGATGCTATTTCTGCGCTAAAGAATGCCTTACGGATCACCCCTCAACGGGCGGAAGCCTGGGTTTTTCTCGGCCTGTGTGAGTTCGAAACGAAGGAATACAAGAATGCCTACCTCCATCTGGAGCATGGCCGCGAATTGGGATTTCACGGAACTCCAGAAGCACAACGAATCGCCAGTCTCCGATTGGCCGAGTTGAGAACCTGGAGTGGTGATTTTGACGGCGCTAAAGATCTGTTGATTCCAGAAGTCGACCGAAATCTGCTGACACCGGGCACGAAGACAGTTCTGGGGTTGATACTGCTGCGCATCCCGCGGTTGGCAAATCAGGTGGAGCCTTTCCGCGAAGCGCTGGTGCGCGCCGCCGGGGAAACCGCTGCACTGTTGTACGCGGAACGGTATAACGAAGCGTTTCAGGCGTTCCAGCAGATGTTGAAGGACTTTCCTAACACGCCCTTTCTCCATTATGCATACGGCTCAGCCTTGGAAAGTCTCTCCCAACATGACGAAGCCGAAGCTCAGCTAAGAGAGGAAATCAAGCTCGCCCCGGACAATGCGCTGCCCTACATGAGGATGGCAGACATCCTTCTGAAAACGCGACGTTCTGAGGATGCAGTGTCCAATGCTAAACGCGCGGTACAACTCGATCCTGAGGCGGCTGGCGGCCACGAATTGCTGGGGCGCTCGTTGCTGGAAGTCGGAAAAACCGAAGCGGCTATTAAGGAACTGGAGATTGCGAGTAGGCTGGCACCGAACTACCCCGAGGTGCACTTCAACTTGGCGCGGGCTTACACCAAGGCTCGCATGCCGGCGGAAGCGGAGCGTGAGCGGGCCATCTTTACGCGCTTGAATGCAGCGGAGGAAATGGAAAAGAGTGCCAGCGGCAACAGCCAGACATTCATCACTCCGTACGACCGGAGGAGTACGTCGGCGTCGGAAGGAAAGATAGTGCCGTCAACTGCTCCGCGGTGAGCGACAAGTTTGTCAACTCGACATGAGTTTGACGCCTTCCTAAAAACCTACAGCCGGATTGCAATGCGTTCTAGCGAAAGCGGCGAATGAATAGCGTGTGAGATTCGGAGCGATAGAAGCCTACCGCATAAATGGTGGCTTTGCCGCTCGTCGAGTAGATGACTTGGCGAATCCGCAAGACCGGAGCGCCGCGCGGGACGCCTAGTAACTCGGAAACCTTGGCTTCAGCCCCGGTAGCATCAACTTCCTCGTCCGCGTACGCCAATTCCACACCATAGTCGTGACTTAGAGTCGAAAACAAAGAAGTCCTTCCCAATTGCGCATTCAACAAACCGGAGAACTCTGTGGCAGAAAGGTAGCAGGTCTCGAGAGCGAGCGGATCAGTGCTGGTTTCTCGCAGGCGCTCAATTTTGACCATCCTGCTGGCAGGTGCCAGCCGAAGGCGCGCGGCGATTTCCGGTTCGTGTTCGATGATTTTAATGGCCAACACACGGGATCGCGGGTTCAGCCCACGGCTGGACATCTGCTCGGTGTAGCTCATCAGCTTGTTGAAATGGATCTTGGGAGAAGCGACAAAGGTACCCGCGCCACGCCGGCGTTCGACGACGCCATCGCGTTCCAGAGAGACGAGAGCGTGACGCGCAGTCATCAAGCTGACACCGTGTGTTCTGGCCAGTTCCCGTTCGGAGGCTACGGGGTCGCCCGGTTTCAGTTCCGAGGACTCAATACGCCTGCGAACAGCGTTCTGAATTTTCTTGTAAACCGGCGTCCCGTTGCCGTGAATTCGCGTCATCAAATCAGTTCTCCGGACCGCACCTAGCCCCGAGTAGTCATTGGTTGTGTGCGAGATTCGCGGCCATAGTTCTAGATGCTATATAGCGCAAATAGTGCTCGATGTAAAGCCTCAAGAGCGAGGCTCGTCATCTTGCCGATGAATCCAGGAATCGATTTCGCAATAGTCAGGGCACTTTCGATGATTAGAATCACGCGTATTTGTGATTAGAATCACACTATGTTTGGCAACCATCAGATCAAACAGTGATTTCCTAAATCGGGCGAAGAAAATCCATTTTCTTCTTGACGATGAACTCCGGCCTGCTATATAGCATAATAAGATTGTGTTAGATCGCTAACACATCACCTCACGGGCAGCGCTGGAAAGCAGCGTGTGCCGGTGAGTTCTGAGAAAGCAAGTGGAGACGTTTTGAGGATCTCGCTCGTCCCACAGTACGAATGGATAAGACAGTTGGTTTTCTACGCAGAGCATTCATATGAAAGTGCGCTTTACCTCACCGCACGAGCGCACACCCTGGCCCAGCTCAACAAATCGGTCACAGCCGTCGCAGCTGAGCGGTTTTGGCCTCTTTTTGGAGTGAAGGAAAATGAAACAGCGCAGCATTCCGTTGTTACTTAGCGTATTCATAGTTCTATTTCTGCTCGCCCCGGTTTACGGACAAAAAATCACCGGCACGATCAGCGGCAGTGTAACGGATCCATCCGGCGCCGTGCTGGCGGGCGCCACAGTCACAATCACCAATACCGAAACCGGTCTCGTACGGACGGCAGCAACCGACAGTACGGGAGCATACAACGCCCCCGACTTGCCGCCAGGTACGTATCGCGTGGTGGTCAGGCAGGCGAATTTCAAAGAATCCATTACCGAAAAAGTGGAACTGCACGTGTCCAGCGAGGTCGTAGTCAATGCCCAATTGCAGCTGGGCAATACCTCTGAGGTGGTCACGGTAGAAGCTAACCCGATTCAGGTGCAGACTGACAATGCCTCTCTCGGGGAAGTGATCGAGGGCCAACAGGTTGTCAACCTTCCCCTTAACTCGCGTAACTTTGTCGCGCTGACTCAATTGGCGCCCGGAGTTTCTCCGGCGAACCAGTTCGATGCGGTCGGCAAGGGCCTGAGGGGCGGCGTCGATTTTGCCGTCAATGGAAACTCCATCAAGGACAATCTGTTTCTGGTTGATGGGGTCAACAACAACGACATCGGTTCAAACCGAACCATCCTGATTTATCCATCGCTTGATTCAATCGCAGAATTCAAAATGGTGCGCAATTCCTACGGCCCCGAATATGGTCAAGCAGGCGGGGCAGTCGTCAGCATCATCACCAAGGGCGGCACGAACCAATGGCATGGTGGCGCATTCTACAGCGGCCGTAACGATTCGCTCAATGCCTACGATTTCTTTTCCGCTCAGAATGCAGTGGCAGACCGGCAAGCTAACAAGTTCAATCCGGTCACCAACAGCATTTACAGCAGTCCTAACCAGGACAAGCCGATTCTTCGTCACAATGACTGGGGCTACCACATTGGAGGCCCCGTTAAGAAAGACAAGCTGTTCTTCTTCTGGAACCAGGAGTGGAACCGCGAGATTCGCGGCGTCTTCCGTCAGGGCTGCGTCCCGAACGAGGCAGAACGTGGCGGGGATTTCAGCGGTGGAGTGACCTGCGGAGATTTCGTCAGCAGTCTTACCGCGCCTGGTGGCCCGATCGGCATTCCGAATTCGGTCTCGACGGCTCCGGGTTCCAACAAGATTGCCAGCCCCATGAAGGCTATGACCGACTTGATGGGATTCTTCCCGCTTCCCAACCAAGCCTGCGACCTGACTCCAATTGGAGCGACCGCCGCCGCTGGAAATAGCGCGAGCTGCAACAATTGGAAAGCCAACCTCAGCTCCGCCGTGTTCTGGCGCGAGGAGAATGCACGTGGTGACTATTACTTGACCAAGAACCACTTGGTTATGTTCAAGTACACGCAAGACAGCTGGTCGAACCCAGCTCCGAACCTCGGCTACTGGGGCGACACCGCTTTTCCGCAGTTGGAAAGCAACTGGGCGCAGCCATCGAAGTCTCTCGTGGGAAAGCTGACCTCAACCATCGGCTCCCACCTGATAAACGACGCTGCATTCGCATACTCGAACAACCGCATCATCATCACTCCAGGCGGCAATACCCCGTCGCTGGCGGCTACACTCACCGCCGACTTCCCAACATTGTTTCCTGCAGACTTGAAGGCACACGACGCGGGTGTGCCCAACGTCAACCTCGGAGCTAATGGCGGTACGCCGGGGATGATCGCTCCCTGGAACAACGGCGAAAACCTCTACAGCGGGAGGGACGATCTCTCCTGGATTCACGGCGCACACACCATCAAGGCCGGCGTATTCCTGGGCTTCAATCAGAAGTTCGAGGACAACGGCGGCGGAAGCTCGGAGCGCTTGCAAGCCAATCCGACGGACGCCAATCTCGCCAGCGGAGTTGCTACTGGATTCCAGTTGGCCAATGGTTTCGTTCCTGGCAACGTCTACAACGGCCTGGGCGAGGTCTCGACCGACGTCCACAACAATGTTCACTGGCGCGACTACGAGTTCTACGTCGGAGACTCGTGGAAAGTGAATCGCAAACTCACCTTTGACTTCGGACTTCGTTATTCAATTCTGACCACGCCCTATCAGGCGGACGGCTTGATGACCAACTTCCAGCCGGGACTGTACAACGCCGCACTTCCCGCAAGCGATGCCTGCAACGGATTGTGGGTCGTTCCCGGCCACACTCCCTGTACCGCCGCCAATAGCACCTTCGGAACCAGTTTCAGTGCCGGTGTTGCCGGACCGAACAAGTACCTGAAGGACCAAAACTATCACCAGTTTGCGCCTCGTTTGGGCATTGCCTACGACCTTTTCGGCAACGGTAAGACCGCCATCCGGGCAGGCTTCGGGCAGTTCTACCAAAGAGACCGGACCGCCATTTACACCTTAACCAGCAACGCCCCCTTCGCTCTCACCGCCAGCGGTTACTCGCGAACCCTGGATGGCCCATCGCTCACAGCGAGTCAGTTCGCCACGGCCGCAACCTCGCCCGACGGCGGATTCGACAGGTCGAACCGGACTCCCTACACCTACCAGTGGAATTTCGCGGTGGAGCAGAGCCTCGCCAAGCAGAGCAGCCTGCAACTCGCCTATGTCGGGAACCGGTCTAAGCACCAACTCACCACCTCCGACATCAACGAGGTGCCCACGAGCAGTTGGACAACTTGTGCTTTCATGTCCAACTGCAACAGCCTGCGTCCGTACTCGAACTTCGGCTTCCTGCCGTGGTGGGCTCACTATGGTGATGCTCACTACAACGCACTGCAGGCTTTGCTGAAAGCGAAGGTTAACAGAGCACTGCTCAATTTTGCCTATACCTACTCACACTCCATTGGCAATGTGCCGCAGGACGAGTCGAACGGCACGCCCAACTTCCAGACGCTGACCACAGCGACAAACCCCAGCTTGGACAAAGGCAACACTCAAATCAACCGGCCGCATATTTTCATCACCAATGTGGTCGTACCTTTGCCGGAACTTAAGGGCTCGAGTGCGCTCCTGAGGGCGGTGGCGGGGGGTTGGCAGGTTGCTACCATCCTCACTGCTCAGTCGGGACCATCTACTACCATCTTTACGCCGGGACTTGGCGAGAATAAAGGCAACCTCGTCGATCCCACCGATCCCCTCGCTGGGCAACTCAACTCTCTGTACGGCACCGGCAATGCCGGTCCGGCGTGGGCTCCTGGTTCCAACCGGCGGCCTGACATCGTTGCAGGGAAGAGCTGCAACAGTGGGTCGCACTCTAATTATGTCTACAATCCGGCGGCCTTTAGCGTCGTTGGACACACCATCGGAGACATAGGCAATGAACCGACTGGTTATTGCCATGGCCCCGGATATGTCAATGACGACTTCTCACTAAACAAAGTATGGAAGGCGACTGAAAAGGTAGCCATCGAATTCCGATTGGATGCCTTTAACTTTTTCAACCATCCGAACTTCACCGCCGGCACGCAGGGCGGAGCCGGCAACCCGATTGGCAGTGTGAACTGCGGACCAGCAGATGCGGCTGGCAAGTATCAGCCCTGCAGCTCCACCAACAATGTTATTAGCACTCAGACGGCAGGTAGCGACTTGCACGCTACCTCAATCATCAACCGCGCACGCGAATTCCAGTACGGCCTGAAGATAACCTTCTAGCCGCGCTCGTTTTCTCAGAATAGACCGGCAGGACTTGACCGAAACAGGTCCTGCCGGTAGCGTTTTTATGAGTGCGACCTTTATTCCGTGTTGCTAAATAGTGTCTCCGCTGATCGTGCGCTCTCCCGACCTCGCGCACGAAACCCTATCCTGATCTTCTGCACAGTACTCGTCCCCCTGACCCCGGCTTTGCTGTCGGCGAAACCGGTCGGGCAGCAGTCCGCCAAGGTATCTCCATGGAAGATCGAGCTGAGAGAACGTCAGCAGAAGCTGGATGCGGCCAAGCAGTCGGGCGATCCCGTGGTGATTGGCGATGCCAGCCGGGAGGTGATCGCGTCAGCATTGCATCAGATTGGCCGCCTTAAATTGATCGAGGGAGCCAGGCCAGAGGCGACTGAAATTTATCGTCGGTCGCTCGACTTCGAGGACTCTCCCGATATACGCATCGAACTCTCGGCGGCCTACCGGGCCCCCGACTCCACGCCCGGGCAGCGCCAGTCAGCAAAAGCGCAAGAGAAGGAACTGAGTAAGATACTGGCGAGCGCGCTCAACGATCTTGGAGCAACCGAAGCAAGGCAGCAGAAGTTCGATCTCGCGCTGGCACACTTTCACGAAGCGGAACGCTGGCGAGCAGATACGCCCGGATTGATGCGCAACATCGGAATGGCAGCTGTAAGAATTGCCGATTATCCCGAAGCAGTTCGTGCGTTACGTTTGGTGCTTGTAGCTGAGCCACATGATCAAGTTGTCCGGTCTTTACTTGGCACCTCGCTGTTTTCGACTCAGAATTTTGCGGAAGCGGTTCAGGTATTTGCGCCGTTGGGCGATTCGGCATTACGAGAACCAGAATTAGCCTACGCTTGGGTGGTCTCACTGGTGAGAACTGCGCAATTCCCCCAGGCCACTGCGCTGTTGGACAAAGTGGAAAAGCAGCCGCTGCCGGCGGAGACACTCGTCCTGGTTGCGCAAGCGTGGTCGCAAATGGGCAACTACCCGCGTGCGGTAGAGAGCTGCCACAAGGCTCTGCAATTGGACCCGAAGCTGGCTCAGGCCCATTTCACCGCAGGAATGGCACAGATTCTCGCGGGCCGTCCTGCTGAGGCGGTCTCCGAGTTCAGCTCGGAACTGGAATTGGATCCCGACAACAACGACGCGCAGTATCATCTGGCATTCGCGTTGTTACAACTGTCGCGCAGCGACGAGGCGATACCGCTGCTGCGCGGTGTTCTCACACGTGACCCCAATCATGCGCAAGCTAACTACGAGCTTGGCAGGGAACTTCTCAATGAGGGGAGGAAAGAGGAGTCGATAAGATATTTGGAAACAGCAGCACGACTGAGTCCACAACTCGACGCCGTCCATTACCAGCTACAATCCGCCTACCGTGCCCTAGGCAGAAGAGACGACGCTGATCGAGAGTTAAAGCTCTACCGCGAGATGAAGGCTAAGAATCGCAACCTCAACAGGGCTCCTATGTGAGAACGGCAAGAGAATAGAAAGGCACAAGCTAAAATCGGATCGGGCAAATTGACAATTTCAATCTACAAGCGCTGTCTGGTGTTTCTCTTCGCCCTGCAAGCGTTCCTACAAGTCTGGGCCCAGGGTGGGCATGATGTAGCGCCCCCGCCGCCGCCCGGAGCCAAGAGTGTGGTGTGCAAGGGGCGCCCGGTGCCGGAACTGAAGGATGTTACCCAGAAGGCAGGCATTCATTTTCAGCACGTTTCCTCGCCCGAGAAGAAATATATTGTGGAGTCGATGAGCGGCGGCGTTCTTCTGATTGACTACGATCGTGATGGCTGGCCTGACATTTATTTCACAAACGCGCCGACAGTTGAGATGGTGAAGAAGAAGGAGCGGGCGCGCGGTGCGCTCTACCACAATAACCACGACGGCACATTCACTGATGTTACCGATAAAGCCGGTATTGCCACTCCCTGTGCTTTTGCCAACGGCGGCGCAGTGGGTGACTACAACAATGACGGCTGGCCCGATCTCTACATTACGTGCTGGGGTGGAAACGTCCTCTACCGCAATAACGGCGATGGCACATTTACCGATGTTACGGCGAAGGCGGGCGTCGCCGACGGCCGCAATTCGATGGGCGCTGCGTTTGGCGATTACGACAACGACGGTTTTGTCGATCTGATGGTGACCAACTACGTCAGTTTCGATCTTGGCAAACTTCCCGGCTTCGGTGGTATCCCCACCTGTAAGTATCGCGGCGCAGATGTACAGTGTGGTCCCCGCGGCCTGCCCGGCGATGGCGACGCGCTCTTTCATAACAACAGCGATGGAACCTTTACGGATGTGTCTAAGAGCGCGGGTGTTGCCGATCCTGACGGCTATTACGGACTGGGTGTGACGTGGGTCGACTTCAACAACACCGGCAGACAGGATATTTTCGTCAACAACGACGCCACTCCGAACTATCTCTACAAGAACGAAGGCAATGGTAAGTTCACCGAAATCGGCTTGGAGTCGGGAACAGCCGTCAGCCTGGATGGCGCCGAGCAAGCCTGCATGGGCCTCGCCATCGGCGATTACTTGCACAACGGTTACCCGTCGATATTCATTACCAACTTTGCCGACGAGTACGACACTCTGTACCGCAACAACGGCAACTGGAATTTCGATGATGTGTCGTACAAGTCAGGAGAAGCGCTTCCTTCCGTGCCCTATGTGAAATGGGGAAACGCCTTCATTGATATTGATAACGACGGGTGGCTTGATTTGTTCTCTGTCACTGGACATGTGTATCCTCAAGCCGCGAGTTTGCCTGCCACGGCCGGCTATCCCGAGCCGAAACTGCTGCAACTGAATCAGAAAGACGGAACCTTCTGCGACGCCGCCGCCCAAGCTGGACCTGCGCTGACAGAGCGCCGAGTCTCACGAGGTGTAGCAGCAGGAGATCTATTCAATGATGGGCAGATAGATATCGTCGTTGAGGATCTCGATGGCAAGCCCATGATTCTGCGCAATCCTGGCATTCCTGGAAACCACTGGGTGAGTTTTGAGTTAGCCGGCACAAAGAGCAATCGGCTGGCAATCGGAGCACGGCTCAAAATCGTGGCGGGCGGCATGACTCAGACGGAACAGATTCACAGCGGAGGCAGCTACCTTTCACAGCATGATCTGCGAGCGCACTTCGGGCTGGGGACGTCCGCCAAGATCGAGTCAGTCGAGATCCAATGGCCGTCCGGAGCAGTCGATGTTCTTAAGGAGCTGGTAGCGGATCAGTTCTATTCGGTTCTCGAAGGAAAGGGCATTGTAACGCCGGACGGTATTCGTCCGAAGCCTGGGTCGCGCTAAGTCTATGCGGTCGATCTTTCGTGGTCGGCAAGCACGTCCGCCATTGAAAAGCGGCTGCAACGTGTATCCAGCTGTGCCCACCTAGGGCGCGTTGGATGTGCCCACAGGTCGAATCAGAAGCGCAAATCTCGGAAAGAGAAAAGCGCCAGACGCATCATCGATGACATTCACCTGAGCAGTGTAAAACCCGGGTGACAGTGAACTGAGGGGCAGGTCCAATTGGAAGGCGCCTGCCTTGCGGTCACGGGCATTCAACTCCGTTACTTCGACGAGCGAGCTTTCGAGTACTTTGGCTTTGCCGTGGAAGAAGGCCACGCTCGTCAGCAAGTGGATTTCTGAACTGGCAGATCCAGTTTGTGACGCTTGGGACGGATTCGTGTGGCCGGGGTCATAGACCTCGTAGTAGAGTTTCAGATGCTGCGACGCGGAGAATACGTGGGTGACATTAGGAATGATTTCTTCGCCGCCGCGAATCAGCGGATTCGGAGCCCCGCCCTTCTTCGCGGTTTGTATTTGATTGGCCAGCACAATCGAACTCATCTTCAGCGGCTGCGCCTTCAGGTCGGGGACGACCACAGGGGTTTCAAACGAACCCATACGTCCAGTTTGGTTCTCACGCACGACAAACTTGAGGTGGTACCTCCCAGGAGGCAGGTTCAGGCCGGTGTTGTATTGGACATTCTTCTTGCGGACCTGTGACGAGGTATCGACCTCGAGTTTGACCGTATCGCGAATGCGTGTCATTGGGTGTTGTTCGCTGTCGAGTACGAGACCAATGAGATCGAGATTCGCTTTGTCCCGATCGCTATTGCGCGTGAATGGAATTTCCGATCCGGGCACCACGAGAGAAACGGCAATGTAGTACTTTCGGGTCTCCATGCGAAAGTACGCTGTGCTCAGATACAGTGGGAGATCTGTGGCCGGCATTTCGGAGGCAAGTTGCTCCTGAAGTTGGAGTTCTTTGTCCTCTTTCGTCGAGTGCTGGTAATCGGCGGGCGCGTAGTAGCCGCGGCGGAAGTCGATCTTCACAGCGGGCATGTTTACCTTGACGGTGATTCGCCGGTAACGACCGTCTCTGGCAGGATTGCTACTGCGATATCCGAGCAGATAATAAGTCGACATATCCTGCTGGACACCTTTGAAAACTTGGCTGAAATCGTTGGAATCGAGGAACGCTCTTCCGCCGGTATCACTGGCCAGCGTGACCAGGGTTTCCTGTGTGGTGAAGTTCGAGTTCAGCGCGTTGATCATCGATTGACCGGAGTACCCGGAGGTCCCCCGCAGGCTTGCGTTCTGCGCTTCACCGCCGGCGACGATCGCCTGCAAACCGCGAAGGTCCATGCTATAGATCGCCAGATTGGAACGAACGGCCGAATTGATCGCAGCCCGAAGCTCGGATTGATTCTCAATTCCGGTACGGTCCATACCACTCGAGAAGTAGATCAACGACTTCTTCTGCTGCAGGTGCGAAAGCTTCTCCGCGACGGAGCGCAAAGCTTCCAGCCGTCGATCGGTGTTGAAGATGTTGTATTCAGTGTCATCCACAGTGAACGGTTGACCTGTATCCGGGGTACCTTCGGTCGTACCGGTTGAACCCTCTTCGAAGCCCTGCCCACTGGCAGCGCTGAAGGCCTGCAACTGCCTCTTCAGCGACTCATGGTCGGAAGTGAAATCCTGGTTGACCAGCAGCGAACTTCCGAGAGAAACGATCGACACCAGATCCGCGGGAGCCATCTGAGTATCGACGTAGTGCCCGGCGGCGGTGACGGCGCGATCGATCTCGTCCGGTTGCATCGCGGAGAGATCAAAAAAAAGAACGATAAGCCTACGATCCTTGAATTGATCCGCAATGTTCGAAGAACCAGCAGACGCGAGAGACGGGTTTAATTGGGGAGCCGCGGCTAGGGGTTGTGCCTGAGCAACATCCTGGTTTGCCACTGCATCGATATTCTCGATATCGAAAGACACAACTTTCTGTTGCTTGTTATCTTCCAGAATGGTGAAGTCGTCCGGCTTCAAGTTGGGTATGATATTTCCGCTCTTGTCCCGGACCGTGACGTTGACGAGTACCAAGTCGGATTGCACGCGGAATTTGTAGGCTTCCTGCTGCGGAATCAGAGGCGGGCACAGGAGGGTGACCTCCAGCAAGACTGCCAGAGTCCGGCGCGCGAATGTGCTCCGTCCGGAAGTCATCCTGTCCTCCTCAAAAACGAAACCGCGCGGTAATAGTAATTTGCCGCATTGCAGCCACGGTCGTGACACGTCCGAAGGTCGGCGAGTTCACGTTTGTGTCAATCGACGAGTAATTCGGAATGTTAAAGACATTAGTTGCCTGCGCACGAAACTCCAGTACACGTGATTCCTTCAGCGGAATGATCTTAGTGAACGCCATGTCAAATACCTTGCTGCCAGGACCGACAATACTGTTCCTGCGGGCATCGCCGTACTGTCCGACCGGTGGTGCTACAAAGGCTGCGGTGTTGAACCACATGCCAATCGATGGATTCGCGATGCTGACAGGCTGTCCAGCGACCAAGTCGGGTCGGAGAGAGCCGTTCGAGCCACGATTGACATCGGCGAAATCCCCAAGCAGGCGAGGGGTAAAGGGCAATCCCGAAGCAATCGTCCAGTCGCCACTCCACTGCCAGTCCCCGAAGATTGCACGCAGAGGTGTGTTGCTGGTAAGCCAGCGCTTGTCGTGTCCGAAGGGCAACTCCCACAGATAGTCTGCAGTGAAACGATGTGTCTGATTGAAGCTGGAAAGTCCGCGCTCCGCAGTGAGGTCAAAGGCGTTCTGCGCTACGTTTGAGGCCCCGGTCGCCGCCACGGAGCTGCTGCCGCTGGGGCGGGTGCCCCCTCCGCCAAGTCCCGCATTACCCGGTGCTGAAGTGGCGCCTGCGCCGATCGAAGATGCGTTGTCGAGCGACTTGGAAAACGTATAGATGCCGCCGATGGAGAATCCCTTCGCCAGCCGCTTGCGCAGGCGGACCGAGCCGGCATTCGCTTCGGAGTCAGCCACGTAATTCTCGAAGGTAAACGCCTGCACATTCGGAATACGGATTGCGGTCGAGGTGCGGTTGGGAGCTTCCAGTACATCGAGATCGGTACCCTTCGTTCCGGTGTAGTCAACATTAAGAATCAGGGTCGGCCGAATCTGCTGCTGGATGTCAAGGTTTCGGATTTGCACATAGCCGAGTCGATAGTCTGGATTTACCGCGTAATTGTTAGTGATGCCGTTGGCAGTGGCTGCCGGGAAACCGTCCGCTAGACTGAGGCTTCCAGCAGTTGATTGGATGTTAGTCGCGGTTGTTGAGAATGGCGGCTGGAATGCCAACTGCTGCGCGATTCCCTGGTAGGCGCCTGTGTTGTAGTTGATACCATATCCAGCCCGAACCACGGTTTTCGAAAACGGCTTCCAGGCGACACCGAGGCGGGGCGCAAAGTTGTTGCGGTCAGGGTGCAGCAGACTAGTGGGGAGCACACCGCTGTATGGTCCGGGTTGTCCGGGTACAATGACCGCCACTGCTGGCGTGCCCAATGCCGGGTCCAACACGGCAGGCGAAAGATCAAGGTTCGCAATCCGATTATTCTCTTCTGTCAACGGCGAAACATATTCGTAACGGATACCCAGGTTGAGAGTCAGGTTTCCACGGATCTTCCATTCATCCTGAAGATAGAGATCCCAGGAGTTGCCGTGGAAATGAAAATTCTCGTCTCCGTATTGCACGGAAGTTTGCTGAGGCAATCCGTCCACAGACTGTCCGCTTAATTGGCCTTCATAGAGAAAGTCCGCAAAATCGTATCCGGTGTTGATTCCGGTAAAAATGAATGATCCGCGTGCGTTGCTGCTGGTTTCGGTGTTGAGCTGGATGCGCCGGAAATCGCCGCCCCAACGCCAACTGTGCTTGCCGCGCGTCCACACTACGCTGTCGGACAAGGTGAAGGTCTGATTGCGCAGAAGCTGCGGATTGACGTCCTGCAGGCCGGCGAAATTCGTAAAGGAAAGGTTGGGCAGTCCCCAATCGAATGGATTGGAAGAAACGCCGCTGATCCCCAAGGTTGTGGCGATATTGTCGTTGAACGCGTAAAGATTCTGTGTGTGGGTGCGGCTGCGGTTGAAGTCGAAACGCAAACTGTTCGTCAACTTGCCGATGCTGCGGGTGTAGCCGACCGGCACATCAAAACTGCGAACGTTTGTGCTGCCTCCCACGCTGGGGAATGGATTTGTCAGGTTGGCAGACGAGCCGTGGTAATGAAAACCTAAGCTCAGATTATTTCGCGGACCTCCGCGTCCACCCCGACGTCCGCCCGCAGGCATAGCTCCCAGGGTGTGGTTCACGCGGACGTTCAGGTCATCACTGCTGTTGTTCGCGGAGGTCACGAAATGAAAGTTCTGAAAGTCGCCCGGAAGATTTGGCTCGGGAATGTATGGCAGCAAGCCCGCAGCGATCGGGTTGATCTCTGGTAGCATATTGCCGGGAAAAGGACTGTGGGTGGCCGGATCGATAATTTCCACAGTCTGCCCCTTGGATGGTCCCGTGGTATAGGTCGTCTGTGAGAAGTTTCCTTGGCGCTCCAGCAGTGTTGGAACGGTAGAAAACTGGTCAAAGGGATTATCTCCGCGCCTCCCATTGTAATTAACAAAGAAAAACGTCCTCGTTCCGCCGTGATAAGTCTTGGGGATATTTAGTGGTCCGCCTACCGATCCGCCGAAGCTGTTCTGCAAGTATGCCGGCTTGATCACAGGTTCGCCAGTCAACGAATAGGGAGCAGCATTCAGAGCTCCGTCACCCACGCCGTAATAAATTGATCCATGGGGATGATTGAGGTCAAAGCCGCGCCGACCGACGATCGTCATCGGACGTCCCGGACCACCACCGCTAAAACCACCCGGGCCCCCGAATCCACCCCCTCCGAAGCCTCCGCCTTGCTGGCGCGCATCATTGATCCGCTGTTGCAGCTCGTCGCCACTCATCGCACTGAACGAATTTGACGTGCTGCCCGAGACAGCAATCGACTCGGTCGGACTGTTTGGATCAATTCCTGGAACAGGCATACCCGAAGGAACAACATCGTTGCTGGGTGCCCCCGTCGTATCCTGTCCATTCATGCTCTGCAGGATCGAAAGATTCTGAAATCCGCGCTGACCTGTCGCCGGACTTGCCGGTCTTCTGAGTGGCTGTGTCGTTTCTTTTGCGTGCGATAGAAGAATCAACCCGAAATTCGCTTGCACCATCGAGTGGGCAGAACCCACCACAACTTGCTGAGAACTGTTGGCAAACGCGACCATCTGAACCCGCACTGTGTAAGCACCATAGTTAGCGATCGCTGCCGAATAGGTTCCGTCCACGTCCGTCCAGGTTGATATCTTCGTGGACGACGATTCCATCGAAATGGACACCTCCGCCCCCGGAATCGGGACGTTGCCGGAGGTCACGGTTCCGTGAATGGTTCCTACAGCAGCCGCAGGTGCTAGTTTTTGCTCCTCGGAAGGACGGCCAGCCGAAGCTTGGGGCGCAGATGCCTGGTCTTGTGAGCGCGCCAGACGGATCGAAAACAACACAGACAAGCCGACAACAAAGACACGAAATAGCGGCTTGCCCGTCATGGCCATCTCTCATCTGTCTCCGCAGAGAGTACCTATTCTGTGATGCGATCATAGGCGGATCCCCGTGAGAGGGTCTGTAAATTTTTGTCTTTTCACAGCGTGGCAGCTATCGGATTTTTAGCGAGACACTTCTTCGGACGCATCCATCGCAGGGCTGCCGAGTTTCCGGCAATTTCCAGCTCCGCAAATGCCGCCTAAGGCAGAATTGAGTAAAAGTTCGTAAAAGGGGGCCAATTTCGCAACTCGAGGCAGCATAATCCGGTTCATAGGAAGGAAGAGATCTAGAGTTCCGTGAAAGGAGATTTCATGTTCAAACTCCGCTTGCTAGCATTTACGCTGTCTTGCATCGTCAGCATGCTGTCTACCTTCGCCATTGCGCAGGACAATGGTGGTAATGGGCCGCAGTCGGCTCCGTCGGGCGCTCCGCCCGAGCATTGGCGAGGGCATGGTCAGCCCGACCCCGCAAAGCGGACGGAAATGCTGACGAAACAACTCAGCTTGACGTCGGATCAACAAGCGAAAGTGCTCGACCTTCTAAAATCACAGCAGTCCCAGATGGAGAAGCTGCGTTCAGATTCTTCGCTTTCGCAAGATGACCGGCGGGACAAGATGATGGACATCCACAAGTCCACCACTGACCAGATCCATGCTCTCTTGAATCCCGATCAGCAGAAAAAGTGGGACGAGATGCAAAGCAAGCGCGGGCAGTGGGAGGGACATCAGCACGATGGACAGAAGGCAGGTCCGCCCTCAGATTCATCGGATCAAAAATAGAAACCCTGGAAGCAACTCGAACGTGCGACCCGTTGCACTGCGACTGCTCCGTAGCGCAGACTGAGCACGGACGAGAGCGCTGTTTGGTGAGGATCGTTGAAGGATTGCAGATGAACTCCGTGAAGTCTGTCGAGATGCATTCTGCCCGCACGGCTGCCTGGTGTATCGCAGTGTTGTTCATCGGGCAGATGCTCTGGGCACAAGAGACCAAGGAAACGGTCAGAGTGGGCGAAGTTGACCGAAGTTTCATGGTCCGGTTGCCCAATGAGTACGACTCGCAGCGCCATTATCCGGTGGTAATCCTGCTGCACGGCATGAACCAGGATGCCGACGACATGGAACGTCTTACTCAGTTTGATCGGCTCGCAGACAAGGACAGCATTATTGCGGTCTATCCCTTGGCCCTGCATGGAGGGTGGAACATTGGGGTTCAGCCGCAAGAGCAGCCATCAATCGGTATGGAGCCGGGAAGACATCGCCATTATGGCGGTGGCGGATATCCGGGAGGCAAATATCCAGGAGGAGGCCATCCGGGTGCCGGCCAGCAGCCGCCATCAAGTCGTCAACCGGAAGAAGAGAGAAGGCCTGCTCCAGCCGATGACATGGGTTTCTTTAATCATATGCTGGATGACCTTGGCGCAAAGTTTTCGGTGGATGCGTCAAGAATTTATGTGGCAGGTCTCTCCGAAGGCGGTCTCATGAGTCTGCGTTTGGGGTGTGCTCTGAGCGATCGAATTGCAGCGGTGGCTGTGGTCGGGGCGGCCATGCCCAAGACGATGATCTGTCTGCCTTCACGCCCCGTCGCAATTCTGATCGTGGATGGTACATCGGACCCCATCGTCCCTTATAACGGAGGTACCGAACACAACTTGAACCTGCCGGTGATCTCCGCCGAGGAAAGCGCCAAAGCCTGGGCCAGGATAGATCGATGCAATGAGAAGCCAGAAAAGGATAAGATTTCGGCTAAAGAAAAAAGTGGGATGGAAACCAAGGTCGATACTTACAACAGCTGTCAGCGAGCGGTCCGGGTCGTACTCTACAGCTTAAAAGGAGGGGGAAACACCTGGCCCGGGGACGAGCAGTTCGAAGTGGAAAAGATGGTCGGCAAGACCAGCCAGGATCTAAGCGCTAACGAGACGATCTGGAGTTTCCTGGTTAAGCAAAGACTCCCGGGACAGCACGAGGAAGCGAGGTAGCATTTCGTTTTCACCTGTAGTTTGGCGCTGCGCAGCTCCCGAAGTTCTTCCTCGGACATCGCGTCTCCGCTGAAACCGAAGTCGCCGGTCTTGACCTGCCTGAGATCAGTCCTTCGATATTCAGAATTCGGGTTCGCGAAAGGAAGGACATCTTCGCCACCTATCCATGGGAGTTCGCGTTCGCGTAATTCAGTCATGATGACACTCCCAATATGCGTCGGTCTGTCCTGTCTTGAGCTTCATTTCGCGGGGCCGACCACGCGGTGACAATCGAAATGATGTATTGTTCACCCACCGAGATCACTACCCCCACCACAAGGCCGCTAATTTTACCGAATCCGACAGTCTTGAAGTGACGCTGATCAAGCACTGCGACCTCACCGTCATGGCAATCGTTTATCCGCAAAGCGCACATACTCGAATCGAATTCGACGGCACAACCGTTGATCATATACACTTCTTGGGCCCTTGGGCCCGGCTCGCTCTGGGGAGACAAAGTGAATTGCACTGCAATGCAAAGCCGTCTGGATTGTGGAGTGGGTATGAAACTGCGAATTCCTGTGCTTATCGGTCGAACCACATTTTCTGCCCAATGGATTTATGGCTTGCTATGCGTCTGTCTGCTGGGGTCATTCTCAGCGGCCCAGGTCTCGGCGAGCTTGTCGGGCGTGATCACAGACCCTTCTGGAGCGGCGGTAGTGGGAGCAGCCGTAACTGCAAAGAGCCTCGACACTGGAGCCTCTCGTACCGCCCCAACAGATCAGAGCGGCCGTTACAGATTTTTCTTGTTGCCCGTGGGGCTGTACGAAGTACGGGGTACAAAGGAGGGATTTGCAGTAGGTGTTCGATCTGGCATCAGCCTCGCAGTCGGCCAAGACGCGAGCGTCGACCTCAGTCTGCAAGTGGGGCAGGTAACTGAACAGGTCAAGGTAAGCGTAGACGCCCCTGTCGTGAGTCTAACAACCCAGGATATCTCAGGCTTCGTCGGAGAAAGAGAAGTCAAAGATCTGCCTCTGAACGGTCGCAGCTATGACTTGCTGCTGCCCTTGAATCCTGGAATCGTCAACTTTACCTCAGAAAAGACCGGCGGAATTGGCGTTTCCAATTCGACCACGGGGAATAACTTTGCAGTCTCGGGAAATCGTCCACAACAAAACCTATTTCTTTTGAACGGAGTGGAATTCACTGGCGCCGCCGAGAACAATATGCAGCCCGGAGGCACCAGCCAAGAATTGCTGGGTGTCGAGGCGGTGCGAGAATTCAATGTTCTGCGCGATTCTTACGGAGCCGAATACGGCAAGCGGCCAGGGGGGCAAGTAACGATTGTCACCCAGTCGGGAACCAATGAACTCCACGGCACTGTTTATGAATTCTTACGAAACAATGCGCTAGATGCTCCGAATTACTTTGATCAGGGCTCGGCACCGCCCTTTCAACGAAATCAGTTCGGCGCGGCGCTTGGTGGCCCTGTCCGGAGTGGCAAGACCTTTGTTTTTGGCAACTATGAGGGGTTGCGCCAGAACCTCCGCCAGACATCGGCAGCTTTCGTTCCCGACGCCGCCTCACGCGCCGCGGCTGTGACCAGCGTTCAGCCCCTACTCAATCTCTGGCCAGTGGCCCCGGCAAGCGCACCGGATTTCAATGGTATCGCGCAGGTCTTCAGCAGCCCGCTCCAAACAATCCGAGACGATTTTGGCACTGTTCGGTTTGATCACACCGTTTCTTCGCGAGACTCTCTTTCGGTGGTTTACACCATCGATGACGGCGAGGATTTCACGGAAACCGTGTTAGATCCTTACAGCTCAGACAAACTCACACTGCGTGAACAGGTATTCAGTATCGATGCAACGCATTCCTTTTCCCCATCCACTATCAATGTGGCGCGAGCAGGATATTCGCGTGCTGGATATTTCTTTACCGGTCTTCCCACCCCCGGAACGCCAGCGGCGTCCGTCTCTGGTTTCTTGTTAGGCCATCAGGTCGGCGCTGTTGTTGTGGGCGGGAGTGCCGCATCGAATCCGCAAGCTGCGATTGGACTCGCAGGCAGCAACAACGGGAGCAATCTCACAATTGCGCGCAATCTGTACACTTTTGAAGATCGCATCGCAATGACTCGCGGACGCCATCAAATCACGTTCGGAGCGTGGTTCCAACCCTTTCAGTCCAATGAAACTATCGCTCTCAGTCAGTATGGCCAGGCAACATTCTCGAGTCTAGCGAACTTTCTTCAGGGAAACATATCAAGTTTCCTGTGGGATCCCGCGCCAACACAAATGAACTGGCGATCGCTGTTCGGGGCTTGGTATGGGGAAGATGTGATTCGCGTTTTGCCGCGCCTAACCCTTTCTCTGGGCTTTCGCGATGAATTCACCACCGGTTGGAACGAAGCGCATGGCAGGGCTGCCAACTACACTTTCAATGATGGAGTGATCTCTAACACTCCGCATGTCGGAAGTTCGTTGTTTACAGTCAACCAAGCCAAGTTCCTCCCGCAACCTCGAATCGCTTTAGCTTGGAGTCCGTTAACCGAGAAGACGGTCATTCGTGCCGGGTTTGGAATGTATAACGAGCTTCAGGACGCACTCGGGTACCGTACTGACCAAAACGCCCCGTTCAACCCTGTCTACAGCGTCGGAAGTGCGACCATCCCATTTCCGGTTTCGTCTTTGCCAATTGATCCCTCTGTACCTCCGCCAACGGGTTCCAAACTCGTACCGGGAGGAGTTAAGCCCGATATGAAAACGCCCACTTTGATTTCTTGGTCGTTACGAGTTCAGCATGAGATAACACCTGACACCTCCCTGACCCTGGGATACGTGGGAAGTCATGGCTATCACGAACTTCTGGGGATCGATGCGAACGAACCCTTCCCCGTCATCTGTCCAGCCGCGCCATGCCCGGCAGTTTATCCGACTTGGGATCCTAGCCAACCTACGAGTTCTATGAATTCCCCTGCGATCGGTTTTCCCATCGGTTCCCCCCTCGCGGGCCAGCCTGTACCCGTAGGAGCCTATTACATTCCTGCAGGCACGCCGAGGGCGAACCCCGGCATTGCGAATACGTGGACATGGTTCTCGCTCGGGATCAGCAATTACAACGCGCTTCAAATGGACCTGAACCGCCGTTTCAGTCATGGGTTTTCGTTACGCGGCGTCTACACTTGGTCGAAGGCCTTGGACGACGGCGATTCGTTGAACGCTACCGCTGCAGCCAATGCTCCGGGCCTGGTATCCAATCCTTTCAACCTGCGTGCGGACTACGGCCTTGCCACCTATGATGTCCGGCACATCGGGGTTGTCAACGCGGTCTACATGCTGCCGTTCGGAAAAGGACAACCGATTGGCGATGACAGGGAAGGGTGGAGTAATGCTCTGGTTAGTGGGTGGTCGGTCAACAGCATTGTGACGATTCAATCGGGATTTCCATTCACCCCACAGCTTAGTTACAACCCCTCAAACAACGGCGACACTCGAAATCCTGTACGGCCGTTCGTGAACCCAGACTTCACGGGTCCGGTGATTCTTGGCAAGCCTGCTCAGTGGTTCAATCCAAATGCATTTCTTGCCCCACCGGCGAACAGCGGGTTCTATGGCAATCTGGGTCGAGATACGTTGATTGGCCCAGATCTCGCTACATGGGACTTCTCTGCTTTCAAGACAACAACATTGCACGAACGACTCGCACTTCAATTTCGCGCAGAGATTTTCAATCTGCTCAATCGCGCGAACTTCAACACTCCCAACTTGATCACCTTCACATCTTCAAGCTCTGGCACAAAAACGTCGGGCACCGCTGGGGCTATCACGAGCACATCGACAACTTCGCGTCAAGTTCAGTTTGGATTGAAATTGCTTTGGTAATATCGCGGAACAAGAGCTCGGTGCGAGATTTCCGTCGCTGATATTGAACTCAAGAACGTAAAGATTGTTGAGAGCGAGCGAGGAACAAGGGCGTTACAAGTTCCGACGAGCCCCCCGCTGACATGTGAGACGCAGTCGCGAATATTATCGAGAAGTCGACGCTTGCCAACATTATCAAGACGAACTCCTTCGGATACCAGTCGGCTTGCGTGATATCTTCAGTCGATGCGTGCCGAAATCGAAAAGGCGGTGGAGTTGCTGCAGCGTGGAGATGGCAATAGTGTGGAACAGGCACTGGCATCACTGCAAAGTACCGTTTTCTCGTTCAGCATGCGTGTGTGTGGGCACCGTGAGGATGCCGAAGATACGATGCAGGAAGTCCTGTTGAAATCCGTTCCCTACTTGCCCAAGTTCAACAGCCCAAAGGCACTTGTCGTCTGGCTGTACAAGGTGGCGAAAAATCGCTGCCTAATGAATCGGCGCAAAAGCAAATTTGCTCCTGCACGTGAACTCTCACTGGATGAACTGATGCCGGACCGCAATGAATTGGAGCAACTCGTGGGCGAGGGGAGAATCAATCCTGAATCTTTCGCAATACGAAGTGAGCAGGCAGCGCAGTTGCGCGAGGCTGTGCACCGGCTGCCCCCGCAGTATCGCATCGTCCTGGTTCTGCGAGACATGGAGGGACTCACGGACGATGAAGTCGCTGAGATCACTGGTGTTCGCGTCGGAACGGTACGGGTGAGGCTGCACCGTGCCCGATTGTTCGTCCGAAAGGAGTTGATGCGGACATGGGTTGCGGGAAGCAACAAGAAAGTTCGCACACAGAAACATCCGCCAGAGGAAGGGCGACCTGCACGTTGTAAGGCGATGTTGGCGGAGCTGTCGGACTATCTCGATGAGGAACTGGACGATTCCCTTTGCGAAGAACTAGAGCGCCACATGAACGGATGTGGACCATGTCAGGCGTTTGTGGCTAGTTTGGAAGCCATCATTAAGCGCTGTCGCAACTCCGCTAGGGACTGTTCTCCACATAAGGCGCCGAGGTTGAGGCAAGAATTAATGCAGAAATATCAGCAGGTTAGGGCTCTCCTCCGGCAGAATTCATAGAACTGCATCGTCTAGAAAAGTCCCAGAAAATTCCTTGTAACAAATCTCGACATACTGCATTTATTCGTGTTCCTGGCCGATGTATTCGGAGGAGGCACTGATGATTTCGGTACAAGTCGAACTTACACAAGCACTTAAACAGCAACGCCAGTTTGTATCTCGCACCGGAAGCGGCCACAGTCTGATTCTGGACGATGCGGCGGGCGGAACTGGCGCAAAACCGATTGAGATGGTAGCTGTGGGTCTGGCCGGATGCACTGCGTTCGATGTCATCACCATACTTCGACAGAAGTACCACCAGAAGGTCACCGGCTACCAAGTGCGCGTCGAGGCCGATCAGGCTGAGCGTCCGCCGCAAGTCTTCACCACGGTACGAATCCATCACGTTGTCACCGGCGTCGGAATCGACGAAGCTGCACTCGTGGAAGCCATCCGGCTGTCGGAAGAGAAGTACTGCTCGGTGGGGGCAATGGTGCAAAAGACGGCGACATTCCATACCACACACGAAATCATCGAGGACACCACCTCTTGGCTACATGCGGCTGATCTGGCAGGAGTCGGGCATTGAGCCTCAGTCGCCACCTCGCCATTCCCCTCGCCACCTGTGCGATGTTTCTGGCCACAGCCTTGGCGCAGAGTTCCGCAGCTCCCCTGAGCCTACAGGACGCAGCCAACATTGCCCTGGAAAAGAATCCTCTTCGTAAGGCGGCCCTGGCGGATACGAAGGCAGCTTCGGCCGGAGTGCGCGAAGCGCAGTCGTTCCTTATGCCGCATGTGGCGTTCTCGGAACAGGCGACTCGCGGCAACGATCCCGTGTATGTATTCGGGAGCAAGTTGCGGCAGCAGCGATTCACAATCGACGACTTCGTCCTGAACAAGCTCAACACTCCTCGTCCCTATGGCAATTTCACGACGCGTTTTGGTGGAACCTGGAGTCTGTTCGATTCATTTGCCTCATGGCGCGGAATCAATCGTGCCAAAGCAATGAACATCGCGGCCAGTCATCAACTGGAAAGAACTGACCAGGAGATCCTGTTTCGAGTCGTGCAGTCCTACTACGGAGTTCTTCTAGCCACAAAGCAGTTGGAAGTCGCCGAGCAATCCGACAAGACAGCGAAGGCCATCATGGACCGCAGCCAGGTCCGCTACGACGCCGGGCTGGTAGTTGAGTCTGACCTTCTCAGCGCCAAGGTACGTCTTGCCAGCCGCGAGCAAGATCTCATTCGCGCACGGAATAATCTGGAACTGGCCCGAGCCCAGCTCACCACGGCGATGGGGGTATCGATCGCTACGCTCTATGAGCCGGCCGATGCACTCACTGAGCGAAATCTGGCAGCGAATTCGCTGTCGGACTTGGAAAAAAAGGCTCTCGCGACTCGACCTGATCTGAAACGGATCGAAGCACAGCAATCGGCGCAGGAACTGAGTGTAGCGATTGCGAAGTCATCGTTCGGTCCGCGGTTGAATGCTGTTGCTGGTTGGGAAATGGACAATCCCACCTTCCTTGCAGGAGGCGGTGGCAACAACTGGGTGGGAGGAATTGAGCTACAGGTCGATCTGTTTCAGGGCGGAGCGAAACGAGCCGCGCTGTCTCGCGAACGCGCCCACGCGGAGAAGATTACGGCAATGAAGCAGGCGGCGAGCGATGCGGTGCGGCTAGAGGTCCGGCAAGCTTACTACGATCAGGATGCAAGCCGGAAGCAGGTGGAGGTGGCGCAGACCGCCATTGCTCAAGGGCAGGAGAGCCTGCGCATCGATCAGGATCGCTACGACGGCGGCCTGCTCACAATGACCGATCTTTTGGGAGCGGAGGAGGCTGCGCGACGAACGCAGGCCGAGTACTGGCAGGCGATCTATCAGTTTCACATCAGCTACGCCAATTTGGAGTTGGCCTGCGGAACCCTAAACCCACAGTCTCCAGTGATCATGCCATGAATGTTACTCTTCGCGAAAAACTGAATAGGTCGCCCATTGTCCTGGCAGGTACGACCCTAGCTTTCACCATTCTGAGCCTGATGCTTGTCGGCTGTTCCAGCGAACGGCAAAGCGTCAGTGCGGCACCCGAGACTGCGAAGGGCGTGTCAGTCGTGTCGGCTCAGACGGCGAACATTCCTGACGTAGTGGAGGCGGTAGGGACGCTCAAGGCCGCCGAGACCAGCCAACTCGCCGCGCAAATGATGGGGAATATCGTTGAGATCCGCGTGCATGAAGGCGATCAAGTACAGCGCGGGCAGGTGCTGGCGGTCATTGACGATGCCGAGCCGCGCGCTGCGCTCGACCGCGCCACGGCTGCTGATCTAGCTGCTCAACAGGAGATTTCCGCGTCCGAATCGGACTTTACGCTCGCCGACGCAACGTTTAAACGCTATCAGATGCTGTATGACAGAAAGTCCGTCAGCCCGCAGGAGTTCGACGAAATCAAGGCACGCTATCAAGCAGCTCAGGCTCGCCGCGAAATGGCTCGAGCCGGACTGGCTCAGGCCAAAGCGGCGCTGCAGCAGTCTCGAACCGCACTGGGCTACACGCATATTGTGGCTCCGTTCGATGGTCTCGTGACTCAGAAGAAGGCTGATCTTGGAACGCTCGCCACCCCTGGAATGCCGGTCTTCACCGTCGAGGATCGGCGTCGCTATCGCTTGGAGGCGACGGTGAATGAGACCGATCTGCGCTACGTGCGTCAGGGACAATCAGTGTCAGCCTCGATCGATGCCTTAGGGGACCGAGAGCTCAGAGGGAAAGTCATCGAAATCGTTCCGGCAGCAGATCCCGCAAGTCGTAGTTTCCTTGTGAAAGTTGAAATGCCCTCCCATCCTGCACTGCGATCGGGTCTCTTCGGCCGAGCGCAATTCCCGCGGGGAGTCCGGACAGCAGTGCTTATCCCACGCACTGCAATCGTCGAGCGGGGTCAACTGCAAGGCATTTATGTATTGGATCAAAACGGAATCGCCGAGTTGCGATACATCACGCTAGGTAAACCGTCGGCGCATCAGGTCGAGGTATTAGCGGGCCTGCAGACTGGGGAGATGCTGATCGCTGATCCAGGCAGCCGCGAACTGAGCGGCAAGAAGATCGAGTCTCGTTAGGAGCAAGGAATGAGCGCGGACAATAACAAGTCGAAATTGGGAAATGTCGCGCACTCCGCTCTTCGCCTGGCTGGACAGGCCTCGCATGCTTTCATCGATTCGAAATTGACACCACTGGTGATTGTGGCCGCGCTGTTGCTCGGTGCTTTCGCCATTCTCCAAACGCCGCGCGAAGAGGAGCCACAGATCGTCGTTCCCATGCTCGATGTCTTTGTGCAGATGCCGGGCGCCTCGTCACAAGAGGTTGCTCAACGCGTCAGCCTGCCGATGGAGAAGTTGCTGCGCGAAGTTCCTGGAGTCGAATACATCTATTCGATCAGCCATCCAGGCATGAGCATGGTGATCGTGCGCTTCTACGTGGGAACCAAAGAAGAAGACGCAATCATTCAGACCTATAACAAACTGTACTCCAACTTTGACCGGATCCCCGCCGGTGTCTCGCAGCCCCTGATCAAGGTTCGCTCTATCGACAACGTCCCGATCATGGCGCTCACGCTCTGGGGAAAGGACTACGACTCCTATCGGTTACGGCGTGTTGCCGGTGAGCTGGAAGACGCGCTGAAGAAATTAGACGACATCTCCGAGACGACCATCATTGGGGGCCAGCCGCGGCAAGTGCGGGTCATTCTCGACACACAACGTCTGGCAGCCTATGGACTCACACCCGGAACGGTCATTGTGCAACTGCAGGGAGCGAATACCCGCGGTCAGGCGGGCAGTTTTGCGCGCGACAACCGGGAGTTTCAGGTCGAGGCGGGCCTGTTCTTCACGAAGGCCGAGGATCTGAAGCAGGTTGTCGTCGGAGTCTATAGCGGACGGCCAATTTATCTCCGCGATGTCGTTGAAGAAATCGAAGACGGTCCTGCTGAGCCCTACAACTATGTTCTGTTTGCGAATGCCAGGGGAAGCAGCGGTCAAGGGGTGAATCCCGAATATCCCGCGGTGACTATCACTTTGGCGAAGGGCAAGAGTACGAATGCCAGCGTCATCGCCGAGAACGTATTGCAGAAGGTTGCCGCGCTGCGTGGCTATATGCTGCCGCAGGACTTGAACGTCACCGTCACACGAAATTATGGCGAGACGGCAAAGGATAAGTCCGACGAACTGCTGAAGCACCTATTCATCGCGACATTCTCGGTGACGCTTTTGATTGCCTTGGCATTGGGTTGGCGGGAATCAGGCGTGGTTCTGCTGGCTGTGCCTGTGACTCTGGCCCTCACTCTGGCAATTTTTTACCTCTTTGGTTACACGCTCAACCGGGTAACGCTGTTTGCCCTGATCTTTTCGATTGGCATCCTCGTGGACGATGCCATTGTGGTCGTCGAAAACATTGTTCGCCACTTCCGGTTACCCGGCAACCGGGGACGATCACTCGTGGATGTTGCTGTCGAAGCGGTCGATGAAGTGGGCAATCCCACGATTCTTGCGACCTTTGCGGTGATTGCGGCGATTCTTCCCATGGCCTTTGTGCGCGGGCTGATGGGACCTTACATGCGCCCGATTCCGGTCGGCGCTTCAGCGGCGATGGTGTTCTCCTTGATCGTCGCGTTTGTGGTGTCGCCGTGGGCTGCGCTCCGGCTGTTGCGCCATTACCCTGGCAAACGAGTGTACGAACATCATGAAGCGGAGGGCTGGACCACACGCGTGTACCGCCGGGTGATGAACCCGTTGGTCCTCGATGCGAAGCGGCGCTGGCTGTTTCTCGGTGGCGTGATCGTTCTTTTGCTCGCAGCGGTGGCGTTCGTACCTCTGAAATGGGTTCGCGTGAAGATGCTACCCTTTGACAACAAGAGCGAATTCCAGGTCATCATCGACATGCCCGATGGAACACCCCTGGAGCAAACCACGCGGGTCGCACAAACACTGGGACGCTATCTCGCACAGGAACCCGAAGTGACCAACTACCAGATATACTCCGGCACATCGGGCCCCTACAATTTCAATGGCCTGGTGAGACACTACTTCCTGCGGCGTCAGCCGAATCAAGCCGATATACAGGTCAATCTGCTCTCGCGTCACGATCGCAAGGCGCAAAGCCACGAAATTGCGCGTCGGTTGCGGCCCGAACTAGTGAAACTTGCTGCGCCATTTGGCGCTCGCATCAAGGTCGCCGAAGTGCCCCCTGGGCCTCCGGTGCTGGAAACCCTGGTTGCTGAAGTGTATGGCCCGGACTACAAAGGACAGATTCAGCTGGCAAGTCAGATCAGACAGATCTTCCAAAAGACACCGGGCGTGGTAGATGTCGACTGGTACGTCGAAGATCCGCAAACGAAGTACGACTTCAAAGTGGATCTGGACAAAGCTTCACTGCATGGAATCTCCGCGGCGGACATTACGCGAACGGTGCAGATCGGACTGGGAGGGGTGGATGCTGGTCTGCTGCACGATCCACAATCACGCGAGGACATCCCCATCCAAGTGCGATTGTCACGACCCGATCGCTCGGGCATCCGGGATCTTGCCAACCTGAAGCTGCCCACTCCATCCGGTGGCCAGATTGCCCTTCAAGAGTTGACGACCCTGAACCAAACCACGATTGACCCGAGCGAATACCGCAAGAATCTGCAGCCGGTCGTCTACGTGACCGGGGATGTCGCCGGTGAAGAAGAAAGCCCGGTGTATGCGATAGGCAAGATGAGTGACGCCATCGACAAGCTCAGGCTGCCAGATGGCTATGCAGTCAAGCAGTACAAGGGCACCAGTATGCCGGAGCGCACCGACCGCTTCTCCATGAAGTGGGACGGGGAATGGCATATCACCGTGGAAGTATTTCGCGACCTGGGGCTGGCCTTCGCTGCCGTACTGGTTCTGATTTACGTGCTGGTTGTCGGCTGGTTTCGCTCGTTCATGACCCCTCTGGTGATTATGGCCCCGATCCCGTTAACTCTGGTCGGTATTCTTCCGGCTCACGCCATGATGGGAGCGTTTTTTACTGCCACTTCAATGATCGGGTTCATTGCTGGCGCTGGCATCATCGTGCGCAATTCGATCATTCTCGTTGACTTCATCGAGTTGCGCCGTTCTCAAGGGATGCCGTTGGAAGAAGCTGTTGTGGACGCAGGTGCAGTCCGATTCCGCCCAATGCTCTTGACCGCCGCCGCGGTCGTTGTGGGTGCCAGCGTCATCCTGTTTGATCCGATTTTTCAAGGGCTGGCCCTCTCGCTTATGGCGGGCGAGGTTGCATCTACCGTTCTGTCTCGCATGGCCGTGCCGGTCCTTTACTACGTCTCACAAAAACGAAAACAATCTCCGCCGCCGCACCCACACTCGCCGGAGAACATTGCCGAGTGTGAGGTGCCGCAGTGTGACGTGACACAATGACCTTCATCATCAAGGAGAACAATAAATGTCGATTGAACGCACGCTACGCTTGATCGCGGGACTGTTGGTCCTCATTTCATTGGCCCTTGGGCATTGGGTGAATCAGTACTGGTATCTTTTCACCGCCTTCGTAGGTCTCAATTTGTTCCAGTCGGGCTTGACCAATTGGTGTCCCATGATGACCTTCCTGCGTAGACTAGGCGTGGGCAGCCAGGAGACGCCGAAACATGCCTGAATGGGTTTGGCTGGTTGGAGTATTGGTCGGATATGTGATCTTGACCCAGTGGATTCTACCCAAGCTGGGAGTTCCAACTTGAAGGAGCGCTGGTTGCGCCGAGTCTCGGCGTGAAGGAACTAACGAGCAGAGAGCGTCAAAGAGTAATCAACGACCTCGCAACTGATCTCGTCAAACTGTTTGCACTTTGAGATCGATCAGAACGATTGCGCCAGTTGAATCACGGCAGACAAAGTAAATGGGGTTCTGGATTGCCGACGCAGCGCTATTGCCATACTTCACGAGCAGTTTCCACAACAAGTCTTAGCTTGGCCCACTGGTCGGTTTCGGAAACCAGATTCCCCTCGGCAGTCGATGCAAAACCACACTGCGGACTCAGCGCCAGATTTTCCAATGGAACATAACGCGATGCTTCATTGATGCGTCGTATCAAGGTGACCTTGTCCTCCAGTTTAGGTTGCTTGCTGCTGATGAGCCCCAACACCACCATCTTTCCTCGAGGAACGAACCGCAGGGCTTCAAATGAACCAGAGCGCTCGTCGTCGTATTCCAGTAAAAAACGGTCCACGTCGAGCGTACTGAACAGCTGTTCTGCGATTGCGTCGTAGCCACCCTCGGCATACCAGTGGCTCCGATTGTTACCCCGGCACAGGTGAATCGCCAGCGTTAGCCCCGACCTGCGAGCGGAGGCAAGGCAGGCATTGTCGGCGTCAACGCTTTCCAGCAGGGCAGACTGCGGATCCTGCAACATCTCCTTGCTTATCCATTCCCGCCACTTCGGGTCGATGTAGTAACTGTAACGCGGAGCGTCGACTTGGATGTAACTGATGCCCCGCGAACTCAAGCTCTGCATTTCTCTCTTCATGATCGTAACGATGTCCCACAGCAAGTCGGAGGGTGTTGGATAAATCTTGTCGGTGATTCCGCGTTGATACGAAATAGCTGGAAATTGATTTGCGCTCGGCAGAGTGACTTTGATGTTCCCGTGCGCGTGCGTCTCAAGAAACGGCAATTCGCGTCCGGTCACCGATGTCATCTGTCGCAGCTTCGATGTTACAACTCCAGTCACGCTACTCACCGAACCAGACGCCGCCTGCCCTGACCAACTTCGGGATACAGCCTTTGCAGTGTCAAATCCCGCAACTGCATCCAAAAAGTCGCTCATGAAGTTGCGCCGTCGTAGTTCGCCATCCGTCAGAATATCCAGGCCGATCTCATTCTGGCGACGGATCGCCTCGAGAATACACTCGTCCTCTATTTTCCGAAGTGACTCCTCGTCGGTGCTTGATTGTCGCGCCCGCAGCAGAGCAGGGGGGCGCAGCAGGCTGCCAACGTGATCGGCTCGATATCCGGACGGCATGAAACTCCTAGTGACCAGTCATTTGACCAAAGGATGAATCGGAATTCTAACAGTGACTCGACCCACATTGACTTTCTCAGGCATCTGGTTCTCGTTCTAACGGCCGAGAACGCCAGAACCCAATCGATAAAAAGTTGCCCCCATATTAAGTGGCGTGAACGTAAACTTCACGAGATTCAGATAGACGAACTCGTCAGGGATCAGGCGTGTGAGACGGCTCAGTTCCTGAATAGCCATCCATGTTAGAGTGCAGAACGGATGAAGGAGGTATCATCATGCCGCATGCATTCGACTCGGGATACGCGTCTGAACCTTTTCGCGCCTTGTGCATGAACTACCCGGAAGCAGATGTTTATCCTTCCGATCAGTTCCGGTTAGAGTGGGGACCTATCTTCCACCGCGGCCGGCTGGATGGTTCGGCTCGCGTACTTGTGATCGGCCAGGATCCTGCGCAGCACGAAACCATCGTGCGACGCGTGCTGGTTGGCGAGGCGGGACGTCGCCTTCAAGGATTTCTCGCAAAGCTCGGGATCACAAATAGCTACGCCATCGTCAATACTTTTCTCTACAGCGTGTACGGTGCTGTCAAGTCGGCTACCGAGAAAGACACTCGCCTGGCGGCCTATCGCAATAGCTGGTTGGACGCACTTGTGGCCAGCGGCAAGGTGGAGGCAGCCGTCGCCTTGGGAACCGCGGCCGATGCGGCGTGGAGTGTGTGGAAACTAACGCCGACGGGCAAGGACTTCAGCGGCGCCTACGCGCACATAACCCACCCGACCCAGCCGGAAAGTTCTTCAAAAAACGACAAGGCGAAGCTGGCTGCCGCCACCAAGGCGCTGCTGCTGAATTGGAACAAGGGGCTGCAAACGCTGTCACCGGGAATCAAGCACCCCGATGTTTCCACACAGCTTGTGCCATATGGCGACAGCTGGGGGCAGAATGACCGGCAGCCGATTCCCGAAGGAGACATGCCCGCTGGCCTGCCCCCATGGATGCACGAACAGGATGGCTGGGCACAGCGCGAAGGCAAAGATGCTGCCGCCAAGCGGCGTAATATCACTCTTACCGTGCCCAAGGGAATCGTGCCCTGAGTTTTACTCGGACGCGGGCAAGCGCCGCCGCTGATGCACCACTTTGTCGGCGAAACCCACAACCTCTACTTCACCCGCAGTTGGCGGGAGTTGGAGAGGGAGCGTGCCATCGTGCGGCTGCGGCACTCCGGCAAATGCAGGATGGCCGTCTCCGTAGACGTCGATGTAGTCCAACCCGTTGGTGGCAATCGTGAGTTTTCCATCCCGCCGGGCAACGCTTAATCGGGTGACGGGTTGCGATGCAAGGATCCCTGCGCAGTGCTCGATCAGATCCTTATTGCCTTCAAAGATGTCGCGTTTGGTCATCGAGTACGTTTGGCCAGCGATCCCGCTGTCTTCGATCAGCACGCCGTCGGCATCGCCGCTACGGACGGCACGACGCAGAGCCATGGTGAAGTTGGCGCCATGAGCAAGAACGGGCAACGGAAGTCCTGCAGGCTTCATGGCAGCGCTCAGATCATCCGATGTCCAGACGTTGGCTCCGCCCGCACCGGTCGCTTGTCCAATGCAGACGATTGGGCCAATCCGGTTGTCAGCGATCCCTGCGGCAAACAAATCGCCAGACGAATAGGTATTGGCATCCACCACGACGACGACCGGACCGCCATAGTGCTGGCCAATATCATTGCATTGCTCCACGCTGGTGATGGGAAGATGCGTGGAATAGGGTTCGCCGGTGGCTGGCGCATTTTCCAGAGACTCTGCCCATGGGCCCAGTTCCGGCTGGTTGAAGCGGGCGGACGCCATTGCCCGAATCAGCGGCGTTGCACGCAAACCGAATTTTGTCGGATTCACCTGGGCCGGCGTGAATAATTGCAGCATGCGCTCCGCGGCCCAAATAAATCCTCCGGGGTTGTCGCGCAAGTCGATGATAAGCCCACAATCAGGCAGACCGTTGAGCAGTTCAATAGCAGCCTGAATAAAGCGCTGATCGTCGTCGACATCGAAACTCCAAATCCGCAAGTAGCCGAATTTGCCGCTTCGGGTAGAAACGACACGCGCGGTGAGAAAGTCTTTGAAATCCTCCACTGCACTTCTCGCGGAGGGTTTTTCCGCCGCTGCCCGCTCTTCCTCCCACAGAGCCGAACTAAATAGCAATTTCTTTGCCCGGCGTACCGCTTCTCCCGCGAGATTGATGCCACGACGGCTGCGCATCGCGCCTCCGCGGCCCGCTGTCGGAGCCCGGTTGGGCAACACAACGCGCCACGGCAAACGCAGTTCTCGTTCTTTGTTATTGCGGTCGGCATAGCCAATGTCCACCCAGTGTTCATCGGGTGGCGGACCGTACTCCAACGCTCGGAAAGTCAGTGACTCCAAGGCACGGGCCCGGCGTGCATCAGGACGCCCTCCGGTTTCGTTGTCGGCATGCAGATCCACCGCGCGGTCGAACGGAACCCCATTCCACCAGTTCAACGTGACGCCCGGTTCAAAATGACGGTCATCAATCAAACGCCGGTCGCCGATTTTGGAGACCACATACTTGCACTTGTCTGGAGGACCATAGGTTTCGACGAGGAATGGCAGCGTTGCCACCGCGCCCGCAAGAGTGTGCGGCCCCGAGTATTGGGTATGCGCGTCGCGTAGCCGGTTGATGAGGCTCGTGAGTTCCCGATGGAACTGCATGTCCGTGAGGGCGGGCACTTGTCCGCGCAGATGTTCGATGGCGCGGATAGGATCAAACCCGTACAGGGCGCGTTTCAGCGGAAGATGTGCGTAGGCGCCATCAAGTACTTGTACCCAGGCGTCGAGGATGTCCAACCGCTCACCCCAAGTCAACTTTCCGACTCCCGACTGCACTTGGTGCAGGGCATCTGACAAGGTTTGGCCACGCTGGTGGGCCAGAGCCGATGTTCTGCCCGGGCTGGATCTTCGTGCGTTATTTCCAGGCATGCGTCAACTCCTGTAGAAATCAGCGAGGCCATCCAGCAAGCCCGAATGGAAGCCGCGGCCCTGGACGTCATCGAAGAAAGCTTTGTCATGAACGAGCGTGGGCAGGGGTGGAATCTCCACCTCGGCGGGATCCGGAGGCGGACCGGCAACGGCCAAAGCACCGCCGTTGGGCATGTCCAGAGCTAACTCAAGCGGGGCGTCCTCGGCAAGCACTGACCCGGCGTAGGCGCGTCGACGTCCTTCGGCTTTGCGTAGGGACCCGGCGGGGTCTGCGCGTACGGAATCCAGGCGGGCAACAATGTCTGTCCATGCCCACGCCTTCTTTGCATTGTTCGGATCGGTGATGGCAAGCCTGCGCTTGATCCCACCCACGGTCAACGTTGTTGCCGTTGTCGCACCTGCCGCCTTCATTGCATCTGCGTTGCCGTAACGGGCCGAGCCGTCGACGATCACCAGCATCACGTCGTGCTCGGTGGCATTCAAGATCTGCGACCAAACATCACCCGTGCCATGCGAACGCAGGACCGTGACATCAGCAAAGGCACCGTGAACGAGGCGCCCGATGGACTTGGGCCAGCAGCGCGACAGGACATCTCCAGCATTGCTTGTCACCATCGCCACCAAATCAGCATCCGTAAGATCAAACCCCTGCTTCTGGGCTACGATCTTCGCTACCTTCAACTCCGCCAGGACGTGTTTGGTGCCCGAAGGGCCCCAGTCCGATCCCAAACATACAGACACTCCCCGCGCCCGTGCCGCAGGGATGTTCGTGGTGGACCCGTACAGCCACAGGTTGGAGAACGGCGACCAGACGACAGCGCCGGCGTCGGTCTGCGGCCAGCGTTTCCAGTCAGCGTCGGAAATGGCATTGCAGTGTATTCCGACAAATGTCTTGACCAGGCAACCTGCGTTCGCGGCGTCCGCAAACTCACGGGCCACAATGGAACCCACCTGTCCCTCTGCGCAGTGATAGATGAACCCGGCGCCACGTGCCATCTGTTGAGCGGTATGCGCCAATTGCAGCGGCTTCTCCGTCAGCGCCGACGTATAGATAAGGGTGCGGCTGGCAGTTCCGGCTTTCTCATCATCGATGTCGCGCAGCACCATTTGTGGCGCCCGATTGAACGCTGGCCAGCCCTGGATGGCCGTCGTACCGCCCACCAGCGCACGCGTCTGTATGTACGCCAGCAGCGCCTCGGGTTCCGCATGGGCGAGGACCCATGCAGGCCAGCTTATCTTCGCCTTGTACGTCGGCGCATCCGTCCAGTCATTGTGATGGAGAAACGGCTTCTTCTGCGCTGGTTCCACCCACAACGGCAAGGCGTTATATCCCAGATGGTTGTGGAGGTCGACGATTCCAGGTATGACAAGCGCCTCACCGACGTCAACGACGGGGGCGCTCGCGAAACCTGAAGGGGGGCTGCCGTTGCCAGATGTTACTGCTTCCACCGTGCCGTCATCGCTGAGGTAGACGCTTCCCGCGAACACTGCTGAAGGGTCGGCTTTGCTCATGGGAACAACTTGGCCCCGAATCACTAGCGCCATTGCCACCTCCCGGAAGCAGTGTGCGACTTTCAGGACTTCGCCGCCTTCGCCATCCGAAGCGGCTCCAAACTTGGCACCGGTGCGGGGCATGCGGTACTTCCCGCACCTATTTTGACGTAATTGAGCAGAATTATAGCGCCATCACCTATGACCGGGTGAACACGGCGACTGGAAGAAAGGAGGCGCCTTGGATTAGCGCGCAAGGAACAGGAAGAACAGGGAGCCGACGGGCAGGAGCTTTACGCGCGTTGCCGCAATCAAAACATGATGTTGAGACTAGAATGGATTTTCGACCATGGCAAACCGATCACCAACTCGACGCCGTCCTCGGAAAGCCAAGCCCGGAACAGCGGGCCTTGGTCCAGGCGAATGCCGTCTAGGCGAGCCCACAGGAGCAGTCGCAATTGTCGCAGAAGCTATCGAAAAAGCCGGTGGGTGCATTGTCGGATCATACAAAGAACCGCTCGGCGGACATCCACTGCTGGTTTCGATTCTGCCGATCGATGTCATTGAGCCCACACCGTTCCAGCGAGATCTCTCCGATACCCATCACAAAAGGCTCGCTGATGTAATCAACAAGACTGGCCGATTTCTTGATCCGATCATCGCTGTCACCGCACCCAATAATGGATTCTGGACCCCGAACGGCCGGCACCGGCTCGAAGCCATGCGCCGCCTAGGAGCCAAGTCAATCACTGCTCTGGTCGTGGCCGATCGCGAGGTGGCATGGCAGATTCTGGCGCTAAATACCGAAAAGGCGCACAACCTGAAAGAACGTGCCCTGGAAGTCATCCGAATTTACCGCGGACTGGTTGAAGAGGACGCGAGCCGGCCAGAGTCGCAATTCGCTTTTTATCTTGACGAACCAGCGTTGGTCACACTCGGAGTGTGCTATGAGAGGATACCGCGTTTTGGTGGCGGTGTTTACCACCCCATCCTGAGGCGACTTGAATCCTTCACCGATGATCCACTGCGCACGGCCATCAAAGATCACGAAAAACAGGCCACGATGGTGCTTGACCTGGAAGAGAAAGTCGCAGCGGCAGTGAAGAAACTGAAAGAACGCGGCTTGGTCAGTCCGTACTTGCGCTCATTCGTCGTCGCCCGCATCAATCCGTTGCGATGGATCAAGGGCGAGCCACCTTCACTGGAAGAGGTGTTGAAGACCATGCGTGAGCGTGCAGCAAGATTTAATATTGAAAAAGTCAAGCCTCAGGATCTCGCGGGGACTGGAGGACCGCCGGACGAAGACGCCTGATACATACGATTTCATCGCACGGCAGCGCGCCGCTAGTCGGCTTCAAAGAACCGCGCGATCTCGTCCTGAACTGGGGGATTGAGCGGCGCAACCCTCCCATTCGTCACAATCGTGATGCCCTCAGCCGCCGGGCGCACCTCCCCAATCACAGCAACTGGAACACCTGTGGCTTCGACGGCCCTCACCACCAAGTCCGCTCCGTCAGGTGCGGTCGCGATCAGCAATGCACCCGAGGCAAGCAGTTTCAGGGGATCAAGTGAGAGCTCACTGCAAATCGTGTCCGTCTCGGGAAACACTGGGATGTGCTCGCGAATGACCTGAAGCCCAAGGCCGGCGGGTGCCACCAGTTCGAACAGACCCGTCGAAAGCCCGCCTTCGGTCGGATCATGCATTGCATGAAGCGCATCGCCAACATTCGCTGCTGCGAGAGCGGTGCTCACGACGCTGATACCGGGCTCAATCAAGAAACGAGCGGCCCGGGCCAAAAGATCGGGATCAACCCGTTGCAACTGTTCTGGCTTTTCTCGTGCGAGGATCGCAGTGCCCTCGATGGCTACGCCTTGTGTCAACAGGATCTGATCACCTATGGCAATACGGGCCTTCCGCACAACATGAGTCGGGGAGACCTCACCAATCATCTGGCCGATCAGAATTGGGCGATCGATACCTTGGGTGATTTCCGTGTGACCGCCGCCGAGGGTGACACCCAATTCCTCGCACGTGCTCCGCAGATCGGCCATGATCGTCTCCGCCAGTTCAGGCGTCGTGCGACTTTCTGGAAGGAGCATGACGACAAAGAACCAGAGCGGTCGTGCGCCCAGGACGGCAACATCGTTGGCGTTGACGTGAACTACGTAACGCCCGATTTGATCCGTGGCAAAGGTGACGGGATCGGTCGCGATGACGAGACAGCGATCTCCTGCGTCGATGACGGCCGCATCCTCGCCAATCTGAGGTCCAATGAGCAGGCGGGGATCATGTTTCGAAGGATGACTCAGCAACGATCGCAAGTGTTCAAGCGGAAGTTTGCCGACTGGCAGAACCTCCTTCGGTTGGCCTTGTCTCATGCGTCCATGATCATCGACGAGGGTGCTGCAAAGGGTCAAGGACGGGTCTGTTTCCAGTCGGTCACTGAACTCTTAAATGGCGAGGCGGGCTATTGCAGGGTGATAGCACTCTTCGACTCGCCCATCTGTTCGGGACGACGGCCGAATTCCAGCTCAACCTACAAAGTCTGTATGAGCTGCGATTCAACGCGTCAACACGGGGCGTGAGTTCAGGGTTTCGACACCATGGCTGGAGATGAGACGTCCGTGCGGCAGATGCCATTCCGAATGCGTGAAGAAATACTCTGCGATCGAGGCTCGCTGTGCCCTTCTCATTTTTCTTCCATAAATACCAATCGTGGTGACTTTTCTGCCCGACCTGTCCTTGGAAGTTGTCGTAATTGTCATTCGTCGGCCGTCTCGCGAAACGACTCGGCGGCTGGTCGCGACCACCTGAAATGACTTGAAGTACGAAGCGATTACTGTGTGCGAGTCAATCCGCTTTAACGAGACTGGAAGCATCAGGCCATAAGTACCCCAAACCAAGACTTGCCTTCCGTCATAGTCGGCCGTGTACTCGGTATGAGTCGTGTGCCCGTTCGCGTATGTCGTGTCGGAGTGATAGCGGATTCCGCGGGTTGCTGGTTCCATTTCGATCACCATCCGCTTCGGAGGATTTCCGGCCGGGTAGCTCGAGTGCTGCGGATCGAGTATCCATTTCCCGATGAATGGATCATCCGAAGCGCCGGCTGTAGAGAGCAGCGCAATGACGACGATCAGGGCCCAGATCACATTTCTCATGACAGTCTCGAAGGGACCCTCCGGAAGAGACCCCATTCCTCTCTCTATAACGAGCGCAGAAAATCGAGGATTGCCTGCTTATCGCTTTCTGAAAGGTTGTTAAAGCGCTCGACTACTCCGTTCGCTTCCGAAGGCCCGTAGGTGTACGACCGCCAATCTTTCGCCGGATTGTTGCCGCCGTCAGAGAAGCGCCGCGCGACGTGATCTTGAATGGCGACCATCAAATCGTTCGTGCGCCCGTCATGCAGGAAGAACAAACGCTGCCCCAGTCCCCAGAGTGGCGTGGTGCGGAATTCGTCGGGCCCTGCGTTTCCTTGGATGATGTTGTCCGCAAGGGTCGCGCCCATATGATGTACGAGGAGGTCTGAATAGAGGTTCGCTGTCTGCCCTCGCAGAGCGACTGAATGCGGACCAATTTGCTCAAGCGGCGTGCTCGGATTTGCCATTCCAGGCGTTTTGAACGACGGCGTGTGGCAGAGCGCGCATCCCACCGAACTGAACAGGTCTTTACCGTGTTGCGCACTGACGGACAGTGGCGCCGGTTGTGGGGCATCGACGAAGCGCATGAACTCGGTGAACATCAACCACGCAGGCATGATCTTCAACGGATTGTTGTAAAGGTCTGATTCAGATCGTGGGACATCAAATGGCTCGTACACTTCGCTGCAACCCGGATCTTCACTGCGGCCGATGGGAAAAGCGTCATTGCTTATTCCCATTTCTACGTTGTAAGCCTCACCCGCGAAAATGGTGATGGAGCCATTCTGCGCCTTCCAGCCGAATCGGCTAATGGTACCGTTGTTGGGGACGACGTTGGGATGTCCGGCGATTCCGAGCGCCCGCTTGTCCGCGAGATTCACATTCATGTTGGCACGGATGGCGGAATCCTGGATGCTCTCGATCAGTCCCAATCCAAATAGTTGAAGTGGGATCCGGAAGGCGATGTTGTGCTCGCGAACCGCCGTGGCGAACTCGGGCTGCTGCAAAGTGCAAGTTGGAGTGTCGGAGCGCCCCTGAAGCGTAAACAAGCTGTGTACGCCCCCGTCACGTGTCCCATCCGGGTTGTACTTGAAACGAACTTCGCGAAACGCGCCATCGGGTTTTTCGAAGTCCGGTACGATGTTTGTCCCGCCCAAACGGTGAGCGATCGTCTCTGCCGGGCTGTGCGCGGGCGAACTTCCACCGATCATTGGCTGCGCATGACAACTAAAGCATTGGTCGGCGTTCAAGACCGGGCTCATGCCGGCTGAGTTCACTAGCGAGGTTGGTGAAAATGGATTGTCAGGATCGGGATCGATCGGAGGCACGTTGGGCGGCTGCTGCGTACATGTATCGCAGGAGCCTTCCAACTCGGAGACACGAAGCAAGCTCTCATTGAACAATGCCGTCTCATTCGCGTTCAGCCCCTGAACAGGGCTGGGCACTGGGGACTGAGGATTGGGGCGTGGGCCCGGATCATGGGCCCTAAACAAGTGGTGACTCTGGGCCGTAACCGTCAAACCGACGGCCATGGCAAGGACAACCGCTAACGTCAACAGACCGCGTTTCATCTCTTTTGTACCCCCTTCTCTAGCTCAGTGGGGAGCGACGCTTCCTCTGCCGCTTCGAAATCTGCGGCGCACCGCGTGCGAGCAGATCAAGGAACATGTTCTTGATTGGGACTGACTTGCCGTGGCCCGACTTGCCCCAATTCTCCCCTCTGCTAACAATTGCGGAATTGTCGAAGAAAAAGGTTCAAGTGGGGAGAAACTCTCTGAGCACGAGCGGGATTTGTCGAAACCCGCAGCCTGGCATTGACTTCCGGTCAAAGCGCGGCTATCTTATCCGACAATTCCCCGCCCGGGTCCTGTACTGTGTCCCAACAACCTTCACAACGCGTTACGGAACTTCTCGTGCGCTGGAGAGCCGGCGATCAACAGGCCCTCGAGCGCCTGATACCCGTTGTCTATAAGGAGCTTCGTGATATCGCGCGCCGTCACCTGCAGCGAGAGCGCCCGGGACACACGCTACAAAGCGCGGCGCTGGTTCATGAAGTTTACATGCGCCTTCTCGATGCGAAACCGTTCGAAGCAGAAAACCGTACGCACTTTCTAGCGGTGGTGTCGCGCCTGATGCGGCAGATCTTGGTGGATTATGCCCGCAGCCATACCGCCGAGAAGCGAGGCGCCGAGCTTAGAGTCGACTTCGATGCGGCACTTGTCGTCGGCCAGGAGCGAAGCGCCGAACTGGTTGCACTCGACGAGGCGCTCACGCAGCTTTCTGGCATTGACCAACAACAAGGCCGCATCGTAGAAATGCGGTTCTTCGGCGGCCTTTCGATCGAAGAGATCGGCGACGTCCTCGGCATCTCCCGCTCCACGGTGAAGCGCGAGTGGAACGTCGCCAAGGCATGGTTGACCCGACAGATGAAGCGAGGCAGTTATGGAGAAGCTCCAGCAGTGGCTAAAAATTAAGGAGATCGTCGGTTCGGCTCTGGAGCGACCACCGGCAGAACGGGGCGCCTATCTCGACGAGGCCTGCTCGAATGATTCCGAATTACGCGCCGAAGTCGACTCGCTGCTTTCCGCGTATGACGACACGCGGGGACTTCCGGAAAGCCCCTGGGGCGACACATCGACGGATTCCGGAGAACGGCCGAAGGATATCGGCCCCTATCGATTGCTCAAGGAACTCGGCTCTGGGGGCATGGGGCAAGTTTGGCTCGCAGAGCAAACCGAACCGGTGCGGCGTCAGGTCGCCCTCAAGCTGATTCGCGCAGGCATGTATGACGCCGCCACCGTGCAGCGGTTTAAAGCCGAACGCCAATCTCTCGCCATCATGGATCACCCGGCCATCGCCAAAGTGTTCGATGCCGGGACAACTCCCGCGGGCCGGCCCTACCTGGTGATGGAGTATGTCGACGGCGTCAGTGTTATCGACTACTGCGACGCCAAAAAACTCGGTATTCGGGAGCGGCTGCAGTTGTTCCTCCGCGTCTGCGAGGGCGTGCAGCACGCACATCAGAAGGCAATCATCCATCTTGACCTGAAGCCGTCGAACATCCTCGTTACCGAGATCGACGGCAAACCAATGCCTCGCATCATCGACTTCGGTTTGGCGAAAATGGCCGCCCCCCTGATTCCAGGCGAAACGCAAATGACTCAGATGGGCGCATTTTTGGGAACGCCGGGTTACATGAGCCCAGAGCAGGCTGATCTGGGATGCGACATTGATACACGCACCGACGTTTACTCATTGGGAGTCATTTTGTATGAGCTGCTATCCGGACTTCTGCCCTTCGACGCAAGCGAGTTGAAGAAGCATCCGGAAGAATTTGTGCGGCGACTGCGCGAAGACGATCCTTCCCGTCCCAGCACCAAGCTCAGCACGCACCGCGAGACCTCGAACGGCAGTGCTGCAGCCCGCGGGACCGATGTCACGCAACTAATCGGGCTATTACGAGGCGATCTGGACTGGATCACTCTGAGGTCATTGGAAAGGGACCGCGAACGCCGATTTGCCAGTCCGCTAGCTCTCGCGACCGATCTACAGAACTACCTTCAGGATCGGCCAGTAACGGCACGCCCCGCCAGCTTACCCTACCGAACCCGGAAATACATGCGGCGCCATGCAGCAGGTGTGGCATTGATCTCATTGGCAGTGTTGTCACTGTTGGCATTTGCGACGCTGGAGACGATCGAAGTCCGCCGCATCACCCGCGAGCGCGACCGCGCCGACCGCATCACCGAATTCATGACCAGAATGTTTCAGGTTTCAAATCCCAGCGAAGCGCGCGGAAATAGCATCACGGCACGCGAGATCCTCGATAAAGCCTCCGCGGATATTGACGCCGGCGCGGCTCAGGATCCCGAAGCCCGAGCGCAAATGATGTACGTCATGGGCGATGTGTATCGAAACCTCGGTCTTGAAGTTCGGGCGCAGGACCTGTTAACCAAAGCAGCCGCCAGCCAGGCGGAGGTTCTCGGACCCGAGGATCCGAGGACTCTGACGACAAACGATGTATTGGCATGGATCCTGAACAGCCAGGGCCACTCGGTTGAGGCGGAATCGATCGAACGAGAGACCCTCAGACTTCGGCGCAAGGTGCTTGGATCTGAGCACCCCGCTACCATCAGTTCGATCATGCATCTGGCACCATTCTTGGTGATCAGAGCAAGTACGCCGAGGCAGTACGATTGGGCCGTCAAGCGATCGAACTTTCCCGTCGCGTAAACGGGCCGGATAGTCCTCGCACGCTGATGGCTGTCGGAAATCTGGGCTCGACGCTCTATGAAATCGGCGAGTACGAAGAAGCAGAGAAATTGTCCCGTGAAACATTGGAAGCGCGCACCCGTCTCTTCGGATCGGATCATCCATTGACATTGCTTGCCAGAAACAACCTAGCCAGCATCCTTCAACTCGTGAATAAGTCTTCCGAGTCGGAACAAATGCTGCGTCCACTGATTGAGACCGAGCGTCGCATTCTCGGGCCCGAGCATCCCGATACAGTCCGCTCCCTGCATAATCTGGGGACGGCTCTGCGACGGCTAGGTCGTTACGCAGAGGCAGAGAAAATTCAGCGCGAGAACGTGCTCGCGATGCGCCGCGCCCATGGAGCCGAGCAACGCGACACTTTAGGCGAACTGGACGAACTGGGCATTACCCTTTATCGCGCTCGTCGCTATCCGGAAGCCGAAAAGTTGTTTCGTGATTTGGTGCAAACTATGAGTCGAGTGCTTGGGTCCGAACATAACGACACGTTGGAGGCCTCGAATAACTTGGCGAACGTGCTGATGGCTGAAGGAAAGACAGAAGAAGCGGATCAGTTGGAAGACTCTGTTGCCGAAACTCGGCTGCGCATCCTTGGGCCTAACCATCGTTTGACGGCCATCGCTACATATGACTACGCAGTCGCCAATGGCCTCGCGGGCAACAAAGACAGGGCCCTGTCCTTGCTAAAGGATGCCCTTGAACCTGGCTTGGCAGCAGGCGACACATTGGCTCTGACCACAGATCCCGACCTGGGCGCTCTGAGTAGCGATCCTCGATTCGCGGTTTTGATAGAAGAAGCGAGAACACGCTTCACCACCACCGCGAAGCTAAACTGAATGAAATATTGCTCGAATCAACGACGCATGGAGAACCTTTTCTGAAAATGTCCACATAAGTAAAGCCAGTGAAGGAGCCCACCCCGCTAACTGTTGTATGGCGTCAAACGGACAGCCGGCGGCGGACTCGATGATGCCTGGGGAAATGCAGCACAACCTCTCGAGTGATTTTCGGCGGCTCCGGCCTTAGTAGCTCAAGACGATTTCTCGGCATCTTGCCGCCCAGAATCCGGCAGATATTGACCAATGAACGGCTGCCGCAAACCATGCACGTGTCATGTGGGCTGTCGCTGACTACATCGCATTCAGCGCACAGGACAGCGTACTGAAGTGCCACTGCATTCAGAGGTCGCCGAGTCGGAAGGTCATCAAGATTCGATCGCTTCATCACAGGCCTCCTGGGAAGAGGTACTCTTGCACAGCATTCTGCCGGAGATTAGAGGAGCATGAGAATGGCCCATCTGGGTCATGCGCTCTTTGAAGTCGAATTTTAGCGTTCAGCTCTGAGGCGGCTTCCTTTGGTTTCCGGGGACAGTCGATTTCTTCAATCAAAGTCGGCGTATTGGCAGGATCTTGCTCTCGACGCACGAGGCTTCGGTGGCTGGCAAGAACGAAGCTTGGGCGAGCGCCCAAGAGGATTGGCGCGTGGTTCCAGTGCTCTTCAAATTGAGTTGACTGTCTCAACCTACCTGCCGCTTCGATTACTGCGTGGGTTGATCGGTTTTACTGTATTCTTTACAACGCTCCAGATTGACCTCTCCTGTTCTGGCTCTGGGTGGCTTCGCTGAAATGCATCCGCCGAACCTTTCTCATCATCGTCGCTGGTCTATCGTCGGGTTGCTTTTTACTGCATCGTTGATCAATTACCTGGACCGGGCGGCCATTTCATTTGCTTTGCCCCTGATCTCCAGAGACTTCCACCTGACAGCGCAAAGCAAGGGCCTGCTGTTGTCTTCGTTTTTCTGGTCCTATGCGCTGATGCAGATTCCTGTTGGCTGGTCTGCCGACCGATTCAATCTGCGCTGGCTCTACGCTGGAGCGTTCATCATCTGGTCATTTGCACAAGGGCTCACAGGCTTGGCGGGAAGCCTTGCAGCGTTGCTGGCATTTCGGATTTTGCTTGGTATTGGAGAATCCATTTACCTGCCCGGAGGAACGAAAATCGTCAGCTTGCTTTTCTCGGCCAAAGAGCGTGGTTTGCCTTCGGGACTCTTCGATTTCGGGACTCGAACCGGCCTCGTTTTGGAAGGGATTCTGGTCCCCTGGCTCCTAATTCATTTTGGGTGGCGTCGCACTTTCCTGATTTTGGGCTTCGCGGCTCTCATCTGGCTAGCACCATGGTTTTGGGTTTTCCCTCGTCGTCTCCAAACGCTAGGGCCGGATATCGTATCCGCTGATATGGCCTCTCGTTCCGTCGCCCGCACCTTACTCAATCGCAACTTGCTTGGAATATGCATGGGATTCTTTTGTTTTGATTACTACTGGTATGTGCTGGTGACGTGGCTGCCCGACTACCTGGTGACGGTACGTCGGCTCAGCATCGTGCAGGCAGGTTTTTATGCATCACTCGCGTTCTTCACGTTCGGGATTGCCGAACCCATCGGCGGATGGGTTGCCGATAGCCTGATCCGTCGTGGGTGGGACGAAACGTCAACCCGGAAAGGGATCGTCACGGCAGCGTTCGGCATGGGCATTTTCCTCATCCCAGCGATGCGCACGGCCCATATAGGAATAGCAGTAGGGTTATTGATCACAGCTTCTCTGGTTGGACTTGCAACTGGAAACCTTCTGGCGATTCTTCAGTCATGCGCACCTTCGGAATCGGTGGGCATCTGGACGGGGGCGGAGAACTTTGCGGGGAACCTCGCCGGAGTCGTCGCCCCGCTCGCCGTAGGATTCTTGATTACAGCGTATGGCTCATACACTCCGGGATTTCAACTCGCCTCCGTCATTCTCTTGGCTGGTGTGCTTTCTTATTGGTTCGTGGTCGGTGACTTGAAGGCTAGTCGCTCCTAGCCTCGAAGATTTCGCTTCAATCCTAGATGCTTCACCACTGGAAAGTCTCGTTCAGATAGGATCTGTTCAGACTGTTTACAGAAGAACATCCCAACAGCTTGAGACACCTCTCCAAGTCAGCCCGCAGCAGGTCGAGTGAGCGTATAACACCCGCCTCGCCGGCCGCAGCGAGCCCATAAGCGTAGGCACGTCCGCAAAGGACGGCACGGGCCCCCAGGCAAATAGCTTTGACGATGTCTGATCCGCGGCGAATGCCGCTATCCATCAGAACTTCTGCCTTTCCTTTGACTTCCTCAACGACCTCCGGCAGGACTTGCAAACTCGCTGGCACACCATCAAGTTGGCGGCCTCCGTGATTGGAAACAACTACGGCGGCGGCACCGTAATCGAGAGATCGCCTCGCATCCTCTACGGAGAGAACACCCTTGATGACGATCGGCCCCTTCCAGAGCGCACGAATCCACTGCATGTCACTCCAAGTAAATGCTTCGCGCTTCATCGCAGTGTGCGCGTCGCGAACCCGGAGCACCCCGTTGTCGGGACTGACAATGTTAGGCATGTCAGGAAGACCGCCATCGAGAAGAAAGCGCGCGAGCCAGCGTGGATGAGTGAGGATCTCCGGTATGAAAGGGATCTTCGACCAGGGATTCCCGCGCAGGAGTTGCTCCATTCCGTCTCGGGACTCGCGCTCGCGATGTCCGATGACGGTCGAATCGATCGTGATTACCAGCACCGAGTAATCCGCATCCACGGCTCGGCGTATAGCATTCTCAGCGGCAGCGCGGCCACCAGTGAGATAGAGCTGATACCAGACCGTTCCGGCAGAAGCAGCCTTCACATCCTCCAGCCGATGGCCAGAAACGGTTGAGAGAATCAAGCCAACGCCAGCTCTGTTGGCCGCTCTGGCAGCCGCGATTTCACCATCGGGGTGCATGACGCGCAGGTAACCCACCGGCGCCAGGAGTATCGGCATGGACAGTTCCACGCCAAGCACTTGCGTTCGCAAGTCGCACCGTGACACCGCAACAGCTTGGCGTGGTCGAAATGTAACGGCGTCGAAAGCGCGTCGATTTTCGCGAAGGGTCCACTCGCCCTCCGCGCCTCCATCGATGTAGTTAAAGACAATTCTCGGCAGGCGGCGGCATGCCAGTTCGCGCAGATCCTCAATGTTCACGGCTCGCGAAAGGCGCGATGGAGTCGGGGGCATTTACCTGTCCGCTCCCGGACCGATGGCAACAACATAGTACGTGGCAGGACCCGTTCCGACGTTCTTGATGCCATGCTCTTCATTCGAGTGAACGAAGCCTACCCCTCCCGCACCCAGACGATGGGTCGTACCACTAATCGTGAGTTCGACCGTTCCTTCGCGGATAAGCCACATCTCCGAGTGGACGTGATGATGCGGCGGATGCGGATATCCGTTCGGGGGTAGAGTCGTCTCGTGCGCTTCGACAGGCTCGCCGGTTGCGAGTTTGCCTTTCATAATCTTGCGTATCTGAACATGCTCCGAGCTCTGTACCGGCATTTTCTCGAATGGAAGTGTTAATGACGGTAGTGAGTCATCCGGGCCAGCGAATCCGGAAATTCCGGTTCCAGCGACCACTAACGCTGGAATGAAAGAACAGGCCTCGCGTCTTGTCACAGCCATAGGCACCTCATCGAATACTCATTGGAAAGTTTTTGCGGTTGTCGCCCAGCTTTCAAAATGTAGTTCCATCGGCGATATGCTTGGAAGGACTCAAACGCCGAGATTGGTCATTCGTACCGCAGGACCTCGGATATAGTGTAGAAGCTCTTGCAACGACGGGTGAACAAGGCCGCTGTTCGAGGACTTAGCCCCGGGCCACCCTTCTCGACAGACACTGGGCGCATTAGTCAAAAGATGAGCTTGCCAGTCAAGCCCTCGGGCATGGGTTGGCCTGGACGAATGCCTGTTTGCCCGGTGTAAAAATGCGACAGCTTCGGGAGCCTTGCAATCGTCGGCAGAGCTGCCGCGGTGATGTGCGTGCCATAGAAGTCCAACGATTCGACTTGACTTAGCGTATCGAGCCGCAAGAGTGTTGCATCTGTAAGACGTGTGTTGATGACTCGCAACACCCGCAGACGTTTCATCGCAGCAATTGCGCCTGCTGAATGGTCTGTAATGGCCGTGCGAGAAAGGTCGGCGACAACGATGTGATCGGCCACCGGTACGAAGGCTTCCAGATCCCGGTCTCCGAAATTACTACCGAGGATCGAAGCGTTCAATCGTAAGTCGGCGGAACCGCGAGAGTCATAGTCCAATATGTTACGGAATTGCTGTTGCAGTTGCGTGACCGTCGGTGCGATTGCAGAACGCAGCCTAGCAACGGCTGCGGTATCAACCTCCGCAAACTTAACTTCGGCTGGCGAGGCAGGAGCGGACGGCGTGATCTTGATCGCATCGGCAGCGACCGAGCTCGAAGCGCCAGCGGCAATCCACAATTCGAGCGCCTTTACCTGCTCCGCAGATAAAGGCTGTTTTCCCTTCGGCATGAAATCGTCGTGACTCGCAGGCAAGGTTATTCGACGAAACAGATCGCTATTCTGAACGTTTCCAGCCCGAACCACCGGCCCATCCTTCCCGCCCCGCATTAGAGCCCGGTAAGTGTCGAGCCTAAGATTCGCTTTGTGTTTGTCGGCCCCATGGCAGTTGACACAGCGCGTAGCGAAGATCGGTTGAATCTGTGCGCCATAAAAGGTGTTTGGATCGGCGCTCGGGTCTGATGCCACAAGAGCGTCCTTGACGCCGAGCAGATTACGCAACCCGTTGGGCATGTGCTCGGTGAGATGATTCGCCCCGAGCGATAGCTGCCCGCCTCGGTAACCGGTCCACGCCACAAGTCCAACTCCCAGGGCAAGCGCGATTGCGTACGCTGCCGAGAGTTTTCGCGGTCGCGAGCGTATCAGCCAACAGAGCCAACAGATGATGGATAGCGCGACCCCGCCCCACATGTGCTGGGTAACCAAGGTGCCGGAGTAACCTCCGCTGCGTCCCAGGCACCATCCCAGCAGCGCCGCCAAGATTGCCCCAAGCGTTGTCAGCGCAAGAACGAAGTTTACCGAAAGTCGCAAATACGCAAAACGACCGCTTCGACCGACAATCTCCAGGATGGCTACCAGCAGGAAAAGCGCGATGGGAAAATGGACCAGCAACGGATGAAAATTCCCGACGAATTGCAGCCAGCCTGCGCGCTCATTGCCGTCGGGAGGAAGAAGTGAAACTAGAGTCGTGATAATCAGGATTGGAGCCAGCATCACGCGCCCAAAACGAGATTGGACGAGGAGGCCGTGGTTCGGTGTCGTGAAAGACTTACCGTCCTTGTCAAGAATTCCGCTGGGAAGGTTCATGCCAGAATTTCAGCCACCACTCGCGCCGCCTTCACGCTGGTCAGCTTTTGCTCCAAACCTTGAAATCTATAGTTCAATCTGTGATGATCGAATCCCAGCAAGTACAGCGTCGTCGCGTGGAGGTCGCGAATCTCGACCGGATCCTTGACAATTTCATACCCCATATCGTCGGTCTGACCATAGCTCATTCCGGGCCTCACGCCGCCACCCGCCAGCCATATGGTGAAGGCGCCCGGATTGTGATCGCGACCCACATACTTCATCACTTGCCCGCCTCGGTTTTCTCTCATCGGAGTGCGGCCGAATTCTCCACCCCACACCACCAGCGTGTCTTCCAGCAAACCCCGCGATTTGAGGTCGGCTAGTAGTGCCGCAGTCGGTTGATCGACCTCTCGGCAACGGTCGTTGAAGCCCAGGTTCAGAGCTTCTTTCGCGTCAGCGCCATGCGAGTCCCATCCCCAGTGATAGAGTTGGACGAATCGTACGCCCCGCTCTGCCAAGCGCCGCGCCACCAGACAGTTATTGGCGAAACTGGCCTCGCCGGGTTTGGACCCATATTGTGCATGGACGGAATCAGGCTCCTTGCGAATATCCATTGCATCGGTTGCGTCCATTTGCATCCGAAACGCCATCTCGTATTGCGCGATGCGCGTCACAGTCTCTGGGTTTCCGAATGCGGCATAGGTCTGCTGATTGATGTCATCAATGGTGTCGAGCATGGTGCGTCGCAACGACCGGCTCACACCTGCAGGATTATCCAGATAAAGCACAGGCTCGCCGTGGGAGCGGCATTGCACGCCCTGGTACACACTGGGAAGGAAGCCGGAACTCCACAATTGCTTTCCGCCATCAGGCGTCTTGCCGCCGGAAAGCAGCACGATAAAGCCTGGCAAATTCTGATTCTCTGTGCCCAAACCATAAACGACCCAGGACCCGAACGACGCATATCCGAGCCGCGGATTCCCGGTCTGCACGAGCAGTTGTGCCGGAGCATGATTGAACTGATCCGTCCGCATGGACCTGATGAAACAGATATCGTCAATCTGTTTCTCGATGTGTGGCAGACGGTCTGAGATCCATTGCCCGCTTTGTCCTGCCTGATGAAACGGGTACTGCGATCCGAGCAGCTTCGGTACACCGCTGATGAATGCAAAACGCTTGCCTGCAAGGAATGACGCTGGACAATCTTCTCCATCAAACCTTTTCAATTCTGGCTTATGTTCAAACAACTCCAGCTGGCTAGGCGCCCCTGCCATATGGAGATAAATCACACGACGTACCTTCGCCGCGAACTGGGGTGGAAGAGGGGACAGCGGAGTCCTGGCATCGCGACTGAAATCGAGCGCTGCAGTCTCTGCTCCCGCTGCTTTCGCCGAGGGCACAAGCTTTGAGGCTAGCGTTCCGAGAAAGAGTGTCCCCAAGCCTGCGCTCAGACTACGGAGAAAATGGCGGCGGGTTCGCGCCTGCAGGTATGCCAGCTCAACTTCAGAGGGCGATGCAAATACGATTTCCCGATCCATCGGAATTCCGGGGCGAGTTTTTGGATTGGACATGGCGGTTTACCTTGTCAGAGCCGCATCAAGGTTGATGAGAACGCTCGCCACGGCGATCATAGCCGTGAATTCCCGAGTATTGCGACCTGTTGCAGCGAAAGGCTGAAAAGCAGGTGCTGCAACAGTTTTTTGAAAGAGTGCCTGCATTTCCGCTAACTCTTGATCAGTCAGATCGCGCGACAGGACCAACCGGGCGCCATATTCGATTCGAGCAACTATTCCTTGTTTCTGAGAGAGCATCCGTCGCGCAAGAGCTTCGGATGCTTCGTAATACACAGGATCGTTGAGTGTCACCAACGCCTGCAGCGGGGTGTTGGTTGGGATGCGCCTGGCGAGGCTTGTGTCATGATCAGACGCATCGAACGTGAGGAAGCTGGGATAGCCGCTGGTCCTCTTTATGTAGGTGTAAATAGCGCGACGGTAACGATCTGGCCCAGTAGCATCTTTCCATTTGCTGTCGTTGTACACGGTATTCCACACTCCGTCCGGTTGTGGAGGCATCACTGGCGGACCGCCGATCTTGTCCGACAATAATCCGCTCGCCAAAAGTGCTTGATCCCGAACCATCTCGGCAGTGAGTCTCTGCTGCGGTCCACGAGCTAAAATCCGGTTGCGGGGGTCTTTTTCGGTAAGAGCGGGGGTTGATTTTGCACTTTGACGATAGGTTGCGCTGGTGACTAATTCGCGTAGCAGCGCCTTCATATCCCAGTGCAGGTCGTTCTGAAAGTGAAGTGCAAGCCAATCGAGAAGTTCTGGATGGCTTGGTTCTTCACCCACGCTGCCCAAGTTTTCCAGAGTTTCGACGATCCCGGTTCCAAACAATTGTTCCCAATAACGGTTTACGACGGTGCGCGCGGTCAGAGGCTGACCTGGAGCGAAGAACCAGTTTGCGAGGGTCAGACGGTTCCTTGGCGCTCCCTCGGGCAAACGGGGAAAAATCCCGGGCACGTCGGGAACGAGTGGAGGTCCGATCTTGGTAAGGAAGTTGCCACGATCGAATTCTAGGGTGGCTCTCTGGTCGTAAGCAGGCTCCTCTGCCATGATCGGCACAGGGACGGTGGGAACCTTTGCTAATTCGCGGCTCAGTTTTGTGAGTTGCGCAAGATTCTCTTTCCAGCCCGCATCGTTGGCCAGTGTTTGCCAGAGTCCGTCTCCACTTACGGATAGATGGGCGCGCCGCACCAGAGCTGGCTTGTCGTCAATCTCCTGTGTCTCTGTCAGGCGCAATTTAATTCGACTTCCCCGATTCACTCTGACCGGTTCGGCGAGAACTCCCACGATCCAACGCGTGCGAAACAGGTTCGGTATCACCCTGAATCCGTTGGCTCCCGAATCATCGGTGAGTTCGCGTTTCGATTCGAGAGCGGTGCTCATTGCGCCTTCCAGGCCCGATTCAGAATCCGGGATAAACAACCGGAATACGATCTTCTTCTCCTGCCCTGAATCTCCCGTGATCCAGGCATCGATTCGGTCCACAATAAATCCGAGGTCGGGAGTGTGACGCGCAATTTCAGCATTCGCCGGATTCACTTCGATGCGTAAAGCCGTAATTACGGGAACATCAGCCTTCGCAGTCAGTTCGTACACCTGCTTGCCGGAGATGTCCGTGCTTGCCCGCAGATCCCCTTCTGAGATCGGCAGCGGCGTCACTTTGCCCGATTCGGCCTGTGCTCTCGTGCGCGTTTCAGCGATTGCCCGTTGCAGGTATTTGCGCTGGTCTTTTTCCTTTTTCGGGGCGAGCTTCTGCCGCTTCAAGTCAGCCAACTGATGTTCCAATTCTTGAGCTTCCCGCTGCGATGCCAATGCCGCACTGGCCGTTGCGGACACAATGCGCATCGGTGACCATTGCGACTGCTCCTCGAACTTCCTGCCATGCGATACAACTTCCGACCGCAGCTTCGCGAGCTCCCGCTGCAACCACGCAGCTTCGGGGTAACGCGCCTTGTCCTTTGGTACGAGCAAGACCGGAGTGTCTTCGGGAAGATCGGCATCCTGGGTCGTGTTGAAGAATGCAAGCGACTTGTAATACTCCATGTGGCGGATTGGATCGTACGGATGCGAGTGGCATTGCACGCAATTGAGGGTGAGGCCGTTCAGCACCGACCAGGTCGTCGCTGACCGGTCCATGACAGCAATAGTGCGGAACTCTTCGTCATCCGTGCCGCCTTCGTCGTTGACCGGTGTTTGGCGATGGAAGGACGTTGCGATTTGATCCTCAAACGTGGCGTTGGGAAGTAAATCGCCGGCCAACTGGGTGATTACAAATCGATCGTAGGGTACATTGCGGTTAAAGGCATCGATCACCCAGTCGCGATAAGGCCACACACCAGGACGCTCGGTGTCCTTTTCATAACCTTTGGTGTCAGCATAGCGAGCCAAGTCAAGCCACATCGAAGCCCAGCGTTCGCCGTAGCGAGCGGAGGCCAGCAAACGATCGACCTGCTTTTCATAAGCGTTGGGAGAAGAGTCAGCCAGGAACGACGCTTGCTCCACTGGCGTCGGTGGAAGGCCGGTGAGGTCAAACGAGACGCGACGCAGCAAGGCTAATGTGTCAGCCTCAGGAGACGGCGAGAGTCCTTCCTTCTCCAGACGCGCAAGGATGAATCGATCAAGTGGCTGACGTGGCCAACCGCTGTGCTTGACAACCGGGAGAGCCTGAGGCTTCGGAGCAACGAAGGCCCAATGATCCTCCCATCTTGCGCCCTGTCTGATCCACCGCCGCAGAACGTCAATCTGTTGGGGTGACAAAGGAGGCGCGTGGTATGGCATCCGGGCTTCAGGGTCAGAAGAAGTGACCCGGGCCATCAGTTCCGACTCATCCGGCCTTCCCGGTACAATCGTCCGCTTACCGGATTTCCCCGTGCCCAGCGCCTCCTCGCGGAATAAGAAGGAGACCCCATTCTTCTGGCGGACTCCTCCGTGGCACGGCATGCAGCTCTGATTCAGGATAGGGCGGACATCGCGGCTGAAGTGCACTTCGTCATCGGAATGACGCCGAACGAAGTATGCGGCGCAAAGTAGACACAGAATGAGCAGCCCGACCATCCCGATACGGGCAGTTTTTGAAGCGGAACCTTTTAACCCACCGGTCATAGGCTGCGTTGCGTGGGACTTATTATATTGCCAATAATTTTTCCCGGTTGTTTTCTATTTCGCAGATCTCCGCTGAAAAGTGCGGAATCGCGGAGCCAGAAGTCCAGAAATTTCTCTGGAGTTGAGTGCTTGGCTGCGATGGCATGATCGGTGATGACAGGCGGCTTAAGTAAGGCGCGGATTTTTCATTCCGGGTAATGCTGGAAAATGGGAAAGATAATTCAGTCGACGCCATTGACGTTTACGAAGCACACTATGGGGCGCATACGTCGCCGCACCTCCACGAAACAACGCTCAATGACATTGTTCGCGCAGCTTGTTCCACGAGTGCCGAGGGAAGCTGAAGAACGAAGCAGCTTGGGCAAGTCGCGTTCCAGTAGTCGCACCATGGGGCGGTATTGGCACTGCCAACCCTGACGGAACCGCGGCTTGGGCCCGACATCGGTCTCAGAGCCGATAGATGGCCGGCGCTCCCTGTCGTGGCAAGGTTTTGGCCAAGACAAAAACGGGTTCTCGATCACCTTGCCAAGGTTTTGATGGATCGCGACGAGATCGCGTTGTGTTTGATTTTCCTGGTCCCAAAGATCGCGAGATCAGCGCTACCGTAGCTTCATTGGCGGAATGTCGCAGTTCATCGTGGTAGATCTAACCAACGCGAGTTCAGTTCTGACGGAACTAGAGGGACCATTCCTGAACTCATCGTCCCAGTGCTGCCTATCATCGAGTCTGGCCATCCCATATTCTCAATTCTGGCTTCCAGGAGATACTTTTGGATCCAGTGGCCCATCCCCTACGGGAATGCCGATGAACTCGTGCGGCACGCGGACGCAGCCATCATCCGGCGATGCTGCAGAGACCGCAGCCGAGCTGGTTCCACGCAACGAGAAACGTGCGCGGGCAATCGCCGTTGAGTGTGGCTAGGACATCCGGAGAACGCGCCGTCGGCAATTAGGCAGCGTGCCAATGTTCCTTCAGGACATCCTCTCTTATAGGTGAGTGTAAGATGCCGATCCAGGCGGCTGAACTGGCACGGGCCGCCAGGCTTCTTGAATTCGAGGATCCCTTCCCGCTTGACAGTCTTTCCCGGACGAACCTACGATACTTCGCTGGTCTCTCGAGGGATGGTCCATGCTGCAATCCAAGCTTCTTTCCACGAATCAGCGTTTGCGTGACTGCGAAATCAACGACCCCGCCCATGTAACGCCCGGCGATCAGGGTGAGTTCGTAAAGCTGATTCAGCAGGCGCTGATCCTCATCGAGGACATGTTCATCGAGCCCGCCGAGTTGAATGCGGGCATGTACGGTCCCAGCACTGCCGACGCCGTACTGCAGTACAAAACGGAGCGGAACATCGTAAACCGGGCCTACCAAAGTCAACCTGACAACATCATTGGGAAAATGACCATCAAGAGCCTTGATAACGACTTGCTGGAGCTGGAGGGGCCGGACGGACCCTTTACGGCAGCCGCGGTCCGGCCCATGTTTGGGCGGTTGACCTAGTGAGTTTTGAGGGGCAGGCCCTTTCACGCTCATAGAAGGCCATGTTGACCATTCGGGATGACTCGGCAAAGGTTTTCGTAGACGCGCCATTCTGGCGAGCCGGACTTGATTTTTCCACGAACAAGGTGTTTACCACGCTCACAGATGGAGTGCCCGTTAACAGCCTGGACGGAGCCACGCTGTTCGAGAATCCGCTGGTACCTTCGGTAATCATCTTCGCAGCGGAATGCGTAGCCTTGGTACCGAAGTCGGAGAGCGCTATCCTCGCGGAAGGCGACATTCGAAGGAAATTCGACTTCGGGTTTATCCAGGGATTGAACGAGCAGGACATTCACCTCGAGTACTGGGGAAAGTTCGCGGGGCACGGCAGGACGATTCTGCATTTCACGATGCCGAATGCATTCGAAGTAGACACGACTGCGCTGACGAAGCCGTGGACGCGGATCCGCGCGACCCGTTTTTCGGTGACCAAGATCAACCCGCTGGATAAGGCGTTCCACCAGTTCAAGATCAAGGCCACGTTCAGCGATCACCCGATGTTTGCCTTCGATCATACCGTCGATAACAGTGGGACGACGAGTAGGAACCTGGGGTCCGTGAAGAACTTCCTGCGATCGGCGACTTTTCAGCGCCAGTTTCGCACTATCTTTTGTTTTCAGGACCTCGCGACGAACAAGATCGAATCGATCAGCGCGACCGAGTGGTCCGTGAAGTATAAGCACACAGTCACGTATACGGAAGCGGGCGGGACGTTGTCGCGGAACGTGACGGGGCCTAACGGGAAGGATCAGTTGCCCATCGGCGGTACCCCGTCCAACATTGGACAAATCGACCGCGACATCCTGCGCATGGCGCAGGGAAGCGGGCCATTCACCGACTCGGGTGTGATTGCGCGACGTCTGGGCGATTCGTCACTGCTGACCAAGACGGCGGAGGACACGAACCCCGACTTCACTTCGGATTTCTTCAAGTAGCCTCTTCTCCTAAGTAGGCTGTGGAATGGGAGTTCCAACCTTCTTTTGCTCTTGCGAACAGCCGTAGAAGCTGATGGTCCGCGCATAGTGAAAGTCGTCGTATTCTTACGTGAACCAAAGCGGGGGGCAGGTCACGACCTCGAGGACTTGAAAGTTCTGCCAGTGCCACATGCATCCTCGCGGAGCTGGGGAACAAGAGTGTACTAAGACTGGCTCGCAACTGCGTTCGTTGGGACAGCCGAAATCTGCGCTGGGAAGCGGAGACACACGTGTTGAGAGGCCACGGGAAAGCTAGTTTTGGCTAAGATGCAACTATTCCCAACGAGTCAGACTATCTCCTCTAGCATCATGAAACCTGGATAAACTCTTCTGGCGCTGTAGTTTAGATCTGGAGTTTGAGCTTCAATCAACACAATCGGGCCCAGAAAAACTTTCACAACCTACACAACCTACACAACTGATTGGGGCTCAACTACTTGGAGCGACTGGCAAAAGCCGCAAGTAGGAACCGTCGGCAGCACTTCGTAAGCTTGGCTCAGCCTGTGAACTCGAGACTGAGTAGCCTTGTCGAGGATAAGGCCCCTTCCGGCGTTACCCAATCGGCGGCTATAGAGCCCGAGGCCTTTCAATACGTGCCCCACCGTTTCGCTGCTGATCCTTAAGGATTCTCCATCTTCGTGGTAGATCTCGTTCGCAGTAGCCGCAATTTCGCGAATAAAAACTTGCTCTTGAGTATTTTCATGGCAGTGAACTAGCAGGCTGCGGAAAAACTCCGAATCGCGTGGCCTACTCCGGGGACGGCGAAGCAGGACACTGAGTCGGCTAAGGATGTAGAGCAAGGTAAGCGATGTAGAAGAAGAGCGTAGCACCCGCGATCCCAATCATCCCCGCG
>DATKAP010000166.1:0-3054 GCA_035577905.1 Binatia bacterium
CGTCCCCGTCGTCTAGCCCGGCCTAGGACATCGCCCTTTCACGGCGGTAACACGGGTTCAAATCCCGTCGGGGACGCCAAATCTTTTCAATCATTTGGCGGCCGCGTAGCCGGATTTTCCGGGTACCTACTGGGTACCCAACGCCTGTGTTGATTTTCCTCTGGGAAGAACTCCTGCATCCTGCCTCACCATCGCAACGATTCTCTGTTGCGCTGCCCGTTTTGCAGGCATCTGCGCCTGCGTGTAAACGTCAAGCGTGATTCGCGACGAGCCGTGGCGTAACAATTCCTGCACGACCTTCACGTCTTCCCCATTCGCCTTAAGCAAAGTGGAATACGTGTGCCGGAATGTATGCCACGAGACCCGCTTCTTAATCCCAAGCTCTCTGACGACCGGCTGGATGTGATAACGCATCACGGTTGACAGCCACAAGGGCTGCTTACCGCGTTTCCTGCCGGCCCGGTTGCTGTTCGAAGCGAAGACCCAATCCTCCGGGTCGCGATACTGCGTGTACCTGAACCACTCGAGCAGGTCGCTCGCCATGTACTCGTCAAGCGGCACAGGCTTCTCGGACGCTTCCGTCTTGCAGCGGCCGACAACCTGATCGACCACTGACCTGCGGACATCAATGAGGAGGTTCTCGAAATCAATGTCCTTCCACTTGATCCCGCACAACTCACCTCGGCGAAGGCCCGTGGCCATGTCCAGAAACAGCATCACCCGTTCCCGCAATTGGAGCTTGGCGATGATTGCCTGAAGTTCAACAACATCAAGAACATCGGGCGCCCTCATTCGCTTCGAACTCTGGCGGACGCCAGACCCCCGGTTGGGGCCGGAGATCGGGTTATGCGCGGCGAAGTCCCATCGGATGGCGTGATTAAACAACACGCTCATCAGATTGCGGATTTTCGCCTTGGTGGCGCGCGCCAGCGGTGCCTTTGCAGCTCCGGTCATTTGAGGAAGCCCAATTCGACCTCTTTTTCTCGCTTGCCGGTTAAGCTTGCTCAACCATTCCTCAACCATCGGTGTCTTGATGTCATGAAGATTGGCCTGGCGCCACCGCGGCTCGATCCAATGGCTCAAGTAAGATTCATAACGGTCCCGAGTGGACCAAGCGCGGCCTTCTTCGCCCCTATCCACCAGTTCCTTTTCCCGAAAATGCTGGATAAGTTGCCCCATCGTGACTGATCTGAATTCCGGTTTGTGGGTGTTGATGGAGAGTTGCAAGCCGAGCACTGCCTTCTCCGCGGCCGCTTTCGTCTTGTACTCTTCCAAGGTTCCAATCTGGCGCTTCCTGCGGATGCGTTTCCCATCAGGAAGCACTTCATACCAACGAAAGATCCAAACTTCCGTTCCGCTCCCGTTGCAAGATTGGCTAATACAGCCTTTTTGATACCGCGCCGTTGCCAAAACGACCTCCTTTCGCTTCTTGGCGCGGAACCCTTCGGTTCCCAAACTATACCCCAAAGGTCGAGCGGCTGAAGTTAAGGATTGCAAGACGCACCCATCAAGCAGATTTGGGGACACTCGTCCTGGCCCGGAGCCAGTCCTGAAGTTCAGAGAGAAGGAATCGCCATTGCCTTCTCGCTCCCCCATTCACCGGGTGGGCGGGAAGAGCGCCCTGTCGGGCAAGCCTCTGTACCGTCGCAGGGTGAAGGCTCAAGAACTTTCCTGCGGTCCGTGCGTCGACAAACAGTTCGAGATCCGACTCTGCATCTGCCCTGACGCTGTGGCCAAAAGGTCGAATTGTACTGGTGGGACGGGAATCGTCATGATGAGTCGTTTGTCGATGTGGACGAGGTGGGTTTGGAACGACAACCGCGTCTGATACGTCTCGGGAAGACTCTGGAATTGCGTCAGTAGAAGGTTGGCTGGACATACTTTTGCTCCAAATCTAAATCCTATTGATCGGGCACAGGTTTGCGCGATCTTCGCATGAGGCAGGTTTAGACCCAAAACGAAAACCCGTCAAAATGCTCAATGAGAGTGACGGTCTGCATTCGACCCATCTGCACCGGCACAGCTTCGAACTAGCCGACATCGCGGGAATTCCTACAACTTGTGAGACTTATGTTGGGTGGATCACGCAAGGCGTTCTTTGTGGCCACGCGCGACCCTGGCGATATTTCACCGATAGCGCTGTGTCTGACTGCCAGATGGGGTATTGGTCGCGTCAACGGCGGAATCGACCTCCCGGCGAAATCCATCGGTAAACAACGACAGTGCGACAGCAAAACTTCGATCGGTTCATTTAGGAGCGTTAGCATCCCGCGCAAGGTCGTCTCCGGGAGTGCGCATTCGACTCAAGCAAGATCGCTCGTGCTTGTCCATTCTCTTGACCGTCAGTGAAGGTGCAATCGGTTAGCAAAAGATCTGTATTTCTTGCTGGCCGCAAACTTCAATCCCACGACATCGGCGGGAGTCAGTGAGAGTGCAATCGGTAAAACTCAAAACCTCCCGTGTGCCAGACTTGCTTGCCGACCACTTCTCCGGCGTGCCTACGTCTTAGCGTAGTCACTCTCTCACCTCAAGAATGCCACTGGATAGTGTCCTGACACTTTTCCACGAATGCGAACTGACTAGTTCCGGTGTAGTGTTCACGCGGAAAGGACAACTGTTGTGTTCGCGTCTGTCGCCGAACTGGCAAGCAAACTGCGCGCCGCTCGATACATTGTCGATCCGGTGACGCTATCCGTTGTGTATCTCGCCTCGCAGATGCGGAAGCCCCTCCTGATTGAAGGGCCGCCCGGATGCGGCAAAACAGAGCTTGCCTATGCCGTGGCGGAGGCCGCGAGTGCGCCTGTGGAGCGTCTGCAGTGCTACGCCGGCATCACCGAAGACAAGGCCATTGGGAAATTCGACGAAGCCTTACAGAAGCTGTTCCTTGAAACGCAAGGCGAGAATCTGACAAAGGATTGGAATGGAATTCGACAGCGGCTACATACCCTCGACTTCTTCGTAGAAGGTCCTCTCCTCCGTGCTTTGCGTTGCCCAGAGCGTCCTTGCGTTCTGCTCATTGATGAAATCGACAAAGTTGACCAGGGGTTCGAAGCT
>DATKAP010000167.1:0-5133 GCA_035577905.1 Binatia bacterium
GTAGAGTCGAAGTCTCGATGCCAGCTTCGCCGAGCTTCTGCGCTGCTCGGGAGGTGGGGGCGAACCCTTCTATTCTGTAGCCATCAAACTCGGCACCTTCTCGGATGACAGCCAGGGTGGTGGTCTTTCCCGCGCCGGCAACCCCGTCCAATCCCACGATCTTTTCCCGCGAGAGAAGGACCTCGTCTACCGCCTGGAGCTGAGAAGGATTCAATTCTGGATGACGGTCCTCAGTGGCGATACGGGTCGGGGGCGAAACGAGCATTGGATCGCCATAATCCCGTCGGTTACCTTCCAACATTCGGTCGACGATCTCGCGCTCCATCCCGGCCATAACTCTCGTCGTGTACTGTCTGCGTGCCCCAATCTGCACGACTTCCTGGAACTCTCCCGTGTTGACCCGGCGCTGGAACTCCTGCCAGATGCTCGTGTAGGTGCTTTCTCCCATGCTGCGTGCCAGCGCTGTTTCCAAGATTGCTCGACTATCCTGCACCGCTGATCGCTCGAAAACGTGATCGCGTGCCCAAGTCACTGCACTCTGCGCCTGACTCTTAATGTCCTGCGTTCGTTGATGCCCGTGTTGCAATGCTTGAGCCACAATGCGGTCAGCCTGATGTCCGTGCTGTGCCGCCAGCTCTCGGTGCCGCTGCAACACTTCTTCTCGCGACAGTAATTCCTTTCGATCCCGCGTGTGGTGGGCAGCGATCTGCGCTGCCGCTGCGCCATCGATTCCTTGCTCCCGCAGATGGTCCTTAATCTGTTCCCGTCGTGGACTGGACGCCTCCAGGTACTCTTTGGTGTACCCCCGGATTTCCGGCTGGCCATGCTTCCCGCGCTCCAATTCATAGCCCAGCATTTGCAGTCGCATCGCCAGTTCTGATCGGTAAATTGCAGTCACGTATCGCTGCGAAACGAACAGTTCGTGAGGCTGGAGGCTACGCGTAGTTCCGTTTGCCTGCTCAGTTACGTTGAAGATGACGGCATGCGTGTGCAGCTGCGGTGCGGCGTAGCCATCAACGGGACGGGCGGTATCGTGCTCGAAGGTGGCCGCGATGAACTTGCCCGTGGTCTCGGGCGCGTGAACATTGCCGATACGGGCTTGTGTGTATCTCTGAAGCTCGCGAAGGGCCGTCCGGACGCTCTCGCGATGGGCTTCCCGGACTCTTTCATCGCCTCCGACAAGTGCCGTGAGCGACACTGACTTGGGCGCAGAAAATGTCGCGTCCCACCCGGCGCGATGCTCGGCGCTGGTGACTTCCTTGCCGAATTTGCCCTCGTAAGTTCTCGAGACCTGGTGCCGAACAAGTTGCTCTGCAGTGTGAGGATGCTGTCCTTCACTCAGCCGTGCGAAGTGTTCCGATTCCACAGTCCCGGCAAGATTCCACTGCTCGGCAAGCTTCCCCTGCCATTCGCTGTGGCCTTGCTGGTCGCGGCTCCAGTAGTTCTGTTTTTCAGAAGTAAACTCACGCTCGTGATAAGTTCGCGCTTGGCTGGCCGAGAGCGGTTTGGAGATGGTAAGCATGACACAAACACCTTATTTGTCGGCTCGGTTGGCCTGAGCAAGTGCGAGGAAGTCGGCGAGGATTTTGTGTGCTTTCTGGACCTTCATTGTGTCGGCCTGATCGCGAATCTTGACGATGGAATCGGGTAGCAATTGCGTACCGTCTGATGCCGCTTTCGCCTGTGAATGAAACAGATTCAGCAGCGTGTAGCGGAGTGCCCACACCTCAGCAAGCAGCAATTCAATCGGATCGGCAGGCCGTTGCCGCGCAGCGCGCAGCGCAGTCTCGCGTAACCATTCGGCGAGAGATTGGCCGGTGTTTTCAGCGGTGGCTTCGACCTCAGCCAGCTCTGCGGGAGTCAGGCGCGTAGCTATCGTTTTGGTTCGAAAGCCGGGCCTAGTCTCATCCCTACGAGGCGCCTCGCTCTGAATGGGGAAAGGAAGTTCGGGAGTACTCATGGGAAATCCTATTCATGGTTCTTAACAAATGCCTGCCAGTGGCGCTGTTGCGACGGTGTTACGAAAGCGCTTGCACATCAACATGTTTACGCCAAGTGCACCTAGGGACGCTTTTCCGTTTACGAACGTAAACGCCAAGGACGTGGGGGAACTTGATCGCCAAGCAAAATGCTCATCCAAAACAAGTTCACGTTCGTAAACGTCTCGGGCCCCGCGAGCGCTCCGCAGTTCCCAAATTGGGGGTGACGTGTCCACCATTCTTCCGGTGCGAAGCACCGCCTCGCTTACATCTCGCCATATTCCTGCGCCAACGTGTCCCACGCCTGCATCACGTCCGGCGACTGCCATGCACGATGAAACAGATCCTGAATGGACTTCCAGTGCTCCATCGGGAAGACGAAACTAATCCCGTTGTCACAGGCACAAAAGTTCACAGTGAAGTCCTGATCCTCCGTGATTCCGACATGGGCGTAGAAATAGTGCCCTTTCCATTGCGCCAGTGGGCGAGTCAAATCGAGCCCTTCCAGCATTCTTCGGAATTCCGCAGTTCTCGCGTATCCATTTACCGGATAGCGTGGCGCGAGCGGGCCAGGAAAATGCAGGTAGGGGGAGAAATCGTTCCCCTCTTCTCGCACCAGATCAAGGCGGTATCCGCCCTGCTCTTGAGATGGCAATCCGCGCTGCATTGGGCCTTCAAAGTCATCGTCATCGCCGATCGGCTTCGGTCGTAATGGCTTGCGGTGAACTGCGTAATGGCCTCGGGCACACACCCGCCAGAGGGTATTCCAGTGCGGCCAAAGTGCATCGTTAAGCCGCTCAATATTGGAGAACTTTTCCTCGTCCAAAAGTGTGTAGAGATTGCGGACAGCGAGTAAAGGTCTGCGGCGTTTCTGAGCCGGGTCTCTGAGCATTTGAATGGTGCGGGTAACGACTCGACGAAGGTCTTCACTACTGACGGCATTCGGGTCCTTTGTGGCGAGCTGTTTGTCCTCGGGAAGCGTCATCAAATAGAAGAAGTCTAGAGACACCTTCTTCTTTCTGAGTGCAATTGCATAGGCGGCCAGAAATGCTTCCAGAATGTCGGCCAAAGACTCATAGGAAAGCTGGCCCTGTTCGGTACTCGCAAACGACTCCGCACCCTTGGCGCAATAGTGTGCAACGAGAGCCCATTCGGCCTGCGTCAGTGGTAGGTGTGCCTCCGCTTTCCCACGAATATTGAGCAGAGAATCTGTCGGCTCCGTGAGCAGGTTTGCCAATTCAAGACGGTCGTCTCGAGCCGACTCCAGCAGTTGCTTTGCGGCCTCGGATGTCGAGACGGTTTTGCCGGTCTTATTGGCAATGACTTCCTTCAGTGTTTCTAGCCTCGAACGGAGCGCCTCGGAGATGCGGATCGAAATCACTGGCTGATGGGCCGTTGCCGCTTTCACTGCCATGAGCATCCTTAACGAAAAATTATGTATCGTTACATATTGACTGTATTGGTACCCATGGGCTAGTGTCAAGGGCAACGTTGTTTCTTGAGGTTCCTCTATGACAGCCAGCCAGCTCCTCGGTGCCGCCGCACCAGCCCCAACTTTCGAACACTTCGTCGACGGAGACACAGCGGCCACGTTCCTAGGTATCACGCGACGTACGCTGCTGCAAAAAGTCCGCGATGGCAAAATTCCCGGTCACGCGCTCGATCCATCGGTAGAAAAGAAGGACTGGAGGTTTCTCTTATCGGAACTCCACGCCTACATGGTAAGCTGCGAAACACGGCCACCTGGAGCACGCAAACCACCAAGGAGGGTTTGATGCCCAGGTATCAAATAGGCAGTCTACGCAAGATAATGCGCGCGGAGGGTCTGACGTGGGTGCTTCGCTATTACGCTACTCGCTCGGATGGGAAACGAGTCGAACGCACGACCGCTATAGGTCTTGTCAAAGATATCGGTCCCAGCCCGGCGGATGCATCGAGAGAAGTCGATCGTCAGAAGCTGCGTGAAACCATCAACCAATTGCAGCCCTTCCAAGGAACGCCGAGAACGTTTGGTCAGCTTTGTCAGGACTATATCGAAAACGAGCTGAGAATCGACCAATCGGAATCAGCGCGTCCCAAAGCATTTCCCACAGTCGAAACCTACGAGCGACACCTGATCAAACGCATCATTCCACGATGGGGGAGATTAGCACCCTTAGCCGTGGAATCGAGGGATGTCGAGGCGTGGTTTCGGGAACTTCGCAAGGGGAACGCTCAGAAGAAGGTGAAGCCGTTAGCCGATCCTACGATCGACAAAATCCGCCGCATCATGAGCCTGGTCTTCAAGCACGGGCAGCGATGCAATTTCCTCCCTCGCCAGCAGGAAGGCAATCCCATGAACTGGGTGAGCCAACGAACCACAAGCGACTATCGGGCTGTAGTCATGACGCCGAAGCAGGCGTTCGAGGTTCTACTCAATACTCCAGAGCCAAGGCGCACGTTGACTCTAAGCGACGCGGCCACTGCTCTGCGCGTATCAGAACTGTTGGGCTTGATGTGGATGGATCTCGATTTCGAGGGGTTGGTGATTTACGTGAGACGAGCTTATGTGTGGGGAAGATTCAAAGAGCCGAAGTCGAAAGCTTCAAAGGCTCCCGTTCCCATGCATCCGCTTTTGGCTGGCTTCCTCCTCGCATGGCGCGAGAGAACGAAGTATGCCAAGGAAGGCGACTATGTGTTTCCCAGCGTAAAGCTGAGAGGCAAGAAGCCGCTGTCCGCCTCCATCATGGTGCAGAAATACTTGCGTCCCGCAGCCATCAGCGCCGGCGTGATTCCTGCGAACTGGAAGGGACGCTTCGGATTTCACAACTTTCGCCATTCGCTGGCGACGGCACTAGTGAAGCTGAAAGTGGACCCCAAAACCGTGCAGGGTGTTCTGCGGCACGAGGACTTTGGCACAACCATGGAACTCTATGCACAGTCCGACATGGACTCCATGCGGGATGCACAAGGCAAGTTCCTGGAACAGCTCATGGGGGACAGAATTCACCTGCTCACAGAGCGAGTTCAGTGAGAATCATGGGTTGGATCGTGGGTTGGAAATTTCCGCTCTTCGCCACTAAGTTCTTTGGAATGATGGTGGCCAGGGACGGAGTTGAACCGCCGACGCCAGCCTTTTCAGGGCTGCGCTCTACCACCTGAGCTACCTGGCCAC
>DATKAP010000168.1:0-13918 GCA_035577905.1 Binatia bacterium
TGGCACTTTTGATCTCGAAAGTCTCCTTACCTATGAACCCGAGTGGCAGCAGGAGCATATCGCGGCCTGGATTTTTGGCATTCTTGCGTGGCTGGCTCTGGCTCTCGCTGCGGTCGGGCTGCATAGTGTCGTGTCCTACACAGTGGAACAACGGACCAACGACTTCGGGATTCGTATGGCGCTGGGCGCGCAGCGTGCGGACGTGCTCCGAATGGTCTTCAGGTCGGCATCGGTAAGTCTGGGCGCCGGAGTCCTGGCAGGTGTCGCTCTTTCGGTAGTCCTAAACCGATTTATTGCGAGATGGGCACAAGGAAACGCTCGCGATCCCGTCATTCTCTTAGCCGGAACGATTCTTCTGACCTTGGTGTCGGCGTTGGCCTGCGCAATACCGGCGCGTCGCGCCTCCAGAGTCGATCCGATGATTGCACTGCGTTGTGAATAGTAGCGCGTCGCTCTTATTTGCCAAAAACTCGCCATGCACTCAGAACGCCAGAATCGGATTTGTCAGTTGTGTGTCGTTGGGCAACCCGGAAGCTGGCCAGAAGAAACCAGCTTCGAGGAAGTTGGCCAGATTTGTATCGACAAGTCGGCAGTGTGAATCGATCGCAGAACCCCCCGAATAACGAGCGAAGCGGAAGTAGTCCTTAAGTTAGCGCCTGTGGGGCTGAAACCCCAACTCAATCGAAACAACTTTCGTGGCCCCAAGGGACCGCTCTCCACGTTGCGCGAACTATCTTGCATTCTTCCGCAACCTGCTGGAAGAACTGTCAGTATGTCCAACAAAATCGATCCTCTAAACTCCGAAGTGTGGTTAAAGGCGCCGCCAGCCGCAGTGCGGGTGGATGGCGCGCGTTTCACGCAACAGGAGGAAGAGCGTGGCGGACACGATCAAGAGAATTGGTATCTCAACTGGCGGTGGCGACGCTCCCGGGCTCAACGCGGTAATCCACGGAGCCGTCTACGCTGCCCGCGGATTGGGCTGGGAGATTTTCGGGATTCGAGATGGGTACGACGGATTGCTGGAACCTGACCGCTATCCGGCTGGGGGCGTAGTGGAACTCCGGCGCTCCCACGTGCGAGAGATTTCTCATCTCGGTGGCACAATCCTCGGAACCACCAACCGAGGCAATCCTTTCCGGCGCGGCGTAAAGAGATCTGATGGCAGCAACGTGGAGATCGACTGTTCCGATGAACTGGTAAAGCGATTCCATGACGCGGGCCTGGATGCACTCATTGCCGTAGGCGGGGACGGAAGTCTCGCCATCGCTCATCAACTGCAACAAAAAGGACTGCGCGTTGTTGGCGTACCCAAAACGATCGACAATGACCTTGAATCCACGGCCATGACATTCGGGTTCAATAGCGCAGTATCATTCGCGACGGAATGTATCGATCGTCTGCACAGCACCGCGCTTTCGCACCAGCGGGTCATGGTAGTGGAAGTGATGGGCCGTTACGTCGGATGGATCGCTCTGCATGCGGGTCTTGCCGGGAGAGCGGACGCAATCCTCATTCCTGAGATTCCTTATTCGATCGAGAAAGTCGCAGCACATCTCAAGCGCAAGCACACCGAAGGCAAGCCTTATTCAATAGTAGTCGTGGCAGAGGGAGCCAAGCCCATTGGAGGCGATGTAAGGGTGAAGAGTCACGAAGCTGGAAGGGTTGAGCGTCTGGGAGGAATTGGCGAACTCGTGGCAGCACGACTGCAGGAATTGACCGGAAAAGAATCTCGTTGTGTAGTGCTTGGGCATCTCCTGCGCGGCGGCTCTCCGACTGCGCTGGACCGGAATCTTGGAGTAAGTTTTGGAGCGGGAGCCGTCTATGCTCTTTCGCGCGGGCTCGACGATGTGATGGTGGCCCTCAAGCCTCCAAGGTTTGTCTTCGTTCCCATCCCTGAGGCGATCTCGAAACTGAAGATGATTCCAGCCGATGCAGAAGGCGTGGTCGTGGCCCGGGTACTCGACATATCGTTTGGGGACCAATAAAGCACCGGTGTAACAGGCCTAGCTTGGAAAACGGAACCGCTTTCCTCAAATGCAACATTTCCGGAGAAATGTCCGTTAGCAAAAGATGGGGAAAAACAACGAAGGTTATCGATCGAAATGGGAGAATGGCTTTTGCGTCGCTAGCTCGAGGGTGATTTCGACAGCAGGCCATCCTTCTCCATCTGCTGGGGAAGTTCTTTGATCAAGCCGTCCGCGACTTTCTTCGCGGACTTCGGATTGAATGACTCGCTAACGCCGGTCCACACCAGGTCCCCATCTGCCTTGCTGGTGGCATAAACGTTGGTTTCGACGCTAACGGTCGTGTCTTCCCGCGTGTATCCGGGGTCGAAAACTACAGGGTAGACGGCGCCCAGGTAGCCGTAGAAAGAGTAGTAATAGGGAAACGGGGCGACATAGGTCGAGCTTGGGATGGAGATCACTTCCTTGTCGACCCGCAATAAACGCGTGACGACCACGGCATCGATCTGATTATCCCGGATCTGCGCGCGCAGGTAGTCGAGATCCGGTTTCGCCTGAGGGTCTGGACGCAACAGGATTTGATTGCCGGGAATCATCTGCATGCCCGGACGCGCAATCTGTGCCGCCAATCCATCCTCGAAGTCAGCACGCACCTCCGTATCCCGAGCGACGCCGATGACAAGAACTTTATGGAATTTTTGTCCTTGATAATTGGGATTGAACCAGCTCGTGACCATCTTGATCGACTTGCCGCTGACGACGGTAAGAGCAGTCAACAGGAAGACGCCCACAAGAATTGCAGCGAAATGCACCCGACGGAGACCAGGCAATGAATGATGACCTCTGTTTTCGAATGAAGGCATGTGCTTTTCAGGTCCGGTGGGTCCATCACCAGTCTAGGGCAGGATGAGCGTAGGGCAAACTGTCACAGATGACAGCCATGAGATTCCCGTGCGGCCCGGCAGCAAGTTTGATTCGCGTTGCTCATTTTTCGTAGGCGCAGGTCACCCAGGAACGATTAAGTAAACAGGAGGGGGCGGCGACGGGGGAGGGCTCTTCGCCCCCTCTATTGATCGCTCAGCAGAAATTTGGCCTTATTTGACGATTAGATATTCTCTCCCCATCGTCATTTCTCCTAACGCCAAAGTGTGCCAGTGTGGGCCAGGACTCTATCTGGCGATGGCGCCCTGTGCCTTGACCAGCATCGCAAGTTCGGGGATGGACCGGGCATGCGTCAAGGTTCTCGGTGGAGGCATGGTCCCGTTGCGCAGGAAAGCAGCCACCAACTCGATCGCCACGGGAGCAGTCGGGGGGTTAAGAACGGTAGCTGCCAGCAGACCCTGGCGCACCCATTCCTGGCCGGTCTGAGGCATGCCATCGCAGCCGAGAAAAGGAATCTGGCGCCAAGACTGCCGGAGTTCGTGAGTGGACTGCTCGAAAGCCTTGCGAGCACCAATGGCCATCGAATCGTCTTGCGCGCAAACCGACACAATCTCGGTATTGCGCGAGGTGGAAAGACCGAGCCAGGAGTGAACAGCCTTCTTGGCGCTCGACTCAGTCCAATGTCCCTTTACCACGCGCAGTTGAATGTTCTCGGGCACGGTTTCCAGCAAGCCTTCGTAGCGAAGGGTCGCCGCCTTGCTGTGACTGGGACCCTGGATGTAGAGGATGACGCCGCCGCGCGGCAGCAGAGCGGCAAGCTGTCGTCCCTGAATGCGGCCCATTTCCTGGTGGTCGGGAGTGATCACGCAGACGGGAATGCGATAAGCCGAGCGCAATTCCGCAATGTAGTCCGCATCGCGACTGAGAACGACCCATCCAATGCCGGCCGCGCCGGCAGCTCGAGCCACATGAGGAAGCGCTGTAGAGCCGGCGGGCTCCACGATGATGGCGTTGGGCCGAGATTCGACGGCGCCTTGAATCCGTTGCAGAAGTTGCTGGCTCTGCAGGACGCCATCATCCTCCGCAGAGATGATTTCAAGTTCGGCACCGCAGCGGGTGGCCGCCCGACGCGCGCTATTCACCTGCTCGATTTGATAATCGTTGTCTTCGTTCATTACCGAGAGCAGCAGACGCGCATTGTTCACGGGAGCACCCTTATAGGGGAATGATAGGTCGACATCTCACCTCTCGGAGCATGACGGAAGTAATAGGGTGTCTCTTTGACTGACGGACCATTGCGAGGGATTTCTAATCAACGGGCGAGAATGGGAGCTGCCACAACGACGCGATCCCGGCCTTCGCGCTTGGCGCGATAAAGGGCAGCATCGGCCGCCTCGAGCAGATCTTTTTCACTTGTACCGTGATTAGGCAGTGCGGCCACTCCGATGGACGCTGTGATTAGACCGAGGGAGCGGCCGTTGTGCATAACGACCAGTTCGCGCAGTTTCGTACGAATGCGTTCGGCGCGGGCTTCCGCAGCGCGGAAGTCGGCGGTCGGCAACACCACGACGAACTCTTCCCCACCATAGCGACAGACGAAGTCTTCGGCGCGAACGCTGCGCACCAGGAATGAGCCCGCTTCACGCAAGACCGCGTCACCGGCTTCATGGCCGTAGGTGTCGTTGAAATTCTTGAAGTGATCCAGATCGAGCATCAGGATGCCAAGTTGCTGTTCCGCGCGGGTGGCACGGCGGATTTCGCGCTCGAGCATCTCCTGCAGGTAGCGGCGATTGTATAAACCGGTCAGGGGATCTTTCGTGGATTGGGCCCGCAGAGCCTCACGCAGGCGGATATTTGCGACAGAGAGTCCCACCTGCGCCGCGAAGGTGGTCATGAAGGACATTTCACCTTCGGTGATCTCAGGATCTTTCTCCGTCGCCTGAACATGAAGAATCCCTAGCGCCTCGCCCTGCGCCAGGATCGGTATACAGACGTATGTGTGCTCTCCGCCAGCCACATGAGCACAGCACGCAGTGGTGTCTCCTGCAAGAACCAGATGCGGATGGCCGGTACGCAACGCCCAGCAGCGCTCCGGCTCGAAGGAGGTGACCGGGAGTTGACAGTCGTGCCACTGACCCGTCACTTCGACAAGCTTGTGGGAAGGATCAAATAAAGCCACGGCGCCGCGGCGTGATGGAAAGATCTTGGGCGCAAAACCAAGTGCGGCAGTGAATACTTCTTCACGAGTCTGGCAACTCTGTAACAGCTCACCCATCTTGGCCAGGAGCGTAGCCCGCTGCGAACGTTCTTTTAGCGCCTGCATCATCCCTTCGTTATGTTCGTCCAGGGTACGGCGGGCGAGATCCTTTTCCCACATTTCCTGCTGGAGTCGGGTATTAGCCTCAGCGAGTTCCTCGGTCCGCTCTTTGATTTGCTGCTCCAGAATCTGCTGATAGTGCTTCTGCTCCTCGATATCGGTACAGGTGCCAAACCATTGCTGGATGACACCTTTTTCGTCGCGCAACGGGACGGCTCGATCGAGATACCAGCGGTATCCGTGGATTGCATCATGGAGGCGATACTCAATCTCGAAGGTCTCTCCCGAACGCGCGCATTTCTGCCATTTTTCCTGGCAGGGAGCGCGGTCATCGGGATGAACCGATTCGATCCACCCCGTGCCCAGCCCGTCGGCCTGGTGCATGCCGGTCATCTCGTACCAGCGCTTGTTGATATAAGTGGTGTGGCCATCAGCGTCGGCAATCCATACGATCTGGGGAATGGCTTCCGCGAGCGTTTGAAAACGAGCGGCGCCGACTTGATCCACGTGGAGTGTCTGCGTCCATCGCAGGGCAATCCACGATACGACGAACGCAGCGACAGACAAGAACAGAACGTGCACATCGTGATACGCAATCATTGCGTAGACAGCCGACAATGCGAAGACGACCGAGAGCGCGATCAGACCCAGATCTCGGGCTCGCTGAGCAATCATCGTGCAGGTTATTCCTCTGGAAATGGTGACGGACGCAAGCCGGCTGCAGCATGCACCCCTGGAATAACTATCGGCCAGGTGAAGACACGTCTTGATTGATCAACCGAAAGTGGTTTCCTGGCAGGTGGGAGTGGTTTGCTCTGAAGACACATAAAGGCGCAGCCGAGCTGCGCCTCTCTGTGCGAAGAATGGAGGACTAAGGGGTTGTGTTCACGGTCTTGACGGTTGCGTCATCCGCCGACATGCCGCGGCCTACCACAAAGAAGTTGTGATCGTACATGCTGCGGTACATGCGTCCGGCGATCTCGGCTGCCTTGGGGCCGAAAGTGGGCCGGCCGCCCTGCAGAAAAACAACGACCACAACACGGCCAACGCTCGTGTTCGCGTAGGAGGCGAACCACCCGTAGCGGGTTCCTTCGTGGGAGCAGGTTCCGGTCTTGCCAAGGATTTCCTCTTCACTGAAGTTCAGGCGCAAACTGCGGGCGGTACCGTATTGCACTGCGCCCGCCATGCCATCAGAGAGTTCGGGAATAACCGGGGCGATATCGAGCTGGCGCTTCACGCGGGGCTGAAAGCCGGCGACTTCTTCCGGGGTCGTCGGATGCTGCATGTAGTAGAGGGTTCCCCCGTTGGCGATGGCAGAGACCAGGGCGCCGAGCTGCAGTGGAGTCATGGTGACGCCTTCGCCGAAGGAACACATCTTCCCTACGCCACCGAGCTTTTCAGGTATGACCGCGTCAGGATAATCTCCGGGCTGCTCGCCGGGGATGCCGTATCCCGCGAGCTCGCCGAGACCATATTCGTGGGCGTAGTAGGCGACCTTCTCGAAACCGAGTTTGCGGCCCAAAGCTTCGAAATAAGCGTTGTTCGATTTGGCCAGCGCGGTGGTCAAATTCATCTTGTAACGCCCACCGAGGGCGACCGGAGTCTCTTTCGAAACCAGGCCTTCGCTCAGCGCGGCCAACGCGACCGAGAGTTTGATGGTCGAGCAGGGCTGCGCGCCACTGGAAAGAGCGAGCTTCTGATTCACCATGGCGAGAACGCGGCCGCTGGTGGGCTCAATGGCCACGACCGTGCCGTTCATGTTGCCGAGGGCATCAATGGCCGCTTGGCGAACGATGGGATCTTCTCCGGCAGTGATGTCCCCATTGGTGAGATCTTCGGCGAACGAACTCATGTGGAAGCGCTCGTAGTAATGACGGCGGCGCTTAGTCGTCAGGGACGTTCGAGTCACAGTCGCCGTGCGGCTCTTGGCCAGATGATGCAGCCGACGGCGTGTGCGTGCGGTCTCGCTGACTTTCTTGCAGGATTTCGATGGGGTATGGGTGTTAATGCTAGCGGCCCAACTCAATCCGACAAAGGACAGAGATGCGGCAAGGGCCAAAACGAAACGAAGTGGGCTTCCCCTGAACATCGTGGGTGGTTTTCACTCCCTGGAATCTAGGAACATTGATGCAAGCAGCGTGCCAGCGAGAGGTAACCTCACTGCTACAAACATCTGCGCTGATAGTACGAGACTTACCAACATTCCACAACTGTAAATTTTTACCGGCAAAATCGGTGTTTCAGATCTAAGTTACTCCGACCCAGCAACATAGGCGCAGATTACCTCGGTTCGCACCTTTCGGTAATCAGTTACCCCGTTACTAAAAAGGCACTGGCGTCCGTGTGCAACTGTTTTCACCCGGTAGACTGGCGAAAACAAGCCCTGCGAACGCTTGGCCGGTCCGGACAAAACCAATCCTTCCTGGATAATAGAGCCCCGCCTACATCACGTCGTTGCGCTTGCGCAGGAAGGCTGGCACGTCGAGATCATCCTGCTCGAAATTCGCTGCCAGATTCGTCAATACACCGTTGCGCATGGAGTCGAGCGTGCCGACCTGCTCAGACGCCTGGGGGACGGGTGCCGGCGATTCATCGACGAACGCGCGGTCGTCATGCATGGTCTCGCGAGACATTTCCGGTTCCCCCATGATGTGCTTCGGAGGTTCTGCAAAGGGATCGCGCGGGCCCATGGACTCCGGGAAGTCCATGGCCTCGTCGTGTGCCGCGGCGAAGGATGTGCGCACTTCGCTGTGCCGATGGCGTCCCGTCGGGGCTTCGCGGAATCCGGTGGCGATCACCGTGATCTTCACCGCGTCTTTCATCTTCTCGTCGAGGACGGCACCGAAGATGATGTTGGCATCTTCGTGGGCGGCGCCCTGGATGATCGAGCACGCTTGCTGAACCTCGGCGAGTTTCAGCGAGGATGATCCCGTGATGTTGATGAGGATACCGCGAGCGCCGTCGATGGCTCCGGCTTCGAGCAGAGGCGAGGCGATCGCACGCTGCGCGGCTTCGATGGTGCGCCGCGCGCCGCAGGCATTGGCGGTGCCCATCACCGCGTACCCCATGCTCGACATGATGGTTTTCACGTCGGCGAAGTCGCGGTTGATGATACCGGGGATCGTGATGATATCGGAGATCCCCTGCACGCCCTGGCGGAGAATGTCGTCAGCGATGCGGAAGGATTCGAAGAAACCCGCGTCTTCGGCGACAGCCAGCAGCTTTTCGTTGGGAATCACGATGGTGGTGTCGACCGATTCCATCAGTTCCGAGATACCGCGCTCGGCCTGCTGCATGCGGCGTTTGCCTTCGAACGAGAAGGGCTTGGTCACGACCGCAACCGTAAGCGCGCCCATTTCACTCGCCAGAGACGCAATGATCGGAGCGGCGCCGGTGCCGGTACCTCCGCCGAGCCCGGTGGTGACGAACACCATGTCGGCGCCTTCCAGAGCTTCGATGATTTTGTCGGAATCTTCGAGCGCAGCCTTGCGCCCGACTTCGGGATTGGCACCCGCGCCGAGACCATTGGTCAGCTTCACTCCAAGTTGGAGCTTCACAGGCGCATGCGACATGCGCAGCGCCTGCAGATCGGTGTTGGCAACGATGAATTCGATGCCTTCGAGACCGGCGTCAATCATGCGGTTGACGGCATTGCCGCCTCCTCCGCCTACACCGATGACTTTGATTTTGGCGTCGTTCCGGGCTTCCTCGTTAAAGCTAATGCGAATGTCGTTGCTCATTGTTTACTCCTGGTTGAATTCTTCGATACTGCTTGCTGTCGTGCGCCGTTCGACAAGTGGTCAGTGTTTCAGTGACCAGTGGTCAGTAAGAATCATCTGGCCACCAACTACTGCTTTACGCTCCTTTTCCTACCAACATGGCTTTCAATCTCGAACCCAAGCCGCCTTCCTGGAAGCCGCGGGCGATGCGCGCCCGCTGGCCGTAGTTGACCATGCCGAGAACCGTCGCGAATTCCGGCTCGGACAGCGTTGACGGCATCTTCGCGAGCGGCATGGGCCAGGACAGCCTGACAGAGCGGCGCAGGACTGACTCTGCGACGTCAAAGAGTCCAGGCAGTCGCGAGGCGCCGCCGGTCAGCACGACCCCTGCGATGCAAATGTCAAACATGCCGGACTGGCGCAGCGTGTCGCGCATCATTTCGAAGAGTTCGCGGGCACGCGGTTCGAGGATTTCTGCGACCAGGCGCTGGGGCATGAGACGTGATGGACGATCTCCCACTTGGGGGACTTCCACCTCGTTGCCTTCGGGGATCAGCGTCACGATTGCGTTGCCGAAATTTTTCTTGATCTTCTCAGCTTCGGCGAGGGGTGCACACAAGCCGACCGAAAGATCGCTGGTGAAATGATCTCCACCGACCGGAATGACGCCGGTCCAGGCGACAGCTCCTTGCTGAAAGACAACTAACTCGGTCGACCCTGCTCCTATGTCGGCGAGACAGACGCCGAGTTCGCGCTCGTCGGAGCGCAGTACGGAGTCGGCGGCCGCGAGAGGCTCGAAGACCGTGTCGTCGACATGAACTCCGGCCTTGTTCACGGCGGTGATCACGTTCTGTGTGGCGCTGGTCGCGGCTGTGACCATGTGCACGCGCACTTCGATCCGCGCCGCCATCATGCCGAGCGGATCGTGAATTCCCGCCTGATCGTCAAGGATGAATTCCTGGGGAAGCAAATGGAGGATTTCGCGGTCAGCAGGCAGCGGGACAGCGCGAGCGCGCTCCACCGCCTGCTTGATCTCGTCGCGTCCGATATCGCGCGGGCGGGTGCCGAGGCTGATGCCTCCATGCGTATTGATGCCGCGAACGTGCGCTCCGCCGATGCCGATGATGGCGTTCTCGACCGGGGCGCCAGCAACGTCTTCGGCGGCTTCAACCGCCTTTTGAATCGAGGCGACCGCCTTATCGAGTTCCACGATCACGCCCTTGCGCGAACCACGGGACTCCGCCACGCCGTGTCCGCGATAGCGCAAGCCGGTGTCGGTCATTTCGGCCATCAATGCGCATGTCTTGGCGCTGCCGACGTCAATGGCCGTGAGAAAGCTTCCCTGCTGATTCGCCATAGTTATGAATTCACGACTCCCATCAATTCGGTCCTGCACCCGCAGAGGGCTTTCCAACCGCCGGGCTCGGCTTTGGAGTTCCCGTATTCGCTGCGACTGGCGCCGGGTGAACCAACTGCGGTCCGGCGGTTTTCGTGGCAGCGGCGTGGACTGCATTCGGTCTCGGTGCCGGATGACTTCCAACCTCTTTCTTCGTAGCCGCAGGCTTGCTCCCTTTCGCGACGGCTTTTTTCGCATGAGGCCTGGCCGCAGATTTCTTCGTCGCTGCGGCCTTGGGATCCAGCTTCTTTTGACTCAATTCAAACGCCGGCTTTGGAATCGAGGGATCGTGCGGATTGATGTGCGTCACCAGCGCCGCCGGCCTGACTCCGGCCGCGACTGCCGCTTTCGCGGTCGCTGCCGTAAGCGCCGCCGGTCGCGGATTCCCTTCCATGTCGGGATTCACGATCACCTGGTTGTCATAGCGCAGGTTCACTGATTCGAGTTTCTGGAACTGCTGTCGCCATTCCTGGACGTGGGTGACGTATGTCTGGTAGCGCTTGAGAAAGTCAGAAGCGCCGAGTTCGACCAGAACGTCTCCCTGCGGATCGTTCACGCGAACTTTCAGATTCTCAAGATCGGAAACGTCGACTTCGCTCAGATCCAGAGAGTAGCGCGCGCCGCCCGAATCAAGATCGTGCACAAGCTGGTTGTACGCCTTCATGCGCGGAACACGGGTCGAGAGCGGCTCGCCGGGATTCATTCCGAGAATGACCGGAAAGGAGTATTTGTGCTTCGGCGGAAGATCCATCAGCGTGCCGCCGGCATCGATGACGAAGATGCGAGGACCAACCCGCGCGAAGGCAACAGGGGTGCGCTCGTGGATTTCGACCGCCAGGCGATTGGGCACGAAGCGCATCACACTGGCCGACTCCACCCAGGGAATCTGTTCCAGTTGTGCTTTCTGTTGGGAGAGCGGCACGAAGAAAATGTTGCGTCCGATATCGGAGCCCAGGACTTCCATGATCTGGGCCTTGGTCACATTCTCATTGCCCGTGACCTCGATGTTGTCGCTCGAATCGATGCGGAAGCGCCAGGAGCGCTCGCTGTAGCTGTAAAGACCAAGAATGCCCAGTGAAGCGATCCCCAGCATGCCGAGAGCGAGAAATGCCCAGATCAGGCGATGGGCGGCTTTCTTGGGAAGCGAACTGCGACGGGCGGGCACACGTTTCTGGGCCCGCAGAAAAGGCGATCCTTCGTTGACATCGAGGTCAACCAGGCGCGCGTCGAGTTCCTCGCGCGATCTGTCGGACGGGGAATTCCCGGCGTAAGGCGGGTACAACTCTTCCTGCAAGATGGTGGTGTTCGACTTCCGTGCCATCAGTTCAGGTCAGTTGTCGCCAGGAATCGCTGAGCCTCTTCACTATAGCCGCAAATCTCGAAATGAGATACGGGAAAAACTTCACGATTTGCACAGGTGGGAACCGGGTTGGGTAAGGGCACGAGAGTGCTACTGGGCAGTGATCGCGCTTCGCCGATAGCCAAGCACGATCCACGCACCCGGCAAGGAATCTCAGAACACACCGTCTTGAATCCCACTTCCCGCAAAGGCGGCGCGAAGTGGGGCACCGCCATTTTGTTCAAATGAAAAAAGAGCGCGGATTTTATTCCGCGCCCGAGTTTCCAGAGTTAGGAGGTTATTACTGCTGCGTTAAATTGGCCCCGCATCTGAGCTATCCACTTCCACAACCGCATCGGGGACTTGTATTCGAGGAATTCTTACGTGTACCCGCGGGATGTGTGGCGTGATTATGGGCAGCCGCTGGCATCGGATTCGGGGGACCTCAATCACAACAGGAGTGAAATTCTTGTCGGTGAAGCTGAAGTCCCCATCCGTGAAACGGAAACTATTGTCGGCGAGGTGCAGGCGGGCCAGCTTGGCTTGCACCCGGGCTTCGATCCGGGCGCGATTCGCTTCGAGGCGAGCCAGCTCCGCTTGCTCGCGAGCGGAAAGCGCCTGCAGGTTGTCGAACTCGGATTGCGATTCGTCAAAGGAGCTCTGGACCATGGCCGTCGCGGCAGCGTACGGGCAGCGAGGGGTTTCACTCCCGGCGGCGTCATCGAGCGCTGGTTCGACCTTCAGCCGACGCGCCTCGGCGAGGAACCAATCGGCCTGGCCGGTAGCTAAAGCCAACACGGCACTGCTGTTATGTTGTACGCGGTCTGCAATCTCGTGGGCCCACTGGAGGCCGCCGTTGTGGTAGCTGGAATTCAATCCAGCCGCCAGAACCGCCGCCGTCAGCCATCCCCATGCCTGTGGTTTCATTGCCTTAACCCCTTATGGCTGAATAGACGAACCCCATAACAAACGGTTAGCAAGAGGAGATACGGAACCTCTGGGGGAGAAGTTCCTTGGAAGATAAAACTGTCAATGGGTTTCCGCCTCGGCGACAGGGTTCGAAGTGAGATCAGGAGTCACCAATTGACCGGACACCGTCGTCACTATTTGAGGGACTGGCGCTGTGCATCGACTTTCTTCAGAACGTCATTGAGAGAACCCTGAAACACCAAAATCTTCGTCTCCATTGCCGCACCTGCGCCGGCCGCCAGTGGAATCTGTGAGTCCACGTGCTGGCATGTCAGTTCGGGGTTACTCCACACGTTGCCGGTTGTGCGCGTGAAACTGGCTACCACCCATTTGTTGTCGCTCGATAGCGTTGCGACCAGCGGCTCATCGACGGCCCGAGACTTGTTGTAGTACGTGATGCCATCATCTCTTTGTTCCACTTTTTTAGCTGGGATCGGCCATGTGTAAGACGCCATATAGCGCGCAGGCAGCCATTGGTTCAACGGCATTGTCAACCGACTCGGTGTTTCCGACGCCAGCAGATCAAACCCATCCTTATGGTGAACATACGTCCGCTCGAGCCGAACATCGTGAAGGATAGAAGTCATCCTTGGATCCGTGGGCGCGTAAATCATTTCATATGCAACCTTGGATCGATTCTCGAACTCGTAGCGAAAGCGTACGCCATCCTCTTCGAGCGTGGCTGTCGCCTGCATGTGGAGACCGCCTGCGAAATCCATGTCATATTGCAGCGAACGGCCAACCTTCTGCCAAGCGGGTCGATCCGCGTGTTGGCCTGGCTGAAACAGAAATAGATGTTTCCCTTCGCTCTGGCCGACTTGTCGTACCGTGACGTGTTCCGGGAAAATCACCTCGATGGTTCTATCGCTATCACGATGGCCGGGAAGTACGACACGCAGCGTTGGATAGCTGTTTTCATCCGCCACAATCAATCGCATTCCACTGGTGTTCTGCACAGCGGGAACGACATGCGCCTGGACAGCGAATCCAAGGAAGAAAGTGGCCAACAAGCTAAGAGGCCGGGGTGCTCGCATTGCTTTTGCCTGCTTCGTGAGCGAAATGATCAGCAGCGCCACATTACATACGTAAGGATACAGGAGGCTAGCGATTGCCTTGAATCACCGTTCCGGGCACGAATCTCCATCGGCAGGTTCTGACTATCGGGTAATCCGGAAAGTCAACCGTCGCGAACAGATGGGATGAGAAGGCCGGTCTCCGACGGGATGCGGTGTACGCTCCCAAGTTATCGACGTGCTCAAGGCACAGATCAAAGGAGACCGGCAATGAAGAAGGTTAGCACTGGAACGGCGAAGGCGAGCAAGAAAATCTCAC